>NZ_CP133597.1:0-1200000 GCF_031200575.1 Ferroplasma sp. | reverse complement strand
AATAGATGATGCTATTATAAGGAAATTCAATGGCATAGTACCTGACAATATTACATTGAGGACAGATAATGGTCCCCAGTACATATCTAAAGAGTTCAATAATTATCTTAAAATAATGGGAATTAACCATGAATACATAGAAAGGGAAACACCAGAGGAAAATGGTGATATTGAAAGCTTCCATAATTCAATTAAAACTGATTATATATGGATCAATGAAATCAATAATTATAATGAAGGTAAAATAATGATAGAGAATGCATTCTATGATTATAATAATATAAGGCCACATTCTACCCTTGATTACTATTCACCTTTGCAGTTTTTAGGTAAATGGAATAATGATAGTAGTTTCAGGGAATATTACAGAGGATTTTTAAAGAATTTGAAAGATAGTTACAGAAGAAGAAAGATTAATTATTATAAGAGGTCGATAATAAATGTCTCATGAAATGGAAAGATTTTTGTTTAAGAATCACTATCCAACATCACTGTCTCTTCTATTACTTCCTCAACATTCGATATGTTTATATTGTCATATTCCATATTTTATTACCTCCTTGAGTTCAGAAGAGGTATTCCTCCCTGTTATTTAATGATCATTTCATTGGTAACAGGGGGTTTATATTTACACAAAATATGGTACACAACCTATAAGTTTGATTATTCTCTAATGATCCGTGTTATTATATAACCAACTGCTAAAGTTACAATGAGATTGTAATTAATCAGTATGCTAATGTAGTGGAATTCAATAACTAGAAATTATAATTAAAGCTCGAGTATGTCAATGATAAGTCTGTATATACTCCATCTTCTTTTCTCTACACAAAACATTTTTATCAATTATATACATAGTTAATAGTATATGTTGTTTGGTCATATCAGCATTTTAATTTTGTTGATACTGCTCGGCATCTATTGGTTGCTAAAGGAAATATGATATATCTTAAATATTAAAATTTTATTGATGTTTAAATTTAGCACTTAAAAATCCCAAAATAAAAGAAATAGTCTTTATAAAAAATAAAATTTTATTTTTTAAAGAATTTTTATGTATACTAGTTCCTTTATTCTCTATCTTTACACGTGGGTCACCTAAATATGAATAACGTGATATTCTAGAAAATACATAATAATTGCATTTACCATATCTGTAATATTTTTTAATATAATTCATTAATGACTCTGATTCTCTATGTATTAAGTAACTTTTACAAACGCCAATTTTATTACTTATTTTTAAAGCCTCAAGATACAACATTCTATCTTCAAGCGAGCATATGTTATTAATTTCATTTTTATTTATATTATTTAAAACTCTGTTGAATGCGTCGTCCAATATATTTTTCTTATAAAATCTAGGTAAAAAAATACCGTTAACAGGGTTGCAGTTTGATAAAACGTAGTTAATATCTATTTTTCCCCATTTATTATAATTTAAAATTTTTGACTTAGATTTATTTATTTCAGGAATTATTACCATATCTTTATTTTCACCTAAATTTATTAAGTTTGCTAAAACATCCTTATCAAGGATTCTGGTGCTATCTAATAATAAAACATAGTCTCCACCAGCAACCTTGTTGGCATTAAACCTTGCATTCAAAAAATTTGAATTAACATCATGAATATATTTTATGCAACTTATACTTTCATAGTCCTTATAATGATCTTCTATTGAAGAATCTACTATAATAATTTCAAGATCCTTAAATTCCTGATTTAAAATTGCATTTATGGATTTATTAATATTATTATCATTTTTGGTTATCATCTCGATTGAAATCATTTATTGTTGATTTTAATTGGTTATAAAAATTATTGTATGGTTTCGTTACATAGTAATTTATACCACATTTCAGCCGTTTTATCCCATGTAAAGTTTTCTGCAAATTTTCTGGAATTTTTAATAAATAAATCCTCATTTTTAATAATATACAATATTTTATCCTTAAAGTCACTAATATCCTCGACTAAAAAACCGTTAAAATTATTTTTGATTGTATCTACAACACCGGGAACTCTAAAGGCAACACTTGGTGTTCCTGATGCAGATGATTCCAGTATTGACAATCCCCAGCCTTCTGTAACTGAAAAATGAAGATTAACCCATGATTCACTTATTATTTTTGATAGTTTATTATAATTTATTTTACCCAAAAAATCAATATTATAATTCTTACTTTTTATATCTTCTTTAAGTTTATTTAACATTGGCCCGTTGCCGGTTACAACCAATTTTAAATTGTGTATTTCATTATGTAATTCCTCATAAACCTTTATAGCATACTCTGGCCTCTTATATTTTCTAAGGCCGCCAAAATATAATAACTGTATATTTTTTATTTTCTCTCCGGGATGAAATAAATTTAAATCAACACCAGGAGGTATTCTTATTATATTTTCTCTTTTTATTCCTAAATGAATTAAATCGTTTTCTGATGTATCTGATTCTGTTATAAATGTATTATTTCTATATATAAACGGATACATTTTTTCAATAAGCGTAATTATTTTAGCTAAAAAAATATTTACCTGCCCTGGTAAAGACCTTGCATGTAAATGCCTAAAAAATACTATTACTTTTTTATGGGTAAACCATGAGGAGCACCACGGAATGGCATGATCCATATCGTCTATTATTACATCAGGGTCAATTTTTTTAACCATTTTTTTAACACTTAGATGGGCTTTAATGTTTCCTTTTATCCTATATGTTTTTATTCCATCAACATTCTCATAATTTAATAAATTGCCAGGATTTACTGTAACTAAATGAACGTCTATATTTAATTTAGTCAATCTTTTTCCCACCTCATAAATTGTCCTTTCTGCTCCCCCGGCTTTTGGATGTTTGATATCACGGTGGGCAAACCATAAAACTCTCATTTAATCATTATAACTATTAAGTTTATAAAATTCACTTTTTATCTAGTAAACTTATTTATACAAACATTGGATTACCCTCCATGTCAATCAGGAATAAGGAAATTTTAGTTACAGGCGGTGCAGGGTTCATTGGATCCAATTTGGTAAACACGTTATCAAAAGAGAATCATGTGTATGCGCTTGACGACCTTCAGACAGGGTCAGTTCATAATTTAGATGATTCAATAGGAAGGATAGAATTCATAAAGGATAAGGTCAAGAATATAAATGACTATGAGATAAATCCTGATTACATATTTCATATTGGAATATACTCTTCTTCACCCATGTACAAGAACAATCCACACCTAATGGCAAATGCCATAGATGATTTGATAACAGTGTTAGAGTATGCAAAGCCAAAGAGAGTACCCATAGTGTATGCATCCACATCATCCATATACAATGGAATAGAGGAGCAGAAGGAGGATGCCATACCCAAGGTATCGGACTACTACACCGAGGCAAGGATAGCAATGGAGAGGATAGCGAACTTATACTGCAACCTATATGATATGAGCGTATCGGGCATGAGGTTCTTCTCCGTGTATGGCTATAATGAGAGGTCAAAGAAGATATATGCAAACTTAGTATCCCAGTTCCTCTGGGCAATGCATGACAACATTAGCCCTGTGCTATATGGAGACGGTGAGCAGAAGAGGGATTTTGTATTCATAGAGGATTTAGTCAATGCACTAATCCTTGCAGCAGAGAACAATAAGAAATTCAATGTGTACAATGTTGGAACAGGAAAGAACTATACACTGAATGAACTGGTAAAGATATTAAATAAGCATCTAAACAAGGACATAAAGCCCGAGTACATTGAGAACCCCATGAAGGACACATACGTCTACTACACAAAGGCAGATATAAGGAAGACTGAGGAGATGATAGGCTTTAAGGCAAGGATATCCCTGGACGAGGGAATTGACAAACTGATAAAGTATTATAATTACTAATTATTTTTATTCTTTGTTATACGAATGAAGATAACGTTTGTTCTTTAAAAAATTCTTGGTTAATAGACAGTAATTATATGATTTCTATTAAAAATATATTTAATTTCATGAAATGGTAAAAAAAGCACCTGATTTTTAAATCCGGGACGTTAAAAAAACCTCAGCAAAAAAATATATGCACATTTATCATTCCAAGTTATGAAATCACTGGTAATAGGAGGTTCTGGATTTATAGGGAGAAATATCATAGAATTATTGAATAAAAAAGGCCATTACACCATTTCATATGATATTGCAGAAAAGGATAATGATGCAAATGAACATGTCATAGGAAGCATATCTGATTATGAGAAACTTTATAGTTCCATGAAAGGTGCTGATTATGTTTTTAATCTAGCTGCTGTCACATCACCACCAGAATTTGAAGATATAGATTCAAATGGCTATGAAATCAACGTAATGGGAACATATAATATACTGAAATCTGCATATAAAAACAATGTTAAAAAGGTTATTTTGGCATCATCATCAGCAGTATATGGCAATATAGATGTCCCTGTAAAAGAGAATATGGTTACAGATGCATATCCCAACCTGTATGCAGTGACAAAGTATACAAATGAAATTACTGCAAGGTCATTTTCACTCTTGAGGCATCTGGATTCTGTTTATTTAAGATATTTCAATACATACGGAACAGGCGAGAACAGCAAGGGTGCATATTCAAGTATATTCCACAAGTTCATAGAAGACTTAAAGAATAAAAAAACCCCGGTAATATTCGGCGACGGCACCCAGAGAAGGGATTTCATTTACATAAAGGACAATGCAAGGGCATCTGTTCTTGCAATGGAAAAGGGAAAAACAGGGGAAGCCTATAATATTGGAACCGGGGTATCCACTGATTTCAATACAATCTATAAAATCATCAGTGAGGAAATGGGTTCAAGCATTAACCCAAAATATGAGAAAAACCCGTTTTCCAGTTACCAGATGTTTACTGAAGCTAACATTGAAAAGGCAAAGGCTGATTTAGGCTTTGCCCCGGAATATAATATCAGGTCAGGTGTCAGGGCGATGCTGGATCAATAAAAATTGAATTTTGAAACAACTTTATAAAAAAACTTTGGAACATATTCTTTAATTCTTGAATTCATGAGCTTTATTGCAACTATTGTCATGAACATGGGTATTATCGCTGCCTTTATGGGCATGTTTGAATTATTATCATGATTCCATGTTACAGGCATTTCACTGATCTTGAATCCTGATCTCTTTACATGGTACAGTATAGAAACATCGAATGTCCTGTTCCTGACAGTTACGGCTGGAAGTATCTTATCTATAATCTTTTTATTGAAAAATTTTGCACCACACTGTGTATCCTTAACATTTAGCCTGAAGAACGCATTGACAAGGAGGTTGAATCCCCTACTGGATATTCTGTTAAATAATGGCTCTTTATTGATCCATTTGCTATTATTCAGATATCTTGATGCTATTGTGCAGCAATTATTCTTTATGCTTGAAAGCAAATTTTTAAAATCCTTTGCGTCCAGACTTCCGTCTGCGTCTATATACCCTATATAGCTATATTTTGCAAGTGAAAAGCCTTTCTTGACAGCACCACCCTTACCGAGCCTTATTACTGGCTTGTAATAACTTAAATTTTTAATCCCGCCCAATATATTCTGTGTTCCATCCTCCCCATCAATCACAACTATAATTTCATATTTCAAACCTGTGGATTCAAGAACGGGTATGTATTTATTTAAACTCTGCATGATTCTGTTTTTCTCATGATATGCAGGTATAATTAAAGATATGCCTGTTTCGTATTTTTCAGAACTTCCTGAATTTTTGCCATGTTCCATTATATTCAAGCAGAAAACCCACTGTTATATATAAACATTGGCATAAAAACATTGATTTTACTGTATTTGTAGGACGTTGTCTGATATATCTTTTAACGGTATATAAAAAATTACATGATGATTTTATATTTGTAAAGTGTCTTATATCAGCCATTTGTACTGCATGTTTGGTTGTGCATACAATCATTAGAGAATAAATACTAAATAATGTAATTTTTCTGGATAAATGCAACACTCATATTCGAATTAAATTCTACCCTTACACCTGTGATGTATTTTGTTATTTGAAAATATGCATGGCCATTGTCCGGAACTATATTATACGTTTCACTACTGCTAATAAGTGTTATGTTTACATTAGACTGAATCGAATAATTCCCCGGAGGAATAAAATTAATAATTGAATTGTTCCTGGCACTTGCTTTATAAGGAATAAATTTAATTGGTTTTCCTGCATATCCCCTCTCCATTAAAATCATGCCTGATTCCTCGTATAGTATTCCATAGTTACCGGAGCTTAATTTTTCATTGACAAATGTCAGGGTATTAGTGTATGTATTTGGCGCTATGCCCACATTGTAAAACCACACCGAGTATGGGTCGGTGATTATATACTGTGGGGACCCATTATACCCGTTGCATGGCAACACGTAATTGTATGATTGTACCAGCTGCGGCATATTATTCTGTATGGCAACAGAAGAACCTTCCGGAATTTTGACTATCATTGAGTTTAACTCCCCATCCTCCAGGGTGTATGTAATAGCAGAATGCGTATCATAATTCCCCATTGATATTTCATTTGCGTACTGAATTCCGGAGTTATTATTTGTGATTAAATTTCCATAGGGTGTAAAGAGGAGCCATGTTATAACTGTAATTGCAACTACAGCCGGCATTATGTGTTTAATTTTTACTTTTAATTTGCCGGATGAAATCCGTTTTAAGCCGTAAATAAATGAAATAAACATTCCAGAGGCAATTAAGGCAGGATACTGATACAATACCGGCTGAAAATATGGAGTATAATTATGTACAAATACAAGGCCAATATAGGGAACTATAAGGAGTGCCTCCGGTACAGTAAAGGATATCAGTCCCAGAGGTATGCCAGCAAGTACAAAATATAAAATTTTCCTATTCAACGATGCGTATAAAATTGCAGGGTTTGCGTATAGTGAATATAGGTTTAGGAGCCCCAGTATATAGGACGGATATTGCGTAAAGACAAGGATAATTATGGCGGCAACCGTGAATATTATGGAATATAAATAATATTTTGGAACCTTTGACTTCTTAATAATCAATATTATTACAAGAAAAATAAGTATAAACGGGGCCAGCAGATCGGTTATTCCTGCCAGAAACATAAGGATTAAAGATTCCCTATATTTTCCATATACAAAAAATGCAAATCCTGCAAGAAATAAAGTGGGGAAAAGTGCCATAAAGTGGAAATCAAACCACTGTACACCTGACAGTGGAAAATATAGTAGCCATAATAGTGATATAATTACTGAATATTTCCTGTCGTCTATTACCCTTCTGGATATGAAATACAGTGGAATGCTTCCAGCACATATGAAGAAGTCTTGAAAAACCATTAAACCAACCTGTGAGGGAAAGAAATGATAAACAGGAAATATTAGAAAATATATAAGTTTATGATAGGCAACAGGAGATGTAAGGGCATTCTTAATAAGGGCAGATGAAACACCCAAATCGTAAACACTGTCATTAAAGCTGATATATTTTAAGTAGGAAATTATTGAGGATAAAATTGAGAATAGTATAGTGAATGCAGATAAGATAATTATATCTATTTTTGTTTGTTTCTGCATGAACTGCTATAACACACTTATTAATTAGTTTTATCTCTAACAGCATCTTCCATTATACCGTTATAATATCTTATAAGTTTATTTCTAATAACTTCAGGACTATATCTATCTGATACTGAATATCCCTTTTTTATTAAATTTTCCTTATTATCCAGTGCATTCTTTACTGCTTTGATATTCTGGTCTAAATCATTCGGGTTTACCAGTATGGCCGCATCTGATGCTACTTCCCTTATTACTTCTATATCAGATGATACAACAGGCAGTCCGGTTTTAAAAGCCTCAACAACAGGATACCCAAATCCCTCCATAAGAGTTGGAAAATAAAGTATATCACAGGCATTATATATCTCGTTTACCGTCTCCTGTGAAACATTGTGAAATGTTATGGAATCACCTACCTGAGACCCTATCCTTACAAGTTTATAATCAGTTCCCAGCCCTTCCATTACCTTTTTTACCATTCCTAGGTTTTTTCGTGGTTGATTTGAGGAAACAGAAAGTATCAGTTTTTTATTTTCAGGCAATCCATGTTTTTTCCTCAACATATGTTTATCCATAATATGATTAAAGTTATTGGAAACATATGGGGAAATTACAGTAATATTATTCTTATTAATATTAAAATTTTCAAGAATCATCGATTTTACATAATTGGATATTGTTATAATGTTTTCGTATTTAATGTACTCATGAAGATATTGCCTCAGATAAATATTCTTTATTTTCTCCATTATTGAGTTAGATGCGATATTTTTCTGCATGGCTATGACATCATGAATGGTAACAACCATATTTTTTGCTTTGAATATGGGCTTCATTGTCTGTGATGTAATATGTATTATATTGTCCCTGGAATTCACATCTTTTATTATATCTCTATAGATTGTTTTAGACATAAAATAATTCAGAGCCGTATATTTTGTTCCCATTACAGGTGTACTGTAATATTTATCCATGAATTTTTTATTAAAAATTATCTGTATAATTTCACTTTCCGGTTTTAATAGGTTGTATACATCGTAAGCGTATTTGCCAACACCTGTAACGGTGGAATCGACTGTAATGTAAGTGATCATAGCATGGTATGCAGAAGTTGATTAAAAATTTATTTTAGGAGTAGCTTAACTATTCATGTCCATAATAAAAATACCCAGATATAATATGTAGATTTATTTGCTATTCAATACTCATATTATATAGTTCTTCCCTATAATAATAGATAATGTAGTTTTAAGAAATAACTTTCTGTTTTGTGCATTATTCACTAAATTCTCCCAGATAAATGAAAATGCATTAAAATCAGCTTTGTGAATTTAATTATTGATTTAATAATTTACAGAATAAATACCTACAAATCATTTATTCAGCGCCGACATAATCTGCTTATATTGAGTTTCCATATTAAATAATTTACCCCTCTCTATGCCCAGTTGCCTGTATTTATCATATTCCTTATAGTCCTCGACTATGGATTGTATGCGGTCCGCCATGAAGTCAATGTCATATGGATCAGAAACAATGCCTGAATTTCCGATAACCTCCGGTAATGAGCCGCTGTTTGAGCCAAGCACAGGCACACCAGAGGACATGGCCTCTACAATGGGAAGCCCAAAGCCTTCCAATAATGAGGGAAAAACAAACATATCAGAACCTCTATAAATATCTGCAAGTTCTGCCTCTTTTATGTTTTCTTTAAATATAACCCGTTTTTCCAAATGTAAATCATGTATTAACTTCATTGATGAAGTGCTCCTGCCCACCCTTATCAGAACATAATTGTCTGGAAGCTTTGACATCAATCTTATAACAGTTTCAATATTCTTATTGGGCTTTTCACCTGCCACATTCAGTATTAATTTTTTATTATCAACTCCGAGTGTATTCCTGAAAGTACTCTCTCCAGGGTAAAATATTTTGCCGTTAATATAAGGATAAACAGTTGTTATTTTATCAGGAACAATGTTTAATCTTTCAATCATATCATTCCTGGTGAATTCAGAGTTTGAAAGAATAAAATCAGGTTGGTTGAACATTTTATACTGTTTTCTGAAATAAATATTAAAAAGCTTTGAATCGTTGTTGTTATATAGATAATAAAGGTCGTGAGCGATTACCCCGCAGTTATGGATGTATTTTGTTAATTTAAGAAGGGCTGGATTTGATAGAATTGTAAAATCTCCAGTTTTTATTTTTCTAAATTGATGCCAGTTATGACCAAAATAAAGGTCTGTGACTGTTATAGCTTTTTGAATGAATACAGAGCTTGGAATATTTCTTGGCTCATTAATTACAGCTATACCATCCGGGGGCGTAATCTTTGATTTCCATAATATATACTGGTATAAGGCTGCATCTTCGTTATGAAATTTCATATTCTGAAAAATATTATAAAAATATGTGGATATTCCACTAATTGGTCCCCCGTCATGCATCATTGTTATTTTCATTTATACTCACAATCTCTTGACGCCATGAATTATAATCTAATAAATATTTAGTTGACTAACCAACATTTATCAATAAAATATTCAATAATTATGTAATTTCATATATAGTATTTCCTTCTATTTGGTGATTTTACCTTCTAATTGCTATTATTCTATCATTTTTACAATTTTACCGGTCATGTAAAATATAAATAGCTCTCATAATGGCATCTCAAAGATAATATTTTTCGAATACTGAATCGAAAGAATAATCTTATGCACTACAAACCTATATATAGCCATTTTTCATTCACAACTAATTGTATGAAAGCAGCTATTATAGGCTCATCTAACTTGGGTAAAAATGGATTGGCGGAAAAGAATATAAAACAAATTGCTGAAACTCTTGAACAACTTGGGTATGATGTCACAATTTTTACACCAGCATATCCCATGGGCGATAATATTAAACTTAAGGGATCAGGATATACAATAAACACAAACGCCTTCAATTTTGATTTATTTGCAAAAAAATCTGTATTAGGTCTCAGTAATGGAATATCAGTAGGCCTTATCGGTTTGTTTTCATTCGACCTTATTTATAGAAAGTTTATAGACTATGATCTGTACTATTTCGCAAATCCTGACGTTATGTTTTCAAAAATGACCCGGTATTTCTACTTACATAATAAAAAACCTATAATTATTCTGGGAAATCATGGAACATACTTTGAGTATTTAAGCAGGAGGGGGATAGAAAAACCCTTTGTTAAATTATTTAACATAATTATATTTAAGCATATAAACAGACTGGACGTCAGGGTTCAGGTGCAGAACGATTATCAGTACAATTTCTATACAAAACTGGGTATCCCAGAAAATATGATATTCAATATGCCTCAATATAATCTGAATAATCAAATATACAATACTGGAAAAAATTCGGGATTTACTGTGGTCTGTTACGATAATATTTCATCCTATAGATGGCATAGCCTGATTAAAAAAATGATAAAATCTTTTAAATCTGTAAATTTCTGGTTTATTGAGAGTAGAAAAAGGAGAAATGCCTTTTTAAAATCCATATCTAAATACAGCAATGTTAATGTGTTTACAGATTCTGATGAAAAGTCTAGGTGTGAACTTTTAACAAAGCCTGATATAATGATAAATCTTTCAAATTATGAACCACTTAGCAGCGCATATTTTGAGGCACCGCTCTCCGGTCTTCCTCTCCTATCAACTAACTTCTATTCAAGTTCAACTCTCTCACAGGATTTAGACAATAATATCATTCTTGTTAAAAAACCAAATATAGTCAAATTAACCGAATTTGTAAATTATTATAGAAAAATAAAAGAATCAAATCCCGAATATTATGCAGAAATGAAGGCATATATACACTCCAAAAGCCTTGATTTCATTGAAAAGAACAATAGCCAGATGGGATTAAAGAAAATATTAAATACGCTGCCGCCTTCAGATAAGAAGATAAGTATTGTAACTGCTTCACTGAATGAAGCAGGAAACATAAAGGAATGGCTGGATCAGGTGCACCGTACCATTGAATTAAATAAAATTAAAAATATAGACGAGATAGTTATAGTGGATGATGGTAGTACAGACGGCACCCAGGAAATAGTGGAACAATATAAGGAATCAAATCATAAGATTAATATAAATCTTATAAAAAGAACCAAGAAAATGGGTACGCTGGATGCACAGATAGCAGGTGCCAAAAGCGCAATAAATCCATATATTCTTATTATGGATTGTGACCTTCAGCATCCAGTTGAATATATAAAAGATTTCGTTGATAAATTTAATCAGGGATATTCAATTATAATCGGTTCAAGGTATATAATAGGTTCAAAGATTCAATGGGATTCTAAAAGAGAGGTAATTAGTAGAATAGCCACAATAATCGCGCATTCAATGTTTCCCTTCACAAGAAAAATTAACGATCCATTATCTGGATACTTTCTCTGCGAAAGAAAAATGTTAACTGATTTAAAATCATACAAATATTTCTATAAGGCATTGCTCTACATTTTAATATTCAACAGCAAAAATAGAAAAATCAGAGAAATACCTGTTGAAATGAGGGATAGAAAGTCAGGCGAATCAAAAGTTGTAAGTAATTATTCAAAAACTGTTATCTTGTATTCAAGGGAGATTTTAATATATTACAGGGATTCCAATAGGAACAAATTCCCATTTAATGGATTATAAAATTATGCTATTGCAGCCTTTAACTGTTTAGTGCTTTCTGCTGTGGGTGTTTTTGCTATATTTTAATTAGTACTTTCATCCTTTTCGATTTCTTTTAAGTATTCTAAATGCATATTTAAAGCACTCTCTGGACTAAGGTGTTCATTGTAATATTTTCTAACATTCTCTGATATATCTGACCTCAGTTGTACATTCTCCATCAATAATTTGATTTTATTTATAAATTCATAAGGATCATCTTCGACAAGCATATGTATTCCGTTTTGTATTCCCTAGAATTCACAGGCTATAGCAGAAGTTGTTATTATTGGCTTACCCCAGTGCATTGCCTCTGTCACCTTAGTTTGGTTTCCAGTTCCTGAAATAAGTGGCATTATAATAATATTGCTTCTGCCTATTAATTCATGAAATTCTTTATCTTCCAAAAAACCACATAGATGCATATTGGAAGATATACTACTTTTATCATTTATATTGGGTATAAAGCCTGTGATATAAAAATTATAATTTTTTAGTTTTCTAGATATAAAAAGTATATACTCTGTTGCTATTCTTGCAGATAAATCATTGCCTGAAAAGAATAGAATGGAATTCTGATCTGAATGAATATCTAAACGATCCCCAAAGTTGTGCAGTGGTGGAATGTATTCAACCTTGAAATTTTTAATTTTTTCCAGGACTAACTTGTCATATTCGCTTACGGCTATAACATTATGCGATGATAGAGAAGAAACGTAGAACCAGAACACCATCCTACTCATAATTTTATGTACAATATCTAAGATCTCACTGGATAAAGCCGATGAATTATTTGTATACACAAGCCACTTATTTTTATTATTCAGGTAGTGTGGTAATCCACTAACCAGTGCGAATTCTATTATTTTTGTTCCCTGAAACTTTTCCAAGTATTTCAGAATTCTATTATTGTTGTAGGAAATTCTTATTGCTATGTCAAAAAATCCTAAATTTAACCTCTTAAATTGTTTTATACTCGGGCCTCTGGCCTTACGTAAGAATGGGATATACCGAATTCCTGTGTAAGATAATATATCCATTATAAAACCAGGGATTTTTCCATACTTGACCGTTGCTACAGCCTCAGAATCACTTCCCATATGAATTATTTTTAAGTTCGTGTCTTCTAATCTTTTTGATATCCCTGATCCCCATGTTAAAACTGTCACATTATATGTTCCTGATAGCAGTTTTGCAGTGGTATATATATGTTCATCTGCTCCGGGTTTTGGTGGTAGTATATTTGAATGGTAAAGGATTAATAATTTCATCAACTCTTTCGACTCTCAATAAAAAACTATTATAAAAATTATTGTTTCCAATTAATTTTGTTTTGAATTATTTTCGGATTTGTGATGCTTTTATATTATTGTTTTTTAGAATGACAATGCCATCAGGGCTATTTTTATCAATTACAGAAAAAGTCCCGTTATGAAGCACTTGTTTCATTATGACCTCCAGAGAATGATTTCCATTAATGTTTGCCCATGCTGAATTATTCTGAAGAACAATGTACTGAAATCTGGAAAGATTATTATAGTACCCGGGTGTGTATGGCGAGGCGTATACATTTAAATGATTGCTGAAATAAGGCATCAATGTGTTTTCAGTTAGTATATATGAACTTTGGGGAATCTGATCGGAGAAATGCGTTAAGTATTCTGGCACAGCTGAAATATGCTCTTCAAATATATCGTTCATCGGGTCATGATAGGGTGATTGTTGAATATGTGGCGGTGAGAACAGGCCATATGGCACCATTGCAATAATTATCGCTATTACAATAACGGTGCATATGGCCATAATTCTTTTTTCCCCTCTATTACCGCTCCAGTATTTATTTATATTCATGGCACTTTTCTCATTAAAATTACCCTTAAAATAATCATAGAGCCTTATTATATTATAACAACCCATTATTGTGGAGATGTACACTGCACCTATAATCAAGGCAGAGTACTGGTATCCTATCTGGTAATATGAGGAATAGGATGAGGGTAGGGCATATAAGATGTATGGTAAATCCATTATAAACGATAAGGGTGAAAATATGGCTATATAACCAGTACTTTCATACATAAATTTAATATAAAACATCTTCTCGCCTTTATTTACATTAATTATAGATATTAATTCCTGTGGATTATGGAATGCCAGGCCTATTAGCGCCAAAGGTGAGCCAACCGGAGAGCCAGATTCTCCAGTCGACGGTGTGAGGGAATAGGATGATATCCCTGCTATGTGTAACTTAATTATTCCGGCCATTACAACGTAACCGTAAAGCAATACTATTGAAATGACCAATATAATAAAGTCTTTTGTTCCGCCTGGTTTGGATGCTCTGGATAGCCATATTTTTATTTTTACTCCATTGTATGTATGAAGATACAAAAACTCGTATACAAGCAATACTGCAACTATATACACAAAGTTGGCATGTAACGATATTATAAATAGAATGGAAATTATCTGTAAAATCCTCCTGCTGGTAATAAAAGCATAAAAGGCTAATAAAAAGAAAAAAGGGAGAAATGCCATATTGTGAAATGGAAATGAAACAAGGCTTTCAACATAGGGAGATATTTCATATGAAATTAGTAAAATTAGTGAAATCATAAAAATTTTCTTCTCAGAATTAATTCTAATTTTAAAAATTTCATTGGATATTAAATATATAAGATATCCTGCAATGGCGATAAATACATCCTCAAAAACCATTAATGTTATAGGCGAGGGAAATATATAATAGAGTGGAACTTGAATAAATTTAAAAATAGTAAAATGCTGTACAAATGCGTTTTCATCTAATAGTGGAGTGAAAAAGTTCCCTGTATGGATAAAGCCCCATAGCTCCTGGGCATTAATGCCAAGATCGTAGGCTGATGTACCTACTGCATAGTACTGTATGACTGAAAAGATTGAGAATAGAATGGCAAATGAAACCGAGATAAGGAAAGCAATAGTATTATACGGCTTTTTTACAATTAAATCTCTTAATTTGCTAGGAATGTTCTTACCCATTATTGAGCAATAATTATACACAAATATTTAATTGTTGGTAATATAATAATGACTAATTTAGTATTACTTCTAATGGGTATTTACTAATTATATGCTTACCGGAATAAATACAGATTTTTCCCTTATCAATTCGATATTTGTTTTTTCTGAATTATCGTAATAATTATAGATTTCTTTAAACATCTTAACATATAAATATATCAAAGCATAGGCTAGATAGAACCTTTTCCTGACTCTTGCATTTCGTATATAAAACACCATATTCCTCATATTATTGCAGCCTGCACCCCTTATATAATCCTGGTAGGATAGTACTTTTCTCCTATAGTACTCCCTGCCATGCGCATATCTTTTCTCACGGTCAAATGAAACCTTTTCATTCTCCTCATATGTGATTTCATGGTCTGGGTATGTTAATTTATAGCCCAGTGATATGAACCTTGCCTCCCTCTCAACGTCCTCAGCAGCGGTTAAATCTTTCCATTGAACATTATGGTTTGCCTCATAATAGCACAGATGGTTATCCAGAAAAACAGAATTTTTATCCATGTTATTGTATCCGAATTCAATTAAGCTAACAAAATTATTATTGTAAACAGTATCAAGGTCTATAAAGAAGAACATATCATTTTCCTTAGCGTATTGCTCCGCCATTTCAATGGCAAGATGCCTGCCCCAGCCCCTTGTGCACTTTTCCTGTCTTACCATTAAGTTGTATTTATCTGCATTATCACATAGAAGTTCATAGGTTCCATCTGTGGAATAATTGTCTATGATAAAAATCCTCTTTTCAATATTAATCTTCATAATTGAATCCAGTGAGGATAAAACCCTATTTCTGGAATTATAAACAGTTCCGTAGATAAATAGCATATTGCAGTATATGTTTCATTTATATAAATTTCTTATATACAATAGTTTTTTAAATTAATCATCCATTCATGGGCATTGAGTGATAAATCAGAGTCCTTTGAGTCAGGAATAGCATTACAGTATTCAGCAGTAATTTCCATGTTTATTTTTTCAACATTATTTTATTTTATTATAGCACATTTATTGTCAACAACCCTGGTGGGTTCTATATCTCTTATATACGCTATTATAAGCATTTTTTCTGTATTTTTTGTAATAGGATTTTCAGCCGGCATTGAGCACTTTGTTGCCTTCCATCTCTCCAGAAATAACTATGGAAACGTTAAATCACTGATAAAAAAAACAGGAGTGTTTGCCATTATTTCGGCTGTAATGGCATATACCGTGGTATACGCTATTGCCCCCTATATTGCCATGGTGCTGTTCCACTCACTTTATTATGTCGATTTTATAAGAATATCAGGGATTGCCATAGCCGGGGCAATACTCATGAATATATTTTCATCCATGCTTCTCGGTTTAAAACGTTACAGGCAATACTCAATGGGATACCTCTTTGTTAATATATCATCTTATATTATACCAATAGGACTTTTATTCATATTCAGGACAGCCATATATGTAATCATAGGCATATCAATTGCAGATTTTATTAATGCAGGAATTTATATCTCCTTGCTGTCTAAGTCCTACTGCCTTCTGGGAGACAGCAATAAAACTGAAAGAATAGAGCCCTTTGCCACAATGGTGGTATATTCGCTCCCATTGTTTTTTTCATCCATAATGACCACCAGCGGAACATATATGGATAGAATAATAGTTTCATATTTTATCAATCTTTCATATCTGGGAATATACAACTATGCGCTTGTGATAGCCAGTGTTGCAGCTGTGCTCACCATGCCCATATCCAACCTCCTGATACCGAAGCTATCCGGGTACTTTTCCCTTGATGACAGAACCGGATTCAGGGATACTGTAAAAATGCTGCTTAATATATCATCAATGATTTATATACCCGGTGCCATGGGTATAGCTGCAATCTCTAGAATCACATTATACATATTCGCAGGGCCAGCCTATGTAATAGCCTATATCCCTCTCATAATTATCATGTTTGTCACCTCATTGTTCATAGGAACTGTAATACTGGCATCGGCTGTTAAAAGTGTCCAGAAAAGCAGGATATTCATATTATCTTCTGGTGCCTCCCTGCTGTCTAACATTATATTATCAATAGTGCTTATACCTCATTTAAATATAATAGGTGCAGGTATAGCCTATTCTTCCATGACAACTGTGAATTTTGCCATAATATATGCATATGCAAGAAAACTTAGAATATCCAATTATGATATAAGAACTGTGCTTAAAATATGGGGTTCATCAATTATTCTTTTCACAGTAATATTCACATTACAATTCTTTGTTCCTTATAACATATTTTCCGAGGTAGGGCTCATACTGGGTGGAATTGTAATATACATTATGGAAGTAAAATTCATGAAATTAATAGGTGCTCCTGAGATGGAATTTATTATATCCATTATACCATCAAGGTTTTCAGTGCTCAGAAGGCTGATAGCCAGACTTTAATCATGCATAGTCTCAAATACAAATATTTTTAAGAGGTGTTCAGTTTACCGCGTAATGGTTTATTCCTCGATAATAATTTTTGATTTCAAAAGACCTGATTTCGTGGAGAAAGCAGTTAATTTTCTCATAAAGGAAAGTTCAGGAACAGATTCAGAAATTATACTGATAAAGAGTTACAAGGATCCTAAGATAGAAAAATTTCTGGATGATAACAATATTGTGTACGCCGATCTTTTAGATAAAAACAAACAGAGTGATTACATAAAAACCGCCTGTAAGGTTGCATCTGGTGAAATACTGACATTTATGGATGATGATGATATTTTCTATCCGGGGAAAATCAAATACGTATCTGACATTTTTAAGGCCAATAAAGATTTAGGATACTACCACAATAATTTTGATACCATTGATGAAAATGGGAATCCTAAAATAAATAGGAATTATAAAACGCCTGAATTTGAAACCCTATATATTGAGAATAAAGAAAAGGCTTCCTTCTTTAAAAGGAATAAAAACCTGAAACTTATGCTGAAAATCAGGCCTGATTTCAATAGCAGCTCCATAGCCATAAGAAAAATTATTCTCTCAGAATATCAGGAAAACTATGATTTCAATGTAAGGCCAGACTCTTTTATCTTTGCCCTGTCTCTTATGTCCAAAATGGATCTTATGCTGGATGATAAGGTACTGACACATTATAGAATATACAGTGGCAATGTAAGCACATCCTATAATGCCACTGTGGATAAATTAAGGGAAACATTCATGGAGGCATTTTCCTCAGGAATTTCCATGTTTGATATTATAAAAACTATAGTAAATGGTAGTGCCTATGAAAATTATATCGAACTTAGAATCATAAATTTAAAACTGGCATATAATTTCTGGTCTTTAAGCAGAACATATAAGGTAAATTTAGGGAGCAAATTTCTAGCTCTGAGTATAGACTTAATCCATGAATCTGGATATATAATATTATCAGCAATGCCCGTATTTATAAAATTGAAAGCAATGAAGATATTTTATCATGCTAAATAATGATTAATAAATATTATTCAGAATCAAGGAACTCGATAATCTTACTGCATACATGCTCAACTTCCCCATCCTTCAGCTTAACACTGCTGGGTAGATTTATTCCTCTATTAGCTATGTCAGTGCTTACAGGATAATTTCCCCTGCTATACTTTTCATATGGTGGCATTGAATGCACCGGATAAAAGAATCTTCTTGTATCTATTCCGTTGCTGTAGAGGAAATCCATTAAGTCATCCCTCTCCTTTTCATCCTTCATTAATATGGAATACAGCCAGTAAGTTCCATTGTAAGCTTTGCCCTCAGGATGCAGTGTCACTTTATCCTTTAGTTTCTCTATGTATATTTTCCCGATTTCATGCTTTCTCTCTATAAAGTAATTGATTCTTTCTAGCTGTGCAACACCCAGTGCCGCCTGCAGGTTTGTCATCCTGTAATTGTACCCTATGAATTCATGCCAGTATCTTTTCTTGGAAGTCATTCCATGGTCCCTGAGCATTGACATTTTATTATATAATTCCTTATTATTAGTCGTGCAGAATCCTCCCTCTCCTGTTGTCATAGTCTTATTGCCATAGAAGGAGAAGCATCCTATAGTCCCTATGGAACCTAATTTCTTTCCTTTGTAAGTTGTTCCCAGTGATTCAGCTGTATCCTCCACAACGTATAATTTATGCCTATCAGCTATCTCCATGATTTTATCCATATCAGCTGCATTGCCGTATAGATGGACAACAATGATTGCCCTTGTTCTAGGAGTAATTAATCCCTCTATCTTATCAGCATCTATGCACCAGTTTTTCTTATCAATATCGCATAATACCGGCGTTGCATTGCAGTACAGCACTGCATTAACAGGGCTAATGAAGGTTAGGTCAGGGACTATCACCTCATCACCTTCCTTAATTCCCAGGGCAGATAATGCTAAATGCAGTGCTGTTGTTCCATTGGATACTGTTAATCCGTATTCTGTTCCTATGAATTCAGAGAATTTTTTCTCAAACTCATCTATGTATTTCCCGTGTGAGCTTACCCATCCTGACCTCACTGCGTCATCCACGTATTCTATTTCCTTTTCTCCTATGTCTGGCTCTGATACAGGTATCATTTTACATTACCCCTATAGGTTTTTAATAAGTTATTCTCATTGGGATAATTGGGCACATCCCACGGAAATTGCTCCCCCTTTAAATACATATCCCACCTCTCAAGTTCTGCCTTCATCATCAATTTTACAAGTTCAGGGAATTTTGTTTTCGGCTCCCATTTGAGTTCCTTTCTGGCTTTTGAGTAATCGCCTCTTAATGCAGGAACATCTAATGGCCTTACAAACCTCTTATCAATTTCAAGATACTCATGGTAGTCCATGCCTATGTATTCAAATGCGTACTTCAGAAACTCCTCCACTGTGTGTGTCTCGTCTGTGGCTATGACGTAGTCATCGGGCTTATCTGACTGGAGCATCCTGTGCATGGCATCAACATACTCAGGAGCATATCCCCAGTCCCTCTTGGCACTGATATTGCCAAGCTTTATCTTCTTCTCCAATCCATAGTGTATCTTTGCAACCTCATTGACAATCTTCCTGGTAACAAATTCCAATCCCCTTATTTCAGATTCATGGTTAAATAAAATTCCAGAAGAGATGAATAATCCATAGCCCTCCCTGTATATCCTTGATATCCAGTAGCCGTATAGCTTGGCTGCTGCATAGGGGCTCATGGGCTGGAAAACATCATTTTCATTTAATGCTTTATCATTATAGGACGAACCGAACATTTCACTGGTACCTGCATAGTATACCTTGATATTCTGGCTATACTGCTTCACAGCCTCAAGAATCCTAGTCGTTGACAATCCTGTTACCTCTGCAGTTGCCAGTGGGGACTCAAAGGATGCCTCTACAAAGCTCTGTGCAGCCAGATGGTAAACCTCATCCGGCTCTGATGCCCTGAACGCATTCAGTATGGAGGATAAATCACTCAGGTCTCCAGAAATTAAATTGATTTTGTCATATATTCCTAGGGACTGAAGCCTCCAGAAATTTGGAGTGCTTAATCTTCTGTATAATCCATAGACCTTGTAGTTTTTCTCTAAAAGCAGTTTTGCCAGGTAAGCACCGTCCTGGCCTGTAATGCCTGTAATAAGTGCAGATTTCATATATCAGGGATTAGTTACAAATATTAAAAATATTGTTTATTATACACCAGTTTAAATCATCCAACCCTAACTGTATTATCGGCTATTTCCCCTGCTATGTCCTTGTAGGATGGTATTTTTATGATATTCTCCTTAAAAAAGCCGGATTCTATTGCTTTTATTCCCTCTTCTATGTATTTGGATCCGCATTCTGGAGTATTATCTTCTATTATATGTACCCCATATTTTATAAGGTCATTCGCACACCCTGCAGGCGTGGTTATAACATAAAGTCCCATGGCTATGGCTTCCAGTCTGCTTATTGCAAAGCTTTCATGTTCAGAAAACAGGCAGTAAATTGAAGCCTTGCCATATATATCTATTAATTCTTCCCTGGTTTTCTCTCCTGTGAACACTATTCTTTTACCAAGAAAGGATGGTCCTGATGTTTCCTTAAGTGACGAAAAGTATTCCACATCACCAACAGCTCCTATAATTTTTAGATTCCAATCGGGATACCTTTCTGCAATCAACTTAAATGATTTTATCAGAATGTCTAAACCCTTTACTGGTGTAATCCTGGATACTGCGATAATAGTTTTATCCCTCTCCTTATTATTGTGTTTTAGGAAATCATCAAAAACCGTATTTGGTACAACCCTTAATTTTTTTTTAACTCCAGGCAAATTATGGAAAACTTCATATCCGCATGATGTTTCTGTAATTATATCGTTAAATATATGTGATAATACCCTATAATATGATCTTATAGCTATTTTTCTTATCCCATTCATGCCTATAAGATCTGAACCGTCATTGTCCAGTTTCAATATTAATCTTGTCTTTACCTTTCTTGTTCTGCAGTAAATTTTATACCGCCACATAATTAACCATGTTAACGTTGAGTTATTATATGCCATTAAAATGCCCGGATTTTCCTTTTTTAGGATTTTTAAAACCCTTTTATACTCACTGATATTAAAAAAATTAAGCAATCTGGGTTTTATTGCCATGCCAGATGATGCATCTGTTTTAACATACCGGTCATCCAGATTACCAGTTTCATAGATTCTTATTTTATTTTTACGGTAATTTGCACTTCTCATTACTCCTACTATTAATGATACATCAAATCCGGCCTGCACAAATCCTATGGGTATGGCTCCAAGGGCCTTATGTTCATAGTAGTCGATAAAATCCGAGTACGGGAGGTAAAGCAGGAATTTTTGCATAATTTTATTGTTATATTATAGCAATATTAAATCTTATTCATGTTTGAATCGTATCTTGCTCCCATAATACTATCAATTGCTGAAATATGGGAATCCGCTACATATTTCCATGATGTATGCTCTGATATAAAGTCTGTCAAATTAGGATCGTTAAACAACTCATTATCAGTACGTAAAAATTTCTCTGCCATAATAGCCATGGAATTTATGTCAAATTCCCTTACAAGGGCAACTGCCTTAAAGTCCTTATAAAGTGATAACCCCGGAATATCATAGGCAACAACCGGTACATGTAAAAATAAAGCCTGGAGGATAGAAATAGAAAAAGAATCACTGTGGCTGGGATAAAGCATTAATTTTGATCTGGCAAGTTCATTATATAGGTCATCATCTCCTAAAACTCCCAGATATTCCACCTTATCTTCAAGATTCAGTTTTTTAATGATCCTGTAAAATTCCATTTTTTCAAAATCCCGCTGAAATTTTCCGGATATCTTAAGTTTAATATTGTAGGATTCAGTTATCTTTTTATGAATGTAAAGTACATCAAACAACCCTTTCTGATAAATAAGCCTCGCATAGAATATAATCTGATTGCCCTTTTCATTTCCTTTATAATTTATGATTTTGTCATCAATGGCGTTGGATGGACTCAATAAATAAATATTTTTGAAATTAATTGTTACGTTCTTTTCATACTCTGTATTTATCATTGTAATTAATGAAAGGTGTTTTGACGATATCAATCTTCTTACTGTAATTTTTCTGTTAATTAAATTGTAAAATCCAGCAGCTGCAATAAACCATATTATTCTACTGGACATACGTGAAAATTTTATAATATTTAGAAAGGTCCTAATAAAATAAGAGTTTATATCACCTATGTCCTGGATGCATACGGCGAGCTTAATATTGTTCAAATTGCTCAATCTCAACGAGATCTCTCCGCCGAATTTAATATTATCAAGAAAGTACTGAAAATCCATGTCGTATATAATATTACATCCCCTCATCTCATTACTATAATTTTTGATTATATCCTCTATAACAGGTTTTGAGTCATAATTATCCAGAAAGTATTTACTAATTTTCACTTCTTTTCTCCTAAGAAACTCAATGAACTGGAAATCAATAATATCGCTGTTGCCAAACATTTGTGGTTCAGGAAAGAAGTAAACTTCATAAAATTCTGGCAGGAATTGAATTACTTCCCTCATATGTTTCTGTGCCCCACCAATTTTGGTGGATATTATGCCGTTTGCAAATATTGCCAGTTTCAATAGATGATGATTTTAGGTAGATATATAAATATTCACAGTCTCTGCAGGGGTACAAATCTTTAATGATAGATAGCCGGGGTAAGCTGGATTGGAAGCCGACCTTTGATTCGTTTTTAACTCTAATAATCAGTTGGGAATATAAAGAACATATTCCATAATCCGGATAATGAACTATTTATACCAATGAAAAATAAACACCAATGACTTTAACCCTGTTTCTGGGGCATGGGAGGACAGAGATGCGAGGAGGTCCTGCTATATTCATGTCCATATATAGCCAGTGGCCGGAAAGGGAAAAATACATAATTTATGAAAAATCATATATCAGGACCGTAAAGAAATTAGTTTCCTTTTTAAGGAATAATAAAAGCAATAAAAATGTATCAACACTTATTTTAGAAAATGAATATTTTACTGAGGTATTTCTTGCCTTATTATTAAAAATCTTTTACAGGGTTCTGACAATTTACGGTCCGGCATACCACATACCCTCAGCCCCTGTATATGGTAAAGGGTTTATAAATTCCCTTGTTCATTACATAGATTACAAGATTGGGCTATGGTTCATGGCTATTGTTTATTCAGGTATTTACACCGAAAATTCGTACATGAGAAACTACATATTGGGTTTAAATCCTAAACAAAGGGTAATAGTTGAGAGCCCGGGAATAAAAGAAGAAAGCATAATTCCCCTGGGAGAGTTAAAAAATTATAAAAGAGACATAGATTTACTCTATCTCACATCCATGACCAAAAACAAGGGCATATATGATTTTCTAGATGCTGCAAATCAAATCCAGAGAAAATATAACAAAGTAAAAATTGGTATAGCCGGGTACTCATCTCCCGCTGTAATGGATTACATAGAGAATTTTATAAAAAATAATAATATGAAAAATGTAGAGATATACCCTAACGTAAATGACGCGGATAAGTATAAACTCTATTCCAGATCTAAAATATACATTCTTCCTTCAGTGGAAGATGGAATTCCAATTACCTTCTATGAGGCATGGTCCTATGGGGTCGTGGTAATAGCATATAATCTTGAAACCTATTCAGATGTTAAGGATTATTTTATCCAGGTGGAAAAAAGCAATGTTCAGGAGCTGAAAGATAAATGCATTGAAGCCTGTAGAAATTATAACCAGACCTTTAACGCACTGGCTGAAAAATCATATAATTATTCATTAAACCATTCATTCAGTAACGGAATAGAGAATATCATAAATCAAATAATGGAAAATAATAAAATGCTCAGGCGGGCCCGGTAAAGACCGGTTTGCCTGTGTAACCCTTCTCCAGGACAATAATTCCGTATCCCTGGGCATATATTCCATACTGGCCAGAATTCTCATAGTTCGATTGCAGCTGATTGAGTGATATCTGTAAACTATCTATATTGGCGGTATCTCTTGCCCATAGGCTGGATGGTTCATTAACCAGATACTGGTAGTAAGACCCGTTTACCACAATATCTGAGGTGTATGGAAAGGCTGTTGCATTAGGATCATTTCCAAACAACGGGAAAATTGCATTTTCTGTGACTATTCTTGCATTTTTATTTATGGACTTGGCAACTTCATGCTCAAAATCAATTCTATGCATATATGATTTATTTTCCATGGCATTTGACATATCATACAAACTGGGTGAGAATGGAGTCCCTGAAACCAGCGGGGTTGCAATGGAAAACCCTGTTATAGATATAATCATTATAACAACCAGTGCAACAGTCACCTGTTTTCTATAGGATGGATGCGTATCAGATTTTTTCATCATTATATATATTCCAATTATCGCACTTACTGCAGCCATGGGGATAAACATCATTGTGTACTGGTAACCGATTGTATAGTATGGCTGGTAAACAGAGAACATGGCATAAAGGATATACGGAACAAACAGAAAGATGGATTTAGGGTACCTCAGGAAGAGGAAGGCAGAACCTGCCAGTCCGTAAAATAGTATTATCAGCTTTAAATAATAATTAGCAGTGAGAAGTTTTGCAACATATAATGGGTTGGTAAAAATATCCACTAAAAGTGATAATGGTGAGGCTGAACCACTGACGTGAATTGTGGGAACCACCGCAACTGATACCCCGGCAATATGGGTTTTAATGACGCCAGCAAGTATAAAATAGGATCCAAGCAGAACAATAGAGATCGTAAGATAACCTATAGATGTAATTTTTCTCCTGCTCATATTTAAATATAATGTTTTATCTATGAACAGCTCGAATATTACAAGCATAATAGCAATAAATACAAATGCGGAATGCAAAGAAACTATAAGCCCGGTAAACAGTATATTGAGCATTATATTTTTCCTTATGAAGAAATATAAGGCAAGGAAAAAGAATAATGGGAGGAAAATCATTAAATGAAAATCAAAAAAAACTGGACTTTCTGTGAGTGGGGATAAAAGGAATGCAAGAGCCAGTATAAAGGATATGATTCTGTTATCCGGGATTTTGGTATTTTTGTTGTTCTTTAACTTATTTAATATTTCCAGGGAGAGCCTGTAGAGAACATAGGCAGAAAGACCTATGGCAAATCCCTGTATAATAAAAAGTGTATACGCATGTGGATATATATAATATGGGATCACCAGCAGAAATAAAATTGGTGAAAAGTGCTCTGAAAGGTAGCTCCCGGGTAATAGTGCAGTATAAAATAAATGACCATGTATGCCGGAGTGAAGTACCTGCGTATATACCCCAAGGTCCCACGCAGACATATCCATTAAATTAAACCGTAGAACTGAGTATAATGTAAATAAAGTTGAAAATATTATTGATATTATGAAAACTGAAAAGCTAAACTTATCATCTATCAAATTATGTATAGAACATTTCAGTTTGTCTCTGACATTCATTATATTCTGGTAAAGTAAAATTCTAATATAATCTTTATCTAATGTTTTCTCCGTTACTTCTTGTTTCTACTTCCCTTATTTTATCTGTTACTGAAGGCGTCTTGATAAATTTTGATAGGATGCGGGCTACTATGTATAAAAATAGCCCATAAACTTTTCCTGTAAATCTTTTTAATTTATAAAATTTTAATAGTTTTCCATAGGTGAACCCAGAAACGAATATGACATCAGATGTACACCTTACTCTGCGTATTAATTTTCGTGCCAGATCAGTTTCGTACCTACTCTCACTACCTGCAGTGAGATTTCTGATTTTAAGGCATTTATATTCGCATTCAAAATCTATCTTTTTAATGGCATTGAAATGGTTGCACACTTTTTCAAAGTAAATGTCGTCCATGCAATTTACATCCTGCCACGCATCGTAATAGTCAAAAATCCTCCTGCTACCCACAAACACGTTTGGAGTGCATTCATTGCCCAGGAGATGAAATGCCAGGATCTTATCATTACTATTATAAGATTCATAAGCCTCCATTATTCTCTTTATGTCAAGAAGTTGAATATCGAAATCCGTCATGATAATGTATTCCCCATGTGAATTATCAATTGCAATTTTTCTTCCCAGGCCCCGTGAACATTTTCTTTTTATAAGATTTATTCTATCACCATAATCTGAGAGAATGACCGCAGTTTTATCTGAGGATTCGCCATCCACGATAACAATTTCACAATCAGTGTCGATTAAAGGCCTCAAAAAATCCTTTACTATCTCCTCTGAGTTATAAACTGTTACGCAGATGGAATACTTCATGTTCGGTGATTCAAGAACTGTATTAAAACATATTCGATTGCCATAATTTTCAGCAGAAGTAATCATGCAATTATCAATCAATAAATCAGGAAACCACATTGCATTAGCACGAGATAGCTCACTATTTTAATATATCCTATGAATTCACAATAATGGTAGAAGATGGTGATCTGGACTATCTGTTTCTGGTATGGGGTATACCTATTAGGAACAGTCCGGGAGCAGTAAATAAGCAGATCTACTCAATTGCAAACAGATTGGCTGAAGACAATAAAACGGTTGGTATACTCTATATATCATACAATTCTGTAGCGGCTAAGTATAATATAGAAAAAAACAGTTTAAATTTTAGGATAAAATTATTAGTTTCCAGAATAACATATACTAGATTTGTATCAAAAATACCTCTATATTTTTTTAAAAAGTCGAAGGGCAAAAATCTTAGTGATAGGGTAAAGTTATACGCCTCTGGGACAGATTTGCCCTTATTGAAGCCCAAGCATATAGTAACCAGCTACTGGTGGGCTGTACTTCTGGCAGCACAAAAATATTCAAGGGAAATTATATACTTTATCCTTTACCACGACTATACTGAGGATATTAGGCACAGCAACATGGAAAATGTACCGCTGCTTCAGCAGGCATATAAGATGTCCAATTTGATCCTGGCTAACAGGGATCTGGCTTCAAAAATTGGTAAGGATTATCCTGTAATAACTGAGGGCATAGACATAAAAGAATTTCTGTGTAAAGGCAGTGTAAACAGCAAAAAAGAGGATATATTGCTTATACCATTGAGAAAAAATCCACTAAAGGGTATAGAATATGCCATTCCTGCATTGAATATGATACATGAGCAGTTTCCACAGGTTGAAATAGTGGGGTATGGAGATTTTGATGGTAAAGTCCCAAATTTCATCGATTTTAAGCACATCATGCCTGATAAGATGTTAATAGAATATTTCTGTAATTCCACTTACTTTATTCTCCCATCTATAACAGAGGGCATCCCGGAACCTCTCCTGGAAGCTATGGCAGGAGGCTGTGCCTGTATCTCCACTGCCTCTGGTGGTCCACAGCAGGTGATAAGTAATGAAGTGAATGGTATGCTGGTGCCTGTAAAGGATCCTGAATCTATCTTTACGGCATTTAAAAAATTGTATAATGAAAGTAATTTAAGAAGGTCAATAATGGAACACGCAATAAGAAGTGCGGGCAACTATGACCTTGGCAGAACCTATAATGACTTTATTAAGGCTATAAAATTTTATGAAAATAATCATTAGCTGGGTTTCTAAAAATTAAAAACCATTTCTATATAATGATGCTATAATACTAAATATTAAAATCCACCTGAATAATAATTTAAATGAGCTTAATATAAAAATAAAAATTTAAATCATGATTAATCCATACAGCAGCTCATTTTGGAAACATCTCGAATAAATGCCTGCCCGGCAATCTTTATGGATTCTGCCACTGTTGGGAAGACATGTACTGTGTCGATCAGATCCTCATATGTAAGCCCGTGTTTCACAAGCTGGACAGCCTCTGTTATAAATTCTGCTGCATTCGGGGCTATTACCTGTACGCCGAGAATCTTTCCATCTTGGCCTGCAAGTATCTTTGCAACCCCATTGTTGGAATGGAGTATATTTGCCTTGACAACATTGCTGATATTTATTATTCTTACACTAAAAGTCTTTTTAGCCGTGATCAATTCCTTTTCAGTCTTGCCGACAGATGCTACATTTGGCTCTGTAAATACAACCCACGGCACCTCATTGAGGTTTATTGTTTTTTCACCGCCAAGGATATTCTCAACAGCAATTACTCCCTCTTTTCCAGCCAGCGTTTCAAGCTGAAGTGACTGCCTGACACAGTCTCCTGCGGCATATACCCTTTTATTTGTTGTTCTGAGATGCTTATCTGTGATAATTCCGTTTTCTGTTGATATTCCAGCTGCATGTAGATTTAACGATGCAATGTTAGGCATTCTTCCTGTGGATATTAAGATAGCATCAAAGCCAGTAAACGCTCCAGTCCATGTAAGTATATCCTTCTTTCCGTCTACAGTTTTTATCTCATGATAGTTAACTCCAAGATGAAATGAAACGCCATTTTCCTTCATTGCCTTCATTAATTCCCCGGTTATATCATCATCAAAGCCCTTGAGAACCCTGTTATGCCTGTTGAATACATGAACCTCAGAACCGAAATTAGAGAGTGCATATGCAAATTCCATTGCCACCTCTCCGGAACCCAGTATTGCTATCTTTTTTGGAAGTTCCCTTGCATTCCATATATTATCGCTTGTGTAATAATCCTCCAGGCCGGATATTTCAGGAACAAAGGTCCTAGATCCTGTTGCCACGAGAAAGTTTGTTGCCTTTATGCTTTTTCCGTTAACGTCCACTGTATCCTCGCTGGTAAATTTTGCCTCTCCCTCTATGAGTTCAACGTTTTTGAAATTCTCGATTACATCTATATATTTTCCCTTTCTTTCCTGTTCAACAAACTTATTTAGGTATTCCATGAATTTGCCGAAATCCAGGGATGCACCCCCACTGATCCCATCATATTTTTTATGGTTAGCCTCATAGTATGTTTTTGAGGCCTCTATCATTAATTTGGATGGTACGCAGCCAACATTTACGCATGTACCGCCCAACGGCCCTTTGCCTATGAGTGCTATATGCATCTGCCCGGAGGTTAGCTCGCTGGCCTTTATGGCTGCTGCGAAACCTGCAGCCCCCCAGCCTATTATTGCCAGATCATAATCAGTCATCCTTAACACTCCTTAGCTGCGCTCTATACTGCCCCTTGAAAACATCAAGTTTGGGGAGTTCCTCGGGGTTGGTCTCATCATTCGTCCTTACTATAGCCATGCCATCTTTCAGAGAAACGGAAACGTCCTGAACTCCGCTGGCATCCTTCAATCCATTTGTTACATGCCTTACACAGTCATCACAGGTCATTCCAAACACCTTCAATTCTATTGTTTTTGTCATAGTTATAACATAGCATGATAATATTAAAGATAACAGGTAAATAAAAGTTTACTTTTTCTGGCATATAATAGAGAAAATTACAAAATTTTTTATTTTATTTATTTAAATATTTCTACTCATATCTCACTATCCTGGCTCAAACTGTTATTAAAACTACCTATTTTGATCTGTTTTCCTCCCTATATGCCTTCTGTGGAAGGACAAATGAAGAGCCTAGAATAAGGCCTCCCACTGTGATAACAAACATAATTACCAGTGTCAGTACTGTGAGAAGATAGTAGGGTATCCCGGATATCTCTGCAGACAAAAGAGCACCCTTCATTTTTATGCCATATGATGGTATAAAGGATATGAAAAGCCCGGCAATTGAGAGTACGCCTGCAGCAAGTATGTACCATAGTTTCCTTAACAGGAAATATCCGATTGCAATAGCGGGTATGACCTGTAGATACCAGTATCCGTAATAGCTGAAGAGAAATCCAGTAATTATAATTATTATCAGCCCTGACATTATTTTATAGCCATTATTCATTTGAACCACCGTACCCGTAGTAGAATTCTTTAGGCATGTTTTCAGGAATCAGCCTGTAGTATACGCCGTTGTTCCAAGGTATAAAGTTATTTGAGTAATAATTGCTCAGCGGATTTTCTGATATTCCTCCCGGGTATATTCCCATGGAAGATTCCGGGTGTGATAAATTAACAACAAGCCTCCATGATGGGCCAAAGTCCGAGACTATGCCATAGGCTGCGTTTATTGTGTTGCCATCACCTGCAGCCGGCACTGTTTTTGTATTCAGGGGGTTCACCCCAAAGAAGCTGGATAGATGCCTTTTATGGATATTCCCCCAGTGCCAGTTATTGGTATTGCTTCCATACCTATGTGTAAGCTGTGCCAGTGTCTGATTGTATGCCCCTAGGGATATGGATGTAAAGTCCCTTGACTGGCCGTTTACGGGATTCTCAAAGTAAGATGTGTTAGGCTCATTTACTGTCCAGTTCACAAGGTCCTCTATTAGTGGCCCATGATACATTGAATCTGGCCCTATAAAGAATGAGACATTGAATAAACTATCCCTTGATGTAATGCCATAGGCGTGCATGTATGGCAGGAAGGTATCATTTACCAGGTTCTGCTCCCAGAAATAGAATACAGTTGCAGCTGTAGAATTCACTGTCATGTTCCCATTCCATTGCTGCAGTTCCCTGTACAGTGCAGAACCACCGTAATCCGCTTCTATGGAACTTAACAGTGGTTTCAGGAATATGTTGGTTGTATAGTCATGGATGGTCAGCTGGATATTCTCCATTTTTGCAGTGTTAATGCTGGAAGTTGTATTGAGAAGCAGGTGTGCCTCATCAGCACGGTATCCAGATTCATAATCCCATCCGATATAGTAGGGATAGTTTAGTGATACTGTGATCTGATTATCAGAGAATACGAATCCCCTGGCAGGGTCATAGAGGTATGGCTCATCCTTTAGTGGTACAAAACCAATCCAGTTGGATTCCCCTGTCCCGTTCAGTACACCTCTGGGATCTCCATTGCTGATTACCGGGTATTCTCCGTACGGAAATATTCCTATATTGCCCTTTGAATCGGCAACCGCCCAGTTCTGTATTGCAACCCTGAAATATTTTGTAAGGTTCTGCCTGAACTGGTTAACAGTATGTGACCTGTCTATGTGAAGGAAGAATGTTAATTCATAGCTCGAATTTAAACCGGTCCAGTCCATGGCAATCCTTACGCCTGAATCGTTTTCAATTACAACACCATTATCGGCTATGTTCAGCTTTAAATGGTATGGACTTGACCCTTTCACCGGTATTGTTTCGTTGATTGTCTTAAATTTTACCCATTTACCGTTTGAATAATAGCTTCCTGGATGGGATGGTGAGGTTTCTTCAGCATAAAAATAAGTTTCCTGTATCTGTCCATTTGTTGCTCCCCAGGCCAATTGATTATTATGGCCGAGTATAATTCCTGGGAATCCCGGAAATACCACTCCTATGACATTCTGACCGGGGGATACAAGCTGGAAGCCTATCCATATGGAAGGTACACTGGTTGTTAGATGCGGGTCATTTGCCAGAAGGGCAGAAACATTGTCGGTCTTAATGCCATTAACAGCCCAGTCATTGCTGAAACTGTCCGATGATGGAAATGCCAGGGAGACAGGTGATGAATCTGATACCTGCGTAAGATTCAGCGGTATATTTACAGATGGTGTGTAAAGTGTTAGATTTTTTATATCTCCTGTTTCATTATATACAGAGGGATTGCACTGATATGGAACAATAGGATTCTGGATTCCAGCTGGGTATGCAGGATAAATTGCCTTTATAACATTTTCTGGCATCTGCTGCAGTGCATACTGGAAGTATAGTGGGTCGAAACCTCCAGCACTGTTTTCCCAGAGGAAGGTCTGCTGTATGGCGAATATATTTGTTATGTTAAAGTCGCCTGGTTTATAGTTGAGCAGCTTGAAAAGCAGCGGGGTATTTTTGTATGATAGATTATTAATGTAGGCATTTATACCATCTACAAAATTGCTGGTTGCCATGTAAGTGAATGAAGATCTGGATAGATTATGTACCTCCTCACTGGCTATCTGGCAGTCCATAATTTCCCTGGAGAATATATCAGATTGCAGTTCACTTTTACCGACCAGTGATGAAAGGTTCCCCTGTGCCTCCTTCTTGATAAAGACCATCTGTGCAAGCCTGTACTTAGCTTCCAGATATCCCTGTTCATAATAAAGGGACCAGTTATGCGGGCTGTAGATTCCGATAAAACCATCAGATTCTTGGAATGTTATGACCTCAGATGTTCTGCCATCCTGCGTGATATTTATATATCTTGCTCCGGTTCTGTACTGGGGTGGAACTGAATAAATACCTGAATTCGGATTCAGAAGATTATCCACTGGCGGCAGGGGGCCGATTGAAATAGATATAACTGAGAATATCATTATAAGGACAATTATTCCAGCAATAAACCGTTTCCTTGATGAAAAGATTTTCATATAAATGAAACTTATATTTTTATTTAAAGATTTTTTTAAGAACTAAATTTAATTGATCCACGAATTAGAGAAAATTATCTCCTTATAAGTTTAGCTGATAATTCCAGTAGCGATATGGAATGCAGCCAGACCTTTCCGGGGCCTCTCATATCAGCAAAGAAGAATCCTTCTCCCTCCATTCCTCCCAATATCATAGTTTTGATTCCACCAATCCTGGAAACGTTGTATGATATGGAGGTCTCAAATGCAAGTACATGGCTTAATTCAGCCTGTATACCCTCGCCTTCCTTCAATTCATATTCTATAACCTGCCCATGTCCGTGAAGCATCACAGAACCCGTACCGGTAAACTGCTCAAGGAATATGCCCTCACCACCGAATACACCCTGCCAGAATCCTGCAAATTTGGATGAATACTCTATGGTTGAGTCCATGCAGAGAAAGGCATTGAACTCTGCGAATATGGAACTGTTGTTGAGCTTAACCTCGAAAACCTTTCCAGGAAGAAAACCCGCTGATCCAAAATTTCCCGGACCATCGAGCTTCAGCAGGAATACAGCGGATCCTGCCAGCATATGTGATAAAGCTCCTCTTAACCCGCCTGCCCTGGTATCAAGCCGTACATCCGGAGTTTTATAAATCAGGTGTCCCGGTTCAACAAGGGCAGACTCGTTTGGTTCAAGCGTGGCTTGCAGGTACTGAACATCCCCACCTCTAACTTCATATTTCACCATAAACTGGTAAAGAGGATATACACTTAAATTTTTCTTATAATTTTTTATTATTACCTGCTGGAGTTCGAAAAGACATGGTGAATAAATGAGGCTATATAAGCCGTTTCAGATGTCATATCCTCCATGCCTGCTCCTAAATGGCCACCATTTCCCATCATAAGATATGCATCACTTCCGGTTTCCTTTAATTTTTCGTAAAATGCCAGCGCATGGTATGGGTGGACCCTATCGTCCTCAAGCCTCGAGTATATCAGTGCAGGCGGGTATTTAATATTTTTTACCTGATCCATGGGTGAATACTTTTCAAGAAAAGCTGCATCCTCCGTATTATCAGGATTGCCATATTCACTGGTCCAGTACTGCCCTGCCAGGAGTTTGTGAAATTTCATCAGGTCAATCACAGGATTTCCAATAATTGCGCCCTCAAGCAGTTCCGGCACACTGGTAAGTGTATATGAGGATAGAAGGCCGCCATTGCTCACCCCATAGCATATAATTCTGTGCCCGGCATCATGGAATTTTCTAATTATCTCCTGGAAAGAGGAAAAGACATTAATTTTGTTTTTTCCCATCCCAAGCCTGTGCCATTCTTCTCCATACTCTCCACCGCCTGGTAGATTGCAGACAACAACATTGAATCCATGGTCTAAAAGATAGGCAAATAAGCTGTTATATGATGGAACAAGTGATATATTGAAACCACCATAGCCATATACCAGCGTGTTCAATGTTTCCTTGCTGGATTTTAGAAAGAAATAATGGACTTTATAACCTTCCATGGAAACAAAATCCTCTTCGATATTAAATTCTGATACAGGATTTGATTTGATTTTTTCAAGTTTCCCCTCCTCGTAGCTGTACATCTGGTATGGGATGCCGAAGCTGCCCATAATAAGCAGAGCTCTATTTCCATCTGAATCCATGGAAATTAGCCCTGTTGGTGAATCTAAAGGAAACTCCTTTATCTTTTTTCCACTGCTGTTATAAAACATGGGGATTGACTTTGCATCTCTCATGCAAACTGCCAAAAATCCATCCTTTACTATTGCGGCATCCTGTACCGGTTCATTTATGTAAAATTTTTCATCGCCATATCTTATTATTCCATTTCCATCAAATGCAAGCACACAAAGTTTGTTGTCTTTATAACCCAGTATTTTTACCTGTTTATCGTATTCAGACAATTTTTTCCATGTTGATGGGTCATCTAATTCCCCGGTGTACACAATAGTTTTTGTGTTGTCCTCTGCTGTTAACACCACCCTGTCCCCATAGTTATCAAGCTTGATGCCCATGCCCGCCGGAACTTTATCCCAAAATACTTTTTTATTGTTTATGTAAACGGTATTTGATGAGTTGTGAATGCTTCCAGCATTTTCAATCCTGGTTTCCTTTACAGTATAAAAACTATCATGGTAAAAAATTATATCATGTATAAGACCATGTTCTTCATGTATTAATCCTTTTTCTTTAAATATTTTTAGCGTTCCCGTATCCTTTCCATTTGTTTCATATAATGCAATCCTATCTCCATTATCTTCGGCTTTAATCCAGGCTATTATGCCATCAGTAGAATAAACAGTATCATTATTGACCACCAGATTATTTTTTCCATTGTCGACTGATATAAAGCAAATTTTATCCTTATTCATTTCTAAATCCTTGATTCTCCCGGTAAATATGTATGGCCTTAACAATGGTTCTGCATTCTTATATAGGGAATTGAAATAATTTTTGGATATGCCGGTCTGTTCAACTGCATAATTCCTGGTTTTTCTGTCCATTATTTCAAAATTGATGTTTTTCATATAAAACTACAATTCAATGGATTTATAAAAGATTATTGAAACCTCATACAGAATAACAGCTTAAAATTTCTATATATTTTAACAATCGTAAATTTTTTAAACACCGCAATTATAAAGATCAGTGCGATTAACTTTTTTTATGCGAGTCGATCTCAGGACAGGAAGAGGAACTGAAAATGTACTTTTCAATCTCTTAAAGTATGTACCTCAAGATGTTGACATAACAATAATAGAACCGGATAACCTTAAGCAGGAGAGAATTCCTGAAGAGGAAGTAAAAAAATTAACAGCTGGATGTCATATTATAAAAATACATAAACACGTTTACAGAATGGATTCTATTATACAGAGAGTGTATGTTAATTCTATCCTGCGTCCACCTTATAGAGATTTGAAATATGCAGAATCCAGGGGGCTGTTATCAGAAATCAAAAAAACAGACATAGTATATTTATTCCAAAATGAGTATTCCATATTCTTTAAAGGCATGAATATACCAGTAATAGGGTCAGGGCATGCATTTACAATTGGTGATTTTGTTAACAGGGAAGATTTACCGCATAAAATATATGCGAATTATCTTTACAGAACATATTTTAAAAATATAAATGGTTTTAATTATTTCCCAAAAGATTCTGAAGTTTTCAGTAAATTAAACGATAAATGGCATTTAAAATATAATTTTCCACTTCCTCCTGGGGTGAATACGGAATTATTTTACCCGGACTCACACATACCCGGAAAGAAACTTAAAATTCTCTTTGTGGCAGCCCTGGAGTATTCTAAAGGATTAGATTTGCTTATTCCACTTATGGAAAAATTCGGTGAAAGTGATGAGATTGAATTCCATATAGCAGGTAGAGGGCCATTAGAAGAAGAGCTGTCAAAAATGAAATATGTAAAATACCACGGAAGATTGGATAATGAAGAACTCGCTAAATTATACAGAGAATGTGATGTTTTTGTCTATCCCAGCCATAACGATACCTATTCATTGGTAACATTGCAAGCTCTATCTTCAGGTATGTATGTTCTTGCTGGTGATTTCTTTAAAGGTATCTTCGATGACCTTAGCAAATATTTAGAATACCTTCCAATGAATATAGATGCTTTCTACAATCGAATAAATTATATAATCAAAGATAGAAAAATAATAGAACATAATAAACAGGATGAATATCAATACGTGAAGAGGAATTATGACTGGAGCATAATAGCTAAGAGGTTTTATGATAACATGAATAATATATATAATGAATTCTCTAATGAAAAAAATTAAGTTAGGTTATATAAAATTATTCTTCATCTAAAATATTACAAACTTAATTAAAGAAGGCCTTTAATATATCTTCCTGTTTCTTTATCCTCAGAAAATATATATGTTCCATGGATGCCCCTGGTGAGAAGTATCCTGTATCTGTTAATCAGGAGCTGCATTGCTGTATTATATGAATTTACATCTCCATCCTTTCCCTTATAAAACGATTTCTTTATCTCAAAATCCTCACAGTTATCGCCAAGATCCCATTTATTTCCACGCCATACAAGGTCACGACCCCATATAACGCCTGTGTAATCCGCCTCGAATCCCTGGGCGCCGTAGACAGATGCACAGGTCTCAAGCCTATTGGAGTCGCCACCAACCCAGAACGGTGCGTAATCTTTTTTCGGGTTCATAAGCCATCTGATTCTGGTGTCTGTATTTTTGTATATATCGAGGCCCGAACGCAAGGGATATCCGATCCGGAGATTTTCAGAAGATGCGGGATTTTGAATATCTCCTTTTGCCTCTGTAAATGAGGCTACCAGTGCTGATTTTTTACCCTCTATGGTTCTTTTCCTTAATTTTCCAAGCATATCATCAATATTGGAGAAATATTTGAAATCATAGTAGATGTGAAACCGTGGAGATTTCCCTGCCAGGAGTTCATTTACAAAATTTCCATATTCATTCCCGTTTCTGTATAGCCCTTTTAAGTTTATTTCTACAGGATTATTCAGGTATTTTCTAAAGTTCTCCCATGTTCCCTGTTCTCTTTTGCCGAGAATCTGTGAATCATCATAAAAGAATACAGATATGTCTGCAACATTGCCGGCATTTTCTATGTTATTAATGGTCATCCTCTGGGCCTCGTCAAATATGGCTATATTGTATTTTGCCGTGAAGCCATTATCTGCAACTCCAGGATTGCCAGGTCTGCCGGTTGAATAATATTTTATCAGTGTGGACAGCCCCGGGCTAATGCCATCAAGCATTTTTCTCAAGGATTCAACCATCCTGTTGTTTCTGTATGCAAGAACTGACTGCTTCTCCAGTGTTAGGGACCTTAACAGCAGATTTATGGCCATGAGTGTTTTTCCTGAACCAGGGCCACCATGGATTACATAATTGCCTGGTACACCACTTATTAAATTTTCAATAATTTCTTCATATGGGGTCAGCTGTTCGCTGTATAGCCCGTATCCTTCTGTGGCAAGTGCCATCATTGCACCATTTTTTATATCCATAAAATATGATTTAACCGCTTCAAAAAGGTTCTTATTTTGCACATATTTGCCATTCAAAAATAAGGAGGCTGATCTCTCATCAAATCCTGGATCAAGATTTTTTCGCAGTTTATCAATTAGGCATCCTTCGTTGTTCCTAAAATAAACCTTTTCAGAGTACCTATTCTGATTATTAATATTATACAGGATTACAATTGAATCAATAGAAAAATTACCAGCATTTTCAACGCCGTATCTGATTTTTCCCTCGTAATTCATAACCTGATACACTGGATTCACCTCCATCCTTCCATCGGCATGGACAAAATAGTCACTGGTTGTGGTTTCCATTTTTCTCCATCCCTTCATTTCAATTATAGTCAGGTTTGGGTCTGTAGATTTTCCGATAAGTATGGCATCTGCTCTTTCACCACCGGCAGGGATTATATATTCCAGCACTATTCCTTTTTTATCCAGTTCATTTATGATTTTATGTAGATAATCAATAGAACCTGACCATGAGTTACGAATGAAAAGCCCGGGTTCTACACTATATAATTCACGATAATTTTTCGTTAGCAGTTCCTGGAAATCAAAATTCTCATAATCATCTAAAAATGATTTTGTATCATTATAATAAAGATAATTCATTATAAAGATAATTGCAGGACTTATATATTTGTTTTCCCGGTATGCCCAATATTTTCATGCAAGATAATTCGCATACCAGTTCCATAAAAATTTATTTAATGTTATATTACAGAATTTTGTGGAAGACATCTTCAATTTTCTCTCTGAGATTTCAAAAAACTTTCCAGATATTATTGTAAAAAAATATAATAGGATTGATACAGGCTGGATGAATCAAATAATCGTTGTAAATGATGAGTTAGTTTTCAGATTCCCACGGACCGCGAGTGCCATTAAAAAACTGGCCATGGAATTAAAGCTATTATCTGTACTGAAACAGTCACCTGTTAACTTGCCCGAATATAAATTTATCCACATGGAATATCCATTTTTCGCTGGATATAAAATTATTAAAGGCGATACAGTGGAAAATGCAAGGTCACTCAGCGTGAATGTACTTAATGACTTTATAGCAGTGCTGAATTACATGGGAACATTCAAAATCGACTCCCTTAAAGGTACTTTACTGCCTTTACATAACGCCAGTAGCTGGATAAGATATGAAAAATCATTAATGAGTTCATTTCAGGCATCACTGGAAGAAAATACAGGCACAGAATATTTCAATGAAATTTTCAGCTTGCTGGATATAGCAATGTCAGATCTCAATGATTGTGATATATCTTTAATACACGGTGATTTATCCCGTGGAAATGTTATCTTAAATAGAAAACACAGCAGGATTAATGGAATTATAGACTGGTCAGATGCATCATACGGTGATCTGGCACTGGATATTGCAGCAATTATTGATGGCTTTCCACTCAGATATTTGCCCTATATATTGCAAAATTTTAGTAATAATTTCTCCACCAGGGCATTGAAAAGAATATTGTTTTACCGCCTTGTTTCACCGCTTTACAGGGCGTATTTTCTTCAACAAACCGGGGATGAGTATGAGGCAGAAGCCCTATGTAAAGAAATTTTAAACGACAGGAATTCACCAAAAATTAAAGAAAAAATAAAAAACAAGACTGACAATTATGGATTGATATCACACTAATCATGAATTAACAATACTTATTTATTAATATTTCTATTTTATGTAAAGGCAACCAATATTTTGAGTGATTTACAGATCATATATGGGGGAATTCCGGAAGATATCTGAAAATTATGTATGCATGTATTTAAATACAAAAATGTAAATTTTTATTTTTTTAGAAATAGCATGAAGTAAAAAATAGTAGCAGGGAACCAGCAAAACACATGCTCTGGAATAGTTAAACATTGCATTTTCTGGATATCTATATATCTATAACAGTACTAATCCCGCAGATATATATGCTGGAAATACTCATACCGGCCTTCGTACTGATCATCTGGACTGCGTCCAATACCCTAATAAAAAGCCTAACAGGAAAAATGGAAAGTGATAATATTGCATTAATAGTAATAGGTGCCGGAATAGTACCTATGACCCTATCAATATTCATGACACCACATTTGAATATTGCAGAAACGACATTATTTTTAGGTGTAACCTCAGGAATATTCCTTAGCCTGGGATATATACTCTTTTATAAATCCCTGAAAGGAGAAAATCTGGGCAGTGCAGGCGTAACCATTAATATGCAGCAGATAATTGTAATATCATTCAGCCTTTTAGTCCTCAAGGAAACAGTATCATCCCTGATTCTCCCCGCGGTTATACTGATACTGATAGGTTCTATGATGGTCACCATCAAAAATGGATTTAAAATCAACAGGTACCTTATGCTTGCGGCACTTGCCAATATAATATGGGGGATATATTACATGCCCCTCTCCTTTGCCATATTATCACTGCACTCATCTGTAATGCCATTGCTCATAGCTAGGACATCGGGATTTATAATGACTTTCATCGCCTTTGAGACACTTTTCATGTACAGGCGCATGAAGCAGAGGCATATAACAACTGTAACCACGCCGAATTATAAGGCTAAACTGTCCTTTACACTGATGCTCGCGGTTGTCGCTGGAATACTGGATGGATCAGGAAACGTATTCTATGCTCTGTCCATATCCCAGGGTGCACTTGTGCTGGCAGGTGCCCTGGTTGCAATGCTTCCGGCTACCCTGGCACTATCAGGTAAATTCCTGTTCAGGGAGAAATTAAGCTCTAAACAGTATATAGGAGTACTACTATCTGTTGCCGGTGCACTGCTAATAGCCCTATAAGAATAAAAAGTTAAATTGCGAATTTTATTTTCAATGCACAACAAAAATTAAAATTAATATAATTGCTGGAATAGCTATTAATGCTGCCAGTATGGCTATTCCTGCAGGATGCCCCATGTTGAATGTAAATCCCACTCCGAATCTTTTTGGCACAAGAATCCTGCCATCGTTTCTGTTTACGTATATTACACCGCCTTTCCAGTATTTATCATCATCAGCTGTATCCCTTACCGGCTGTTTATTTATCTCAGATGGCACACTGCCCCTGATTCTGACATTGCTACCTACCTGTCCAGTAGCAAAAGAGATAACCATTACCGCTACCACCATTGCCAAAACAGGCGCTATTAGTATAGCTATGTTCAAATTATGAATCAGTTCCCACTCCTCAAAGCTGGAAAGGCCAAATGTAATATTTATAAATACAGGTATTATGGACAGTAAAATTACCATTCTATGCCTGAAGATATTTGTTCTTTCGCCTGCATGTCTAACTGCTGTATCCTCCCTTATAGAAGCCGGGCTGATTGCATAGGCAAGGATAATGATAAATAGAGTGGTAATTGCACCGATTACCGGAACAAGGAATACAGACAGTACTGTTTTGGTGGAGTAAGCGTTTGGCTGTCCATTGGCACCGAAATGTGTAGGAAATACCGATGGTATATGTGGGTAATAGAATATGCCGATAGCGAAGATTATCAGAATTATGAGAATTCCCGGCAATGCATATATAAATGGAAACTTACCTCCCGAAGCGATTACAAACTGGCCTGTTACAACTTCCTTACTGCCCTCAAACCAGTTTTCCTGTTTCTTAATTCTTAGCAATCTATAATGCTCGGCAAAGTACACAGAAAATCCCAGAATAAGAATAATCGGTAACATGGCCACTGTAAAAGCAGTAATGCCATGCAGGGCAACGTCCAGAGAGATCATTACAAGTGTAATTATTATTACCGATACCGCATATACACGCTTTGCCCTCCGGATGACGTCAGAATTTATTTTATCTACTGGTATCCTTATCCCAAAATTTATGGATTTTTCAGTCATATACGGAACAAAAGCTAATGAAAAGCCCACTACAAGCGATACGAATATTTCTATTTCTGCAAATACATTTAGTAACATTTGATACACTATCTCTTATTTTGTTATATATATTATAGAACAATATAATATTTTCTACAGTTATAATAATCTATTTTTAAAGGGACATAAATAATCCACTGTATTATGAGTGAATATATTATCAGGTATCCATGCTCCTAAGATTTATGTTTATACAACTTATAAGATCGTTATCATAGTTTTATTTACCGTTCTTGAAATACTATGCATTATTATGCATTTCTTTCTTGCAGTCGCTGCACATTCTCAACAACTACCTGATCTGGATGGTACAGGTAATCATTCTTCATGGAATGCCAGGAGGCACTGCCACTCACGGCAAACGGGGTGCCGCAAAGATATAATCTCCTGACTGAAATAGATAATGATGACAATCTATCCCTGTTAAAGGCTATACCACAGTTGTTGCATTGAGATATCTTCCAGATTGGGTGCTTTAATTTACCACCACATACAGGATATTCAGAAGAAGTCCCCTCTGGATTTATGTATAATGTTCTATTATTTGATTTATAATCTATAAACCTCTGGAATAATCTGTAAGGCCATCTGTTGATGTCTGTCCTGAACCTTTTTGATTTGTTGTTTTTATTATATGCTGCATTGCTTTTACTATCCTTATTATCCCTATGTTTCTTTTTTCCCTCCTTTTTTATATCTGTTAAATCCTCGAACACAAAGGTCTTTTCACTGTTGTTGTTTACAATTTTAGTGGTAAGCTTCTGCAATTTATCGGTTACAGTGTTCTTCTGCCTGTGTTTGGCATCCTTCAATTTCCTGTTCCTTTTGGCAGGATTCTTAACATGCTTCTGAATCTTTTTTCTCTTTCTTGCATAGTCCCTCTGTGCCCTTGCTATGTCAGATGTATCTATTGTATCAACCTTCACGATTTCATTGCTTTTTATCACTGTATAATCAACAGATTTGAAGTTCAGGTCAAATCCTATTATATTATTATTAATTACAGGCTTGTTTAGGCTTCCTGCCATGAATGTAATGCATACTTTTCTATCTGTCAATAATACCTCTGATAATTTATATTCAGAGTATCCATTGAATTTTTTATTCTTATCAACAATGTGAATGTATTCATACTCATGTGGCTTTACAGTTATTCTTAATTTACCATTCTCTATTTTTATTAGTTCTGAGTCTATCCTCATGGCAAGCTTCCCTGCCTTGATAATCTTCAACTCTCCATCATTGTTCTTTTTATAGGACCTTAATATTGCTATGGCAGTTCTGCACACTGGATTAATATGGTGTTTGGCATAATCAATATTGTTATCATAATATTTCTTTAATGATTTCCTCAGGGTAATAGGGGATGGCAGTTCATTATTGTTGGATTTGGCTATTGAATATGCATTTATTATGGCCTTATTTGTTAGATCCCTCATATCAGCTAAATATTTTAAAATAACAGAATCAGGAGTATAGCCGAATGCTATTGTTCTTTTATCACCATCAGACTTCCATAAATGGCTCATTCCTTCACAGCCTCTAAAATATTCTTCATTTTCTGTGACCTGATACCATATAATCTTGCTGAGAATGATGTTATTATGGATATTAAATCATTAGTTAATTCCTCATTGGCTGATTGTATCTCCTCACCCTCCACCTCTATTATTCTTGTATTATGTATCCTGCATATATCCTCTATTAAATCAAACCCGAATCTTGCCAATCTATCCTTATGTGTAATGTAAATATTGTTTATCTTATTGTCCTCTATCATATTCAATAATTCAATAAATCCCTTCCTGTTAAATTTTAATCCTGACCTTACATCCGAGTATACCAATGCATCAGGATGCAATGATTTTAATCTATTTATCTGATTGTATAAATCATTCTTCTGGCCATTGGATGATACCCTTGCATATATTGCATCTGTTCTGTTGCTCTTTATTCCTAATATCCTGTTTATTTCCTCCTCCGGTACCCTTCTGAAGTTGTTTGAAAGCCTTATGCAGTGTATTTTCCCCTCTCTATCCCATCTTCTTAATGTTGTTGCATCTATCTGCAATATATCGCATGCTTCCCTGATTGTGTATATCTTGCCCATATATATTGCATAATGATGCATAACTATATATAAATATTCCTACTAACAGTTAAAGCCCTTAAATGATCAGCAGTACGGCATATACGAAGGAATATTATCATTCCTTCACAAAGTTCTTAGCATTTTTACGTATATAAACCCCGAGATATATGAATAAACCCATAGATATCAGTACCGATGCGAGTCTGATTATCAGGGCATTCCCGGCTTCCCCTGCATATTTGATTTGAGATTCATAATAAGCTATTTTATTTACATCAATCATTTCATTTCCCATTGTGCCTTTCAACCTTAACAGATAAACCCATGTATATAATATATCTAAGGCAGATGACACAATTAAACCTCCTATGAATGGCAATTTATGACCAATGAGAAATTTATATGATATCAGAATGTAGGAAATAAGAGCAACTATTACCAGAATTGCAATAGAATAAAAATAATAATTAAAGAAATACTGAACAAAATATTTTCCAGATATTTCACTTCCATGTTGATAAATGGCAAGACTTCCAATAAACGATGAAAGTGACATGGCAATATAAACCGAGAAGGCAATAAGACTTAATATAAATAGTATTATTCCAGAATAAACATATCTTTTAATATCTGGATTTATATATTTTCTCTGCAGGATAAAAATTATAATCCCTACAAACCCTATAAATAATCCTAGATCATATTCGGCAGTATTGAAAACGAGCAGAAAGGTAATCGCAAATAAAAAAATGAGAGTGCAATCATATTGCCGGAATGATTTACTATATTTTGTTCTGCTGAACTATTTTCCATATTATCCTAATAGATAAATTTATTAAAATTTATGCTTCAAAATGAATCTAATATTTCAATTATAATATTTAGCTTTTAATATCCATGAACTCCATCTCGGGCTTTTCAGCAGTACCATATACCCTGGCCATGAGGTGTTCTGGATCATGGTTGAATATAATCCTGATATTCTCATTTATTGCTTTTTTGACAAGCTTTTTCTTCATTTTTAGAGATTCAACAGGATAGGAATCTATTGCGGTAACGTAATATGGCTTTATATGGAATGCAGATGGAAAAAGATCCCCGCCGTACATGTATTTTTTAGAATTTATGCTGAATAATGTAACCATATGTCCCTCACTATGGCCACCTGTAATTAATGTACCTATATTCCCATTAATCCTTGTGGAGCCGTTTAATCTGGTAATTTCAGGTGTTATTTTATCCCTAATATAGCTTCCTCTGGTAAACTCATTGGGGTGCCTGTATGCATTTAATTCTTTTTTCTGTACAATAAGGTTTGACTTCCTGAAAAGGCTATTCTTTGAAAATACATGGCCGCAATGATCAAAATGCATATGAGAGACTATAATATCTTCCACCCTTGTGATATGATAGTCATTCTGTAGTGTTTCTTCTATGTCATGATCCTTTACCGGATTGAAAATTTTATTGAATTTATCTGAAAAATTATTGCCTATTCCCGCATCCAGGATTATATGCCTGTTATTTATATTCAACATGGGCACATTGGTTGTTATCCTGATTTTATTATCCCTATCCCTGAAATGCCTGGACCATATGGCCCTGGGCACTATACCAAAATAGGCTCCTGCATCCAGTTCATATGACCCGTCATTTAAAAAAATCAATTCCTCCATTTTTAAACATAGACATTTAAAATATTAATGTTTTGAAAATTTTTAGACATTAGCATTATTTATTTTGCCAGAAGTTCTGTTGCATAAGATATTATGGGGAAATATAAACACTGTTTTAACAATGAAATTGTCATTAAATAACGTTGAAAACAGCATCTTTTAAAACCGGGACCTAATAAAACATGAAGTACGAGAATAGAAACATATTGAATGTAGACAGGCTCGTCGCATGTGTAAATAGCTGATGATGTAATACAGCCCTCTAACATGAAAACATCATGTTATTCTATCTGTTTGCTGCATTAATTGCCATGGCTGAAGCTATCAATGCACATCGAATGCCAGTAATTCATTGCCTCTCCCTACTATTACTCATCCATTGCCGTTCATAATTATATTCAATTTACCCCTGCCCATGGGGATGATAAAGTCCATGAGAGTAATCCATCCAGATCCTGCTGTCCTTCTAATAAGATTAAGAAGAACCCACGTATTATTACATCAGCACTGAAATGTAGAAGAGAAAATGCCTTAAGCCCATATGAGGTGAATGTGTCTTCTCCTTTACATCCTTCTTCTCCAGGCAGCAGTTCTCTATTCCCCAACTCTCACGATATATCTCTGCTATTTCCCTTACATTGCCTTCATTTACATCTATGTTTATTTAAAGGGAGAAGTTATGCCTCTTCCTGTCAGGATAATATATTATATGAACAAATTCTGTTTCTGCTGATTCCTTTCCGGATGATATTTTATCATTTATAATAAGATATGATATTCCATTATCACAGTGCTCCATCTCCATCTTCCTAAATTTAAGTACCTTTTTGTTATCCTTTGCTGGTATTATGTATTTCAGCTTAAGGGATTCAACCCTTATTATAACTCCTGCATTCATGTAACCAAGATCCATTAAAACTGTATTTATAGCAATTCCAAAGGCTATTGCATGTTTCAGAAGGTAATCAACCTCATTTGCACTATCAATTTCTCACCATTCTTAACAGATTCAAGAGTTGCAAACCTGTATACCAGAGAAGTTCCACTGAACTTATGGAATGGTGCATTGATAAGGTATCTGTTATCAATGCCATAGTAGGGCTAATCATGCTCATCTTATAACAAAAATTATTTATACTATTATATATAATTTAGACAAATTTATTTGTTGTATAGAAATGAATAAATATAACTAAAGATTCTATTTTTAATGAAAAATAGTTTGAAAGTTTTGATAGTAGTTATAGTGGCTATTATTCTGATCGGAACCGCATTTTTGGTGTTATACCATCCTACAGAACAGTTCACTGACACAGCACAGGCAATAGCTCCTGATGAGCTTGATCCTGCAACTGGCTTCTTTATAAGTGATGGTCCCTTATACTCTGCAGTATTCAATACTCTTGTAGAATATAATGGAAGCTCAACTAGCATTGTCCCTGTTTTAGCCAGCAATTATACGGTATTACATCACAATGACAAGAACTATACTTTTAACATAAGGCCATATGCAAACTTCAGCAACGGCCAGCAGTTGAATGCATCCTCAGTATGGTTCTCATTTTACAGAGGAATAATAATGGGCCAGGGCCCTTATGCATCTGATTACTCTGGGATACTGTTCAATGGGACATGCTATGCAAACACAAGCATAGGAATAGCCCTTCCAAATGGAACAATACCTGCACTGGAATCAGCAGGCTATAAAATAACAGGCAATATATCCCAGCAGTACAAGACAGCAGCCATGGACCTTGATAATATACTGTCCCACTTCAATTACAATGCAACTGAAATGAAGGTAATGACATATAAAGGTCAGGCACTTGTTGTTAATTCAAATGACAATGTGTCAATAAACACCATGGTTCCATATGCTTACCTCCTGCAGGATATAGCAGGGTGGTGGGGAGATATAGTGGAACCCAGCTACGTGGATGCACACGGTGGAGTGACATACAATACTCCAAATTCATACCTTGATGCAAACGGTGTCATAGGCTCAGGTCCATACATAATATCAAGCGTGGGAAAAGGTTTCTCAACCATAGTGCTGAAGGCAAACCCCAACTACTGGGTGGATGGCCATAACAGCAGCGTCCCTGCAATAGCACAGCCTGCACACATAAAGACAGTGGTAATAAAGTACGGCTTATCTCATGCTGACAGGCTGGAAGACTTTGACAAGGGAATATCACAGATATCCACAATAGCCCCAACATCATTCAAGCAGATGATAGATGGTTACCACATAGCAGCTGACAGGAACTCGTCTCTTGCCCATGCATATCCGGAGGTAGGTGACTGTGACATATCAATAAATGTAGCTTATCAATATACCAACAACACCCATTTCAGGGAGGCACTTTACGACGCAATGAATTATAATGCTGAACTGAAAATATACGATAACAACTATAATGGTACCGCTGAAGCATACCAGGAACTCGGACCACTATCTCCTGTATACGGACACGCATATTATAACCCAGATAACTTCTCACTTCCAGCTCAGAATTTAACAGCAGCTATACAGAATTTGACCAAAGCAGGACAAGAAATGAACTTCTACGTCAAGCTTCCAAGTGGCAAATATATAGGGAATACAACATCCATTAATTCTCACGCTACCGATCTCTCAAAACATGATTTCGTAATTACTGGTATATCGCCATTAAGCACTGTAAGTACATCAGAGCTTGCCGTTGCTATATCTTCCTTCTCAGATATAGGTCTCAAATTTTCTACAACTGCGGTTACAGGTTCCGTAGTAAGTACTTGGACAACCAACACATCGACACCACAATTTACAATCGATTTGGGATGGGACCCGGATTATCCCGACCCCATAGGTCAGCAGCTTATACCTGTATATGATGTAGCTGAAGGAGGCACATACGGAGGTAATATGGCTTGGGTAGACAATTCGACTCTTCAGAAATACTTCACGAATTTAGATTTTCAGAATAGAAGTACACAGATCCACGAAATGAAAAACATCTCTAAAATTGTATATAATCAGTATGCATACCTATGGCTTCCAATGCCAGATGATGTGTGGTTCGTTGCGCCAGATGTGCATGGGTTTGTATTTAACCCTATAACTTCATCATACTTCTACAATCTGATGACAGTTAGTGGGAAACTTACAAGCTCAGTGGGCTTCATGAGCATATATACATTGGTAGCAAATATAGAAATGGCCATAACTGATATAGCCCCAAAATTATAATTTCTTAAAATATATTTTTTATATTTTTAGATCATTTATTTACCGAATTTAGGCTTTATGGAAAACCCGTGGTATTAATAGATCAGTTGGTATGCACTATTTAATTTAGACGGTTTAAAAGTGGATATATTTCCATATCTTTATATAATACTATAAATTAAAAAATATTCAGCATATAATCCTCCCATACAATGTATATCTAACTCTTTAATTGTAAGATATATTAGCTCTTCCTATATCTATTTAGATGTGTATAAGTTTAAACTATCCATAACCATGAATGGTGAGATAGGCAGGAGCATTAAGGTAATATCATCATTCCGCTGATGAGGACTCTGCAATGAAGGTATTCTATTTGAAGTCAATAGAGTTCAATTCCCGGTATGCATTCACGAAGATGAACTGATACTATAAATGCCATGATGAGATTAAAGAGATGTTCAACAAGAGGTATGCTTTATAAATACATATAATATAGTACACGATCTGTCTTTCATATTTCCGTGTCACATATGACACAATATTTATATAAAATTATGTCTTATATGACACAATGATTACAGATGAAGAGTATATCAGCATTCTATCAAGCCATAATTTCTGGGGGAAAAATATTGATACAGGCATATCAAGAAATTTTTATACTGATAAAATAATTAAATTTTTGAACGGTATAAATATAGTAACAGAAAGTGGTATACGTAGATCGGGGAAATCATTCATATCGATGCAGGCTGCCTTATTATTAATCAAAAATGGCTATGCACCGGAAGATATACTGATTATAAACTTTGATGATGAGAGACTTGAAAATGATATTAAAACACTTGATAACATATACAATGCATACAAAAAATTGATTAAAAAAACTGAGAATAATATCATAATAATAGATGAAGCTCAGGAAGTGCCGGGCTGGGAAAAATTTGTTAGAACATACTCTGAAAAGGCAAAATTTATAATTACCGGTTCATCATCTAAATTATTGAGTTCTGAATTCTCAACACTTCTATCCGGCAGGAATATAAATATAAATGTAACTCCATTATCTTTTATTGAATATCTGCGATTTAATAACATAATAATCAAAGATAGAAAGGATTTAGCTATCAATTTAGAAAATATATTAAAATATTTAGAATTATATATAAAATTTGGCGGGATGCCTGCCCCAACATTGCATAAAGATATACACCAGGAATTGATCAAAAGCTATTTTGATACAATCATATTAAAAGATATAATGGATAGATATAAAATAAGGGAAGGTGATAAGTTAAAGTTTTTAATTAAATATTATTTAACCAATATTTCGTCACTAATAACGTTTAATAATATATATAAATCAGTGAAAGACATATTACTATTGCCTGTGAAATCTATTCAGAGATACAGTGAATATATAGAAACATCCGGTCTGATATTTTTTACGAAGAAATTTTCGTACTCTCTAAAGGAACAGGAGAATAGTCCAAAGAAAGTTTATTCCATTGATAACTCGTTTTCATATTATTTTGGATATAATTTTATGGAAAATAAAGGCAGATTTATAGAGAACACTGTTGCACAGGAATTTATGAGATTGAAAAATATTATTCCCTTATTAGAAATATATTATTACAGAGAAAAAGGCTATGAAATAGACTTTATAATAAAAATAAAAAATACCATAACTCCTGTACAGGTCAGTTATCTGATAAATGAAAATAATATGAAAAGAGAAGTTAAGGGTCTAATAGATTTTTCAAAGAAATTCAATGCCAGATCCGGAATTATTGTAAATTCAAATATTGTTGAGGAAAAATCTTACGATGGAATTAAAGTCAAGTTTGTTAAATTACATGACTGGCTTATAAATTCAAAGGAATACTTAGAATATTATGAAGAAAATTAAAATATTCTCTCTTCTGTTCTTTTATCCATGTTAACTTTTCCTGGTTATAAAGTAATCCAGCCGGTTTCTGAATGAAAATATATGAAAAATAACAACAAGTTCTATAACTGCAATACCGAATATTTCATCCTCTGCAACTGATTGCCAAGGAATTATGGCATATAAAATCCAGGAAATCATTATGGATAATGTAATGGGAATTCCATATTTCATTTTATTAATTATAAGCGATATTCCTACAGTAATATAAGAAATACTTGCTAGAATAAAAAACCATATTGATACAAAATCATGGGGATATGTGCCTTCATGATATATCCCTATAAGGGCAAGAAATAATGCCGATATTATAAAAAATGAAATACCAGCATTCTCCACTTTCTGTTTGCTTTTTGAAAGAAACAGTGATGCAAGTACTGCTATAAAAATAGCCTCTATCATTAACCCAACATTATAGATGTACGGATATAGTGGTGCCGGATGCCCATTCAGAAGCATATTGCCTCCACCCAGATCACTCAAAGCATTTCCAGTAACGCTAAACCAGGGATTGAAAGCAGCCGAAATAATAATAACTATCCAGATGAAGACAAGTGTTATTCCACCGGTAATGTATATATATTTCATATCTGGCATAAATGAATCTAATCATAATGCATATTTATGTTTACCGATAGGAAAAAATCTTTATAAAAATTATTTATTGGGATGGCCTGGGTTTTATATTTCTATCCATCCTGTGGACGAATATATAAGTATTCAGCAGTGCGTAGAGCCACAGCAAAATCAGGACAATCCATATAAACAGGAATATATCGCCCAAAAAAGCAATCCTCGTAACCGCCTCGAGCTTTATGGTTGATGTGGCGAATAGGCCCAGGGGAAAACCGTAAGCCCATACTGATAAATAACCGAATGTTTCCTTCCTGAACATTATAATAAACATTACCAGGAAATTCCAGACTTCGAATCCCCAGAGCAGGATAGAAATGAACTCTACTGTACCTATGTTCAGGGTCATATGCCCTATAACTGGCCCGAATGATGTGATTGAAAGGAGATTGATTATTATCAGGCTGGACACACCCACAGGCAGCATTGCTGTGGGAAGTGTTGAACCGGATTTATTGGACACATGCCCGGATAGAGCAACAGAACCTATGAATATGTACAGGAAGAAGAATATGCCGAGACCCATTAAAACAAGAAAGTATATTGTTTGTGCAGTATTTCCATGGTAATATCCTATTAAAGGTGTTGCAAGAAATATGCTTGTGCCTATTGATAGCGGCGGTATTATTATTGCATAGTTGATTTCATCCTTAGTGATTTCCTTGGTATAAAGCCTGTAACCCAGAAGGATTCCCAGTATCAGTGCAAGGAAATAGCTAAAGAAATAGTTGTATAAAGATAGTGTAGCCATCAGGCTGCTGATTCCGTAAAGATCTATAAGTATATGATTGATAACAAAGGAAATTATCGGTATTAATGCAATAAAGCTTAATCTGGTAAGGCTGTTCCAGTGGCTCCATTTTCCGTCATGTATGGTAAGTCCACGGATAGACCATAAAATAAATATGACCACAAATATTATTATCCCGAGACCAAAGAATACCTCCCCTGTATATTTCAATGTGAGATTATCGAGATACCTGGATACCAGGAAAAATACCTGTGCCACTGCAAGCGTGGCTATGGCCATGCCAAACCATTCTGAACCGAAAGCGTATAGTAACTTATTTTTCATTTACCATCATCCTATATTGACCGTATAGTCAATTATTATATAAAGATTCTGACCAGATAGTCAAATAATTAATATATCAATTTACAATAATACATTATGAAAATAGATAAAAAGGAAAAAATCCTGAATGCCGCAATAAAGGTCTTTTCCCTAAAGGGCTATGACCTTGCTACTATGGATGAAATTGCACTGGAAGCAAACGTCAGCAAAGGGCTTATTTTCTTTTATTATGAAAACAAGGAGAATCTTATAATAGCATCAGCACTCAAATCAGTACCTATTGAGGTAATGAATTATATAGATGATACACCGTATCTTGATGGTAATGGCATCCTTCATGACCTTGGCATAAAATTTCTTGATTATTACAAATGCCCTGATGTACGGAATTTGTTTCTTTATACAATCAGCAACAAGAATAAGTATCCTGCCCTGAAGGATAAATTGAAGGATCTCTGTTTCACGAGCTTTGACAACATATTTAATCGTGTGGAAAATATGGCAGATATGAAACTTTCATTAGCCAAAAAAAGATCGTTCTTCGGTTCATTATTGTGCTATCTTATCTGGTGGGATGAGAATGACCAATCCATAGAAGAATACACAACGGATCTGGTTCGAGATTTTCTTTCCTATTAACGGAAACATTTACGTTCACATAAAAAAGTTTATGGATAGTTTAAGTATATTTTTTTATGTTTCCTCCAGATCCTAAAATGAAAGAAGGTTTCTATGATGAAGACATATACAAGCAGGCTTTAAAGTTATATCCATCTATTGTAGATTTGATAAAAAGCAAAGCAGCTGAAAATCAGGATCGTACATGGATCATATTCAATAACAAAGAGTATTCTTATAAAGAATCAGATAATATCAGTTCGAGAATTGCATCAGGACTTATTGGTATGGGTGCAAAACATGGAGATAGAATAGCAATATATGCATTAAATTCTCCTGAATGGATGTTTTCATATTTCGGCATACTTAAGGCAGGTTGCATTCCTGTTACTGTAAATACCGGGTTTATAAAAGATCCACTGGTATATAACATTAGTATGCCTGAATCGAGATTTCTGTTTATCGATAGGAGGTTAATAGACAATTATTCGACAGTTAAGGAAAGTTTGGAATCAGTAGAAAAAGTTATTTTAATTGGTGATAACAAAGATCTGAAAGTCGATTTTAAGGATATAGAAACTTTCGATAATTTAATTAGAAATCCCGGGAACTACCACGTTGTTGAATTGAAAGGCTATGATCCTGCAGCAATGATACTTACATCGGGAACAACGGGGCAATCAAAGGTTGTGGTTGAAAGCAATGCCCAGTTTATTGTGACTGCACTTGATATGATTGATGCCGGTGGAGTTTCATCAGATAGTGTTATTTATGTCTATTTGCCCTTATTCCATATTATGGCACTGGATCTTGCTGCCATATCATCTATGATGGCAAATGCAACTATGGTAATGGTTGAAAAATTTGATCCTACAAACTTCTGGAAGGACATTAAAAAGTACAATGTCACCCATTTTCATGCCGTGGGTCCCATATTTGAAATGCTGATTAAGCAAAAGGAATCAATGGAAGAGAAAGAACATGAAAATATCATTGCTATAGCATATTCTTCCAGAGAAATATGGGAGATGGCAGAGAAGAGATTTAATATTCATATTACCGGGGGTTACGGTGGAACAGAGGCCGGTATACCGGTAACATCTCCCTATAGCGATGTGGTCAAGGGAATTAATCCTCCTGGAAGCTGTGGGCTACCGACTCCACCATTTCAAGTTGAAATTCAGGATTCGTCAGGATTTCCTGTTAAAGCTGGAGACATAGGAGAAATAGTAATAAGGCCGCGCCTGCCATATGTAACATTCCTTGAATATTATAAAATGCCTATGGCTACAGTAAATTCATTCAAAGGTCTATGGTTTCATACCGGGGACTTGGGGAAATATGATAAAAAAGGAAATATATATTTTGTTGACAGAGCAAAAGATTCAATAAGAAGGATGGGAGAAAATATTTCATCTTTTGAAGTAGAACAGATATTATTGAGGATGGCTGAAATTAAGGATGTAGCGGTATATCCTGCAGTTCATGGTCACGATGAAGAAGTTATGGTTGCTGTAGTACCGAAGATTCCGGATTTAAATCCTGAAATAATTATAGATTTTTGTCTGGACAATATGCCCTCATTTTGGACTCCTAATTATATATTATTTATGGATGCGCTTCCCAAAACTCCAACTGGGAGGACTCAAAAATATTTGCTTAAAGAGAATGGAATTACCGAGAATACAGTTAATATGAAAAACTATATTTCTAAAAAATTGAAAGAAAATAAGCATAAAATATAGCTTCACAAGTGTATATGGCTCTACTATAATCCCATATTGATTAAATTTGTCTCCGTATAACTCAAACTCGGAAATACTGCTTCTCTGGCAAAGATATAAATAATATTCTGTGATATTTTTAAAAAATTAGTATGGAGATAATATTGTATGATAGATATGGATAATAAAGAAAATATAAAAAAATTCTATGAATTTGAAATGGAAAATAATCCTGTTTTTAGGCGTGTAATGGAAAGGCTAGCTAAATTATAATTTGATATTTTATGAATTTCCACAGTAAAGATATTATTTTAGCACATGAAATAATTGCCGAATCCAAAGGTATAAAAATACATTATAACAGCAACACATTGAATGGTATAGTCGAATCAATGAATCAAAGTTTCAATGGAAAATATTTGCATCCTGACATATATGAAAAAGCGGCAATCCTGTTCGAACACATAATTAGGTTTCATCCTTTTTTAGATGGGAATAAAAGAACTGCTATGTTCTCATTGAAATTATATTTAAGGTTACAAAACATTATTTTTATCTCTTTTCCGAGCGACGTAAGATTTCTGATATCCGTTGCACAGAATTGTAATTCTGCACCGGAAGATACTACACATTTAATTAGAAACATACAGAGATGGATAAGTTATCATTGTGCTTACATAAATAATGCTGAGGAAATTAACGGATTAATTGACAGAAACATCAAAATATTAGAAAATGTTAGGTATATCTCGATTCAAAGGAATAATCCAGATATCCTTTCACGTTCCATAAACTACTGGCTTGTGGAAGGGGTGTATCCAGATGACAACATTGATTACCATGACTTAATTAAAGAATCATATACATTAAGAAAATCGGTAAATAAAATTTAAAATGTTATTATAAATTTCCTAATAAATTTCAATGGAGCTGCTTTCTGTTGTAAATAAACAGACCCAGAACAAATAATAGAACAATATATATTATCATTGAAATAATGGCGTAATTTGCGTTTAAAAGATTATAATTTTGTGGAACAATTTGAATAAATGAAATATAGGAAAAATACGGGGTATGGCCGATAGTTTTCGTAACCATATTTGCATCTACATATAAGAGGCTGTTTACATTTATTGAATTGAGCTGGAAAATTCCATCAATAACAGGCATGACCAGGAAAAATAGAAACATAGAACCCATAAGAACAAATCTATCCGTTTTTATGAGGCTGCTCAGGAGAAACACAATGGACATGGCACTTAGAACTACTAATACGGATACGAAATAGGCCTTTAATAATGTAACAGGGATAGTTCCGAAGTAATAGTAGGATAACCCTGCTATGAATCCAAACAATGAAGCGGTTGCTATGGATGCCAGTGTTGTTGCAGCCAGATACCTTCCTGTAAATATACTACTTCTTTTAACTGGAAGCGAAAGAATGTATTTTGCGGTATTTGTTGTGAAGTCTTTTGAAATTGCGAAACTTCCCATAAAGGTAACAGTCCAGCAGATAATAAAATATGAAAAACCTCCTAATGTTGCAGAAAACGCTGTGCCCCTGGTCCAGATCGTCTTTACGTGGCCTATCTGCGATATTTTATAGGCTATGAAAGCGAGTATTGCAGCATCTACAACAATCATTTCAAGCATAATTCTTGATCTGGAGGCAAAGTGCATATAGTCCTTATAGAATATTTTTATATGTTGGAATTCCTCTTCCATTAAACATCACCACCCATATACTTGAAAAACGCATTTTCCAGTTCATTGGGACCTATCCTGTCTCCCCCCATCATTTTAATAATTTGAGAGGTCGTATCGTTGGCAATTACCTTACCATGGTTTAATAGAATAACCCTGTCACAGGTTTCACTGACCTCATACATAAGATGTGAACTCATTAAAATGAGTTTGGTTTTTTTAGTTTGTTAAGTATATTCCTGAAGATTTTCGACTCAATAGGGTCAAGTCCATCCGATGGCTCATCAAGGAGAATAATATCACTGTTTCCCATCAAGACTGCAGAAATCATAACCTTTCTTTTATTCCCCTTGGAAAGGTTTCTGATACGCATGTTTAGATTCTCAAGATGAAATATTTCCGTAAATTTACTAATTTGTTCTGCTATCTCTGACTTATTCAGTCCTTTTATTATTCCAACAAAATTAAGAAATTCCTTTATTGAATAATAATTATATGGTTCAGGGTCTTCTATGAGGGATGAAACATTTTTCATAGCTCTTACAGGATCAGTGTGAACATTTATTTTGTCAATAAATATCTCCCCACCTGAGGGAAAAATTAAATTAGTAAACAGCTTTAGTGTTGTAGTTTTCCCGGCACCATTAGGGCTTTAACTATTAGTAGGAATATTTATATATAGTTATGCATCATTATGCAATATATATGGGTAAGATATACACAATCAGGGAAGCATGCGATATATTGCAGATAGATGCAACAACATTAAGAAGATGGGATAGAGAGGGAAAAATACACTGCATAAGGCTTTCAAACAACTTCAGAAGGGTACCGGAGGAGGAAATAAACAGGATATTAGGAATAAAGAGCAACAGAACAGATGCAATATATGCAAGGGTATCATCCAATGGCCAGAAGAATGATTTATACAATCAGATAAATAGATTAAAATCATTGCATCCTGATGCATTGGTATACTCGGATGTACGGTCAGGACTTAAATTTAACAGGAAAGGATTCCTTGAACTATTGTATAAAATAGAGGACAATAAGATAAACAATATTTACATTACACACAGGGACAGGCTGGCAAGGTTTGGGTTTGATTTAATAGAGGATATATGCAGGATACATAATACAAGAATAATAGAGGTAGAGGGAGAAGAGATACAATCAGCCAATGAGGAATTAACCAATGATTTAATATCCATAATAACATCATTCTCAGCAAGATTATATGGTATCAGGTCACAGAAAATGAAGAATATTTTAGAGGCTGTGAAGGAATGAGCCATTTATGGAAGTCTGATGGTGATAAAAGAACAATAGCATTCGGCTATACACCTGATTCTGTTATGCTGAAATATCTATTCGATATGAGAGATCTAACAAATAAGGCCATAATAAATGCATATTCAATAGCCAAATCCAATAATAATGAACTGCCATCCCCTATTACCCTTAGAAAATCATTAAAGAAATATTATGATAACAATATTGATTATGCCAAACACCATATTAATCCAGTGTGCAGGACTGCCATAGCAATATTAAGGTCCTATAAAAAGAACAATAATGGAGAGTTGAAGATTATCAAGGCAGGGAAGCTTGCCATGAGGATAGACTCCGAGCTTGTAAAGATAGAGAATAATAAACTGAGACTAACAGTAAAGCCCCATGAGTATGAATACATTCACATTGTTGATAAGAATAAAAAATACAATGGATACTCTGAATATAAATTATCAGAGGTATTGCTTACAGAAAATAAGGTATGCATTACATTCATGGCAGGAAGCCTAAACAAGCCTGTAATAGAAGACAATATAATAGGATTTGACCTTAACTTCAAGTCGGTTGACTATACCATTATAAAGAACAATGAAATCGTGAAGGTTGATACAATAGATACATCTGGCATAGCAAGGGCACAGAGGGACTATGCAAGAAAGAGAAAAAAGATTCAGAAGCATGTCAAGAATCCTGCCAAAAGGAACAGGAAATTGAAGGATGCAAAACACAGGCAGCATAACACTGTAACCGATAAATTGCAGAAGCTTACCACTAAAATTGTAAAGAATAACAGTGAAAAGACCTTTGTGTTCGAGGATTTAACAGATATAAAAAAGGAGGGGAAGAAGAAACATAATAATAAGGATAGTAAAAGTGGCAATAAAGCCATCAATGGAGGGAATAAATCTCCAAAATCAAAAAGGTTCAGGACAGATATCAACAGATGGCCTTACAGATTATTCCAGAGGCTTATAGATTATAAATCAAATAATAGAACATTATACATAAATCCAGAGGGGACTTCTTCTGAATGTCCTGTATGTGGTGGTAAATTAAAGCACCCAATCTGGAAGATATCTCAATGCAATAACTGTGGTATAGCCTTTAACAGGGATAGATTGTCATCATTATCTATTTCAGTCAGGGGATTGTACCTTTGCGGCACCCCGTTTGCCGTGAGTGGCAGTGCCTCCTGGCATTCAATGAAGAATGATTACCTGTACCATCCAGATCAAGTAATTATTGAGAATGTACAGCGACTGCAAGAAAGAAATGCATAATAATGCATAGTATTTCAAGAACGGATAAGCTGGAGAAATATAACACTGTTTTTAATCTTTCTACTCATAGCAGCAGAATTTCTATCCTCATATATCCCGTATGACTATGGCTCGATTATTGAAATGATTGTCCAGTCTGCTATTTATCTAATTCTGGATTTTATCATTATAAGATCAATAAAATACTCACTGACAGAAATTCCCGGAATTGTTTATGCTGCTGTAATTTCTTTCCTGCTCATAATTATATTACCATTGATTGTTGACTTCACGAATATCTTATCACCGTTTAACAGTGCCTTATTTTATTACGGATCTCTTACATTAATTGTGTTTATCTGGTTGGTAGCTGGTATCAGTATCCTGTACAGTGCGCCCGACTATCTGGTGATCGGCAATGGAGAATAAAAATCAGCAGGGACTACGGGATCTTCTCAAGCAGATATCTGTGGAACTGAGCAATACACCACTAACATCATCTTCCAGGCTTATCATAGTTATGTCACTAGCAATAGGCAGGAGAATGAAACTTTCGGATTTGATGAAGGTAACCGGTTGTGGAAAAGGAAGCATTGAAAACCATATTTTAAAACTTGAGGAAGGCGGTTTTATTAAAACTGAAAAAGTATCATTCTTTAAATCTCCAAGGGTATACGCAGAATTGACAGATAAGGGCAGGAATTTCTACGAAAATTATCTTGAGTTGATAGGCAAATTCCTAAGGGATGCAGAAGGTGGCAAGGATAAAGAGAGGTAGTTTGAAATAGAATCTAAATGGTCAGTACATTAATATTTGAATCATTAATTTTACTAAAATCAGAATCCAGCGTGATAAACTTATTATTGTTCTGTAGCGCTATTCCGGCAATTAAAATATCATTTTCATTAATTAAGTTTCCAGAACTCCGTAACATTTTAAATATTTCCGCAGATCTTAATGCAGAATTCCGGTCAGGGTATAGTATAGTGATATTTTCAATAAATTCTTCCAGTAACCTGTTTTTTTATCTGAATACTTTAACAGTTCATATTCCGAAATATAAGTGATACCGATACCATAGTTGTTTGAATATTCATTCACTGTTTGTATAATATTTTCATTTACTTTCAAGTATTCTATTGCAACGCTCGTATCTATAATAATCACAGAAATCTGCCTTGGTTGTTTTTTCTATCTTCTGATACGCATTCTTCCATCCAGTCCAGTTCTTTTTTTTCATTCTTTAGTATTCCTGCAAATCGTTTTATGTCCTTATTATTGTTTTCAAGTAATCTCAATATTACATCAGAAAATGATTCATCTTTATTCTTAATATTCTTTAATTCAGAATACGCTCTGTTTGACAGAGAGACCATTTTTACCATAATATAGTATACATATACTATATATATGATTTTTGATATTTTATGGTATCATGGAGTTGAAAGAAGGTTGTGTCTGATACTATGTGTAAATAATTCCGGTATATATTGTAGTCATATAATTATAAAAGTCTTCAATGGAAAAATGTAAATTATACAGGTGTATATTACGTAAAACAACTTTCATATTGTATATATTCGTTTAAATAAAAAACCTTATATTCAAACTGAAGTTATAATTTTATGAATTCTTCAGAAAGTATTGAAAATAGGGATGACCTGCTCAAAATTTATTCCACAATGGTCAAGAGCAGGAAATATGAAGAAAAACTTCGTGAGGTATATCTTGCGGATAAGAAGCCACTTTTCAGCATTGCAGCTGGTAAAATTCCCGGGGAGATGCATCTTTCAGCAGGGCAGGAGCCATCTGCGGCCTGGATGTCGGCCCTACTCAGGGAGGATGATTTTGTTTACAGTACCCACAGGCCGCATCATACTGCAATAGCAAAGGGTGTTGACCTGAACAGAATGACCGCCGAGATTATGGGAAAAAAGGGAGGATTGAGCAAGGGGAAGGGAGGACACATGCATATTTTTGATAACAAGGTGCATTTTGCCTGTGCAGGAATTGTGGGTTCTTCATTTCCTCCTGCACTGGGTGCAGCCCTGGCCTTCAAACTGGAGGGTAAGGATAGTGTGGCTGTTGCCTTCGGTGGCGATGGATCACTTAACCAGGGTATGTTCATGGAATCACTTAACCTCGCATCTCTGTGGAAACTTCCCGTTATATTCATAATAGAGAATAATGACTGGGCGATATCAGTAGAAACTAAAGATTCTACACCGCTGGAAAACGATGCTATCCGTGCAAATGGTTTCGGGCTTCCCGGAGTTCACATTGAGAACAATGATCCTGTTAAAATGTATGAAGCTGCCGCAGAGGCTGTAGAACGTGCCAGAACAGGCAACGGCCCAACCTTGATAAGCATTGATACCTACAGATATTACGGACATTTTGAGGGTGACCCTGAAGTTTACAGGCCGAAGGATCAGGTTAAGGAACTTCTGGAGAAAGACCCCATAAAACTCATGGAGGCAGACCTTATAAAAAAAGGAATTTTATCAAAAGATGAGGATGAGAGAATTCAGAGTTCAGCAATGGAGGAAATATCACAGGCATTTGCATATGCAGATAATAGTGCCAAACCCGATGATAAGGATGCCTCAGAGGATGTGTATGCTCCTGTAAATTATTCTATTGAACCTGTAAGTAAGGGAAGAAAATTGCCAATGTACGTTGCCATATCCGAGGCTATATCCCAGGAAATGGAAAAGGACCAGGATGTTTTATACATGGGTGAGGATGTTGGAAAATATGGTGGAATATTCGGAGCCACAACCGGGCTTCTATCCAGATTCGGGCCTGAGAGAATCAGGGATACGCCTATAAGTGAATCTGCCTTTATCGGTTCAGCGGCAGGACTTGCAGCAGCAGGTAAGCGTCCCATAGTTGAACTCATGTTTTCGGATTTTGTTGGGGTTACACTGGACTCAATAATGAACCAAATAGCCAAGAACCACTATATGTCCGGAGGCACTGTGAATATGCCTGTTGTAATAACAATGGCAGTGGGTGGAGGATACGGAGATGCGGCACAGCACTCACAGACCCTCTACGCACTCTTCGGGCATCTTCCCGGATTAAAGGTTGTGGCCCCATCCAACAGCTATGATGCGAAGGGCCTCATGATCTCGGCAATTAAGGATAATAATCCGGTCATCTATATGTTTCACAAGGGCCTGCTGGGGCTTCCATGGATGCCCTATCCCCAGTCTACAGTGGTAGAGGTGCCTGAGGAGGAATACACCATTCCGATCGGCAAGGCTAAGGTTGTGCTGGAAGGAAAGGATATAACCATAGTATCAGTGGGTTCCACTGTCCATATGTCTGTGGAGGCAGCAGAGGCCCTGAAGGCAGAGGGAATCAGCGCTGAGGTAATAGATTTGAGAACTGTAAAGCCAATGGATACAGAAACTATTATGCAATCTGTCCTAAAAACAGGTGCCCTGCTCGCAGTTGATGAGGATTACGGATCATTCGGCACGGCCTCTGAGGTTATTTCAAAGGTAACCCAGGGAATTTTCAGCAAGTTGAAAACAGCACCTGTAAGCCTTACCTCACCGGATACGCCGGTTCCATACAGCCAGGTCATGGAAAGATACTCGCTTCCGGACAAGGAAAAGATTGTAAACACAGTAAGGGAGATGCTTAAAGGATGATGGTAAAGGTGCCAGAACTCTGGAAGGAGGAAGATCTTGGAAAAGCAATAGTAACGCAATGGTATGTAGCTCCAGGAGATAAAATCAAGGAGGATACACCGATATGCCAGATAATGGCTGCAAAGGTTACTATAGAGGTTAATTCCCGGGTAAAGGGAACAGTTGTTAAATTGCTTCAGGAGGTAAACAACGAAATATCTCCAGGAGATGATCTGCTGGAGGTTAGTGAGGACAAATAAATTTAATATTATATCTTTTTAAATATAAATGGAATATATTAGTGGACAAAATTATTAACCTTTAGCATTATATAACCCCATAATGCTGGAAAAAGGAATCTATGAAGAGCTGGTAAATTTATGGCTGAAGGCAGAAATTGAAAACAACAAAAAGGAAGAAATTTCAACTGATGAGATTGATTCTGAGGGTTCTTCCCACCTCCTTTCTATTTATGTGGCAGAGAAACTTCAAAATGCACTGGAAAACATGAAGGATAATAATATAAATCTATCGTCAAGGATAAAATTTGTCAATGAATTAATTGGGAAAATTAATCCATATTATGAATCGAATAAGGGTAATGAAATTATAGACCCTCCGGAAATGCTTTTATCGGTAGGGGATAACTCTAATCCTGGTAAAAATCTCAAAAATCCAGTTATCCGGCCCGCCACATCCATAGCCTATAGCTCATTATTTACCGGATCAATATCAGAACCCAGGCTATATTCCGAACTTAAGCTGGAGATATTAACATCAGATTCCATCGACATGCTCGTTTCATTTATAAAGTGGAGCGGGCTCAGGTTAATATTGAATGAGCTGAGATTATTTACAGATAATGGAGGAAAACTCAGGGTTATTACAACAACGTACATGGGGGCAACCGATATAAAATCAATCCAGGAATTAGGCAAATTGAAGAACACAGAAGTAAAAATCTCCTATGATACAAAAAATACGAGACTCCATGCAAAAACATATATCTTTCAAAGGAAAACAGGTTTTTCAACTGCCTATGTGGGTTCATCCAATCTCTCTAACGCCGCAATATCCGGAGGCCTGGAATGGAATGTCAAGGTTGCCGGAAAGGATATGCGAGATATGCTTGAAAAAATTCAGGAAACCTTCGAAACCTACTGGCATTCTGACAGCTTTACCGAATATACTGGACAACAATTAGACGATCTCAAAAAGGCTTTAGAAAGAGAAATAAACAAAAAGCAGGATCCAGAGTATATCTTTGATATCAAACCCTACGATTACCAGTCTAAAATACTGGATGAACTGGATGCGGACAGAAAACTGAGGGGAAATTATAGAAATCTGGTTGTATCTGCAACCGGTACCGGAAAAACGGTAATATCTGCATTTGATTATGCCAGATTCGCAAAATCGAATCCGGGTAAGAATAGATTATTATTTATTGCACACAGGGAAGAAATACTGAAGCAGAGCCTCCAGTGCTTCAGAAGTGTACTCAGGGACTACAATTTCGGTGAGCTTTATACAGGGAATTATAGGCCTTCATCTATGGATCATCTTTTTATGTCCATACAGACTTTTAACTCGATAAGGCCTGACCTGACACTGGACAAAAATTATTATAATTACATAGTCATAGATGAATTTCATCATGCACCTGCCAAATCATATAAACCACTTTTAGATCATTTTAAGCCAGAAATACTGCTCGGTTTAACTGCAACACCCGAAAGGATGGATGGCAGGGATGTACTGAAGTATTTCAATAATCACATTACCTCAGAGATCAGGTTGCCGGAGGCTATTGACAGAGGTATTTTGAGCCCGTTCCAGTATTTCGGGATAACTGACTCAGTTGACCTGGATACTATTACATGGAAAAATGGTTCATATGATCCGGTCGAACTTGAGAAATTATATGCAGGCAGTGGAAGGGTCTCAGAGGAGCGTGCAGTCCTGATCATGGATGCAATGCAGAGATATATATCCAGTTTGGATGATTTAAAAGGACTCGGTTTTTGTGTTTCTGTTGCACATGCCGAATACATGGCGGATTATTTTAATCGAAATGGAATAAATGCCATGGCCTTAACCGGTAAATCAGATAATGAGAAAAGAAATACAGCCCATAGAAAACTACGTTCAGGAGAAGTGAAAATAATCTTTGCTGTGGATATTTATAATGAAGGTGTTGATATTCCTGAAATAAATACCATACTGTTCCTCAGGCCAACAGAAAGCCTCACGGTATTTATCCAGCAGCTCGGGCGGGGGCTCAGACTGTCTGAGGGGAAGGAATGCCTGACAGTCCTGGATTTTGTTGGAAGATCAAATGCAAGGTATAATTTTACAGGAAAGTTTCTCGCACTCCTACGTAATCCGAAACGTTCAATAAAGGAAGAAATCACATCTGGATTTTTAGACCTTCCAAGGGGATGTTACATTGAGCTGGAAAGAAAGGCTCAGGATTACATTCTAGAAAATATTAAAAAATCATATTCATCCAGAAATGGACTGGTTAGCAGGATAGAAGAATTAAGTCATAACACAGATACAGAGCCCACCCTTCAAAATTTCCTTGAGTTCTACCATCTTAATCCAGGTGATGTCTATATCAGGGATAACTTTTCCAGACTGTGCGTATTGGCCGGAATAAGGGAAGATTTCCATGAATATATAGAAGAGATTCTAACGCATGCATTCAAAAGAATCTGCCAGATCAATTCATACTCATTTATTAAAACAGTACTGGATAAAATTCTTCTGATACAAAATGTCCCCAGAACCGGACTTACTGAGGAAGATCTCAGAATTGCGGATATGTTTTATTTTACCATTTGGAATAAACCCATAAGTGAGTCGGGATTTAGCGACTCTATTGATGCCCTGAATTCCCTGAGAAAATATCCAGTTCTATATGGAGAATTAACTGAACTCCTTGACTATCTATTATCAAAAATTGATTTTGTCGAGGTTACACCATCAATGGAATCCATACTTCCTCTGAGACTTTACAGTTCATATTCAAAAAATCAGGTGCTTGCAGCAATGGGGGTTGAGAACCCAGCATCTGTCCGGGAAGGTGTAAAATACATTTCGGAAAAACATATTGACATTCTCTTTGTAACTCTCAACAAATCCGAGAAATATTACACCTCTACAACAATGTATAATGATTACGCAATTGATCAGAACACATTCCACTGGGAAACACAGAGCACAGTTTCCCCGTCATCTCCAACTGCAAGACGATACTTCGAATCTCCTGATAATGGCAATACTGTTATATTGTTCGTGAGAGAATATAAAGAAAATCTTCTGGGCGCATCACCCTACATATTTCTGGGAAGTTTACGGCATAAAAGCCATAATGGCAGTAATCCTGTAAGCATAATATGGGAAATGGAAGAGCCAATACCAAGAAAGTATCTTGAAACTGTGAACAATATGCTTCCTGCTTGATTATATATAATATTATAATCTTAAATTGTATATGCTGTCCTATCAGGATAAAACTGAAATTTTATTATGAATCATCAACAGCATGACATATCGACCTTTTATATAATTCTAAAATAAAAATATAATTATTTGTTAATCTACTATTTTTGATTCCCTGTTTTTCGTAATAAGTGCGATAATTATTCCTGAAATTATTACAGGTATAATTAAGTATATGCCAATATCAAAGGGATATCCCGGAAAGGGGATGATGCTACCATATATGGCAAATATGTAAATCACACTGGCCACAAGTGGTATGAATATCATTAATAAAAGATCTGTGATTTTAGTTTTTAATTTTAATTTTCCCCACACGGGAAGTGAAATGTTTGAAATTATGTGCACTATATATAAAGAGATCCCGTTCATAGTAGTTAATATTGTGGCTGCTGTAAATGGACCAAATAAAATTCCTGCTATTATTGCAACTGCTAATGAAACTGGCATTTCAAAGGCAATAATTTTTTTTGGGGAACCATATTTTGTATGGGTTTCTGACCAGGAGTATGGAAATATCATCCTGTCCCTGGCCATGGCATAACCTACTCTGCTGAAGGCATTTCCCTGGGCTATTGATTCAGAAATAAAGCTGTTTAATGTAATCAAAATAAATAGTACCATCCCGATCAATCCCAGATATTTTTCGACTACTATAAATCCCGGATTGCTGGTCGTTGCAAAAGATGACATATTATTGATTCCCCATCCCACAACAAGAGCATAGGAACTAAAGGCGTAAACAACAAAGGATAAAACCACAGCTATTAATATTGCTTTCGGAATATTTTTCTTAGGCTCATGGGTTTCCTCCGATATTGTTATCATTGAACCGAGACCTACATATCCCAGAATTGCAAAGACTGTTGCCAGACCAATAGCACTGAATGAATGTCCGGTGGTTGTGAATGGAAGAATGGAGTTTCCCGGTCCAATTTTGATTATGATTATTAAGGACATTAGTATTAGGAACGTTATTTCAATGATTGAACCTATTGTAGTATAGTATAGGGATGGTTTTAATCCTCTGTACAGAAATACAAACATTACTGTGAATGGGATAAATATCAGGGGTAGCCACCCATATGTATACCCGGAAAGTACTGGAATCAGGGGCCATAATATTCCTGCGAAGAATAGCATCACGAAACCACTGACTGCCCCGAGAAGGTTAAAAAGGTATAACCATCCGGAGAAAACCCCCATGCGTTTACCCAGACCCGCCTCCACAAATGCATAATATCCTCCAGCATGGCTGATACGCTGTGAAAATCTATAATTCATATACATTGCACATGCAACACCCAGTACAGCAATCATATAAGTTAATGGAACAGAGGGGCCAACCACTGCTGCTTCCACAACAAAGAACGATGCTGCAGTGGCTGCGGGCCCGACAAATGCCATGCCCTGAAATACTGCAGACCATAAACCGCCACTCCTGGGCTTGAGCTCATTGTTAAATGTTTTATCTTCCATCAATATCCCCCCTTGAATAGTTCTCCTTAAACCTTAATTCCGCAGCCCGGGCCTTGGCACCGAACCCTTCATAGTCGCTCTGGATCTTTACCCTATGAGCCAACATGTCCCTTATATTGTTGTCTGTAACCTTTGAATATGTTAAAATTTTCAAGAAGTTTCCAACGCTAAGCCCCCCTGAATATTTTGCTGCTCCCAATGTGGGAAGTGTGTGGTTAGGTCCCAAAAGCTTATCACTGAACACTGCGGGTACACCATGATCTAAAAATACCGACCCATAATTAGTCAGATTCGCAAACGCAAATTCTGTGTTTGTTGCATTTAAATGTAATTCCAGGTGTTCAGCGGCATAATTGTTTGTATATTCCACAGCCTCTTTCAATGTGTTGCATAGGGCAATTACCCCGTGATTCAGCCATGATTTTTTCAAAATTTCTTTTGTTGATAGTTTATTTATGTATGAATCCATTTTTTTGTAAATACTGTGGGCCAGCTCTGTTGAAGTGGTGACCAGGCAGCAACGGGCTGAAGGGTCATGTTCAGCCTGAGACAATAGATCTGCCATAACTTCTTCCTCCTTAGCGGTTTCATCTGCCAGTACCAGTATTTCACTGGGGCCAGCCAAAAGATCTATCCCTACTTTCCCGAAAACTTCTTTCTTTGCCTCGTTGACATATGCATTCCCCGGACCCGCAATCTTGTTAACCGGTTTAATTGATTCAGTTCCATAAGCCATGGCAGCTATTGCCTGGGCACCACCAATAGTATAAACCTCAGTTGCCCCTGATTTTATTATACCATAAAGAGTCGCGGGATTTGGCCTGTTTTCACCTGGCGGTGTACAGGCAATTATCCGCTTGCAACCGGCAACCCTAGCTGGAATTATTGTCATGGGAGGGGTTGAAAGGAGAGGATATCTACCACCAGGGATATAAACTCCAACGTTTTCTATGGGTACTATCTTTTGACCGAGAATAGTTTTACCATTATCTGTTACAAATTCCATATTTTTATACATTGAAAACTGAAATTTAGCAAAATCCTCGATTCTCTTAATGTTTGTATCTATAATTTCCTTAATATTGCCCGGAACTTTTGATAGTATTTGTTCTATTGTAATATCATCCATTCTGAATTCGGAAATATCAACATTATCAAATTTCTTTTCAAACTGTTTTACGGCAATATCACCGCCTGATTTTACATTCTCAATTATATTATTAACTGTTTTAACTATATCTCCAGCCTGATACTCCTCCTCGATTTCAGATTTTAGTTCCTCTATCATTGGTTCACCTAAATAAATATATTAATAATATTATATAAACCTATAATTCTATTGCCCAGAGTACAGTAATTTAAGAAATTTATTTCTAATAGTTAACATATTTAAGAAATATATTTCAGATATCTTTATATTCAGCTATATATTATTAAAATATGAATAAAAACGAGCCCTTAGATGTATACGACCTGAGAATTTTAAGTCGTATAATCCAGAATCCGGAAATGAGCCTGAAAAATATAGGCAAATATGCATTAATGGCCTCTGCGCCTTCCATTAGTAAAAGAAAGAAAAGGTTATACGAATCAGGTATTATAAAGAATTTAGTACCTATTTTAGATTACGAATTATTGGGATTTAAATATCCCGTCATTATATTAGTCAAGGCAAAATTTGGCACAAATTATATAACTGAACTCGGAGAAAAATTATCAACACTACCGGGAGCAATATGGGTATATAATATCAGCGGAGACATTGATTTTATTGTATATGCTGTTTACAGGGATAGAACAGAATATCTAAAGGTGCTTGATATAATGACAGGGTACGATAAAATCGAGAGAACAGATACAAGGCAACTTCATAGAATTATAAAGGATACAAATTTTCAAACATTGGTTGATGCCATGGTTAAACATCAAATTGAGTACATGTAATTTATACACAGAATAAAGTTATTTTAAATATTCCCATATTCCGGTTTATTTTTGTTTACTGGTCTGATAAATATCTATACATATCTTAATATAATCATTAAGCTTCTTTTCAATATGGGTCCATTCATTAATATACACAGACATCCAGAAAGATCGGTTAAAGACATGGAAACAGCTTATTCGATAGTTGACCAATCCCTGTTAGCTTATGTAGCATTTACCCATGAGGGTACAGTGTTCAATATACCTATGGCATTTGTGAGAATTGAAAACTATTTATACTTTCACTCATCAAAGCAGGGAAGATTTTATAATGTTCTGAAATCAGGATGCAATGTGTGTGCAGAGATAACTATTATAGATGGAATAGTTCTTGCAAAGAGCGCTTTTAACACGTCCATGCGCTATAGATCTGTTGCTGTATTCAACTCGATGGAGGAAGTCAGCGTTCACAGTGAAAAATTGAGAATTTCAGAAGCGCTTGCTGAGAAAATGGTTCCGGGGAGATGGAAAGATTGCCGGCATCCTTCACCGGAGGAGATCAGTGCCACGGGATTTCTCAAACTCTCAATGGATGTAATATCAGTAAAAGTAAACACCAGTGGACCGAATGAGAAGGTTGGAGATAAAGATTTACCGTACTGGTCCGGTATAATAAAACTTCATACTGTAATGGATGCAGAGCCTGTGAGTTCCGGTACAGAGCTTCCAGATTATATTGTGAATCATATTAAAAGCAATCAATAATCTGAAAATGTAACTTCAGTAGTGTTATAACCAAAAATTTAATAGTTGACTAACAATATTATATTAATGCTTAAAGAGGGCTCGCTGCAACGTGAAAATATAAAACCACTGTTAAAATGGGCAGGTGGAAAAAGGCAGTTAAATGAGGCATTATATAAGAGAATTCCAGAGCATTTCGGAAAATATTTTGAACCATTTTTGGGCGGTGCGTCCTTCCTTGTTAATCTGTATAACCATGGACGTATAAATAATGCTATAGTTTCTGATTTAAATACAGAATTAATAAATTTTTACAGGGTAATAAAGGATTGTCCGGACGTATTTATTAATGCTATGAATAAGATTCAACTGAATAATGATGCTGGTACCTATTACTCAAATAGGGCACAATTCAATGAAATTTTAGGGAATATAGAATTTTCCCTGCAGAGGTCAATTTTATTTTTATATTTAAACAAGCACTGCTATAATGGACTCTGGAGAGTAAATTCTTCAGGGAAATTTAATGTGCCATATGGAAGATATAAAACTGTAAATATGCTTGACAAAGAAAACTTATATGGCTTCAGTTCAATGCTTCAAAATATAGAAATTGAAAATTTAGATTTTGAAAGCTGTGTTAAAGGTGCACATAAAAATGATTTTGTTTATTTCGACCCGCCTTATCAACCCTTAAACAAAACATCGTCGTTTACTGGCTATACTTACCAGGGTTTTAATTTTAACGAACAGTTACGCTTATTTAAGGTATTCCAGAGTCTTACGGCTTCCAGCGTAAAGGTTATGTTAAGTAATTCATATTCAGAGGAAATAAAAGAACTTTATAATGATTTCAATATAGAAGTAGTTGATGCGAAAAGATATATAAATTCTGTGGGAACTGGCAGAACTGGTGCAAAAGAATTAATAATTACCAATTATTAGGCTTTCATGCTGTATTTGTAAATGCCGGTTGCTTTGCCCTCTGGCTTTCTGAATATGAATAAATGTTCATAGGCAAGAAGCAGGAAATTCTTTTCTACAGATGCTTTTTTCCAGTACTGCCTGGTTTTTGTATTATGCTGGAACTTTATAACATCTTCTTTCAGAATGAAACCCTGTTCTAAAAAAATGTCCATAAGTCTGAAAGACAGGGGAATCTGGTGTTTATATTTCCTGGAATCCCCGAAAAGTATGGCACAGTATTTCCCGCCCTTTACAACCCGGAATATTTCAGCAGCTACAGTCCTCATCTGTTTGTAATATTCATTTATATCAGTAATTCTGGATAGGTCTCCCTCTATCTTATCATTTTTTGAATATGCTATAATATTTGCATATGGGGGATGTGTAACTACAAGGTCTATAGAGTCATCAGGAATTTTGTTAAGGTTTCTGGCATCGCCGGTATAAACTTCCTGTTCTGGAAAGGAATCCTCCCCAGAGTTAAAATTGAGCCGGTCCATTGTTATCATAGTCGAACCTTTATTTATATCAATTCCGATTCCATGTCTTTTGAGGAGTTTTGATTCTATCAGAGTTGTGCCAGAACCTATAAAAGGATCAAGAATTGTATCATTTTCCATAGAATATCTAAGTATTATATTTCGTGGAACCTGCGGTGCATAATTTCCACGGTATTTTGCATTCAAATAATGTGTAGCCCATTTTCCCCGTTCTGGAAAACTCCAGATATTTTCAATCTCCAGTTCAAAATTGTCGGGCTGGAGTTGTGTGATAATGTATTTTCCACCTATTGTAATATGTTGGTCCTCTATTATAATTTCTTTATTTAATTCCAAAAAATTATAATAATCACTCTGTGTGATTTTATGCATGGCCTGCAATTCCATCAGTATCCTCTCCTGCTAAGCCAGTTCCTGATCAGGGAGTTTATCTTGGTAGAGACCTTGATATCCTCCTTTTTGCAAATTTCTTTGAATTGTTTCAGCGTATCTATATCCAGTGTTATAGTTATTTTCTGAGTCCTTCGCATGATTTGTAAATAATAGTACATATAAATACCTATTTATCCATATTATATAACAAGTTTCAAAATCCCTTTTGAATGACAGAATATGGATTACAACGCAGCCTTCTCGCTTGTGAAAAAACTTGAATTCGATAAAGAATATACGGTGTATTCTACAAAAGATATAGATATAATAATATACAGGCCTTCCAAGTTATCCCGAAAATTTAGTAGTTATGACCTATCAAAAAATTTTCAGATATGGCTTAAGACTCAAACAGAGAAATTCAGACCAAATCATCTCAGAGTTTTAATTGATCTCAATTTGCGGGCAAGGAGCAGGCCGGATCTGAAAGAAGATATGCTGATGGCATTTGACTCCATATATTATGGCTCAGATCCATCTAATGCACTAAAGGAACTACAGAATGAAAATTTTAAATTCTATCTTAATGATATTATAACAATTGGAGTATTACATCAATTTTTGCTGGTTGAACAGGAGTATGCATACTATAAAGAGAGTAAATTTGATCCTTCAAATTTATTTTTACAGGGTTGGGTAAGGGAATTTATAGACTCTCCAAAAGAACTTGATAATATGTGTATGAGTGTTGCCCATGGACAACCCCCTGCTGCCCCATATGTTTCACTAGAAAACCGGAAAGACAAGCATTATGTAAGCAATTTGCATGATTTGTGGTATTTACATTAAATCTATTTATGAAGTGAATATCAATCATATTATAAATCCTGAAGATGGCTGAACAATATAGTATGTATAATATAGGTAGCAACTGTTTTATTTCCACCATTACAATAAGTTATATATTATCGCTACCGATACGGTATCGGTACCGATGAAATTCATATTTGGTAGAGAACTTGATACAGATGAAATTTACGATCGTAAAGATGAAATAAATTCAATAATCAAATCCTGCAATATAAGGCAGCCCCTTGCTATTATAGGTTATAGAAGGATGGGAAAATCATCTATACTGAATGCTGCCAAAACGATTCTGGAAAAACAGGACATGATTGTAATAAAATTCAATGTGGAGGGAATATCCAGTATAAAAGAATATTCTGACAGGTTGTTAATGTCTATGATGGATTCACTTTCAAAAAAATATAAAATCAAATACTATAAAGAGGAAATTAAAAGAAGAATAAACCTATTTTTAGGAAGTATAGAGCAGATCGGTCTCAAAGTTGATAATTTTGAAATATTATTTAAAAGGTATAGTGATTATCTTGATCATAGACTAAAAACATCTGAAATCATTGAAACTGTATTAGATATGCCTGAAAAATTAGCTGAGGATCTCAGGCTTAGAATAATAGTAATGATCGATGAATTTCAGTACATAAGGGTCTTGAAAGAACCATTTCCAGATATACTGAGAGTAATGAGATCCAAATTTAATCAGCATAAACTCGTGAATTATATAATTTCAGGATCGGAAATCGGTATTCTTGATGAAATGCTAAATGATAAAAATGAACCTTTTTACGCATTTTTTAGGACGATAGAAATCGGTGCTTTCAGTTATGTACAGTCAATAGATTTTCTGACAACAGGATTAAAATCAGAGGGTATAAATTGCGACAGAGAAATACTGGAAAATGTGTATCAAATAACCTCAGGTATACCGGCATGGCTCAACCTCGCCGGAATAGACCTTACCGATAAATGCAGTATTGACTCATTTTTGAAAGACCCCACCTATAGAAATATTATAAATAGAGAACTAGCTGGCCTGACAAAGAATGAAACTGCAATGATGAAAGAACTATCACAAAATACACGCCTATCTGAAATTTCGATTTCAAATAAATACCGGGTTGTGCAATCGCTGATAAACAAAGGTTTGATTAAAAAATATGAAAATAACTATGTTGTTGTTGATAGCCTGGTAAAGTATTACATAGAAAATAATTTATTATAAATTATAAATCATTCTTCTCACGCCTTTTTGCACGCTTAGTATTTTCTTCCTCTATTGTATCCATTTTTACATTATTATGCCTCATATAATACGTTATTACAATTGCAAGAATAACCAGTCCTGGCAGGAATATGTATGCAACAGAGAGCGGCCATGCAAGATCTATCAGGGAATAATATATTGCAATGCCGATAATAGCTGAAGCAGTGGTGGGTGCCAGAATGTGTGTTATGGGATTGAGCTGCTTGAGATAATGCATGAATACCTGAAGTGTTTCGTTTACAATTATATGGTAGGTTAGTGTGAACACTGAACCTATAATTGAATTTATTACGAGTAAATACAATAGTCCATGATTTTCTCCATAGTAATATACCAGTGGAATCAACCCAAATGTTATTCCAACAAGTGCAACAATGAATACTGCAATAACAGCCACATGGGGGCTTTTATACTTTTTGTGGATTCTGGTAAATACCTTAGGAAGTATGCCATCCCTGGCCAAAGAATATAGTTCCCTTGCGGCACTGTTTCCGAAAATAACCTAGGATATCAGTGCGGAAACCAGGAATATGCTGAAGGCTGCCATTGTAACGTAAATACCATAATAACTGTCCGTTACATACAATGCGTGTAAGATAATCCCCGATAAAGAAAATGAAGTATCCTATGATTTAGGAGAAAAAAACAAACGTTGATCCGGGTTTCTGGATGATTGTCAAAAATTATATGAATGTAAGTGAATGAAAGTATTCAGGTACTTATAATTTTTCAATTCCTTCGGGAGGGAAATTATTCTATTCTCTCTATAATTGCACCGTTGGCCATTCCACCGCCCTCGCATATGGCTATCAATCCATATTTATACTTTCTATTTTCCATTATATTGAGTATTGTTGATATTATTCTCGTCCCGGTTGCACCCAGGGGGTGGCCGAGGGCTACTGCACCTCCATTTATATTTACCCTATCATGATCTACCTTCAATTCCTTTTCCCATGCAAGAACAACGGATGCAAAGGCTTCATTGACCTCGAAAACATCAATATCCTCCATTGTCAAGCCTGTTCTCTTCAGCACTTTCTGTGTGACAGGGATTGGGCCGGTGAGCATTGTTACAGGATCAACACCAACTGCTGCAACATTCTTTATCACTGCCCTTGGCTTCAAATTATATCTTTCCACAGCGCTTTCTGATGCAAAAATTCCCGCACTTGCACCATCAGATATCTGGCTGGCATTTCCTGCCGTAACCATTTTCAAATTAGTAAATGCCGGAGGGAGTTCATTCATCTTCTCAAGATCAGGCTTTTCCCTAACACCCTGATCGTAATCAAGAACGGTATTACCGTTATATTTTACAGGTATCATTTCTTTCCTGAATAGATCTTTTGCCCGGGATGCCCTGAGATGGCTCTCATAACTCATTAAATCCATATCCTTCCTTGATATGCTGAATTTTTTTGCTATGAGTTCTGCCCCGTATGCCTGGCTGAACCACTCATCCCCTAAATTATACCTCCTCCTCAGGTTTTCTGTAATTGGGTTCTCTTTCTCTATGGTACTGAGCATTGGAACCCTGGTCATAGATTCAACACCACTGGCTATGGCAAGATCGTAATCTCCAGAGATTATTCCATTTCTTACAAATTCCACTGCCTGCAGGCTTGAACCACACTGCCTGTCAATAGAAACGCCTGGCACCGATTCTGGCAATCCGGCAGATAACCACGCATTTCTTGCTATATTTCCGCCCTGATTTCCTGTCTGGCTAACACATCCTGTAATAAATTCATCTACATTTTCAGGATTTATTGAATTGGAATCAAGAACTTCACTGACCAGGTTTCCAAGCAGATCAACAGGATGGATATCCTTCAGTGCACCGTTTCTTTTGCCTATTGGGGTTCTTTTTGCATCTATAATATAGACATTTGAATTATTGCCATTCATACTGGATTATATACCTGATTAGCTTTTATATTTTTCTTACAGGCATAAAATCATTGTACTAACGGCACTGAAAATAATTCAATAATAAGGTGGTGTGATTTATAAGGTTATTTTTGCCCTAAATTATGTTTTATGTACCGGTGGAAAAATATATTAGACTGGAAATGTTGAATTAATAATATTATGGATAATAAGATTGGAATTATTTTGCATGAGGAGACAAGAAACAACGAATTTTTGCGAAAATTGATTAAATCTCAAAGTAAGGTGCTCGTTTATTATTACAAAGATACTGAAGATCCAGTACCTGGTGGAATGGAACATGACACCACATTAAACCAGATAAACTACACAGAAAATATAAAAGATATAATTTCAATGAGAATAATTTTCCTGTTCATAAATTCAGGAAGTAATTTGCCCAAGAATATATCCATTGAATTGAATCATTCATTTAACGGCATTCTCTGTATTATCCCTGAAAATTTTAATAACTTCTATGCAGACTTAAGGGATATCAATTTATCCAGGTGTAATATTATGCATTCCCCGGAACTCACACTAGAACCATTTGTTGAACTTTTGCCGGGAAAAGATATTGATCATAATGGGATAAACGAAATTACTGATTTCCTCAGAGATTCAGGGCATAATCCAGTTTTACTTAAAAAAGGATCACAATTAGGTGTACTGGATAGATTCCAGATTCTATTCATAAATTCTGCCCTACAGTGTTTTAAAAATGGAATTGATAAAGCAAACATTGATGGTGTGCTAAAATTCAGGTTCGGTTTCAATCATGGAATCTTCCAGACTATGGATAAATATGGGCTTGACAGGATATATGATATGTATAAATCCTCTGAGTCAAAAATCCCTGATGTATTTGAAGATATGTACAGGGAAAATAGGTCTGGTAAATCAGCGCCTGCCAGGTCCAGAATCTCTAGGAATGAAGCAACTCTCATTCCACAGGATGATATATATAAGGTAAATCCCTATGATTTAATTTCCCCTGTTATTAATGGTGCATCTGATCTGCTTGAGTACATAGAACCTGAAGACCTGGACGGATTCTTTACCCTAGAATATGGCTCTGCAAAGGGCATATTCTCCATTGCAGATAGCATCGGAATAGATAATATAGTTGAAAACCTCCATAAAAACCACGAAAGATACTCACTCCCATTATACATAATCAATAGAAAGATCATGGAGATGGTTGACAAGAATCTTCTGGGCACTTCAACTGGTGAGGGGTTTTATAGGTACAGTAATGAGAAGATTGATTTCGGGCCTGTAAAATATTATTCGGTGGACCGGTATGCGTATATTCTCATGAACCGGCCAGAAGCACTCAACGCATTCAATGAAGAGATGTGGGAAGGATTAAGGCTTGCACTGGAGAAAGGAAATAGTGATGATAATATAATATCTATAGTAATTACAGGATCTGGCAGGGCCTTTTCAGCAGGTGATGATATAGCAATGATGAGCAGGTGGAACAACCCGGTAGATGCCTCATTATGGCTGGACCGTTATGCAAATCCCCTGATCGATGCCATAACCGGATCAGTTAAGCCGGTGATTTCCATAGTAGACGGTATTGCTTTTGGAGGCGGGTGCGAGCTAAATATGTTATTTGATATTGTAATTGCCAGTGACAGATCGATATTTTCAGTCCCTGAAGGGTTAATCGGGGCACTTCCGCCGGTAGCATCCTCCTATGGCATTTCCATTACCGGCAGAAAATTATTCAGGTATCTCTTAACCTCTGAATGGGTCAGTGCAGATAAGGCATGTGATCTGGGCATAGTGGATCAGGTGGTTCCTGGTGAACAGCTACCATTTATGATATACGAATTTACAGAGAAGATCAGAAAGAATGCACCCATGTCTATACGAAATACAAAGAAATTGATAAACGAATATAAGGCTAATTTCAGAACTTTAGAGAGGCTTGCGGGCAGTTATCTGGTCATAAATGCCGGAAGTGATGATTTTAAAAACGGGCAGAAGGCTTTTCTGAACAAGGAAAAAGTAAAATGGAGAGGGAAATAAAATGGATCTTACTGGAAAACTCAATGATGAAGAACAGCTTATAAAGAATAGCTTTGATGAGTACTGTGAAAAGAACTATGTTCCATACTATCAGCAGTATTTAGAGAAAAGAATTTTCCCCCGGAAGATTATGAAAGATCTGTCTGAGATGCTTCTACCCTCAACTATTTCACTGAATGAAAATGAAAAGGTTGATGATGTTATGCTCGGAATTCTTTCAGAGGAAATGGGAAAATACGAATTCCCCCTGCCTGCATTCCTGTCAATACACTTTTCCAAGTTGCTGCCATATATTAATAATGAAATTGTAAGGGAAGAATATATTAAAAGATATCTTGCAGGAGATTCTATTATATGCGGGGCGTATACAGAGCCAGGCCATGGTTCGGACGTATATCATATAACAACAGAGGCACATAGATCCGGAAATAGTTATATCCTGTCTGGAGAAAAAGCTTTTGTAAGCAATCCCGGGATTTCTGATGTTTTCATGGTTTCAGCCAAAACGGATGGTGGTATAAGCATTATTATGGTGGACCGTACCATGAAAGGCATAGAACCCTATGAGATTGAAAATATGGCATATATGTTCAAGGGAGAATTTGGTGGCATCAGGATGACCAATATTGAAGTTCCTGATGATTACCTTGTAGGAGAGGAAAATAAAGGATTTAAACTGTTAATGGATATTCTGAGCATACAGAGGGTCCATGTAGGTTTATATGCCATAGGAATAGCAGAAAGCGCTCTGGATGAGGCTATTGAATATGCAAAGATGAGGCGAGCATTCAATGAGCCAATCTCTAAATTTGAGGCTGTATCATTCAGGCTGGCAGAAGATAAGGCAAAGATAGAATCTATCAGAGCCATCGCTTATAAAGCACTTGCCATGGAAAATTATGGGATGGATAACAGTATAGAAAGTGCAGCCGTTAAAGGCTATGGCTGTGAGGTTGCGTTCAATGCAGTCAGTGATGCTCTTCAAACCCTAGGTGCAGCAGGATACTCAAAAACATCATCACTTGAAAGAAAATTCAGGATTTCCAGAGGATTCCTACTTGGGGATGGTACACCGGATATTCAGAAATTAATCATATCAAGGAAACTCTTTGGAAAGGAGTTCAGCCCCTAGATTTTAAAAACATTGTAAAAATTATTATTTTGAATAATTATACTGTTATAATCATGGAATGCATTCTTTATTATTTTGCCATCATTGAAATTATTGATTTCATTGTTCCAGATATAATCTGTCTTTATTGAATTATGGAATGATTCAATATCTCCATTCTCCTCAGGTGTTTCCCTTTCTATGTATTCATGGTTAATTCCCATTGTTTTCAAATAATTATTGAATTCCCTAGAGATATACTGTAGACCATTATCTGTTCTTAATGTAATATTATCTGGTATTATACCATTGAACTTCCGTATAATAGAATCATCCATGGCATTGATAGCATCCCTAGAAGTGCATGATGTATTATAATTATAGCCATACCATTCCCTGGAGAATACATCCTTTATGCACATTAAATATGCCATTCCATTGTTTGTAGGTATATATGTTATATCTGTTTCTATGAGCATTTCAGGCTTATCAGATCTTAACAGTTTACTTTCCTTTCTATTCTTATGGTTATGCACTGGCAAGGTTAGATCATTATTTTTCATTATCTTATACACAGTCTTCTTAGCTATATTTATGCCAGAATTCCTTAATAATGTATATCCTGTTATAGCCATAGGTTACTCTTTCCTTGCATAGATCTATTATTTTACTAATAATGCTGCTGTCAATCCTTGCTGAATGTCTATTATCTTCAATGCTTTCAAGCTTCTTCCTGTAATAGTATGTGATCCTGTTGATTACTCAATAATAACATGCTTTTTTTACTTCAATCCCTTTATTATCCATTCCAGGAACTGTTCCTTCCATTTATAGAACATTGATACAGCTATTCCATGGTTCCTGCATATCTCTGCTATGGTAATATCAGGATTCTGAAATGACTACATTATAATACTGTACTTCTCCTCACCGGTCTATATTCTTCCAGGCATTTAGATTGCCTCCCTTATATATTTATATAAATTATTCGTTATATATATCTCTTTAGATGTGTATAAATTTAAACGAGCCATAACCATAAAGTACAATTTTATTTTTCCCTAATAATATCAGAAGTGTTTCAGATTTTTTCTGTAACCAAAAAATCTTTAGAACATGGAATTATCAACCAGCATGGAAAGTTCATCAGGCAGCGGCCTCAAAAAAAATTCTGTAAGCTTTTATGGTCTCCTTGGTTTTACACTGGCAGGTGTTTTAGCCATAATAGGACCAATAGAAATAGCATCCTTTATTGGAGATACTGGCCCAGCGGCTATATGGCCGATTATACTTGGATATGTATTGTTTGTACTTGTATCATTTCCCATACTGGAGTATACAAGAATAGCACCCTTTGCCGGTGGCTATTATGGTCTCGCGGAGCTGGGTTTTGGGAAAACAGCTGGGAAGTTTACATCACTGGCTAATTATTCATTCTACAATTTCTGGCAAACAGCCAACGCATTTTTTATTTCCTGGCTGGCCATAGATACAATTTACATACTTTATGGAATATTGCTCCCCGAATGGACGTGGTTTTTATTATCTTTCCTTACAATAGCTGTTACATATGTTATGTCCGTACAGAGGGCAAAATACCTCAGCAGAATTGTTCTATATTCTATACTAATTACCCTGGTAGCCGTTATCGGGTTTATAGCATATGTAATTATAAAAACGCCATATAATTCAACCTATTATCTCAATCCTGTACATAGCTATGGAGGATTTGGTGGAATTGCCCTGGCAACAGCTGTACTTGGATTTTATCTGTTCACCGGTTATGGAGGAGCCCTATTCTATGCAGAGGAAAGCGAAAATTCAAGAAAGAATATGTGGAAGGCTGTTTATATAGGACTTACAATATCTGCATTTATAATTGCCCTGGGAGCATATTCTGAGGTAGCAGCTGTAAACAGGATCGACCTCCCGGTAGTGGGCACAGCATCAATTCCAGAGCTTGTAACATGGATACATTATATCCCGAGAATAGCACTTCTTGCCATTAATATGGTCATACTTGTTGTCGCCCTTATAGCTTTTGGCGGTGGTGCAGGATCACAGTCCCGTTTGATGTGGGCTATGACACGGGATGGATTCATTAAAAGCAAGCGCTTGAACAGGCTGAATAGCAGTAGATCCACCCCAACAAATGCAGCAGCCTTTGATTCATTGCTGGCGGGTATAACAGTCATGCTTGTAGGGCTGGTAATGGTATATTTCTATGGATACACGCCATCAACTGTAGCAGACTGCTTTTATGTTGGTGGCACTGCTTCCACAATACTGTGGTACTTCCATCATTTTATTCCTGAATTCGGATTGTTCACATTTCTTGGTAAGCATAAGGAGCTTAAATTTTCAAAGGCAAGGAGGTACGTATCAGGCCTGATAATTCCTGTAGCAGGCGGAGTGCTGTTTGTATACACATTTTACCTGGGCATAATAAGCGATCTGGTTGAGCCCTACCTGGCATTCGTAGTACTTGCTGTGTTAATTCTAATAGCTATAATTGTGTATACTATTTATAAAAAAATCAAAGGTGAACTGGGAAACAGTACTGTAGAATATATGATGGCTGAAACAGGAGATGTTGATGATAGTAAATAGGTGGTGAAGATATGGACAACTGGAATTATAAAGAAACAGAGATGTATAAAGAAATTATGGAGGAGCCTGAGTCTATAATAAAAACTGTGGACTCTATCCAGAAATCCCTGAACGTAGCAGGCGAGGCATTGAAGAAGGCAGATTTTGTCTTTCTGGTTGGCAATGGCACAAGCTATCATGCAGGGCGAATAATGGCCCAGCATCTTGTATTATGTGGAGAACCGGCCATGGCCGTCAGGGCATCTGAATTTTATTGTTATGCCTCCAAATGGGATAGAAATGTGCTGGCAATTATGATAAGCCAGTCTGGAGATAATGTTGATATAATAAGGGCTACTGATCTTGCTATTTCCAGCGGATTTAATACACTGGCTGTCACAAACACTATGGGGAGCTATATTGACAGGAAATGTGGGATTTCGCTTATAACGGCAGCAGGAGAGGAGAAATCCCTTGCAGCCACCAAGAGCCATATAGCGCAGATAGCCGCACTCTATGCTCTTTCTGAACGTGTCTTTAAAAATGAAAGTATTGATACAATAAAAAATAAGCTAACTTTAATTTCGAGCCATATAGAAAATATATTGTCTATCGGGGAGAATTTAAACAACCTCTATTCAAGGCTTTTATCAAAGGTTATATTTCTTGGGGACGGGTACCTGTATTCAGTGGCAAAGGAAGGTGCATTAAAATTTGAAGAAACGGCTGGAATTCCCACAGAGGCATATCCACTTGCTGAATATCTCCATGGTCCAATACATATACTTTCCAGTACCCATACAGTTATAATAATGGGGCAGCAGGATACAGGTACATATAAGAGGGTATATGATGAAATTTCTAAAATTACTAAAAATATCATATCCATAGGGCCCAATGAAAAATCTGATATAAAAATACCCGGTGAAAGTGGTCCATTAAGTTCGCTTCTTTACCTGCCTGTTATACAGCTTATGGCAAACTGGAAGACTGTTAGTTCCGGGATGGACCCTGACCATCCTGAGAGATTGAAAAAGATCGTAAAATGATGGTGCTATAATGGCAGATAAAAGATATATTCTGGCTGTTGATGGCGGCGCAACAAAAACTGCCTCCATAGCTTATGACCTGGTTTCTGAAAAAGTTGTGGGCAGTGGTATCTCAGGTCCTTCAAACCTTACCAGCGCAGGGGTGAAAATTGCATCAGATAATATAAAGAAGGCATGCATGGGATCACTGGAAATGGCGGAAGTCGGGTTTGAGGACATTTATGGTGGCATATTTGGCATTGCAGGAGTTGGTGATTCCATATCCTTAACTGAAACTGGTAGGAATATAGTAAGGAATATTACCGGCAGGGATGATTTCACTGTTCTAAACGACGGCGTAGGTGCATATTACCTCGCCAATCTTGGTGAAGATGGCATAGTATTCGCAGGGGGAACAGGCAGCGTTTTATTTTACCAGAAGAATAATGAGTTAAAAAGGAAGGGCGGATGGAACTGGTTCATTGGTGATGATGGTTCGGCATCATGGATGGCAAAGTCTGGGCTGAACATAGGGACAATGGAATACGATAAAATATATCCCGATGGAGTTCTCATGAGGTCTGCAGAGGAATATTTCAATATGGAATTTCACGAGTTAATACCGCATCTGGAACAGAACCAGAATAAAGCACTTATTGCAGGATTCTCAAGAAGAGTTTCAAGTATAGCCGAATCAGGGTACGCAAATGCCATTAATATATTGCATACCTCGGCAACATATGTATCAAATGCCATAAAATCAGCACAGATGGAAATAGGTTCTAAAAATATATCACTGGTAGGCGGAACCTACATGGCAGGTGATGTATATATATCAATGATTGAGAAGCAACTACTAACTAAACCGAAGGTTTTTTTTGGCTACCAGGTTGCTGTGGGGTCACTGCTTTATCTCATGAACCAAAATGGTATTAAGATCTCCTCTAATATTAGGGATAGGATCTTAAGGCAGTTTGAGGATACTGGGGTACGTGAAAAATATATTAAAATACTCGATTCATTCTAATTTATATATTACATTCAGGGTTTCCCGGAGTGCCTAAGTTCCTCCCCTGCAATGCCATGGGATTCCTAAGCATTATATGGCTTCACAATGCATATTCCATAAGAATAAAAAAAATTTTTATATATTTTTAATAATCCATTTAAAATTAATTTCCATGGATTTATCCAGTAAGATAACAAAACATAGAATACTTGTAATTGCTGTGTGGGCCATTGTCATAATTGCCTTATTTCCTGCATTTACAGGATATTCACACTTTATAAGCTATTCCACATCATCAAATGCGCCGTCCCATTCAGAGTCAGAAATAGCACAGGGGATTCTTGATAAAAAAATTCCTGACAATTCAAGCCTGATTATAGTGTTACAGGGAAACAATCCTGCTGCCCTGAATAGCTCAACATTTGCTACCACTGTCCTTTCATTCCAGGGCAATCTTTCAGGACTCCATTTAAGGAATTATTCTGCCTCAGATTCTGTCTACAGTGCATACGCTTCATTTATAGATAAAAGCATTAATTCCAGTAATAGACTGTATATTAACCAGACCCTGGATCATTATAATGGGAATGCCACAGAGGCATCAGAATACCTTAATTCTACCGGCTATAATATAACACCTGCCATGATATTATCTGTTCATTCTGGCTATAATCCGGGATTATATTATGTTACCCATTACGGCACATCAGGCGTGCCATCATTCATTTACTCTGAATATTCTGCCAAAAATATAACGCTGGTATACCTTTCATTCAGTGTAAGGGCTGGCAAGGATGTTAGCAGTGGAAAGACTGCGTCAGAAATTGCATTTCCAGCCGTGAACTCTCTGGCGAAGAAGGATTTTGGCAATGCCATTACAACAGGAAACGGTGCTATTGCATATGAAACCTCCCAGGAGACAGCAAAGGCAGGTTTTGCATTCGGGCTTATTTTCATATTCCTTGCAATAGCGGTATTATTTGCAGCCCTTTCATGGAAGTCGTCAATACTGGTTTTTATATTCTCGGGTATAGCACTTCTATTGGGTTATGTTTCAGAATATATTACCGGATTAATATTCCACCATGTAAGCTATATAGTTAATTATACCCTAACTGCCGTGATTCTGGGTATTTCAGCCGATTACCTTCTATTTATAATATCAAGATACCGTGACGAGCTCAGGCAGGGGCATGGCAGTGAGGAATCACTTCAAACTGCCATAAGAAAATCAGGCAAATCCATAGTTATAAGCGGCCTGACTGTAGCCTTCAGCCTTTTCACCTTTTACTTTATACCGGGATTCCACTCATGGGGTACAACCCTATTCTTTGCAGTGATATTTACGATTTTATTAGAAACAGTACTTCTACCTGCGGTTATATCCCTATTCGGCAAAAAATTATTCATGAAACTCGGAATGAAGCCCATAAATCCTGAGACACGTGCCAGATCGAGGTTTTACAGGATAGCAGATGTTTCCGTAAAAAGAAAATTTATGGTTATAGCCGTAGTTCTGATTCTGGGGTCCCTGGGCATATACTCATTCTTTGCTGTTCCAACAACATATAACTTCAACACCGGGCTGCCACAAAATCTTGAAGCCGTAAAGGGATTAAATGCAATAGATAACAGCTTTGGCGACAGCGAACTTTATCCAGTATATGTTATAACAGATATTCAGGGCATGAATAACGTGAACAGTACACTTCATAGGGATGCTGAATATTTAACATCACTGAATGGAGTTGGGGATGTCATAGGTCCTGACGCAAATGGAAAAACTGTAACGAACAGTACAGATATCAGCCAGTATTCCATTGGAAGCAAATATGCATACTATACTGTCTATACAGATTATTCACCGTACACCGATCATGCAATTAACCTCGTCAAAAAGATAAGAAGCAATTCAGAATTTATAGTCGGGGGAATAACATCCACAGTTATAGATGAGAAAAAACAGAATAATGCCATTTATGGAGAACTGGAATTATTAATAGCAACGGTAATAGCTGTCATAATAGGGATATCATTCAGGTCATGGAAGTATCCATTAATATCACTGACAGGTGTTTTCTTCAGTGTATCCTGGACAACAGCGCTGCTCTATTTCCTCTCGAAATATGTACTGCATGAGGCATTAATCTACCTGATTCCCATAATACTGTTTATAATATTATTCTCCCTGGGCAGCGATTATACAGTGTTTATCATATCCAGGATAAGGGAGGAATCAGCCACCAATGAACGGGATGCAGCAATAAAGAACGGAATTGCCTCCTCAGGAAAGGTTGTGTCAGCCCTGGGCATTATACTTGCAGTATCCCTTGGATCGCTTAGCCTTATACCTGTGGCCTTTCTGGAGCAGCTGGGAATAGCGTTCATAATCTCCCTGCTAATAGACACATTTATAATAAGAACTGTCTATTTTCCGGCGATGATTTCGGCTCTATTCCCTCATTCGAAGAAATCGTAATCGTATATAACCATAGTCTCAATATTTTTATCTATTTTCTTTATTTTTTGAATAATTGAATTTGCAGAATAGATGTCCTTTTCTATGCTTAGGGATATGCCTGAAACACGGTCATTTACAACAAAAAATGATTCGTCCAGCTCCTTCTCTATTGTTTCCGGCCTTGTGGTGAATATTCCTAAAATAACAATGTTGATTTTTGAAAGGTCCAGCTTGGGTATTATGGATATGAGTTTGTTCTCCCTGAGCCTGTCTATCCTTTTCTCCACAGTAGATGACTTAACATCAAGGATTCTTGATATGTCCGGGGATTTTTTCATGGGATCATTTCTCAATACGTTTATGATCTGCAGGTCAAGGGGGCTTACTAAAGAATTCCCGGTAAAGGCTTTCGGTCTGTATTCCATCACAGGGGTTCCCAGTGAATCCTCCATGTCCTTTTTTCTCTGATGCAGTTCATCCTCTGTTCCTGAGAAGCCATAAACTACAATTTTTTCAAGGCATTTTATAATTGATGATACCGATCCAGGGTAGGTTTTGTCATTCTGAAAGGCCAGGTACAGGGAATTTTTTCCATAAACGGCAGGATTAACATGGAGCATGTACCTTTTAATAATGCCATCCTCTTTAATTTTTTTTACCCGGTAATTCATATCCTGAGCGCTTATGTCCAGATCCGATGCTATGCTACTCAGGCTTTCACGTGGATTCTTTAGCAATCTAAAAATTATTCTGGAATCAGTATAATCCATGGGGAAATAATGTACAGGACTAAATATAATTTTTCATAAAGTTAGGAATATGGGATTATCTATTCAGATATAGGTTATTTCAACAACTTCTTTACATTCTGCTTATTCCTGCTATAACCCCAAAGGTATATATTAAGGATATTGTTAACCCCACAGTCCGGTATTCTATTAGCTATTGGTAGCCGATTCCTTAGTTCAGAATTGGAATAATATTAAGTAATGTCCAGAAGTGTGTATATTTAAGTCATTTTTTGTTCTTAAACTTTAATTTAATTAATGGGTCTTCAATATAATATTTGCTTTCTGATTTTCTAATAAACCCATATTTCTGAAGTTTAATTATATGGTTATTCAAAATTGTAGATGGTATATAGCCTGTTTTTGAGGTGACATAAGCCTTTATTGTAGACCAGCTGTTCAGCCCTGCAGCAATTGCTTCCATGATTGCGATATACCTGTCCTTAGAATTATTTATTAACTTATCTATCTCACTGTCAATTAATCTTCTGCTATATTCTATGACACTGTTTATTGAATCATAGTTATTCAACTTCCTAACGGTGCGGTTATGACCATAGTATGTTAGCCATCCTGCAATTCCATCCAGTACCTCTATGGCCGAATTTATATCATTATCATTTACTTTTAATTCAGCTTCCTGAAAACCTGCCTTTAAAAAATTATAGGACATATTATTAGTAAAATGCCCAATTTTAATTTCATTTATCATTCTTCCGAATAAAGGGCTTTCTGTATTTTCAATGTCAATAAAATCCTCTAAAATTCCAATTTCACTGCCGGTGATGATTATATGTATATTTTTTAAACTGTCATATGCCCACGATAATATATTATTATAACGTTTTCCACTGTATTTCAGATACTGAGCCTCATCTATAGCCAGGATAAAGATACTATTATTTTTCTGTGAAATTTCATTAATTATCTCAAGAATATTATTTAATTGATATTTTCTGGATGTGTCTATATCTATTTTAAAATGATTTATTTCAATGCCATTTATTTTGGATAGGATATCGGTAATAAAGAATTTTAATTTTTGAGAAATACCCATACTCTTCCTTAACTCATTTAATATTTTGAGTGATATTTCATTTTCCCTGATTGCACCGGATTCATCAAATAATTCCCTTATATCTATTATTATATAAGGCATATCAATAGAATTCAATACGCTTTTTAATAGGCTTGTTTTTCCGGTTCTTCTGATTCCATATATTACTGTTAATGGTTCGGTCACGCATCTTTTCAATAATAATGTTTCCTGTTCACGCCCGTAGAGATCTTTAATATTGTCTTTTGGTGTTATGTCAAATAGCATTAGTAATACCCCATATTACTAAGTAATACCCCGTATTATTTAAAGTTCATGCAAACATATGGGATTATAATATTAGCATTTTAATCGTATATCCTGTAAACTGGTGGAATTCTATTTTTATCATTATTTTATCTTTATATGTTATCTCAAGTATAACCATATTATTACCAGATCAAGAAACTGGCAATATATTTATAGATAGTGTAATATATTTACTGTAAATTTAAAATGACTCTTTGCAATATCATAATGAGGTAAACAAAATGACAAAGACAAAGAGTCAATTAATATGTGAGTAAGAGCTAATAAGGATAGTGAACTAACATTAGACAAGCCTGATATGAGGTCAGGTTCATTCACAACCACTGTGTTTGATAAGTATTCAACTGTTGAAAAGGCTTTAAACTCTGTAATAGCAGAATCATATATTAACGGGTATCAATCAGGTAAGTAAATAATATAATAAATAATCTAGGAGTAAATGTATCTCCTGAGTATGTATCATCCTTGAATAACCAATAATTGCTTTTTGTATCTCGTTACATTATCACTGTTGTTCCTCACGCTTATAACATTATTCATATGTATACATCTTCCTATAATCGTATATAAATTTTGATATTTGCATACAAAAGCATCAATACTCAATAGGGTATAGCAAATAGGCATCAAATAAGCCTATTATGAATTCTCCCATGTAGACTTTGCTCAAGTTTGTTAAAAATATTTTTTAGCCTGTAAAATTTAAATATTTTTACAAACTACTTATTTGTGAGAGATGGTACTATCTGGAGAACAAAATTTCTAAAATTTGCTGGTGTCGTATTACTGTATGCCCTTGTTATGGCTACAATTTATTATATGTTTAAACATTACACTTCTGAATCAGACGCAAACACTGTATTAGGAGTCATGGTATTAGCGGCATTGCTCCCTAACATTGTACATTTTTCAGAAAGATACATAAAAAATAAAACTGCAAAAAAATTAACAAAATAAATCAAATATCGTGGGCTCATTTTGAAATCATATATATTACGATTAAATCTTATTGTATGTTTTGCCAACTTATCGGTCTTATAGCGTGATGTTGTAGTACTTTATGAAAATTTAGGCGTATAAATTCAGGTTACGGGCAGTTTAAAGTAAAAACAACTCTAAAGAGATAAATATAAACACGGATTTATAATAGATGCAAAAGCCATTTTAAATCATGATAATGCATTTTATAGAGTTTTAAATTCTATTTAAAATATGGCCAAAGAACTAAATTTCTTGCACCTTAATCAGGTGACTATAAGTTTGTAATGTGTAATATTAAATATTTATGATGTTGTTGGTGAGTACCTTTCTTACCGTTTCCATATCAATTAGATGTGCATTTCTAAGGGTTTTCATTGCCAAAAATTTTGGTATATGGGTAAATAATTATATACCAATATACCATTTATATTTATATGAAGGTCAAAACAAGTATATCTATAGATAGCGAAATCTGGATGGAGCTCAAGAATCTGGCATTACAGCGTGGTAAGGATATAAGCTCTATCCTAAGGGATGCTATAGAAAATGAACTGTATTTAAATTTAGATAAATCCTTAATGAAATACTCAAAGTATGGCAAATCAGACCTGGATTTTGACCCGATTAAACCAAATGGTAAAGTTTCCGGCCTGGTAAGGAGCATGAGGAATGACAGAGAAAGTCGCATATCTTGATAGCAGTGCAATAATAAAGAGATATGTGCTAGAAGCCGGTTCAGAGTTTATTCGTGAACAATACAATGAGGCCTATCTCGGAAACGTTCTGCTTTCATTTAATATTTGGAATATTGGAGAGGTTATTGGAGTATTTGACAGGGCGCGCAGACAAAAAAGAATTACAGGTGAGCAGTCAGATGAAGTTATGGGCAGATTCTCGAATGAAACTGCGAGGCTCAAGAAGATTAGTAGGATAAGGATAATCACACTGTCAGAAAGTTTATTGGAAAGTAGCTGGGATATTGTAATAAAACACCACATCTATGTTGCTGATGCCTTGCAGATTGTAAGTGCCATTGAAGTTGGATGTAATGAGTTTTATACTGGTGATGAAAAGCTTCATAAGTTGGCACTTACCTCTGGCTTAAATTCTACTTATTTGGGATAAACATTATTACTCCAAAAATGAACAACCGAATTTTGATTCCAGTGTATTTACTGGCATTCCATTAAAACAATAAACATATTCATACTGGTCCATTTTTTGAATTTTCTTCTAGGGCTTATTTTCAGATTCTAACCAGAGAATATTGTCATAATACCCCCACCTGATCAATACCCCTTGAAATATATAAACCGATATTCTTAAACGTACTTCAAGTTCTGGAAGTACAACAGCAATTCCCATGCTTGATGCTTTGTTCAACCTATAAATATCACAGAGATATTTCTTTCCTATCTTGACTGCAACTATATTAAGTTATTTCATTTCAACTATGTTCATTTCTGAAAAAATCTTATTTGTAGGCTTGTTGAGCAGGTATATCCTCATAGAGTGTTTGGAATCGGTTTTCTCGATATAAGGTATTTATATCTATATTTCATTTATTAAAAAAGGAACTAAAGGAATACAAGATACATTATAATGACGAGGTAAGGAATTATCTTGAAGTACTGATTAAAAAGAAACAGGTCAAGTAAAAGTTAAATGATATAAATAGTAATAGAAAGAAAATGGAATCTAAATATGGGATCCTAGAGTATTCATACAAATTGATAATGGATGACCATGATAAACAGTAAGGAGGCAGTTCTGGATACCTCAGCCATAATGTCACTTATATTAAAATATAGCGCTACCGATCTTATTGAAAACAGGCTATACAAATTCGATCGTTTTCATATACATGATCTGACTTACTATGAGTCTTTCAATACTATCTGGAGAAGAATAAAAAAGGATACTATAAGTGTTGATGACGGGAACACCATAATGGATGAAACTTATTCTCTATTAAGTTTATTGAAAGTACATAGCTTTAATGAAATCCTCAAAGGTGCTTGTTCATTATCTGTGAATATGGACATTACAGTATATGATGCATCCTATGTTTTTTAGCAATGGCCTTATCAATTCCGTTAGTTGCATTAGATAAAAAAATTACTCAATAAAATTAAGGGAAATAAGTTAAATATTTTATAAGTTATTTTTTAGTCTGATGACTTAAATTCTTCTTTGCTAACTTCCAGAAGTGGTCACTATTACATTACATACTATTTATATTTCAATGGCCTGTAAAACTTCTCCACTTAGTTTATTTAAAAAATAAATGTTATGCTGTCATTTTAAAATTCGTGCCATTCGTGACTTCTGAAAATATTTCAATTTAGTTAAATTTATTGGATATATGCAACTTGATGTTTTTATTTTATGGCTCCAATTTAAACTGAATAGATTTCTTTTCAGGAAATATCTGTTGAAAGGGATTGTCCTCTCTGGGTTACAAGGATATTGTGCTTAGAGAAGCCGTATGATAATCATGACTGCTATAGCTAATAATATTGCCATAATGCATCACCTGCATGGAAACTAGATTTATTATCTGCCACGTAGTCAACATTCCAGAGAATATCATGGTTACCTAAAGTGTTTGACTTAATTTCCTTTATTGCTATCTTTATTCTTTTTCTCAAGTTCAAGCAAGAATTTCTTTTTGTCTATCCCCGGGCCATATCCTCCGAGACTTCCATTCTTGCCAACAACCCTGTGGCATGGTATAATTAGAGGTACCGGATTCGCCCCGCAGGCATTGGCCACTGCCCGGTATGCAGTAGGCATGCCTATCTCCTCAGCCAGTTCACTGTAAGATTTGGTTTCTCCATAGGGTATTGCGTTGATGGCTGTCCAGACCTTTACCTGAAATTCAGTACCACATATATCAACCGGCATATCGAGCAATCCACCATCCAGATAGTGATTTATGGAATCAATTTCCGGCTGCATGCCAGCTGATTCTGTCAATGTAGCATGCGGGAATTGTTTCTGGAGTGAGCCATATAACAATTCTTCGTCAGCACCAATAATGATGCTGCAGACTCCTCTATCGGTTTTCGCCAGAAGTATTTTATCTATTTTAGAGGCAAATATCCTGTATTTTATTTCAACACCCTTTCCATCGCCTCCATATTTTACTGTTCTTATTCCTGATTGTATTTGTGATGTCTCTGTCAGTGATTTGTAACTGTCACAACGATGCGTGATTATGGTATCTTTATGGAATTTCTCCCCAGCAGCGCCACTCATATCTGAATAATATAAGAGGGATTTATAATCGTTTTGCACAAAGTCTATTTGAGGAAATCAGGAGCATTGGCTGAGGGCGTTTGACCGAACTTCTGGCGATTCCTGGGAAAAGTTCCTGTAAAGCACCGATATATCCCACAACCTGGAGGTAATAATTATTTTCAATTTGCATATTACTTTCAAAAAATTAAGTAATATCCTTATACTATTATATAATTAATAAAATGTTTTTATAATTATATTATAATATTTTATTTAATAGTTATATTTAAATAATAATTATTAATTAAATAAAATAAATATTAATTTAATATAATATATAATATATATTTATTTTAGGCAATCATATAATTAGCAGTCCTTACTGTACAATATAGGAATATGGATAGATCCAGCAAAAATGGGTTTGTCATGCCACGAAAGGGCATCCAGCAGCCTGCATTCTACTGTATTTTCATAAAATCACTACAGTATAAAAAGTATTTAAGCAAAAACGCCGTATAACGTTTGTTATACTGCATTATTTTGAGAGTATATTAGGAATACGGGAATTATTGTGGTATAAGCGAGGTAATTATGAATATGAGCGATGAATAGATTATGATCCAAAGTACATAAATGAATATTATATATGAGGAATTTATAAACGATTTAAGGAATTAAGTTTACTTGGAACGTAATATAAGTCACATAAATATAACTTTAACATATGCATATTTTATTTGCATAATGCATATTATAACAGTCTTTCAGAAATAATATTAATATAATTATAATTAAAATAAAGTATAGATTAATTATTTTTATAATATTTATTTATAGATATTTATTTATATAAATATATTTATATGGATAATTATAATATATAATTTGTATTTATATATTAATTAAATGATAATATCTAATTTTTTAAAAGTTAATTTAGACAAATTAAAGCGAGGTACCCATGTAAACTATCACAGAAAAAATATATGGCAATGGTAGAAGAGGTCGAATTGGATACAAGTTCATTTATTAGTATGGTTTATTGCATACTGGCATACGCTATTCAGGGAACATATACCGCATACAGGAACAGTGCCACAAATCAGAGCACCAAAGTCAAGGATAGAATAACCAAACACTACTGGATCATATAATTTAGCTATTTCTTCATATTTCTTATGTATTATTTTACTTCTTCTTAATGAATCGGAAAACGGAATGCCATTTATTCTTGATATTATCCTTACAGTGTTAGCATCAATTAATGGATCAATGTGCCTGAATGCGAATACACGTATAGCGGATGTACTGTAATCCCCTAATCCTGTTATCGCTAGAAGTTTTTTTCGCTCTTCCGGTATAATACCATCATAAATATCAACAATTTGACCTGCAAATTTACGCAATATTCGTGCTCTGGAATGGAGACCCAGCGAGGATAACATGACATCGTCATCCCGTATATTTACCATCTTTTGCACTGAAGGATATCTTTCTATTATCTGATTATATACCATACCTACCTGAACTGCCTTTGTCCTTCTTAAAAGAATTTCTGAAACTGCAACAAGGTAAGGATCGTAGGTAAATCTCCATGGGAAACTGCGATAATTATTTACTCCCAATTTTATAATCTCTCCTCCTACCCTATGCTGTAACTGTCCTGGCTTCTCTGAGCACATCTTTAATCACCCCTGCAAGTGTATATGAAAAAACAGGGCTAATTGAATCTACCACCATCTGGTATCTTTTACCCATTGGTATATATTTAGGAAATTCAAAATTATCAAATCCCATTATTCTCAGTGCCTCAAGAACAGATATTACACGTGCATTAGGGTTTTCAGGTGGATAGTTTGGATGAAGTGTATACGTTTTCATAACATTTCCGAAAGAGGGAGACGGTTCATCCCATTTCAACCACCTCCATCCATATTTTCCTGTTCTATATTTATCAGAATACTTTGAAATTGTTCTAAGATGTGGCCAGACATGGTCCGGAGTTGCGCCCTCATTTAGATGCCTATATGGCCATATAGCGTCGCGTACAGTTTTTGTGATTTTAATTTGTTTTGCGAGGTATTCGAATATATTATTTTTCTCCCCTTTTACACCAGTTACAAAGAACCGCTGTCGGGCAGTCGCAGCCCCATAATCTGAATATCTAATGATACCAGTTTTAACGGTGTATCCCATTTTTACAGCATTATTAATTGATTCCCCTATAACAGGATCATTCATTATTGCAGGTACATTCTCCATAATAAACACCCTAGGCATCTTATCAGTCACTATGCTGAAATATTTCTGTACAAGATCATAATCTCTATGATGCATTTTACGTGCTTTTAGATTTACTGTTGACCAAGGTCTGCAAGGCGGACCACCAGCAATAACATCATAATTAGATTTAATAGTTATCTCCCGTAAATCTGCAGCAGAACCAGTTCCACCTGTTAATTTATTATAAGAATCAACTGCAAAAGGTTCTATATCGATACCTGTAACACTAAAGCCTCTGCGTGCGAATCCGATAGACATCCCACCCATACCAGAAAACATGTCCAGCATTTTTAATCTGTTATTTTTCTCCAAGTTTACTCAGCCCCCATACCCTCTGGATAATTTATGGTATATGCATCCGTGTCATTATTAACTTTTTCAAGCGTTGCTCTTTTGATCAATAAACGTGCGTTATCCGTTGCCCCATTAATTAAGTTAAAAAATTTCCTAGAAAGATCAATGTACTCACCGTGCAGTATATTTCTTGAAAGTCTGTGCATTATACTTACATCATTATAGCATTCAACAGCAGCGTTATTGCTGAATGATTCATCTCCAAGTTTATCTTTTAGATATCCAAATATACGTATCATATCATTTAGGGTTTTTGGGCTATCGGCTATGTATAAGCTCACTGTATCATCCCTAGTCTCTATCGGAACCCACCATCTTTTTAAATATGATTCATTTTCTGCACTTAATTCAAGATTTTTAAGATCTGATGCAATATTCTCTGCTGAGATGATTCTGGATAGTTTTGATAGCCCGTGTATCCACATTCGTGATTTATTGAAAATATCTATTATACTAACACTTCTGCCGCCCACACGAACTGTTTCAATATCACCACTATTAAGAATGAATTGCAGAAGCTCAAGATGTATGGATCTATATAGTCCACTTCTGTCAAAGAGTATATATGTTCCCGGAAGTTTATAGATATTTTTCTCTGATAACCTTATAGATTCAATGCTTCTACCTCTGATAACATATATCTCCACACCTGCTGGTATGATAGTATACCTTCCGTCTATTCCATAGATATATACGGCTTCATCGCCCGACTTAATTGTATTTCTAATTTTATCTTCTATTGGGTGAATCTCAGTATAATAGTCGATATCATCGCTACCATATTTACTGTACTCTTTAAACTCATTATAATTAATACTATCGATAACAGCTCTGATGAGTCGTGGCATATCGCCAGTATACTCAACAAATGGTCTGTAAAATTTCTGGCACTTAGAGTTTTTAATATAATAACGTGCATATTCAAGCAATTCGCTCGTTCCACAGACAAGTATTTTTTCAGTGTTCAGTGTGCTGAAATTAAAATTACCGTAGATCCCGGGAATCATAATGCCCTTAGTTCTTAGGCCCGCAACATCAGCAGGCAGGAGGGTATGAAGAGTAATTCCTTCCGATTTTAAGTAACTATCGAGAAATTTCCCCGCCATAATTGCCCAGTTTTCATTCATCTTCCTTTCCTTTATAATATTAATAAATTCATTGCGCCATGGGTTTATATTTAGGCCCGATCCAAATTTATCCTCAATTATTTTTCTAAAGATATCTCCCGCATCTCTTGAAAGAGAATATACATCATCTATAAGTTTAGAGATATTATCATTACGTACAGTAATATTAGATATATCTCTTAGAGTAAGAATTGATTTGAGTTCTATACGCCTGAGCCTCTCTACCATTTCGTTATCTATATGCAATGATCCTGGTATTATAATATTACGTGTACTATATTCAATATATTCAATATTAAATTTTCTTGAGCGGTATAGATTCCCAGCATGACATATTAGGCTGTAAGCATTCATGAATTCAGTGGACTTTAATGGGTGAAATTTAATGCCATTGTTAATGAGCTTCTTTACAGTATTCATGTCATAGTCTGTAAATGCCACTACAGGTATGCAATAATCCTTAAGTAAAAATTCAAGAATATCTGTGTTACTGCCGGCATCAATAATAACAATAGCCGGATCCCGCTCCCTAATATAATTTAAAACGGATTCTTGTGATATGTATTTAATTACAGTAACTAATTCCCTGACAGTTGAGGATGAACTAGAGTAGAACTCACTGTAATCCATAACGTTATAACAATTTATAGTTCCAAATCGTGAGCCATTGGGGATTTTTCTGAGATTTAGCCTCTCACGTGTAACGCCATAATTGTCCGCTATATCTTTCCAGAAAGATTTTACCGGGATTTTACCCTTAATAATTCCATCTATGTTATATTCCCACGCGTTACGTATAATTGGAAAAATATCTTTCTTACTTATTCCCTGGGATTGTTTGTTTACACGATCGCCTGTTACCCTATACAGACCTGATAATATTTCATGTACACTAGTCTCCTCTAAAACGTTTTCAGTTGGTTTATCAGACATAGTTATCAGAAGAACATTCCTATCAAGAATGTGAGAGATTGTATCTGCGGCAACAGCTAGAAATAAAGGCCTATTAGGAAATGGCCAGTTGACAGCATGAATACCGCTGATACCTGCAGTTATCCATTCTATATACGCATTTTCTGCAGGGTTTAAATTAATTTTCCATGGTAGTTCTTTATTAAATATATGGCAGTCTTCCCATCCACCACATATGTATCTTTTGTTTTGAGCATCAATTTTGACCTTTGCCGGGTTATATATAGGGGCACCACACTGGGGACATGCAGGATACTTAAAAAAATACTTATATATCATTTATCTCACATTAAAACTGCATTTCTGTCAAGATACTTATTACCATATTCACATGACGTTTCGGGTAAAAGTATGCAGCTGTAGCATGCCGAACCATTGTATTTATCCGCTGTCATTTTAGTGTTGAGACAGAAAGGATCGTTTGAGCATATACTGACATTATGAATTGCATCATCAAGAATTTTTTCCATTTTATCGTGATTTACAAGATCCACGAGTCCACCCATACTACCATCGCTACCTACACCTGTTGTATATATAAGGATACCACCGCTATTCCCAAATGCATAAATCCTTTCTCTAATTGATGGGAGGGAATATCCTGTATATTCTGATATTGCTCTTAATATACTATGTGACAGCGTATGCAAATATGTAAATGTATAATCCAGCGGATATTTGTCAAACACTGTGCTATTAAATTCAGAATGTGTATACTCACTATGTATTTTGATATTATTAAACCTTATGAAAATTGCGTCGCCTGACAGGATTGTTGCAGGAAAGTAATGCTCTCCCCGGTATTCTGTGCATGATGGGACAGATACATGATTTACTTTTTTCCCTCCAGTATTCCTGATATATGACGTCTGAATAGCAATTGCAGATATATTCTGTATTGGTCTATAATACACATTTCCATTATAGTTATGGTTCTTGGCTGCGGTAAACTCCCCCATACGGAATTCTTCATCAATAAGACTACCTGTAGATTCTGAGAGATATCTGAATTCATTCCTGAAAATACCAATAATGTCATCACTGCTGTTGCCAAAGTAATACTTATCTGGATTGGAGATTATCTCCTGGTGTTTTTTAGGATCTACCTCATCCAGTTTAAGGAGGATAGATTCTAACAGTTTTATATCATTGTATCTCTTCCATGCATTTCCAGCTGCCTCAATTAGTTTTTCTTCGGTGTTTTGCGGTACTTTACCTGTACTGTTAATATTGAGTAATGTAATTATCTCTGGAAGTCTTAATGAGCTTGAATCACGCTGTGCGATGGACATATTCATGCCACACACTGTTCCTTTGTTGTCAGGTATAGGGCATTTGATCATATTCTTATTATACACCCCATAAATATTTCCCATATTGGTCTTCCTCCCACATTTACTGCATTCAATATGTATAGACTTGAGTGAGTACCCACCAGCATCCCAGTAATAATAATTCGGGTAGCACATATTGCCACCATGAACTGAAAAATTCCAGTTTACATCATCCAGATGCCCCATGGGGCAAGCAGAAACAAATCTTACCGGAGTATATTTATAGCTTCCGCATTCTGGGCATCCTATTATTTTGGTTATGTTTTTAGTCTTTTTTAGATATTGATACAGTATGCTGCTTTTTTTTCTATGATTATTTACATTACTGCAGATTCCCCACGTAGGGAAAGGCATAACTTCATATATAGGTGTCTGGTCATTTTTTCCTACATATTCATTCGACGGTAATGATATAAACTTTATATACTCGGCGTTATAATTAAATTTTCTGGCAATTAGATTTCTAGCATACCCATTACTTTCATCAATTGTATTGTTTGATACAGTCTGGGGAAGGTAGTATGATGACTGAATTCCGTATAAACCCGCACGCTGGATGAGGTAGGAACCATGATCACCCTCAAGTATGGATTCTGGACCAAATGATAGAACAAATTGGGTTTGCCTAATTGTATACTCGGCTGTTTTATTGTGTCCAAATACCGCGATATCATCCACTTCCCTGAGAGAATTTGGAACATTTTTAAATACTATATTGGCTAGAGGATGCATCACAGTATCACGCGATGAACCAAGAATAATAACGTCATCTGGAGGTGGCATCTTATATGGATTACTTCTGTATATCACTTTACTTTTTTGATTTGATACAATTTGATGCCATTTATCTCTATCTCTATGTATTTCAGAAATTATATCTCCACTTTTTATATCCATAGATCTTAATCTATCTTCGGTTTTCCTTATAAAATCATCGAATATTGAACCCTTATATATTAATATTTTACTAGGATCATCACGTAGTTCTGGTTCGACCGCCCTGACAAATCCAGTGATTGTAGCACCCATGCCGGTCTCCATGGATCCAGTGGAAAAGGGTGAAACAGGGGAACGCTCAACATAAATGTTAATTCTGCTGTGGTACTGCATGAACATTTCATAATGACTGATGTCGCGTGGTTTTAGGGGATTATATAACACAAACACCACACCATCCGCCGATCTGCCGATCCTGCCGGTTGCCTGTATATAATCCGATGTTGATTTTGGCTGTCCACTCATTATCATCTCTGTGAGTCTTGAGATATCCACACCGGTTCCGAACATAGACGTTGTAAATAATGCCCCTGTATTCTCCTCTGGTGTAATATTCCAGCTTTCAAGACGATCAAGTTTTACCGGTATCTCTGCAGATTTTGCCTTGCCTGAGAGTTCCTCATAATTTGCTGTATCAAGTTTAACTGGCGGGGTAAATTTTTCAAGCAATTCCCTGACATCCTCCCTGAAAAGTGATGTGGCTATGGAAAGCTCCTTTATTGAATTAAAATAGAATACAGGCGTATAAAAATTTTTAAGATCGGAGGTGTCCCTGAAATTTTCCCTGAACGCAATAATTTGGGCCATTAGCCGTATTAGTGGGGTCTGCACCCCCAAATCTGGTGCTCCCATAATGCCGGCATATATCCTAGTTCTATGATTTTCACCATAATCTTTGGTAAAAAAGAAATTTTCATCCTGTTGAATCCCACTTGGCGGAAAAACCGAGGCCCTACGGGCGAAAAGCAGTGAAACCTGATCCTCCACGCTACTAACAGTTGCACTGGCACCTATGTATTTAACCTTTAAATCTCCCCTATTTTCTATAATGGCATCAACCATATTCTCATAGAGCCCAAAAAGGCTTCCAAGGGGACCGTTAAGAAGATGCATCTCGTCCTGAATAATCAGATCCGGCGGTTTTGTTTTTTTATTAATATCTCCAAGTATATTGGAGGCCAGAGGGTTAAAAGGGATATTTGCAAATTTATCAACTGTAGCCACTATTATTGATGGTTTTCTGCTGTATATTTGATCATCAACAGTATAAACAGGTATTCTGGTATTAAATATGCGGCATTCTGGATTCATGCATGTAATATAGATATCTTTATGGTCATGACTTATTCTATATCCGGGAATATTTAGATATGTTCCAGCTTCATGAAAGTCTTCATATAATGTAGAATTTATAATATCTTCCCTTTCCATTTTATTAGGAAATACTATTCTATAAACACCCATCCGTGCGCCATACACACTTTCCTCTTTTAGTAGTTGTATGTCTACATCAGCTGTTGTTGTAACACCACCACAAGGTCCCGCAGCGAATATAGGAGTGCCTGCCCTTATCCCACCCGTGGGAATCGCAAGCCAGCTACCACATGCAGGGCATTTATATAGCTGCACCGGATCCCCTTCTGACTTCTCAGATTCGCCTTTTACTGAATTTTGAATTACTTTAACTGCATCAGATATTTTATTGGGTGTCATCCCACCTCCAACCCACATACCCGCAGAAATTGGACAATTAATATTATCATTAAATTCTTCAAAATTATTTCTTACATATTCGGCAGCCACAATTAGATCTACTGTTCTGCGGAACTGCTGTGATGTGAGGAGTCTCAGGGTATATCTTGTTATAATGGACGTGCCGGGATTATCATCTTTACCTGAACTTTTATACCTTCTCCAAATTATGTCAAAAAGGGCAACAGCCAGATAAGCCTCTGTTTTACCAGAACCGGTATGGACCCATAGTATGTCCATTTTATCCCTGTCTACAGACGCAGGATCTGTAATTGATTCAATTTCCATTAGCAGGAATGCAATCTGAAAAGCCCTCCAGTTAAAACTGCTATTGCTATCTCTGCGATGCCACTGAGAATTTGTCGCCATAACTCTGTTGACAAACCTGAATGCCCTCGAAGCATCTTTATTACCTCTGAGGATCTGCAAACCACGTTCCATTCTATTACATGTCTCTAAAAGATTTTCAATATTTGTTTTCACCTGAATTTCATCTTTAGGAACGGCGGGTGTTATGGAAGTGATCCATGATCTATACTCGTTTATAAGAATATCAAGATTTTCCATGCTGGAATTTTTTTCCGCCATGTTCTCTGCATTAAATTCTGTTTCGAGTTTTCTTGTTTCAGGAATATAGGATTTATATACAGGCATGAAATCCGTTCTTATATCCGGGATGTAGAAATCTTTGTAATTATCACTATAATCTGGCCAACTGTTAAGCTTGATGTTTACGCTATCATTTTCATTTTCTACATCGAGAGCCTTCCATATAGCAGCACAATTTTTTCCCCTTGCAAGCTCTTTAGTATCCCTATACAGAAATTTTATGTTTGAATCAGTTACATTTCCACAAGCTTCTGTGTCTATTAGACCCCCAGTTACATTAATTCTTATAGAAGGCTGGAACAGTGAATATCTATATATATCATCATATTTAATTTTCTGATTTGCTTTGTTATAAACCATAACATTAAAATATCCATTATACTCATCTACTTTTAATATTACTGTGCTGAAATCTGTATATTCGAGTATAAACTCACAGGTACCTTTTATACCAAGTTTATTATGACGCACGGACTGTCTTTTATAGACATCTTTATTATTCAATTTTACCTGATGATATTTTCCATAACTTACAAGAACGTTAAATGTGCCATTGATCATTTTGAACGAAATGCCAAATGAATTAAGCTGTGGTTTCGTATCCTGCTTTATTTCGTCCCCTTCCTCTACACCTCCGGTATCTAAAACATATTCGCCTTCTAGATTACTGTCATGGTTAGCATAATATGGTTTAATGATCCCAACAACATACCTGTTTACCGGATTATCAAATATACATTCATCATATGTTCCAGCAGGTCCAAGTAGTTGCTGCCTTACATTCCTTATTAGCTCAATAGAAGCAGGATTCATATAACACCCCCGTCATAATTATACTTGAAAAAGTCCGATAAAAAGATATTGCAAACATGATGAGTTAAATATGTGTATCGTGTATAAAAATTTTTGTTTATACGCAGATTCTTCGCATGTGTAAATAGCAGACGATGTAATACAGACCTTTAACACGAAAACATCATGTTATTCTATCTCTTTGCTACATGAATTGCCATGACTGTAGTGCTATAAGCAACACATAACTGAATATTTTACCCGGTTCAGAAGGAGAAATACACTTCAGCTGCATGGCTGAAGCTATCAATACACATCAAATGCCTCTAATTCATTGCATCTCCCTTATTACTCATCCATTTCCGTTCATATTTATATTCAATTTACCTCTGCCCATGGAGATAATAAAGTCCATGAAAGTAATCGATCCATAACCATGACCCATTATATTCATACACATCATTCCATGGAGAACATAGCAGGAAGAAATCATGAAAAACCTTATTTAGCCTCAGCTATATGACGATATAGCTGTGAGAATCGGAGGCGGTTGTTATGCAGCTTGACCCTTGAGGCCGTTAGAAAGAATAGCCGCCATTCGCCTCGATTTCTTACCTTATTAATATCTAATAAGGTGGATAGGTGTTTGTCGAGTCTACGATTCTGAATCTCACAGAATCAAAGGTGATTAAATGGTAATTGGCTTGGATGTACATAAACGTTCCGTATATGCTACGGCTATGGAGGATAATGGAAATATTATTGTCTAGAGGAATATGGAGACAGTCAATGGTTTTTATTTAATTACAGGGATCATGATATTGTAATAGAATCATCAACATCAGGCAAGTATCTCTTTAAAGAATTATTAAAATTAAACTATAAGATACATTTGATAAATCCTGCGAAGGTTCCTAAAATAGCAAACAATTATAAGAAGACTGACAGGGAGGATTCATTCCAGCTTGCAGATGTATTTAGGAAGGGAGGAATGAAGGAGATATACATTCCATCAGGAGAAACAGTGATTCATCCATTAATGCCTCTGACACTATTTTTGATATATCCTTCCACTGTTCCTTATTCATTGTCTTTCTTAAATTCTTAAGGAAATGGAAATGGCAGTACTGCCATAATGATCCTTGAAATGACTCTTTAACTGCATTCATTATCCCCTTATGGCCATCTGATATTACCAGCTGTACTCCTATTAATCCTCTTTCCCCTAACTTGAAGAAGAAATTATTCCAGTCCATCCCATCCTCTGAATTATAAACATCCATGGAAAGAATCTGCCTTATTCCAATGCTGTTTACACCTATTGATGTGTATAATGCCATTGATGTGTATTTACTATTTTCCCTGACTTTAAAGTATGTTGCATCTATGTACAGGTATTTTATTTTATCATCTATCCATGTTTCTAAGAATTCCTTAACTTTTATATCAAGATCCTTATTCAGTGATGATACATACTCAGGCGATACATTTATACCTAGATTACTTATTATATTATTAACAGACCTGGTTGATATCCCATTAATATATGACTCAACTATTACAGAGTTTAAAGCCTTTTCAACAGTGGAGTATTTGTCAAATACCTTAGTTGTAAAAGATCCTGACCTTATATCAGGCTTGTCTAATATTAGTTCTCCATCTAATGTCTTTAATTTTCTCTTCTTGTAACCATTCCTGTATCCTGTTCTTTTATTGTTCCTTTCATATTTATCAGCATTTAATTGTTCAATGGCCTCCTGATCCATTACATTGTTTAAAAACCATGTAATCAATTCTTTCTTTCCCTCTTTTCTATCATTTATGAAAAGCTTTATTAGTTCTTCTATACTTATTAATTGACTCTTTGCATTTGTCATTTTGTTTACCTCATTATGATATTGCAAAGAGTCATTTTAAATTTACAGCAAAAGAATTACATTATAACGAGACAACATGTTATAATTATAAATTCGTAATATTTATAAGTTAATAACTTATATATTTTCTGAGGTGTGACATGTCAAACAGAGGTAGTCATAAAGATGGCGACCTTGAAAAGTCAAAAGAAGAACATGACTAGGACAACCATGCTGACCAGTTGAACCCCAACAATGATGAGTATGAAGGGGGAAGATTAAGAAGGATATGGAGAAATTCTAAATAATTACTAAATTAGTAGAAGTAAATTGACCACATCTATTTTGAATAAGATGTATGAGTATATTCGTTATTTGGGAGCGATAAATCCCAAGTTTTGCAATCAAAAATAAGTTGTAAATATTAAAAACTTAATGAAATGTTTAATTATTTCAATGATCCTGATTTTGGATTTCCGTGAAATCGTGCTTAAAATTCTGGACTAGGTCTGATTCCCAATTATTATTAAGATTCAGTTTGAGCATATATACCCAGAGTTTTTTATTACCATTTTCAGTAAATCTGTATGATTTACTGAGTTTGCTTTCTGCTCCTGGAAATACTAGTATTGTGTTCTTGGAATGATATATCTGGGAATATGCGTACATCTGATAAAGATCACTGGGTGCTATTGAATGAACTTTATCATTTTTCTTCTTGAGTTCACAGATTTTTGGTTCATCCAGTTTCTTGTATTTTGTATCAAATATACATGTAGAATCCTTAAGAAATAATATTAAATCTGGCTTTGTGTACCTTATAGCATTATTATCATATATGAAATTATAATCTCCTTCCTGAACCCTTATGTGTAGAATTTCATTGCCAAATATTTCCCTCTTATTCCTGCATATGAATTCTGTAAAAAACCTTTCAAATATCTTATTCATGTCAAATATCATGGCCATAGTATTATAGCTTTCTCCAGACAGCATCAACTTATTTTGCAGTATTAAACTTGCGTATATGTAAGGAATTCTGAATCTTTCATTTAACCTGTTGAAACTAATCTTGCATTGATGCCATGGTGATATATCCTCATCATGAAGAATGCTATCTATCCATGCCAGAAGGTTTGCATTTGCCCTGTCATGTGTAAACTGCATAAAATACCTGTTTGCATGTGCAAAGAACCGATTAAGATCGTTGTCCATAGAAAACCTGAAATCTATAACCGAAAATTTTGACTGATCCATTCTACTTATCTGCTTGGCGATATTAAGCTTTCCCTTTAAAAATTTACTTTCCTCAGAAAGTCTAATGTATTTTCTATATGCTCCCTGTAGTATCTGTTCTCCAAGTGTTATGGCATACATTCGTATTATTAGATCTAGTATATCGAGTTCTGTATTATCCTTAATTTCTACTTTAGGGATACTCGCCCCGGGTGGCGAGAAAACATAAAGAAGAATCCTGATAAGATTATTACTGCTATTCTTTTCATCCAAATCTAGGTTCCTGATCTTTGGAAGCACCTGAATTCGATAATTCTTTGTTGGGATAAATCCTGTATAATGCTTGAATTTTACATATGTCTTAGTAATTTCCATAAATTTAGATAGCTCCTCATTACGGGATGTAAGCTCATTGAGTTCATGGATTATGTCGTTGTCCATGCAGGGTTCGTATTCATAGAGGGTTTTTAAATTACTGCTTCCCATATTCACTAGAATCGCCTGATTTTATAAGGTTGCTTAAATAATCAAGATAATTTTCTATATTATTTAGATTCAGTTTTTGCCCGTTAAAATCATCTGGTATTAGCTCCTTTAATTCATTATTCTGGCTGTAAAAAATTTCATTGAGAAGTGGAAAAATTTTGTACTTAAATATATAAACCAGTTCTTTTCTTTCGTCATTGGTGTTTTCAAGGCTTTTAAAGAAGGCATGGCCTATTTCTGAATCCACATCTTTTTCTTTTTCTATCCTCTGATTTAAAGCGCTGAAAGCATTGGTTACTTTTGATTTTAGGCCCTCATCTTTAATCCACCCTTCTAGCACCTTACTGTTAGGCGGCACATTAAAGAAAATGAATCTCCTCCGTAGAGCTACGTCCAAAAGTGCTATGCTCCTGTCTGAATCGTTCATCGTGCCAATAATAAATACATTGTCAGGTACAGAAAATTTATCCTTGAAGTTAGGTACAGTAATGGAAATACCTGGTGAAGCTTCATTGATATATCGCTTGTCCTCCTCTATTAGGGTAATAAGCTCGCCGAATATTCTTGAAATATCTCCCCTGTTGATTTCATCGATGAGAATGACATATGGTCTATCCATATGTTCTCTTGCCTGTTGGCACAGTTCCATAAATATACCATCTTTTATATGATATTTTATTGCATTGCCATCGGTATCGGCCGTTATGCCACCAATGAACTCTTCATATCCATATGACTGATGGAAAGTTACCATACGAAAATTGCTATCTTCAATTGGAAATAATTCATGGTTTTTAGGGTCAATATTTTCATTCAGCAAAGTCTCTATTTCGGATAAATTTATTATTTGACCTTTGGCAAGGTAGTTTGCTAGTTTTCTTGCAAGGTATGTCTTACCGGTTCCCACCGGACCATGAAGTATTATGTTTTTTGGAAGTGAAGGGTATTTTAGTTCTTGTTCTTTATCTTCGTTTTGCTTGGTATTAGTTGTTTTTGGTTTTTCTTCTTGGTTGTAGTGTCCGGCTGTATAAGAAATTATACTATCCATTTGAATGAAGTCTAGTTTTATCCCCACTGAATTAGAAATGGAATCTTTTATTGCAGTTATAGCATCTATTACATTTTGATAGTCGTTGCCTTTCTTGCTATTTGTATTTAGGCTTGATTCTCCTATCTGCTGAAAACCTTTGTTATAAAAAGTAATACTTTTAACATTTTCTATTGCCTTAACGTTCCATAATGGATATTTATCTGGAAATGAAAAATTAAGCATTTCTGACAAATTAGATATTCCAAAGTACTTTATCTTCACATAAAAGTTATTAATTCTATTTGCTATATCGCCTTCACCATAAAGTAATTTAGCTATTTCATCCCTAACCATTTCAAAATCATTATTGTTTCCTTTTATAAATCTACCATCAACATCTAGCCACATATTGTTTGCCCATAACGTTTTTAATAATTCAATAAGTTCATTTTTTGCCAATTTTCCTATTTTATCTTTAGAAAGATATTTTTCCAAATCTTTTTTATGCTCTATATGTGCCTCTCTATCGTTTATCCAATCAGGATTTGTTTTTAACTCTTTTTCGTATTCAAGGTAATATTTTAGGAATTCTGATTTTTCTTTTTCTGTAAGACTCTCCATAGGTGCAAAACATATATCTGTATTTAAATTTTAGTTCCATATTATACTAATCTCTAGAGTTAACTATGTTTTATACTTTATATTTAAAAATAATGCGTATAAAAGTACCAAACCATTTTACAGGCAAATTACCATATGTTTATAAATTGTTGTTATTCAATATTGAAATAAAAACATCGAAACTTATGTTTATTACAAGATTTCCGGTCTTTAGTATAACTGTATACCCATGATTAAATAAATATTCTCTGCCATTGAATTAGAAGTTATTATAGCTTAATTATATAGGAAGTATTAAATATTGATATAATATATATAATATGTGAAAGAAAAGTTCTGGAAATCAACACCGAAACAAACCCAGCCTAACCCGAATTATCCAAGTAAAACAGAAAATCCATCGGGGAAGGGAAGAGGGAATAAACCGAAATAGATTGTATATTATCGAGAATTTTTATTTAATTTAATTGGTTTATAAATATATTATTGCTGAATAACTTTATGGTAAATTGTTAGAATATAAGAATGGTTAATATTTAGTCTTGGATATTTGTCCTCAAATTATTGAGGTTGATTAAGGATAACCGTAGAGTGCCATTTGAATTTACAGCAAAACTATTATATTATCTATACAATCGCATTATTGTAGAGTTTACTAAAAATTATTCGTTACATAAAACAATTATCGCATGATTTTGTTTGGATAATTCCTCTGCCTCTGGCAGTTGTTCCTTTGTTTTGATACAGATATAGTTTCCCTTCTTGGTATGATAAATTTTTAAGTTGTTTTCTTCTTTGGGTTTCATCTTTTCTACCTCAGGGGGGAGCGTTGGTGGCAGGAGGGTAATAGTATAATGGATTTCTTTGTTATCTGTATTTTTCTGTTCTTTTATAGGTATATATGGATCTATATTTCCATCATAATAATCCCTTAACGTTTTAGCTGTAACTTCTAAATGTATTTCCGTTTTTTCTGGTTTTGGTAATTCTTCAAAACTCCTATTTAAATTAATCCACCGATCTTTTATATCCTTCAACATTATGTTCTGTTCGCTCTTGTATTCACATCTGTACTGCCATTCTCTATGTATTTCAGCTAAAGTATCTATCTGTGCTTTGGTTAAAATTACCGCAGTTTCAAACCCTTCATCGAGCCCTAATTTAGATATATTAGCAGTCATAATTAGTCCATCTTTGCCGTCCACAATTATAGATTTTGCATGCAATAATTTATGACAGTATACAGTGCCACCGTTGCTGATTAATTTGCTAATAAACTCCTTATTTGCATTATGTGGCCTTGTAAATAAAGTAACTTTTACACCCTCGGAAGCCTTTTTAATTATTTTCTCTGCCAAAGGATGTTCTGAATCTATAGTCCAGGCAGAAAGCGATATATATGTCTCAGCAGAGTCAATCATTTTTTCCAGCACATCTTTAATCAGTAATTGATTATCTAAAGTCCATTTCAGCTTTTCTGGTTTATAATTTATATCTAAGAATTCTGGATGCCTATTAATAGGAGACAACTTTCTATATGGGTCTAATTCTCTTTCGGCTATTGCCCAGAACCCGTATAAAAATTGCCTGAATAATTCCATTACTTCCAATTTTTCCGATAACTCAACGGCAAGTTCAATATTTTCCGTAAGCGCTCTGACGGTTAAATTGGATGTGAATACAATAGCCTTCGGCTGTGTTTTCGGATCGGATACAAGAAATTTAGCATGCAGATTATTTCCTGTGTGAATAAGCACATGTGAACCTAGATTGTTCAACATATCTCGGGAAGCTTTTTTTCTAGCTTCTAAAGTGCTATCATCATCTTCATTAGGATCAGATAACTGCGTTTCTGCAGCCGTTAAAATATATACCCTAGCGCCCCTTTCATAGCATTTTCTGATTTCATCGATAATTTTGGAGTCCTGTATAAGGAAGCTGCTAACACAGAGGAATTGCTTGGTCTGTGAGATCACTTTAACTACTTCGTTTATGAGATTGGCAGATCCGGGCTGGAAGATATCATGCTTTCCAGAAATTATACTTTCTGATTCAACATGATCCTGCTTCAATAAAACTGGTCCTATTATTTTATTTCCATTATCGATAATCTTATTAAAATCGATTCCTTTATAAATATTATTGCTTACCATTTACTCAACCTCCATATTCAGGTCAACTGGGGCCTGCAAGTACCAGTATTCCCTGGGCACTCCACCTCCATTCTTTATCGACTTATTGTACAGTATTGTTATCATATCATTTCGGGTCGGAGTTTTAGGAATATGCACTCTAAATTTTTTCTTTACTTTTTCTGATATATTTATAAATTTATCCTCAGTTAAAAAATCAACCAATTTGTCTTCAATTACATCCTGTGCCCATAGGTCTGCATCATTTTGCGATAATGGTTGAATATTCACTGTAATAGGCTTGATCTTCAATGTTCCGAATTCACTTAAATACAATTTCATTTCATCTATAGTTCTGGTAAATGACTTCCTTTCCTCTAGCCTGGTGCTGTCATAACTTAACAGTAAAATTCCGTTCTGGAGAGGGGCCCCTTTCCACTTAAGGGATTTGCTTTTGATTAATGCATTCCATACATCATCTATTTTAAGTAGGTTATTCTGAAATGTATATAGGGGCTTTCCTTCTTCTCTTAGGGTTACATCACTGTTACCATTGCATCTGGCCTCAACGCTAAAATTACCCTTAGATTTAATGGGCTGAACCTTATTACTTATAGATTCTATGATTACCTCTTCTTTGTGGCCATCCAATAAAACTATAGTGGGTTGACTGACAAATCCTACCAGCATGTTTGGTTTTTCTACGGACTTTTCCTTATTTTCATTCCGTTTAATCCTAGAAATTTCAATAACAGGATTATTGAAAAGTTTATCTTGGGTGGCATATATTGTGTATTCTCCCTGTTCTGGCATATAAACGTCGCCATTAACTGCCATTTTACCTAATTCTGTAAGAGCGCCGGACTCTTCGATAAACCCAATAGCTTTGTAATGTTCAATAATATTTTCTGCCATCCCGAGTGGTTGTTCCGGCAATAGGTTATTCCTCAAATTCTCAGGAGTTAATAATCCAAATTTATCAGCTATGCGTAAAATGGTAATTATATATTCATTTTGTGTTTTTACCCTTATAGTTGCAATGCAGTCAACACTTTCATACTCAATATCTCTCTCCATTATTATCTCATTACTTATCATATGTCCACCTCTATTTTTTAAAAATCATAGTTAGCTTTAATCTCTTTTGCAAGTTTATTCACGAGTGTGCCCTCGTTTCTGAAATTTTCGAATGTTTTATAGTTACCCACTATTACCAGTTGGTATCTTGCCCGTGTTATGGCTACGTTAATCCGGTTCATGTTGTCAAGAAAACCCAATCCTCCAGTTCTTACCATAGATAGATATACTATATCCGCTTCCCTCCCCTGCATAGCATCAACGTTTCCCACAAAGATTTTTACAGATTTTTTATCATTATAATAAACAGACCCTTTTCCAGTAAAATACTCCCTTATCCTTTTCTTCAGCTCTCTAGTCTGATTTCTATAGAAGGACATTATTGCAACACTCCATACATTTTTTTCTGAGGAACCCTTGGAAGCAAATTCAACAAATTCCTTTAGTTCCGTTATTATTCTATCTGCCTCTTGGACATTAATATTCTGTCTCTTAGATTTCATCTTATCCATGCTTTTTCCCGCAACATGCAGCCACACTACTCTTTGCTTATATTTTTTAAAATTCCAGCTTCTATCTATTTTATTTGTGTCTTTCAAAGCCATTATGGTTCCATCTTCCGATGTATAAACCAGTTTTCTGGGATAGTAGGATATTTCCGGATGCATCCTATACTGATAGCTTAACAGAGTCCATACAGATTTTTTATATTCTGCTGGAAGCCCGGACTCGAGGACTGAACCTTTATAATATGAATTGATACTTGAATTTCCTGATATCAGGATATCCAGTATTGATGGAAAAATTGCACTCTTTAGATTATCCAGTGTATACCATACAACATCCACAATTTTCTTATTTTTATTACCAATCAGATCTTCAGAGAATTTTGGAATTAAATCTCTTATTTGCTCCTTGTACAGTAAAGCCTTGTTAGGTGACTTTCTCATCTCATAATATCTTATTAATCTCCATGCAATTTCCTTAGATAGTTTTCCATCTTCGTATACATCCTTGAGCGCCACATTATGTGGATTTTTTAGATGATGCGGATTATGTAAATTTTCTAAGTTGATAAATTTGAAGTGGAATCTATTTATTAGTTTTATTTCGTCTCCTAATGACATGTTTCCACATATGGTAATACCGTAAGGCAAAGCATCAATGTATTTCTGTATAAATCTGGAATTTGCTATTATAATATCAGAACCATTTACCATAATTTTTTCTAATTCCTCATTATTAACGACTTCAGGTATAATGTGGGTTATTATTTTTCTATCAGATTTTTTTATCTGCTCCAATATGAAGTTTACCAATTTCCAGTCGGCATCATTAAGTATCAGCAGGGCTTTTTTCTGAGGCTTGTTTCCCGGAAGTTTAACTGTAGTGTAAGCCCAGAATGCGAGCAAAGAAACCTTTTCTATATCATGATAAGTGACAGTGCTATTTTTATATTCATCCTGCAACAACGAATCAATCTCACTCACAATGAAATCCTGGTCAGTGTAAGGTGAAAGTTGTTTTGGGTCTCCTGAAATAATCCACTTTTTAGCAAAGAGTGCGGGAACCAGGAATTCTGTAAAGTTCGTTTTGCTGGCTTCATCTATAATCATTACATCGAAGAGAGGTTTAAAGGTACCATTTTTTATGCAATTTTTGATCTCTGGAAATTGAAGAACGCCATAAGTAGTGCCACTGACCAGATTTATACTATCATTGATTAGCTGGGTTATAAAAGCGTCATTTTTATCTGTTTGTATTTCATTTATCCATTCTTTTTGTATATTGTTTTTATCCGGTAATTTTAATAGTTCTTTAAGAAGCCTGGCTTTGAAGCTTTTAATATATTTATAATATGTTAAATCCATAATTTCTGGTGGTAATTCCAGGTCTGCGTGTGCCATTCTAATCGGCACTGCTATGTTCGTGTACTTAATTATCTTTTCAAGCACATTATCAACTGCGACGTGAGTCGATCCTACGAGTAGCACTCTTTTCTTTGCCAGAAGCAGTTGCAATATTAGTTCTGAAAGAACTGTAGTCTTTCCTGAGCCGGGCGGACCTTCAAGAATCGCGAAGTCATTCGTGGATAGGGCCTGCCTGACCATTTTACGCTGGTCATCTATGCCAGGAAATGTTGTATCAGTTAGAACTTTCCATTCATTTACATCTACCAATTCAGGTTCAGACCAGAATTCATCGCTTTTTTGCCCTGCAAGCCTGAGTAATGGAAGTAAATAATTCTCAGGTGCATCCATTAATTTTTTAATTGCAGCTAATTCCCTTTTCAAGGACAAATCGCTTAAATCAGGAATAACTATAGAATTGCTAGGCAATTTATTTACTATTAGGGTTATATATTCTTCATTTTCATCATTGTATACATCGATAATTTCTATATACTCTCTCTTTTTTTGCTCGTGATCATCAGATATCAGTTTCGTAATGGCCTGTTCGGAGATTTGCTGTAATATTTCCTCCTTATCCAGATAATTACTATCACTTTCATTGTGTTTTGGCTTGTTTAGTTGTATTGCAAACAACTCCTTTGCTTCCCCATCGGGAATATTTGTTCGACTCCACTGAAATTTTAGGGCGTCTGCCTTACTTTTAAGGATCTTAGAATAAATTGTCAGTATGCTCAGGTATTTTTTCAGCTGGCTATAAGGAGTTTCATTAAATGCTTGATCATCTGTGTTCCACTTTTCCTGCTCTAAATTTGAATAATATAATATATCTTTATAATCATTAAATTGACCACGTTCCATTTATCTCCCTCCACCAATTGTACTATTTTTAATCATTCTGTTTAATTCTTCACTATCGAATAGGATTACATCATCTGTAGTATCCTTACTCCCCTGAGCTTTTACCATATAATGCATGGGTTCTTTTACCATTACTGCACTTAAGGCCATTTCAACAGCCATAGTATTTGTCCCGCCAGTAATACCAAAGTAGATTCTAATTCCTGGGAAACTTAATTTTAAGCTTTTATAACGTGAGTAAATAATAGAAATACCTGAAAATAAACTATATTCTGTAAAAGATGGAATTACAGATATATGATATGAACCTTTATATGAATTCGTCGAACTGATGAACTCTGTAACTTGATCTAACATTTCTGCTGATGTGAACAGATCCAAATGTATCGGTTCAAATATTTCTATTACCCTACTAATATGGCCTTTAGACTGCCCCACCAATAATAGATGTACAGAGCCTTTTAAATATCTTACCTCGTCGTCAGTGTTGAAATTCATTGTTTTTTACTCACCACCATTAAATCCCTATACTCTTTTTTATCATCCATTCCTATATATCCTGTTGTTTTCTTGTCCCTATTATTTAGATATGGAATATTCCTTTCCAATAAATATATACTATTATCATTAAGTATAGAGACCGTAAGATTTCTAATGTTTTCATATTGTATTGAGAACCGGTTGACAGGAAAATTATCATTTGTTACTATAGTAACTGAAACTCCGAGATTATACAGGGAAAATGCCCGATGCAATATAAGGTCATCGGCTATTATGCCTGACGGGCATATAAAGATTTTTTGTTTTTTTTCATATTGAGTTAGGGATTGAATGTCATCAACCTTATATTTTATACTGGCATCGGCGATAATTTCAACATGGTCATATGATTCCTGGAGCTTTTTATAAACTTTCATCAGATTATTCAATATGGCCTTATCTTTGCTTTTTCTGGATAGTGCAATATTCATGCCATCTATTATTGCGTAATTCCCATTTATCATATCTTCATTCGGTATAGCTATGTGTATCATTTCAGATTTACCACTTTCTTTATCCATAATATATACATCCATGACAATTATAATAATGTAATTGGAAATTATTTCGATAAATGGAAACAATTTTATATTTAACAAGGATGTACAATTTGAAAATGAACAATACCAATAAAAATAAACAATTCCATATATTTTCCGCTGGAAGAAATATAGTCGAAACATATAAGGTTGCAGTAAAGAATTATAGCATTGACCAGATTATAGTATTTGTTGAGAAGCAAAACTATAAAGAAATAAATAATCAAAATAAAAGTTTTGAGGAGATAAATAAGGCTTTAAAAAATTTGGAGGATACGGCAAAAGAGATTGGGATAGAGTTTAAAATAATCAAGGTAACTGAAAATGATTTAAACGATGTTATGAAACAGGTCTTCAGATTGCGTGAAGAAAATCCAGAGGCTAATTTTTATTTCAATTTAACCAGTGGCAGAAAAGTCCTCGCATTAAACCTCTTTACAACGGCTATATGGATAGATGGTTTCTCTTATTATATTGACATAAATAAGAATACGATTGAATTTACTATTCCCCGTATTGCGCCTACAGAACTTCAAAATAATAGATATTTGTTAAAAATACTTGAAATAGTTAATAATTCTATATCTGAGCAGGAAAAATGCGTAAAACTTACAGAGGTATACAAGGAATTAGCTGATTATTATAAATCCCATAATAATTTTAATGATAATGGCAGGCATAAGCTTCAACACGGTACATTTTCAAAATGGATACGAAAACTCATAGACAATGGTCTTCTTACTGAGGAATATATAAAAGATAATCATAAGTCCAAGTGTTTGACCATAACCAAGGATGGTGAATTTGCATTAATCTTCTTCAAAAATAAATAAGAATTTTTTGATCTATTTAATGATAAAATAATAATGCGATACAAATACCCTGAGCTTAGATAATAACTTTATTACTAATAACCAGATAATATTCACATAAAATATTACATGAGTAAATTAAAATGGTGGCTAAATCAAGAAATCTTCATTGATTCCCCCAGATATCCTGCCGACATGCAAACATTTATTAAGACTTAACATTTATATTTTTAAAGGAATACACCAGTTTCTTGACATTGATGATAATTATGGTAGCCAGAGTAAATAAAAAAATAAATATGGCCATCGTGGGGTATGGTTACATTGGAAAGTACTGGGAAAAGGCAATATTAAAAGACAATAGAATGAATATCGCCGGAATATATGATACCAGCATAAATGCCTCTGACTCTGCCGGCCATAAATTCTATAAAACTTTTGAACACCTCCTTAATGATCCCGAAATAAATACATGCATCATTTGTACACCGACAGATAACCATTACACAACCGCAATGGAAATTTTATCATATGGAAAGAACATAGTAGTTGAAAAGCCAACCGTCCTGAATATGGAAGAATACAATAAACTACTGGAAAAAGCACGTGAAAATCACGCATTGGTTTTTAATGCATTCCACTTTGTATATTCACCTGAAATAGCCTGGTTCAGAACATCGATCCCAGATCTTCATAAAGAATATGGAAAGATAGGTAGCTTTTATTCCTATTTCTCTGATCCATATTTCATCGATGGAGAATTAAAGAATAAGGCATTGAGCCTTCTGGGCAGCTGGGTCGATAGCGGATCGAATATTCTGAGCATGCTATATTCTATATTTGACAGTATAAGGTTGGATTCATTAACCTTCGGTGACAGTTATGCGGGAACCTTTTCTGATTTATTTTCAACCGCATCAATGAAGTTCAATGATTCAAATAAAGATGCAGGCTTCGGGCATACTGTTACAAACTGGGTCTCAAATTCATCCTTTAAATATACCGATTTCACATTTCCTGAAACGGATTCAAGAATCAGGCTGAACCACTCCGGACTTACAGTGACAATCAGTAACGATACAGGTAGCAAGCTTTTATTTTCTGCAGAAGAGGAAAATCACCTCTTAGCACATTATATCGGCCTTGAGGCTGCCGTGTATGAAGCCCTGTACTCGGGCAAAGGCAATGAGGAATATGGAAAAATGGTCTATAATACAATGTACAGTCCATTGAATGGTGATGATGCTAATGCCTGAAAGCAAGTTTTCAAGAAAAACCCAGCAGGCGATTAAAAAATTTACAGACAGGATAGAGCCATTCAGGGTATTCAATATGTGGCTTGATGAAATTACCAGTGGTAAAATAAAACGAAAGGCACTGGTGTATTACGGTGTAGGTGGAATCGGAAAATCAAGGCTTTTATCGGAGCTGATGGCCACTGTGGATGAAAGAAACAGAGAATCAGACGGTCATACAGTAACTATTCTTTTTGCCGGGATGGACGTACATGAATACAATTCACCATCGGCTGTTCTCCTGGGCCTCAGAAAGCAGATAAGGTTTCCATGCATCCTTTTCGACTATGGGCTGGTTAAATACTTATCCTCAATAGGGAAATCTGCCGACCAGATCAAGGAATTCATACCCAAAAATAGCGTTCTCTGGGATGTAACCGGTGATATCCTTGAGGCCATACATATTCCTGTAGGGCTTATAGACAAAATTGCCATCAGGGTCAGGGAGAAATATTCAGTACAGTTTAAAGAGTACCACGATGAAATTGACGCTATAGATGCATGCCAGAGAAATCCTGAGGCCATATCTGAGAGGCTCCCACATCTTCTGGGAATAGATATTTCCATAGCATCCCGTAGCAAAGATTCTGTATTTGCCATATTTCTTGATTCGTATGAATCCATATACAGACGCCAGGATTTTGAATTATTGAACAGTGAACCGGATGAATTTATACAGGAGCTCTTACTCTCCTCTGAGAGAACACTTTTTATTATAGGGAGCAGGGAATACCTGAAATGGGAGCAGAAAGATCCTTCGTGGCATGAAATACTGGACCAGCATATACTGGATTATCTCAGTGATCAGGATTCTGACTATTTCCTCAAATCAGTTCCTATTCCAGATGAATCTATCAGAAAATCTATAATATCCAGCAGCAAAGGGCTTCCTCTGTATCTTGACCTCTGTGTAGAAATTTATTTGCGAAATAAGGATAACAATATTTCAGGTTATGATTTTATAATTCCTACAAATGAAATTATACCAAGATTTCTGTCACACCTTTCAGATGATGAAAGAACACTATTCACTGCTTTATCATACATCCATTTCTTTAATTTCAACATCTTCGAAATTCTGGTAAAGGAGCTCAATATACCGGTTGCACTTTCAAACTTTGAGGAAATAACAGACCATTCGTTTGTTCTTAAGGTTGAGGACATAGAAGGCATATACAAAGTACATGATAATTTTTATGAATATGTTATAAACAACCCCACAATAAGTGAGAAAACCAGGATCATCGATAAAATTTTTTCAGGTGTGATAAACTACCTCAACGAAAATAAACATAACATTCCATACGATTCACTTGTAGTTTTTTACCCCAATGTTATGAATCTCCTCTCATATATACCTGAAGCATCCATAAGCACTGGTGAAAAATTTATCGAACTCTCGATTTTCCTCATAGACGCCGGATACTGGAATATAGTAGGAAATATCTCGGGCCAGATCATTAAAAAGCGCCCGGAAGATGATCGGATTCAATTCCTGTATGCTGCATATCTCAGAGGAATCGGAATGCTAGAAAATAGCATTAAAATACTGGAGAATATAAATTCAGAAAATGCATTATTTGGCAATTATAAAGATTACATATCATATTACAGGGCTGATACACTGCGTGTAATGGGCAGATTTTCAGATGCACTGACTACATTCAAGGGAATTTCTGAAAAATATAAGGATAATATGAGTAGGGAACTTTACCTTAAATCCCAGAATCAGATAGGGGACCTTACGTTCCTGTCCGGCAAATTTTCAGACGCCATGAATATAATGGAATCTGCATATGGAAAACAGAACACAAATTGCGTACTATTTGCAGAAATGATCAGAATAGAGGGACATATTTACCGGTTTAATTTTATGTTTGAGAATGCCCTTGAAAAATATTTCAATGCTATGGAGCTGGCAAGGAAATTCAATATTTTACGTTTACAGGGTGAGTTATATAACAATCTTGCCGAATCGTATTGCTGGTTCGATCCGGAGAAGGCGCTTGAGTACGGTAAAAAATCAGTAGAAATCAACAAGAATCTGAATGCTCCAGTGGAATACGGTAAAACATATGCCGCACTGTCTATAGCGAGCTCCATGAGGGGTGATTTTTCTTCCAGCTTAAAATATTCTGATCTGGCCATGGACACACAGGAACAGGTCAAGTATCCTGGTGGCATGGTTTATGCGCAGGGGAGTTACTGTTTCATGTATATCAAAACTGGTAATATGAATAAATTTATGAAACATTACAGAGAAATGAAAAGAATAGTCGGAAATCTGGGAGCTATAAAATATACAATGCTTCCATATTATGTATATCTGAATGCTCCAGAACTCAGGGATATGGAAAAGAATATGCAGTGGCTTGATTATGAAAACACTTTGAAAACTGTAGACGCAATACTCAAGCGGTAAATGGAATTTGGACTTAAAGTAATGATATCATACCACATATAACATTTATCATGATTATGCATTTCAAGGAATCCCTTAACATTTCATTTTCTATGTTTTGTTATATTATGCCAGATCATATAAAGCAATGAATACATTTTGAAGGAGGCTGTTCCATGGTTGTGTACAATATTAAGTGTTAATATAACCACTATGTAATCCAGTACTCTGATGATTAGATAGAGTTCAATGAAATTCCTCAAAATGTAGAATCACTGTTAAGGAAGATAAACCTAGACATATTACCTAAGAATTACCGATTAAAGATTATAACAATTATTTTAGTATGTTTCATAATTTTAATACCCTTCTCATCACTAATGAGCAATAATGTTCAATACAAGTGAGAAGATTAAGATCCTGTACCATATTTTGAATCCATGGATTAATATTTTGGATAATTATTCATGATTTATGCTTTTATTATTTATATACAGATTATTTATATTGGTATAAAGTTGTAATTTATATAAACTTAAATTTAAATATTAGTTGAGTATAAAGTATTATACTTATGTCTCAACAAAAATTTATTGATAGAATTGAGGAAATGGATATATTAAAAAATCATCATTCTAATGATAATCCTGAATTAATTATTATATATGGAAGAAGAAGGGTTGGGAAAACGGAGCTTATAAATCATTTTATGTCAGGCCATGGTTTGTACTTTCTTGCAACCAATGAGGGAGATACTGAGAATATAAGAAATTTCCAGAGGTTATTATCAGAATTTTTCAACGATAAAAGCATTGAATATGCACATTACAATGACTGGTATTCACTTTTTGCATCGATTGTAAATAACAAAAATTTCATAGAAAAAACAAAAAAATCAAAAATTATTATTGCAATAGATGAATTCCCATATTTAATAGAGGCCAACAGATCAATACCATCAATTTTTCAGAAAATTTATGACTCATTTCTTAAAAATAATAATGTTTTTTTAATTCTTTCCGGGTCATCTGTGAGCGTAATGGAAAATGATGTTTTATCTTACAAATCCCCATTATATGGAAGAAGGACAGGCCAGATTAGAATCAAGCCATTAAAATTTAAATATATCAATAATTTTCTTAACTATAACATTGAGGATCTATGCAATAGTTATTTTGTTCTTGGTGGAATACCAGAATATATATTGAAATTCAATTCTAAATTGCCATTCTGGGATAATTTAACAAATAATTTCCTAAACCGTGGCAGCTATCTTTATGAGGAGGCAGAATTCTTATTAAGAAGTGAATTAAGGGAGGCCAGAAATTACTTTACAATTTTAAAGGCAATAGCCATTGGAAACCACAGGCTCAATGAAATATGCTCATATACAGGAATGGATAAAAGCATGGTATCAAAATATATTGATGTTTTAATGTCCCTTGATTTTATAGGGCCTGAAATGCCATTTGGCTCAAATGAGAATTTTAAACGCAGGCTTTACTGGATTAAGGATAATTATTTATCATTCTGGTTTCGTTATATATTGCCAAATAAAAGTGAGATAGAAAATTCAAGGACAGAAAAAGTGCTTAATTATATAAAAAATGATTTTAATACCTATTCGGGTGAAAGGTTTGAATTTTTAATAAGATCATTAATATATGACGGTTTAACGGGAAAATATTATGATAATGTGTCAAGGTGGTGGGGCAAAAACAAATCAAAGGAAGAAGGTAAAAATATTGAGGAGATAGACATAGTTGCCTATTCCCATGAAAGAAATGAAATATTATTTGGTGAATGTAAATGGACTGATAAAAAAATATCTGTATCATTGATAGATAAATTAAGAGAAAAATCCAGAATTTTGCTCGAAAAATATAATAATTGCAATGTTATTTATGCATTATTCTCTAAATCCGGCTTTATTGGGGATATAAATACTTTAAAGGACAAAGATATCATTTTGATGGATTTAAATGATTTAAAAAGTTTTATTGAGGCAAATGGAAATTAATAAAATCCACAATCACTTTTATATTTTTATAATTTAATCCTTCATGAAATTTTATTTGAAATATTTCCTAAATTTACTTCATTATTCCATTTATCAAGAAACCGCATTGGTGAATAATAATCCAATGTAGAATATGGCCTTATATTGTTGTAATCTTATGATGCATTACCTATTATTATTTTGCCGTCATTTAAATTATTCATTTCATTGAGCCATTAGGCTATCCAAACTTTCATAATTTGTTCAACAATTGCCATATTTATTAATTTTAAAAACATTGATGGGATATGGCAACGAACCACATCCCATTAACTATGCAGAGGTTGGATAAAAATAGTTACGGAGGATAGAATAAGAAAATATCCCGCATCCCTTATTGTAAAAATTATTGTAATATTGAAGATATATGGAGTATCATACAGGCCGTCTAAATATTTCTTCAATAACCATCCTGAATTCATGGAACTGCTGAATATTACAGATATACCCAACTTCAGGACATTATCCTGCAGATCATTAAGGATAGACTGGCATTTCATAAATTCAGCAAAATCTACCTGTGACTGCTTTCTGTTTCATAGCGGTACACTGCCTGAATTCTGCGGTCCTTCCTGAGTGTAAGGCAGTAATCTCCCAGTATTGTCTTTCCACCATCATATCCATCCTGCCTGATTTCCTCCAATATCCTGACATTGGAAAGATTGTACTTTTCAATAAGACCCTTTATCCAATCCCTGTAAGGGTCCAGCTTTGATGCCCTTTTACTGTGTTTTTTAACAGATGGCATATTATTGCTACTGGCTTATTTCCTTACGGTCTTACTGTCTATTCCCAACTGCCTTGCTATTTCAGCCTTGCTAATTCCTCTTTCAACCATATTTTTAATCATTCTCCACACCTCGCTGCCAATCAAATTCCACCACTGATGCTATAATCAGGTGGGGAATTTTAAACCGGATAAAATGGTGAATTCCAAATCGGTGATTACACCTGAAACTATACCCTTGGTAAAATACATATTACAAGAGTTTGAAAATAACAGATGAAGATGCATTAATTTTAAATTTACATCAGAATAATTACATTATCATCATTCTAAATAACATAGTATTTTAAGAATATAAATAATACTTCTTTAATAAACTTTTTATGATGAATACATTTAATATTTTTGAAGAATTTACCATCTAAAGTGATTTAATGAAAATATTAATAGATCAAAAAATTTTAGATTTAAATAATGACAAACTTTTCGAGGTATTAAACAGTAATGACATAATGGTGATTTTTTATAATTTAACAGATGAACATAAAATAAATGGCAAACTAAAAAATTATAAAATAATAAATGTTGATGAAAATGTTAGGAATGATTTTATAGATAAATTAAACCTTAAAAATAAAATTGATAAATACATGCTTTATTCTATTTATAAAAAAGAAAATGATTTTTTAATAACAGAAAATATTAAAATCCTTTCAATATCACAGAATTTAGGTATAGAAAATCAAATACTAACTATATCAGATTCTTATAATATACTTTCAGAAACACCATCACTGTATTCACCTAAAATAAAATTTGATACAGTAGATAATATTAATCTAAATGATAAAATTTTTGATAAATTAAAATCTGAGTATAGTGAATTTAATGAATGGTTTGAAAAGATATCTAAAGAAAAAAGAAAATGTGCTGTTTATTATAATGATGATGATAGTATTGGAGGCATTATAATATATAAAGAAGAGAAGGAAACTATAAAACTTAAAGATTGGGGCTTAAGTGTAAAAAACAGATTAAAAATTTCAACATTTATTGTTACCTCAACAGGTTATAAGTTGGGTGAATTATTTATAAGAATTATTATAGATATATGTTTAAAACTAAAAATATTTGAAACATACCTTACACATTTTCCGGAGGATAATGATTATTTAATAAGTTTAATTGAAAAATACGGTTTTATAGATTATGGTTTAAATGAACGCAATGAACGTGTTTATGTTAAACAGTTAATTCCAGAAAATTATGAAAGTCCAAATGATATTATTAAATTTGATAAAATATATTACCCTAGCTTCTATGATGGGGTGAAAGTTAATAAATTCATTATACCAATTAAACCAGAGTTTTATAATAGATTATTTGTGCAAAAAAATAATATACAAACGCTGATTACTGAATTTTCTGGTGAACCAATAACAGAAAAAAATACAATAGAAAAAGCATATATTTCAAATTCAAGAATAAAAAACATAAATCCTGGAGATGTAATAATGTTTTATCGTTCTGAGGATAAAAAGAGTTTGTTAAATATTGGTATTGTTGAAAAAGCATATAGACTTAATAATAGTGATGATATTATAAAAGTGATAGGAAAGAGAAGCGTTTATAATAAAAAAGATATTAAGAATGGAAATCAGCTAGTTATTATGTTTTTATATAATTTTACATTTAAAAAGGGTTTAGATTTAGATTATTTGATCAAAAATGAAATATTAAAAGGGGCTCCGCAATCTATAATGAAAATAAACAATGAAAAATATAATAAAATAAAAAAGCATGTAGGTATAGATGGATGTTATACTTTCAATTAAGCCAAAATATACTAAAAAAATTATAAAAGGTAAAAAGAAATATGAATTCAGGAGAAAAATTTTTAAAAATAAAAATGTAAGATATGCAATTATATACTCTTCAAGCCCGGACAAAAAAATTATAGGATATTTTATAATAGGAAGTATTATTAGTAAAGAACCGAAAGACCTTTGGGCAGAACTAAAAAAAGAATCTGGAATATCCAAAAAAGAATTTTTTAGTTACTTTAAAGATTCAGAAATTGGCTACGCAATTAAAATTACAGATTTACAATTATTAAGCCAGCCAAGAGCATTTAATGAGATATGCCTCGGTTCTAGACCTCCACAGTCATATATGTATGTAGATAATTTATTAACCTTAACTGGCTAATTCTTAGGTAATATGTCCATGTTTATCTTCTTTAATAGTGATTCCACCTTTTTAGGGATTTCATTGAACTCTATCTTATTATCTGAGTATTTCACTGCATAGACCTTTGACAGTTCAAACAGTAGTTCATTCACAGAGTACTTCCCTATCAAATCATTGATTCTTAATATCTCAAGTATCCTGTAATGTATGTACAGTGCGATGAATGATATGAAGAAATAGCCTCTTATGGCATCATTGTCCCTCAGGTATGTTTTATCATTCTTCATGTCATTCTTCATTGCACAGAAGCACTGCTCTATATTCTCCCTCGGTTGTGTAACATATTTTGTGTAAATATAAACCCCCTGTTAATAACGAAATGATCATTAAATAACAGGGAGAAATAACTCTTTTGAGCAACAAGGAGGTAATAAAATACGGAATCTGACAATATAAACGTATGGGATGTAGAGGATAAAATAGAAAACACAGTCAAAGAGAAACCGGAAGCACTTATGAAAATAGAGCATAACCAGTATCTGGATGAGAATCCTGGAATAAAGAATGGATACTATAGATGCCATGATAAGATTAAAGAGATGTTCAACAGGAGGTACCCTTTATAAATAAACATAATATGGTACACGATGGTGAATTTTTTTAAATAGTATGTCACATGTGACACAATATTTACATAAAAACATGTCTTATGTGACATAATGATTTCAGATGAGGAATTTATCAGCATTTTATCAGATTACAATTTCTGGGGTAAAAAATCTTATACAGGCATATCAAGGAAGTTTTACATTAATAAAATGCTTAAAATATTAAGTGGAATTAATATAGTAACGGAAAGTGGCCTGCGCAGATCAGGAAAATCATTCATATTTGAGGAATGTTCTCATGTTCCCAGATAATAACTGATTTTTAATACTGTCCTTATTTATTGAAATTATATGCAAACAATAATCCTGTACGACTTTTCACTTGAGACAAATTTTTATATACACCACAGTTTATAATCACTAATGGACAATCTTGACATTGATAAGATTATGGAAGAACTACAAAAAAGCCTCAAGCCATACAAAAATAATTCTAAGGAATACCGTGAAATACCGGACACAGGCATAGATGGTGATAGTATCCTCGGTACCCTTAAAAAATACTCAAGCGAGGAGAACAGGCAGTGGAAGGCAGGCAAGGTATCAGGTGCTGTATATCATGGTGGAAGTGACCTGCTTAATTTTCTGGACAGGGTTTATTCTGTGTATTCACAGTCCAATCCACTACATCCGGATGTCTGGCCAAGCCTAACTAAATTCGAAACTGAGATAGTATCTATGTGTGCCGGCATAATGAATGGCAATGAGTCCACCAGGGGCGTGGTATCATCAGGCGGCACTGAAAGCATACTCCTGGCCATGAAGGCGTATCGTGATTATTACAGAAAATCAAGGGGCATCACAGAACCGGAAATCATACTTCCGGTATCTGCACACGCAGCATTCCTGAAAGCCTGTGACTATTTCTGTATGAAACCTGTATTTGTAGACCTTGATGAAAATTACATAGCCGATATTGAGAAGGTGAAATCTGCCATAACTAAAAACACTGTTGCAATAGTAGGTTCCATGCCTAACTTCCCCTACGGAACCTTTGACCCTGTAAAGGAAATGTCTGAAATTGCACATGACCATGGTATAGGAATGCATGTGGATGCCTGCCTTGGCGGTTTCATAATTCCATGGGCGAATAATGCAGGATGCCCGCTGCCGCCATTTGATTTCAGGCTTGAGGGTGTAACATCCATTTCCATGGATACACATAAATATGGTTTTGCGCCCAAGGGCACATCAGTGGTGCTCTACAGAAATAGCGAACTATTTCAGAATCAGCTCTATGCCACAGGAACATGGAAAGGTGGTATATACTTCACCCCCACCATGGCAGGCAGCAGGCCCGGGTATCCCATTGTTGCTGCCTGGGCTGTCATGCTCCTTATGGGTTCATCAGGATACCAGAAGAGCAGCAGGTCCATTCTGGATACAGGAAAATACATAATCAATGAGGTTAAGAAAATTCCTGAATTAAAACTCATGGGGAATCCATTATGGGTTGTTGCACTGACCTCTGATGCAATAAATCCATACTCCTTAATGGCTGAAATGGGTAAAAAGGGATGGATGCTTAGCGGGCTTGCCAACCCACCGGCGTTTCATATAGCACTCACCATGAGGCAGACTGAGCCAGGAGTAAAGGAGGGATACGTACATGACCTTCAGGAATCTGTTAAGTTAATGAAAAGTGGAGAGAGCAAAGCAGCCGGACTTGCACCTGTCTATGGCATGGCATCAGCAATGCCCAGGGAAGCAGTGGATCTGTTTCTAACGAACATTGTGGAGTGGCTTTACAGCTGATGCCTATGGATAAAATTAAGGCTATGCTGGGATTGGATATGGGGACATCCTCCTGTAAGGCCATACTCCTTGATGACCAGATGAAAACAGTGGCAACTTCTTTCTGCAGCTATGGCCTTGATATCGGAAACCAGGGGGCTGCAGAGCAGAATCCTGACGAATGGTGGAATGCTATAAAATCCTGTATCAGCAATATAAAAAACAGGGCTGGCGAATATCATATAGCCTCAATTGGGGTCACAGGCCAGTGGTCAGGCACTGTTCCTGTTGACAGCAAAGGAAAGGCGCTTCACAATGCCATAATCTGGATGGACACGAGGGGAAGCAAAGAGGTGGAAGCACTTACAGGTGGTTTCCCATCAATTTCCGGATACAGGGTTGATAAGCTGTACAGATGGCTTCATCTTACAGGAGGAGCTCCTGCCCATTCCGGTAAGGATACTATTGCCCATATTCTGTATATCAGGGAAAACATGCAGGACATATACAGGGATACATATAAATTTCTGGAACCAAAGGATTATATCAACATGCGACTTACGGGGAACTTTAAAACAACATGGGATACTGCAACATTGCTGTGGTCAAGTGATAACCGAAATCCGGATAAAATCAAATATAGTGAGTCGCTTATACGATTGAATAAGCTGGATCCGGATAAACTTCCAGAGATGATAAGGGCTGTGGATATTGCAGGAAAGATCACACCGGAAGCTGCCTCAGAGCTTGGGCTTCCGGATGACGTTGATGTAATAGGCGGATGTGGAGATACCCAGTGCTCACTTCTGGGTGGTGGTTGCATTGATCATTATTCCACTCTGCTCTACCTGGGAACATCCTCATGGATTACAGCCCATGTGGCGCATAAAAAAACCGACATAATACACAATATTGCATCCCTTCCCTCAGCAATTGAAGGAAAATATTTCATAGCAGCAGAACAGGAAAACGCATCAAGCTGCATGGAGTACATATCCGGTATACTTGGAATAGGAGGTAATGATAAGTACTATACAATTGATAGGATGGCTTCCGCCTCTCCTCCCGGTTCAAATGGCCTAATTTTCCTGCCATGGGTCTACGGAGAAAGGGCACCTGTCGAAGATTCCCTTTTAAGGGGTGGATTTTTCAATCTGTCCCTTGGCCATGGAAGGGAGGATTTAATAAGGTCAGTCATGGAAGGGGTTGCTTTCAACTCAAAATGGCTCCTTGCCATAGTGGATAAATTCCTGGGAAAGGGAAACGTACCCAACAGAATTATCATGTCTGGTGGAGGCGCACTCTCCAGCGTCTGGCCCCAGATACTATCTGACGTGCTGGAAAGAGAAATAAGCGTAATTCCAGACCCGAGATTTTCAACTGTCCGGGGCATAGCCCTGCTGGCTGGGGTGGGGTCTGGCATCATCTCCATGGAAGACCTGAAGACAGTATCAGGGGAGCCTGCTGTTTACAAGCCCAACGTGGAAAATTTCGTCGTTTACAGGAAAAATTTTGAAGAATTTAAGAATTATTACAGGAATAACAGGAAATCTATGCACAGGATAAATACAGCAAAATAAATATTCCTGAAAAATAAAAATTTAAAAAGGTTCACCTGCTTTCATTGATCATTTTTCCCTGACGGTTCCTGGTGTTTTTTATAAAGAAACTCAGGCCGAATGCAACTAGGGTAAGAACAGCCACAACAAGCATGGTCAAAAACCAGGGTGGAAACAGCACTTTGGACACCGTAAATGTCACGGGTCCGAGATCCCCCATTATCAGTATGAGAAATAGGGCACCGACCTGTGATGCCAGCCAGATAAGGCTTGCTGATGTGCCTGACCTTTTCTCACCGGCGGTTTCAAGTGATATCTGAAGGCCTATTGGTGCCAGTGAAAGCAGGAAGAACCCTATAACAATGGCAATAGCAAAGTATATGGCAATATTCGCCCTGAAAGCAAATAACAGTAGAAATACAGCGGCTATAAGGCTGTTAACCTGAACAAACTGTTTTAGCTTGGATTTTTTATCTGCAATGTACGGTATCACTATCATCCCTGCAATTCCACTGATAAGCATGGATGCTGCTATAATCCCCCCTGTGAGGGATGAAACCCCACGGGATGCCAGCATGCTCTCTATCCACTGCGCCAGCCCACTGAATATCCCCACACCTATAAAGAACAGCGCCATGAGAAGTATAATATTCCTTATATTGAGAAGCCCCCTGATCTCGCTTACAAGATTTTTGTCATGGGATGGTGTAAATGAAGGGTTCTCCCGGGAAATTATAAAGAATAAGATAAATGCAACAGTGGCTATCAAGGAAAAAACTATCATATTTGCACGGAGTTCAGAGAACGATGAGAGGGGAACCATTAGTGGGGCAACTATAAGTGCAACGATCATTCCAAGTATTTGCCCCAGGGTACCAACTCCCGTCGCAACAGCCTGTTCCCCTGCAGGAAACCATGTACCCGCTATTTTTGATATTCCATTGAATATGAATGGTTGTCCTATCCCCGCCAGGCTCTGAAAAACAACCAGCATTATGAAATCCCTGCCGGCAAAGATCCTCATCCATGAAAAGAAGGCAATAATCAGGGCCCCCATTGAAACAACCTTCTTGAAGCCTATTCTGTCAACAAGTATGCCTGTGGGTATTGATAAGGGTATGAAAATAAGCGGCCAGAATGCAGCCAGATAGCCGATTTCGGATACATTGACCCTGTATATGGTTTCAACCTGGGGAACAGCTATGCCTGAAAAATTCAACCATATGGCCTGGGAGGACAGTGCAACAAGTGTATAAGCTGCAAGTATAAACCATCTACGGCTGGAGTTATTTATTTCTTCCATTAAAAACAAACTACTTTGAATACTTAAAAATTTCTAAAGAGAAAAAAATATTATTTCTTTACTATACAGCTAAAGACGATGCATCCAAGGGTTTTATTCACAAATTTATGCGGTTCAACAGTGGATATACTGAAGTATTATAATATGGAATCAATTTCTGAGTAACCCCGAAATTGATGTTTTTCTGTGTAGCAGCGATGCCAGTATTAGTATCAGCAATATCAGGGCTATAGAATTCATTATAATGACAATTTCCGCCAGATTTGACTGCCCGCTATTCTCATAAAGTATTGCAAGTTCAGCTATAATAACTATTGAAAGAATAGATATCCCTGATGGAACAACCAGCCCGCCAAGGAATCTGCCACGGTAAATTGCCCTTGCGAACTGTGAAACAGGCAAAAAGGTTCCCGTGATTATAAATGTACATACTGCAAGAAGTCCGTTGGGAACCACAAAGTTGAGACTGTGTATTATATAATAGGCAATAAAGAATGTTGCAATGCCGAAAATCAGTCCGGATATGAGCCTGTATGTTTTTGCCGATCCAATAATGTATCCTGCAAAGGAAAAAACCAGAATGCCAGCTATGATACCCTCAAACAGGGAAAGAAGCTGGTATGGAGCCCCTATTATATAGATAAGTCCTGAGGAATATCCCATGGTAAAAATCAGGGAGACGCCAAGAATTGCAGGAGCTATTATGGCTGCCAGAGTGGATATAAGTACCATACCCTTTCCAGACTTTTTGTTGCCATGCCACATGTTTTCACCTCCTCCTGTACATGGTTACAATGGCCGCTGCAATTGCTATCTCCACTACCACCAGTAGGGAATAAAATCCAATGCTTTCAAAGAAGGGTATGTATCCATGTTCATTTTTATTCAGTATGCCCACACCCATGGAGGAGAGATTTACAGATGAAGAGCCAGACCTGTTATACCCCAATGTGTTTAGAGGTATCTGTGGCTCCATGGGGAAGAGTCCTGAATAGTTGTCCGTGGAAGTGTCTGTCACCAGGGCAAAATGTATATTAGACGGGACAGGAAAACCAGCGGAAGCATTAAATTGTATGGGCCCTCGCATGTCAGAGAAATTGAAGAAATCCAAGGGCAGGTACGAATCGTCGACCATTTTATTCAGTGCTGGCATTTTCCAGTTATAATCGATAAACCCAAGTATTGATGTAACAAGCATCTGGGTATTAGAAATATAATCTTCCTTGGCATATGGAGATATAACTATAAGTGGTATCCTTAAGCCAAGCTGTACATTATCCATAACAGGCGGAACAACCTGGTCATAATACCCTCCGAAGCCATCGTAGGTAATGAATATGGCTGTAGAGTTCCACAGCGGGCTTTTTTCAACTGCGTCTATGACATAAAGCAGCAGCATTTCGCCGTTCAGTATATTATCCGGAGGCCCCATGCTTTTGCCTGTGCCCTGTGAAAAGAAATAGCTAACCGCCGGGAGTGTACCATTTGCAGTTTGATTCAAAAAGGCGTTCCAGCTCTGGAGGTGTGAGGAATAGTGGCTATGCCCGTACAGAAAATTCCATGATGCACATCTATATGCTGTATTATTCAGGTAGACTCCATATGATATATTATATTTTGAAAGCTCCCCGAATATAGACTGTGAATATGGAATATAGGGAGGAGGGCCATAATCATTGATTATTGGAGAGTAACCTGCAACATAGTAAAGATGATGTGGTGCACTTTCAGAGAGGCACGGGGCATAAAAATTATCGGCCAGGCCGTATTGCTCTGCAATATCCCATTGAGGTGCCTCCTGTGCGGCAGAATAGTAGGTAAGGCCCTGGGGACCACTACCTTTTAGAAAACCATTTAGTTTTCCATGATTAAAATCCAGATGGTATGAAACATATCCCTCATTGGGGTCCTTGGTATAGAAAGTTCCTGTGGGTATTTCAGTTAACATATTCCTTGCTGCCCTGTCCGAGAGCAGATTTAATGGTATAGAAAGGTTTGCAGAAATACTTGAATTGGCTGTGTAGTTATCAATGGGGTATATCCCGAATAGATTATCAAAACTGTGATTTTCCAGATATATATTTATAACGTGCTTTATTGGGGTTCTGGTTCCTGTATCAGAGTCTAACCTTATTCCCTGTTTGTTTTGCATGCTAACTGTGGATGTTGATGCTTCAGGGGAAAAGGCTATTATTATAAACATTAAAGCAATGGCAATTACAGCAACTTTGAGAAACAGTTTCGCCCTCATGAAAATTTAACATTTAAATATATATAGTTATTTTGAAGCAAACGTATTAACTAACGGGTTAATTCCCCACAAGTTATAGAAATATGACAGGATGGGAGCAATGTTCAAAATCTTGGCTCCTAAGTTATCTATTAATATCATCCTTCAGTATTCGTTCATATTGAATAATCGTGCATTTAAAAACTTTTTAATAGGCAAACATGTTATATTCCCATGAAAATATTGGTTATTTTGCCTGCATTTTTGCCCATAGAGGATATAAGGAAAACAGTAGACCAGATAATGCCCGGGATAGAGATAAGGACGGATATGGATTTCGAGAAACATGATGCAGAGGTTGTTGTTATAACAACATTTACACGGTTTGGAAAGGATGAAATAGACAAATTCCCAAATTTAAAGTTTCTGCAGGTCTCCAGCACAGGTTATAACAATGTTGATGTAAAATATTTAAAAAGCAGGAATATTATTTTGTCAAATATTCCCAGGGCGAACAAGGACGCTGTTGCAGAGCACGTTATCGCAATGGTTTTGGCATTTTTAAAGAATTTAATATTTTTTGATAAGGAAATACGCAGCGGTGAATGGCCTGTACTGACAAATTCCACCGAATTGAACGGGAAGATATTCGGCATTGTTGGTATGGGAGCTATAGGCATCAAGCTTGTGCAGAAGTTAATACCCTTCGGACCGGGAATCGTATATTATGATGTAAAAAGATTATCAGCCCAGGATGAAGAATTATATGGATTAACCTATATGGGGCTGGAGGAGGTTCTGAAGAATTCAGATATAATATCGGTACACCTGCCACTAACAGAGAGTACATTAAAATTATTCGATGATAGGCATTTTTCAATGATGAAGGATAACTCAATTTTTATAAATACATCCAGGGGAGAAATCATGGATGAAGATGCATTGATTAATGCCATAAAAACTAAAAATATATACGCGGGCATTGATGTATACAGCAGGGAGCCACCGGATTTTTCTTCAGAGCTATTCAAACTGGATAATGTAATCTTTTCACCGCATATTGCAGGTGTAACAGTTGAAAGCCAGCAGAGATTTCTGCAGGAGACAATAGGAAATCTAATAAAATATACACAGGGACTGGAGCCATTATATAAGATAAAGGGTGATCTATAATGAAGGGCTATGAAATCCTATATAATTCATTAAAGGATGCCAAAATTAACTTTATATCAGGAAATCCGGGAACAACAGAGATCCCGATGCTGAGATCAGTTGATAATTACTATTTATCGCTGCACGATTCAATTGCACTGGGAATGGCTGATGGCTATTCATTATATAATTCTGGAGCGTCCATGGTAAATCTGCATACAATGCCGGGCCTGGGGAATTCCATGGCTTTTTTATTTACAGCAAAAATGAACAGGTCTCCAGTAATAGTTACTGCAGGGCAGCAGGATACAAGGCATTTAGTTTATGATCCACTGCTGTCAGGCGATACCATGTCCATGGTTTCAGATTTTGTTAAGTATAAGTACGAAATAAAAAATCCCGAGGATATACCTGTTGCCCTTAAACGGGCCAGGGAAATTGCATTGACGCCGCAGATGGGCCCTGTATTCCTTTCCTTTCCGATGGATATAATGGATTATAACGGGGAATATTATAAACAGCAGTACCAGGATCCTAATTACAATATCTCTGATGAAGAGGCAATTAAGGAAATATGTGATAAAATCAACAGGGCAAAAAATCCAGCAATTGTGTTCGGCTATGAAATTGATCTTTACAACGCTTTTAAGGAAGCCGGTGAGTTTGCTAAAAAACTCGGTGTTAAGGTCTATTCAGAACCTCTGGCATCCAGGTCCACATATAATACGGAACAGGACAACTATGCCGGTGATTTATTGCCAGCCTCTACATTGATGAATTTGAATTTTATAGAAAATGATTTAATTGTATTTATAGGAGGGGACATCATCTTCTATCCATACCTTCCATCAAAGCCATTTGCCGGAAAGGATGTAATTTTTGTAGGCACGGATTTATCCCGTAAAACAGGCGAATCATACTTCATGAACCCGAAACTTTTCCTAGAAAAGGCTAAAAGCCTGGTAAATAAAAAGGGAAATTATCATAAAAGCAGGGATCTAACATTTCCAAACAAAATAGCAAGGGAAAGACTTACAATGGGAGTCAACTATGTTTTGTATATGGCAAGGAAGATTTTTAAGGATTATACAGTGGTTGATGAGTCTATTTCTGCAACAGAGAATGTAAGGTCAATATTTGGCTATGGTAGTAAAAAATATTTTACTGCAAAAACCGGGCAGCTGGGCTGGGCATTGCCAGCATCCACAGGCATTTCGGTGAACAACAGGAAAACCCTGGTAATAATAGGGGATGGATCATTCATGTATACTGTACAGAGCCTGTGGACAATGAAAAAATATAATCTGCCCGTTAAAATACTGGTGCTGAACAACGGTGGCTATAATATTTTAAAGAGTTTCGCGGATTCATATTATCCTGAAATGCAGAATAGGGATTACCTGACCTTAAATCTCAATATTGAAAGCATTTCTAAGGGTTTTAACATAGATACCATGGTAGCATCAAATGATCTGGGTGAACTGGAATGGCTAAGGGAGGGCGATGGCCCGAAGGTTCTTGTTGTAAATACGGATAAAAATATAGAAAAAATGTTTTTATAAGAGTTATAATATCCACTTAATAATATTTATATATATTTAACATTTATAAGCATTATGGCAGTTTTTCCAAGCCCTGAGTGGGCAGATGAATATGTAAAGGCTCTAAATAGCAACAAAGAATATAAAGATGCAGGCAAAACCTGGGAGGGTGATATCACCTTTGTTATACAGCCTGATGAGAAGTACAGCAAAACATGGTACCTCTATCTGGACCTATTCCATGGAGAGTGCAGATCATATAAGGCATCGGATAAGGAAGATGACATAAAAAAATCTGAATTCAGTTATATAGGGAAGTATTCAAACTGGGTTAAGTTGATCAATAAAGAAATAGACCCAATCCAGGGGCTTATGACAGGAAAGTTCAAGCTTGATGGCCCCATGATGAAAATAATGCGATATACCAAGGCCGCCAAGGAAATGGTCAATACTGCTTCCCTGGTAAAAACAGAGTTCGAGGCATGATATGTGGTTTTTTAGATCGCCCAGTATTGTATTCGGCGAGGAATCCCTATCATTTTTAGGTACGCTTGACGCAGAAAAGATTGCAATAATAACAGATAAAAATATAGTTAATTCGGGCTTAATAACCAGAGTTGAAAAAAATTTGCCTGCTAATTCAGAAAAATTCATTGTATCTGACATTCTGCCAGAACCTGATTATGACAACATGCTACAGCATATAAACGGGATAAAGAAGTTCGGGCCTGATTTATTTATTGGGGTTGGTGGTGGTTCATCTATGGACACTGCAAAAATTTTGTTTGCCCTATACGAACGACCGGACATCAGTATCTATGACATTACACCCCTGGTAAAATTAAATTTGAGGAAGAAAAGCCATTTAATTGCTATACCCACAACAAGCGGCACAGGTTCGGAATGCTCCTGGGCTGCTGTTGTTTCTGAAAAAAATGAACACAGAAAAAATGAGCTGGCATCACCGGAGATACTTCCAGATTATGCTATTTTGGATCCGGAAATGGTTCTGTCACTTCCCAGGGAACAGACAGTAAACACATCTGTGGATGCAATAACCCATGCAGTAGAAGCCTATGTAGCAAAATGGGCAAATCCCTATTCAGATGCACTGGCAGAAAAGGCACTGGAATTAATATCAAATAATATCTTAAATGTACTGAAAAAACCGGGCGATATTGAATCCAGAAACAACGTACATATAGGGGCGTCCATGGCAGGCATGTCCTTTTCAAATTCACAGATAGGGCTGGCACATGCATTAGGGCATTCCTTCGGTGCAGTCTTTAAAATAGCACATGGGAAAACAGTTGGATTATTTCTGCCCGAGGTTATACGTTATAATTACAGCTCCTCGAAAATCAAATACGATAAATTGAACAGCATACTTCCGGATAGCATCAGGGAAGATTCGCTGGATTTGAGCATTGAAAATTTATTCGGGAAAATGGGACAGCCAGTAACAATGGACGCCCTGAATATAAATGAGGATGAGTATAAGAAAAACTTTGATTTGATGGTGGAACTGGCAGAAAATTCGACAGGCATAATAACAAACCCTGAGGATATTGATAGAAACGGCATAGAAGCCATTTTTAATAAGGTTCATGGTGATTAAATGGAAAAGATTTTTGGCAATTTTATAGATGGAAAGATAGATCAGGAGGGAGAAAAAATAAAGATGATAAGCCCATCAGATGGTTCACTTATTGGGTACTGCATAGAATCTGATAGAAACACTGTTGATAAAGCAGTTAATTCTTCAATAGAGGCATTAAAGGGCATATCTAAAATTGGGTTGAAGGAGAGGCAGAAATTATTATTAAAGCTGGCAGACATAATAGAATCAAAATCTGAAATATATTCAAATTATGAATCACTGAATACAGGGAAAACCATAAGGCAGAGCAGTTTCATGGATATACCCCTGGGCATAGAGCATATAAGATATTTCGGAAAAGTCAATGATTATTTGGAATCAAGGGAGATAGAACATCCGGAATACCCGGGAACAAGGGGGGTAATACAGTATGTTCCCATGGGTACTGTGGCAGCAATAGCACCATGGAATGTCCCGTTTTTAATGGCAGTATGGAAGGTAATTCCGGCACTTCTGGCTGGAAATTCTGTGGTTTTAAAGCCGTCACATTACACTCCGCTGACTGCACTGGAACTGGCAGGTGATATCATGGATGCGGGCTTTCCGGAGGGTTCTGTAAACGTAATTGCAGGCAGGGGAAGCACCACAGGGAATTACTTAATCGAAAATAAAAAAATAAACATGATCAGCTTTACTGGATCAACAAATACTGGAAGAAGTGTAATGGAAAAGGCATCAAAGAATTTAAAGAAGGTTACCCTTGAACTGGGTGGAAAATCCCCGAATATTGTATTTGATGATGCAGATATTGAGAGGGCAGTTAAGGGTGTTCTATTCGGCATATACCTGAACTCTGGCCAGCTATGTGAATCCGGCAGCAGGCTAATACTCAGCAGTAAAATTAAGGACAGATTCCTTGAAAGAATGAGGCATTATCTTGATAATATGGTTCCCGGGAATCCCATGGATTTTAATACAGACATCAGCGCGATTACAAATAAAGAGCAGCTTGATAAAATAAATAATTTAATGGAAGCGGGCATAAACGGCGGTGCAAAAATATATTATTCCAGGGAGCTAAAAAATAATGTTCCGGGAAATGGATTTTATTATCCTCCAACACTACTGACCGATGTAGGCACGGACATGAAAATATTTAAGGAAGAAATATTCGGCCCGGTGCTATCTGTTACTACCTTTGATACGGACAGTGAGGCGATTGAAATAGCAAACAATACAGAATACGGATTGGCCGCAGGGGTATGGACCAATGACCTGAACAGGGCATATAATATTGCCAGCAACATCCAGGCAGGAACCGTGTGGATAAATGATTATCACCTATTATCGGCCGCAGCCCCTAGAGGTGGCTTTAAAATGAGCGGCATTGGAAGGGAATTGGGTTTAGAGGGCATATATGAATTCACACAGACAAGGCACCTGTTCTATGGAAATCCTGAAAGCGGGCTATCCGACGCTGCCTATCAGTTACTAATAAAAGAATAGAATTAGCTGCTATACCATAAATCCTAGAGGCGGGATATGTGCTTATGACGATAACCATGGAGCTGTTTCTAGGGACTATAGATAAATTCAATTTGGATGCCAGAAATGATAAACCTCCGTTTAAGCCGGTTTCAGGATATCCTATTTTGTACCGAATATTTAAGTATAACTAAAATGGGTTATCCCTAAAACATTATATGATTGGTTTAATTTAAGCATTTTGGTTAGATAACTCATTTTTTTCTTTGAGAGACCTCCTGCATATATTTCCTAACTTCTAATAGGATACGATCGATTTGAGCTGCAAAATCAGTGAAAATAATTTCTGTTCTTGAATCCCCTATATCGATAAATATCCTTGAATTATCTATATGAAAATGTACTATATTTATACCTCTGAAATAAAAATGCCCGGTCTGTTTCTCCTTAAGATTATTTATCCTGCGTATCTGGATTAATAGTGGCTCAACCTCTTTAAGATCCTCAGGCCTGGCATGTTTCATGTTTTATTTATACATTATGGGAATAAATAGATATTGATACCTCAATAGAGCAATAAATTATAAAAAATATATTAATGCAATAAATGCCGATTCTTCTGCAATCAGTATATTTAATGAATGGAATCAACTATTAAAGAAAAATAGTATAACAACAGAAATTATGAAACTAATTATATTTCAGTGTATAATTTAAATATGTCATAATTATTATACTTTTATGGGTAAAACCAGTAAACAGGCATTTAATATATTTTTTGGCAATAGCAATTACAATGTAAACGAAAATACAGCAAAATTTATTGAAAAATTATTTGGTATAAACTGGGGTAACAGAATATGGGACGGCAATATCAATGCCCCACAAATCGCAGTTGATGATGAATTAAAACAAATACTATTGAAGTGCATTAATATTGAAAGCATATCCTTTGATCCAGTAGACAGGATGAAACATTCAATAGGCAAATCATCAATTGAAATTTTAAATTCCAGGCTGTCAATTTTGCCCGGTATAGTTGATGCTGTTGTATATCCAGACCAAGATGAGGTATACAATTTAGTAAAAACATTAAAAAAAGAAAATATTCACATTACTGTGTACGGTGGTGGCACATCGGTTACCGGCGGGTTGATTTCAAAATATACTGGTAAGGGCAGAACCGTATCAATCGATACCTCAAAACTTAAAAAAATAGAATTACGGGATGGAATAGTATTCTGTGGTGCAGGGTTTACCGGTAAAGAACTGGAAGAAATATTGAACACAAAGGGCAAAACCATGGGAAATTTTCCGGAATCATTTAATTATTCAACTGTAGGCGGGTGGATTGCCACCAAGGAATCAGGCCAGGAATCAAACCAGTATGGAGATATAGAAGACATGGTCAGTTACATTGAACTTGTGAGAACCGATGGTTTATTTTCAGACCGGTATTCACCGAGATCCTCCTCAGGCATTTCTGTGAAGGATGTTGCCATGGGTTCCGAGGGGAAATGCGGAATAATTATGAATGCCGGCATAAAAGTATATAATTTGCCTGAGAGAAGGCATTATTATTCATATTTTTTTAAAAGTTTTAAGGATGGGATAAAATCTCTTATGCAGATGGAAAAATTCCCCACAGTGTTGAGGCTGTCAGATGAAACTGAAACAGAATTCCTTTTTTTAAGCCAGAATAATTCCATGGCAACAGATATATTTAGTAAATATCTGTCCTTAAGGCAAGTCAACAGGGGTTCCCTGCTTATTTTAATAAACAACAATGCCAGATTTAAAAAACCTTCAAATAGCGTATATTCAGGGAGAACAATTGCCAGAATATGGGAAAACACAAGATATGAGAGGCCGTATTTCGGGAATGTCCTATGGGAACATGGGCTTGTTCCGGATACACTGGAGACATCGGTTTCCTGGGAGAATATAATAAAATTATATGACGAGGCAATTCTGTCATTCAATAACAGCATAAGGGAGCTGAACATAGCCGGGATAATAATGTCACATATTTCACATTTTTATATTGACGGATGCGCAATTTATTTTACTTTTATAATTAAAACCGATAAAACAGATGATTTAATAAAAATAAGGAAAAATATGGTAAATGTATTTCTGCATAATGGGGGGTCAATAACACACCATCATGGGCTGGGAAAATTTTTCGAGGAATTTGCCGGCGATAATTCCGTGTTTATGAAAATGCTAAGAGATGATATATTTGACAAATAGTAAATACAGGGAATTTTCATTGCATACACGCAATGAGGACATTAAAAATATAGGGGATAAAACATTCGATGTTGCCATAGTAGGGGGCGGGATAACTGGAAGTGGCATTGCCAATATACTATCAGAGAATTCCATAAGTGCAGTATTAATTGAAAAGAATGATTTTGCATCTGGCACAAGCTCAGGATCATCAAAATTAATACACGGTGGTTTGAGGTATCTGTCTGGAGGGCATATAGTGCTTGTCCGTGAATTGATTAAGGAGAGGAATTACCTGCTGAAAAACCTGGACATTGTCAAAAAAATAAAATTTGATGTACTTACAGGGAAAAGCCAGTGGAACAGGCATGAAATAAAATTCGGCCTTGTTCTTTATTCCCTGCTTGAAAGGAAATTTAAAATGCCTGAATTTTATAGTAATAATTATAGAGAAAATTCAGGTGTAGATGGATATTTTACATATGAGGATGCCATGACCGACGATTCAACAATGGTCATATACAATATTGCATCTGCCTATAATAATGGTACTTTATGCTTCAATTACCTGGAATTGTCGCATTTTAAAGAGTATAATGGTTACAGTGTTTTAACTTGTTTTGATAAAATAAATAAAAAAGATGTCATAATAAAGGCGAAACTAATAATAAACGCTACTGGTCCCTGGGCAAACCGGGTAAATAAGGCTTTAGGATTGCCTGAGAACGCAATGATGAGGTTGAGTAAGGGGGTACACATAATTTTCAACAGAGATTATTTTAATATAAAAAATGCTCTGGTATTTAGATCTGGCATTGATAAACGGCAGCTGTTTTTAATTCCACGTGACCATGTCATAATACTGGGCACCACAGATACATTTGTGGACAGCCCTGATGACTTTTCAGTTAATAATGATGATGTAGAATATCTGATTAACAGTGCAAAAAATCTATTTCCTTTCGTAGATAAAAATGATGTTATAGCATCATATTCTGGAATAAGGCCACTTATGGGAAAAGGGGACAATCCAGGTAAAATTTCCCGTGACTTCAAAATAGTTGATTATGGAAATGTTATTACTGTTTTCGGTGGAAAGTTAACCGATTACCGTTCAGCTGCAAGGAAGGTTTTAAAAATTATAAAAAACAAATTGAAAATAGAGGTTAAAAGCAGAAATATGCCATACATCAATTATTCAAGGCCTGATAAAGATCAGGTTGAGTTTATAATAAGCCATGAATGCCCCGTATATGTCAATGACCTGCTGAGGCGAAGGCTTCCTGTATTGATCTACGATCCGGAAAATGCTGAAAATTTTAAAAATGAGAATATTGATAAGTTATCAGGTTTAATAGGTGATTAAAATGAAAATTTATGTTATTTTAAATCCACATGCAGGCAATGGCCGTGGCGTGTATTTACTGGACAGGCTGAAAAGATTCTTAAAAGATTATGATTATATAATAAGGGAAACAAAAAGGAACAATGATGCGTTTTTATACGCACAGGAAGCCTTGAAAGGCAACTATGATTATATCGTATGTGTAGGCGGCGATGGCACAATAAACGAAATATGCCAGGCAATTGTTTGTAAAAGCACTGTTTTAATAATTATCGACGCCGGAACAGGATCCGATTTCGTTAAATCTGCCGGAAGCATCAGTCCTGAGGATATAGGGAATGCAATAACAAGCAATAAGATATTCAAGGTAGACTCAGTGCTTGTCAAATATTCCGGAAAAACAAGGTATTTTGTAAATATAATGGAACTGGGCTATGGGGCAAATGTTATTGCCAGGGTTAATAAAAAATTGAAGCGTAATAAAAACACGATAAGACATGCAGTTATTAATGAATTGTTTAAATTGAGGGCATATAATCTTAAAATAACCATCAAAAATGAAGTTATAGAAGGTAAATTTATAGATGTAATAATTGCAAATGGAAAATACTTTGGTGGTGGTATGCTTGCATCAAAAAATTCGGTCCTGAATGACCATGTCATGGAAGTACACATGATAAAAGAAATTTCGAGAATGACGCTTTTAATGAAGTTTAAAAAACTGATAAATGGCACATATATTGAGGACAGGGACACAATAAATAAAATAGCTCAGCAAATTGAAATATCTGGTGACAAGGCACCTGTGGAAATGGATGGAGAGGTACTTTTTACCACCCCGATTTCAATAGAGCTAATTCCAGAATCAATAAACATTCTCCTTGCAAGTTAAATCCGGGGAAATTTAAATTTGCTGATATGGGATTTCCAAGCTGTAGATCAAGATATACATAATTTCCTCCCTGAGATTCCACATATTTTACTGACCACTACAATACGATTTTATGCAAATATTATTTCTCCAATGGACATATAATAATTTCTGTCTATAACTTTAATCCATGGATAATTTGATGCTTCATTCTGTACCAGGACAAGCATTTTCTGACGTTCTAATATTATTTGAGTTGTATGTAACAGTATCTCCACATTTGTGGATATATAGTAACACGATCGCGTACCATATTATGTGTAAATATAAATCCCTCTTGTTAATGCAGGCTCTTCGCATGTGTCAGTCAGAGTTAAAATTTTGAGAATTAATTCTAAGTTATGAGAAACAAACAATACCGGGATGAAAAATATTAGGGTAGTTAAAAGGTTTTCTCTTCCTATATCAAGTGCATATTTCCTTCTAGGGTATAGAAATCTAATCAATTTTATTAATGAAACCCAGATCCATTTTTTATTAGATTTATATCAAATTATATCGTATTTAATCCTATCAATGGCATATATATAATATTTTATATAAATAGTTTATTTGATAAATAATTCATTTATTATGTTACCGAAATATATATATAAATGTATTAATATCAATATGAAGAAAAGAGTAATAGTGAGTATTGTTATGTCAGCAATATTTATAGGGTTAATACTAATGAATCCCTTAACTGTAGCAACATCACAAATAAATCCGGAAAATATAGAACCACAAACGTGCACTGTTTATAATGATTTGGTAATTCATTCTAAAAACGTTTCTTCAAATTGGTTTTCTACCCTAAATTCCTACGATGCAGCCAACTTTAGTATTAATACCATCTACTGCTACGAATGTCATGATGTTTCTCATTCTAATCAATATAATGTAAAGGGGAAAGTAACAGAAAACACGGGCGGATGCACCATCATAACCGAACAATTTCAGTTTACCAATAGTGCCAGTAATTCTACAGGTTCCTTTAAGGAGTATAATGGTTATGTTGTTATAAAAAACATAGGTTATTCCTTGACCGGCTCATACACAAACAATTATGTGGAAGTAAGCGTTAATGCAGAGGTGTTCACCAATGGTGATATATTTATGCAGTATTCTATTGCTTATAACAAAACCCCCTCTGAGGAATATACGGCATTAATAGATATTACCGGCGTTATGAAAAATATTTGTGAGTAGGCTTAAATGAATTATAAGAAATTAATTACGATAGTGATCTCGATTCTAGTCATTATAACAGTCGTTATACCTGGAGTAATTATACTAGATGTTCATAGTGATACCCAAAATGACATATATTCCCCTGCTAAAACTGGTGCATCATCGGAATACAGATTCACATCGAGTTTATATTATAAGAGCTTTCAGAACAACAATTCTAGATATTATAATGAAACACTGAAAAATGGAGATACCTATATTAGGGGCGATTTATTTGTAAATGTTTCGGCACAGGGCGCCAATATAACCAGTATTGTTTTCAATGAGTCTGGAAAAGTTATAAAATCCCTATCCAGACTATATCCCATAAATTCAACTATATTCACATCACTTTTTCCAGAGGGAAATTCACTGCACCGTGGAGAACAATTGCCATTCGGTAATAATATTGTAAATATAGAGAATATGACTACAATCTGTCCTCCTTCCAGTTATAAACTAAACGATGGGCAACATTCTATATACTACATACCTTATAATGGAGTTGTTTCCAATGTACGGGATGTTTATCAGCACTACAATTATAGCCTGTTTTACTTTTCAACCTATCTTCAGTCAGATAGGTATGCAATGATTAAAAGTATATCAATTCCAGGGAATTCCAGTGTGGCTGCAATGATAATGGGTAATATCGGAATTAAAACATCTTATTTTGTAATGTCGCTTATAGCAACCAATGTTAAAATTACGGATATTAACTATTCAAGATATGTTGAAAATTATATACCGGTGTTAGCTGTTATATGGGTAATTGGAATTGGATATCTGGTTTCAAAACGAAAAAGGAGGGCTAGAACGTAATGTCCGGAATACTGTTTAATGATGTTCCCAAAAAATTATTAAAAATTTTAAAAAGTAACCACGGAAAATCCGGCATCTACTTCCTTGGCAGTCTGTACACCGCCCATAACCGGTTCAATTCCGTCCAGCAACTGGCTTTCCATAAGGCCTATACCTTTAGCGGATACCTTGCAGTAAGTTACTTCTATGCCAGCTGCTTTCATCTGACTGACTAAATCTGCAACGGGCTTTATTCCGTTTGAATCTTTTAACAGATTTTCAACGCCCCTTCCCAGAAACATGAAATTAACGGTTGCCCCTGCATTCTTAACAGTGCTGGTTGCAAAATTAGCTGCCACATTAACCATATTCAAATCATCTTTTCCTTTAGTCAGAATTACAAATATTTTTGCCATTTTACATCACTATCTTTTATTGTAAATTGATATATATCAATTTTCATTATCAAATCTCGATAATGTAATTATCTTGCTGTAAATTTAAAATGACTCTTTGCAATATCATAATGAGGTAAACAAAATGACAAATGCAAAGAGTCAATTAATAAGTATACAGGAATTAATAAAGCTTTTCATAAATGATAGAAAAGAGGGAAAGAAGGAATTGATTACATGGTTTTTAAACAATGTAATGGATCAGGAGGCCATTGAACAGCTGAATGCTGATAAATATGAAAGGAACAATAAAAGGACAGGATACAGGAATGGAACCAAGAAGAGGAAATTAAAGACTGTGGATGGTGAGCTGATCCTGGATAAGCCTGATATAAGGTCAGGTTCATTCACAACCACTGTATTTGACAAGTATTCAACTGTAGAAAAGGCTTTAGACTCTGTAATAGTTGAGTCATATATTAACGGGGTATCAACCAGGTCAGTAAACAATATAATAAATAATCTAGGAGTAAATGTATCTCCTGAGTATGTATCATCCTTGAATAAGGACCTTGATGCCAAGGTTAAAGAGTTCTTAGAAACAAGGATAGAGGAACAGATAAGATACCTGTACATAGATGCAACATACTTTAAAGTCAGGGAAAATAGTAAATACAGGTCAATGGCATTATACACATCAATAGGTGTAAACAGCAATGGAATAAGGCAGCTCCTATCAATGGACATATACAATTCAGAGGATGAGATGGACTGGAATAACTTCTTCTTCAAGCTTCAGGAAAGGGGATTAACAGGAGTACAATTGGTAATATCAGATGGCCATGCAGGAATAAGGAAGGCAGTAACAGAATCATTCCCCGGTTCACTGTGGCAGTACTGCCATTTCCATTTCCTTAAGAATTTAAGAAAGACCATGGGAAAGGAACAGTGGAAGGATATATCAAAGATAGTGTCAGAGGCTCTAATGGATGAATCACTGTTCAAGATAGCAATAGACAGGATGGAGGAAATGAAGCTTGACAAGTCCATTGACATGTTCTATAAATGGTATGATTCATTATATTCATACATATCATTCCCTGGAGAACATAGCAGGAAGCTGCATACTAACAATGTGACAGAGAGATTCAATAAGGAGTTGAAGAGAAGGACAAGGAAGATAGGTGCATTTCCCAATAGTGATTCATTGATGAGATTGGTTGTTTCAATAGCAATGGACATCAATGAAGAATGGCTGTTAAGGAAATACATAAATATGGAGGTAGATTAAGGATAATGGTAAAGGGTCATTTGAATTTACAGTAACCATATTACATTATCCAAATCTCTAACAATTGTTTAATTATAATATATATAAAAAATAATTTATTATTTCTTTGCCCTGTCTTTTTTCATTTTCTTATAATGCCTTCTGAACTCTTCCGGCTTATATGAAAAATTATTATACTTAGATCTGTACCATACTGCTGTCATCAGGATGGTCACTATGGCAAAAAATCCGGTGATCGCCACATCGTTGGGATCAGGATCATATCCATTATATGTGCCTTCAGTCAGGGCCGCAGCAAGTATCATTATGCCGGTCATGATTATTATAAAAATTCTTATGCCGGTTTCATTCTTTTGCTTCGGTTCTTCAGATCTTTCAAGCTCTACTGCTTTTTCTACTTCATCGTATGCTTTGTCATATGTTTTATCGTATACTTTTTTATCTTCCATTTTACTCACTCCTTTTAGTTTTATAGATGAGGTGTACGGCGATTAACAGGAATATGATCACTATTACGAAAAATTCCAGACTGCTTACTGCCATCTGCAAATCTCCACTCAATATATGCCCGGAAGCGCATCCATCGGCCATTCTTGCACCCAGTAACATCATAAATGAACCACCGAATGCCCCTCCTGCTCTTTTAATTTCACTATTGCCGAATCTGGATACCCATGAGGGGGGCAATACCTTGTTGAATGCCTGAAATCTCCTTGTTACAAACACGGAGAATAGGAAGGCACCGAATAGTGTTCCGATATCACTGAATGGTTCCCAGCCTATTGTTGTAACCACTATTTCACTGTATTTCCAGTATGAAGCCGGTAGCCAGAGTTCGGCTGCTATCCATGAAAATGTTGTTGATTCTCCCAGTATCTGATGTAAGAACATTTCAAGCACAACAGTAAATCCTATAATTATACCCACGGTTAACATTACTTTTCCAAATAAATCAGATGATACAGTGTAATGATAATTAAACTGTTCAGCAGTAGTTCCATTACCCATTGGCATGGATGAGCCTTCCTGCAATACCTCTGCTGACTCTATATTCTGTTCCTCTTCTGCCGTTGTAGGTTTATAGTTTTTATGGGATGACTGATAGAAACAGCTTTTACCACCCTTATACCTGGGAAGCATATATGCTATTCCGAACATCAGAATCGCCCATATAAAAGCTATTCCGAATCCCACATAGAGATCTGTATCTACCTTTCCACCGAAATATATTTCGCCGAAATTATCGTAGGTTACTAACCAGTGACCGAAAGGTGTTTGATAAATTAAAGTCCATGATGCTGCACCGAGCAACCCACCGAAAACAGCATAGACAGCATCTCTCCTACCTTCACCCAGAGCCATCCATATTGTTCCAGGGACATACCCTGAAATTGCTATTCCTGTTCCGAAGATAGCCGCACCCAAGGCAACTCCCCATACATAATCTGGCTTAACTCCCCAGTGGAATGATACACCCAGTGCTGCCAGTCCATATAAAGCCAGCGCACCTGCTCCTATAGCAATTGCTATACAACCTATAAATAACCTGTCCTGAAATTTTCCGAGCCTTATCAATATTTCTGGATTTGAAATACCCCAGGCTTCTGCAAGGCCACCTACTATCATTCCAATAAACAGGCCTATCCATTCCCATGCTGTTACTGCTATCATTTTACTCTGAAGTTAATAGTGATGATTTATATTTAAATATAATTATTATAATATCAATATATCATTATTTATGGAATCGTTGCGCAAAATTTATAAATTTACGTAACATGAATATAAATGATAGAAGAGTATGGTATTGCAATTCTGGACCAGGAAGGCGATTACATAGTAAAGCCATTCTTTTCCGATATTCCAAAAGTCTCAAAACTGATTATAATATGTGATGCCAAGACAGAATATGGAAATGCAAAACAGAGAATAATTGATTTTCTTAAACTGAAGAATATAAAGCCTGAATTCATTGAAATAAAGGATGTGGGAAATTTTTTCCAGATTTTCCTTGTTTTGCAGAAAATATGCAAGTCTAAAAACGATCCGACGTGGGTTAATATATCCTGTGGTTCTGGAATTGGAGTATCTGCATTAACCATACATGCATATAACCAGGATATACTCATGGTAGTTTATGACAAGTATCTGAACTCAACCGTCGTAATAAACGTAAAAAAATTGAAAAAAATAGATATATACAATAAGAGATACATTCGGCTTATGAGAGAAATATCGGCTAAACCGCAAAGTATAGAACAATTATCAGTTTCATTGAATATTACAAAATCAGCAGTTTCAAGGCGTTTAAAAAATCTTCTGGCACTGGGCATAATAACTAGAAGTGGAGCAGGTAGCAGGAATTATCCCTATGAACACTCATTGAACGAATTCGGGAGACTTTTACTCGGTTGAGTTTGAAACAGTAACATCCTACCCTAGCTATCGCAATAGACTGCCCGCTTAAAAATTAAATATTATTTTATAAAGTCGTTTTAAAATGTAAGTATAGTGTGCCCTGCCTTATTTGCATCTGCAATGACCTTCCCCCCTGGTATTTTATCGCAGTCATAGTATAGCAAATCGCTTTCAGTTATATGATAATATTCCATTGCAACGGGGCATGCCATTATTTTTATTTTTGCCTTTTTAAGTTCTTCAATTTTAGTGCTGATAATCAATGAACGCGGGTCGTATTTGTTTAATGTCTCTATTGAACTGCCTATAAATAATAGAGTAACGCTTGTTGCACCCATTTTTTCAGCCAGCCCTGTAGCGACAATTGTTGCTTCGTCCACTCTCGTGCTATCATTCCCGCTTATTAGTGTAATTAAATAGTCTTCGCTTCCCATATTTATACTATTCTAATGACCTATAAGTATTTATCTTAGATACTGATTTTAAAGTAATTACTGTATTAATAGATTCTGATCTATCATTATAATTATGGTTAAAAATAAACTGATAGCTGGTGTAGATGTCGGTTCATTCTCAATTAAGTGGGAAGCATATAATCTGGAGAGTATGGAACTGTCAAAATCCTGGATATGCTTGATACGATGGGTGTATTATATGTAAATATGTCTACAATGGCGCCGATACTCATTTGCATGAATTCAGAAAAAATTGCCTTGACCGGAATTCCGTAAAACTCCTTACTGGGAGTAGAATTCCTTTCAGATTTGGATAAAGATGTCATCTGTAATATAATTCTGAATATACCTAATTTGCAGTTTTTTATTAGAAAATTAAATGGATTAAAAAAAATGCTGCAAATATTTTCTCGGCAACAAGATGGATAGTAGAACTCAACGGTTTTTTATTTACAAAGCTAAAAAATTCACCACATCAACCGGTGCAGGATATCAATACTGCACTTGAATGGGGATTGTTGAACTCAAAGACCATGGAATGGGAACTTCAGACCGTACAGGAACTGGAAATAGAAACCAGACTTCCTGAGCTGGTCCAACCCGAATATTCCTGTGAATACCGGAATATGGCTGTAAGTATAGGTACAGTAGATACAATAGTTTCAGCCATGGGGTCTATCAGCCTCGATCCCAATAAATTCTTTATAACCAATTGATCACACTCTGCGCTGGATATGTCTCCAGAACACCTATAAGAAGTAGCACACCATATAATGATCTTTATTTCGAAGGAAGATATCTGATAAATGGATGCAATTCTCAGTATTCAACGATTCTTGAATGGGCTGAAAGAAATTACAAGAGAAGAATAGATGTGAACCGTATTGATATGAATCCAAGAGCAATTACATTTCTTCCATATCTGGAAGGGGAGAGATGTCCAATTTTTAACACAGAGATCAGGGCAGGCTTTTATGGCATTGACAAATGGTCAACAAATGATTATATGATCGCTGCAATTTTACATAGCATGGCATATTTAAGTGTTGATATGATAGAAAATATAATGAAATCAAATCAGGAAGCACACCACTTCAATGGTATAATTGCAGGTGGAGGAATGTCTAAAGTAAATATAGGTTCAATTGTTGTTGCACTAACAAACCTGAGATATGAAATAACCGGGATAGAGCCTACTACACTGGGAGCATGTTTAATTGCTATGAAGGGCAATAGTCTATGATATCCTGTAATTAGTTCCCATATATATCTATTGTTCCTTAACATTTAACTTACCTCCCTTTTCTTCATATGCCATGGCAGGTGTTACAACCCGCCTTCCATCTATGGATAATGACATATGCCTTCTCCTATAATTATAGTAATATATTACCTCCTCCTATGTGGAGAAGTATGGCTTCAATGGCACTCCAAATCCCACTATGAACCTTGAAGCATCATCCTCTATGATGATTAACTTCTCTTTATCACTGTAATTAGACCAGTCAATATGCCACAGTGTATTGCTGTGCTTCCTCTCATGCTTTACATACTTCCTCTGCTTTTTCTCCTTCATGCTCTGGTCTACCATATTATATTTCAACAATACCCTGTATATAATATTGGGATACTTTAACTCCTGATTCCATAAGGTAGTTATCTATTGCCATAGGCCCTGACAGTGGATGGGTATTTCTTATACCTATTATGAGTTCCTCAGTATATTCATCTATTAACTTTATCTTCCTTCCATGACTGTATAACTCTGTTTTACCGTAGTTGATGTAATTGTAATAGATCTTATTGATATATCCTGTACTTACCCTGTATATTGCTGCTAATTCAGCAGATGATACTCCTTTCTTTTTCTGATTTATTATGTATTTTAATTTCTTATTGTTTAACTTCACCCTGGGTTGAGCATTTCTATCTATATTTAAGTGGTCTTCAAATAGGAACTCAATTCGTGATAACATAAACTCGTTCCTACATAGAAATCATTATTAACACATTAATCATAGTTCTATAAAATGCCGTCGAGACCATTGGACTGGTTAAATCAATCTAAGAGAGATCTGGAAGAAGCAGAAGATTCTATGGGACACGGAAAATATGAATGGGCTTGCTTCGCCGCCCAGCAAAGTGCGGAAAAGGCTGTCAAGGGTCTTTATAATGCCTTAAATAAGGAAATATGGAGCCATTCCATCTCTAGAATGCTATCTCAACTTCCTGAATTTAAAGTAGATAAACAGATAATAGAAAGGTCAAAAGAACTTGATAGAGTGTATACGGGTTCGAGATACCCTGATTATTATACTGAAGGTTCCCCTTATGAATATTATTCAATTGAAGATGCCCGCAGGTGTATAAATTATGCAAAGGAAATATTTGAATTCTGCTCCAAAAATATACGAACTTGATTATAAATTAATAATCAAGAAACTCGAGGAATATGGAAATCGTTGCACGAACAAAGGTGCAGTGTTGGCCATACTAATTGGATCCCTGGCCAAGGGAAATTATTCACCATTTTCGGATGCCGATGTCATAATAATAACTGAGGGGAAAAAAAATGTTATTGACTTTATGGAGCCCAGTTTCCCCGTTGATGTGGAACCTAGAGTGTATACTTTAGATGAAGTATATGCTTTAAGTATCGAAAAGAAAAAAATAATCCTGGAAATAATTCAAAATGGCATAATCCTATCCGGAAAACAGTCCATAATGGAAAATATTAGGAAATTGTATTATAGTAATTCCTGAGTAAACGAACAGTAGGCTCCGAAGAAAGTACATATTGTTTAATTTTCTAATACATTTCTGTGCTTAAACTTCCCAAAAAATAATATCCCTAGTATCTTAATGTCTTAAGGTTGGGAGAAGATCTGCATGTAAGGCATAACAAGACTTTCGATAAAATTATCCTGAGTATAGTCGTCTGTAATTACTGGTTAACGCCAGTTTTAGCTGATTGACCAAAAACAAGTGCCTAATCTGATTCGTCCTGATTTTCAGCATTTCCCTCGCATTCTCACCAGGGAACAGTCCTTCCGTTCTATAACGATAATTTACGTTTCGTCATAGAATTAATGAATTCAGATGAAGATAGAGCTGTACTATTAACACGTACACTCCTGTAATATATATGAAACATTTGAAAATGCTCTTCGGTATTCTACCGGTTGGTATATATGTATAAATTGTCTCTGGAAAGTAGATTGGATTTCCTGAATTATATTCAGATATTGCATAACCCTTCCTGCTGCAATATAAGGCATGCAGGAACTTTATACTGATTTGAGGGCTTATTTCCAGAGCCCCATTATATCTTACAGCATGGCCAATCCCCAAAAATGAATGTCAATGATTATAGTCCTTAGATAATTTCTGTATAGACAGTAACATAGAATAGGAAATTCAGGGAATCACTTTGCTAATTTATACATGTGAAAATGCACCCCATTGTATATTTTAATTTTTAGATAAATAAAAGTCAGTTGCGTAATTAGTTCCCACCTTAGTTTACTGTACTCATTGTAGAAATTTCCATCTTAAGCCATAATTATTGTTAACCTTCCATGTTCTTTCACTAAATTTTTTAATGAATCCTGTAATCTTTGCCCTTTAGGAGGAGACTCTAGAAAGTGTTGATGCATTCCTCCCTGGGGGTATTGCAGCCCTGCCCTCTAATTCATTGTAAATTAATTTAGAATCATATCTCTTGTCACCGTATAATCTTCTTATTTTATTCTTAACTCTCCTTATGATTTTATTCCCTCCTTAGCATCATTTGCATGTTCATCTGTAATGGAGTAATCTATTATCTCAAAATTATTAATGTCTATAGCAGCATGCAGCTTAATCCATCCCCTTCTTATCTTATGCCATTTATTGCCTGGGTAGTCTCCCCTTAATGTTACCTTGAATCCTGAGGAGTCTATTGCTGCCAATGCACCATTATTATCACTCCCTATTTCCGGAATTATTTTTCTTATCCTCCTGTATATTGATGTAAATGATATTTCAGGGAATCTGAATATTCTTGATAAGTTATGGAGTTCTGACTCCAGCTGCCTGAATGGCATTCCCCTTAACTCCCTTAAACTATCTAGGTACATTATTACTATTCCCGGCACCTTAAATGGCCCCCCTCCTGTTGTAATTGTTTTCATCTAATAGTTCCCTCCGTCTATTTAATGGGCTATTATCCATAAAATCATTCATGGCAGTTACATACCTTTCTGAATAACCCTTCCTGTAGCTTGTATTATCCATATCTTCTTATATCCCTGTTTGATCCAAAAGTGACTGGTTTTGGTGTCATAAAAAACAAATCAATTCCGTATTTAACCGTACAGGGGATTTACATTAAATCAAAATTTATGGTAAAATGAATTGTGCAACTGACCTGATCATCTAATATGCAACATATCCATATAAAAATTAAAATATAGCCGTATACATGTTATATTCATGGAATTCTATGCAATGGTGCTATCAGACTTCAATAAACCATTAATCAGGGATAAAATTCATCTTGATAACCCACAGGGCAATGAGGTTATAATAAAAATACTCGCTGCAGGAATGTGTGGCACTGATCTGGGCATTTCAAGGGGTATAGAGTTAAAACCAGGATTTCAGCTCCCCATGATACTTGGACACGAGAATGTGGGGGAGATAGTTAGTATCGGGGATTCGGTTCAGGATTATAATATCGGTGATAGGGTTGCTGTATATCCAGCATGGGGATGTGGCAAATGTAGATGGTGCCGCGGAGGGTTCCCAAATTTGTGCCCTTACCAAACAACTCCCGGACAGACTGGATACAACGGTGGCTATGCTGAGTATATGCTTGTTCCTGATTACAGATGGCTATATGGAATAGGGTCTCTTGATCCTATCCATGTTGCTCCACTGGTGGATGCAGGAACCACATCACTTGGTGCAGTAAAAAAGATAGTTTCCTCTGTATCTCCAGTATCAACTATTATAATCAATGGTATTGGGGGCCTGGCCACTTATACGGTTCAAATAATGAAAACAGTTATGCCAACAGTAAATGTCATAGCTGTATCTAGGAAAGATGAGCATCTTGAATTTGCCAAAAAATTGGGTGCTGACATAGTTGTAAAGCCATCCCAGCTGAAGGAAACCGTAGGCATGGTTACAGATGGAGAGGGAGCACAGGGGGCGATCGATCTTGTTTCCAGCAGTGATACTGTCCAGATGCTGAACAGTGTACTAAGTGTAAATGGAAAACTTGTCCTCGTTGGTGCATACGGAAAAACCAGCAATATAGATGTTTTCACAACAATGGTATACCAGCATTCCATAAGCGGTAGCAATTACGGGACCTATCAGGATATGATAGATGTGATTAAGATGTATTCAATGAAACGGATAAAAAGTTATGTTGTGGAAAGAAAACTTGAAGATGCAAACGTCGGTCTTGAAGCCATAAGCTCTGGTACCGTCCTGGGAAGGCAGGTAATAGTGCCAGATTGATAATGGTGATATAAATGGTTGAAAAATGGAGTATAAGGCTGGTAAGGTCAGGTGAGCATACAGTGCCTTCACCCCTTGCCTATTTTATGAAGGATTTTGACAGATACGAAAGGCTGGTATTTCATATGGCTTTAATCAGGTCAGGCAATAAAAAAATTATACTCAACACCGGTATGCCGGTTGATATGAAACCCCTGATGCAGCACTGGTATAATACGGACCCCGGAATTAAGGCTGAAAAAGCATCTGAGTTCAATGACCCAACTTATCTTTCACAGTTGGGATTTGCACCTCAGTCAGTGAGCAGTGTGATCCTGTCACCCTTAGTATCCTATGCAACTGGAAATCTCGATTTATATACTAATGCCAAAATTTTCTTTTCCAAAACAGGATGGGTGCAGTTAATGAACAAGAATCCAGTGGAACAGATGCCTGAACGGGAAATTAACTTTCCTGATAAAATAATGAGCCATCTTGTAACTGACTGGTGGGACCGGGTATATCTACTGGAGGACCATGATGTTATAGAGAATGGCATAGAAGTTATCCGTACTGGCGGACACCATTTCAGCTCATTGCTAATAATAGTTAACACAGAAATTGGCAGGGTTGGACTCACGGATTCATTCTTTACATACAGGAATCTGCAGGAACATATACCCATAGGCGTTGGTGTTAGCCTTGAAGAGTCCATAAGTTCTATGAAAATAGCAGAAAGAAACTGTGACATTATTGTCCCCATGCTGGAATCAACACTGATGGAAAAATACCGGAATGGCATTATTGTATAATGCTGTTCCTGAAATACAGCACTCAGCAATGCTTTTATAATTGTAGGCATATCCTTATTTCCTTTATATGTTAAATAATTTTATTTCTTCTCTGGATATATTCATTCAGATTTATCAGGAAATCGAGGATATAGTAATCTGCAAAAACCATGTCAGAGTCTATTGCAAACCTGTGGGGATAATCAAAACATACATGGTGGGTTATAAAGCTGCTGGGAGTGACATCAATAATTGAAAGTATGGTATCTAGTATGGAATTCAGTGTACCATCATCATCCAGTCCAAGTTCCAGCATAGTTATATATGATTTGGCAAGAATAGCCAGTGAAGAAGCATCAACAGGGGTTCCAGGTTCTTCTGGTGCCTGAAGGTCATATAAGGGTAGAAGACTAGTTAGCCTGCAACGACCGATATAAAATTTCAGCGCCTTCCTGTAAATTTCGATGTATTTTTTGTTTTCAGTATATTTATATCCATAGGCAAGAGCCAGAAGAAACCATGCCTGTCCACGGGACCAGGTTGTGTTATTACTGTAACCAAGATTATTCCATTTTGTCAGAATATTTCCAGAATCAGGATCGAATTTAACCATATGTATTACAGAAAAATTACCTCTCATGAATATTTTTATAGTGCTGTCCAGATTGCTTATGGCCGTCTCCAGATAATCCTGCCTTCCTGTATGATCGTATGCCCAGTACAGAAGTATATTTGCTATGATGGAACCGTCAACCGCAGCAATGTTATCACCCTGTATATCAGTTCCCAGAACCTGGCATTCACTTCCCAGTGGAATCAGCTTAGCCACTGGGTTGAACATGGAAATGAGGGTATCGGCTGCCGACAGTGCGGTATTAAGATCGTATTCTGAGCCGAACATGTCATACATTCGTGCAAATGAGTAATAGAAAATAAAACCCAGGAATATATCCCTGTCCTTCGACCTGCAACTTATTCTGTCCTTCAAGGACTTAATGTTGTTTATTATGCCGGTTTCTGGGGAAATTATATATGAATTTAACTGCAGTGAAATCCAATGGCCACCACTCCAGTTGCATGTATCAGTGCAGACAAGTCTACCAGAGAACTCATCCCTGTAATAGGGAAACCTATTTATGCATTCTTCAGAAATTTTATTAACCTTTTCCGCTATTGTTTCCATGGTACTGTAAATATGCCTCGGGTCCTTGTAGTCCATAATTTATCAGCTCATAACCATATAAAGATATTGTTATCAACATGTGACATATACAACCTATCAACCTCAAGAATTTTATACCTGAACCTGAATTATTTATGGATATAAAATGTCAAAAATTGTGGATATGGATTCTCAGCTTTTGAAGGTACCCACCGATAAGCATATTAGCGATTCCATTCATTCAACAGAATCTGTTGAAATAATAATATGCAGGATAATCACTGTGGATGGAATTGAGGGGACAGGCTTTACCTATACCATAGGTAACGGTGGAGCATCCATCAAGGCATTTCTTGATTGTTATGTTAAGAAAGTTATAATAGGTGAGGATAGTGGCGATATCAATGGTATCTGGAATAAAATATGGTGGATGTCACAGCCTGTTGGAAGAGGTGGAATAACAGAGCATGCTATTGCTGCCGTTGATATTGCTCTATGGGACATCAAATGCCTTGAGGCAGGGAAGCCATTATTCTGGATGCTTGGTGGTAATGGCAGGCCGGTAAAGCTTTACGAGACCAACTCCGGGTGGCTGCATTATACTCAGGAGGAACTGGTTGAATCAGCCAAACATGTAATGAAATCTGGATTTTATGGATTCAAAATTAAGGTAGGAAAGTCCATTGAAGAGGATATGCAGAGACTTAAAGCGGTAGTGGATGCCGTTGATGGAAAAATTTCTGTAATGGCAGATGCAAACCAGGCATGGCAGTATCCAGAGGGGCTCAGGAGATCACGGATGATGGAGAATATCGGGATTGCCTGGATCGAAGAGCCTTTTCCGGCGGATGACATTGGAGCATATCAAAAACTGTCCATAAACTCAGGAATTCCGGTGGCTGCAGGTGAAACAATTTTCACAAAATATGAATTTATGAGGTATATTGGCGCTGGCATATCCATAGCACAGCCAGACGTCTGCAGAACCGGAGGAATAACTGAATGGATCCAAATCTCCTCCCTGTGTATGGCGAATAATGTTAATATAGCACCCCATTTTATTATGCAGCTTCATGCACCACTGGTATCATCTATCCCTGAAGGCATCTATGTGGAGTATATTCCATGGATGGAAAAACTGTTTTCCGAAAAACCGAAAATAGAAAGTGGGATGATATATCCCTCTATGAAACCGGGAACAGGCGTAAAGTTCAGCAGAAAGGCATTAGAAGAGTACAATGCTGAATATATTTAAATGAAGAGGTTGTTTTGATTATTTTCCCATAAGCCATATGTTAATTCCATAATTTCTCCCACAGACCCTGTTTCATATATACTCTATTTTTAGCCTGATTTTATAATATTTGCAAATTAATTTTATAATATTTTAAAAAGTAAGTATGAGAAAAATATAAAAAATTTAACCGAAAAAATCAGGCATAGAGTTTATCCATTTCCTCAACTGGTACATCCTTGGTTTCTTTCAGCATGAATATTGTCCATATTAATGCACCCACTGATAGAAGTGAGTAGACAATCCATGCGCCTGTGAATCCAATTCTGCTGGACATGATAGGATATATGGTAACGTTTGCAAAATCCATAACCCAGATTGCTATGGCTATGATTCCTGCTATAAATCCCCTGGATTCACTTGTAGAACTTTCTCCCTGGAGTACCCAGGCAGTCATGCCTATGGATACAGAATATACAAAAGTATATATGTAAAGGAATATAAGGACTATGAGATATAGCTTGAATGCCCACAGTATGGCGGCTATAAACCCTGATATGATCATCCCGGTCCATGCTATTTCTGAAATTTTCTTTCTGCCCCATGTATCAATATGCGACCATCCGTAGAAACCGCCAACAGTAAGGGCAATCCCTATGGGAACCAGAGCTGCCATATCGTATATTTCTGAGGTAACCGGATTTACAACTGTTGGGAAAAGATGTATTGTACTGAGTATCTCCGGACCGAATATAAATGGTATGTCTATTCCGCAGAACATATCAAAGAACGCAAAACCAACTATAACTCCAACACCTTTCCATATAGACCTCGGTATTTTATATGACTTGATTTTTTCATTCCATTCATTTGAAGCCTCTGTTAACTCTTCCACGGTGGCCGATATTCCGAAGGTTTCAAGAACCTTTTTGGCTTTATCTATATTTTTATGAATGATTAGCCACCTGGGAGATTCAGGTATTTTGTACCTAAACACCAGACCAATAACTGCAGGAACTGCAGCCACATAAAATAGTATCCTCCATCCAACTGTGGCAACACCGGCCGGGTCTACTCCGTAAACAAGGATACCAATAAGGTAGGCCCCCAGAATGGCCATATTGATCATCATCTGCTGAAAACCTGTAAGCCTTCCACGGTCCTTTGCAGGAGCAAATTCCGAGATGAATGCTGTAGCAATGGCTGAGTCGGCACCTATTCCAACACCGATAATTAGCCTGCCAATCAAAAGAACCAGATAAGAGGTAGCAGATCCTGAAACCAGGGCCCCTACAATATAAATTCCCATATCAGCAAGAAGGAAAGCTTTTCTTCCACTTTTATCCGCAACAAAAGTCACAATAAGGGCCCCTACAGCACCTCCAAGGAACTCTGATGAGGCCTCAAGTCCAAGAAGTACCGGTATGTGTGATGTATATGGGAAAAACGGGATAACAAGGCCAATATTTGACTGGTCATATCCAAAAAGAAAACCTCCTATGGTAGCAAGCGCCACAAATGCCCAGTACATATTTCTAAGTTTAGCATCATCAAGTCTGCGCAAAATTTCATCGAGCTTGTACTTATATGTACCATTATTATTTATATGTTCGGTCATACACCATCAAATTTATAACTACAATCAGTATTTAAATATTATAATCAACATGTTGCTTATATAATAATTCCCAAATAGTTTTATAAAACATGTCTTTCAGGTCATTATATACTAAAAACATTATAGGTTAAACAAAAAATAAATGATATACAATTATACAATATATGATCTGATTGCAGGATTTCAGTTCAATTTTAACACTGCCCGTCCATTTATCTTTCCCTGCTTCAGATCCTGCAATGCGAGATTTGCATCCTCAAGGCGGTATTCTTTTGACTCTATCTTTATCCTGTTCTGAGATGCTATCTTGAGTACCTGGTCCATGTCATGCCTGCCTCCGATCTTTGTGCCTTTTAACCTGATTTCAGTGGTAAAATCATAGTCAATTTTTCCAAATACGCCCTGAACCATTACACCACTATCCTTTATCATCTTCATAGAATTCATTATTGCTTTATCATATGGAGCGAAGAGTATAAGGGAGTCCGCAGTTTTTCTGTATTTATCTGCGTTTGAAAAATCTCTGTCCATTAACAGGACATCATCGGCTCCCATTTTATATGCAAGTTCCTCATGGGCCTTCGATGTGGATACTGCAACAACTCTGCTCCCGTAAAGCTTTGCAAACTGTAGTACCAGATGCCCAACCCCACCAATGCCCACAACGTAGACTGTTTTATCCGGTGCGAGCTCTGCCTTTTCAGTAGCACAATATGCTGTTATTCCAGGACAGAACAATGGAGAATCTTTAATATAGTCTATATTTGAGGGGACCTTATTAACGTATCTGGAATCTGCAATCATCTGCTGTGAGTATCCACCATCTACAGTTTCACCGGTCCACTTTCCATATGGACACAGATACTCCCTTCCTGTTGTGCAGTAATCACATTTACCACATGCCTGGAAAAGCGGCTGGACACCTACAACATCACCCTTCTTTATGCCTTCCACAAGTTCACCCAGAGAGTGGACCCTTCCAATAATTTCATGCCCCGGGATTATTGGTTTTTTCCCTGGTAGTCCGTGGGATATCCAGTCCCCCTCTATCATATGAAGGTTGGAGTGGCAAACGCCGCATGATATATTATCTAGCAGTATCTCATAGCCCCCGGGTTCCCTAATTTCAACATCTTTATATTTCAGGATATTATCCTCCACCTTTCCGGTGTCATTCAAAACCATTGCTTTCATAATATAACAGGTACAAAACTTATAAAAAATTTTGTATGTACATGTTGTGCCCATGTCACTATTTTTCTATTTTACCTAATATTCCTGGAAGAAAATATTTAATAATAAATATATATATTATTTTATGGAATCCAAGACCATCATAACTCCTGGTAGAACTGTTACAGAATCTGAGATAGTGGAATTTGCTGGATTAAGCGGGGATTACCATCCGGCACATACAAATGAGTTATATGCAGCCAGAAAATCTATATCCGGAAGAAGGGTTGCCCATGGCCTCCTTATACTAAGCATATCTGAAGGCCTGTTTTTCAGGACAAACTATTTTGACTGGGAAAATGTACCACTAATGACCCTTGGTTTTGAGGATGTTAGGTTTCCAAACCCTACCTATATAGGGGATACAATACATTCTGAGCTGACACTGGAATCAGAAAGAGAAAGCAAAACACACCGGGGAATGAAAATTATGGTATTCAATGTAAAGGTATTGAAACAGGATGGCACTATAGTGTGCCAGTACAATCACCCCATAATTGCCAGGTTATGATTATATAACTCCACTCTTTCTCAGGTCAGATATTTGGTTCTCAGAAAGGTTCAGTATTTTTCTATATATCTCTATGTTATTATATCCCAGGGGAAGACCGGGTGTTACCACCCTTCCAGGAGTCTCAGACATTTTCAATGCTGACCCGATAGTTCTGAAATTCCCCACAATCGGATGCACTGTATCAACAATCATATTTCTTGCTCTCACCTGGGGGTCATCAGGGAGTTCCTCCAGTTTTCTAACCTTACATGCTGCCCCACCACATTCTACTACCAGATTAACAGCATATTCTGATGTATTTTTAATGCTCCACGATGAGATAATTTTATCCACAATCCCGGAATTTTTTGTCCTCTCCGGAAGATGCATTAATCTTTTATCCTCCAGATAATCCGATTCTCCAATCTTTTCAAGAAAATGCTTCCACTTGTCATCATCGCCAATAACTATAACCACCCAGCCGTCCTTAGTCCTGTACACGTTGTAGGGTGCCAGTACAGGTATTGCATTCCCCTGTTTTACAACGTTCCCAACCTGCATCTGGCTGTAAAGCCCTATCATGTAATTAACCGCAACATCAAACATTGCAATATCTATTCTCTGTCCATTTCCGGTCATATCCCTGTAATGAAGCGCCGCAAGTATGGAAAGTGCGGTGTAGGTGCCCGCCGAAATATCCATTATTGCCGGGGCTGCCCTTATTGGAGGATCACCGGGAAAACCGGTTAGATCCATCATGCCTGACATCGCCTGTATCGTTGTGTCATATGCCGCATCGTTAGTATAGGGCCCTGTATATCCAAAGCCGGTACTGGAAGCATATATTAAAGAGGGATTGTATTTCTTCTGGACTTCATAGCCAAGCCCCAGCCTGTCCATAACACCCGGCCTGAAGTTATCCAGAAAAACATCGCTATTTTTTATTAAATCAAGAAAAATTTCCTTTCCTCTTGTTGATTTGAGGTTCAATGTTATAAATTTTTTATTGGCATTATAGTTCATGAAAAATGTTGATTCTCCTTTTATGGTGGTTGAATTGTGCCTGTTCGGCTCCCCCTCAGGTGGCTCTACCTTTATGACCTCTGCACCGAGCTCTGCAAGAAGCCTTCCTGCAAATGGGCCATTGAGGTGAAAAGAACATTCTATTACGCGTATTCCGTCCAGAGCAGATGTTTCCATCTAAAATAAAAGTTATATTTATATATAATTATTTATGTCAACACGTTTGAACCCAGAATATTTCCCTATTTAACCAGGAATTTTTCTATGGCCTTCTCTGTGACCTCTGAACCGGCGCCTTTTATCTTATTTAGGTGGAAATACCCGTTTTCAGGTGTGACAGGATACCTCCACACGTCAGATAGCCAGTCAACGTGCTCCACTATTTTACCATTTGGAACAGAGGCCACAAGCTGCCCATGCAGGGGTTGCTGTATGTTGGTATGTGGATAAAGATTCAGGCCAAAGGCTTCAGAAAGGCTGGCGACCTTTAACCATTCTGTAATACCCCCGACCTTGGTAACATCAACCTGGATTATGTCTACTGCCCTAGCTACCATGTAATCCCGGAATGAATAAAGGTTCGTAATGGATTCCCCAAGGGCGATAGGGATAGTGGTTCTGCTTCTGAGTTCAGCATGTCCCCTTATATCGTCAGGATTCAATGGCTCCTCCAGCCAGTAAATATCGAATTTTTCCAGCTTTCTGGACATGTATACTGCAGTTTCAAGATCCCATTTAGTATTTGCGTCTATCATTAATTTTATATCATAACCGATAGCCTCCCTAACACTTTTTACCCGTTCATAATCGTCCATAGGGTCCCTGCTGCCTACCTTTAATTTGATTGATTTGTATCCACTGTTTTTTAGCCTGACTGCATTCTTCACGAGATCTTCTTTTGACCATGAAAGCCATCCCCCATCTGTATTGTATGCCTCTACCCTATCGCTTCCGGCACCCAGCACTTTATACAGTGGCATATCCTTTATCTTGCACATAATATCCCAGAGTGCAATGTCAACAAGTGAGGTTATATAAACACCGATGCCATTATACCCCAATCTTGGGTCCCAGCCAAAATTATGGGTTTCCATTAGTGAGTTTTCAACCTTCATGCGCATCAGTGGGTCCATACCTTTTAATCGAGGCCCGACATATTCATCAAACATCTTCTGTACAATGTCAAGGCCATCAGAGGTATGCCAGTTATAGCCATAGCCATCTATTCCTGCATCTGTGGAAATCCTTAGCACCAGTAGATTTATAGAGTCCACTGTGTACTGTGAGTCGTTTATTCTACTAACCGGTATATTCAGCAAAAATGTTTCAGCTTCAGTTATTTTCATAATATATTATAAATTGGTTATATATAACAGTATCATGCAACATGTTTACGGATCATTGTCCATTTTTAAACAGTATTCACAATTTTTCCTTTGCAGCGAACCTGTCTATATCCATATACTGGAGGTGGTTTGCAAGGTAATAGTTAAGTGTGTAAGTTTCAAATCTCTTAAATTTTCTTGAAAGGTTGGATTTTGAGGTTCCAAATATTCTGGCCAGTTCTCCAAGATTGATGTCCTTATTATTTGAATAATATCCATTCTCAATTGCATAGGTGAGTAGATGCACATTTGATATGAGATCTCCATCAATGAATGGATCGGGGAAATTTATATTTTCCAGCTCCTTAAAATATACAACATCTGCTATCTGCTCCAGATTCCTGGTTAAATCACCATCATTTTCATGCCATGAAAATATATCCCAGATTTCAAGCCCCCGGTAAAATACTTCTCTGTAGAAGGGCACATCATATTTTTCAATAAGAGCGGTAACAGAGTTTGTTAGATTATTTACAAATTTAACAATAAATACCCTGGATTTGCCATAGGATTCTATGTGCTCTATTTTTTTAACGGCAGTTTCTTCCTTCATTCGATTAAAAAACTCCTCCCAGTTGGTATGTTTTCCAAGTGGATAGAATGCAACAGTCCCTGTGATTTCATCACCGTGAGTTTTTTGGCCAAGAAGAAAACCGTAAATATTAGTACTTTTTGCAAGAACCTGAGACCAGCATTTTTTATGGTTCAATACTATGCGGATAAACATAAATTATAACATATAATTAAAAATATTTAAATATTCCTATCAAGATAAATGTATTTTTATAATTTGAAATTGTATTTTTCCATTAGGGTATTTATTTCATTTTTCAGCTGTAGCCTGTCGCCTTCAGACATTTTAAAGAAAGGCTCCCTGGGGCATCCTGCATCCACGCCGGTTATAATTTCAACCATATCATATATAGAAGATATTGTTCCGTATTTTCTCGATAGCCCCGATAATTCATTGAGGAGGAACTGGTACCTGTCACCCCTTTCGTTATCATAGTTTTCCTCTATGCCCTTTATAATTTTATAACCGTAGTTTCCTGCACCTGAAACATATCCATCCAGGTTAAGCCTGAAACCTGATAGAATGTACTGATCTGGACCTGTGTATACCTTGAAATTATCCACGTACATTTTTGTATTCAGGATATCATTCATGTCAAAGGTTGTTTCCTTGATTCCGATGACATTTCCGCCGGCTTTCTTTATATCATTAATAATATCATATGTAATATTATAACCTGTTGTATCGGGATAATTGTATATGATGGTTGGGTACTCGGAGGATATCTTCACATAGTATTTTACAAGCCACTCCCTTTTAAATCCTGTAAAATAGTACGGAGGAAGTGCAGCGACAGCGTGTATCTTCTTCTTTTTTGCTGCCCTTGCCATTTCCACAGAATCTTCCAGGTTTAGTGAACCTACCTGTAACATAATACTGTCCGGAATATTCGAAAACGCATCAAGGAGGTCAAGCTTTTCCTGGGTGGAAAGTGATGGACCTACACCTGTAGTTCCGGCAAGGAATAGATATTTCATCCCTCCCTTCAGAACATCGTTTCCATGGTCAACTGCAAGCTGTTTATCAACCCTGTTATTTGTAAACGGGGTAATCAATGGAATTATAGATTCAAGCTGTTTCATTATTAAGTAAATATTAATCTATATTTAAGTTTTGTACCGGACACGTTTAATTATATAATTGAAAGCCCCCATTCGAACGGAAGCCGAAGTTAATAATGGGTCCCGGGAAGCTCAAAGGCGTGCATAGGCATGTCAACTGCCTGTCAAATATTTCTATATAATAATGTTAAAATATTATCTTGGCTTTACAAATTATGAATGTAAAGAACAGCACCATTGAAATAAATGGCCGGAAACTCAAGTATTATCCACTATCCCAGCTTGCTGATAAGTACGACATTGACAATATGCCCTATTCTTTTAAAATTTTACTGGAAAATGTTTTAAGGAATTATGATGGGGTTGATATTGATGAAAGATCAATAGATAACATTGCAAAAATGAAAGCCGGTTCAGAAATGGCATTCAAACCATCAAGGGTTGTTTTCCAGGATTATACAGGGGTTCCCATTCTTGTGGACCTTGCAGCCATGAGGGAGTATTACCTGAAAATGAAGAGGAATCCTGAGGATGTGAACCCCGCTACAAAGTCTGACCTGGTCATTGACCACTCCATCATAGTTGATTCGTTCCGTGGCGATGAGCCGATTATTATCAACATGAAGGATGAGTTCTCAAGAAACGTGGAGAGATACGATTTCCTGAAATGGTCACAGCAATCCTTCAAAAATGTTAGGATAGTTCCCCCTGGACATGGGATAGTTCACCAGATTAATCTAGAATATTTATCATCTGTTGCAGTAGTAGACAATGGTGAGATATTCCCTGAGAGCCTTATAGGAGCTGATTCACATACAACCATGATAGGCGGCATAGGAGTACTGGGCTGGGGAGTTGGTGGTCTTGAGGCAGAAGCTTCTATGCTTAATGAGCCATATTTCATGACCGTTCCGGAAGTCATAGGAGTAAACCTTAAGGGAAAAATTCCCACAGGAGTAACCCCAACTGACGTTGTACTGTATATTACAAAAACACTCCGTGCCAGGAACGTTGTTGGGAAGTTCGTTGAATTTTACGGGAACCTCTCAGAATTGACTGCCCAGGACCGTGCAACCATTTCCAACATGGCGCCGGAATATGGGGCAACTATTGGATATTTCCCTGTAGACAGTGAGACACTGAAGTACCTGAAAGGAACAGCTAGGGATCCAGAGTCTGTTGAGAAATACTTTAAGGAACAGGGATTATTCTATAATGGCCCGAAGAAATACAGTGAAACTGTTGATATAGATCTCTCTGAAATCAAGAGTGCAGTGGCTGGCCCGAAAAATCCAGATGAACTGGTTAACATAGAGGATTTAAAGGGTAGAATAGACGAACTTATAAATGGTGGAAGTAACGGAAAGCTGGTAAAGAATGGATCTGTTGTTATGGCCGCCATAACAAGCTGTACAAATACCTCTGATCCATTTGTGCTTCTGGGAGCAGGCCTAATGGCCAAGAAGGCCGTTGAACATAACATCGTACCGGCACAGACAATAAAAACAAGCCTTGCACCTGGATCTAAGGTGGTAACAGAATATCTTGAAAAGGCAGGCCTGATGAAATACCTCAATAAGATTGGTTTTGAACTGGTAGGCTATGGATGCACCACATGCATAGGGAATGCCGGTCCACTAATACCTGAGGTTCAGGACGATATACTGAAATACGGTGTAAGAACATTCGCCGTGCTTAGTGGAAACAGGAATTTCGAGGGCAGGATAAATCCATACATTGCAGGTGCATTCCTCGCATCACCCATGCTAGTGGTGGCCTTTGCACTGGCAGGTACACTTGATATTGACCTGTCCAGAGACCCAATAGGCATGGATAAAAATAGGCCGGTATACCTAAAGGATATATGGCCCAGCACTGAGGAAATCAAGGAATATTTCCATCTGGCTATGGACCCGGATACATACAGGAAGGAGTACAGCGATGTATTCAGAGGTGATTCGAACTGGGAATCCATGAAATCCACAGGTGGGACCATATTTGATTTCAAGGATGATTCCTCCTACATAAAAATGCCCCCATGGATGTATATGGATCCTGTAAAAGACGTGAAAAATGGAAGAATACTGGCAATTTTCGGTGATAAAATTACAACAGATCATATATCGCCTGCAGGCCCCATAGCAAAAGATTCGGTAGCAGGGAAATACCTCACCTCGCTGGGTGTCACTGAACTGAATACATTCGGCGCCCGCCGTGGTAACCATGAAGTCATGCTCCGTGGAGGATTCTCCAATCCCAAGATAAGAAACCTAATGGTTGACCACACCGGTGGAGACACTGTATACTATCCTGATGGTACGGTAATGAGTTTCTACGATGCTGCCATGAAATACAAGGAAAATAATGTACCTCTTGTCATATTTGCAGGGAAACAGTACGGTTCAGGAAGTTCCAGGGACTGGGCAGCAAAGGTCACATCACTTCTGGGAGTCAAGGCCGTAATAGCAGAAAGCTTTGAGAGGATTCACAGGAGCAACCTTGTGGATATGGGCATAATTCCGATTCAGGTGGACAGCCTTCCACCACTGAAAGGAGATGAAACAGTAAACATAGAAGGAATTAGTGATATATCCATAGGAAAGGTTCTTAACATAAATATAAACGGCAAATCCATAAAGGGAAAGGCCCTGATAAATACAAATGCAGAGCTTAACTATGTTAAAACAGGAAATATCCTGAAATACATAGCCCTATCGGATAAAAAATAAAATTTTTTAGTTGATTTTAGAATAAATTTTTATTAATTCCTTGAAATCAATGCTCTCATAGAATTTTGAGGCAAGGAGGTTCAGTGACGGGAATTCTGCCGTTATCATTTTAATATTCCTTTCTGAAGCAAGTTCTCTCAACTTTTCCAGGAGCTTCATTCCGACACCCTTCCCACGGTATTCTGGTATGACATAGAATTCCCTTATCCTCGCCTCATATTTTGGATCATAATATATCCTGAAAATAACATCTGACATGATCATTCCCACCAGGCGCTTTCCGTCCTCTGCTACGAGGCCAATATGATTCTCCCTATCATCAATAATCCTTCCAAGCTTTTCTGAAATTTCCTTCTCATTTCCAATAGACACCTTTAAAAGTGGGTCAAATTCCTCATTTAAATGTTTTAATCTCAATAGCTGTTCCATTACACCGTCTATATCCTTTTTTTCCATTAATCTTATGTTAACCAAGCCGATCACCTACATGTCAAATAATTTGTTGTAAATATTTCTATTCTTTGTTATAATATCCGATGCTGTTCTATAGAATCCCTCGGTGGAATCAGATTTTCTTGCCAGGCCAGATTCTACGCATTTCCTTGCAACAACAGATGCAACCCGGGGGAAGAGGTCAAAGTCCTCCATGGATGGGACTATATGGTCCTCAGTAGGGTTTTCAACAAAATCTGCAATTGCCTGAGAGGCAGCAACCATGATCTGGAAATTCACACCCTTTGATCTTGCATCCAGTACTCCTCTAAAAACTCCGGGAAAAACCATGCTATTATTGATCTGATTCGGGAAATCTCCCCTTCCAGTTGCAACAATTTTCGCCCCTGAATTTTTGGCTTCTCCAGGCCATATCTCTGGTAATGGGTTTGCAAGTGCAAAAATTATGGCATCCCTGTTCATTGATTCTACCCATTCATTTTTGATGGTCCCGGGGATTGAAATTGAGGCAGATACAACAAGGTCCGCCCCCTTGAACGCATTTGCTGGTTCTCCCTGAACACGCTCTCCGTTGGTTTCCAGTGCAATCTTATATTTCCATGGGTTCTTGAACATTAAGGCATCGATATCCGCCCTTTCCGGCTCTATTATGCCCTTTGAATCTATTGCAATAATGTTTTCCTTTCTGAAGCCTGCAGCCTCGAACAGGTATATGGCTGCTATGTTAGCCGCGCCAGCGCCGTTGAAGACGATTTTTGCATCTTCTTTTTTCTTATTTACAAGCTTCAGTGCATTAATGGCACCTGCAAGTATTATAGAAGCGGTGCCAAGCTGATCATCATGCCATACAGGTATTTCCATAGATTTCTGCAGGCTTTCCAGAAGAAAAAAACACCTTGGCGACTGTATATCCTCCAGATTGTATCCACCAAAATAGGGCTGTATTGCCTTTGCAGTGGCTATGAATTCATCATTATTTTTTACAACCAGCGGCATGGGAATTGCATTTACGCCCCCAAGATAATTAAATAGAAGGGCCTTTCCTTCCATTACAGGTATGGCAGCCTCAGGACCAACATTTCCTATGCCAAGAACCCTTGTACCGTCGGTTAAAATTGCAACTGAGTTCCATTTGCCTGTTAGTTCATAAGCAAGTTCCTTGTCAGCCTCTATTTTCTTTGAAACTGCAGCAATGCCGGGAGTGTAAAGTGATGAAAAATCCTCAAGTCCAGTAATAGGAACCTTTGGAAGTGTCAGTATCTTGCCCTTGTATTTTTTTGAGATTTCTATTGCGTTTCTGTCGAAGTATTCTGTTCTCTCAGAATCTTTCATTATCATAAAATTATATAGAAGTTTATTATTAAAACTTTACGTATTAATTTGAATATGCATTACTGCAATCGCCGATATGCGGATCATAAATAATACTACTGTTACGCTTCAGCAGAGCCCTGTTATGTACTGCCATTATTGGTTGGGGGCTTTCTATTAAGAGCACCTTATAATATTAATGGTGCATCATTGAAGTTTTGCATTAATGGGGCCAGGAACAATTGTATAACAAATAACAGCTAGAACATGTTTATGCCTGCCCATAAAAAATCTTTTAATAGGATTTTAATATTCAACTGATATGAAAATAAGCTTGCAAGTTAACTTTTCCTCCATGTCAGTGCCGGATTCCCTTATAAAAGAACTTGAAAAGGAAACAGGATGTGAAATCACCAAAGGGTTCTCAGATGATGCTGAAATAGTGGTTTTCGCAGGAAAGCCTGAAGTGGGGAGAAACACAGTATTCATGCAGAGTGTGTCTGCCGGTGTTAACCATGTAAATTTTAAAGATATACCGGAAAACGTTACTGTATGCAGCAATGCAGATGCATGGTCAATTCCCGTAGCGGAGCATGCCTTTGCCCTTCTTTTATCCAAATACAAAAATATCTGCAAATCAAACTCATTGATTAGAAACGGCCAGTATGAAAGGGAACTTTCAGAGTCCCTTTACGGCAAGACCCTTGGAATTATGGGTTATGGCGGTATAGGCAGGGAAATGGCCAGAATAGCCAGTGTTTTCGGAATGAAATCAGTTGGATTCGGGAGAACAGAGCCCTCAGATAATAATCTAGACATCTTTACCACTGACAAACTATACATACCGGAAAATGCAGATATAATGGCAATAACACTTCCACTTAACAGGTATACAAATGGATTTATCGATTATGAACTGCTGAAAAAATTCCGGGGTAATATAATTTTGAATGTTGGAAGGGCTGAGGTTGTCAGGAGGGATGATATGCTGGATTACCTCTCTAAAAATCCTGACAAATGGTTCCTGACAGATGTGTGGTGGGGAGAACCGAAAATTGAGGGAAAGATACCGGATAACGTGATAGTCACACCACATGTCGCTGGACTGTCGAAAGATTATATGACTGTACCACTGAAGAAAGCTTTCCAGAATGTATCAGCATATTTAAACGGTAAGCCAAAAAATGTTGTCAATAGAAAGGACTACATATGAAATCTAACATAAAAAATCAGTATAATTAAGTATATATCTTAATATAATATATACTATCAGTGTTTAAATTGTCTAGTTTTGAGAATATGAATATATCAGCCAATCTGAAAAAATCATTAAGTTTAATGAAATTTACTGAGCCAACAGAAATACAGGACAAATCAATACCCGTTGTAATAAGCGGAAAAGATGTGATTATACGTTCTAAAACAGGTTCAGGGAAAACAGCAGCATATCTCCTGCCAGTATTAAATTCCATTGAATCAATGAAGGGAAGAAATGTTAAAGCCCTCATAGTTTTACCTACAAGAGAGCTTGCCCTGCAGACATACAGGGTCGCTACAAGGCTCGGAAAGATATCCGGGATAAAGTCCACAACAGTTTATGGAGGTGCCTCAATATCCAGGCAGGTGGAGCAGTTGCCGGGATCTGATATAGTTGTCGGTACACCAGGAAGGATACTTGACCTGCATAATCAGGGTTACCTTAAACTGGGCCATGTAAAATACCTGGTTCTCGATGAGGCCGACCTGATGCTGGACATGGGGTTCATAGATGATATAAAGAAAATCATATCCTTTGTTTCAGATGAACACCAGACCATACTCTTATCAGCAACTCTACCATCAGAGGTGAAAACCATAGCAAAGAATTTCATGAAGTCTCCTGAATTTGTAAGTGCCGGAGGGGAGGAGACAATACCGGATTCTATCAAGCATCTGTACACTATATCGGAAAAGTTTGATAAATTTTCAACGTTGATGTCATATATCCATAACTATGGCTCCAGGAAGGCCATAGTATTTGTCAAAACCCAGAGATCTGGAGACCTGCTGAATCTTATATTGTCAAGGTCAGGGTTCAACAATATACTGATACATGGGGGAATGAAGCAGCATGCCAGGGAGAGATCTATAAATGATTTCAGGCATATGGATTCTGGAATACTTGTAGCAACAAACGTGGCAGCACGTGGACTTGATATACCGAATATAACAGATATCATAAACTTTGATGCCCCTGACAGTACAGAGACATACGCCCATAGGGTTGGAAGATCAGGAAGAATGGGAAAGGACGGCAGGGCAATGACAATATTCGATGCCGACCAGCGTGGATTGATCCAGAGTATACAGAGAAGAAATAAAATAAAAATGGAAAAGATAGATGTTAACCTTGAAACAGAATACACGGATATAAATTACGGAAATCTTATTTCACAGTTCAGGGACAGTGAAGATAATGCGGGGGATTCAGTCTTTCATAGGAATTCAAGGCCATCTTACAATAAAAATAGGGGGTCTGGCCCACAAAACAGGAATAGAAGCAGGCCTCCAAGAAACGGAAGAAATTTCCATAGAAGAGAATATTAATCTTATTTCTATAAACAATTTTAATAAACTGATTTATCAGGTTCCTTTTCTATATTAATTTCTATTCTTTTCACCTCTCTCCATGAAAAATTTTTCTTGATTCTGGAGTTATTGGAATAATATGTGCCGGAGAAGAAGAGATTACCACGAGCGTTGTATTTAATTGAAAGTAAGGAAAGGGTCCTGTATTCTTCATTCCCGGTATATACATTTACTGGAAAATCATACAGGAATGCATATGCAAGTGTTTTTTTCATATCATCCATATCCATGGAAGAATCGTTGCTGGCCTCTGTTAGTCTTCCTCCAATAAATGATACCAATGCTATTATCATTTCTCTCTATTGTAATATCAAACCCTGTTATTTATATTTATTTTATAATTTTGTGTATATTTGCTATTGCTTCAAGACCACAAAGCTCTGTAAACGGAATAGGATATCAGGCTGTATCCAGGAAGCTTAAGTATCAACGAGATGGTAACTTCTAAGGATGTGTGTTAACATGATTAACAGAAAACATAATTTTATAACTTTTCCTCAAGATATTTTATATCCTCTTCTTTCAATATAATGTCAGCATATTTAGCATTCTGGGTAACGTGAGCCCTGTTGGAAGCTCTGGGTATCGGGAATACATTCTGATTTTTGCTGATTAGATAGGCCAGGGCTATATTTGCATTGGGTACGTCCCCCACTGTTTTTCTGACGTGGTCAAAATACTCATTGTACTGTTTCTGTGTGACCTTGCCATGGCCCAGTGGGAAATATGCCATTACTGCTATATGATTTTGTTCGCAGTATTTAATCAGGTCATTCTGGCTCTTTCTATGGAATATATTGTAATTTATCTGTATAGATGTTATTTCGTGCTTCGATAGAATTCCCTGCGCCCTTTTTAAGAGGTTAAGTGAAAAATTGCTAACCCCTATATACCTCATTTTGCCCTCATTTACCATTCTTTCCATGGCCCTCAGAGTTTTTTTAAGATCTATAGTGGGATTGAGAAAATGGATTTGATATAGATCAATATAATCTGTTTCAAGATTCTTCAGGCTTCTGTTAAGCGACTTCTCAAGAGATTTTGGGGACAGATGGGTGGGGAAAACCTTTGTTGCTATAAATAGTTCGTCGCGCCTAGACCCCTTGATTGCTGAGGCAATAATTTTTTCAGTCCTGTAAAGTTCTGCAGTATCTATGAGATTAATTCCAGAATCAATACCGGATTTTATCGCGTCTTCTTTCTGTTCTTTGCCAGCATATATCCCGAGATATGTTTTAAAAACCCACCTCATATCATAATATGTTCCCATACCGATACACGATGTTTTGAACGAAGTGTTACCGAACTCCCTGTAAATCATTACATTCCTAATATTGAATTACACTTATATAGATTGTGTTTTATAACATAGCCCTGGATAAATCCGATGAAGAATAAAGTTTAAATATCATAAAGTGATATCTATATTAGATATCAATAAGGGATATCTGGTGATTAAAATGTATGGAAGAAGGTATTCAGAAAGTAATGAATATAGTGAGAGAGATAGAAGAGGCTGCCAGAGAGGAAGGGAATATGGAGACATGGAATCCAGAAGAGGTTGCATGGGTATGGATAGATATCATGGTTCCCATGATCATATGCATGGACACTATGGATGTCATAATGAAGAACATCGCTTCAGGCATGAACAGCACCATGGATGCCATGGTGGCTATTAGGTGATTAACATGTTTGGACCAAAGGGTAGATACATGCATGGTGGAATGCATCATATGCAGGGCATGCGTGGATTCGGGCTTAAATACTGGATACTGGGGATAGCCTCTGAAAATGAAGTTACTGGAGCAGATATAGCTAACAGGATTGGTGAAATAACAAAGGGAAACTGGGTACCATCACCTGGAATAATATATCCCACTTTAACAGCATTATACAGTGAAAATTATCTAGAGCTCACTGAGAAAAATAACAAGAAATACTATAAAACTACTGAGGCTGGAAAGAAATTGCTGGATGATTCGTACTTTCCATGGGATGAAATATCTGGCAAAAAAAATGACCTTGATAATATCATAGCCCAGATGGAGAACTATTCACAGTATTTACTTGATAACCTTGAGAAACTCACTGATGCTGAAAAGGCAAAAATAAAAAATATCATAGGTAACCTCGGTAAAATAAATTAATCTAATTTATATTTTTTATTGTTTCGATCATTTAATTATTATGCCAGTAAGTTTGGCCACAATGCTTTAAATTTTTAACTGGAAACCGTGAGACTTACTATTTACCCGATACACAAATCCGCAGGGGAAATTCAAATCCAAAACTTATTCCCTAAAAAATAATATTAAATATGCTTTATTAATATATCAGGGATTGCAATGAACCTTTATGAATACATGGGGAAGGAAATATTCAGGAAGTACGGGATTCCTGTCCCTGATGGATATGTTATAGAAAATGTTGGAGAGCTGAAGAAATTTGAATACCCTGTGGCTATCAAGTCACAGATTTTGTCAGGAAAGCGCGGAAAGGCTGGAGGAATAAAATTTGCAAAGAACGCTGAGGATCTTAAGACCTATTCTGAACAGCTTTTGAACTCTACAATTAACAATCTTACTGTCAAGAAATTACTGATAGAGAGGATGCTAAACATTAAAAAGGAACTTTATCTCAGCATAACGCTGGACAGGGCAACAAAACAGCCAGTTATAATACTGTCAGCTGACGGTGGAATGGAAATAGAGAGCGTTCCTGAAGAAAATATACACAAGATATACATAGACCCTATGGTGGGATATTCAGATTATATAGCCAGGGAGGCCTTATCATACCTTCCCATTGAAAACAGGAAACAGTTCAGCAGCCTGCTTGAATCCCTATACAAAGCCTTTGTTGGAGAGGATGCACTTCTCACAGAGATTAACCCACTGGTTATAGATGGTGAAAACAATATTATAGCCGGGGATTCAAAGGTGATAATTGACGACAATGCACTTTACAGGCATAAGGATTATATGATAACCGATCCGGATAAGACGGAACTGGAAAACGAGGCAGCAACAAAGAGTTTTACATTCATAGAAATGGATGGGGATATCGGGGTAATAGCAAACGGAGCAGGATTGACCATGGCAACCATGGATGCCCTGACACTTCATAAATTGAAACCAAGAAATTTCCTCGACCTTGGTGGTACAGATAACATAGAAATTGTGGAGGATGCATTTTCATTCGTTATGAGGGCCAGGCCAAAACTTATATTTGTAAACATATTCGGCGGGGTTACAAAGGCGGATACTGTTGCCAACGGAATAGTATCATCAAAAAAGAAGTTTGACATAAAACAGCAGATTGTGGTCAGGCTCAGCGGCGTACATGAGGAGGAAGGCCAGAAGATACTGCTGGAAAGTGGCATAAAGGCATTCAACAACATGACAGATGCCGTGAAGGAATTATCAAAAATACAGGGGGTAGAATAAGATGGTTATAATTAGCAAGGAAACAAGGGTAATAGTCCAGGGAATGACAGGGCACCAGGGTACCTTCCATTCAGGAGAAATGATAAAGTTCGGTACAAATGTGGTAGCTGGGGTCTCTCCAGGCAAGGCAGGCACAAAGGTAAACGGCGTGGATGTGTACAACAATGTTATAGATACACTGCCTCTCAAACCTGATGCTTCCATGATATCTGTCCCTGCCCCATTCGTAAGGGATGCTGCCCTGGAGGCAATGGAAAATGGGATAAAACTTATATATATACTTACAGAGCACGTCCCTGTCCATGATACCATGGAACTTTATCACGAGGCAAGGAGAAAGGGAGTTTTTATGATAGGCCCTAACAGTCCAGGAATAACAGTTCCCGGACAGGCAAAGATAGGAATAATGCCCAACAACATATTCCGTGTTGGAGATGTGGCTGTGGCCTCCAGAAGTGGTACCCTTACATATGAAATAGTAAAGGCAGTCACAGATGCAGGATTCGGTGAAAGCACCGTCATAGGGTTGGGAGGAGACCCCATAGTTGGAACAACGTTTTCTGATATAATTAAAATATTCAACGATGATCCTCAGACAAAACAGATAGTGCTTGTGGGAGAAATCGGTGGAAATGAGGAGGAGAAGGCTGCGAAATATATCAAGGAGCATGTCAAAAAACCTGTCACAGGTTACATCACGGGAATAAGTGCACCACCGGGAAAGAAGATGGGGCATGCAGGAGCAATTATAGAAAAGGGGACAGGAACAGCAGAATCCAAGATAAAGGCATTCGAGGATGCAGGAATAAAGGTTGCCAGTTATCCTGATGATATTCCTGCACTTCTCAGAAAATAATTTTATAATATGTTATATTTATATATTTTGCTTTAATTTCATCTTATGAAACCTAATATAAGTCTTGAAAAATTACAGAACTATGTGGTGGAAAATTCATCATACCGGCTATATGTACATGGCAATGAATTTGACCTGCACTTCATTCCCAATACGCCTGAGGCGGAGGCACATTTCCCTGATGGAGAAAGTGTTGAGCATGTCATGTACGGATACATCAGCAATGGTGTGGCGTATTTTACTAAATTCGTAACAACATCCGCATTGGGCAAGACGGAAATAAACATAGGCGATGACGATCCTGTCATGGAATGGCTAAAATATATATAAAATATTCAATTTTTACATATGTATTACAGATTTTTGCACATAAAAATTCATGTATTTAAAATTTCATACTTATAATCCGATGGTAAAGTTTTTAAATTAAAATAGGCTTATCATACGGTAACAATGCAGGAAACTGATATCAATCTACTTGTGGGAGGTCCACAGGGCGGAGGAATAGATAGTGCTGCAAATATGATTAGCATGGCGTTTTCACTGGCCGGCTATAATATTTACGGAATAAGGGAATTCCATTCCAATATTAAGGGAAGACATAGCTATATACATTTTAGAATAATGCATGAGAGGCCAAAATCATTGAAATATCCGGTGGATATAATGGTGGCTTTGGACCCTGACACACTTTTCGAACATATGTTCGATGTGGCACAGGGATCCAAGGTTGTATATGATTCGGCTTTCAACACATTCAATCTGAAGAATGCAAGGATGATAACATCAGATACCATGACCAGGATCCAGGATGAACTTGCAGAGAGAAACCTTACATTTGATGTTAAGGGTGTTCTGGATTACTTCAAGAGTGCAGGAATCGATGTAATAGCCATACCATTTGATAAGCTTATAAATGAAAATGTGCACGATGGCCCGGCAAACCGGTATTACAATACACTGGGAGCAGGAACGACACTGGCACTTCTGGGGCTTGACGAGGATCATGCCGATGATGGAATTAAATTCGCATTCAAAAAGAAACCCAAGGTTATAGAATCCAATATAAAGGTTATAAAGGCAGCATATGACTATGTTAAAACATCACCTATCAAGGTTGCTACACTTCCGACATATCCAGCTACTCCGAGAATGCTTTTAACAGGAAATGATGCTACTGCCCTTGGAAAGCTTATGGGTGGCCTTAGATTCCAGACATACTATCCCATCACACCGGCAAGCGATGAGAGCACTCTTCTGGAAAGCCATGAAGAGATGAAATTCCTGAAAAATGCAGATGATGTAGTAAAGAAAGCAGGACTTGTGGTGGTACAGTGCGAGGATGAACTATCTGCAATAAACATGGCGAACGGAGCGGCACTTACGGGAACAAGAAGCGCAACAGCTACATCAGGACCCGGATTTTCATTAATGGCTGAGGGAATCGGTTATGCAGGCATGACAGAGATACCTGTTGTAATCACGTTCTACCAGAGAGGCGGCCCATCCACCGGCCTTCCAACCAGAAACGGCCAGGCCGATCTGCTATTCGCATTAAACACGGGCCATGGTGAATTTCCGAAGATGGTAATATCATCCGGAGATATGGAGGAATGCATATACGACGGAATGAAGTCACTTAATTACGCACAGAGATACCAGATGCCTGTAATACATCTAATAGATAAGACCCTGGCAAATACCATGGATCTTGTTCCTGAAATCGATGTGAAAAAGGTCAAGATAGTGAAATACAACGAAAATACCAATCATGAAAACTTCAAAAGGTACTCACTGGATACAGAAAATGGAATTTCCCCATACGGAGTATTCGGAAAGGATATATTCTGGATGACCGGTGACGAGCATGATGAGCTTGGGCACGTAACTGAAGACTCTGCCATGAGAGATAAAATGATGGAGAAAAGAATGCAGAAACTTGTAACGGCGGATAAGGAAATACCCTTAGAGGACAAGGCTGTACTATACGGAGATGAAAATGCAGATATAACATATGTTACATGGGGAAGCCAGAAGAGCCTGCTTCTTGATACAATAAGTGAACTGAAAAAACAGGGAATATCTGCAAATCTTCTGTATCTCAGAATGTTTGAGCCATTCCCATCTGAATATGTAGCAAAGGTTCTGAAAAACTCACATCTGATAATAGACGTTGAAAGCAATATGACCGGACAGGCAGCTAAGGTAATAAGAATGAATACAGGTGTTAATATAGAAAACTTCATCCTTAAATACAATGGAAGGCATATAACATTAGATGAGGTTTTGAGATCCACAAAGAATATAATGGAAAAGAAGACCGCCCTGGAAGTGCTCCAGGAAGGGTCATAAGGTGATAAAAATGCAAAAAGGAGTAGAAAATAAGGGCAAATACAATTTCAGGAACAATATAACAATTGACTGGTGCCCCGGATGTGGTGACTTCGGTATAGTGAGCGCAGTCACACAGGCACTTTCCAATATGAATATGGATCCTGACGATGTGGTTGCAGTATCAGGTATAGGTTGTTCAGGTAAAACCCCACATTATTTAAACATAGCAGGAGTGCATACACTTCATGGAAGGGCAATACCCTATGCAGTGGGAGTCAAACTCTCAAATCCCAATCTTAATGTACTGGTAATGGGAGGAGATGGAGATCTTCTCAGCATTGGAGCCGGTCATTTTGTGGGTGAGGGAAGAAGAAACTCCGGTGTAAAGGTAATACTTTACAATAATTCGGTTTACGGACTTACGAAGGGACAGGCGGCACCAACACTTCCACTGGGTGAGAAGGTTAAGAGCCTTGCCAGGCCCAATATAATGGGAAAGATAAATCCCATAACACTTGCAATGGCATCAGGATATTCATTTGTGGCCAGAGCTTTCTCATCTGAAATCAAGCAGCTTTCTTCCATAATAGAAAGGGCAATAAAGCACGAGGGTTCAGCAGTAATAGAAGTACTTCAGCCATGCCCCACCTATAACGATGTGAATACTCTGGATTGGTACAGGCAGCGTGTTTACAAGCTTGAGGATGACAAATCATGGGACCCTGTGGTAAATAAGAAAGAAGAGGATGAGGAAAAGTTCGACACGGGATACAGAAAATCACTGGAATGGGGAGATCATATACCGATTGGCATATTCTATGAAAACAATACAATTCCCAGTTACACAAACAGGCTTGCAGGCATAGTTCCGGACTATCTGAAATATCCTCCCGCACTGCAGGATGTATCCGACAAGGATGGGTACACAATAGTAGACCCGATTAAAACCTTTGAAGAGAAAGATATTGAATAATTTTTATTATTTTAATCTTTAAAAAATTTTTCAAAAAATTAATTTTTATTTTCCTTGTTTTTCATATCCGTGAGGTACTTTTCCAGATATGCAAGGTCATTTCCTATGGTGTTTTCATTTTCCTTAAGCCATAGAAGGCCTCCAGCAGAATCCACCACCGTGCCTGCAAACTTCATGTCTCCAACAAGCTGTTTCCAGTTGAATGGAATTTTTGAAATTACAGATAAATACATTGCACTGTTGGATTTTCTTACATGTAACTTTCCGTAGAATAGATCATCTTTCTTATAGTAAACCTCAGTGGCAAAGGGTTTATCACCGGGTCTTGGCGGTATTTCTGACTGTCCGGTAACTTCAGTCCCCTTCAAAAGGTCTGCATAGTTCATGATATCCCCCTTGACCTCAGATATTCTATGGATCCCCTTGACATTCCAAGTTGCTTTGGTGTGTACCCGAATGATAGCCCTATTAGCTGTGTTATATACAGTGCAGGAAGCCTCCAGTTCTGTTTAAACTGCCTCTGGATCTTGTCCTGGGTGACATCTAGCTGCAGATGGCAAAGCGAGCATGGATGGACCAGCATTTCAGAACCCTCATTCCTTGCACTTGATAGTATATTATTTGCCATTTTCAGAGCAACCGTGGGATTCGAACCCATCAGTGGAAAGCCGCAGCATGCTGTCTTCATTGGGAAGGCTACAGGGGTGGCACCCGTGGCGGCAACAAGGTCCATTACACTGTGCGGATTGAATGCAGATTCAAAACCCATTACATTTGATGGCCTGAGAAGCTGGCACCCATAATATGTTCCAACCTTTAGTCCTGAAAGCGGCCTTTTAACATGTTTCCTTATATTCTCAATACCAACATCCCTGATAAGTACCCATATGAAATGCTCTGATTCCACACCGTTATCATATTCCTCCATATTGGCATCCTTTAGCCTCTGATCAACATCTTCCTTCAGTACAGGATCGTTTTCATATTTGTCCGCAGCCACTTTGTGTGAGTTGAGGCATACACTGCATGGGGTTGCCATCTTATCGTATCCCATCTTCTCTACTTTTTCAAGATTTCTCAGATTAAGGGATGCGTGGACGGCTTCATTCTTATCATCCATAAAGCCACCGCCACAGCAGTTCCAGTCATCGACCTCCATAAGCTCTAAATCAAGGTCTTTTGCTATCAATTGCGTTGCTATATCCACATCCTTTGCTATTCCATGGGAAGCACATCCCGGATAATATGCTACTTTCATTTCTTTTCACCCATCATACCTTTGATCTCATTCATATTTTTAACATTGCTATCTTTCTCAAATGCGTATTTAAATTTACCAGATTTCAGCATATCTATGGCGTCTCTCATAGCCTCACCGAACCCGAATGTTTTCAGGAAAAGAGTTGATTCTTTTATTTTCCCGGTTGTTTCTATGAGGTTTTCCACTGTATCGTCATGCTTCCTGGCCATTATAGTGATCGGTGTATTTCCCTTGTACTGGTCAAGATAGTTCTTTGTTTTCTTGATTGCTATTACAGGCTGTACGTCCTGGGGGCACACTTCATAGCACATATAACATGATGTACACCTGTATGCGCTATCCATTAACAGATCAAGACGCTCCGATCTCTTTGTATCCCTAACATCGTCAACAAATCTGAATCCCTTGGCATGGGCTGCCGGGCCTAGGAACTGTTCATCCTCCTTTACTGATGGACAGGCCGACACACACAACCCGCAATATATGCATTCCTGAAATTTCCATACCTCTGTCTGGTTTTCAGGGGTCATGCGCTGTTCATTTTCTCCCATAAGCACAGATTCGTCTGCAATTAGCCTGGGCATTACCTTGTACATTTTATCGTAGAAAACATCTATATCTGTAATAAGGTCCCTGACACCGGGATAATAATCCATACTTTCAACGTTTATCTCATTCTTTTCATCCACTGCCTGCAGGGCTATGGTTCTGCATGCAAGTGAAGGGATACCATTGATCTTCATTGAACAGCTTCCACAAACCGCCATATGGCAGGATGCACGGTATGCCAGGGATGGATCCTGCTCAGATTTTATTCGCCTCAGGACCTCTGTCATCTGTGTATATTTATCTGCCTTAAGTTTGTAGGACTTCCAGAATGCACCGTCTTTATCGTTGTATTTCTTTATATTCACGGTTATTTCCTTTTCTTCCATTTAATACACCCTCACTTCTGGCTTCCACCTTGTATATGTTACAGGCTTATATGATATTTTAACTTCATCTCCTGCAAGATATGTTATAGTGTGCTTCATCCAGTTTTTATCGTCCCTCTCCGGGAAGTCATCCCTGAAATGGGCCCCCCTTGTTTCCTTTCTGTTCAGGGCTGCTGTGGCCATGGTATACGCCACATCGAGCATATTTCTGGTCTCCAGTGCATTGAATAATTCAGTATTATAGTTAGATGTTTTGTCTGTTACATACATGGATTTTGCCCTTACCCTTAAATCTTTTATTTTTGAAACAGCCTCTGCCAGTTTGTCATTGTCCCTGAATATACCTACATTATCCCACATTATATCCCTAAGTTCCTCTGTCAGGACACCGAAGTGTTCCCCTGTTTCCCTCTTGATATAAGCATAGGCAGCGTCTATAATGGGCTCCACGTTGCTGTTTGTCTCAACGTTTTTATGTGTCTTCAGAAATTCTACCATTGTGTTTCCTGTTTCCCTCCCATATACCACCGTTTCCAGGAGAGAATTGGAACCTAATCTGTTTGCGCCATGTACAGATACACAGGCTGATTCACCGGCCGAGAAGATACCATTCAGGTCATGGTTGGTTCCAGTTGTATCTACATCTATTCCTCCCATGAAATAATGCTGTGCAGGCCTTACAGGTATCATTTCCTCCGAGGCATCAACGCCTGAGAAGTTCTTTGCCGCATCATATGCCAGTGCCAGCCTTTCCATTATGTACTTTTTACCCAGATGCCTGAGATCAAGTCCGAGGTAACCACCTTCAAAACCCCTGCCCTCTCTTATTTCTATGGTCATGGATCTGGAAACTATATCCCTGGGAGCAAGGTCAAATTTATGGGGAGCGTATTTTGCCATAAACCTCTCGCCCTTGTTATTCTTTAATATAGCGCCTTCTGCCCTTGCAGCTTCACTTATGAGTATATCTGAGGGATACAGGCCTGTGGGATGGAACTGCACAAATTCAGGGTCCTTCAATGCAACTCCTGAACGTAATGCTATACCCTGCCCGTCTCCCGTATTTATGTAACTGTTTGTGGTGTGCTTGTACATCATACCTATTCCACCGGAGGCTATAAGCAGTGCCCTGGATTTGAGATATATGGGATTCAGGGTTTTCATTTCCATGGCCACAAGGCCATTAACATTGTTTCCCTCTTTTACTATGTCAAGAACATAGTATTCATTGTAATACTCTATATTCTTGAACCCGGTTGAATGCTCAAAAAGTGTATGCAGGAGTGCCATGCCGGTTTTATCTGCAATGAACCTTGTTCTTGGATATGTCTGTCCGCCAAAGTACCTTAATGCTATTCTACCATCCGGCTGTCTGTTGAAGGGAGCACCCCATGCATCTAGAAGGCTCACAATCTCCCCTGATTTTTTAGACAACAATTCGGCCGCGTCCTGATCAACAAGATAGTCTCCACCCTTTACCTCATCATAAGACATGAAATCCGGATCGTCGTTTGGATCAGAATTTCCCATCATATATGCTGCTATTCCCCCCTCTGCAGCAGCAGAGTGTGACCTTGTGGGAAACACCTTTGAAACAACAGCCACCGAAAATCCTGCCGCCGCAACTATATTGGCAGCCATCAGCCCTGCCAGACCTCCTCCTAAAATAACTGCATCATATTCTTTTTTTTCCATGAAATTACCACCAGTATATATTTTTTACGTTATGCTATAATGAAATAAAATATAAAATTTTTGATTGACACTGTTTTCAGTGAGATGCAAAGTAGTCATCAGCAAGCTTGCAGTTCTTGTTCACTGACTCAACGCTTTTCATCCATTCCTTTGCATCCTCTTCACTGAATTTCAGGTCATATATTTCTTCTACACCGTTTTTGCCGATTTTAATCGGGACACCGATGAATTTATTGCTTATTTTATAGTTTTCAGCGTGCTTGCCGGTAAGATATGCAGCGCAGGGTATTACCCTGTGCTCATCATTGATTACAGATTCCACCATGACTGATATGGATATCGAGGGGGCGTAGAATGCTGTACCTGTTTTATAGTAGTTAAGTATTTCACCGCCACCGAATCTGGTCCTCTTTATGATTTCATCAATTTTCTCCTTGCTCAGGAGGCTGGAAATTGGTATTCCAGATACACTGGAATAATGTATGAATGGTACCATGTCATCGCCGTGACCTCCTATAACGAATGCATTGACATCCCTGACAGATACATTAAGGGCCTCTGCAAGAAATGTCCTGAATCTGGAACTGTCAAGAGACCCTCCGAGACCTATTATCCTTTCAGGGCTAATGCCTGATGCCTTTTCAAGGGCATACGCCATTATATCGGCAGGATTTGTTACTGCTATGATTATTGAATCCGGTGAGTACTTCTTTATCTGCTCACCAATATCCTTCATTATTCCTATATTTTTCACAAGAAGGTCATCCCTGCTCATACCAGGCTTCCTTGCAAGTCCAGCAGTAACAACTATAACATCAGATCCCTTTAAATTCTTATATTCTTCAGGGTTCTGTGTGCAGAATCCCTCCAGTTTGCAATCGAAACCGAAATGTGGTGCACCCTCCTGTATATCAAGGGCTTTCCCCTGTGCAACACCATCCACAATATCAAATATTTTGATATCTGCAATGTCCTTAATAGCCAGAACCTGTGCCACACTTGCGCCTACTGCTCCTGCGCCGATAATAGAAATCTTTTTGTCCATGATATGGTATAGTCATTAAAATTAAATATTTTTGTATTAACCCGAAAGTATTCAAGATTTTCAGAATGCCTCATAAAGTGTATATACGGAATCATTATAATGATTTATTATGGTAGATCTGAAAAGCATGAAGTTCGGTGATGAGTTGTTAAAACGTGGTTTTGCTAAAATGACCAAGGGTGGCGTCGTTATGGATGTCACCAATGCTGAACAGGCGAAAATAGCTGAAAAGGCCGGAGCCGTTTCTGTAATGGCCCTTGAAAGAGTTCCATCCGATATAAGGGCGCAGGGTGGCGTGGCAAGAATGTCCGACCCCCTAAAGGTCAAGGAGATACTGGAATCTGTTTCAATACCTGTCATGGCAAAGGTCAGGATAGGGCACCTCAGCGAGGCATCAATACTGGAATCTCTGGGTGTTGACATGCTGGATGAAAGTGAGGTTCTGACCCCGGCCGATCCCTTTTACCATATAAACAAAAGACTCTATAAAGTACCGGTGGTGTGTGGCGCAAGGACATTTCCTGAGGCCGTCAGGAGAATATTCGAGGGTGCAGCAATGATCAGGACAAAGGGAGAGGCTGGAACAGGCAATATAATAGAGGCAGTCAGGCACATAAGAACTGTAAGCGATGGGATATACATACTTAATTCACTGACAAACGATGAAATGTTCAAAGTAGCCGAAAATATCTCTAAAAGCTACACAAATCTCAGGGATTTAACATCAGAAGACCTTTACGGGGAAAGTGAAAAGATGCCATACAACAATGTATACTACGGTATGGACTTCAGGGAGATATCCAATGAAATATTCAAGGTATTGAAGGAAATAAAGCATCTTAAAAGGCTTCCACTGGTAAACTTTGCTGCTGGAGGGATTGCAACGCCTGCCGATGCTGCATTAATGATGAAGATGGGCATGGACGGTGTATTTGTTGGCAGTGGAATATTTAAGTCAAAAGACCCGCAGAGAATGGCCGAGGCCATAGTTGATGCCACCGAAAATTATGAGGATTACAAATTACTGGGTGATGTATCATCAGGCCTTGAAGGAATGCATGGCCTCGATATTGCTGAAATTGAGAAACTCCAGAACAGGTAAAGAATGATGAGACTATGAAAATAGGAATACTGAATGTTCAGGGAGATGTATCAGAGCATTTCCAGATGGTAAGGCATCTGCATCAAAAATATGATGTATATCCGGTAAACGTAAAGGAATTGGGGGACTTGCAGGGTATTTCAGGATTAATCATACCTGGCGGGGAAAGCACTGTTATATATAAAATCCTGAAAAAATCAGGTATGAATGATAGAATTATTGAAATGGCAAAATCTGGAATGCCTGTAATGGGTACCTGTGCTGGTGCCATACTGCTTTCATCTGACACTGGGGATATTAGGGTAACCGGAATGGGCCTTATAGGTATAACCATAAAAAGAAATGCGTATGGGAGACAGATTAATTCATTCATAAAAACTGTTGATATTAAAGAAATAGGAAAATTCCAGGCTGTCTTCATAAGGGCACCGGGTATAGAATCCACAGGAAATTGCGAGGTAATGTCCCGCCTCGACGGCAGCCCTGTTATGGTAAGGGAAAATAATATACTGGCAATGACATTTCATCCAGAACTTACCGGAGATAGCAAAATCCATGAATATTTCATATCAATGGTTAGAACTGTTGAAATGGAATAACTTGGCATGGACCCAGATAATATACATTAGAAATATTTAAAAAGTTAATTATATGATTTTATAATGTACAGTTATGGAAAATCGCACTGTTAGGAATCTTATTAAGCTGAATATTACAATTGGGGTTATAACTGTTATATTTGTCTCATTTATAATTTCAGATTTTAAACTTTATCTATCCAATGTTCTCTTAATAGATACAATTGCAATAATCCTTGGCATGTCCTTTGCAGTTACCATGTTTTTATGGGTAATTGGAATAACAAAGGCTTAATACAGTCATGAAATTGCATTCCATGCAGGATAAAATGGAAGGTAACCTGGTGGCGGCAAAATTTGAAGCCGGTGAGGATGTTATAGAAAACTTGAACAATCTTGTTAGGAAGTACAGTATAACATCAGGCTTTATTGAAATGGGTATAGGAATGGTAAAAAATCTTAAAATTGGGTACTGGAATGTTAACAAATACGATGAGCTATATATAGAAGAGAGGTGCGAGCTTGTTGCATTTCACGGGTCCATAGCCGATGATAAAAACCGTTTCCATATACATATCGGTGTGGCAAGAAAGGATCATCAGCTTTATGGCGGGCATTTCTTCAGTGGGGTGGCTGATCCACTCATGGAGGTCAAGATCACTAAATTTGATGCAATTACATTTACCAGAAGGTATAATGAAAAATCCACACTGAATGAGCTTGAGATAAGATAATTTATATGACCTTTTATGAATATTAATGAAATTTTTTTGAGCATCCAGGGGGAGGGGTATTATACAGGCAAAAAGATGGTTTTTGTCAGGACTGAATACTGTAATCTCAGGTGTTCATGGTGTGATACAAAGTATTCTTTTAATGAAGGAAGAGATATGTCAGTGACAGAAATAGTTGATACTGTCAATAGCATTGCAGGAAATGGGGTCAGCTGGGTGTGCCTTACCGGCGGGGAGCCACTGCTTCAGAGGGATGTCAGCCAGCTGGTTAGAAAATTATCTGAGAAATACAGCATACTGCTGGAAACATCAGGAAGCCTTGATATAAAACGTTTCTTACCTGATTATGCTTCCGTAAGGAAGGATATTGATTTCAAGCTTCCATCCTCCGGGATGTACCGTAAATTCAACGACCTCAATTTAGAGTATATGGATGAGAATGATTATATAAAATTCGTTGTAAATGACAAGTATGATTTTTCCGTGGCGTTACAGGAAATGAAATCCATGGATAAAGGCACAGGAATTGTTATACAGCCAGTTTATGGAACAGAAATCAAATGGCTCGCTGAGGAATTCCTGGAAAAGGCTCCTGGCAATGCAAGGCTTATGCTGCAGGAGCACAAATATATATATGGTGATATAAGAGGGGTTTAGATGGAACAGAAGAACGAAAAAATATTACGGGACAGTATCAGGCAGCTAGTATATAATTTGCATGAAGAATACGGTTGGTTCAATGAGGAAGAATTGAAAAACACGCCTGGAAGAATAGAAAATTTTTACAGGGAATGGTACGGTACCAGGAATTTTACATTCACAAAATTCAGGGTTTCCGGCCAGGAGAGCATGGTAATAATGAAGAATATTTCATTTTATTCAATGTGTTCCCATCACCTGCTCCCATTTTTCGGGACAATAAATATAGCATATCTTCCAAGGCCTGGTGGATATATAGCCGGAGTTAGCAAGCTTGTCAGGGCAGTTAACAAAATTGCAAGTAAGCCACAGCTTCAGGAAAATATGACATCTGAAATAGTTGAATTGCTGTATGAAAATCTCAACCCACTTTTCGTAATGGTTACTGCAAAAGGACAGCACATGTGCATGATGATGCGTGGGGTAAAGCAGGAAGGTGCAACAATGGTTACATCCTCTGTCAAATACAGCGATATAGTTAAAAAAGAGCTGGAATCATTGAAATCAGAGGCTTTAAAAATGATGGGTGAATAAAATGTATGGCATAGAAATTACTGGAAGGCTTAAAGGGTTGACCTGGAGTGCTGGACATTATGTTCCTGATAATGATAAATGCAAGAAATTCCATGGGCATGATTATTCCATTGACATTCTTATTGATTCCGGGGGAGTTCAATCTTCCGGGATGTTGATGGATTTCACTCTGGTCAAAAAGGCGGTAAAACCGGTAATAGAAAGAATGGACCATAAATTCATTGTGCCCGAAATGGATATCAGAAACAGCACTGTTAATGGCATGATTGATATAGTGGTCAGGGGAATATACAGGGGAAGTATGCCTGAAGGCGATGTTTTCATTTTCCCATATCCTGTAGATACTGCCGAGTACATTGCAGAATACTGCTATAAAGAGATTCATAAAAAAATTCAGGGAATGATGGGGAATTTAAAGATGAAGATAATTATACATGAAGGGCCGGGCAATATGGCATCCTATACAGAATAATTTATTTTAAATTTTTATTATTTTTTTCCATTATAATTTCCGCGATGATACTCACTGCGATTTCATTAACTGTAATAGCATTTATGGATAATCCTGCCGGGCATTTTATACCATTTCTGTCGGCATCCGGATGATCTTTAAGCACAGATTCCATATCGCGATTGAATCTGTTCCTGCTTGAAACCATGGCGAGATATCTGGGTTTTTCCATTAGGAAATGTGCTATATATGGTATTTCATTTTCAGTTTTTGTAATTAGAAGCACAAAATCATCCCTGAAGTCATACTCCATGAGGTGCTTCGAATCATTTTTATCGTTGATATTATAGACTTCTGGCATAAGCCCTGTATATGGTATAAGTGTCTTCAATGCCTCAAGAAGCTTATCATTAAACGATTCAACAAGTATTACCAGGCTCCTTCGGTGCACATAAGGCTCAATAAAAAGCTCTATCATTCCACCGCATGTGGTATTCATTGCATAGTCGGAGGTTTTATTGTCTTTGTCCAGGGCTATCCTGAGGTATTTGGTTTCATTTTTTTCTATGGTGCCCTCGGCTTCCTTTAGAACAATGTTATCCAGGGAGGGACTTCCGAGAGTTCCCTTCAGTACCTGCCCATGAACTGCCAGTATTTTGAATCCGGGTTTTGCTATTGACGAACCAGATGTCCTTATAACAGTGGCAACAGCATAATCGCTTTTACTTTTTTGCAAATCTGCCTGGAGAGAAAGTATATCATCGTACATAATGTTTAAACACCTAATTGTTTAAAACTTTTTTCACAATAATGAAATTCTGGCATCTCTTTAAACGTCCCGGATATCCTTCCAGTTTGCCAGCCCGTGGCAGAATATAGCCTTCCTGCCTCACTGATTATATATTTGGACCCTGAACATCACAAATCAGTATCCTGAATATTTCCTAAGAATTCCAGGGAGTATGGCCAATGAATATAAATTGTGCATTTTCTGTGATAATGTAGAAAATATATACAATTTAACAATTTTTATCCTATTAATAGGTAAATATCTTAATATTATATTAAATTTTGCCGTTATGATTAGAACTACGCAATAGATATACGGAATGCTGTAATTAACATATATGGCAATAATAAAAGCAGATAATAAAAAAATAAGTGATAAAGTTGTTATTCTCGGAAATCTTGACAGACAGAAAACCATAAATTCATACCTGAAAAATGCAGAAAAGATTTCTGAATTTGCTGGTTACCATGCATACACAGGAGAATATAAAGGAGAAAAAATAACTACCGTTTTCCACGGAATCGGAATACCATCCATGGCCTTGATTGTAGACGACCTGATTTCAATGGGTGCCAGAAAGATTGTGAGATTCGGATCATCATTTGCCGTATCTGAAAAGGTGAAACCCGGTACAGCGGTGCTTCCCATAGGGTATTCATATTATCCTGGAGGTGTATTCAGGCAGTATCTGAAAGACGATTACTCTATTGCACTCACTCCAGATTATTCCATGCTGAGAGGCGCTGAGGAAAGGCTTAAAAGTGCTGGCATGGAGACAATGGTGGGAAATGTATTCACCAGTGATGCCCTGATGACCCATAATAAGGAATTCGCAGAGAAACTGGGGCGCGATGGACATCTTGCTGTGGAACTTGAGGGCGCCGGCCTTTACTTTATTGCAAAAATAAAGGGTGCAAGTGCACTTTCAGTGCATCTGGCATATGGCAACCTGATAACAGGCGAAAGCCTTAAGGCCGAAGAGATTACTGCAAAGGAGAAAACTATTTCAGAGAACATACTTAACCTTCTGGTAGAATAAATATCATATTTTTATATATTTATATAGATATCATAATATCTGCCTATAATTGGTACCCGGAAGCAAAAATATCAAAAATTAAATAATAAAATCCATTATCATATAATGGAAGATCATACCATTGAAGATTTTTTAAAATTTAAGAATATAGAGAATGTGGCTATAAGCAGCGACGGAACAACCATAGCTGTTCTGGTTTCAGATAATTTCAAACCTTATAAAAAAAAGTATGCAAATAAATCAATTTATATTTACGATTCTGGCCTAAAACTTCAACACAAAATAGAAGAGCCAGGAATAACCTGTATAGATTTTTCTCATGATGGAAGGTTATTATATGCAGCGGATGGAATGATTCAGATATATAACAATGATGGAACCGGACTGAAAATAAAATTCAATGGAGATATTGACCAGGCCCTCTGGAGTGGCGAAAAAATTATTTTCTCAGGAAAAGTTAGGAAAGAGAAGAAAGAGGATGATGCCTATTTCTTCGAAGAAAATGAACCGTTAAATGAACTTTATATAATCGATTTCACAACAGGAATAAAAAAAATAACCACAGATATTCACATATGGGAATTCAACACTGATGGTACCTCCATATATGCTGTAACGTCAGAAAAGCCAATGGAAAGCTGCTGGTATACTGCGAAACTATCCAGAATAAATCTGGAAGGGCAGATAGAAACCGTCTATGATCCTGAATTTAGGCAGATAGGTAAAATAGCAGTTTCCGGTGGTAAGGTTGCCATTCTTGAATCAATTATGAGCGATAGAGGGGTAATATCAGGTGATGTCATCCTTATTGAAAATGGAAAGGCCCAAAACCTAACCGCTAATTATGATTCCACTATTTCGCATATCATATTCCAGAAAGGAAAAATGTATATTCTCGAAAATAAAATGGGTAGATTCAGAATAAGGTCACTGGAAAATGACAGTACTGTATGGGAGGGATCTGGAATAGTTTACCCTGTATTTTCACCATCATTTGCCATGAGAGGTGATCTTACAGCATTTTCATACTCAAATGAGAATGAGATCGCAGAGGTAATACTGGTAAATAAAAATAGGATTATAAGGTCATCAATAAACAGTGATCTCCAGAAATTGAAGGCCTATCCATCCAAAAAGGTAGAGTGGAATTCTACTGATGGGAAAACTATTTACGGATTTCTCAGGTCTCAGAGCCCGGGGGATCCACTGGTTGTATATATACATGGAGGACCCACATCCTTTTCCTACACTGCATTTATGGATAGAACAACCCTTTATGCAGGATCCGGATTCTCTGTATTTCTACCAAATTACCGTGGAAGTATAGGCAGGGGAAGGGAGTATGCAGAATCTAACAGAGGGGATCTGGGAGGAATGGATTTTGAGGATGTTATTTCTGGAATAGAATATTTAAAAAGTTCAGGGTTGGTAAATACCGACAGAATTTACATAACTGGAGGATCATATGGGGGGTACATGTCCGCAATTGCGATCATGAAATCTGATATATTCAAGGCCTCTGTATCTTTATACGGAATTTCAGACTGGGTAAGCTTTCACGGAGTCTCAAATCTATATAACTGGGATAGAATACATATGAATGAAGACCCGTACAGGTTTAACCTTTACGATAAGTTTTCTGCCATCAGAATGGATCATGATGTTAAGACCCCAATACTCCTGATGCATGGTGTGGAGGACCCTTACGTTCCAATTGGTCAGTACTATGAGTTTTACAGATTTCTCAAGGAGAGGGGGAAACTGGTCAGGTTCCTTGTTTTTCCAAGGGAAGGGCATGGCTTCAGGGAAAAGAGCCATATGATACAGCAGTACCGGGAAACAATAGATTTCTTCAATAATTACAGGTGAGGGCAGTATTCAAAGGTGTTTATTTGGACAATATTGAAAAAATCCTGTGGGGGACATCAGCAATAACGCTTCTACAGATAATGACAGGATTCTATTTATCCCAGATATCTGATCCTATCAATTCACCGGTTTTAGTTTTTCACGTATTAACAGCAATACTCCTCCTTGTTACTGGTGTGGCATCTTTTCTCGTAGTGAAAGGAATATTGCGGTTACGGAACCTTGCATCCGTCAATATTTTTCTTATCATAATAACCATAATAACAGGTTCCGGTTTCATTATATTCAAATCCAGCGATTTATATGGTGAATTTATGCCGTATATCCAAATGCTTCTGTCCATAGGCATAATCAGCAATTATGCTGTCATGCTGGGAATTAAAAGAACTTTAAACATGATTCGGCAATAAATATAGAAATCCTGAAAACCTATCAGCCTATACAATAGTTTTTTATCATTATAACTCTTTATCAATAATGAAGAATATAGAACTATCCCTTATATTCAATGAAATGTATTATATGCTCAACACTGACGAAAAGGCGCGTTTTGAGGCACTCGCCTATCAGAGGGCAGCCAGATCCATTGAATCGATGCAGGATGACATTTCAGAAATTTATGAAAAAAGCGGGATCAATGGGCTGATGAAAATTCCCGGAATAGGAAAGGGACTCGCGGAGCATATTGAGGAATACCTAACCACCGGGAGAATAAAAAAATATGATGAATTAAAAAAGAGATTCCCCATAGATTTCAATGAATTTTCAGGAATAGAGGGATTCGGTCCCAAAAAGGCAATGATTTTATACGAAAAACTTGGAATTAAGAATATTTCTGACTTAAAAAAGGCAGCAGAGGAACATAAAATAAGGGATATTCCCGGGTTTGGAGAAAAAAGCGAGGCACTTATCCTGAAAAATATATCCATGGTTGCTGCCACAGGTTCCAGAATTTTGCTGGGAACTGGATTAAATGAGGCCAGAAAGATTGTGACATATCTTTTATCTCAAAAAAGTGTGTCCAGATGTGAGATTGCAGGTTCAACCAGAAGGATGAGGGAAACCGTGGGAGACATAGATATACTGGTTACATCCGAACAGCCCGGGAAGGTAATGGATTTATTCATAAAGTATGGAGGTGTTAAATCCACTGTTGTAAGGGGAGAAACAAAAACTACTGTTCTTCTGGACATCGGGACAACCTGTGACCTGCGTGTCATAAAACTGGAAAGCTTTGGATCTGCACTGCAATACTTTACCGGCAGTAAAGATCACAATATAAAGGTAAGAAAAATTGCAATAGACCATAATTATAAGCTGAATGAATATGGGTTATATTCCGGTGATAAAAATATAGTGGAAGGTAAGGATGAAATAGCCATATACGAAGAACTGGGCATGGATTATATCCCGCCAGAAATGCGGGAAGACCGTGGAGAGATAGACCTTGCATTATCACATAAAATCCCTTCATTGATTGAATTGCCAGATATAAAAGGTGATCTGCATCTTCATACCAGGGAAAGCGATGGAATGAACACCACAGATGAGATGATAGCAGCTGCCATGAAGAAGAACTATGAATACATGGCCATAACGAATCATTCAAAAAGCCTGAGAGTTGCTCATGGAATGAATGATGAACAGTTCATAGAATATTTTAAAAAGATAGATAGGATATCCAGTAAGTATAATATAAAAATTTTAAAGGGTGGAGAGGTCGACATATTGAAAGATGGAAGTCTGGATCTTAAGGACGATACATTGAAAGAAATGGACGTGGTTATAGCCTCTGTACATCTCGATACCAGCATGAACACTGAAGATATCACCGATAGGGTAATAAATGCAGTTAAAACAAATATGGTAAATGTTCTAGGACATCCCACCGGAAAATTGATAAACAAAAGGGAAGCTTTTCAGATTAACCTGGATGAGGTTGCAAAATACTGCAGCAAATATAAAACTGCAATGGAAATAAATGCCTCCCCTGAGCGTCTGGACCTGAACGATGAAAATATTCTCAGGACCTCCAGATACGGGATTTCTTACTCCATAAATACTGATTCTCATAATATATACGGTTATGATAATATGGAACTGGGAGTGGGCACAGCAAGAAGGGGATGGCTTACCAAAAATAATGTAATCAACACAATGAATTTAAAAGATTTAATAAAATTTCTAGAAAAATAATGTATATGTGGTGTTTACTGGCTTTCTTTCCATTCCTCTGCACCTTTCTTGGTGTAAAGCTCTTCTGTGAAATCCTTGTGTATAAATTGCTTTTTGAAACCGGAAAGTACGCCTAATGGATATACCAGTAATGTACATACCAGGAATGTTATCAGGGTCCCCTCCAGATATCCAAAGAATTGCGGGAATACGGCCGAGGTCAAACCATCGTGGCTTGTTGCCACCATGAATGTAACAAAGCCTATGAAAAAGACATACCAGAGAGCATTCTTTGCACCGATCTTTACCTTGGACCAGATGCCGAATATAACTGCTCCAGCCGCTATCAATATTACTGCATATGGTTCTGATGGCCAGCCTGTCCAGAAAACGATCAGCCCACTTGCGCCGGTTGCCAGTGGTGCAATGATATTCATTCCACGCACCATATCACCTTTTTTAGTAATGCCCTGCCTGCGGGACACGATAAGTGCTATAGGGGTGGCTATAAGTCCTATATAACCTGCAGCTGTGGCATCATCAATGAACGTATATATGCTGGGATCAGGTGCGGTAACAAATACAAGGAATGTACCCACTGCGGCAAATATGATCAGGGATACCAGGGGTATGCTATGTTTTGAATCTATTGATTTGAGGGATTTGCTTATATAACCAGACCTTCCCATGGAGAAAAGTACCCTGGTGCCACTTCCCAGATAAATATACCCGGTAACAAATGGTGCCAGGACCCCTGTGATAACTGCTGCGATAAATACATAGAGAACTCCACTCTGTTTACCCAGAATAAAGAATGGGTTATCGCCATGGAATGCCGGCGTTAGCTGGTTAAAATGCCCCGGAATAATTCCCAGCAGGCTCCAGTGAGTTCCCATTAGAACTGCAAATGCCACACTGATATATATGAGTGTTTCGAAGAGTATTACAAGGCCTATGGCCCTAGGAAGCTTATCGGTCATGTTGGTTTCCTCAGCCAGATCCGGTATTACCCTAATGGCCCCGAAATCATACATTGCATATGGCATTATGGCAAACAGCGCAGTGGGCCCGTAAGGGAAAAGTCCGTGGTACGCATAAAGATCCTTGTAGTCGAACACTATGAATATTAAACCAAGGGACATTGAAAGGTAGAAGAAGAGTTTAACCACGCCTGAGTAAAGCGATGCCTGCCCGAACTGCTTGACACCATAGTAGTTGAATGGTATCAGGGCAAGCATCAGTGCGAGCCCAATTCCTACACCGAGATATGTGGGGGCTCCTGTCACGGTAAGAAATACAGGATCAAAGTAGTTCAGGCCTGCAATAATTGCTATTACCTCAATTGGAGGTATAAATATATACCATATAATATCGGACAGCGCATTAATGATGTTTGTCCATCTTCCATGTGTATAAATAGTATATCTTGTAGGCCCTCCAGCCTCCGGATAAACCTTTGAAAGCTCCATATATGAAAATCCAATGGAGGAATATATTATGGCTCCCAGAACAAATGCCAGGATGGCCTCTGGCCCTGCCCCTGCCACCATTACCACCGTACCAAAAAGGGCACCATTGCCAAAAGACCCGACCAGTCCAATCATTAACATTTGATTAAATGTTAGATCCTTTTTTAATCGTGGTTTTCGCTTTTTAATAATATGTCTTTGAGTATTTATATCCTCAACCATGACTACATTATTTAGGTATTATATAAATATTTTGCCAGAAACCCTTTTATATCATAAGAGAGACATGAAATTTTTATTATAAAGCTTCAATCACTGATAAGAAAATCATCTGGAAACTGACATATTATAAAGAGTATAATCATTCGAATATACATCTATTCTGTAAATAACTCCAGTATAAATGTAGGGGGTGCTTAAATTGAAGGTTAGTTCATTGCCGGTAATGTTTTCCCTGGACCCTGAGATATTTGCAATTATAGTTTTCCCATAATCCCCGCATATTGTTATGTTTATCTGTTTTAGAGGATTATGGGAGGTATTATTGAAAGAGAGTTTATATGTATAATTTCCGGGCAGCAGATAGGTACTGTTTCCGGCATGTATATTGGATCCTTCAAGATCCAGTTCCTGGAAGCTGGTAAGTCCTTTATCAGGAAAAGGGCCAGTGATTATATTTCCTGTTACATTAAAGAGTGATCCACGATAATTGACAGAAAATGGACCTGTCAGTAGAGGAATGCCTCTATAATGATACTCCAGTGCGATAATTCCATAACCCTCTGCAATAATCCCATATGACCCGCTATTCATATATGCAGATGCCAGGCCTGAAAGGGATATATTGTTTCCATCATTCAAATAAGTCTGGCTATCGTTGAAATTGGCTATCAGATAGGTATAATTACTATCCATGGAAATGTTCCCATATGGGAATGCCGTGGCATTCATATCACTGTAAAAGAGTGGATAAAGGCTGTTTCCGGTAACAAGGGTTGCGTTCATATTCACATCCTTAGCAAGTGAATACATAAACTGGTTTTCACGTTCCATATACCCCCTTGAATCGTTGTATATGCTGTGTATGGCAGATGGCTCCAGGGACATGGGTGATATAGGTGATACAACTATAAATGATGCTATGGCGAATGCAGTTATGGCAATAAAAGTATTTCTGATATTCCGGAATTTAAAGCGTTTCCTACCTGTTCCATCTTGTTTCAATTCCATTAATTTTTCTATTCCAAATGATCCGGAAACAAATACTACCGGAATGAACATCATTGAATACTGGTAACCGATGAAATAATATGGTATGTACGATGACGTCATGGCATACGCTAGATAGGGGATTGCAGGCAGGAGACCTGCTGGCGAATCTATTGATGCAAAATCCACTGCCATAAAGGCCAGAAGAAGGAAGAGTATTTTAATTTCATAATTAGAGATAACATAATTTATGAACTTCACGGGATTATAAATTAGGGTTATTACCAGACCTTCGAGGCTTCTTGATGCAGCTCCAGATTCCCCACTAACAAAAAGAGAAACAGTTGTTGAATGGTTAATATCGCCCTTGACTATACCCGCTATGATATAATATATAATCAGTATGGCTATGCCCGATACTGAGAATATTGCCCATCTCCTTACATCCCGGGATTCCCTGTGGTTTTCCTTATACCACATTATAAATTCCATTATAACCATCATTATTACTATAAAGATGAAGGATGAATGAATAGAAGCTATCAATGCAAGAAATATAATATTAAGAAATAGCTTCCTCTGCAGAAAGAAATATACGGACATGAAATAAAAAAACGGAAGAAATACCATGATATGAAAATCAAAATATACAGGGCTTTCAGTGAGAGGGGAGAGCAGAAATGCAAGTGATATTATGAATGCATATAGCTCAGGTTTTTTTATTTTTCCTATTTTTTCTGCCCTTGAAAAAAGCACCAGCGAAAGATAATAAAGCGGCACCGCTGCAAAACTGATAAATATGGATTGTAGGACGAGTAGAGTATACGGGCTCGGATATAAATAAAAGAACGGGAGTATAGCAAACATGAGGGGGGAAAAATGTTCGGCCAGAAAACTTCCACCTGCAAGATTTGTATAGAACAACCTTCCATGAATTGCTGAATAAAATGCCTGTGAATATAATCCAAGATCCCATCCATAGGCATTTATTGTATATGCTTTCAAAATAGAATAATAGGAAAAGAGAATAGAAAACATACCGGAAAGTATGATAATAAGGATACTATATGTGGATCTGCCATGTGGCGGCCTGCTTATAGAATTTGATGTCTTCCCGGAATGCATTTAATTGGTCAGTATCTATTTATATATTTATTTTGCCGTATCGGCGAATATACGGGATTAAAACAGTATTGGTTAGATTCATAATATTGCTTCACAAAGCTTATTTATCTGATCCAGATTAATTTTTATAATCTAAATTCAGTAAACCGGCCTATTTTACGCATAATGAATCATGTAGATGATATGCGATATATTACATGATAATGGATAAGTTTTTATTGGGAATTTATATAACCATTTATTGAGTAGCATTACTGAATCATTCAGCTCCGGGGTAGGTTTTCAGTATTCGGCTGTGGCATCCATGTTTATATCATCGAGTCTCTTTTATTTTTTTATTGCCCATCTCTTACCGGTCAATATTGTAGGGTCTATTTCCCTGTTATACGCCATAATGAATATTATGGCCGTGGTATTCGTGTTCGGCCTTTCAAATGGAATCCAGCATTATATATCTTACCACCTGGTGCGTGAAAACCACCAGGCTATCATGAAACTAATGAAACAGACCATTGTATTTGCAGTGCTACTTGCATTATCTGCATTTATATTCATGTACATAGCCTCACCAGAAATTGCATCGTTGTTTTTCCACAGCACGGTATACATACTGTCAGTGAAACTTATAGGAATTGCCATTGCAGGATCTGTGATGATAAATATATTCGGGTCCATGCTTCTTGGCTTAAATCAGTATAAGAAGTATTCTATCATTTATATATTTATCAATATATTTACATATTTCTTCCCCTTATCCATGTTGTTTTTGACAGGTAAATCAGTATTCCTTATAGCAGGGCTGGGTGCCATTAATATCCTCAGCGCAATCTCATTCTTTGTTTTTGTATATCGGGCATATAGCAGGCTGGGCAACCTTACACGGAATGCACCAAGGGAGCCATACCGCAATCTCATTTACTACTCTGTACCATTATTCCTCTCATCCATTATGGGAACAAGTGCCACATATATAGATAGAATAGTTGTTTCATATTTTATCAATCTTTCATACCTCGGTATCTATAACTTTGCACTGATTATTGCATCAGCCGCAACTTTTCTTGTAGTTCCCGTATCAAATCTTCTTATCCCAAAGCTCTCAACATTCTTTTCACTGGATAATAAAGATGGCTTCAGGAGCAGTATCAGGATACTTTTAAACATAGTTTCTCTGATATATGTACCGGCGGCACTGGGTATAGCCGCCCTTTCGAGAATAATACTCTATGAATTCGCAGGTAGTGCATACACAGTTGCATATATACCACTTATGATTATCATGTTTATAACATCATTTTTCATAGGCACTGTTGTTCTATCTTCAGGAATTTCCAGCATTAGGAAAACTAAAATTTTTGTTTACTCTTCCGGATTATCACTCTCATCTAATATAGTGCTTTCTGTACTTTTGATTCCAGCCTTCAATATAATAGGTGCTGCCATTGCCTATTCATCCATGAATGCAGTGAATTTTGCCATAGTTTACCATTATGCAAGAAAATTTGGGGTTAATAATTATGATGTCCCAAGGATTATAAAGATATGGTTATCATCACTGATAATGTTTGGTGCCGTGTTTATAATACAGGGGATGTTTCCATACAGCATGCTAAATATATTCCTCTACATTATCCTTGGTGCCGGCATATATCTGCTGGAAATAAAGGCATTCCATCTAATCAGTTCCAGTGAAATGGACTATATACTTTCTGTAATACCGGACAGGTTCAGCACCATAAAATATATATTGAGAAATCTGGAGTACAGTGAGCATAAGGGTAGATATGATCGCCTATTCAGATTTATAAAATAATAAGGTTTATCTGTAAAAATTATTACTGTAAATAATCATGAGTAATGATGATGGCGTATATATCTCTGTGATAGTTTCAGATTATGACAGGAGGAAATATATTATAGATGCATTGGAATCTGTTCTAAATCAGTCACTTTCCCAGGAATATTATGAAATTATACTGGTCAAAAATTTTGAGGATGAAACAATAGATAGATATGCACTGGAACATGGTGTCAGGTCCATACTGAGCAGGGACAGCACATTATCAGGCAAGATATACGAGGGGACATCAAATGCAAAAGGAAATGTCATATGTTTCCTGGATGATGATGATATGTTCTATAAAAATAAGCTGGAGATTGTATATAATAAATTTAAAAACAGAAAACATTTGGTATATTTACATAATGGTTTTTCTGCAATTGATGTGGATGGTCACGGCATAGTTTATGAAAATGCAAATCCTGATTTTAATATGTCTTCAATCTCAGTAAGTTCAGGAATAATAAAAATGGATATGCTAAAAAAAGTTTCCAAAAGCATTGATACCCTGATGTATCTTTATGCCCTGGAATCTGGAAAGGATATAGAAATGGAAAGTAGGCCCCTAACCTACTACAGGGTATCGGAAAACAGTGTAACCCATTCTTTTAACAATGTTCAAACATTTACAGATTTTTCCATTAAATCTCTCAACCAGATACTGGAATCATATATGCAGATGGAACAAATGTTTAAATCCAGAAGGGCCCTTGCAATTTTAAGACACAGGAAAATATTCACCAGGGTAAGGATAAAACTTTTTGGTGGGCGTGGCCCAGGAATCGGAGATTATTTCCGGCTTATGATAACACCAACCACAGAATCCAGGGCATATGAATTCAAGGTAGTAATTTCATCAATTATGCTGAAAAATTATGCTATCAAAAAACTTTATGAAAATGAGATAAGGAAAAAGGAACTTGCCTAAACTTTCAAATTATGGCGACCGGAGAAACAGGAGATGCAGTGGCACCCATAAATGGCACCGGTGAACATATGAACATAAACTTGTAAATCCTGTCTTTCGCCAATCTGTGCAGGCTCAAATTATCTATTATGTGTATACCTGCCTTTGCTATCAGGTACTGATGGACCGGAAGCCTTGTATTTTTCGCCTCTGGTGGAACAACTTCAGATGATGGGGTATCGCTGCCTGTAAGTGAAATTCCGATTTCATCCATATATCTCGCAAGCCGGAATCCTATTCCTGGAGCCGAATCATAGAATTTATCGTATTCCTCAGGTTTGGAGAATAACACCGATGCACCGGTGTGGAAGAACATTGCATCGCCCGGTTCAGGGCTGATATTGTTATCCTTCAAAAATTTCTGAACATCAGATACCTCTATAGGGGTCCCACCATCAAGGAGGTCCGTACCTGCATATCCAGCAGCATCAATCATAATTCCCCTTGTTACAATGGGCCCGGCATTTTCTATGCCCATCTTCTTATATCCAGTATTGGTAATAACCTCCCTTACAGGGACATTATTGAAGAATTTGCCGTCGTATGCCATATGAGAAAGGGCATCAAGGTGTGTTCCAGTGTGGTCTGACATTTCAAGCCTACCAAGTGATGGGCCGTACCTGTTATCATATTTTTCAGTGAATCCACCATCGCAAGGGCGAAGTAAAATATCAAAAAAATAAGGACCATGTGTTGGCCGGTCTGCCATGCCGTTAAATAACTCATGTGACATTCTGTACACCTTCCCAGTTTGAGGGATTTTCAGTGCTTCTAACACCTTCCGGCTATCTATATAATTAAGGTTGCCCCTCTGATCATCATGCCCAAACCTGGAGGATAAATCAGAATCTGTGTTGTATAGCTTTTTATCCTGATTTTCGGATCTGTTTCTATTCATTATTATAGATATTAGGAGTGTATAAAATGGTGACGGTTTGGTACCTATACCAGGGACTTCCTTATTTGCACAAAATAATCCAGTGATGCTGGGTTTTTCAGTGATTCTCTATTGATAACAGTATTTGGGGACTCACCCTCTATTATCCTTGTAAGCGGAACCTCTATTTTCTTTCCATTCAACGTTTCCGGTATTTCAGGAACAGCCATAATAATATCCGGTACATGCCTGGGTGAGAGATCTTCCCTGATTTGTCTTCTGATTTTCTCCTCAAGTTTCTTATCCATTTTCATGTTGTCCTTGAGCTGAACAAAGAGGGCAATCCTGTAAACGTTTTTTCTGTTTCTGTATCCAATTACTATTGAATTTCTGATGCATTCCGTGCTTTCAAGGGCAGAATATATTTCGCCCGTTCCTATCCTTATGCCGTTGCGGTTCAGCACTGCATCCGACCTGCCATATATTACAATATTCCCATTTTTATGTATGGAGATAAAATCTCCATGCCTCCATACACCTGGAAAAAAACTGTAATAACTTTCATAATACCGCTTTTTCCCGGGGTCGTTCCAGAAAAAAACAGGCATATTCGGCATGGGTTTCATGATTGCCAGTTCTCCCTTTCTGCACAGTAGAGGATTTCCGTTTTCATCCAGTGATTCGACCATGGCACCCAGACCCCTGCACTGAATCATGCCGGAATAAACAGGAAGCGTTGGGGACCCAAGACAGATTGCAGAGCATAGGTCTGTTCCACCACTGAGTGAGGAGAGCCAGACTCTGTTTTTTATATGTGCATATACAAAATCAAATGCCTCTTCAGATAATGGGCTTCCTGTGGAACCTATAAATTCGAGTTTTTCAAGCTGGTGTTTTTCGCCTGGAAAATATCCCTGCTTCATTACAGATTCTATGTATGCAGCACTGACACCAAGATGGGTGATTTTAAATCTATCAGCTATTTTCCAGAGTATTGAAATGTCCGGATAATTGAGGCTCCCATCATACATAACAATTGTTGAACCCATAAGAAGGCCACTGGCCAGTACATTCCACATCATCCAGCCTGTTGTTGTTGCCCACGTAAAAATGCTATCACGGGAGATATTCATATGAAGCCCAAGAACCTTAAAATGTTCCAGTACAATACCACCATGCCCATGTACTATTGCCTTGGGTTTCCCGGTTGTACCTGACGAATACAGTATCCAGAGTGGATGTGAAAAATCAACAGGAACAGGCACAAACTCCCTGCTATTATCCGGTACATCACCCATATTTATAAAACCGCTTATTTCTTTATTTCCTGTTGAAATAGCAAGTTTCACGCCTGGAAGGGCTTTCAGGATTTCCGATGAATTTTCACCTCTTTCATATTTTTTACCGTTGTATGAATACTCCGGTGATACAATAAAAACAGATGGATCGATCTGAGTGAATCGTTCAATGACCCCTTTGACACCAAAGTCTGGTGAGCATGATGACCATATAGCACCTATGGAAGCTGACGCCAGGAAAGAGATTACAGCTTCCGGTGTATTGCCTATGTATGCACAAATCCGGTCTCCTGCACCGATTCCATGCTCCAAAAAGTAATAAGCCAGTGAAGAAACCCTTCTCCATAGTTCACTATAAGTAATCCTCAATTCCTCACCATACTCGTTATACCCTATAACTGCAATTTTATTCAGATTTCTGTTCCTGTAAACATAGTTTGCATAATTCAATCTGGACCCGGCAAACCATGTGGCATTTACATTTTCACCTCTGAGTGTGTAATCATATTTTCCAATGTTAATATCAAAAAATTCTGCCAGGAAAGCCCAGAAATTATCTATATTGTTTACAGACCATTCCCAGAGTTTGCTGTATTCCATTAAATTTTTGCCTGTTTTCTCAGTTATATACTGTGAGAAACGGTACATTATTGAATCTTCTATATATCGCTCATCTGGCCTCCAGAGAATACTATTTCTGGTATCCATAATGCTTCAACATAATTCTGTATAAATATCTTGTCCACGGGATTTTACTATGCTAGATAATATCATACATTTAAAATTAACGAAACATTAATATAAAAAGAAGCAAATAGGTTATTATGTACAGCGACAATGAACTCTTTAAGAAGATTAACCATATTGAGTTTTATGTTAGCAGTGGGAAAACGTGGTCATATTTCATGCAGAATGGTCTTGGATTGAATTTAAAGGCATATTCTGGGCTTGAAACAGGAAACAGGGAAAGATCTTCATTCCTGCTGAACCGTGGTGATATAAATCTTGTATTTACCAGTTCACTGAAGCCAGACTCTGACATAAATAAATCTGTAAGTGAGCATGGAGACGGTGTACGGGACATCTCCCTTGAGGTTGATGATCTGGATTTTACCAAAAAGCATCTTGAATCAAAGAATGTGAAGGTTTCTGCAATAAGAGAAGAAAGGGATGAAAATGGTAAAATAAGGAAGGCAGTAACAAAGACCTATGGAGATACAACACATACCCTTATAGAAAAGGGAGATTACAGGGGTTTCCTTCCAGGATACAGGGAGGTGGAATCAAATGTAAAGGATACCGGAATCTATAAAGTTGACCACGTTGTTGGCAATGTTTACGAGGGTGAGATGGACCAGTGGGTTAATTATTACATAAAAAATATGAATTTTAGCCAGCTCATCACATTTGATGACAAGATGATACGAACGGATTATTCAGCTTTGAGGTCCAAGGTTGTAAAGTATAACGATAACATAGTATTCCCCCTGAATGAACCTGCAAAGGGCTTAAAAAAATCACAGATTGAGGAATATCTTGATTATTACAATTCACAGGGAGTACAGCACATTGCACTGAAGACAGACAATATTATTGATACAGTCTCAAGGCTAAAGGACAACGGGATACAGTTCCTGGATACACCGGCATCCTATTATGACCATCTTACAGAAAGGGTTGGGGATGTCGATGAGGATATTGAAAAATTGAAAAAGCTCAATATACTGGTTGACCGGGATGAGGACGGATATTTACTCCAGATTTTCACAAAGCCACTGACAGACAGGCCGACAGTATTCTTTGAGATAATAGAAAGGAAGGGTGCAAAATCTTTTGGTGCGGGAAACTTTAAGGCTCTGTTTGAGTCTATAGAAAGGGAACAGGCACAGAGAGGGAACCTATGAAAATCTGCCTAATTGAATACATGGGTAAATATATTTACTGCATTTATAGCAATGGGAAATATTATAGCATAGCATCTATGCTTGGAGTGCTGGAGGAGGATCTTGAAAAGAATTTTTACAGCATGTACGGTGATATCATAGGAATAGTCCCACATGAGAAATCAGAAATCAAACCGGAAGTTATAAAATATGGGATTCCTATTCCAGGAATGCGATCAGTACGTGATTTCTATTCATTTGAGGATCATGTCAAGAACGCAAGAAAAAACAAGGGACTGGATATGATTCCTGAGTGGTATAAATTCCCTGTCTTTTATTTTTCATGCACGCCTAATATATACCCATCAGGGCAGGAAATTAAGTATCCTGAGAAGAGTAAGGCTTTTGATTATGAAATGGAGGTTGCAGCTGTTATAGGCAGCAGGGTTCAGGACTGCCACAGGGACTGTATGGACTCTATTTTCGGATTTATCATGATGAATGACTGGAGCCTCCGTGACATACAGAAGGAGGAAATGAAGGTTATGCTGGGTCCTGCCAAGGGAAAGGATTATGCCACATCATTCGGGCCCTTCCTGGTCACAAGAGATGAAATTCTCAGGGATAGCGAAAATGGAAAGATTAATATTGAGATGAGGGGATATGTAAATGGTAATCTGTATTCCAGCAATAATTTAAAAAACATATATTTCAGCTTTAATTCAATGCTGGAAAGAGCCTCAGAATCTGTACCATTGCTTCCAGGTGATGTAATCGGCAGCGGGACTTTCGGGACAGGCTGCCTTCTTGAGCTTGGAAAATATCCCTGGCTGAAGCCAGGCGATGAGGTAAAATTCGAATCCCCACAGCTGGGGACACTTATTAACAGGGTGGTATGAATGGTTTATTATGTAAAGAGGGGTATGGTGCCTGAACAGAGGCACACATATGATGATAGGGATCATATTCAGAAGGAGGAGCTATTCGGGCTCAATGCATTTGATGGGAGGTATTCTTTGCTTTACCATAAATTCGATCCCGCTGAAGTTGAAAGCACCGGGGTAGAATACAGGGAAAAACTATCTCCTGTGGATTTAATGGAACACAGGCATCTTCGTACCGGCGAACTCGGCAAACTGGATAACTTCTACACTGGTAGGCAGATCCTCTTCTTTAATAACTCCACAAGTACCGGGATAATAGATACAGATGCAAATACTGATGAGTATTTCAGGAATGCACTTTGTGATGAGGTATTTTTCGTACAATCCGGTTCCGGTGCAATTCAGTCGCCCTTTGGTATATTAAAATTTAGAGCAGGTGATTTTATTTACATACCGAAGGGTACAACATACAGGGCAATCATGAACGAACGATCATTTTTCTTTTTTACCATATCCACTGACCATATTGACATACCCAGGAGCTATATTAATAAATACGGACAGCTGAAAGAGGGAATGCCATATTATTCAAGGGATATACAGATACCGGAATTTGTTGAGCCAGAGGATAATAGAGGCGTATTCCGCGTAAGGGTTGATTATGGACAGTACTACCTTAATTTGATAAGGAATTATCCTGTATTCGACCTGGAGGGGTATGACGGTTATCTTTATCCTTTTTCTATAAACATAGATAAATTTGCCCCCATAGTGGGAAAACTCCACATGCCACCTCCTGTTCACACGGTATTTGAATCAGATCACTTTATGATCGGGGCATTTCTTCCCAGGCTTTTCGATTTCCATGAAAGATCGATTCCAGTGCCTTACTACCATAACAACATAGATTCTGATGAGCTTATATTCTATTCTTCCGGGAATTTCATGAGCAGGAAAGGCATAGGAGAAAAATCCATTACAATGCATGTCCATGGAATAATACACGGCCCGCAGCCAGGAGTGGTTGAAAAGAGCATCGGTGCCGAAAAAACTGACGAGGTCGCAATAATGGTTGAATCCTATAAATGGCTGCTGCCAACAGAAAAGGCTGAATCCATAAAGGACAAAAATTACCAGTATTCCTGGAAATCCGGGAAATAATTAATTATAAAAATTCTTAAATTTTGTTATTTTTTGTCTGAGAGTCCCAGCCAGAAATTCTTCTCAAGTTCAAGTATGCCCTTCGCACTCTCTATAAATTTATCCTTCTGGTCATTGCTATGCACACCGATGACGTTCTCCATGGCATCTTCATGAGTGGATTCGAGTTCCCTGTGGAATGTAAAGTACAGCATGTCCATATCCTTATATTTTCTTTCTTTCATTATTTTCAATCCAGGTAACAGTTTATCCCACATAGGTATGGCCATATTTTCAAGGGCGAATTCAGCTCCAAGGGCATTGGCATGATCAGATGAAAAATATTCACGCATCCCGTCAAGCCACGCTTTTGTGGTTGGAAGCTGTGTTCTCTTTACCAGATCTTCCGGCTTAAGCCCAATAGACCGAAGATATCTTCTGTATAAAAGTTCATGCCTCTTACCGGAATCTCCGCTTCCAAGCTCTGATACCAGTATGCCTGTTAGTTCATAGGCATCGTTTTCATTTTCCGTGCTGACAAGCAATTTGGCAAGAATTTCAGGCCATTCCCTTGTAAAGTGATAGAACTCAATTGAAAACCTGATAAACTCATCATCAGAAATTTCCCCTCTGGCGAATCTGTTTATGAAGTCATTATCAGTGGCCTCGTGTCCCTTTACAACTTTCTTTATTTCTCCATAAAAATCCGATTGCTGCATAATTACTAATATAACAAAGAATATTTAACCTTTTTGAAATTTACATATGGACAGGATAACTTAAAATAGATTGCTTATTCTATTGCATAGTAAACTATTATTTATTTGAAATAATATGCTTTATGCATTTCCATGGTATATATTTATCCAATGCGTTAAGGTTACTGTATTCTTTCCATAAATAGAGAATTCCTGGCATAAAATACGTAAGAACCAGGAATTGGAAAAAGAAATAGGTAGCTCCTGGTATAAAAATAGTGGTGATTTCTGTATTAGGACATCCCGTATATTTTCAGCACTGCTTTTAAATCCCTTAGTGCAGTTTCTGGAGGGAATGGAACTGGAGTGTCGTGCTGTACGCTTCTTGCGAATTCCCCTATTTCTTTCTCATACACATCATATTTTTTTATATTGCGTTTCTTTCCGTTAAGGATCAGGTCACCGTAGACTGTCCTGACCGGCGTATCAATTCCCCAATCTGTTCTTGATGCTGGATCTTCATATAAAGATCCATTATCTCCTATAACCTCAAAGGCCGGAACTACCGGTGGGTCCCTGTATGCCCACGTATAGAAGAACATGCCTGTACTTCCATTTTTGAATTTAAAAATTGCGGTAGTGGTGTCCTCCCCTTGAAGTGAAGAACCGCCATGCCTGCTGATTCCATCTACGCTGTCATAATCTCCTCCAAAATTCAGGAGAGTATCGATAAAATGGATTCCGCCGTCAATGAGCGACCCGCCCCCCATGTCCCCGCTTTTTGTTCTCCAGCCCCTATGTGTATAATACCTCTGATCCCTGACAACAATTGATACTGGATTGCCTATATCCCCTCTTTTGATTATTTTTACAGCTTCCCTTACAGATGGGTCAAAATAGTACTGGTCTGCAACCATAAATTTTACATTGAATTTCCTGGAAGCAGTGATCAGATCCTCAGCGTCTTTTATAGACGTGGCAATAGGTTTCTCAAGGAGAACATTGCTACCCATTTCCATGGCCTTCATTGCCATTTCCCGGTGAAGGTAATGAGGTACTATTAAATCAACAATATCGAACCTATCATTAAGCGCCTCATCATAGCTGCTGTACACTGAACTTATTTTGAATTTTTCCCGGGATTTTTCTATGACCTCGGGTTTTCTCTCAACTATGCTGATGTCCATATTTTTTATTGCAGACAGATGCATCTGTCCAAAGTTATTCACACCCACAACCAGAATTCTCATAAATAATTGAAAGGCTTTTTATTAGTTATGCTTTTCTATTGAACCAGCATTCTAACGTATATAACCTATTGGGCTACGCCTTAGGAGTTAAAATAAACCTAAAATAAGTATATCTCTGCTAATAATACTTAAAGAGAGCCTGTTAGTTTGAACTGTGCCTGGAAGCTATTGAATCCTCATAATATTTTGCCTCCATTGCATCCATTTTTTTCATGTCCTCTGGGTTTATCCTTATTTCTGTACTGGCTATATTTTCTTTCATGTGGGTCCCGTTAGTTGCCTTTGGAATCGGAAATACATTATCCTTATTCATTAACCATGCCAGTGCCATCTGCGAGGCTGTAGCGCCATAATGGGTGCCAATTTTGGACAGTTCGTCTATCATTGTCTTTTTAGAGAATATTTTTCCGTGTGATAGTGGACTGTAGGCAATCACAGCAATTTTATTACTCCTGCAGAAATCATAAATACCGGAACGTTCTATATCTCTGGTAACCATACTGTATTCAACCTGGTTGGATGCGATCTTATATTTATTCATACTTTCCATTGCTTCCTTAGTCTGATCTACAGAAAAATTACTTATACCGATATAGCGTATCTTACCCTGGTCTTTCAGCTCCTCCATGGCCTTCATGGTTTCGCCTATTGGAATGGTCCTGCTGGGCCAGTGTAACTGGTATAGATCTATATAATCGGTTTCCAGTTTTTTGAGGCTATCATTACATGATTTTATAACAGCATCATGGCTGAAATGATCTGGCCATACCTTGGTTGCAATGAAAAGTCCTGACCTGTCATATCCCTTTATAGCTCTGGCAACCACGGGCTCGGTACCATACATTTCTGCTGTGTCAATAAAATTAATTCCATTGTCTATGGCAAATTTTATTGAGTCCACATTTTCTTTTACGTTATTCCCTATATCCCATGTCCCTATTCCCAAAGCTGACAACTTTTGTTCGGTATTCCCGAATTCCTTAAAATTCATGATATAATATTATTGCCTTTACTAAATAGTTTCTGGCGTTACCAGCACTACAGAATAGTAATATTATGTGATCAATAAATTTACTGTGGGGTAAATTATATTTTTCTATTTTGCCAATATGAACAAAATACATTATGCAGGATAATGAGATAATGTAATTCTTTTGCTGTAAATTTAAAATGACTCTTTGCAATATCATAATGAGGTAAACAAAATGACAAATGCAAAGAGTCAATTAATAAGTATAGAAGAACTAATAAAGCTTTTCATAAATGATAGAAAAGAGGGAAAGAAAGAATTGATTACATGGTTTTTAAACAATGTAATGGATCAGGAGGCCATTGAACAATTAAATGCTGATAAATATGAAAGGAACAATAAAAGAACAGGATACAGGAATGGTTACAAGAAGAGAAAATTAAAGACATTAGATGGAGAACTAATATTAGACAAGCCTGATATAAGGTCAGGATCTTTTACAACTAAGGTATTTGACAAATACTCCACTGTTGAAAAGGCTTTAAACTCTGTAATAGTTGAGTCATATATTAATGGGATATCAACCAGGTCTGTTAACAGTATAATAAGTAATCTAGGTATAAATGTATCGCCTGAGTATGTATCATCACTGAATAAGGATCTTGATGCCAAGGTTAAGGAATTCTTAGAAACAGGGATAGATGATAAAATAAAATACCTGTACATAGATGCTACATACTTTAAGGTAAGGGAAAACAGCAAATATAAATCAATGGCATTATACACATCAATAGGTGTAAACAGCAATGGAATAAGGCAGCTCCTATCAATGGACATATACAATTCAGAGGACGGGATGGACTGGAATAATTTCTTCTTTAAACTCAAGGAAAGGGGATTGACAGGAGTACAACTGGTAATATCAGATGGCCATAAGGGGATAATGAATGCAGTTAAAGAGTCATTTCCAGGATCATTATGGCAGTACTGCCATTTCCATTTCCTTAAGAATTTAAGAAAGACCATGGGAAAGGAACAGTGGAAGAATATATCAAAAATAGTGTCAGAGGCATTAATGGATGAATCACTGTTTAATATAGCAATAGCTCGAATAGAGGAAATGAATCTTGATAAATCCATTGACATGTTCTATAAATGGTATGATTCATTATATTCATACATATCATTCCCTGGAGAACATAGCAGGAAACTTCATACAAACAATGTAACAGAGAGATTCAATAGGGAATTGAAGAGAAGGACAAGAAATATAGGTGCATTTCCCAATAGTGATTCATTGATGAGATTGGTTGTTTCAATAGCAATGGACATCAATGAGGAATGGCTGTTAAGGAAATACATAAATATGGAGGTTGATTAAGGATAATGGTAAAGAGTCATTTGAATTTACAGTAAACATATTACATTATCGATAATGATCTTATAATAGCTTTAATATTAGTTTACTATATTATTTTCTATGGATGCTGTAGAGTTGCTGATGATAGACCATTCTGCTCTGAGAATTAAATCTGAAGACCATGAAATTATTAATATGATGGAATTCAGGATATTTCTCATGGACATACATGTAGGCATAGAAGAAAAAATAGTATTTCCTGAACTGCTGACACTTGGAGACTATGAAACAAAAAAATCGATAGATGGCATGATCGCTGATCATAAACTCCTGGATAAACTGTACACAAATCTTATGAAATGGAAATCCGGAGAAAATCCTCTATATGAAGAAAGAGTTCCGCTTTTTTATAAAACGCTTACATTTCACAATTCCCGGGAAGAAAAGCTGGTCTTTCCTTTATGGAAAAAACTTGAACCAGAGATAGCTGAAAATGATATAAAAGCAGCCCTGGAAATTATAGAATCCTCTGGGATAGACATATATATGAGGGAAACAGGAATATCAGATGATATGATAAAATATATAAAGCAATAATTTATAAAAATAGTACATTATCATTACATTATCTGAATTTATATACAGTATATAGTTATATATTAATTATAGTGGAAATTATTAACTATTGTCATGCAATTTTTATAAAATAAATGGTGAATAAATGGAAATAAAATTTATGGGAAACTGGTCTTCGCATATAGAGGCCGGAAGAAGGAATGTATCCATAATTATTGATAGGCAGATATTACTTGATTGCGGCCCACATACAATTGAGTCTATGCTGGAATCAGGAATAGACCCGGGAAAACTTGATAAGATTTTGATAAGCCACATGCATCTGGATCATTTTGGTGGACTTCCCGAAATTCTGTGGTATAGGGGGTCAAGAAACATAAAGGATGAATTAACAATCATAGGTCCTCCTGGAATCAAAAAGAATACTCAAAGAATACTCCAGCTTTATAATACACCTGATAATGAGAAATTCAGGATAACTGCTAATTATGTGGAAATCAATGACGGTAGAGAGGTTTATGAACTAAAGGCAAAATTCATAGAGAAGAGTGAACAGGATTATATAGAAACCTTCCCTGGATATCATGCTATTCCAGATAACATGTACAGAATTGAATACCAGGGCCATATTATTGCATATACAGGAGATACTGCCTATAATGAAAATATAGCAAAAGTGGGTGAATATGCGGATCTGTTCTTCCATGAAATGACTTACCCTGATAATGATTACAAAATTGCAGAATTCTGGAAACATTCTACATACTCCTCTGCAATGAAGGGATTCAGGGAAAGCCATGCTAAAAAACTGGTGCCAATCCATCTGACAAACGAGACACTTGGAATTCTCGCAGCACGTAAAGAGGATGATATAATAATGCCTTTTCAGGACGTAGTACTATAGATTTTGAATTAAGCCACATTCAACTCATTGATCAGGAAGCAACATAAATGAAAGGAGATCACGAATTTTTATTTATCAACTTTTCGGGTAAGTTTATCCAGTTCCTGAAAATCAAGATTAATTGAATCCTCACTTCTGGTTCTGTATGACTTCGCAATTACCATATAATATTCTTTGTTGCTTCTAAAATCAACTGATATAGACTTATATTTTAAGTTGTGATAGATCTGAATACCGTCTACATTATCTGAAAATTTGCATTCTATAAAGCAAATGCCTCCGGTCTCCTCATTCACAGCAACTGCGTCTATTTCAACATCCTTTTTCCAGAATCTTTTAACACCTCTATGGATAAATAGGAGTTTTATAATGCCAGATCTTATCATCTCAATAACTATTTTTCCAAAAGCATGCCTGTAATAATTATTCAAATCATTTTTGATTACACCCATTATACTGTCTGTTTGATCTATCTCGAGCACTGATAAATTCGGATAAACAAACCTATGATAAAAGTTCAGAAAATAGTACTTTATTTCATATACCCCCTACGTTCCATGTTCATGGGGAATACATAATCAACGAGGCGTAAAGAAATAAGTGTTTCAAGGTATCCTGAAATGTTCCCCTTATCCATATGTATCGCATTTTCCCGCCTGTCATGTGTGTTATAACCCATCGATATATACATCAGAATAAGTTCATAAACACGTGGCTCTCTAAACTCTTCCTTGAGAAGTATTTTCGGTTCTTCATATAATATTTCACGTTTTGTCATTATCTTGCTTATTATATTGTCCTCAACACTCATATTATTATCAACAAGAGAAAGATAAAACGGAAAACCTCCGAATATGGAGTATAACTTTATCAGTTCCTCAAAATTGTGGTTATAAAAATGTCTGGCCTCCCCGATCCCAAATGTTGAAAGCCTAAGACTGCCGGTTATTCTTCAATATAAGGGTGATTATAACTCAATAGCTCATCCATCATGCTGATACTCGAACCTGACAGTAATATATATAGCAACGATTTATCCATCAATTCATCATATATTTTTTGAACTACTGAAACAATACCCGGCATTAATCCCAGTAAATTAGGAAATTCATCAAGTACAATAATTATTTTTTCTGATTTGATTTCGTTGATAAAATATCTAAACATGTTATAAAATCGGCTTGCAGGTCAGCGAAATAGGCTTTTCTGGTTATAGATGCAAACTCTAACTTCAATTCATCAATATTTTTATTAATACTGTCCTGTGTATATAAATGGTATATATGTCTTTTATTCTCAATAAATTTTTTTTATTAAGTCATTGTTTCCAATTCATCGCCTTCCATAAATAATTATCATCTATTTTCTGATTTCCTGGAATTTGCTTTCAAGTACTTTCAATTCCTGAGTTCCGTCAATAAATTGTTGTAACATAATTATCATAATTTGTTTACAACCTAATATTTAAAAGGTTGTGTACCATATTTTGTGTAAATATAATTCCCATGTTAATAAGAAATGATCATTAAATAACAGGGAGAAATACCTCTTTTGAACAAAAAGGAGGTAATAAAATATTGAATATGACAATATAAACATATCGAATGTAGAAGATATAATAGAACAGACAGTTAAAGAAAAGCTGGAAGCACTTATGAGAATAGAGCATGACCAATATTTAGAGGAGAATCCAGGAATAAAGAATTGCTTCTATAAAAGGAATTTAAAGACCAAACACGGTGAATTAAAGGAATTATCAGTGCCAAGGAACAGGGATAATACATTCCACAGTGCAGTAATAGATAATAACAGGGTAGGCCTTGAGGAACTGATAACCTCAATGTACTCAAATGGAGTATCCACAAGGCGAATATCTGCCATATTGAAGGATGTATTGAATAACAGGTATTCTCCATCATCAATATCCAGAATAACAGACCTGGCATCGGAAGAAGTAAATTAGTTTGTAAATAGAAAGCTTGACAAAAGGTACATAGCTGTAATGCTGGATGGATTGTTCTTCTATCTGAGAAGGGAAACTGTGGACATGGAGCCTGTAATATTTGCATTAGGTATTAAGGAATCAGGAGAGTATGAGATATTGGGATTCTATTTAACCATAAAGGAATCACATAATAACTACAAGGATGTATTAGAGGATCTGTACAGAAGGGGATTGAAGGAATCATTACTGTTCATAGCAGATGGCATTACAGATTTAGATGAGGAGGTAATGAAGATATATCCTGGAAGTGATTTCCAGCTATGCACAATACACTATGCAAGGGGATTGAAATCCAAGGTAAAGGAAAAGGATATGGAAATAATAGAGGATGCAAATAAAATGTTTAAATACGGCAATAAGCAGGAGGCAATAGCAAGATTCAATGAAATTAAGGATAAGTGGAATGGCAGATATCCCAATGTAATATACAATACTGAGAGAAAGCTGGGGCAGTTATTGAGATTCTATGATTATCCTTCCAAAATAAGGAATTCGCTTAAATCTACAAATGAGATAGAGAGATTGAATGGTGAGATAAGAAGGAGGGTAAAGGTAATATCATCATTCCCTGACGAGGACTCTGCAATGAAGATGTTTTATTTGAAGTCAATAGAGTTCAATTCAAAGCATGCATTCAGGAAGATGAGAGATGCTATAAATGCAATGATGAGATTAAGGAGATGTTCAACAAGAGGTACCCTTTATAAATACACAGAATATGGTACACGATCTTTAAAATATGCTATCAAATAAATATAATATAAAGTAGATTTCCTTATAGGTATCCATTCAGCAGATATTCTGGCACCCTCCTAAAATTATTTGAAAGTCTTATGCAGTATATTTTCCCCTCTCTGTCCCATATTCTCAACGTGGTTGCATCTTTCTCTAATATATAGCATGCTTCCCTGATTGTGCATATCTTACCTATTATAATACATAACCATGCATAATTATATATGAATATTCTTATTAGCGGTTAAAACCACATAATAAAAATTTAAAAAAATGACTTATTTTGCTCCTGTGCTCGAAGTATTCCCGGGGTGTTCCTCTTCGGTATTGATTTCTTCCAGTGTTTTTCCCTTGGTTTCTGTACCGAGGAATATGGTTGCTAGGAGACCTATCAGCGCCAGTGCAGTAAAAAAGAATAGACTGGTACTAAATCCATATGCAGAAACTATAAACGGAAATGTGGTTATACCCAGAATTGCCCCTATCCTGCTCACAGAAGTTCCGAATCCCTGTGCTGTTGCACGGTCTTCCGTTGGGAATAGCTCTACAGGATATACAAAATCTGTAGACCCTGGACCTATAGCCTCTGTAATATAGAATAAAAGGAACAATGCAAATATCAGCGCACCATCTGTTATAAATGCGGATTTATTGGGAACATAATAGGTGACTATACCAAGGGCTGCCAGTGATATAACCATTCCCAAAAATCCTATAATGGTGATACCCTTTCTGCCTATTCTGTCAATCAGTACAATGGCCGTAAGGCTACCCAGTATTGCGAATATATCGAATATACCGGATCCCAGCACTGCTAGTCTGGCCTTTAATCCTAGAAGCTCCAGTATTGTTGGGCTGAATATGCTAATCCCATAGAATGAAGCGTCAAAGGTAAACCAGAATATTCCGATGAAAAGTAGGCTTTTGATATATTTCCTGCTAACAAGGTCTTTGATAGGATTTTTATTGTCTTTTTTAATAATAGCGAGATTATCGGATGTTCCTGTAAGTTCCTTTTCTACATCCGATGCTTCCTTGGTCTTTCCCTTGTTGTTAAGCCATCTAACTGATTCTGGCACGTCTCTTCTGAGGATCAGAATTATTGCAGCAGGAACAATTCCCAGCAGAAACATGTATCTCCATGACTGCGGGCCAAGAGAAAGCAGAAGGTACCCTGTTCCCGCTGCAACAGCAGCCCCTACAAACCACGCCAGCACATTTGTAACCAGTAACTTTCCCCGGTATTTAACCGGTGAAAACTCGCTTATGATAGTTGTACCAATAGCATAATCAGCGCCCAGGCCGAGTCCCAGTATGAACCTGAATGTAAACAGAGCAGCAAAGTTCCACGAAAAGGCAGTTGCTATGGTCAGAACAATAAAAATTGCCATATCATACATATACATAGTTCTCCTGCCGTAAAGGTCTGTAATATATCCGAAGAGTATCGCACCTACAAGCATTCCGATTGTAGTAGAAGCCGCTATCATGGCCTTTCCGAAATCTGTATTCAGGTCAAAAGCCGATTTAGACATTACAATCAGTGCAACTGATATTATGGAAATATCATAACCATCAAGAAATGTTCCTCCTACAGATAGCGCTGTAATTTTTTTATGCAGAGAATTCATCTTTGCATTATCTAAAGCATTGTATGCCATATGCATCCATTGAAAGTGTATATTTAATAAAAATCCAAATAGAAAATTGTGTACAATATATCTATATATATCAATATTGATAAAGGAAAAAATTAATTTTTTAAAAAAGTATGTTTATCTTGAATGTTTAACAAATAGAACCAAAACACCTGCAAGCCCTGCAAATATAGCCATTCCATACACACCTGCAACAAAGGAATGAGTTACAACTTCCAGACCGCCCACAACTATGGGTCCAACGGCACCACCGAGATTCCCAAGACCGTTTATAAGGCCAATTGAAGCTGCTGAGCTTTCCCTTGTTAAAGATTCCTGGGGTATATTCCAGAAAACAGGCAGGAAAGTGAATATTCCTATAGCAGATATGGTAAAGAATATAAAGGATATGATAGCGTTAGATATGGTAAAGGCGCTTAAGGATAAACCTATAAATGCAGTAAAGAATATAATTGCAGTCAGGCGTTTCCTATCTCCTTTCTTATCGGAATACCTTAAAATGAATATCAGTGCAATTGCTGCAACGATATACGGTATATCAGACAGGAAACTTGCCTCCGCAGCGTGGACATGTGCGAATGATTTTATTATAGACGGAAGCCATATTGAGTAGCCGTAGAGTGCTGTAACCCCAAGGAAATAAACCACAGTTAAAATAATAACATCTGGCTGCATGAGGGCTTCCTTCCATGAAACTTTTATGGGCTTATTCTTTTCCTCAAGATCCAGATCACCCTGAAGTGCATCCCTTTCTTCCTTTGACATCCATTTTGCCTGCTCAGGGAAATCGGTTAAAACCACCCAGAGAATGGCAACAGATATTAACGCCAGTATGCCTTCTATAACGAAAAGGTACCTCCAGCCAGGATTATTTCCATATACCAGAAATATTTCCCCTGAGATAAGCCCACCGAATATTCCCGCAACCGGTATGGCGGCGTTGAAGAAACTGTTGGCAACTCCCCTTTCAGACTCAATAAACCAGATTCCCATGAAGAACATTACACCTGCATAAAATGGCGCCTCTGCAAGTCCAAGAATAAATCTTAGAGCATAAACCTCTGGAACGTTTGAAACAAAACCTGTTGCAATTGTAATTATTCCCCATGCAGTGAAAGCCACTGCAAATATCTTTCTTACTCCAACCTTATTTATCCTTAATGTAGTAAAAACCTGTGGTAGGGCGTATGCTACGAAAAACAGTGCTGAGGCAATACCTGCTATTAAATCAGCAGATGATGCCGGTGCTCCGATATCCGTGAACATCCCGGCCTAAATGGCGTAGGAAAGATTCACCCGGTCTAAAAAGTTTATAACATAAAGGAAAAACAGTATTGGTGCTATTCTTATATACCTCTTTTTAAGAGATGATGCAACACTAACCTTAGTATTTTCCATAGAGTGTCATAAAAAGGTATTATATAAAACGTTGCATGATAACATTTGTCAATATAAAATTAGGGATGGCATCCCTCCCTTATAGTTTATTATTTCATAAAACATCCCAAGTATTCTAAATATTTAACTAACAGATATGGGATAAAATTATATACTTATAAAATAATATTTATTCATGGATAAATACGTACTTTCTATTCTATCATCACTAGATTTCCCATCACGTATTTATTATAAGTTCTCTGACAGGCCAACCGCATATGTTATCTCTAAGCGGTATGGATATCCCCCAGTGTCCATATATAAGACATGGAAAAATCTGGAAACAACCGGAACACTAAATGGCCTAATATTACTTCCAGCATTTAACAGAAAATTTTATTATATTATAACAGGAATTTCATTATCAAATATACATATTATGGAATACAATCTTGGCCATCTCTATTTCCTTGAATATTTTTGCCCTATTAAAATATATAGGGGTATGCATAGGGGAGATAAAATATCGTGTTCAGATGCTATCTTTGTTTCAATACTTGCCGATTCACAAACAAGAGGTTACAGTTCCTCAATAATACTATGCAGCATGATGGGTGTTGATTTTAACAATATTATGGATATAAATGATATCGCAGGGGATGAATTATATATTCGGGAGCAGACCAAACTTTTGTCATATCTCTCATATTCGGACATCTCCACCTTAAACTTTGCCATGATATCAGAAAAGATGAATATTTCTGAGAGAAGTGCCAGAAGACAGCTTGATGTGTTATTGCAGCAGGGTAAACTGGAGCTTTTACCGGTTATAGACCAGACAAGGATACCGGGAATAAATACAGCCACAGCAGTAATTATGAAATCCTCCGTAAAAGGTAATAAAATAAATGAAATTTCAATTGCAAAGGCGCCACTAAAAATATGGGTTAAGGAGAGACATAGTTTTTACAGCATTTTTTTTATGTACAGTACACTGGAGCATCTGGATGCAATTTCTGAGGAGCTGGATAAAGATGAAATAGATTACTTTATTTTTGTTAGGTTTCGGACAATTTTTAATACAGGTATAAGAGAAAATTTATACAGCAAACGTGAACCATAAGCGGATTCTGAGATATAAATACAGAAACATGTTAACTTCTGTTCCGGCTAATTCCTCAGGCGTGCAGATAAAAATTAAAATAAACTGTGACATATAAATTAAATTTATGCACCATTTACTTCCTGGAAGTGAAATAAATGTTTTTATTTATATTCAGGTTAAATCTTTGAGTGATATGGAAAGAAAATTCAAATATGTTATAGTGGTTATTGTTGTGGTAATTGTGATAGCTGGCGGGGTCTCATATTATTTGATTGACAGCAGTCCACACTTTGGGTTTCCATCTTCCAGTTCCATATACACAGACATGGGAAACAACTCAAAACTTAATGAATCAAAGGTTATAGTTGGTGGGCCAGCATCGAATATAAGCAAAGAGGAAACACTATACTTCAATAAAACGATAAATGGCTCACCGGTTCCATTTGTAACAATAATTGAAGCCCATGCAAATTCAACAAACAAGGCTAAGGCATTATATAAAACCATATTTATTAGTGCTGACACAGGCATAAAGAATTCAAATGCTGTAAACATATCTTATCTTGGATTTTTATATACAGTCGTGAACAATAATACTGCATTTGGATACAAAGGGAATATGTTATTTGTGGTGGCATGGCACGGGACTTCCGTTAGTGTAACTGAGAAATTGGCCAAATCTGCCATGGCATCCATGTCTGGCAAAACATATTCTTCATCATCTTCGGGAACAGGTTATGGTTACTGAATTTTTACTATATAAGGAAACACAGTTTAAATAGGAAAATATAGGTAATTTTACTATAAATATCTACGAATTAGATATACACCCGCGTAGATGCAGCAGGCAGGTGGGTGAGTTCATCCTATTTTATCCCATGCGCAAGCATCATGCCAAAATAATTTTCAACATAATGATAATCCATGGTAACCTGCATTCCAGAGCTTTTCAGGAATCCATTAAGAATTACCATATTCCAGTAACTGTCTGGCTTTGCCTCCACAACCATGCCCTGTTCCATGTTTTCCAGGCCCTGCAAAGAACCACGTTCAAAATATCCTCTAATTCTGTCTTCATAGAGTTTGGCATACTCAGAAAATCCATATGGACCTGATTTGCTATGGGTGTGTGCCTGGTCTGCGCTGAATATAACACTTATTTTGATGTCCATACTATCTACAGTATTCCAGATATTTCTTCCAAGTCTCATGAGCTTCTCTGTATCTGATATTCTGGGCTGTGATATTATGCTTATTTTTTGATTGCCGAAGAAGGTTAATGGAATTATTGTTCCAAAATCCTCTGGAAATACAGATAGAGGACCCGATGATGTGGCAAAATTTACCGTAACCATCTCTTTTCCGAATTCTGCAGCTATGTTTCTGACAATTTCCTTGTCGGTTTTATGCTTACTAACCAGTTTTGCTGTTTTAGTCGAATACTCTCCGTAAAGATTTTCAGTGTTGATTATTGGTATTCCGCTTGAGAGTGTCATCCCGTGAGGGGTCAGAACTATTATTGAATCTGAATTATCGTCCCTGGTTATCTCTATTATTTTATCATGCATTTCTTTGCTTTCCCTGTCCGGCATATCTATTATCTCATCTCCATGCGGAATTACATAAAGCCTTTCTAGTACCATACTTTCAAATGGCAAAATCACTAATAAATATAACCAACGCCTACTGTATTACAAAATAAGGTTTGACATTTAAAACAATTCATTGTATTAAAATAATCCATGATTATTTGAATTTTTTACAGTAAACGCTTTGGTATACTGGCCCTTCACGGGTCAGAACGCTTTTAATCAAGCATAGATTATCTATGGTTAGCGCCCCATCAGGAACTGCAGGACTTAATATCCCTAATCCAACTCCAGATTTCCTGGCCCGTGCAATAGTTATGTGTGGAAGGAATTTTTGGTTACTGTTTTCATATTCTGGTAAAAGTCTTAAAATAGAATTATAAATTTCACTTAAAAATTCGCTTTTCAGAACAAGGACTATAACCCGTGGATGATTAATATCAGGAAATGCTGTTATGCCTGAAATTTTTACAGTGAACTTAACACCGGAAATTTTCTTTATTTCATCAGCCACACGGTCTGACTCTTTTGAACTGATGTCCCCAAGGAACAAATATGTAAGATGAAAATTATTTAGTGCAGTAACCTTCAGGTTCTTATTACTGGAAAGCGACTTTACAAGGGATTCTATTTCAGGAGTTATCCTTATATGTGATGCTATAAACATCCTCATAATTTATTAGTTATTGGTTTTCTTCAATAAACTTTTTTATCTCATCAAGATTGGCCATAATTAACTTCGCCTTTGCCACTCCGAATGTAAATGGATATTTGTCCTCCTCACTATTCATCAACGTCAATACCTTATGACCTTTGAATTCTGTTACTTTCGCTACCATAAATGTGTAATGAAATTGGAGAATAAAATTCTATTGCTTTAAAACTATAATAAGGAACGATGTTTAAGATAACATTTACTTTTGGATTAGTTGTGGATTTATGAATTACTCCTTCATCTCTGACATGGGAAATGAAGGCTGAGAGTGAGGTGTTAGAATAAATCAAGTTCGGTGTTGCACACAGATTGAGTAAAATATCATACAGTAGATAACGTATTTATAGGACACACATATTAATCTACATGGCTGAACCATATGAAACTAAGACTAAATCCGGAAAGCTTGAAGAAAGAATTTATGTTGATTCTGGAAAGTTCATAAGATATTCATATAAAGATAAAACCACGGGCAAGATCACAAAGGATAAAATTATACTTTTGGGTAACAATCAGATGGCCTACTTTCTCATACCAGCAGGAAATAAGGAACTGGCAATTAAGGCTGAATTTGACCTGAATGCATCTGTTAAGGAAGGTGATTCTATTAAAAAACTTATAGATTTATTATCAGAAATTTAAATCCAATATGTATACCATATAATCTTACTATAATGATGCGAATATGCCTGAAATCCCCTTAATTATTTTTTGTTAATATTTCTTTCTCTGGCCTCATCCAGTACATTTTGTAGCATTTTCTTTATATTGTCAATGGCTTCTTCATCTCCATTCTTTCTGAGATAGAACACCTGCCTTATTATTTCAATAATTGGATGGCCAATTTCTCTTATCAACTCTTTCAGAACATTGTAATCACCTATATCTGTAAATACATTAATATATGGGAATTCACGATCAATTGCATCAAAAATAGCCTGATCCCTGACCTCCTCATTGAGGTCAAGTACATTGCTGACAAATTTTTTACCCTTATCTGTAAGCAAGTAATACTTCTTTCCTTTACGTATATTGAATGTAATAAAATTATCCGCCATGAGGCGGTTTAGTACAGGTATCAGAGCCCCATTGGAAATATTTTTTCCTGTTGCTGAATTAAAAAGTTGCTTTGATAATCCATATCCGGTCATTTCTTTGAGGTTGAGTATGTAGAGTATACGCAGGGAGTAATCGTTCATATAAATCAATTCCTATAAAGTTAAAAAATTTATTCATTCTTTTTAGAATCACTCTTCTTTTCCTGATTTTTGGCATGCTTCTTATTTTCCATATCTCTTGATTTCCTTTTTGAGTGCACTGCAATGCCTGCGATAGAAATAAGTATTACTATTATAATGGAGGCCAGGCCTGCATACAGTGGCTCCACCATTGTGTTTTCAACCTGCTCTGTTGTGGTGGGAACAATTTTCTGATTATAGGTATACACTTTATCAAAGGTTTCGGCAGTGTTGTTGAAATGATACTCTACCAGCATCTGTACTGGATAATTTCCTGATGGGACAGATGAGGTATCTACCACATAGGTAACAGTGATGCTTTCCCCGGGTTTAATCTGGGCGAATGTTACATTATTTGCTGTCAAGGCGCCCAGTGGATTTGAAGAGGAGACGTGTATAGATATTATACTTGGGGATAACATATGAATCTGAAGATCCAGATATGTTCTGTTACCAGTATCATTGAGATAAAATATCATTATCTGTTTTTTTGTGTCTGAAACAAGTGATTTTTTCAGGACTGACACGGATAAACCGTTCTTTCCATTGCTATGTATAACGGTATTCAGGGTGTACGTGCTGTTATTAATATGTAGCTCAACCGGCGCATTTCCGGTAACATTCTTCGCATTAATGTAGAATGTAAAATTCATGAGTTTTCCTGCCGGGTAGTAGGCAATAGAATACTGTACAGGTGATACAATTTTGTAATCCTTCGAAGTTATGTTAACATTAACATTCTTCATTGCGGACGTCCCTGTGTTTTCTGTGTATGCTGTAAGTTTTATGAATTTCTCAGTCTGGTATATCACCGGTGGATTAGTAACATATGAAATAAGGCCTATCTGAGGATGCCCCACTGGGATGGCAAATGTTGTACTTCCTGAAATTGTTGTATTGCTGTATGTTATATTTTCATCATAATACTGATATTTGCTTTCTTTGCTGATATTTACAAGCTGCATGATTGTATAGGAATGTCCCTGCTCTATTTCCGGTATGATATTATATGTCCTTACATTATAATTCTGACCACTTATGTATGCATATGAGAGTGGAGATTTATATGCAGAAAGATTGAGTGACACATTCGCATCAGTTATTGTTATATAGGATGTGAATGTAACATAAAGGGGTACTCCATTACTTCCTGGAGCAGGCAGCTCTGTAGAATTAGGTGAGAACCATGATACAGACGTTACTGCCATATCATTATTGTAAGAGGTGTCTGGTGAAGCAACATCCGGGCCGTTCCCGGAGAATGTTATTCCAGATGCCCCAATAGCCAGCATTATCATAGACATTATTATTAGTCCAGTTATTATTTTTTTATATGTTTTCATTTTTATCACCATTTTTATCCTTTATCAGGAGCGTGATCAGCACGGCAAAAAGCAGAAATATGATTCCTGTTATATACGTAAAATTGTATGCAATTTGTGAGGGGAATCCGTAGGTAACGGGAATAAAAGGGAATCCGTTAAACCTGTATGGTATCAGACCTATTATTATTTTTACAGAAAATATTGTTTCATATGTACCACCGATTGCCGGTGCTACGGTCATGCCAAGTTCCCTGAATACTGTATTTAGCCCGGTAGCTTCACCTGCCTTCGATTTCGGTGTTGAAATAAGCAGCAGATTGATTATGCCTACAAGTACAAAGGAAAACCCTGAACCGAGTATTGTTGCTGCTTCGATTATATCCATGACTGAACCCCTATGCACCAAAAGCAGCAAAAATGCACCGAAACTAACCAACAGACCGATAAGTATTGACATTTTTGGCCCCTTGAAGTCGGTCACACGGGCAGCTACCGGGGCAAACAACATCGCAAGTATCGTTGCCGGCAGCATAATCAATCCTGATTCAAGAATAGACCTTCCGAAGCCACTGGGTGCAGGATCCTGCAGTAGGGTTGGAACTGTAAAGAACAGGAAGTACATACCGGCCATGGTAAAGAGTCCCACAAAATTGGCAATCAGTATATTCCTGGTTTTCAACAAACGCATATCAATGAATGTATCTTTACTGCGAAGTTCATAAATAACAAATAAATAAAAAGCCACGGCTGAAAATATAAAAAGGAATAAAATCAGGGGTGATGCCCAGCCGTACTGATTGCCCTCAGATAGTGCGAATATTAAAGACACAAGTGCTGATGCCATGATTACTACTCCTGTTATATCGATTTTCTCCTTTATAGGCGCCGCTGCATCCTTCAAAAAGAAATAGGAAAGAATGAATAGGGCAAAAGCTACCGGTGCAATAGTATGGAATGACCATTCCCAGCTGTATGCTTCGGTAATATATGCACCTAACACAAGAGCAATTCCTGCTCCTACAGCGAATGTTGCACTCATTAATCCCTGCGCCAGTGCCAGTTTAGACTTTGGAACAACATCATTGATTATAGCATACGCCAGAGGATACATCCCGAAGCCTATGCCCTGTATAACACGTATTGCTACAAGCTCATCCAGAGTTGTTGCAAAACCACCCATTGATACGGAAACTGCATAAATAAAGGACAGTATCAGAAATACCTTTCTCTTTCCGAATACATCACCGAGTTTTCCAAATATTCCAGCAGCAACAGTTCCTGTTATTAGATAGGCAGTAAGAATCCATGAAACGTTATTATATGTAGTATTGAAAAAAGTAATAAAGACAGGAATAGCAGGAACAATCATTGTTTCAACGTAGACTATCAACGTTCCTGCAAATGCCATAAGGGCAACAATCCTGTATACATCACTTTTCTTAAGCTCTTCCATATATGTCTTATTAGACATGTCTAATTAGTATAAATAAATTATCTTTGTATATGAAAAATTCATATTTCTGACCAAAGAAAAATAAACTTAAATGCTCTAAATGGCACAATAATCCTAATATCCGGCATCAATGGACAAAAAATTTAGGATATATGTAAGGTAGAGGAACATTATATAATACCAGTGAATATCGTCTTTACAGAAAAAATTAAAATCTGAAAATGATACAGCCGTATTTACGCTTTGTTCGCTCACATAATAATATAATAAAATAATAAACTGTATAATTGAAATAATAATCAGGTGGTTATTTGAGAAAAACCGTTATTGCTTTGGGAGGAAATGCGCTTGATAATGGGAAATCCTCCATCAAAGATCAGATAGAGAAGGCAACTGAAACATTTTCTCGGCTTGCATACATTCTAAATAACAACGAATCTGTAATAACATATGGTAATGGGCCACAGGTTGGGGAAATATTTGAAAAAACATCCTATTCCCTCAGCATCTGCGGGGCAATGTCACAGGGTTTTTTGCTGCATGTTATTTCGACCGCATATCAAAATCTAATAGATAGGGATGTCCTTAGTAAGCCAGCTGTGCCCATTTTATCCCATACAGTCATTAATCAAAACGTCTACACGATGAAACCTATAGGCGCATTTTACGATCATAAAATTGATGATTCATATGCAATGGAAATTGGAAAGGGATACCGGAAGATGGTTAAATCGCCTGAACCGGTGAGTATACTTGAAAAGGATTCCGTAACATATCTCATGTCGAATGGTTATATACCCATTGCAGTCGGTGGTGGCGGAATACCTGTTGAAAAGAGGTCTAATGGATATACTGAATTCGATGGCGTTGTTGATAAGGACTTGAGCTCAGCTCTCATAGGTACGCTCATAGGGGCAGAGGATTTCATCATCATTACTGATGTGAAAAATGTATATCTTGATTTTGCCAGTAAAACTGGGGCAATTAATAAAATTGGATACAGTAATATGCTCAATTATTATAATAAAATAAACTTTGAAGAAGGCACAATAAGGCCAAAAATTCTGGCCGCACTCAAATTCTTGCAGAGAGGGGGCAAGAGAGTCTGTATAACTTCCATTGACAATATAAAAACTATGGATACAGGTACTGTGATAGAGTGATGAAAACTAGACTATTCTTTAAAATCTGGCCAGACAAATAAATATAACTAAAGATTCAGTTCTTCTTTATGTTTACGTACTCCTTTCTTTCCCCGATGACCGGGCCCATGTTGCATTTCGCCTTTCATAGATCTGTTACCTTTACTGTCTTTTACTTTCTGCTTCAGTGTATCTAGCACTGCATCTGTTACATTCTGAGTTCTTATACTCTCAGCAAGCTCATGCTCGCCTATATAATCAAGCCACATAGATATGTGTCCCTCTTTAACATGATAGTCTATGGCCGGTTTATCATATAGCACCTGACATTTCATTTCATAGTACAGACTCGGGACATCACAGGCTACACCGATAGTTCTATCAAAAGATCTAAAATAGAATAATTCCATAGATAATTAATCCAATTGAGTATTTAAGTATTTTTACCAGAGGATTGGCGTTCTCCACATCATAGCGGAATAAATATATTATTGAAATATATACCATAAGAGCCGCACCATTCAGATTTAAAAACAATTAAAACTAGTATATACCATTAAAAGCAAAATGCAAATAGGGGAATATAATGGCAGAAAAAAAGTTGATAAGCCTTCCTGTAGCAACTGCAGTTGGACTCGGTGCAATTATCGGCGCTGGCATATTTGTCTTAAGTGGTACAACAATAGCACTGGCTGGAGCCAATGCACTGCTTGCGTTCGCCCTTGTGGGAGTTCTGGCAATTATTATTGCCATGGAATTCGGAGAACTTGGATCCATGATGCCACATGCTAAGGGCGCTTCATTCTCGTACATTTTCGAAGCATTCGGCAGTGAGATGGGATTTATAACAGGAATATTGCTGTATTTCAGTTTTTCCACTGCCATAGCTGCCATAGCGCTGGGATTTGGATCTTACCTCGGTAGCCTCGTGGGCCTTCACTATGGATATTTCCCCATTGTTTTTGCAATTATACTGATTTTTGTGTTATCTATTGTTAACATAGTCGGTGTTAAAAAGGCAGCAAAGGCTGATTTTTATCTGGTAATAGTAAAACTCGGAATATTGACAATCTTTGTTATTTCAGCTATTGTACTTGCATACTCCACTAAAACACTGAATATTTCAAACTTCACAGTGCCTCCTGCGAAGGATAATATCAATGCAATATTTGCTGCAAGCATAGCTGTATTTTTTGCATACTCTGGATTCCAATCAATATCAACACTCACATCAGATGTCAAGGGAGGGGCGAATAAGGCTGCAAAGGCAATAGTATTATCTGTAGCTATCAGCATGATATTCTATATACTTGTCGTTGTTGCATTAATGTTAATGGTTCCCGCTTCAAAGTTTACTATATCCGCTGACCCTCTGGCATTTGCACTGGGTTATGTTCACGCACCATATTCACTTTATATAATAGTAATTGTAGGTGCATTGATAGCCACAACCTCTGCCACACTTGCCATGATAATGACGTCATCAAGAGTACTTTACCAGATCGGTGAAAATAAACTTCTTCCTAAATTTTTCAGGAAATTCAATCCAAAAAAGGACGTTTCTGTCAACGGTGTAATAACTTCGTCCATGATAGGGATTATAATGCTTTTCTCAGGAAATATCTATATAATCGCCGCAATTAGCAATTTTGGACTTTTGCTTTCATATCTAGTAACCAGTTTCGCTTTAATACATTTCAGGAGGATAAAAAAATCCGGAACATTTACGACTCCACTGTATCCTTATACGACCATAGCAGGAATAGTTTTACTTATTTTATTTATATACGGTATGCCCAGAGAGGCTCTTGACATAGGTGTAATTATAATCCTGATACTGTTCATGCTTTATTACTTCCTGATAGAATTCAAACGGGATAAGGTAGTTAAAGAAGAATTATTCAAATAATGATCTGAATAAATAAAACCCGATAGCAATACTGGAGAATATATAAGGAAATCATGAAAAACCTTATTTTGCCTCAGCTATATGACGAGATAGCTGTGAGAATCGGAGGCGGTTGTTATATTTCCTGACCTTTAAGGCCGTCCTAAAGAATAGCCGCCCTTAGACTCGATTTCATACCTCATTAATATTTAATAAGGTGAATAGGAGTTTGTCGAGTCTACGATTTTAACTCTCACAGAATCATTAGAGGTGATTAAATGGTAATTGGCTTGGATGTACATAAACGTTCCGTATACGGGACTGTAATGGAGGATAACGGTACTATTATTGTCCAGAGGAATATGGAGAATAATATGGATGCAGTCAATGGGTTTTTATTGAATTGCAAGGATCATGATATTGTAATAGAATCATCTACATCAGGCAAATATCTCAGCAAGGAGTTATAAATTTTAGGTTATAAAATACACCTGATAAATCCTGCGAAGGTACCTGAAATAGCTAACAATTTTAAGAAGACAGACAGGGAGGATTCATTCCAGCTTGCAGATGTATTCAGAAAGGGAGGAATGAAGGAGATATATGTTCCATCGGAAGATATAGAGAATATAAGGTCTCTGGTAAGGTACAGACATTCCCTTGGTGAAGAAATAACTTTAAAAAAGAATAAAATACATGCATTATTAACATCATACGGAATAATAATAAAAGCTACAGACCCATTCGGAAAGAAAGGATTAAGGGAAAAGAAAATAGAAACAGAAATATCTTCAATAGCAAACAGCAGTGATAATATAAAATTATTGATGACAATTCCAGGAATAAACTTCTACACAGCAGCAGGAATACTATCAGAAATAGGAACAATCAACAGATTCGAGAATAAACTTAAATTTGCATCATATACGGGTTTAATACCCGGTGAGCATTCATCAGGTGAAACAATAGTAAAGGGACATATAACAAAGCATGGATCACCATTATTGAGGTTCTTTTTAGTCGAAACAGCACATTCACTTATAAGGTTTACAAAGAAGTTCAGAACCAAGTATCTGAGCATAGTAAGAAGATTGGAGAAGAAGAGACCTATAATAGTCATAGCAAGAATATTAGCAGAAACAATTTATTCAATGCTAAAGAACAATGTAAGATACATTGAAAAGGAAAGAGAGGGAACAGTCAATCCTGATGAACTGTACTTCAAGAGGCTTGAAGAACTATCATTGAAGAAAAAAAACAACATGAATAAACTTGCAGGCAATGTTAAGGTGCATGACGATTCAGCAAATTTAATATACCGAGGAGGCATAAAAGATTGTTAAGTACAGGTTTTTCATAGTAGGAAAATATAAATGATTTTGACGGTATTATACGATGTGTTTAAGAAATAATGGACAAATATTGAGGATCAGATTACTGTATAAGATCATCAATCAACATATGCATATGGAAGAATTTTTCCACCTATTTCCCGAAATTTAATGATGACATTTCTCCCAATTACAATATTATCCCCGTCAATATTCATATACGCACCGAAACCTTCCGGAAATTTTATTATGCCATAAAATCCACCTTTGAATTCTGTGCAGGAATAAATTTCTCCAGTACCTGATGATATCATTATTTCTATATTGCTGGAGCCGCAAAACGGGCACACGTTCCTTGGGTAATAATAGGCTTTATCGCATGTCTTGCATTTTATGAACGGCATCTTATTGCTGGCGAATATTTTGTCATATTCATTATATAAATCGTCTACTTTCATTCAATCACCCAGAATTAATGAAACCGAATGGTTCCTGTACCATCCACCTATCCCGTTGATAAATACCTTTCCCGGGCTTTTTACCTGGTTCCCGTCCGCCATTTCATTCATCTGCAAAAGGGCTTCATACAGAAGAACACTGCCACTCATGTATGCAGGCTGTCCGCGGTTGATACTTCCTCCACCGGTATTTAGCGGTAAATCACCGTCCACTGATATTGAATTTTTTTCAATGAATTTTCCGGATTGCCCTTTTGGTACTATGCCGGTATTTTCCAGCTGTAGCATTACAGTAATGCTGAACGAATCATAAAGTTCATAAAAGTCGCATTTTGCTATTTCCCTCCTGAAATTTTTGGTACTTTCAGCTGCAGGTGTAAGGGTTATATCATCAATTTCAGGCGGCAGGAAGCTCTGATGCGCTTCGCCGTAATTCTGTATTCTTATTCCCCTTAGTTTTCCAGGCTTATTGGATACAATGAACGCATGGAAACCATCCACCGGGTATACTATTTCCAGCAGATGCAATGGAGATGATATTACTGGTGAATTTAGAACATCTTCTAAAGATAGCTCTCCTGTAAACATTGCATATCCTGATCTGTTTGCGTTTTTCCTCTGTTTTACAATTAATTCAGCCCTCTGGGTATCGGTTGACCCATAAATTTTTTTATGCCTTTCCGCGACCAGTGCATAGTCTGAAACCGGGTTCATGCTGTTGTAAAGATTAATTAAATGCCTGTATGGTGTGTTTGTTATCTCGGGATAGAGTTTTTCAAATGAATCCACTGTCTGCTTTCTTTTCCTTACATCGGAACCCTTTCCACCGAATAACAGAAGAATATTCTCAGCCACTCCATCTTTTATTAACCGTTCGGCCCTCCATAATGCTGATAAAACAGATGGGCCACCATAATCCAGGGAATCTATGTATTTCGGTGTAATTCCAAGATAGCCGCAGATCTGATCCGGGAAAAAATGCATATATATGTTTCCATCAAATACGCCAGGCAGGAATGTCGTCATGAATCCATCAAGATCTTTTCTTTCCAGGCCTGCCATTTCCAGGGCTTTTCCCAGGGCTTCATCCATCAAATCGTATACACTCCCATTGTAATTCTTGTACACTGCCTCAGCAAATCCACTAATCATCTGTAAACAACCTCCATTGCCTTTATTCCGGATCTCTTGATTTTTCCGGATGCGTTCAATGGCATCTCACGGACAAATATAATTGATGCGGGAACCTTGTATCTTGCAAGTTCTTGTCTGCAGCTTGCCATGATATCTTCTTTGATGTTTTCATAGGATGTTATTCCCTCATTGAGCTTGATATATGCAACAGGGACCTCGCCTTTATACTCGTCAGGTTCTCCTATAACCACTGCATCTTCCACATAGGGGTTTTTCCTTATAACTCCTTCAACCTCTGCCGGCACTACTTTATAGCCGGAAACATCTATAAGATCCTTTTTCCTGTCAATTATAAACACATAACCGTCCTTATCAATGTAACATATATCTCCTGTTTTCAATCCCTTTTTGCCGAATGATTTCGCTGTATCCTCCGGATTGTTGAAATAGGAATCCACGATCTGTGGACCGGATACGTTTAATTCCCCATCCCTCGCACGGAATAATCTTGTATAATAAACAGGCTTTCCTGCTGTAAGAACACCGTTGTGGGTTATCAAATCTCCTGAGTAAGGATATTCCCACAATGCCACTGGTGATGTGCTTTCAGTCAAACCGTATGCCATATAAATCCATTTTCCTGTCATGGACCTCCAGTCATGCTGGGTTTTAAGCGGCATGGGCATTCCCCCTGCAGACCATAGCCTCATGGAGGCAACCCTGGTTTTTATATCAGGAATATCTGACCATGAATTCAACATTGCCCTGTAGGCGGTTGCCACGAACATCGTTATCGTTGGCTTTTCCGACTCTAAGGTTTCAAGAGTGTTCATGGCATCGAATCTATAGGTCATGACCATTGATGATCCTGAAATTACAGTAAGGGATATGCCGAATATTAGCCCGGTAATATGGAAAAACGGAGCAATGCAGAGGTTTTTATCTTTCACTGATACATCATACCACTCCTTATAAATATACGATGCTGCGTATATGTTCTTGTGCCTGATTACTGCGGCCTTCTGCCTGCCACTTGTGCCAGATGTGAATACCAGCATGGCAATGTCTTCAGGATCAGGATTACATGCCTGGAAGACAGCTTTTTTTCTTATGGCCAGTTCTTCAATCTGTTGCTCACGGATAAATTTCCCTTTCAGTTCCATAGGGATATTTCCAAACGTCTCCGCAGAGGTATATAGTATATGCATGCCATTCAATGATTTTATCTCTGAGAATTTCTCCCTGAACTCACTTCCTATTATGACCATATGTGTTTTTGTAAACTCGAGCTTTGAAATTATTTCAGCCTGTGAATCAATAGGGCTCAGTGGGATGAACACACATGAGTTCTTCCATGCGGCATACTGTACCATAGAAAATTGTGGTATATTTTCCGCAATTATAGCCACAGTATCACCAGGATCACAGTATACAGAAATCTGTGCAGCAATCTCATTGGTGTATTCTTCGAAATCATTGTATGTAATGACAGTGCCAAAATAATGAATGAGGGGCAGTTCACCCTTCTTTTCCTTTATAACTTCGAGCATTGTTTTCACAGAATCATTCCCCCTCCAACATCAAGCAGGATACCATTAATATAGCTACTTTCCTCTCTCATTAGGAATTCTACAGCGTTTGCAACGTCTTCTGGAGTTCCTATGCGTTTTAAGGGTATTTTTTCTATAAATTTTTCCTTGATTTTGTCAGGCATTGCATCGGTCATGGGTGTTTTGATAAACCCCGGAACCACAGCATTGGATGTTATGCCATATTTCCCCAGTTCCCTTGCAAGAGTTTTGGTGAATCCTATTACCCCTGCCTTTGCGGATGAATAATTTGCCTGGCCGATATTACCATTCCAGCTGGCTGAGGATACATTTACGATTCTTCCTGACTTGTTTTCAATCATAGAGTTGACGAATTGTTTGGTAACATTGAACATACTGTAAAGATCTGTTTTTATAACAGCATCCCACTGTTCATATGTCATATTTTTGAACATTACATCCCTGTTGATTCCGGCATTGTTTACTATGCCGTATATCTCATGCCTGCCGATTTTTGAAAATGCTTCCTCACACTTTTCGTAACTTGAAACGTCACACTGTATGCCCTGTATATTTCCGTATAATTCATTCATTTTGGCCCCGGTTTCAGTGATAGAGTTGTCATAATCAACCATTATAATTCCATAATGCTTTCTTGCAAGGTATTCAGCAATGGAATGCCCGATGCCCCGATTGGAACCTGTTACAATTATTGTTTTCATTAATATTAACACCTACGTTAACTTAAAACCATATAAGAATATAATATTTTCATAGGCATCATACGCCAGTGAAAATTAATTTTTTGTATATTCCATGAAATTCCAAAAAGTATTATTAACCCTATTAATAAGATTTATGTTTACATGTCAACGTATTTGCAGTATGCATACCGTATTTTAGAAGACCAGTTTATGCCGGGAATTAACAAATAAGAGGTTGATATTAATATTATACTAAACCTACACTAATCCACCCATGCTGATGAATTTCTCTGAAATAAGCATATGTTGATATATGATACTAATGATTAACACCTATTTTTGACAATAAACTATTTTTATCTAATGCTTATGACAGCTTATGGATAAGATAATTCTAATTGTTGATACAGGTGTTGATGATGCCATGGCAATGATACTTCTTAAAAGGCACGGAATAGTACCAGAATTTATTGTAGCACAGTCTGGAAATTCATTACTTGAAAATACATACAGAAATACCGTGGGCATAGCCAATATTCTTGAATTCGGTTGTCCTGTGTATCCCGGTTCTTACACTCCCCTAATAAAACCACACTATTATGAAGACTTCCATGGCAAGAATGGACTTGCCTGCTATAAATTTCCTGATGCCCCGTTCCAGGACAAGGAAAATGGAATTGTCCACATGTACGAGGCACTCAAACATGGAAAATACAGGATTATATGCACATCGCCACTCACATCCTTAGGTCTTCTTTTCAGGCTTGACCAGGACATCCAGAAAAATGTAATAGATATAACCATCATGGGAGGCGCATTTGGTGTAACCCCCTGGGGAAAGGGGAATATGGGAGAATCCGAATTCAATATATTCTATGACCCGGAGGCGGCGAAAATTGTTTTCGGCCTTGACGTTAAAATAACCGTTGTACCTCTTGACCTGACTATGAACCCCAACCTATCAATAAAAACTTCCTTAAATGCCCGGGTAGGCAATAGTGTGACTGATTTTACTGTAAAGGCAACAGAGTTTATGCTGGAAAAGCATGGAAGCTATGAACTCCATGATCCGATTGCGGCCTACGCTGCCGTAAATTCCGAGGCATTCAGATTCATAAGTGGCAGGATAATGGTTGACCATAATGGTGTCACTTCCATAGATGAAACTGTTAAATCAATGCATCGCATTGCCACAGAAATTGACTATGCCACATATCACAGGGATATAATAGGAGTTTTATACCTGTGAGCCGGAAAATCTTTAATATTGCTGGGTATTTATTCCTATGAAAAGATATGATATTTACATTTCTGCCCCCCTTTTCAATGAAATGGAGATCAGATTCAATGAAACTGTATCAAAATTTCTGGAAGATAGAGGATTTACAACATATCTCCCACAGCGGGATGGAGGCGAGGACGAAATGCTTCTTAAAGATCCTGAATTATGGCCGGAAACCAGCAAAAGAGTTTTTGAGCGGGATGTCAGCGCCCTTAAGGATTCCTCTGCCCTGCTTATGGTAATGGATGGAAGGGTCCCTGACGAAGGAGCATGTGTGGAACTTGGCATGGCCTATGCATACGGAAAAATTTGCATAGGTTTTCAGACTGATACCAGAACCTTTGCTACAGGGCAGAACAACCTCATGCTGGATCATTCCCTTTCCCATGGCATAGTACGCAACTGGAATGACCTCGACGTGCTTCTTGGGAAAATAAAAAATGATATCAAGCGCAATTTTTGAAAAACAATAGCTCCTTAGCTGGATGATTTAAATACTCTTTAACCATTTGAGAGTATGGATGAAACGCTGGTTTCCCAGGGGAAGATACGTTCCAGCCTCTATCTTGCGTTTAATCGCGATCAATGGGCACAGAGGCGTGGAAATCTTGATATCAAACTTTCCGCAGATGATGTGAAAAAAGTCCTTGCCCTGAATGATAAAATTACAGAATCAGAGGTAAGGGATTTTTACTTTCCCATAACAAGGTTGCTTGATATTTCTATCAATAATAATAGAAACCTGTATATGGAAAGGAACAGATTTATAGGCATTAATCCTGATAAGATGCCTTTCATCATAGGGGTTACAGGAAGCGTGGCAGTTGGCAAGAGTACTACGTCTAGATTACTTAAGACCCTTCTGGAAAGAATCAATCCAGGATACAGAATTTATATAGTTTCCACTGATAATTTTCTAAAAAGCAATGCAAGGCTCATGGAAGAGGGGCTCATGGAAAGAAAGGGATTCCCTGAAAGTTATGATATGCAGAAACTCATAGGTTTTCTGGTTGATATTAAATCTGGAAAATCCAGTATAAAGATTCCTGTGTATTCACATCTGAAATATGATATACTGGAGGAAAAACAGGAAATTGTGAATCCGGATATACTAATACTGGAGGGGCTGAATATACTGCAGATAGATCATTCTAAAACAGCGAACCAGATATATGTTTCAGATTTTCTGGATTTTTCTATATTCATCGACTCAAATGTTGAGTATATCAAGCAATGGTTCATAGAACGGTTCTTCATGCTCATGGATACTGCATTCAGGGATAAAAATTCCTATTTTCAAAAATATTCAAGGTTTACCCGTGAAGAAGCCCTTGAAACTGCATCAAATATATGGGACAGCATTAACGGTAAAAATTATGAGGAGAATATCGTTAAGACGAGATACAGGGCAGAATTGATTATTGAGAAGGGAAGGGACCACAGCATCGAGAAAATAATGATGAAGAAGCTCTAGATTTTTATAAATATAAAATTTCACTAAGGAGGGATAGGTATGGAAAGTCGCCACAGCATGGTTACTCAGGGGTTCTCCCGGGATATCAAAAGGGTAATGATCTTTTAACAGGTATATTTAAATATACATTTATTTTGCCCTTTTATGGTAGTTAAGAGTTTTGACAATGAAGTTGTGGAACACAGGCTGGAAGTTGTTGGAGTTAACCCAATACCAAATAGTGCCAGGACAATGTCCTCAAGGAAAATCCTTATATTCTGGGCAATGGCCAGTGCCTCTGCCCTTACCCCTATTGTTGGATTGGAGCTGTATAATATGGGCATTCCATTCGCAACTATTGCCATAGTGCTGGCCCTGCTTATAGGTATTATACCAGCCGGGCTTGTGGCGGAGATGGGACGTCAGATCCCGGTCCCATCCTTAGTAGTTTCAAGAAAAACATACGGGTTCATGACATCAGGGGCATATTCCCTTGTTTTTACATTTTTGAATCTTGGATTCTTCGGTTTGAACGATACTGTTGGAGCAGCAATTATAAGTGGTTTAACCCATTCAAATATAATAATCTGGTATGTGATAATGGGAATAGTCCAGGTTGTCCTTGTACTGTTTGGGGCAAAATGGCTGGAGTACTTCTTCAGGTATAGTGCTCCAGTTCTAATTGTAAGTTATATTATTCTGGCGTATTTCCTTCTCACATCATATAAAATTAATTTCTCCTTGCTGATGCATCCCATAGGGGCTTTCACCTGGGGAGGCGCCCTGAATTTTCTACTGGGTTTTTCCATACTTGCATGGTCCTATAAAATTTCGACACAGACCAGATTCGGGTATCCATATTCAGACAAGGATTCAGCATCAAAGCGGTTCAGATATTTTATCTCCAGCCCTGTGGGGATTATGATTCCAGTATTACTAATGGGGCTTATAGGCCTGGTGGGAAACAGTGTGGATCCTAACACGGGCTGGAATATAGCTGTTCTAACCTTCCCGGGGCTTCACGGACTTTTTGGCATAGTTGTATTCATTGCAGCTCTGGGGGTGTCCCTGGCCATAATTCATACAAATGCCATGAATTTATACCCTGCCACGGCAGATCTTCTGGCAGCCCTGCAACCAGTATTTAGAAAGAAAGCAAACGAGAAACTGGCCCAGCCCATAGCAACAATTCTTCTGGGGACTGGCGGAATTATACTGGCAATAGGGGGAATTCTGGCACACATAGAGACCTTTATTGATACCCTGGCGGCAATTATATTTCCATTTACATTCATATTAATATTCGACTGGTTTGTACATTTAAGGCATACCACAAAGATGGGTGATTACTACAGCATACCGAAATCAATTTTTATGAATTTTAGGGTGGATGCACTCATCCCTGCACTGATAGGAACCGTAATTGCCATATTCGGGATAGGCCCATATGATTTCATATTCAATTATTTCCCGGAGGCCCTGTTTGGATCCCTGATAGGGCTATTAATCTACATAGTGGTATACTATGGATACACTTCCAGGCATATAAACACAGGGGAATCATACAGTGAGAATATAAATTATGCCGATTTCGAAACAGATTAATTTTTAATTTGTTTTTATAAATAAATATATATAGTATATATAAATCCTTGAATGTACTTCAGTAATGTTTTTTAACATGGCTGTTTAATGCCGTGTATTTCATCAGGAGGAACTCTTATGTCTAATGGTAAATTTATGGGATTTACAGGAAATGAAATACTGCAGGTTACGGCAGCATGGGGTGGCTGGATACTGGATGGATATACATCGATTGCATATCTCCTTGTATTCTCCTATATGAGCGTTCTGATATTCCCAAAATATCTTGGCTATCTGGCACTGGTACTTACGCTGCTTCCTGTAACATTTGGGGCCGCAGCACGATCTTTCGGGTCCGCGATTCTGGGAAATTTTATTGGGGATAAAAGGGGAAGAAAGAATATGCTCAGCATTTCCATAGTTGGGTTTTCAGTACTATCTGCAGCTATCGGCCTCCTTCCAACATATTCACAGGCAGGGATTGCATCACCAATACTGCTATATGCCCTTCTGTTTCTTGATGGAATATTTGCAGGAGCCGAATACGGTGGAGGTACAGCCTTATCCATGGAGAGCGTAAGACCTGATAAAAGAGAGCAGGCTGGAGCGTTCGTACAGTCAGGCTATGGAACAGGATACTTCCTCATCGTATTTGTAGAAATACTCTTATTGAGTGCCATGGGAACAGCAGCATTTGCATCCTACGGATGGAGAATACTTATGCTTACGTCCATAATCCCTGGGATCATCACACTAATTATCAGGCGCCTTTCAAGGGAAACAAAGGTATTTGATGAAATGAAGAAAAGCAATGAGGTTGAAAAATCTCCGGTCAGAAAAATGTTTAAAAATGGAAGAAGTGTGGCATTTGGGTTGATGATTACTTCAGGGCTACTGTTTATGAATACCGCTACAGGTTCATTTTACCCTGTTATCGGCAGTAATGATTTCCTCAATCTTGGATCAGGGCTTTTATATGCTTTGCTGGTGATTAACTTCTTCTCACTGCTTGGTGTATGGAGCGGTGGAATACTGGCCAGGGGTTTCAGCGACAGGAGAATTCCCATGCTAATATTCTCCGTAATATTCACTGTGCCTACAGCACTATTTGTTATCTTCGGATATACCACAAATCTGTTTATGTTTACGCTGGTGTTCTCGGTTCAACTGTTTCTGGAAGCACTCATATTCTCTGCGCTTCCCGTTTTTCTGGCTGAATCGTTCAGCAAGAGGTTCCGTTCCACTGCCATAGGGGTAATATACAATGGCGGGGCAATATTTGGGGGGACTGCAATAGTGCTGCTTACAGCCCCAGCCCATATAATCAATATAAAAACGCTCTGGATAGTGGAGATGTACGTTGCAGGCATCATTCTTATACTCGGGCTTGTTCTTTACGGTAAGCAGGATAGAGCCACTGATCCCATAAATCAGTGACCTAGTCTGCAATTATATGCTATATTATATTTTTAAATCACCTGCAAATCCTCTGGTATGTATCTTTTATAGGTTTCTAAAAATTGTTTATCCTTATCCCTATCCCTGATTTCCTGGCGTAACATAACAGGTATGCCGTCTTTTACAGGATACCACGATCCGCAACTGCTGCACCGGATTATGCCATTTTTATTATCAAGTGGATTCTCTGTGCCCATTTTGCCATCTCCATTTTCATTCCAAACATAGCGCTGGCCTGATTTATCTGTAAATACTAAAATTTCAAAGGTAGATTTGCCACATTCCGGGCATTGTAAAACTTCAAAAAATCTACTATTCATCTGTAAGTATTCTGCAGGAATATAAATATTTGCTCTTCACAATGTATATGTTTGCAGTTTAACCTGTGATCAGGCCTGAGACTATCAGGTAACCTGTTAAAGAGATATTTTTATTGGAGAAATTCAACAACATAAATGCGCTAGTTTCCCATTAAATTGATTTTGAAGAGTACTGTTCTGCATAAGAAATATTAATATCCCTATTATTTATAAGTATGTATGGCAGAATTTGCCGGAACTGGTGTTACTGACAGGGAGCTAAATTCTATATACAATAAGATTCCGGAAGGCTATGACAGGGCAAATGCGTATATATCATTCTTTCAGGATATTAAATGGAGAACATTCATTGCCAAACATATTATTGTAAATTATAAACCTGAAAAAATACTGGACGCTGCCTGTGGAAAAGGCGAGCTCACATTTACTATCCGGCAGTTTTCAAGCGCATACACAGTTATGAGCGACTATTCTGAAAATATGCTCAGGAATTCAATAGTTAATGGGGATATGGTACTGGCATCCTTCGATAATTTGCCATTCAAGGACGGATCGTTTAACTCAGTAATGAGCACTTTTGCACTTCATGCCGCGGACAACATTGAAGATGTTGTGAGGGAATTCGCCAGGGTAACATCAAACTCAATAGGAATTATAGCCATGGGTAAATCTGATAACCGTTTTTTTCGCTTTATTTCAGGCATATATTTGAAGTATATTCAACCCTATATGGCAATACTTGGCAGTGAGAAGCCATCTGATTACAGGTTTATATATTATATTTACAAAAGGATACCGACAAATTCAGAAATAAAAGCAATTTTTGAAAAGTATTTTTTACTGGACTTTTTTGAGGAAAAAGCATTCGGCACAGTTTATATCATATCAGGTAGAAAGAAATAACCCACAGCAATTATAGACAGACTTTATTTCCTGTTCATGTGTAACTGCTTCTCAAATATGTACCCTGACGGAAATTCTGGATCTGGAGGAAGGCTGACATACCTTGCTATGCCTGCCGGTGCACATGTTGTCCCGGTACCGGTATACCTGAAGGATTTTCCAGACAATGCCGTATAGTATTCCAGTGCCCCTTTGTAAAGTGCAATCTGTGCACCCCCTTTTCTGAATACATTTTCATTGTTGCGAACAAACTTCCACTGCTTATTTATAAAACTTCCTGATTCTGTAGATTTAAAGGCATAATCTGAAATATCTATTCCACCAAGAAAGAAATAAAATTTGGCCACGGGCCTCATGCCATAGGAATCCATAAGCCTTATGGACGGATAGTTTCCTGTTTCAACCAGGCATCGCATGGGGTGCAACCCGTTGGCTGAGGCAAAATTAAGGGCAAAATCCAGAAGCTTCGTTCCCATATGTGCCCTTCTAGATTCCGGACTTACACGCAGGCCGCTGAACCATAGGGAACCGTCATCCAGCTTCTCCAGTTTAATGAATCCCCTGATGGTTTGATCTACGATCACGTAGACATCCCCGTTATCCAGATACGCCGGTCCATGGTGCGCATTAATATAATCATCGTAACCGGACCTTGCAGAAATATCACTCACAGAATCCCAGTCATCCCTGTTAGCCTGCCTGATCATGAATGTAGAACTTAAACGGGTTCATAATATTTCTCATATATTTTATGCTGTGCTTATCTCTTCTCTTCCGGTTTTTCCCTGTCTTTAACTGGCTTTCTGAGCAATGAGATAATTCCGGAAAAAAATGTAATGCCAAATCCTACATAGAATACGTCATGCATGGACGTCATGAATGCAGGAGCAATTGTTTCCGGAAACCAGTGATGGCCGGTAATTGTGCTTAATGTATTGCTGGAAATCCCTGAAAGCACACCGGTTGGTACAGTTGTTAAAACGTCCTTTACCGTATTAAGACCCAGAAATGTGGAAAATAAAATTTCAGTGGGTGGTATGGTTGAAAAATATGATGTGAGTGCTGTTGCGTGTTCTCCGGTAAGTGCCGAGGTTATAGACCCGGGATAATAAAGTGCAAGGCCCAGTATAAGTATTGAAAAGAATGCGCCTATGCTGGCAGCATAACCTGCATTTCTCATGGTATTGAGGATTCCAGAGGTTTCCCCTCTCTCACTGGGGGGCACAGATGACATGGCTACTGTAAGGTTTGGAACGTTAAATATTCCATAGCCAATTCCAAATATAGTAATCACTATTGAAAGGAAGATATATGAAAAATCATATGTTAGAAGCACAAGGGCAAGCAATGCCAATGCTGATATGAAAAGGCCTGCTGTGGTAAGAATCCTGGCATCAAAATGTAGCGATAATCTGCTGGATAGAACCCCAAAGATGCCCATGGATATTGGGAGCGGGAGCATATATATTCCAGCCCATAATGGTGTTACAGAATAACTGTATCCGTGTATGGGAAGCCATATTCCCTGAAAGATTAATGTCAGCATGTACATTAGCCCCATCATGCCCAGTGCCGATACAAATGCTGTAAATATGCTTATGCTGAAATTCCTAGATTTGAAAAGCCTTAGATCAAACATGGGGCTTCTGGCTTTTCTTTCAACAAATGGCAATAACAGTAGCATTGCTGTTCCGGTAACAAGGGCCATAATAACTAGTGGATTTGTCCAGCCCATGGGATCGCTTCTATATGGCGTTATTCCGTATGTAATTCCCAGCAAGAGTATAATCAGGCCCACTGCGTAAAGCATATTGCCTGCTATATCAATATGCCTAGCAGCTCTTTCTCTCCTATCCTTTAGTTTAGTAAATGACCAGAAAGTGCCGAATACTCCCACCGGTATGCTCACAAGGAATATATCACGCCAGTAGATGGTGGCAAGTATGCCTCCAAGGACAATTCCTATACTTACCCCTGAAACCGCGGCAACACTGTTTATGGATATGGCAAAGCCACGTTCCCTAGGTGAAAAATTATCGGTAATTATTGCAAATGTATTGGCCATTATAAAAGACCCGCCAACTGCCTGTATAATTCTAAATATTATAAGCTCCAGTGCGATGGTATAGCCCGTTCCTGGGGCGAGATAGAGTAGCAGGGACCCTACTGTAAATATCAGGAAGCCGAGATTGAATATCCTTACCCTGCCAAAAATATCAGAAAGTTTGCCTATGCTAACAAGGAGCACTGATAATACAATCATGTAGCTCATTATTAGCCAGAGGAGATATGGAAAAGAGGCGGCGTCCATGGGATTTAAATGAATTCCGTCGAAAATAGAGGGGAGGGCAACAATAATTATACTTGTATTAATAGTTGCCATTAACTGGCCAATTGTTGTATTGCTCAGGGCTATCCATTTATCCTGCATTATGGCGTAATATTGCAGTAAAATATTTAAATATTATTACTAAATAGTTTATCAATAAACTGTATTGCTAGAGTAACTGAATATATTTAGTGGATGGCTGAAAAGTGGATAAATTAATTAAATGCTCTGAAATTAGGCTTCATGGCAGCAGTGAAGCCATATTCAGATGAAGATAGTTATCTTGCCCATGAATTCCTCATGAAGGATCCTTATAAAAATACCATAATATCTGCTGTACTGGAAGAAAGCGGCAGGAACTCCCTACTTATTTATGATAATGGTGTTATAAGAGGAATTCTTGCCGTAACGCCTGATTACAGAAATCTTTGGTTTTATGGAAACAGGGCATCCTTCAGGACTGCGGCCGACAGCATTGGCTATACTGAATTCAACCTGTATATAGACCCCAAAAATCTTGACATAGCAATGAACAGGTTCAATTTTTCCAAAAGCAGAATTCTTATAATGCGGCTGAAGATCAGGGATTATACGGGTAACTCTAAGCCTGCCCGGAAAATTGAGGAGAAAGATATGCTATCATATGGCGATTCCTTTGGATCTGTACCTGAATACCTAATTACGTTGGTTGAATATAGAAACAGGACCATGGTGGCTGCAGGTGGTATAGCGTCCATAAACAGCAAATCATGTGCACTGGATTCAATTAAATGGGTGGAGGGAAATGAGGATGCAATATCCAGCATTATTTCAGGTGCTATATCATTGTATGGTTCACAGACAGAGAATATAGTAATATACCTGGACTACAGTGAGAAGATGAAAACCATTCTGGAAAGCCTTGGATTCATTTTTACTGGAGAAATCATTAAACTGCATAAAAACATCTAAACTGATAAAATATTTTATTTAACTATAAAATATGGGAGAAATCACTTAAAATAAGGTATCTAAACATAGATTTATATAAATGCGAGACTTTCCAAATCATATGAAGTATGATATCGTTGTTGTGGGTGCGGGAATAACCGGTTTAAGTTCGGCATACCATCTTAAAAAGATGGATTCGTCACTTAAAATATTGGTGGTCGACAAGGCAAAAACATTTTCACAGGGTAATACCGCAAAAAGTGCTGCTGCATTCAGAGATTTCTTTACACTGAGAGAAAATCAGGTAATGGCCCAGAGTTCAATTAACTTTTATAAACATCTACAGAATGATATGGGAGTAGACCTTGGCATGAAATTTACCGGGTATTTGTTCCTGTTTGACCATGACACCGATAAGGAATGGGTTTCAAGATATCCACATTCCAGAATTGTCGATGAGGACATGTCAGATCTTTTCAATCTGAATATTGATAAGGACACACAGGACGTTATGAAAATAGGTTCAATAAAGTCAGCTGTTATTGATGAAAATGCAGGAATTATAGAACCGGACCTCCTCTCAGGATGGTATTACAACAAGCTTCTGGAAATGGGCGTGGAATTTAAATTCAATACCATGGTCAGGCGCCTTGTCCTGGCACCCATGGAATCCCTGAATTACCCTGGAGAACCATTCAACTGGCAAAAATCCGAGATAAAATATGCAGAAACCGATAAGGGAATAATAGAATCAGATTTTTATGTTCTATGTACTGACGTATGGACGACATCACTACTTGACCCGGTGGGTATTGATTCACATTTAAGGCCCAAGAAAAGGCAGATATTCCAGATAACCTCACCTGGTATCCAGAAACTTATAAATAAGAATATATTCAACGATTCAGGTGTATTCCCATTCACAATATTCCCTACAGGTGTATATATGAGGCCGTATCCGCAGGCAAGCTCATTCTGGACCAGCCTTGCTGATGAGCTTAATAGGGACTTCTCTTTTACAGAAAACCCAGAACCGGAACCGGATTTCTATACATATAATATCAAACCCATACTGGATAATTACTTCCCGGCATCAGAAGATTCAAGAATAACATCGTCATGGGCCGGATACTATTCATACAATACCATTGACTTTATGCCATATATATTCAATGACATAAATATTATAGTGGTTTCTGGGTCAACAGGTGGCGGAATAATGAAGGGTGATTCAATAGGTAGAATAGTGGCCTCTAGATACGACAGGAAGAAGACTACAACGCTTTATGGTGGAAAGAAAATAGTAAATACATACAATGGGAAGTATAGAAAAACAAAGATAGAGGACATGGTTCTGTGACATCATCAATCTGGATATGGAACTTCCTGATTATGAGTTAAAACTAAAAATAATATCAATTTTTATTATAACTTTATTTAAAATAATCTGTAGCCATCTGCGTACTCCCTGAATCTATGGTAATTACCTGCCCTGTGATTGATTCGTTTTTTATCAGGAATATAACAGCATCTGCTACATCTTCAGGTGTAATGAGCTTTCCTGTAAGTGTAAATTTTTTCGAGAATTCGGCCTCGTCTAGATTCATTAGGTTTAGTAATCCATCACCCATCCTTGTTTTAACAACCCCAGGAGCAACGGCATTTACCCTGATTCCATAAGATGCCATTTCCAGCGACATGTATTTTGTGAGCCCTATCAATGCAGATTTAGTTGCCCCATATACCGCGAGGCCGGGGAACGGATTGATTCCTGCCAGTGATGCCATATTAATTATAACACCGCCATGCGAATCTTTCATGAATCTTTCTGAAAGTCTAAGTGGGGAAAATAAATTAGTACGGAACATAAGCTCCAGATTTTTTTCTTCTATCCCTCCCAGTGGCTCAAGGATTCCAACACCTGCATTATTAATGAGGATTTCAGGTGTTCCAAGATTCTCCTCAGTCTTTGCAAAAAGCAATTCTCTCCCAGCCTCTGTGGATACGTCTGCTGTAACTAGCATTCCAGAGGATATTCTGTCTATTTCTTTCAGTGTTTGCTCTCCCTCATTAATACTTTTCCTTACATTAACAACAATTTTGCCTCCCTCGGATGCTAGTTTCATAGCTATTGCCTTTCCTATGCCCCTGCCGGAGCCTGTAACTATGCATACTCTGTTTCTTATATCATACATCCATGCCACCACACATCAATGAAACCATAAAATATTCCTTATTCAAATAAATTGAATTTAATATTTAAGTATTTGCCAAATCAATTATAATGTCTTTATATTATTACTATAAATTTAATTACTTAATTACAAGCCCTAATGTTTCTTCTATAGTCTACAGGCTTATAAGTGACATCCTCCATATCTAAAGATAGGAGCTTCCCGCTTCCATGGAAAAGCTTGCCTTATCAGGTATAGGCTTCCCCTCCACGGGCATAAATTCCCCACAGTCCGTGGGCATCTTTCTCTTCCTATGCCTTATCTTTTTAGTTTTTACTATAATAAAGGTATTGAATATCTTCCTGAACCCTGCATGTAGAACATTGATTGCAGCATTGTCATCCCTGTCCATTGTTAATCCGCATGCTTTACAGTTATATTCCCTGTCATCAAGTGTCTGTTCCCCTATTATATTATCGCAATAAGAGCATTGCTTAGATGTATTCCTTGGGTCTACCTTCACACAGTATTTACCGGCTCTCTCAGCCTTGTACATTGTGTTATTTATAAGTTCACCCCAGGAAGCATCTGCTATGCTTTTAGCCATATTATGGTCCTTAAGCATATTAGCTATGTTAAGATCCTCATATGCTATAAAATTATGATTATCAACAAGCTTTCTTGATAGCTTCTGTGAGAAATCATTCCTCTGGTTGGATATATGGCTGCTTATTTTTGCAACCCTTACCCTTATTTCCCTTCTGCTTTCTTGATAAGCTTCTCTGTGCCCTTTTCAATTTCTTTTCTGATTTCCTTAAGTATTTATGCAGGTCTACCGGAGTGTTATCTGTAGTAGATATTAGTTTAAGAAGGCCGACATCTATTTACACGGGATTATATGGAAATTCAGAATAATTCCTGCTATCATGTTCCTCTTCAACTATGAATGTTACATAGTAGCGGTTTGCCTTATCCTTCTTTACTGTTGCCTGCTTTATTTTTCCTATTATTTTTCTATGCTGGAATATTCTTATTTTTCCTATTTTTAGAAAAGAATACATGTGTATTATCCAGTATCTTAAAGCCGAACTGCGTATATGTTATTGATCTATACTTATCCTTAGATTTGAACCTTGGAAATCCTGCCTTTATCTTCTTGCCTTTCCTCCTCCCTTATTCTCCTGAAGAAGTTGTCATATGACTTATCTAATCTATCTGCTACATCCTGCAATACCTGTGAATATATATTTTTATATTCAGGAAATTCATTCTTAAGTTTAGATAGCTCAACAGATTGTGTGTTATAGTTTACCTTTAGGTTTTCATAATAATCCCTATTCAGATGGTATGCCATATTTCTCTGCTCTAACATGGCATTATATAATATGTGGGATAAATACAGAATATCATCTATGGTCTTTATCTGAGTTTGATTAGGATATATTCTGAATCTATATGCGGTTCTATATTCCATGTATATCATTGGTATGGAATGAATATTTATAAGCATTGTCTGTTTATTACCAGAAATTCATCCACATCATAAATTCAGCGGCTTTCTTTTCTGTATATATATTTCTAAAAGTGTGATAACACTGGGTAGAAAGGTGCATTACTATAAACAACACTTAGTTTCAACAACCTGTATTCAAAAACTGTTCGGAAAATAGTAATCAAATCTGTGATAATATGAGCCCGCCGGGATTCGAACCCGGATTATAGGCTCCGGAGGCCTATATGATAATCCGTTACACCACGGGCCCTCAGGATTTATAACCGATGTCTCTAAGAAATTTTCTGCGTTTTTTCTTATCATCATCAGATTCTACGCCAGCTGGAGAATAGCCATCTGCAACTCCTATTATTGCATTTGTATTTTCTGTTTTTGCTACAATCACTTTCAAAGGATTTGCGGTAGCAGCATATATTGTGCCTACTTCCTGGCTCATCTTTAATTGCGGGAGAATACTAATTGGAAATGCATTTTTTAGCATTATAATAAAGGTGTGCCCGGCAGATATCTTTTTAATGTTATTTATTCCGGCCTCTATCAACTCTCTGCTATTGCCCTCAAATCTTATTAGCCTGTCTCCGGACGCCTCTGAAAATACCACAGCATACTCACAGCCAGGGATTACAGTTTTTATTATCTCATTTAGGTCTTCAACTGTTTTTATGAAATGTGAATAGCCAATTATTACATTTACACCCTCAGGCTTTTCTATTTCAACTGCGGAGATATCCATAATTCATTATTAAACAGAGAGATATTAATTTAATGCAATTTTTGAAGGTTATTGCCTCATAAATCTAAAAAGCATGGCTATGGCTGCGATGCCCAGTATACTTAATGCCATTAATGGTATGGCAACTGTAGCGCCCAGAAATCTGGAAAAATAATAATAAATATATATTGTAAGTGCACTCTGAACGGTAAATATGGATGTAAAGGAGATAATCTGGACGTATATTTTTGCCCTGTATTTTCTGTAGGATATGGCATATAGAATAACAAGTATAAGCAGGGCGATCAGCTCGAATAGTGCTATAACAATATCAGATATCCAAAATATTTCCATATTTTACCACGGTATTCAGGTTAACAATAAAAATATATTAATATATTTTTTTATTCCAGGCTGGAAAGTTTTCCGGACCCTGTTATATGGAATGTCTCATCTACAATTTTGTAATCCACATTATTATTTGTCGAATGGTCCATGTTATAATATACCAGGGTGTATGTTGTGTTAATATATTCAAAGTCATGTGTAGATGAACTCTGGACGACAAATTGTGTGAAATTTGCTGTTATGGTTGCCGTACTTCCATTTACTGTTACAATTGGATTGCTGGTTGTACCTGTAGACGCATAGAACCATACTGCCTGCCAGGCCGTGAAGAACTTCCCCCATGTAGTGTTTATTGCAGAGGTTCCATGATATGTCCCATTGAGGGGACCGCCTATCCAGTTCAACGTAGCATTACCCGCATACTGCTTCATGATCAGAGACTGATTTTCAATTGCGATTTGGTTCCAGTGTTCTGTTGCAAGCTCATTTGTGTCATTTACCTCCAGCTGTTTCTTCTCCTTGGCAATAGCCGAGCTATCCAGATAGTACACACCTATAAATGCACCTGCAAAGATGATTGTAAGTGCAATGAATACTGCCGATATTATTTTCCAGTTCATATTGGTCTTTTTAGGATTAACCTGCTGGAATAAAACTATATTTCAATATTATATACAATTTATATACAAATTAATTGCATAGAAGCCAGATGCTTCGTGGAAGTTATTTCCTTTTATTTTTAATCGTCTCCATGATTACCTCATAATTTTTCTGATAATAATCTGAAAGAAAATATATACACCCATATCCATGGCCCTCCCTCCGGATAATCCCATTATCCAGAAGCACTTTAATATGGTGCTCCACCGTTCTGTAATTGGTTCCCAGCTCCAGGGATATCTGGTTTATGTTTCCAGGATCGCTGTGGATGCACTCTAATATCCTGGTTCTTGTGTTTCCACCACGGGTCGCCACAAGAAGCCACCACAATATCCTGTGATATTCATCGGGAAAATTCATTAATTTTTGTTATAAAGGTTTGAATATAAATATTTTGAATTCAGGATTTCAATAAAAATAGAAAATGATATTATTATTGCTGGGTTTTCATATTGAATTCCCCGGCATCCTTAAGTATTTCAGGATGCTTATTCCTGTAATACAGTGTCACTATCAGTCCTCCTGCCAGTATCCATACTACGGTTACAATGAATGATGCAAAGTAAGCATCGTTTACAGCACTTGGCGCAGTGAAATATTTTGTGAATATATCGCTCATTGTGAAATACATCACAATAAGACCAACTATGGTCGCTGCTGTGGGTAATATTCCGTGTTTCAAAAGGCTGAATTTATTGATTCTACGTGTATATACTGTAAGTGAGCTGTTTGCCAGCATATGAACAATAATTATTGAGATACCCGTTCCAGCCTCCAGGACAAATGCAGCACTTAGGGGACCGTAGATCAAACCCATGGTTACATCCAGCACGAATGACAGCAAAGCCCATATAATTACAGCATTGGCAGGCGAGTGGTGTTTCGGATTGATTTTTCCCACAGATGAAGGGAAAACAACATTGTCCCTAGCAGCGGAGTACCACCACCTGCTGACAGCTGTTGCCTTGGAAACTCCGTTTGAGAAATAACTGTTTATGGTAAACACTATAAGAAGCACAAGCCCCACAGGACCTAGATATCTGTAAAAGACTGTCAGTCCAGCATCGTTATGTGTTGCGAATGAGCCTATACTGCTTACACCCCACCCCACAGTTAATGCATAGGCAGCCGGAATCAGAGCAACCGCTGTAAGTATCATAGCAAATACTATGGATTTTCCTATGTTCTTCTTAGGCTTTGTAATCTCCTCCGATACGGTTGTAACCACACCAGAACCCGTAAAATCCAGTATTGAAAATACAGATGCAAACATTATGGATGAAAATCCTATGCTGTATGGCCCAGATATTTCGAATGGGATTACAGAATTATGGGCACCAACCCTGATAATTATAATTATGGATCCAATAAGAAGGAACATTACCTCCAATAATCCTGTGATTGCTGTATAATTAAGGGATGGCCTTATTCCAAGGTATGTAACTATTATTATGAATCCAGTAAATATTCCGGCGAAGAGTATCCATATATAGGGAATCGATGTGACCTCCGGTGCCATAAGGAATATAAAACTTGAAAGCCCAAGGATTCCGAATGCCGCACCTGTGATATCATAGTACATAAAGCTCAGGGCTGTAACCGGCCCAAGATGGCCTTTTTCTGTAGCCCCGGCTGCATAGGCATAATAACTCCCGGCATTTGATTTTAATTTTGAAAATTCATATGGGGTTATCATCCATAATGCGTATATTATCCAGCCAATTATTACAGAAAGCACTGTCTGTGCGCCAGAGATCGAAAACGATGCTACAAGAAGTATAGCTATATCAGCTGCAGGCGCCACCTGCCCCAGAGATTGAAATGTACCCTGGAGAAGCCCGACAGAGTTTCTTTTTAATTTGGTGTGCGTAATAACCATAAATACACCTATATGTATTATCTTTAAATAGTATAAATGTTTTTTGTTTCATAAATAAAAATTTTATATAGTTATAATAGTAATATAGTTAAAAATTGTTATTGTTAGCAATTGTTGGTATTAGGCATTGTTATATGTTGATGAAAAATTTCTGGTTGCTAATGTATGCAGGATACACATGTGTAATATTATTTATATGTAACAGTAAAAAATTATAAATAAAAAAATAGAACCTGATTATGAGGCCCCTTTAATGCCTGATAAGCTTCCAGTCACTTTTTGCTGCAACTTTCCCCTTAAGATTCTGGACGTAGTTATACGCGGATAAGGCAGCTGTTGCACCCTGCCCGGCAGAAATTACCGCCTGCTTATATGGTGTATCGGTGACATCACCGCAGGCAAATACACCCTCATGTGATGTTCTGCCGAATTTATCCACTACTATTTCATTGCTTTTATTTAACTCAACAAGGTTTTTCACAAAACCCGTCTTTGCTATGTACCCCATTTCAGCAAATACAGCGGAAAGTTTTAAATCGGTTGTTTCTCCGGAGGATTTATTTCTGAACGTTACTGATTCTACGGATTTTTCGCCATTGACAGATAGAAGGGTGCTGTCAAAATATATTTCCTTATTTTTGATCCCGTTAACTGTATCAATCAATGACTCCTCCCCGGCAAGCTTTTTCGCGTTGGTAATATAGAAAACCTTACCTGCAACTGAGGATAGATACACAAGGGCTTCAAGGGCGTGGCTTCCGTTGCCGGCAACAGCAACCTCTTTCCCCCTGAATAGAGGCCCGTCACATATTGCACAGTATGAAATTCCGTGGCCTCTCAGTGTTGATTCCCCGGGAACCTTGAGGTCCCTGGGTGTCTTTCCAAAGGCAAGTATGATGGACAATGCAGTAAATTCTGATCCGGCTGTTTTAACCTTAAATCTGTCACCTTCAGCATCCACTGAAAGGGCCTCATCGTATACAAATTCAGTGCCATAGTATTCTGCCTGTTCCTTGAATTTATTCGTAAGCTCGAAGCCCCCGATCATATCAAATCCGGGATAGTTCTGAATGTCTGTGGTCAGAAGTGCCTGGCCACCTATATCTTTAGTTATTACAAGGGTTTTCATGCCCTGCCTGGCAGTGTATATGGCTGCTGTAAGCCCTGCAGAAGCGCCACCTATTATTATCGTATCATATGTTTCCATATTTGCCCTTCTATGCCAGATCTTTGATTTTCTTTACCAGCACTTCCTTGGGAACTACACCTATGGACATATCAACCGGTTTCCCGTTTTTAAAGAACATTATTGTAGGAATGCTTTCTATCCTGAGTTCTCTGGAAGTTAGTGGATTCTCATCCACGTTTACCTTTCCGAAATTCGCAACATCTGCATATTCTTTAGAGAGTTCATCAACAACAGGTGAAAGATACCTGCATGGAGCACACCATGCTGCCCAGAGGTCTATAACTGACAGCTTTGGAGATGCCACAAATGATTTGAAATTCCCATCATTCAGCTCGACTGGACCTTCACTTCCTGTACTTTTCCCGAACACATTTTTATTTTCCATTTTTAACACCCCTGAAAACACATACTGGTAATGTGCTTTCAATTAATTCCATATTTCTAAAAAGTATATAACTGTATTGTATGGTATTGTATCAACAGTGCAATATAGTTATATAGATCTTTAAAATATACCAATATGGGGTCATTTAATCAGATTCTGAATGAGAATGCCACATGCCGTGACATATTTGAATACTTCTTCGATCTTTCACCGACGGATATTAATGTGTTATACTCAATGGATGATAGAAAACCTGAAACTGCTGATGATATTGCCTTGCGATTGAAAAGAGATCGCACAACGGTTTTCAGATCACTTCAACGGCTGGCGGGATCAGGACTTATATCCAAAAGAAAGCAATGCATGGAAAAGGGTGGGTATTACTATTCATACTTAAGAATCACCCCTGAAAAAATCAGTGACCTTGTAAATAAAAAAGAGAGGGAGTTCCATCAGGTTCTTCAGTGCCTATTAAAGGATATCAGCAGGGAATTCAAAGAATAAATGCGAGCATGCCCATGACCGGTGCATTGCATAAAAATGTTAAAAATATTTATATCAATTGTGTATTGTTATTCCAATGATAAGGATACAGGCTGAAAAAATTAATCCCATGGAGATTATAGATAGCGTTAGAAATAATAGTGCAGGCGCTGTTGTCTCCTTTTTTGGAACTGTAAGGTCTGAGGACGAAACATCCAGCGATATTGTGGCACTTTTTTATGAAGCATACAATGAAATGGCATTGAAAAAAATAGGAGAAATTATTGAGGAGGCAAGGAATAAATATTCAATCATAGATGTTTCTGTTGTGCAGCGCACAGGCCGGGTTAACCTTAAGGAGGATTCAATCGGAATAGCCGTATCATCTGTACACAGGAAAGATGCTTTTCTTGCCTGCAATTACATTATAGATAAAATAAAAATAATTCCACCAATATGGAAAAAGGAGATTTATTCATCTGGAGAGGTATGGAAATCAGAAACTTTATGATTTCTGAAATATCCACTCCTTCCTGCAACCAGCGCAATTGCAGTAAATGACCCCACTATAAGGAAGAGGATAATTGTATTGAACCTCAACCCAACTATTATAAGGATGGCCCCTGCGGTCAGCCCACTAACTGCCTCTGTAATTTTGTTGAACATGTAATTCCATCCATTGCCTACGCCCCTTAAGGATGTTGGTATAAACTCATTCAGCACCGCATTATATGCCATGGGCCCGGAGTAATTCATAAATATTATTACAATAGAAAGAGGGACAACAAAATATACCGGAAGAATGTGATCAAACGTGAGAAAGAGCGCGAATATAGCTAGGGAAGCGATTATGGCAGGAATCACGGCAGATCTATATATTCCAAAATGCCTTGCCATATATGGGGATAAAAGTGCACCCATCAATCCAAAAGCGTAGATAATTGCGTCTGCTTCCAGTACCTGGTAGAAGGCCAGGAATTTTAGAGCCGTAAGCATATAGGTAATATAAAAGGCGAATCCCCATCCTATGAATCCCACAATGCCATTAAGTGAAAATGTGAATATGAGGTCTCTGTTCAATCCTTTATGGAAAAGGTTAATCAGATTTTTCACTGTTATATGATCTTTCTCAGCCTTGGTTCCTAAATCCAGGTCCTCACCGTACACTTTCTTAACCACATCCTTTGTTTCCCTGTATTTTCCATTGCCATACAGCCAGACAGGTGTTTCAGTAATTTTTGTTCTGAGCAGCAGTATGATGGCTGCAAATACACCGCCAATAACAAATATATACCTCCATACAGAATCGTTATTGATTTCCCTCGTCAGGAAAAATACGGATCCAACTGCTATAAGCGCCACAACTGAAAAGCTGTATGCCCAGAGGGAGTAATAATGGTTTCTCTGTCCCCTGCTTATATACTCATATATATAGGAAAATCCAGTCGCAACATCGCTCCCTATGGAGAATCCCATTATCAGCCTGAAGGCTATGAACTGGTATATGTTTGTTGAAACCGCGATAAGGAATGAGAAAACAACGAAGACAGCCATATTATAAATCAAAAGCCTCTTTCTTCCGAACTTATCTGTAAGATATCCGCCTAGAATAGCACCTGCGATGGCTCCAATGTTGGCCGCTGCCACAGAAACCCCAAGTATTATCCCTGCAGGCAGGAAGGTGGCCTTGAAGAAGGTAAGCACAAATCCGAATGCGGTTAAATCCCATACGTCCAGGAATACGCTGGCCGATGCAATTAAAACCATATACATTCCCTTAACGTTGTTATGCCTGTAAACATAATCAGCAACGGTATTGGTTTCCATAAATCAGTAAAACTATGGCTGTTATAAACATTTCTAAACAGGATCATGATTATGAAAATCCTTAATAATAGGGATGTTTTACATTTAGCATGCAGAAGCCAGAAACAGATGCCATAGCGGAGCTAATTTCAAAGCTGGGAAATAATAAAATACTTACCACAAAAGAGGAGCTTATTCCTTTTATGAAGGATGCCTCGTACATAACCGGTAAACTTCCTCTTGCAGTATGCCTTCCCGATAATCCCGGGGATATTTCAACAATCCTCGGTGTGTGCAATAACTACAAAATTAACGTAACAGTACGCAGTGGAGGAACATCCCTCACAGGTTCATCTGTAACAGATTTCAATGGCATTATTATTAGCACAATGAATTTAAATAGAATACTTGAAATCAACACATCTTCCAGATATGCTGTATGTGAGCCAGGGGTAAGGATAGACATACTGAATCAGGAACTCAGGAAGTACAATTTTTTCTATCCACCTGATCCGGCAAGCTCACGGGCATCAACAATAGGGGGATCGTTATCCACAAACGCAGGGGGATTACGGGCAGTTAGGTACGGTGCCACCAAGGAATGGGTCCTGGGCATGGATGTTGTGGTCCCGGACGGGCATATAATCAGAACAGGCGAATACACACTCAAGAGAAGTGCAGGGTATGACATTACGGCACTCATGATAGGCAGTGAGGGAACACTTGGCGTGATAACAAGGGCTATACTGAAAATAGAGCCATTGCCTGAGGCAACTGCAAAGCTCATAGCTTTTTATAAAGATATTGAAAGCGTGGGAAAATCCATGGATTCAATAAAAAGTAAGGGAATAACCCCACTGATAGCTGAATTCATGGACCTGGGAACAATTAATTCCATAAGAAAAAACATGGAAATAGACATACCAGAATATACACAGTTTCTTTTGATGATTGACGTGGACAGCCCGGAAGAAGGACTTGCAAGAAAGATAGAAGATGTAAAAAAGATACTGAATGAATTTACGGATGATGTTACAGTTATAACAGACCAGAACCATATGGATAAAATTTACGCAGCCAGGAAGGGTGCATATTCCGCACTTCTTGACCTTAGAGAAAATAATAATCAGCTGGTGGTAATTGGAGACGTAATAGTGCCATCAACCGAACTGGCCAGTACTATGAAGGAAATTGCAGAGTCCATAAATAATGATGGGATGAGGGCTACATTATTCGGGCACATTGGCGATGGCAATATACATGCAAACATATTCATGGATAACACCGATGAAGGCAGAAAGAAAATGGAAAAACTTCAGATGGACATTGCCAGGGCAGCCATAAGGCATAGGGGTTCGGTTTCAGCAGAACACGGGATCGGCACAGAAAAAAACAGGCTTCTTTATGAGGAATACAAGGATAGAGATTCCCTTTATACATTAGAAATTATGAAATCTATAAAAAAAGTATTTGATCCGAATGAAATATTAAATAGAGGCAAGATTTTTTATGAACCTAATTAAAGAAATAGAGAATATAACTGATAAGTGCATAAGCTGTGGATTCTGTGAAAGTGTTTGCCCTACACTTGGTGCCAACCAGTATAATTCTGTGTTCGGGGCACGTGGGCGGGTTATACTTGCCGATTTTGCACTTAAAAATCCAGACAATGACCTGGAACTGGGAGATTCATTTTATTCATGCCTTGACTGCTACGCCTGTGTAAATGTATGCCCGGCAGGCGTGAATGCCGGTGTTGTAAGTGAACTTATGAGGGAATTCATTGTAACCGGTGAGAGGGGACAAAAAAATCCTGTCGCGGCCCTTATAAGGGAAAGTATCATGAAATATGAAAGTCCACTGGGCCTAAAAAGGGAGGCTGCTGAATGGGCAGATGGCATAAGATTCCAAAAGAGCAGTACAGTTATCATTACAGGGCATATGTATCAGATGATGCCATATACGCGGTCAATCAACAGGATAAGGAAGCATATTGATGAAAGGGTTGTGAAAGATGTTGCATCCGCAATGAAAAATCACATTTCATTAATAAAACTGTCAAGGCATTTTTATGATAAAAAACTGAAGATGAAGATGGATGCGGATTTGAGGAATATAGTTGATATGCTTAAAAAATCAGGGGTTGAATTTGGGTACCTTGGAGAAAATGAGCCATATCCCGGAATGTTTCTATACGATCTTGGCTACACGGATGATTTCAGGGAATATGCTAGGAAATTTTATAATTTTTTAAGGAAAAGGGGTGTTAAGAGGATAATAACAGTGGATCCTCATACACATGACCTGCTTTTGAATGTATACCCTGAGTATGTTCCTGGATTTGATATTGATGTTATATATTATACTGACCTTCTAAACCTTAATTATAGAAAATTCGACGATGGAATTACAGTTCAGGAGCCATGCCATATGGTGTTGCATAATAACGGATTCAGGGCAGTGGACATATTGACTTCCATTACTGATGTAAGAATGCCGGAACGGAATGGAAAACTCAATATGTGCTGTGGAGGCCCGGATGAACTACTATTCCCTGATACTGCAGGGGGCGTATCCGTGCAGAGATACAGGGAGTTGAAGGAAAAATCCGATAACTTGGTTACAATATGCCCCCTCTGCTATAACAACCTGGCATATGACAGCAAAGTAAAGGACTTTTCAGAGTTTGTGAAAGAAATGGTTATAGATTAATATTATTATCTAAAACAAATATATAATTTAACGTGATATTTTATAACATGCATGTATAATAAATTACTCACCCTCATTTAGTTATATAATGGTTTCATAAAACCTTTATAGTGAAGTGTTATACAAAATGAAAGTGGTAAAATGCAAGTTGTAAAGATAGGTGGATCAATATTGAAAAATAAGGAAGATTTAATCCTTATAAAACAAAAATTGATGGACTGCCATAATTGCATTATTGTTACATCCGCCCTTAAGAATGTAACGAATATGTTGATAGAAGCCTATGAAACAAAAAACACAGGCATTATTGAAAATATTTACAACATGCATATCACAATGACTGACCTGCCTGATGAAATAAAAGGCATCCTGGGAAAATTCAGAGACGAGCTGAAAAGGCTTGTTTTGATGGATAAAAATTTGCAGTTGCGGGACCTTGTAATATCCTATGGAGAAAGAATGTCAACCGTGCTGATATACAGCTTTTTGCGGGATAATGGCTTTAAAATATCGTATATAATAGACCCATTAATTGTCACCGATAGTGTTTTCGGGAATGCAACTTTTATAGAGGATAGAACTGCTGAAAGGATAAGGAATACGGTATTTGGGGATATTACCATAGTTCCAGGATTTTATGGAATGGACGAAAATGGAAAGATAACAACTGTTGGTCGTGGTGGAAGTGATTACACTGCAATAATATTTGCATCTGTGCTGAGTTGCAGCGTAAGGATAATAACTGACGTCCCTGGAATAATGACATCAGATCCCACAATATTTTCGGATTCCAGAACACTCCCTGAGGTTTCCCTCAGTGAGGTACTCAAAATGTCTCATTTCGGTGTTAAGAATTTTAATTATAAGACATTTACGCCAGTAATAGGAAAGAATATAGATATAACAGTTGAATCACTGTATGAGAGTGGCAAAACCAGGATTACCAGAAAACCAGTAAAGTCAGTTAAATGCGTTGCCCTTGCATCCTATGGCACCACACCTGAAAGAAACCTGCTCGTTTTCATAGGGCATGGAATATCGGATCCTGATTTAAGCAAAAATATACTTTCAAGTATAGGGCATGAACATCTGTATCATATGGATGCGCTTTCACTATCACTTCTTCTGGATGAAGACCTTATAAACAACAAAAAATGCTTCCAGGAGGCAGCTTCATGGATAAAATAAGGGTATCATTACTGGGCGCCACCGGCATGGTAGGCCAGAAAATGATCAGGATTTTAGCAAATCATCCATATATAGATCTTGTTAAAATCAGTGCCTCTGGATCAAGGACGGGCAAGGAGTTCGGCAAAACAGTAAACTGGATAGAGCAGGGACCCATTCCGGACCGGTATAGAAACATGCCAATGGTCTCAACATCCCCTGAGGATCATAGGGATGTGGATTACGTCCTTTCAGCACTTCCCCCTGAGGCCGCTGAGGGCATAGAGGTAAAACTTATTAAAAATGGAATAAATGTTATCTCCAACGCATCCCCATTCAGGATGTCTGAGGATGTGCCATTGATAAACCCGGAATTGAACTTTAATCATCTTGAGATTCTTGAAGATAAAAAAACTAAATATGTAAAAAATCCAAACTGCACATCTGCCATTATGGCCATGCCGCTTGCTGAAATACTGGGAATAGACTACAGTAGAATTTCTATCGTATCAATGCAGGCGATCAGCGGCGCTGGTTATTCTGGTCTTCCCTATATGTCCATAGACGATAATATAGTGCCGTATATCCATGGAGAGGAGGAGAAGATACCTGCAGAGATATCAAAAATGTACGGTTCTGTTGAGAATGGTAAAATTAAGAACAGAAAAATGAGGATAAATGTGACATCCGTACGTGTTCCTGTGAAGGTTGGGCACATGGGTGTTATAAACGTGGAAACTGATGCTGATCCGGATCTGGAAAAGCTGAAACAGAACATGGGGAACTTCTCACCACTTAAAAGGTTCAGCGGGCTTTACAGTGCACCACCCCATCCACTTGTAGTACATGAGGAGGAGGACAGGCCACAGAATGCACTGGATACATACAATGGCATGGAGATCCACATCGGGAGGATATCTTACAGGGATGGAATCCTCAGAATGGTAGTATTGGGAAATAATCTTGTCAGGGGTGCAGCCGGGATAACAGTGCTTACAATGGAAACCATGAAACAGATGAAACTAATATGATTCCAGAAATTTTATAAGTCCGCTCAAATCATTTTCCATTCTTGCGCTGGATATTTTCAGTAATAAATCACTGTCTGAGTTAAATGCTATGAAATTGGGGACTGCCCTGTACATTGAATAATCTGATTCAGAATCTCCTACGGCAATACATTCCTCAGGACCGATTCCGTATTTCGCCATGATCTTTTCCATAATATAATCCTTGTTTGAGGGATCTACCTGAATATTTCCATCCGGGATTATACAACCATTGTCATCACAGTATATTTTATTTGCGTATGCTTCATTTATTCCATAATCACTGGCAATACGATCTGAAAGCCATGATATCCCGCCTGATACAATCACAGAAATTATATTTTTGTCTTTCAGGTATTTCATTGTTTTCCCAAGCCCCTTTACCAGCTTGATTTCATTGAGCATACTTTTAATGTAGTTGCCCTTAATGCCCGGATATTTTACCATCCATGCTTTTAAATCACACCGGAAGAAATCAGAATATGGCAGTTCTCCTTTCATGTATTTCATATAATTTTCACGGTTATTTATTCCCAGTTTGTTATTGACATAGAACCAGCTGCTTTTTTCAACAGTAAGCACGCCATCCATATCAAAAAATACAAGTTTTATCATGTCAGTATGTCCTTGAAAAGGCAGATAATTTCCCTGGTTTGCCACAAACTATGCATGGCCCGGATTTATTCATGCCACGCACAGTCCCCAGTGCAGTCTTCTCAGACAATGCCTCTATTCTATCCGAGCATTCCTTTCTGCCGCACCAGTACGCTGTTACCATTCTGTCCTCCTTTATATTATCAATGCTGTCTATAAAGACCCTGTTCTCATTATAGAATTCAAATGCATGTTTCTTTATATCCTCATTAACTCCCTGAAGGTAACTGTATATGTTATTTAATTCATCCAGGGAAATTTTTATTTTTTTCCTTCTGGTCCTCATGGATAATGTAAGTGTATTATCCTCAAATTCCCTTTTGCCAATTTCTATTCTCAGCGGAACGCCCTTCATTTCCCAGTCGTTGTACTTGTATCCAGGCGTATACTCACGTTCATCTATCTGGCATCTTATTCCCATGGATTTTAATTGTTTCATCACTGTCTCTGAATAATTTATTATGTTTTCATAATCGTCGCCAGGTATGGGAACTATGACAACCTGGACTGGAGCAAGCCTGTATGGCAGCACCAGGCCCTTATCATCACCATGAATTCCTATTACTGCAGCAAGCAGCCTCTCACTTAAACCGAACGTGGTCTGGGAAACAAGGTTCATGTTGCCCTCCTCATCAAGGTATTTTATTCCATAATTTTTTGCGAAATTCTGTCCATATTCATGTATTGTCCCTATCTGAAGTGACCTTGATCCGGGCATGGGCGTATCGAAGGCAACAGAGTACATTGCTCCTGGAAACTTATCCCAGTCCGGCCTTATATCCATTGAAAAGTTTATGCAGAGATCATCGGCAAGCCGGTCCATTATTTTTATGTAATCCTCCATCTGCCTTTCTGCATCCTCAAAATCTTTATGCGCAGTATGTGCCTCATAAAAGTGGATTTCCCGCACACGTATGAAGGACCGGGTATGTTTGGTTTCGTATCTGTAAACGCTAACAATCTGATAAATCCTGAAGGGCAAATCCGTATGTGACCTTATCCAGAGTGGGAACATGGTGTACATGGCGGCCTCGCTTGTCGGCCTCAGTGCAAGGTCTATGTCCAGAGGATTGGTTCCACCCTTTGTAACCCAGTATATTTCATTTTCAAATCCTTTAACATGCTCGAATTCCACTTCCAGCTGCTCTCTGGATATAAGAACAGGAAAACTTACCTCCTCTATGCCACTTTCTTCGGAATAATCCCTTAGCAAACTGTCAATAGAATGCATGATTTTTAATCCATATGGTAACCATACATTCATTCCCTTTATCAAATAACGCTTGTCACTGAGTTTTGCAATATCTATAATCTCATTGTACCATTCACTGAAATCGGTTTTTTTGTTTTCCATTCTGCATTTATCTTTAACCATTATATATTATTTTTTAGAGATTGCCTTATGGAGATAATAAGTGTTTATCCATGCATAAATATACAGTATTATTAAGCCCCCAGTGAAAATTATAATAGAATAGGTAAATAACTGAAGTTTTGTGTAATCCCAGAGCATGTAATCAGAAAAAGTAGAAACACCTACAGGGAATACATAAGCCCAGACAGTCATGGACTGCCGATATTTTATATGGGTAATGGCTATTGCAGCAGATACTAAAAACAGGAATAGGTCAAAACCCCAGAGCATCATAGAAAAATCCACGGTAAGATCGGCAGGAACCTGAAAAATTCCTATATAATTGAACTGGGGCATGAACATTATATTTATGATGAGCATGCTTGATGCACCCACAGGGATCATTGCAGCCGGTGATGCCTGGAGGTAATTTGGCCTGTTACTTATATGGGATATGTATGCAGATATTCCAACGAATAAAAACTGGAATAAGGATATTCCAAAGGCAACCATGGTCATTACATATACTGTTTTCAATATGTTTGCAGTGTAGTATCCTGCAATCGGGGGTGTAAGCAGTACAGAGGTTAAAATAATGTTTGCACTGAGGACAATAGATGGTACAAGTATAGCATATGTAACCTTATCAAAGCTGTATTTATTGGTATACAAATTGTAATTGAGCACAATATTTACAACTATTACGAATAAGTAGAAGAATACAAACAGATAAAGAAATAAATATGCCACAAACGAGCTTATCCCAATATAAGCGGTATAGAAAAAGGCAATGGCATAATATAGAACCCCGAGAAAGGCAAGAAAACTGAGTTTTGTCATATCATTATAGTCCTCAATTATCAACTTTTTATTTTTTATATAGCGGTATACCCATGATGCAAATACAAAGGCAAAAAATGCCAGGACTATGAAATAAATCAACTTGCCAACATCAAAAATTAGCTGGTTATGGAATACCAGATATATAATAAAGAAGGCAAGCGAGATGGAAAGTGTGCCGAGAACAACGGGAAACCATCCAGAGTCCAGTCCTTTATATGCCATGCTCCGGTATATAATAAGCATTAATAATATTACTCGTTTATCTAATGGTGACATCCTACAGCTAAACCATGTGGCTTCCCGATTGAGGGTTAAAATTTAAAAAGATATATGTGCAGTGATCTAATAAATGAAATATGAATGGCAAAGAATTCTTTGAATATGCAGTTAAAAGAGATATCAGAAAAATTACTGGCCCACCCTGTGACTGGCTAAAAACGTACAATTTGAGGTCGTGGGGATTCAGGCGATATGACAAAACTGAGAAGGCATATAGTTCTTTCAAAATTGGAGACGTTTTCGTATTTCATTCTATGAAGCAGGAATATTTGCCTGCAGATCCGGGAATTAAAACAGGCATAATCGGTGCCGGAATACTTTCTGATAAGAGAATTATTGACAGGGAGCCTCCGGATGGTGCTTTCACGCCTGAGGGATACAGGCCCATAAAGATATACTTTTCAGAAATATGGTTCTTCGGAAATACAGATAATATTAAAAATGAAAGTATTGCTGATAAAAAGCGTAAAGGCATGAATTATATGCTAAGGGATATTTATAATCTTACTAATAATATAATTTCATTTCAGGAAATGAGGGATAATAACTGTGCAATTTCAACACAGGGAGCCGTCTCAAAAATTGCTCCAGAAAAGGCTATTAGATTGATGAAGCTTGTGGATTCCAAACTGCACTGATATATACTGCATATGTTTTAAAAAATAAATAATCAAAAGGAAAAATTAAGCTGGCGGGATACCTTTAGATGTTTCCCTGACGATGCAAAGGTTTCCGGATAGGGAAACCTTATGATTATCCAGGCAAAGAAAAGATACTGTATAGTCATAGGTATACCGGGCAGGGAATCTATTAATATAAATATCGATATTACAACAGCAACAATACCAGCGGTAAGCTCTTTTATGCTCCTTTTTGCTCTCCTGGTCGCAATTTTAATCGGGGAAAATCTATAGAATAATGTATGATAAGGTTCGTCAGGCCTGTCAATGCGCCAAGGGAGAGAAATGTTGCATATAATCCCCTGAAGTGTGTCATCCAGCCCAGAACAATAACAAATATCGCATCCATGAGCAGCTCATATAACACCGGCTTACTATTATATTTTTTAGAAAATATTTTAGGAAATCTTCCATCTTCGCTCATTGTACCGAAAGTTCTTGAATTGGCCAGTATATACGCAATGCCTCCGAGAATCCCTCGTTCAATGCTATGATAGGGACTATTATTATTCCCGGTATTCCGAAATGTGTTATGAGGTAAAGTATCAAATTTCCGGTAAAATCCATTGAATCCAGTGACTAAAAGAATAATGTTGCAAGGAGGACCCCAAATATAACCACTGTAATCACAGTCCGACCTATTGCCTTGCTAGCCTTTGCACCCCCGCCAAGTGGGGCTATTGATCCATAGCCTGTTGGAATTCCCGGGCCGAATATGACTGCAACAAGAAGGTATGGCGAATATATTAGGCGGTTATAGAAATGTCAGCCTGAAATGTGTAGAAATATTATAGATAGTGCAACCATTATTGCTATCTCTATTGTTGACGTTACCATGGCATATTTTGCTGAGACCTTTATGCCGTCTATTACCATTGTAGAAGCCAGTAGAGTCACGATAAATACTGTAAGAATCTGGCTGATACCCATACCCAGGACATATGATAAAACATAGGCACAACCAGCCAGCAATGTGCCTCCATACGCAAGGGCATATAATAGATAGGACCATCCTGTTTCTAAGCCGAGTCCACCTGACAGTCCGTAAAGAGCTTATATATAATATCCCCCACTTCTATGGTATCTTCTTGAAAGGAAATATATCTCTATCCCATTGAAGAATACTACAGTTGTAGCGATCATCATGGCGAATGCTCCGGCAGTTCCTACCATGGCAATCATTACGGCCCCGAATGTTAGCAATGAAATAAATGCGCCTGACCCCTAAACTATATAAAAAATAGTTCGGGGAATGATAATTTCTTTTCCAAATTTTTTCATTTATCTGTAATGGTATCACTATTATTTTTCATGATTTTATCTTCATATCTATATTTGAACAACTCCTAAATAATTATATTGTTTATTCATTTGATTCATTCCATCAAAAATTAAAAATATTACTGGTTAACCTCTGTATGTGTTTTAACATACTGATGTGCATCCAGTATTTCAAGTATTATAAAGCCTAAAATTATAAAGCCCATGACAAGTTCTATCATATATGTATCTGATGTCAAAAGCGAGTAAATGAAAACAAATCCGGATACTATTATTCCCAGGAGGCCTACACCGAATTCCCTTATTCTTCTCTGTGCCTTAACAAGGTTTTCCTTGAATAGTGAGAAGTTTGCAGTTAGATGTACCATCAAGTTGCCTAATCCAGCAATGGAACCCAGTGCCAAGAATATTATAAATGCATTAACAAATACCAGCGTTGGAACAAGTATTATTGCTGCTGCGATTAATGTTATTAATCCGGCTATGACAGGAGTCCCTCTTTTGCTGTGCAATTTCCCTAAAGCCTTGCTGATTACTCCCCTTTCTGACATGGCATACAGATTTCGTGAGAATGCTGTTAAGAATGCCAGCGATCCGAGAATTCCATCATTTATTGCTGCGAATAAAAGTAAGGGCAATGCAATGGGCCCTGCTATCCTATCCATTATCGTAATAACGGGTACGTTGGATGATACTAACGCAGAAAATGAATGGGTTGCAATTCCGAAGTCAACCAATGAATAGAGTACCAGTGCCTCAAGCGACCCACCTATTATTATTACAAGAATTGCCGCTTTTCCCACATTTCTTTTAGCATTTTTAACCTCACCGGACACAGGGGTAATTGCACCGTATCCCGTAGGTATCCCGATAGCGAATAATATCCCGAGGAATATTATAGCCGGGGAAGGAATACTGGTAAATGGATTGTATACCAAGAAATGAGCACCATAAAAACCTGCCCCTATAATTACCACCAGAACAATTAATTCCAGGCTTGCAGAAAACACAGCATATTTGGATGAAGGCTTTAAACCCAGTAAAAGGAATGTTGCTGTGGGAATAAATACAATTAAGAATGCAACAAGTGGTGGAATCACTATATAAGGTGAAACAACGTATGTAAGAACAAATATCGAGCCGGTAATATAACCTCCAGCGTACAGTAATGAATAGAATAGGTATAACCAACCTGTTTCAAAACCGAATCTGTGTGATAATGATTTATATGCATAGTTAAAGTATCCTCCCTCCTCATCATGTTTTCTTGACAGATAATAAACTCCGGCTCCATTTATCAAAACTACTAATGTCCCTATAATAAGGACCACCGGAGAAAAGAACAGTGTAAGTATCAATGCTGCAGTAGCATATGTTAACATTGAAAGAAAAGGTGCCTGCCCTCCGAATGACATAAAAAATATATCGGCGAATCCTACACTTCTGGTTAGCTTACTCTTACTTTCTATATCTATATCCTTAAGATTTTTGACATTTTCCATTTTTACTCTTAAGGATAGAGATATCGGGAATATATAAACTTTATGGGTTACAATACCATATATATTTAATTTGACAATATAAATGTAATTTACGTGTAAATTGAATTTTTTGTTAAAGCTTATTGAAAATATTATGGAAATATATCAAAATTTATTGAAGTTAAAAATCTACAATTTTCTTTATTTCGATTTTTCAAAATTCAGGTTATTATGTAAAGCAGCCAGCACAAGATATCTAGAAACCGACACACCTTCCATAAGGGCTTTCTCCTCTATCACAGCTTTTTCATCTTTCCTGATATACACACTTATCTTATTATATTTGTTAGAGCTTATCATGATATTATTAATACTTAATACGATATAAGGTTTTTTAAATTAATTAAAACCATCAACCTAGCTGACCATCAATACTTAACAACTGCATAATTTCATGCTCCGGCCGGGATTTGGACCCGAGTCGGGGGATTGAGAGTCCCTAATGCTTGGCCTGGCTACACCACCGGAGCTTATGACCAGTATCACTTTTTTCTATTTAACTCTTAAGCGAAAAGCCTTCCCTGTAACAGGGAGTTATTATACACTTCAGGGAACATGGAGTATATAATTTGATATATTAATATTTATAATTTAGAAAAGTCTTTTTAGCCTGATTTATATATATAATTATGAAACCCCTGACAACCAAAATTGTTGTGATTATAATTGCTGCTGCAATAATTGCACCGGCAGCGTATTTTGCATATGAATATTATGGCAAATCAAATGTCCCCACATCTGTTCAACCATTTGAATATATACCTGGCAATTCAACTATGATATCTACTGTAAATTCTAATGGAACTGAATATTATATTTTCCTGGATGGCAACAGCCTGGGAATTGTTGCAAATATATCATCTGCGGCGTTGATCGATTCAAATATAACTTCTTCATCCTCCCAGAAAGCCGATTTGTCAGGGAACAGTGGACACATATTTTCCGGATCTAATGTTAAGACATCAACATATGACCATGTAACTGTTTACGAAATGGAAAACGTCAATTTAACTGGATTGCTTGGACATGTTCTGAATGGAAATGTGAGTGGGAACCTTTTAAACACTAGCATCAATATATTTGCTTATGATACTTCTGGTAATTACATAGTTCTCGGAGAAGAGAATGCAATTAATGCCTCTATTTCATCACATCTTACTTCAAAAGATGCTATGGGTTACAGGGGTTATTTCAACCAGACTGCAAATGTTTCACTGTATTATAAATTTAACAATACTGTACCCACTATTAGTTATATAACGCTTAATTCCACAGCAAACAGAACATACATCAATTTAATACCGGCAAGCCACAACGATCTGGTTCTTGACGAATCGTTTATTAAAATAGCACTTTCCAGTAATGAATTTACAAACTTAACTGGAGGAAAATATACAGTAACCACTACAAATAATATGATTCATATTGAACTTTATAGGGGCACTGGCAATATTTCTGCGCTGCTTAAAGTCTTAAATACAACAACACTATAGGTAAATATATGTCTAAAACATCTACAATTTATTTCCAGTACATAAAGAATTACTACAGATCGAGAAGTTTTTTTCTTATGCTGTTTCTGATTCTAATAATAGGCTTCATGATGTCGTATTTTTCAGTAAAATATGTTAATGATCTTCCAAAATTCCTTGGAGGGTCGGTTTTTCCCAGCTCTATAAAGGTAGAAGTGTTTTACTATCTATGGACACTTGTGTTGCTTTATGTGCCTGTATTTGCTTCAGTATTTTTCGGTTCACCGGCAATTTCCAGTGAAATAGAAAATAAAACAGCCTATTATATATTCCCACTTCCAATAAACAGATATAAACTCTTCTTTGGAAAGTATTTTGCTGCTTTTACTGTAACACTTTTCATAATTGGCATATACATTGTATTTGAACTTGCAACCTTAACTTACCTGCTCGGTACTATACCTGTTACATATTTTCTTAGCTCTTTTTTGATGCTAATACTGTTTATACTCAGCATAATGGCAGTGACATTCCTCATAAGTGCCATATTCAATAAAAATACCTATGCGTATATCACTGTATTTGTCATTTATTATATAGTATTTGAGGCGGGTGCCTTTATAATAGAGCTTCTGTATAAATACACCCCAGTTTACTTCCTAAATGAGGCTGGCAGCATAATAGAAAGAGTATATATAAACATAAATCCTGGAAATGCTTTCGTGTCACATGTTGATATTAATCCAGCACCTTTCTCAGACATAGTGTTATCCGGAATGATAATGATTATATATACTGTTGTTGCACTGGTAATAGGTATGCTCTTATTTGACAGGAAAGAGGTGTCATAATGGAAATATATATGGATGGGCTTACAAAAAACTATGGGAAAATACGTGCACTGAATTCAATCAATTTAAAGATAGAGGGGCATGGCTGCACAGGGCTGCTTGGCCCTAATGGAGCCGGAAAAACGACAATGCTTAAGCTTGTAACAAATATTATCAAACCTTCAAAGGGAAAGGTGGAGCTAAATAGCGTTGATGTATCAGTGTATCCGGAAAAGGCACTGGAAAATGTTGGAGCATTAATTGAACAGCCTGAATTTTACAGTTATTTAACTGGATACGAGATACTTGAATTCACAGCTAAAATCAAGGGATTGAACAAAGAGGAATTTGCATCAGAGGTCAAACGGCTGGAGGACCTAACTGAAATTAACAGTTTCCTGTACAGAAAAACAGGAAGTTACTCCAGAGGAATGAAACAGAGATTGGCCCTGTCTGTTGCAATGCTGGGAAACCCCGAAATTATAATACTGGACGAGCCAACCTTTGGACTGGACCCTAAGGGAATGGTGGATATAAGGAATATAATTAAATCACTGGCTAAAGACCATCTGGTGCTACTGAGCACACACCTTATTTACGAGGCAAGGGAACTTTGTGACAGAACCATTATAATAAACAGGGGAAAAATAGAATATGATTCCGCAATGGCACCGGAAAGAGACCTGATAAAGATCACTGCTGAAAATAATATAAACATATTAGGAGATAAAATTCGAGATTATACAAGAAATGGCAATGTATTCATAATTGAAAAAAATGGCAAAGTAAACAATGCAGATATTATAGCCGAATTAATGGAACAGGGATTGATAATAGATTATGTGGAAAAGTATGACAACCTTGAAGATATATATGTTTCTGTTATAAATGGGAAAATTACAGATAATAACCTTTCATAATATAATCGCCGAGGTTTTCTATTGATGGGAATATTTTATCATCCACCTTGAATTTCCCATGCCTGTATTTTACAAGTAAATTAGGTATATCCTTCTTCGAAAGATCGTATGATAGCTGTTCAAATGTATTTCCCGAGTCAATAAATACGTACATGGCAGGCACAGAAATTGCTGTTGATATTATTTCTTCAAGATTTTTAAATGCCCCCATTCTTATAAACTTATACCTTGAATTTTCTATTTCCCTCTCTATGAGTATATCATCATCCTGCTCAACCTTTTGATACTTTTTTCCAGTATATTCCTCCAGTGAAACTTTATTTACAAGTTTCTGAACCGCGAAACAACTTGAAATTCTCTTAAGATCCCCTTTCAAATTACTGTACGCCTCATGGCTGTCCGATACTATACTGAAATAACTGAAATCAGTATTTTCCAGCAATGTTTCTAACTCTTCATAATTTATCATATTTCTTTTCTCCCTCCAGTATATTTTCTATTTTGCTATATTCCTCATCTGCGTTCTTCAGCATGCCAGAAACAATATTTCTTCTCCATGCCTCCCTTATTATCTCCTCGTATGCTGCATCTATACTTTTATAAAATCCAGCGGATACCATTTTACTCACTGCCTTTTCTATTAGTGGGTCTGGATGTATACTATTATTTTTTGTTATAATTCCTACACGTTTAATTGAAATATATTCAAGAACTGCCATTCTGATGAATTCAGACCTGCTGGTATAGCTGTTATTGTATGAAAGAAAAGAATCTATTTCCTCCAGTTCATCGTTTGAGATTCTTATTGTCAATTTTTCATTCTTTTCATTCATTAATAAAGTTAACAAATAGTTATATTTAAATTTATCTAATGTAAGGACATTTTATTTAATTTGTACATATAAATTTAATTTAAATAATAAAAATATAACATCAACAAAGCCTAAATCAAAGGTTTATTATAATATATAAATTTATAGCGAATTTTTCTACTATAATTATTTATATATTGTACATTTAATTTTAAAAATATATAATAAAACAATGTTAATTAACCTCTTTACAATTATATATCATGGAATTCGATTATAATAAATTGCTAAATGATGCATCAGGGGTACTATCGTCCAAAACACATACAGAGGAAAGGCTAAAGGTTCCTGAACCAGAAATTATATTCGAGGGAAAAGCAACTATTATCAGAAATTTTCTTGATATAGCTGAAATGCTGAACAGGAACCCTGAAGACCTTGTAAAATATCTGACCAAGGAATTTGGGATTGGAGCCAGCATCAGCGGGAGAAGGCTTGTGATAAACAGAAAACTTAGGGAGGAGGATATAAAAGATAAGTTGAATGCATATATGGCAACATATGTACTGTGTTACGAATGTTCCTCGCCTGACACAACGATTGAAAAAGTTGGACGTACATATCTTCTGGTTTGTAAGGCGTGTGGAGCTGAACATCCAATCAGGGCATCCAGGGAAATTAAGGAGAATGAGGAGCAGATTTCGGAGGGCAAGATGTATAACGTTACCATAAATGAGATAGGACGTTCTGGTGAAGGGCACGCATTCTACGGCGACTTTACAATATATGTTCCCGGAACTAAAAAGGGAGAACATGTAAAGGTTCTTGTTAAAAAAATTAGAAAAAACATAGCCATAGGGGAAGTTGTAAAATAATGCAGAAAGTGCTTCTGGATACAAACTCGCTGATCTACGCAATAAGGAATAGAATAGACCTTGAATACCAGCTAAAAGCGTTTCCAGAACCCCTGTCTCCTGCCGTTCCGGAATGCGTGGTGGTAGAGTTGAAAGGCCTGGGAACAACGAAATGGTACGCAAAAGCTGCCATGGAATACAGCAGGAGGTTTGAATATGTTCATTCCAGCGGGGAGGGTGATTTCTGCATTATGATGGCCGCAGTACATATGAGTGCTGCAGTGCTTACCAATGACAGGCAATTTTTGAAAAAATTGAAAAAAAGGGGTATAAGATGCCTGACCCTTACAGGTGAACACAGAATTCAATTTTATTGAATTATTTTTATGGCTTTCATCCTTAAATGTTAAAAACAATATAAATATAATATAAACATATCCATATATGGATTATAACCTGTATAACACTGTAAAGGTGTTAAAAAAACTATCCGGTTCAGGAAATACCGTGTATTTATCATCCGGACAGCTTGCAGAAGAGCTTAATGTAAGCCAGCAGACCGCTTCAAGATTTATCATTGAATTAACAGATGGAAAGTATATAGAGAGAACACTTCAGAATAGAAAACAGAAAATAACGCTTCTGGAGCCATCGCTAGATCTGCTTTATTCAGAATTAAATGAACTCAATTCCATTCTGGAAATGAGGCAGGATTTCGAGTTAAGAGGAGAAATACAGAGTGGCCTAAGGGAGGGGAAATACTACATATCCCAGGAGGGATATATGAACCAGTTCAGGGCAAGGCTGGGAATAAAGCCATACCCTGGAACCCTGAATATAAAAATTTACCCGGAATATGAAAACGTATTGCGTAGAATAAGGAGTGCAGATGGCATTCACATTGATGGTTTTAAGGATAATGAAAGAACATTCGGTGCTGTAAAATGCTTCCAGGGAAGGATTGACGGTACTGCTGCCTGGCTCATATTCCCGGAAAGAAGCAGTTACACCGATATAGTAGAGATTATATCTGAAAAATTCCTGAGAAGGGACCTAAATCTCAATGACCACGACCGGCTAACCATAAGAGTAACACTGGATAAATGAGTTTTAATGAAGGCGATTTCCTTATTTTCAGGAGGCAAGGATTCCTTTTTATCTGCCATGATGGCTGCGGAACAGGGATATGAAATAGAATATGGCATTACTATTGTACCAGAAGAATACTCTATGATGTTCCATTACCCGAATTCCAGGGTTTCTGAATATGCTGCATCACTTCTAGGGTTTCCTGTAAAATACATAAAAGAAGAAGAATACATGGAATACATCTCCCGAGTGTGCATGGGGAAAATAGACGCAATAGTAACCGGGGCCATAGCGTCAGATTACCAGAAAACCAGAATAGAAAAGTTATGTTATAAAACACACACTATTGTTTATTCGCCCCTCTGGAGGAAAAAGCAGGACTTTATAATAGAACAGCTTATCCTCCGCAATATACGGGCAATGATAGTTTCTGTCTCTGCTGAAGGCTTCACTGAGGCGGACCTAGGTCAAACCATAAATGAAAGGTATTTTATTCATTTAAAGGAACTTGAAAGCAGGTATAGAATAAATATTGCTGGGGAAGGTGGGGAATATGAAACATTTGTTTACGGCCTTGGAAAAGAAAATATAAACATGCCAAAAGGTAAAAAAACATGGAAAAATTCTGGGGGATACCTGATCTTTAAACCGTAGTTTACACTATAAATTCTTTTAAATGATAGTTCAAATATTTCTCAGGATTTCATCCCCTGACATTTCCTTCTTGCAGTATATGCATTTAATCGTTAGAGGATTGGATTCAACTGTACTGAATTCAGATCTGACAGGCTCACCGGCGTTTGTAATGCAGTTCTGGTTATCACATTTTACTATGCCTTTGAATGTTTCAGGCATATCGAGACTGAATTTTTCTATTATTTCATAATTTTTGATAATGCTTATCGTTGCCCTGTTTGCTATCAATGCGATCTTGTCCAGTTCAATTTTTTCAAGGAATTTATTTTCAATTTTAATTACGTCCTTGTATCCTATTTTTCCGCTCATCACCCTTATCCCGATGCTTATGGAATTTGATTCGTCTATGCCCAGGATGTTAAGCACTTTCAGGGCCTTTCCTGCATCTATGTGATCTATAACTGTTCCATCCTTTATTTTGGATATTTTTAATGTTTTGTCCATCTTTATTCACCTGCTATCATGGATATAAGTGCCATTCTCACCGGCACACCATAATAAGCCTGCCTGAAATATTTTGCTGATTCCCTGTTATCAACTTCAGGTGATATTTCATCAACTCTGGGTAGGGGGTGCATTACAATTGCCCCTGAGGGCAACATATCCGCCTCTCTTCCTGTGATTTTATAGGAACCGATAAGTCTGGCGTATTCATTTTTATCGGTAAATCTTTCTTTCTGTATTCTGGTAACATATAATATGTCTGTCTGGCTCAGGAATGGCTCAAGGTCTGTGGAAACGTTAACCTTTAACTTATCCTTGATTTCATTATACACATGCCTTGGGAGGGCAAGGCTCTCCGGAGAAACAAGATTTACCTTGACCCTGTACCTGGCCAGCGCCGAAAGCAATGAATGCACTGTTCTTCCGTACTTAAGATCACCTATAATTGTGATGGTCTTTCCATCTATAGACCCAGATTCTTTGCGTATTGTATACAGGTCAATCAGTGTCTGTGTTGGATGCTCTCCTGAACCATCCCCTGCATTTATTATAGGTTTAGATGAAAATTTTGATGCAAGCAGGGCCGCGCCTTCAAGTGGATGCCTTATAACTATAATATCAGAGTATGATTCAACTATTCTAACTGTGTCTGCCAGTGTTTCCCCCTTGGATGTTGATGATGTTTTAGAATCGGCCATACTTATGACTGACCCCCCTAGCCGCTGCATTGCAGATTCAAATGACAGCCGGGTTCTCGTACTTGGCTCATAGAAAAGGGTGGCCAGTATTCGGGATTCCATATCATTCATTTTTTGCCCGGAATTGAGGTTTTCAAGCATTTTATCTGCCTCTGTGAATATTTCATTGATATCCTCATCAGACAGGTCTGCAATTGAAATAATACTTCTGTTTTTTAACATTATAAACATTATTATTAACAGTATCTTTAACTTTTTTATGGGATTTTTATAAAGCAAACTTTGTTTAAGTTCTTTATGGCATCGAAAAAAGTTATAACTATCAAGCGTATATCCTAATTCAGCACCATGAAGTATAAATATTCCAAAATAGTCAGCAAAAATTTGTGGGCGAAGTGGTAACAATGGAAGAACTTGAAGAACTTGTAAGGAAATATTATGATGCCGTGGACGGCAATGATCTTGAAACATTGTTTTCCGTATTTTCGGAAGACATAGTTTATGAAAGGCCAGGGTATAGCCCTATAAAAGGAATGAAGGATTTCAAAGATTTTTACAGGAATAACAGGATTATAAAGAATGGAAAACATACACTGTCGAATATAATAGTCCATAAACCATATGTAATTGTTGAGGGGCAATTCAAGGGAACACTGAAGGATGGGAGAGAATCCTACACAAAATTTGTAGATGTTTATACATTTGATGGGAAGAAGGCCATAAAAAGGCATACATACTTTGATGGACAGAACGTTTAAAATATTATTTTTTGAAGCTCAAGAACCAGCCTTATAAAGTCCATGCTCCATAGATTGACAAGATAATTTTCAGGGTAGTTATAAAAGCCATATGGATGGAGAACCCTTGAATATGAAGCGTAAAACTTTCCAAGGTCCGAAACATCATGTCCAGTGTATAGGGCGAGCATGCCAAGTATAGCCCCTGCCTTGGGAAGTGCAATGGTAAACCTTACTGCATCCCTACCACATTTTGCGCATTTTTCCCTTATTATAATGCCTGTTTCATTTTCTATTTCTTCTACAGTCCTTGAATATTTTACAAGGGATTTAGAATGGATACCGCAAAGTGGAACACCGCTTAGAAAAATAGATATTCCCCGGGGGATGTAATCTTTCCCTGTATAATGCCATACCCTTCCGGTAAACTGCTGGAGACCATATATTATAAATTTTTTATCTACAAGCCTGTGCCATTCCATGTGTTCCAGTGCCATTTCATATGGATTGTTTTCAGTTTCCATTTCCTGAATTTCCTTAAGCAGTGCAACACGCTCCAGAAAAAATCGCGTATTTTCAAATGCTGCACTGGCCATGCCATTCACCGCAGATGTATATGCATGTTTCATTGCTGAAATAGCACTGCCTGCAATTCTGAAATTGAAATTATTTTTTATATCATTTCCCATCAGCTCTATTAAGTCCAGGGCATGGCTTTCGTTGTTTTCCTTGATAATTGTATTGCTTCCCAGATAATCAAGAATGGAATCTTCCTTGAAATTTCGAATATATTTTCTATAGCTGCTATACGGGCTTCTGGGCATATTATATAATGCCATGATGTTTTATATGCTTTTCATTTCAATAACAGTATGAAGGTAACTTCATGATACATTCATTAAGCACATTTGGCACAGCATATTTGATTTAAGGAATTATATAGCTGAAAATAGGATTCGCTGATAAAAGTTAATAATATATAAATGATTACTCGGTATGGATTCATTGATACACGGCTTTCATAATATGAGTATCGAAGATCGGAGAAAACTCATAAAAGAATTTTCAGGATTAACAGAAGAGGATATGGAAACTATGGATTACAGAATGCCCATGGATGCAGCGGGAAATATGATAGAAAATGTATACACAGTCATGGATTATCCCGTTGGTATAGCAACAAATTTTAGGATAAATGGCAGAGATTATTTGATCCCAATGAGCCTTGAGGAGCCATCAGTTGTTGCCGCCTGCTCGAATGGTGCAAAATATGCAAGGCCCGTGGGATTTACAGCATATTCAACAGCATCTTTAATGAGGGGAGAGATCGAACTTTACAACGTGCCCGATCCCGATTATGCTATAATTAAAATATTTCAGAATAAGGAAAAAATACTGGAAATGGCAAATACAAGATCCAGAACACTTTCCAGCATGAACGCCGGTGCAAAATCCATTGAGGTCCATTATGTAAATAATGAATTGATTGTTAATCTGGTGATTGATGTTGCGGACGCAATGGGGGCAAACATAATTAACACAATGCTAGAATATGTTTCAGGTTACATCGAAGAACTGACAGGTGCAAAATCAAATTTAAGAATTATGAGCAACCTTACCACAGAGAGAGTAACATATGCCTATGCAAAATTTGATGGAAAAAAACTGGGCCAGGAAACAGTTGATAGAATCATAATGGCCAATGAATTTGCAAAACATGATATATACAGGGCCACAACACATAACAAGGGAATAATGAACGGGATAGATGCTGTACTGCTTGCCACTATGAATGATTTCAGGGCACAGGAGGCAAATGCCCATGCCTATGCATCAATAAACGGTTATGGGCCGCTCACAGATTACCGGAAAGATGCTGATGGAAATCTAATAGGATCAATAAAAATCCCTGTTGCTGTGGGCACTGTTGGAGGGGCCACAAAAACATCAAGGAAGGCAATGCTTGCCATGAAGATTATGAAAATTTCGGGGTCCACAGAATTCGCAACAGTACTTGCATCTGTAGGGCTAGCACAGAATTTTGCTGCCCTGAGGGCACTTGCAGATGAGGGTATACAGAGTGGGCATATGAAGCTGCATGCCAGAAACATTGCAATAGCTGCAGGTGCCACCGGAGACATGATTGAGAAGGTTGCCGGTGAAATGATATTAAGAAAGAATATAAGCTATACAGCAGCAAAGGAAATCATTGAAAAAATAAGAGGATGAATAAACATGGAAGATTATGAAGAAAATATAAAAAATGGAGATAACTTTGTAAAGAAGGAAAAGTATATGGATGCCATAAGGGAATACACAAAGGCCTACGACAGCATAAAGGAGGATGATATAAAAGCAGAAATTTGCTATAAACTTTCCCAGTGTTACTTTTCATTGGATCATAAAAGCACTGAAAATCCACTTAAGTATGCCAGGGAATCCCTTGATCTCCATAAAAAACTGGGTGACCGGGAGCTCGAGATCATGGACCTCCTTAACATAGGTTATATATACCTTGATAGCGGAAAGCGCGACGACGCCATAGGATACTTCGATCAGGCCATAGGTGTAGCTGATGAGATAAAGGATGTGCAGCTTTTTTCCCTGTCCAATAATGCCAAGGCAGAGGCGTTATCATCACTTAAATCCAAGCAAACGGCGGCCATGGAAATTTACGACAGGGTCATGGAATTATCAGAGAAATCTGAAGATTGGGAAAACTATTTTGAAGCACTTTACGGAAAGATAAACATACTCAGGGATAGCGATATTAATGCTGCGTTCGAACTGGGCAAAACAGCACTGAACAAAATAGACGACGTAATGGCAGGCATAAAGACAAAGAAGGATAAAAAGGAATTTAAAACCAGTATGGGGTATCTCTATGATTCGGTATCAGACATTGCAATGGAGCTTGAAAATATTGATGAGGCCATGAAGATTGCCTCCAGATCACGTGAGTGAAATGCAGAGGAAATACTGCCAGACCCCATATGGAAAACTATCATTTCTGGATAGGGATAGTGGCTACCCTGTGATTTTCCTCCACGGACTGGGTGGAACCAGCAATACCTGGCTGAAAATAGAGCCATTGCTGGATGATGGGATCAGGCCCATACTTGTGGATCTTCTGGGCCACGGTCATTCAGATAAGCCTGAAATTGATTATACAATAGGCCAGCAGGCAAATGCAGTGAAGTCCCTGGTGGACAGCCTTGGGCTGGAAAATTTTTCCATGGTTGGGAACTCATACGGCGGCTGGATATCTTTGAAATTTGCCTCCACAGTATCAAATCCTGATATGCTCTTCCTGGTAGACAGCGCCGGCATATCTCCCACACCAGGAGAGCGTGGACCTGAAGTAGTTAAGGGTTTTATTGATTCTATACTGAAGGTGAGGAATTATAAAAACAGAGACGCATTAGAACGGATTATGAAGAATAATGCCCGCAGTGTGGAAAAAATTACCATGGAAGAACTTGCCGCAATTAAATGCCCTACAACCATTATCTGGGGCAGGGAAGATAGGGTTATATCCCTCGACTATGGAGAAAAATTAAATAAGGGGATAAGAGGAAGCCAGATAATCGTTATAGATGGTGCAGGCCACACCCCCTTTATTGACTTGCCAGGCAAATTTGCCAGCATTATAAACAAGAAAGTTTCCGGCCAGAGATAAAAATTATTTAATTCCAGCACTATTTTTTATATCAAGTATTATTTTACTATATTCTTTATACCTGCTTTTATCATCATTTGAAGGATGTGTAAAGTTTTCAAAGGGCATAAGAAACCTTTCATCGTTGATTATCAGCTCGGGGAATTTATCATCAGTTAAATCGGATAAACTAATATTTTTGATATCTGTTAAATTTATTTTTTCATACTGCTGTGCTGTTTTGTTTTTTGATATTTCATCTGTTTTAGCCTGGTTTTTTTCGTAGTATTCACTGGTTATTTTCTGTACCATATTTTTTATTCTGTTAAAGAGGTCCTCCGGTTCCACGGGGTCTGTTGCTCCCGGTACTATTAAGGAATCTATATACTCCATATCTTTCTTTAATTTCAGTTCCTCCGCTATGTATTTTCCGGAAAATATACGGTAAAACTCTATACTGCTATCATTTACAACAATTCTAAATATCCCGCCGTTGGTAAGTGGAACCTTCCAGGCATTCTCTATGATTTTCATATAAGCATATGGCTAAGCACTTATTAAAATATTTCCGACTAACTGTTATTCTATTTTGGTCTTGGCAATCTGGCTGAATTTGGTAACATTACCCTCAGTGTCTATGCTAAGATAAACTGTATAGTGATATCCAGATAGATCGAATTCTGTTGACACATCGTATCTATCACTGTTATTTACTATGCTGTTGACCGTGAAATTTTCAATCGTATCAGAATACATATCCTTGATATTTTTCTCGGTTATGTTCTTGACATCCTTCATGCTTTCAATATCCATAAAAGGTTATTATAATTATATTATTAATTATTTCTTAAAGTTTTAATTTTATGTATATATCTATAACTGGTTATGATTAACCCCCTGGATTTGAACGGATAACAAATAGCTATATATATAAAAAAATAATTATAACCAGATTAAAATGAAATTCTTTCTTGACAGCTGTGATTTAAATGAGATAAAGGAGATTTCGGATTACGGATTTATAGATGGGGTTACCACCGACCCCTCTTCAATTGCACATGAGGTATGTAAGGGGAGTACAACAGAGCAGGTGATAGGGAGCATAATAAAAGCTGTTAACGGGGAAGTTCACATACAGGTTGTTGCACAGGATTATGATACAATAATGTCACAGGCATTGAAAATACATTCCCTGGGAATGAATGTAATAGTAAAAATCCCTGCAACTTTTGTGGGTTTAAAGGCAATGCTAAAACTGAACGACAAGAAAGTAAAATGTTCGGCATCCTCTGTTTATAACTCTGTACAGGCACTTATGGCAGCGCAGAACTATGCCGAATATGTTTCCATAAGAACAGGCGCAATAGAGATCAACGGGAAGGATGGCATGGAACTTGCCTATATTGCCTCTGAAACATTTAAAAACAGCAAATTTGATTCCAAAGTGCTTGTTACCAATATTACAAACCCGGAGCATATAGTCCGAGCCGGAATGATGGGCGTTGGTGCAATCTCTGTCCCATACAATTTGATAAAAATGCTCGGGAGCCATATAAACACTGAAAAAGATATTGTGGAATATATGCAGGAATGGAACAGGATACCAGAAAGTAGCAGGACGTTTTTTAACAGGTAGTGCTGTTTTTAATAGACAGACATAAAAAACATTTATTCTGACTGCCTTAAAACTCCTCAAATAGTAATTAATAAATAAGTTTTTTTAACCTCTGCCACATCATCTTTTTATATACTGATTATATATATAAAGGATTAATATGGTAAACGAAGGAGAAATGGCCCCTGATTTTGAGGCACTTGATACAGGATTGAAGAGCAGAAAGTTATCGGATTATAAGGGAAATGTGACAGTTCTGGCATTTTTCCCTGGTGCATTTACATCTGTTTGTACAAAGGAAATGTGCACATTCAGAGATTCTATGGCAAATTTCAATAAATTGAATGCAAAGGTAGTGGGAATAAGTGTGGATTCACCATTCTCTCTGAAGGAATTTGCAACAAAAAACAACCTTCAGTTTGACCTGCTCAGTGACGGAAACAGAGAAATATCAGAAAAATACGGAGTTTTATATCAAAATTTCCTTAACCTGAATAAATTAACCGCATCAAAGAGGTCTGTATTCGTCCTTGATAAAACAGGAAAGGTTGTATACAGATGGGTAAGTGAAGATGCAGGAAAAGAGCCAGATTATAAAAAGATAGAAGAAGTTGTATCGAAATATAACTAAAATTCTCTATTTTTAACAGATTACATAGGGTGATCTTTAAGATTTTTTGCGTAACGGTTGCAAAAGGTGTTATAATTCTCTTTATATTTTTTCCATAACTGCATATAATTCTCAGTTACGGTACTGACAACTTTAGCAGGTATACCAACTGCAATTGATTTTTCTGGTATTACACTATTGTTTTTGACAACAGCACCCTCCCCTATTGCGGCCCACTCACCAATAGTTGCGAAATCTGAAACCGTTGAATTCATGCCTATAACTGCATAATCACCTATCCTGCCTGTGTGGATTACTGACAGATGCCCCACGGTTACATGATCCCCAATAACGGTTTTTTCACCTGGCCTTGCATGTATTACGCAATTGTCCTCTATTGCAGAATATGATCCAACACTGATGGTGCCGTAATCTCCACGGAGAACTGCTCCAGGTCCTATCCATACATTATCGCCTATCTGTACATCTCCAATTACGGTGGCATTTTCAAAAATATACGTATTGTTTCCTATTTTGGGAACCCTCCCCTCAAATTCATATATCATGCAGGTTAAAGCAGTAATACAATTTAAATTTGACTTTCATGAAAAATATAATTTATTTCTTATTTTCTGCATTGATTTTGAAATACCGGACAAGTTTGCCCGCACTGTCATAAATATCCCGGTATTCCACCTTGCCGGCCCAGATAAGGGATGTTAGCTCCATATGTACCATCCACTCCTCATGATCCTTTCCCAGGTGATCTTTCAGTTCTTTTAATGTATATGCATTTTCCCTGTTATTCTCCAGAAAATCCAGTATATTGTTCTTAGTATCAATATTTTTAGATGAGTTGAATATCCGGCTATCAACAGGCATTTTTATTCCGCCGCTTCCCCTTCCAGGGCTTTTTTATAGCTTTTAACCAGTTTTGTTATATATTTCTGTGATGCGCTTTTCATCATTCTTGCACCCATACTGGCGGCAGTTCCTACTACATTCATATCAGCCTTCCAGTCCACCTTTGTAGTGTCACCATCACCTGTGAACCTGAAGTTGAGAGTAAAATCTACGGATGCACCTGAACCGTTGCCCCTGCCCTTAAGTGTTATTTCCTGATTTTCGGTTTTATCAGTAACATCCAGTATAAGGTCAAATTTGCCCTTGATAAATGAAACTCCGGCCTTCGCTGTAAGCTTCATTTCAGTATCACTTACCTTTTCGTGGCTTATCAGATCCGGCACCAGTTTGACAAGTTCTTCCATATCCGCTACCTGGCTGTATGCATTTTCAGGTTTTGTTTTTACTTCAAAGGAATCCTCAAAGGTTAACATAAGTTTATATTATTACATTGTAAATAAATGTTTATGCTGTAAGTATTCCATAATGGTTATTCGTTGATAGATGCCATTTCATAAACTCCAAGCACCTTGAAAGGACTGGTTATATCTTTTATTCTAGAAAGAGCTGCATCTGAATTTTTATTTCTTTCTATATCTATAAAAAATATGTAATTGAAGGGATTATACTGAACAGGCCTGGATTCAATTTTCGTCATATTAATTTCATATTCATTGAATACTTTAAGAACGCTGTAAAGTGACCCTGCTTTGTTCTCTGTTGAAAATACAATTGATATTTTTGCTCTTCCCTCTGGGGAAACAGGATTTCTAGACATGAGGAAAAACCTTGTATAATTAGAATTGTTGTTTTCTATATTCCTTGCCAGTATCTTCATTCCATATATTCCAGCTGCAAGTTCACTGGCTATGGCGGCTCGAGAACTATCAGTACCATCCTTTACGATTTTAACGCTTCCCGCTGTGTCGTACTCACTGATAGTCTTTAACCCATGACTGTATATGAAATCTGAACACTGGGCCAGAGCCTGTGGATGTGAGATCGCATATTTTATATCATTTAGCTTTGAATCCGGTTTTCCAATAAGGCAGTGCCTTACCCTTAGATAATACTCCTTCACAATATAAAAATCTGTTTTAAAGAGAAAGTCATATGTCTGGTTTACTGCACCCTCAATAGAATTTTCCACTGGGACGACACCGACATCTATACTATGATCCTGAAGTGCTCTAAATACGGTACGTACAGAGTCCAATGGTACATAGTCTCCGGATGCCATGCGCATTGCAGCCATATTGCTGTATGCACCAGGTTCACCAAAATATCCGACTTTCACTTAAAGAGTATATATTATTTATATTTAAAACTGGTTGAAATCGTACTCATCAGGCTGCTGCTCCTGCTTATGCCCGTACTCAGCCGAATTAATACGTCTGAAAAGCCATATAAGAAGGGCAATTATGAATACAGATGGAATCCACATATAGAAAGCATCAAATGGATGGGCAGATTCTTCCAGGAGAATTTCTGAAGTCTCTATTGCCCCTGCAAATGCGAGCTCTAGCACAATAAACAGGTACATGTAAATAATTTTCAGATAGTTATCCCTCAGGGTACCCTTTATCAGATAATAAAATATATAAATGTCGGTACTTACTGCAACTGCATATGCAGGAAGCTCCAGCCATGAATGTGGAAGCAGCATTAGGCTGGCAAATATAGCAAAACCATTTATATGGGTTGAAGTGCCCTCAACTGCTATTACTGAGGCTGTTGACCCTATTGAGAATAAAAACATAAAAATGCCTATTATGGGTATAAATTCTATTGATGCAATAAGCAGATTATGTGGGAAAATGCTAAGCCACATGGGGAAAAATGATTGCGATATAATGGAATTATCCTCGGACTTGAAACTGGCGTAAAGTGCCGGATCATGTATTGGCAGTGATGATATTATGGCAAATCCGGCAAGCTCTATTATAAATGATATCAGGAATATCCTTCTGAGCCGGGGCATCTTTATTTGCATATATTCCACATTTCAATCATATTATTTATATTTTGGTCAAGAGGATTTCCTATTGTTCAGATTCCTGTGCCCTTATAGTCTTTACATTTTCCTCATATCTATCCAGTATAGATTCCAGTGTAATAATGCCCATAAATTTCCCGTTTTCAACAACTGCGCACCATTTCGTTCTGTTCCTCATCATGAGCTCCCAGGCGTTTTCGGCACTATTATCAAGTTTAACATAGGAAATCCCAGGTTTGTAATAATCCTTTACATAACCGTATGATTTATTATCAATGTCATATAGATACACAGCCCCCATGAGCTTATCATGATAAACCACAGGAAGCGAGAGAAGGTCATTTTCCTTCATTATATTATCCGCCCTATATATGGTATAGTAAAGGTCAGCGTATATATCATTTCTTATTTTTAGGCTGGATACCTTCATTTCAAGAAGAAGCGGAGTATGGTATTCTCCCATATTGGCAGGGGAATCGCGCCTCTGTTCTACCTGTGACTCGTATATGGAATATTTTGTCCCTGAGACTATGTATGCAATAGAGACAGCCAGCATTGCCCCGGGGAGAAGCTGTAGACTTCCGGTCATTTCCACCACCATCAGTATAACAGCCAGGGGAACCTTGCCAGCTGCACCAAAGAATGAGAGCATCCCTATTATGACAAATGGTGCTACCACAGGAACGATGCCCGGCACAAAGAAGTGGAAGAGAACACCAAAAAGGGCCCCCAGTGATGCCCCTATGAAAATACCAGGGGCAAAAACTCCACCGCTGCCCCCAGAAGATACTGTAAATGATGTTGCTATAATTTTGACAAAGGGAAGCATAATCAATATAATAAGTACAGGCAGTCCGAATGTCACAAGTTCATTGAATTTCCCAAGTTCAAGTATTTCTACCCATCCATATCCAGTTCCCAGTATCTCCGGGAATAGAAGAGCTATAATTCCTACCACAGCACCGCCTATCATGGGTTTTACATGATTTGGCACATGCCATTTTTTGAAGACATTCCTTAGCCCATAAAACGTTCTAATGTACAGTATAGACATTACTCCAGCAACAAGACCAAGGACTGCGTAAAATGGTAACCTCAAAACATTAAACGCCTCAACGTAATCACCGAATATTGGTTCAAACCCAACCACCGAAGCAAATATGGAATAACCTATGGAAGATGCCACAAGGGATGGGAATATCACCTCCGACTCAAAGTCACGTCTGTATAGTATTTCTGCCCCAAGAACTGAACCGCCTATTGGTGCCTTGAATATTGTTCCTATACCCGCACCTATTCCAACTGCCACCGCTATTCTCCGATCCTTGGGGCTGAGCCCCAGAACATCAGCCAGAAATGATCCTATGCCCGCAGCAATCAGGGCAGTTGGTCCCTCTCTACCGGCACTTCCACCAGACCCTATGGTAATTGCCGATGCTATTGTCTTCACAACCGGTGTTCTCCGTTTTATCTTTCCGTGGTTGTTATGAAATGCTCTTATTGCAGCATCAGTGCCGTGACCCTCTGCAGAGGGGTCAAATGTATAAACTATTATACCGCTCAGAAGACCTCCTGCCGCAACTACTACGGGAATAAGATAATAACGCAGTGCAAAAAAATGGTATACGGCAGATCCACCTTCTCCCAGGGGCCGGGGAATTGGCATGCCCACAATATGTGTGAAGAAGATAATTTCAAAAAGCCTTATTGCATAATAGAATGCCAGAGCACCGAGACCAGCCACTATTCCGATAATAGCCCCTACAATGAACCATCTCTCAAAATATGGCAGTGACGAAAGTTTAAGATTCATTTTACAGAAACACCTTCATAAAAAGTGATTTTTTATAATTTAATATACTGAAACCCTTCCGAATACCACTGCAGTAGAATGGAATGAATCCCCCCATATTTAATTGGAATAACAACAGTTTATATAAATACTTGGTTACCTTTAAATGCTATGTATACCATGCTCATTCTCTGGAAAAATATTCCTTTAACTTATCAGAAACCATGCCTGCAGTGGTCTTCAGTAAGGCCACTGGAGACCATGGAATAAGCAGTTCGGGATTCATAAGCCTGAACCAGTAATTTTCCCGTATATTTTCCACCATGTATCTTGTTCTATAGGCAAGTATAAATTCATCGAATACAGACTTATAAAACCTGTATGGCTCATAAATAACCGGCTGTACATAGCTAAAATTCAGATGCTGAAAATACCTACGCGCGATCTCAATATGGGCCTGTATTCTTGAATAACCTGGAAAATAAGATTCATTGTATATCCTAAGATGAAGTTCCCAGGGTGCCTTTATTATTTTTGAAATTCCATAATCTTCTCCATGGTCAAAGCTTGGAGTTGCATTTGCAAAGCCCCTATGGGTTTTAAGGAACTGGATAATCATATCTGATTTACTTTCAGGTATAAGTAATGAAAATGATTCCTCATCCTTTACCGTATTCCTATCTATATATATACTTCTGTTATCCTTTAACTCGATATTTTTCGGAAACAGTATATATGACATTGCTAGGGTTATAGCATTATATAATTAAATTTTTTCTAATATTGAAATTAACCTCTCCATTAAGGTGTTCTGGTATGTTTAATAGCATATCCGATTTATCCCCACAGGGAATCAGTAATTATATGGTTATATGTTAATAACAATGATGTTACATTTGGCTATGATAATAAAAGTTCTTATGTATCCCAATGTTGCATTTCCTAATTTCATGGTTAAATTGATTTATAGAGGTTAAAGGATAGATTTAATAATATTTTTCCATTTACAGAACATGGATCTTGAAGCTTATAAGGAAGAGGGCATCAAAGCCAGGAAAAATATAGATAATTCTCAAATTAAGAGGATAGCCAATGATATTGTCCGTACATTCAAAAATGGTGGAAAACTGCTAGTTTTCGGCAATGGTGGATCCGCTGCAGATGCACAGCATTTTGTAGCTGAGCTTACGGGGCATTTCATAAAGGAAAGAATACCGCTTCCAGCAATTGCACTTACAACAAACACATCTGCACTTACCGCTATTGGCAATGATTATTCTTACAGGGACATATTTTCAAGGCAGGTAAAAGCCCTTTGCACCGGCGCAGATTATGTTGTGGGAATAAGTACTTCTGGCAATTCAGAAAATGTGATCACAGCTATAAAGGAGGCAAATATAATTGGGGCATACACTCTTGGATTTACCGGCAAAACTGGAGGAAAACTCACAGGAATATGCCGGGAGGTTTTTCATGCGGATACAGACACAACATCCATCATACAGGAGGTGCACATAACTGCAATACATATGATATGTGCATTGATTGATGAGAATTATTGATTAAGGATAATTTTTTATAAATATTTAAATTACCCTCATAATGATTATAACTAAAACTCCACTGAGAATAGGCCTTGTGGGAGGAAGCACTGACATACCAGAATATTATCGTAAATACGGTGGGCTGCTGGTTTCGGCTGCCATAAATAAATACATATATATTATTGTAAATAAAAAGTTCGATCACAAAATCAGGGTATCGTATTCAAAGACTGAGATAGTGGATACTGTTGAAGAGATCAGGCACCCCAGTGTTAGGGAGGCCATGAAGCTTCTTGACATAGATGGCGGGATCGAAATACTCAGCGTCTCAGATATACCATCCACTGGCACAGGTCTTGGTTCTAGCTCCACATTTCTTGTTGGCCTTCTGAACGCCTTGCATGCATATAAGTCTGAATTTGCCAGCAGGGAAAGGCTTGCAGAGGAAGCTATTGAAATTGAAAGGAATATACTCCGGGAACCTGGAGGAATGCAGGACCAGTACATGGCATCATTCGGAGGAATCAATATGCTTAAATTCAATGAGAATGATTCAGTTTATGTCAATCCGGTTACCCTTGATCATGATAAACTGGAAAAATTGAAGGACAATATGGCCCTGCTTTATACTGGAATAGACCATAATTCCGGGGAGATCCATCATAATATAAGGAAGGAGATAACTTCACACCTGGATGAATATGAAAAAATGAAGGGGTATTCACAGGATTTTTACCATTATTTATATGACATGGATATTAAAAAATTAGGTACAATTCTTGATCATAACTGGCATTCAAAGAAATTGCTATATGAGAAAATATCCACGCCTGCCATTGATGAGTATTACGCCAGGGCACTGAAGCTTGGGGCTTACGGGGGCAATCTCATAGGTGCTGGAGGAGGAGGATTCCTTGTATTCATTGTGGATAGCTGGAACAGGAAAAAACTTGATGAACTGGGTCTAAGAAACATTGATTTCGATTTCGATTTTGAAGGCTCCAGGATAATTTACTTTTCTGAATAAATATTTAAAGTTTATTTGAATATTTACTGAATATTCAAAGATACTGGGATACATATAATATAAATTCTGATTATGCTTTTCCCGTTAGGATAAAATATAATAAAAGTATAGAACTGCTATGTATGAAGAATATATCATGGATCAGGTTTTCGATTTTTTCCAGTATCCTGAAAGTTATGACAGGGCAATGATTAATGCATCGCTTCAAAAAATCAGCTGCAATGGGGGCTTTATAACATATAACAATAAGAGTTTGGAGACCGGATTAAAATGCTCCCGGGAAAACGCACTGGGATTCTTTCTTGCTAACCTGCCTGCATTAATTGTTAAGGAGGCTAATTTTACCGGCATTCTTCCACCGAAGCTGGAAAAACTCAGGAAGGATACACTGGAACTCATTGCCCTTGGAAGGTTCAACGAGCTTGCCACACTTGATCTCTACCTTCTGCTTGAAATGGCAATGCGATGTGCATATTCAAAATGGCTGGGAAGCAGGATTGTCATATCCAGATATGGAGGTGAAGACATAGTGCTAGAAAATTATGATTACAGGAGGCTTAAACTGTATATTAGGCTGAATGGCCTTGGGAGAAATGATATTTTTGTAAACGGTGAACCATTTCTTGGTTCTGAAAACTCACTGCTACGCTGGGCAACAAAATTTCTGGCCAGACCGGAGGGGCTCATGTTCAGGCTCTCCCTGAATATCAGGAATCTTCTGGCACATGGGGAAAATGAATGGGATCTTTATCCGGTTGCCGAAAGTGTTAGGGTAGCCGCCGCTTCCGCTGGAAAGCTACTGTCTGAGATACATGCAGGCAAGATGCCCGTAAATACGTTGAAACAGTACAGGACCCATAATTCAGGGCAGAGGAAATATCCGTTGTACAGAAACGGGCAAAAACCCAGATAACTTACTGCCTGGCACTTATTTTGAAATTTAGCTTTCTGTAATCCAGGAAAATTCTTAGGCGATTTATATCCCCAATATTTATTGAGCAAATTCTGGTGCTTAACCTGAAAATTATAAGCCTTTCATTCTGAATCACCATCATATTTATCCGGTAATAAATTGAATCATTAATGTTAATGTCGTAAAAACCCTTTAAAACGTATATTTCATTGACATCATTTATAAATTTTGAATATATAAATTCATCAACAGCCTGCTGGATATTGAACATAAAAAAACAGTGTTGACTGGTTTATAAATATTTGTTTAACTGATTTATTTAATATTTTTAAGCTGAAATTTAAGTCCGTTAAGAAAATTTTCGAATATGTCTGTTGCTGTAACAATCCCAACCCCGCCTGGGACAGGTGTAATATTCTTCACAATACCCTCCAGGGCAGGGAAATCAGCATCGCCTGATATCTTTTCACCGGAATAGTTAATACCCACATCTACAACAGTGGATTCCTCTGTTACGTAAGTTTTATCCAGAAATTCAGGAATCCCCACGGCTACTATAACAACATTGTTCTCCATGCAAACTGCCCTAAGATCAGGTGTTTTACTGTGGCATACAGTAACTGTATAATCCCTATTAAGAAGAAGCATTGAAAGGGGGCGCCCCACAACAGGGGACCTGTTGATTATGCATGCACGTTTTTCCTCTATATTATAATATTCAAGTATATCAACCACCGCCCTGGCGGTGGCAGGTGCTATCATTTCATTTTTCATTGCAAGGTTTCCCTGATTATAAGCTGTCATTCCATCAGAGTCCTTGTAAAAACTTATATTGTTCACGGCGTCATAAAAATTCATTCCGTCAGGTAATGGCGATTCAATCATAATACCATTTATATCATCCCTGGCATTAATAGATTTTATATGATCTACAAAATCAGACTGGTTTATTGTATCAAATCTTTCAAGTTCTACCTCAATGCCCAGCCTTTTTCCCCTTTTAATCTTTGAATTGGCATAAATAGTACTTGCAGGGTCATTGCCCACCTGAAGTAGGCGCAATGCTGGATTAATCTTATACTTATCCTTTATAGCATCAATTTCGGTTCTGATCCTGGACATTTTCTCATTTGCAACGTTTTTCCCATCAAGCAACATATTCAATACATGCAGGTTATTGCATTATATGAGATTATTGTTTCTCTTCTTATTTCTGTGGGAGTACTGTATCGATAGCCCATTCTATCAAATTAGAAAGTTTAGAGCCCCTCAGATGCAATGAAATAGTTCCAGTATCCCATAAACATCTTAATATACGGAGATATGATTAATAAAGGATATATATGGACGCAAACAAAAAATTACAGGAAGTTAACAGGGTTATAATGGAAGCAGATAAGGATAACAAAGATTTCACCAGCTCCTTTATGAATTTTATGGGGGCAACAATGAAAAATGGGTCCCTGGATACAAAAACAAAGGAATTCCTGGCACTTGCACTGGGAATAGCTGCAAGATGCGAATGGTGCATTTCATATCATGTGAATGAGGCATTAAAGGCAGGAGCCACCAGAAAGGAGTTAATGGAAGTGGGCTATGTAACAGTACTGATGTATGGCTCACAGGCACTAATGGAAATGAATAGTTTAATTGATGCAATAAACCAGTTTGAAAAAAAATGAACCTGGAAAAGTTTCTGGAGAGAGTTTACCAGTCCAGGAAATTCTATGAATACGTTAACGGCGAGATTGATAACATTGTTCAAATGATCAGGGATGGCTATGGGCCAGAAACAATTAATAAATCCAGAAATCCTGATTTCAAACTTTTATTGGAATTTGCCAGATCCAGAATAAGGGTCTCCAGGAAATTTTCACATTCTGAACAGCTGTTCCTTGACCATTATTCCTCTATGTATTCCACGCCGGAAATTGTGGGGAAATACAGGTCAGAGAGATTGAAGGGGAACAGCATAATAGATGCGGGAAGCGGGGCAGGAATGCAGGATATAATGTTCTCATCTAATTCTAAAATTACCGGCATAGAAATGGACAGAAGCAGGTATTTCATGTCCATGCTTAACAGGATTCCCTATGATTCCAGTGCGGATTTTATAAATGAGGATTTTTTTAGGTATAAAGGTGATTTCACCGGTAAAATAATATTCAGCGACCCGTTAAGGCCGCAGAATTCACGTGAAAAATATTTTTCACAGCTCTCTCCAAATCCCATGGATATCATAGATAACGCCCATGGAATTACGGGATATGCAATAGACCTCCCACCACATATTAAATGGGAAAACATACCATTAAAGGGCGAAAAGGAGTATATATCAATAAACGGAAACCTGAACAGACTAACACTTTATTCAACATCATTATCAACAGCAGAATCTACTGCAGTTATTCTTCCGCAAAATATTAAGATATCCGGTATTCCGGCAGAATTAAATAAAAAGCCAGAACCTGAATATACAGGTATGGATTATCTTATCCTGCCAGATATATCTGTAATATACGCCAGGCTGCTGAATAATATAGTAGACCCTGACTGGCCACTTTTGTATTCTGACAGCCGCAGGTATATTTTTGCCGGAAATTCTTATAACAGTTCTTTTCCGGGAAGGCAGTATTCCATAATTGATTATTCAGAAAATCTTGAAATTGAAAGAATACTGGAAAGAATAGATGCAGGTAAAGTATTTTTTAGGTTAAGTATGGATCCTGATGAAACATATCTGTATAAGAATAGGCTGGAAAAGAATCTTTCTGGAAATAAAAACGTGTATATATTTAAGGTTGGCCGCAGGTATATAATAACAGAAGAAGCGCTATGAGGATAGAGGATTATATTCAGCATTATTAATTACACACATGGATGGACCGTTTATTATATATAAATAATGAAATAACTTTCAGCGTAGTTTGATTTAACTACCATAAAAAAAATTTTCAAATATCTTTTTATAGAATTTAGCAATTTCTTTTGACAAACATGTTAGAATTTTATTCTAAGGCTAAATTACCCACCAGATTCGGTGAATTTGAAATATACGTTTTCAAAAATGATGAAAATAAGGATCATGCAGTTTTGGTACACGGAGATGTAAAAGGCAAGGAAAATGTACCGGTAAGAATACACTCAGAATGCCTGACTGGGGATGTGTTCGGATCAATGAGATGTGATTGCAGGGATCAGCTTTTGACATCATTGAAATATATAGGAAAACAGGATTATGGCATGCTCATATATCTCAGACAGGAAGGGCGCGGCATTGGGCTGCTAAATAAAATCAGGGCATATCACCTGGAAGATAGTGGACTGGATACTGTGGAGGCAAATATAGAACAGGGTCTTCCTGCCGATAACAGAACGTACACTTTTGCAACCGATGTTATCAAATATTTCAAAATAAAATCTGTCCAGCTAATGACCAATAACCCTGAAAAAATTAAATTCCTGGAGGACAACGGAATAAAAATTGTAAAGAGGATTCCACTCATAATAGAGCCCACAGAATTCGATAAGTTTTATTTAGAAACAAAGAAGGATAAGATGGGCCATCTGCTCTAATAATTTGGATAAAATTTAAAATTTTTTGTTACTGTGGTCACCTTTTAGACTGATAATAAGCATGAAATTACTATATAAATAGGACCAGGATATTGAAAAACATAATATACGGCTAATAATTATAGGTGTATGGGAGATAGTCTCGCCGATATTGAAATATCCAAGGATGGTGAAATTTACTATGTACGTATGACACTTCCCAGCGGGGAGGTTGTCAGCATGGAAAATGAAAACTTTGAGGAAATACTGGAAGAAATAGCTAATGATCTGCAGGATAGATATCCTGCTTGAAATGCGGGGATGGCCCAGTGGTACGGCGGCAGCCTGCTAAGCTGTTTCTCGAAATGAGAGCATGGGTTCAAATCCCATTCCCCGCGCTTATTATGACTGGTGCTTTAAAATGTTTTTAAGCAGTTCAGTGGGAATATTTTATGTAATAATTTTTATTTAAAAACCACCTAGCAGGAAGCATGCCATGCCCCATATCATGGCAACTTTCGATATCTGCTGCCCCTTTGATACATTTTTATACAGGTAAATCAGGGTGAGGGCAAAGAGCATGTCGTCTAATAGAACAGCATAAAGATAGTATATAGAGAGTATGTGAAAATAATAGGGAAGAAATGATACAACAATAGTAAGGACAATAAATGACCCGGAAACTATCTTGGCCCTGGGTATGCCAATTCTCTTCGGGAGAGTATTTCTATCAATGTCTCCATTTATATCCTCTATATCCTTCATAATTTCACGGGACATGTTGGAAAAAAATGCCAGAAAGAATAATAAAATCATCTTGGAAAGCGTATCTGTTATGAATCCGCCATAGAGAAATATCATACCTATAAGGAGGCTTATTGTGATGTTCCCAGGCAAACCCATTTTTTTAGTTTTAAACTCATAGCTAACCAGTAATACCTCTACCAGTACCACAATAGAACTGATAAACAATGATACAAATAAAGAAACAATAAATCCTGCAATGAAGAATGAAACTGCCATATAGTATGCAGCCTTTCGAGAAATTGTACCGGACGGAAGGGGCCTGTCAGGATGATTGGAACGGTCTGTTTCAAGGTCACTTATATCATTTATAATATTCCCGCCAGCAGTGACCAGAAATACACTTATGGCACCCAGGGAAATTGGAAGTAAGAATCTGGCTATATGTATGTTCACAGCTATGAAGCCTACTATGTATATTGAGAAAAATCCCATAAAACCATTTACTGGTCTTGTGATTTTTAGCCATTTATTCATTTAGACTGTAATAATTGCATTAATAATATATTTTTGTTAATGTCTATTTTAGATCGGATTAAAAATGTATACAAAGATTTAAATATAAAATTTTGTTTTTATATTTATGGAGATATCAGGGTATATATTATTATTAATCACGTTTATAGATGGATTGCTGTTTGGACTGGCAATTAAAAAAGGCATAGTTTCTGCCGTATTGCTGATTATAGCATTTGTGCTTGCCAGTTATGCTGGACTGTCGTTTATTCCAAAAATATCCTTTAGCAAGGTATCTTCCTATGTGGTAAAATTTATTTCAAATAACATAGACAAGGCACCCGGCCTTGTCAGTCTTGGCCATGTTGGTGCCATAACTATTGTAACAGTACTTTTCCTTATAGGACTTGGAATAGGTATATGGAAGGGATAAATCCAAAACTTATTTTTAAAAACGTTTAATAATTATGGCATAGCCTTTTTACATATAATATAGTTCATTTATAATTTTTGAGAATTTCTGGGAAAGAGTCAAGATAGAAGTAATTGGTGTTAAAATGGCCTGCAGGATATTCTTTGTATACATGTTCCATATTGCTTTTTTCTAATTTATTGTGTATAATATTCATGCCGATATTTATTCTAAATTCATCATGATTGCCTGTTTGCAGTATAATCTTTTTTCCCTTTAACCTGTCTATTTCGTTTACAAGCCTGTTTACAGGATCGAATTTAAGCCATCTTTCCCAGATTTCATGATTAAGTTCACCGGTTTCAATGGAAAAGGGAAGTCTTATGGTTGTGTTCTCAGGAGAGTAAAATGCTGCCATTGCAATAACATTGTAAGCTGTTATCTGGTTCTGCGTGTGGGTGTAGCTTTTTCTGTATGAATCAATAAATCCGTCAATGCCCGATTCCCTTATTTCCATATAGGCAGTAGAAAAATCTGGCATATAACAATAAGAAAAATATGAATCACCAGATATGTCTATGAAACCTGCGTAGAGGTCTGGGCGATCAAGCACCAGAGATATAGATCCGAAGCCTCCAGATGATTTCCCAAAGAGGAATATGTCCCTACTACCATATTTTGATTTTATATGTTTCGTAAGATCCCTGGTAATGTATGTTTCATAGTCCCCAACTGCACTGGAATCAACAAACTGGTTTCCACCGAACTTAGTCATGGTATCAGGAAGAACTATTATAAAGCTAAAATCATTTTGCAATCTGGTCAATACATCCATAAAATCCAGATTGGTATAATTTTTATTGAGGAAACTGTTCCCTGAACCGAAGAATCCTGGGAGTCCTATAAAAACCGGTGTACGGTTATTAACATTATTTTCCAAAGTTATTATCTTTCTAACATATGGGTCTCCAGGCGGATTGTTTTTTAAGGCATCAATTGCCAGTTCTTCCTCTTTTATTGTATACATGGTACTTCATAACTTCAGCATATAAAGATTTCACCGGTACTATAAATAGAACCTCATTGTAATATATCAGTATGAAACCACAACATTTATTAATATGTATATTGATTATGCCCTGAGGAGGTGCATCAATGGTCAGTTTCATAATGCATTACGATGAAGACGACGATGATGATGAAGAAGAAGACGAAGACGATGAATAAGCCCTAAAATATAATTATATGGTATTATTTTTTAATTTATAATTAAATTGAATTTAATCCATTTTTAAGTTCAGGGAAATCCTCCTTTAATTCCCTGAATGTTGCTGTGCTCACTGCATTGATCTATTGGTAATTCTAAATCATGATACAACGCCTTAATATACTGGAAACTTCACCCTATTATCTCCTTCCCAGAAAGGAGTCTTCACGCTCAAGAGTTAAATAAACATTCATGATTTACTTTTATGAATATAGTAGTAATAGGAGGCGGCGCAGCCGGTATGTCAGCAGCCTCAAAGGCCAGGCGTATGGATAAGAATGCAAAAATAACAGTGCTTGAAAAAACAGGCTATGTTTCATATGCAGAATGTGGCATGCCATATTACCTATCAGGTTACTTTGATAATTTTAAGGATCTGCTTCATTATCCGGTAACGGAATTCACGGAGCACAGGGATATAAATGTACTTACGGGAATATCTGTAACTGCAATAGATACAGCCAAAAAATATGTTGAGGCTGGTGGCAAAATATATAATTATGATAAGCTCGTGCTTGCAACTGGCGCATCACCGAGAATACCTGAAGAATTCAGGGGAATGGGTATATCACTGAGGAATATGGAAAGCGCTATTGCCATAAAGGATAAGCTGCCAGGTGTAGAGAACATTACAGTTATTGGGGCAGGTGTTCTTGGCACTGAATTATTCTCACTGCTTTCAAGGAAGTACAGGGTTAAATTGATATCGAAGCATGAATACCTGCTTCCATATCTTGACCCTGACATGGGAGAGATTTTAAATAAAATTGCAATAGGAAACAATAGCAATATTGAATACAATTCTGTACCGGAATCCATATCAGAATCAGCAGGCAAATACATAGTTAAAACTACCATGGACTCATTCACCACAGATTATATTATCTTTGCCACAGGAATTAAGCCCTCAGTAGAACTGGCAGAAAAGGCCGGAATAGAATTGACAGGTAATGGACTGATAAAGGTAAACGAGTATTTACAGACATCTGATGACGATATATATGCAGGTGGGGACAATGTGGCAACCCGGGACCCAGTTACAGGCAGTTACGGATACTATCCGCTCGCACAGGTAGCCAACAAAATGGGAAGAACAATAGGAATAAATTTGTTCGGAAACAGGAGAATATTTCCCGGGGCTCTCGGTACAACCATTATAAATGTCTTTGGATACCAGGTGGGATATACCGGCATCAATAGCAACGCAGCCGGCATGTCAGGAATTGAGAGTGACAGCGTGCTCATAAAGGCAAAGGATAAATCTAATTACCTTCATGGTTCAGATGTATATGTAAAGATTGTGTATGAAAAGAAATCAGGGAAGCTTGTGGGAGCCCAGATAATAGGAATGGAAAACTCAGCATGGAGATTAAATGTTCTTGCAAACGCAATTTCCGGGCATATGACACTTTATGACCTTTTATACAGTGATCTTGGTTATGAGCCAGAATACGGGCCTGTCTGGGACCCTATTATCATAGCGGCAAGTCTGGGATTAGATAAAACGGATAATCAGGTATGAAATAATTACCATGACAATTACCAGGCCGGCAAGGCTCATAAGGAATCTGAACATCTTTTTATTATATACAACGAAAAGGAAGAAATTCACTATTTCACGCATCTTCAATTTTGATTTTCCCTCTGTTCTTTTCACAAAAACAACCGGGTATTCGGTAATTTTGAAGCCTTCATGCCGCAACCTGCTCACTATATCTACCTGCCCAACATAGCCATTTTCAATATCTATCTGTTTCCCGAGATAATTGCATGCCCTTCTGCTATATACCCTGAAGCCTGAGGTGCAATCATGCAGATCCACATCAAATGATATCCTGAAAAGCATATTGGCGATTTTGCTGATTACCTGCCTGATGAATTCATCGTTGGTAATCCCGCTTTCCATATATCTTGACCCAATTACAAGGTCGGATGATGTCTTAATTGCCTGTTCAATCATTCCCGGTACATCCTCAGGCCTGTGTGAAAGATCTGCATCCATGACAACAACATAGTCTGTATCGGTCAGCCTCATTCCATCTATTTCTGCACTTATAAGCCCGAGCCGCCCGCTACGGATCAGAAAATGCACATCGGGGTATTTCTTCTTCAATTCCTCTGTACCGTCAGAGGAACTATCATCTATGACATATATTGAACTAACATTACCATGCTTAAGTGCTGGAATAAGTCTGTTCAGGTTATCTTTTTCGTTAAGAGCAGGTATTACAACTGATGCACTGGATATCATAAACCAACGTACATAATATTATCCAATTTAAAATATTTGAATTTTATTATTTGAATGGATGGGATAAATTTCTATTTTTACTGCTGGATTTTTTCTGCATGAAGCTCGAGCAGGTCCATTCTTATATCCTCTATACGGGTAAGCCTTCCCCCAACTGTAAAAACCCTTTCATCTGTCTCTATAAGATAGGAGTTTTTGTATCCGGGAATGACATCAGTCCCCTTTATGTTACCGCTTATATCTACCTCGCCATTCTGTGTGTCTCCTATAACATGCCCGGTGAGGCGGTATCCATTATTCATGAACACATTGATAGCCTCGCATGATATCCATGAGGTCTTAAAGTCCCATGAGTCCTTAATCTGAAATTTAGAAATGTATATGGAAGGTTTCCAGACCACATTATAGTAATAATAATTTATGATATGAATCATTTCCTGTTCCTGGAAATCTATGGCATATTTGGTTTTCGTGCTTATATTATCAACGTATACTATTGCCTCATCCCTGTCCATTATCATAATCTCCGGTGAAATGCCAGGCCTCCTCTTTATCACTGCCTTTGTGACCAGCTGGCTAATATCATATCTGTCAGAATCTGGAAATACTGTTATAATTACAGAGAGCCCACGATCAGCTGCCTCAAGAAGATATTTATCCAGGTACCGTAGAAGCGGAAGGCGCAATGACACTATAATTTCTGATTGGGCATTCATAACCATATTTTTCATTTGCTCTCTTATTAGGTTAATATTGTCCATATACCACAGGTAAGGATTGTATTTGGTTGTTTCTGGTTCAGAACTTTTGATAAACTCTGAGAGTTCATCCCTGTATGATGTCATCTCTCCTATTATCCTTGTCAGGGCCACATCAACAGGCACTGCACGGTATATCTTTTTCTTCCCTGGACTAATTTCTATTAGCCCTTTTGTGAGCAAATTGTTGAAAAGATCATAAACTCTGGGCTGTGGAACTCCAGCAGTAGACACAATGGATGTAGACGTTTGAGGTCCGTTCAACAACAATGTTTTATAAACTTTAATTTCGTAGGGTGATAATCCAAACTTTGATAATTTTTCAAATAGTTCTTCACCGGTCATATAGGTTTATTGTAAAGATATAAATAAATATTTATATTGATTAATAAAAAAATTAAAGTTTTCCTATGTCTCTTACTATATTTATATCCAGTGGTGATTCTCCCGGTGTCCAGTCAGCAGGTATGGCACACATATGGCCTGCTTCTTCTGGAGCATCATGCAAGGTTTTCAGTCCCATAAATGCACCATAGATATGCCTGACATCCTTTCCCAGACCATCATTGAACATGGCTTCGTACTGTATTTTCCCCTCGGGATCAATTATTACGAGGCCTCTCTGTGCCTGATATCCCTTTGTGTCAAGGAACCCGTAATTCTTTGCTATTTCCTTTGTATAATCGTCTATCAGAGGAATTTTGCTCTTGCTTACCCTTGGAGATGTGTCACACCACGCCTTGTGTGAGAACACTGAATCCTCACTGATGCCGAATACCTGGGCACCTTCTTTCAAAAACTTGTCGTATGAACCCATGAGCGCCTCTATATCGGTGGCGCAGACAAAGGTAAAGTCCCCCGGGTAGAATGTAAGAATTACCCATTTACCTCTGTAATCTGATAATTTAATAGTCTTTATCTCCTTCTTTTCTGGAAAATATGTGTCTGTTTCAAAATCCGGTGCTAATTCTCCTATCTGTAACATAGTTATCTATAATAAATAATTATATCTTATATTAATTTAACTGATTAACCTGTGAATTTTATTTGAAATGTAATCAAATCAATCAATATAGAAATTTATGCTCTGTATTCTTATAATTTATTTATTAAGATTTTGTAGCTTGTTATCATAATATTTACCGGGCTAATTTTTAAATTCATATACAAAGAATTATATACACTTTAATATATATTCCAGTATGGCAAGCGCTAAAAAACAGCTGGAAGAATTTCAGGATCAGATACAGAAAATGCACTCCGATATGGAGAATCTGGAGGCAGATAATGAAAAATTAAAATCCCACATTAATGAACTTGAGGGCAGAATTGATGATGCTGATAGGGAGAAGGCAGAACTTCAAAAGGAAAATGAATCGCTAAAACAATCGCTTCTAAACACCAATGAGGCCCTGGAATCTTCTAAAAAACAGATGCAGAATATGCAGCTTGAACTGGAGGATAGAAATGCAGAACTGGAAAAAAATAGGAATATTATCACTGAAAATGCCTCTACCATAGAAAAACTGGAGCAGGAAAACGGCCAGCTCAGGGATGACCTTGAAAATATTACAGAATCGAATCAGAATGCTATAATGAAGCTCAAACAGGAACTGGATGAGAAAAATAAATCTGTGCTTGACATGCAGGCCAAGATTCAGGAAGTTGAAAAGGTTAATTCAGATCTTACATCCATGTCAAAAAAACAGGAATCAGCAATAAAAGACCTTGAAAACACACTGGCAGGCAGAAACGGGTTCATAGAGGAATTAAAGACGAAGAATTATGGGCTTGAACAGAAGCTTCAGATGCATGAAATTAAGGAAAGGACACTTGATGATACTATACAGCTCCTGAATTCAGCCAATGATAATTTTAAATCCTTACTTGAGAAATACCGTTTCCTTCTGGAGAATAATATGACGGTCAGGAAGCGATCTATATCAACCAAGAGGTCAGTTAAGACCGCCAAGAAATAATTCTATCCTATTAAATGAGAAATAAAAATTGTTATAACTAACAAACCAAACAAACAGGATATTGATTCAGGTTATACTCTATATCCAATGTTACAGTGCTTTTATTCCATTTAAAACATAGAGAAGGTATGCCACCTTATTTAACTAACATTATAGTTCTGGACATTACAGGTGATAGTTTCAGCTCCCCGTTGTTATTTGAGAGAGTAACTAAATCTCCCTGTATGATCTCCACAATTGTGTCAGGATACATCCCCAGATCTGCCATTTTTTTTAGCATTGATGTGTCCTCATAAACAATACGGCTTATCCTGTATTTTCCATCACCTGCAAGAAGTGCTTTTATGTCATCTATTTTGGTCATATTGTATATGGAGTTTCCATGGGGGCATTTTAAAGGATTGCCGAGGTTTTTAATAAAATTGTCAAAGTATCTATCCTCAATGGTATGTTCAATATCCATTACAGCAGAGTGCGAATATTCCCAGGGAACTTCCAGCATTTTGACAGCGAATACCTCTGATATCCTGTGTTTTTTAATCACTGGTATGGCCATGGCATAGCCTTCCCGTGTAAGGGTTATATTCCTGCCATCCCTTCTGATAATTTTCTTTCTTTCAAGTTTATTAAGGTATTCTGAAACTGTGGCCATTGACACATTTAAATCCCGGCTTATCTGATTTTCGTTGGCCACCTCGAATGCCTCTGATAAAGAAAAGATTGTTTTAACATAATCCTCTTCATTGTTCTTGAAATTCATAAAACATAATTAGGTATACCTAATTAAATCTTTTCGTTAATAAAATTCTATAAAAATTTTATGTATAGTTTCCTTTGTATGCATAAGCATAATAAAAATCTTTATACAAACACAAATATCAGGGTGTGGAAGAAAGGATAAGAATAGCCGGATTGGGCATTTCAGGATTATACCTGTACTGGCGTTTAAAAAACGATGGATTTGATGTTACCGGATTTGATATAAAGAAGGAAAAATTCTACATACCCTGCGGATACGCAACAAACGAAAACATAATGCAGAAGTATATGTCACTGATAAATATTGACTTCGAAAAATACGTATTTTCACGTGCAAATCAAATAACATTTGCAGGGAATAAGTTTGATGACAGGATACTTGACCCGTCCGGGCTCTGTACATTTGATAAAAATAAACTGGAAGAGGATGGCAGAAATAGTATTGAAATATCAAAAATCAATAGAAATAAGGGAGGATTAATTATCGATGCAACAGGCATTTCTAGATCCTATCTTGGCAAATCCCCGGGAGACTCACAGTATTTTACTCTGGAATATTTAACAGATAGCTCTGATCACAGGGATTTTTATTTTTATTTTTTCGAAGGTGGTAGGGGGTACTTCTGGAGTTTTCCTCTTGGAAACAGATACCATATAGGTGCCGGGTCGCTCTCTAAGGCTGACCTGGATACGGTTAGAAAATACATACCTGTAAGAATAACCTCCAGAAATATTAGAATGTCCCCGCAATTCAGTTACATTCAAAATGGAAATGTTATAGGAGTGGGAGAGGCCATAGGAACGGTTTCACCGATCACTGGGGAGGGGATTGTTCCATCATTGAGAAGTGCTGAAATACTGTATGAATGTATAAAAAAGTATGGCATTGAAGATGCAGGAAATGCATACAGGCATCGTATTATGGATGAATTTGGTTATTATTACAGGCTTTCCAGGCTGGTGTCAAATATACAGGCAGGAAGGATATTAAACCTCAGCAATATAGCCGCCATAAAATATGTTAAAAAAACTGTAAACGAGTTTGGGATCCGGCTGGAGATACTTTCATTTATAAGGCATTTCATTTAAAAATCTGGATATAAAGTATATAATCTATTTACCTTTTATTTCCTCAAGAAAGGCTTTTATTCTGTCATTGAATCCCTTAGGGTCGTCGAGATAGCAGGCGTGCTGCCTTCCTATGTTAGAGAATTCTGCAGCCGTATTATAACGCATTATGATTTCATAATTTGAAGGAGCTGATATGGCATCATTTTTACCCCAGATTAGGAGGGTGGGCTTATCTGCAATCATACTGAGGCCAGATTCCATGTCTGTTACTCCCACAGCCCCAACAAGTATAAGGGCCCGGGTCTTTTCTGGATATTTTGTTGCAAATCCAACCGCAGCCTCCCCGCCCATGGATGCGCCGAGAACGACGGCCTGTTCAAGTTTCATGGCCCCCATAAACTCCGATATGAATGTAAAAAGGTCGGTAGAAAGATTTTCTGATTTTCCATAGCCCGGAAAATCTACAGAAATTGCATGATAACCGGCATCCACTGCCGTCTGTATTGTTCCTGTTTCTTCATAGGTTCTGGCATTGAATCTTGCGCCATGGCAAAAAATAATTGGTGTTCCATTTCCGTCCTCTATATAGTGTATTTTTGAATCCTGCACTGTAATGAATTTGTCTTCCAACATAATTGATTATGTTTCCCTATTAGTTAAAATTTGTGCATTAGAAAAAGTTTAAAATGTTGTAGGTAAGTCAATTTATATATTTAAATATATTGTTTTAATGTCGCTTATAATAATCTTATTCATAATATGCTTGAAACAGTTAAAAATATTGGCTCATGATACATATTATGTTCATTTTATGTTTTTTCAATTTAACTTTATGAAACTTTTACTATATATTATACACGTGAATTGCCGAAAAATTGTTATCATTATAGGTAGTAGTTAAATATCAAAAACGAATTTTTACTTGATGACAGATAGAACCAGTGCGAGAATACTGTGGTTTAGTGAAATTTCAAAAGAAGATGTGCCAATAGTTGGAGGCAAGTCAGCCAATCTGGGTGAGATGGTAAAATTGAAATCGGTCCCGGTTCCAAACGGATTTTCCACCACCAGCCTTGCATACAGAGAATTCATAAAAGAAAATAACCTGGACGAAAAAATTCTTAGTATAATAAAAGGCACGGACATTGATAACTCAAAAAAGCTTAAGGACGCAAGTGAAAAAATCAGGGAGCTATTCCTCAGTTCACATTTTAATCACACCCTGGGGCAGGAAATAAGGGAATACTACAGGAAGCTCATAGAAAAAGAAAAAAATATTTATGTCGCTGTCAGGTCTTCGGCAACATCTGAGGATCTCCCTGATGCAAGCTTCGCCGGGGAACAGGATACATATCTCAACATACATGGAGAGGACGATGTGGTTCAGAATATAAAGGAATGTTTTGCCAGTCTCTTCTCTCCCAGGGCCATATATTACAGGGAAAAGAAACATTTCGACCATTTCAACGTTGCACTTGCCGTTGCAGTTCAGAAACAGTTATTTTCTGAGGTCTCCGGTGTGATGTTTACCGTGGATGTTTCAAACGGGGACAGTTCCAGAATAATTATTGAATCCAGCTATGGCCTTGGGGAATATATTGTGGGTGGTGTTGTTACGCCTGATACATTCTACGTGGACAAAAACACAATGAAAATAGAAGAGAGAATTATAACAAACAAGAGCAAAATGCTTAAATGCCTTGAAACAGGAGGTACAGAGGAACTGATAGTTGATTCGGAAATGGCAGAAAGGCAGTCCATTTCAGACAGTGAAATAATGGAACTGGCTAATTATGGAATACAGCTTGAGAAACACTATGGAAATAGCATGGACATAGAATGGGCCAGAGATTCTTTTGACCATAAAATATATGTTTTGCAGGCAAGATTTGAGACTGTGTGGAAAAATAATAACGGTGAAAAAAAGATGGAACAGGAAAAGGAAGCAGATGAGAATGATGTAATTTTAAAGGGGTTGCCGGCATCGCCAGGGAAAATATCAGGTACTGCCAGGGTACTTCTGAATGTGGACGAGATGGAGAAATTCAGGGAGGGAGACATACTTGTTACAAAGATGACGGCTCCTGACTGGGTACCGATAATGGGAAAGGCCCGTGCGATTATAACAGATGAGGGAGGGTTAACTTGCCATGCCGCTATAATTTCCAGGGAACTTGGGGTTCCCTGTATAGTGGGAACATCCTCATTCGGTCAGAAGGCAACAGAGAGCCTAAGGGATGGAGAGACAATCACTGTGGATGCCAAGAATGGTCTTGTATATCTGGGTGGAATTACGGAATTCAGTGCACCTGCTGAGACAACTGCACCTGTTTCCTATGAAAGCGATATAATAACCGGCACAAAGGTTCTGGTTAATATGGGTGAACCACAGCTATCAGAGAGGGTATCGAAGTTGCCATCCGATGGAATAGGCCTTATGAGGGAGGAATTCATATGGGCTGAAATAGGAGAGCATCCACTTTCACTTATCAAGAGTGGAAGGGGTGACTATTTCGTTGATAAGCTGTCCTCTGAACTGGCAAGAGTATGCAGGGACTTTGCACCAAGGCCAGTGGTCCTTCGTTTCTCAGATTTCAAGTCAGATGAATATAAAAGCCTGAAGGGTGGGTCGGAATTCGAGCCAGAGGAGGATAATCCTCTCCTGGGATGGAGGGGTGCCTCAAGGTATTATGACGAAAGGTACAGGGAGGCCTTTAAACTGGAATTGAAGGCCATCAAGAAGGCCAGGGATGAATACCTTCTAAAGAATCTATGGGTAATGATACCTTTTACCAGAACCGTGGAGGAATTAAAGAAGGTAGTAAAAATAATGGAGGATAATGGCCTGGAAAGAACCAAGGATTTCAAGCTGTTTCTAATGTCAGAAATACCAAGCAATATTGTTCTCGCGGATAAATTTAACCAGTATGTGGACGGATATTCAATAGGTTCAAATGACCTTACAATGCTTCTTCTTGGATCTGACAGAAACAACGGAAAAATGAGCTCCATGTTCGACGAACGTGACCTTGCAGTGAAAAGGGCGATCCGGTATCTAATAAAAATTGCACACAGGGATGGAAAAATAGTATCAATATGTGGCCAGGCGCCTTCACAGTACGATGAAATAGTTGATTTCCTTGTGAGATCTGGTATAGATGATATTTCTGTTAATCCCGATGCAGTTGTCCATGTAAGAAAGATGGTTGCATCTGTAGAAAAGAGAATACAGCTGGAAGCTGCATTGGGAAAGGTGCAGACAGACCCTGATTGGGATCTACCCTAATCAGAAAAAATATTATCTCTATTTAATTTAAAATTTCTCTTAAATATATATGCATTGTTCTCCCTATCAAAATTTACAATTGTGTAATCTTTTGAAAAAAGCATGTGGAATTTTTCCCGTAAAAGAAGTTTTACCCTGATTGCATCTTCAATGTTGGATAACTTGAAGTCCAGGAAATTCCGTATCATTCTCACACCTACTGTTTCACCAAGAGGAATATCCAGAAATTCCATGCTATATTCATGGACATGGTTAATAAACTGGACATTTTTATACGATACATCATAATTTTCGCCCATATGCCATTCTGCCACCAGCCTATCAGTGGGTAATCCAGCGTTGATGCCATCTTTCATGGAACCATAAAAATTATCAAGATAATTTCTTGCTACTGCACCAAGCTTTCCTATATTAAAATAACCGTTCAGGCTCATAACCGGATCGAATGTCCATGCTATCATTTTATATCCGTATTTAATGGCAAGCTCTTTTTGCTTCATTTTCATCATATAGCCAGCTCCGGAGTACTTTTTCTGATCAAGAACCCCGGTCATATGGGAATAAAGATATACCTCCCCATGCCTGTAACCTGGATACGAAAAGCTCATGCCTATAAGTCTCCCATCATCGTATGCCCCTAAAACAAAACCACCGTGGAATGCCATGGAATGTATTGTATCTTTAAATCCAGATAATGCACTGTCTGATCTCCATGCAGATTTAATAACATCCATAAAATCCGTTATCTCAGATGAATCCTCTACTGTACGAACATCCATATAATGTGATTGCAAATTAAACTTAAAGATTGAGTATTGTATAAACAGTTCAGCAGACTTTCAAACTCCAGATGAGTGTATTATTTATTCCATATGGCTCTATCATTATTTCCAACAAATTAATGGTTCTTTTCAGCCAGTTATAGCGGTAAAGGTAAAGACCAGTATCAATCTTAATAAACTTATTTATACAAACATTGGATTACCCTCCATGTCAATTAAGAATAAGGAAATTTTAGTCACAGGAGGTGCAGGATTCATTGGATCCAATTTAGTAAACACATTAGCAAGGGAAAACCATGTATATGCTCTTGATGACCTACAGACAGGGTCAATTCATAATTTAGATAATTCAATAGGGAAGGTGGAATTCATAAAGGACAGGGTAAAGAACATAAATGACTATGAGATAAATCCTGACTATATCTTCCATATTGGAATATACTCATCATCACCAATGTACAAAAACAATCCACATCTAATGGCAAATGCCATAGATGACTTGATAACAGTGCTGGAGTATGCAAAGCCTAAGAGAATACCCATAGTATACGCATCAACATCATCCATATACAATGGGATAGAGGAGCAGAAGGAGGATGTTATACCTAAAGTATCAGATTACTACACAGAGGCAAGGATAGCAATGGAGAGGATAGCAAACCTTTACTGCAACCTCTATGACATGAGCGTATCAGGAATGAGGTTCTTCTCTGTGTATGGATACAATGAGAGGTCAAAGAAAATATATGCAAACTTGGTATCCCAGTTCCTCTGGGCAATGCATGACAATATTAGCCCTGTCCTCTACGGTGATGGAGAGCAGAAGAGGGACTTTGTCTTCATAGAGGATTTAGTCAATGCACTAATCCTTGCAGCAGAGAACAACAGGAAGTTCAATGTTTACAACGTTGGGACAGGAAAGAACTACACACTGAATGAACTGGTAAAGATACTCAATAGGCACCTTAACAAGGATATAAAGCCTGAATACATTGAGAACCCCATGAAGGATACATATGTCTACTACACAAAGGCAGACATAAGGAAGACTGAGGAGAAGATAGGCTTCAAGGCAAGGATATCCCTGGACGAGGGAATTGATAAATTGATAAAGTATTATAATTACTGAAATTTTATAGAAAACTCGTATTAAACGATAATGTAATATGGTTACTGTAAATTCAAATGACCCTTTACCATTATCCTTAATCTACCTCCATATTTATGTATTTCCTTAACAGCCATTCTTCATTGATGTTCATTGCTATTGAAACAACCAATCTCATCAATGAATCACTATTGGGAAATGCACCTATCTTCCTTGTCCTTCTCTTCAACTCCTTATTGAATCTCTCTGTCACATTGTTAGTATGCAGCTTCCTGCTATGTTCTCCAGGGAATGATATGTATGAATATAATGAATCATACCATTTATAGAACATGTCAATGGACTTGTCAAGCTTCATTTCCTCCATCCTGTCTATTGCTATCTTGAACAGTGATTCATCCATTAGAGCCTCTGACACTATCTTTGATATATCCTTCCACTGTTCCTTTCCCATGGTCTTTCTTAAATTCTTAAGGAAATGGAAATGGCAGTACTGCCACAGTGAACCGGGGAATGATTCTGTTACTGCCTTCCTTATTCCTGCATGGCCATCTGATATTACCAATTGTACTCCTGTTAATCCCCTTTCCTGAAGCTTGAAGAAGAAGTTATTCCAGTCCATCTCATCCTCTGAATTGTATATGTCCATTGATAGGAGCTGCCTTATTCCATTGCTGTTTACACCTATTGATGTGTATAATGCCATTGACCTGTATTTACTATTTTCCCTGACTTTAAAGTATGTTGCATCTATGTACAGGTATCTTATCTGTTCCTCTATCCTTGTTTCTAAGAACTCTTTAACCTTGGCATCAAGGTCCTTATTCAAGGATGATACATACTCAGGAGATACATTTACTCCTAGATTATTTATTATATTGTTTACTGACCTGGTTGATACCCCGTTAATATATGACTCAACTATTACAGAGTCTAAAGCCTTTTCTACAGTTGAATACTTGTCAAATACAGTGGTTGTGAATGAACCTGACCTTATATCAGGCTTATCCAGGATCAGCTCACCATCCACAGTCTTTAATTTCCTCTTCTTGGTTCCATTCCTGTATCCTGTCCTTTTATTGTTCCTTTCATATTTATCAGCATTCAGCTGTTCAATGGCCTCCTGATCCATTACATTGTTTAAAAACCATGTAATCAATTCCTTCTTTCCCTCTTTTCTATCATTTATGAAAAGCTTTATTAATTCCTGTATACTTATTAATTGACTCTTTGCATTTGTCATTTTGTTTACCTCATTATGATATTGCAAAGAGTCATTTTAAATTTACAGCAAGATAATTACATTATCTATTAAACATAGGTTTTAATATTATTTTTCAATTGATAAAAATATGGCAGTATCGCCTAGAAAAGGAATGTATATACCCAAAAGGGCCACATTTGTCCGTAGGAGAAAGCATTCATCCCGGGAAAGATTTGAACCAGGATATATAACAAAAGAAAAGCAAAAATTAAAAAACGAAAAAGATAATATAACCAATTTAAAAAAGGGACTGAATAAATGTGGAGCCAGAATGGAATGTGTAAGAAAAATCATAAAGAGAAGCAGGATTTGCAGACATAACTATGAAGAGATAAATACAGGATCAAGGAAGATAATCAGGGTATATCTAAGAAATGGTGGCTACCTGCATCTGGAAGACGATAGATGGATTTATCATAAAAAGGAATAGGTTTATTAAGGATATTAGGACTCCGCATATTCTCTAACTGATCTGAAGAGCGATATAAAATCATCCTTTTTCAGCAGTCCTGTATTGACGTTCCGTGGACTGGGATGGTAGCACCCATATAATCGAATCCCTGAAATATCATAATATACTCCATGCCCGAATTTGATGTTTTTTGTATTAGTCCCTCTACTTTTATAATATTTAATGACGGCATCGAAAGCAATTTTTCCCAGGCATATAATTGCCCTTACGTTTTTCATCTGATCTATTTCCTGATGCATGTAACTGCTGCAGTTATTAAGTTCAACATTTAATGGTTTATTATCAGGTGGGGCACATTTCAATGCTAAGGTAATGTACATATCATTGTATTTTAGGCCATCATTCCTGTTTTCAGAGGTTGGTATACTGGTCAGTCCCACCTCATAAAGCGAAGATATAAGAAAGTCTGAACTATGATCTCCGGTGAAAATTCTTCCTGTTCTGTTGCCCCCATTGAAAGCTGGGGCCAAACCTATTACCAGTATTTTACCATTTATATCACCATACCCTGTTATCGGTTTATTCCAGTATTCTTCTCCAGAATACCTGGCCGGGATCTCCCGGGTATTTCTGTAATCAACGAGTCTCTTGCATTTTCTGCAATTGACTATGCATTTATTCAATTCATCGTAATTCATTTCAGGCTATGGCCCCCATCCACAGGTATTACGGCTCCATTGATCCATGAAGATTTTCCGTCAATTAAGAAAGTAATAACGTTGGAAATGTCCTCAGGAGGCGTTTCAACATCTCCGTATTTTCTCATTTTTGTATAATCCCTGCCAATTTGAAAATTCTGAATAATATATTCAGGGGCAACAACATTTACCCTGATCCCCTTCCCCTGAAGTTCAAGGGCGATTATCCTGGCGGCCTTTTCCAGGGCGTATTTCGATATGGAATATGAAAGCAGGTTTGGCTTATTCTTTACAGAACTTGCTGAATTACTTACAAATATAATTGAAGAACCATAATTCATATGTTTTATTGCATGCTTTGCCAGATACATGGGGATTTTTAAATGATTCAAAATCATTGTATCCAGTCCATCGAGGTTTTCTACGCTATCTTCCACAAATCCACCAACCATTACTACGAGGGAATCTATTGACTTTAATGTTTTAAGTGAATTCACTATTAATTCTTCACAGCTCTTTTCGTCATTTAATTCCTTTGCTATATAATTTATTTTTCCATAAACTGAGTATTCTGAAACAATTTGCTCCAGTTTTTTATTGTTGCGGGAGTTAATTATGACCCGGTTTCCATTTAAAAGAAGTTCATAGGCAAGTGCCTTGCCTAGCTCCCCTGTACCGGCTAAAAGAATGTTCTTTCCTGACATAATATCAAATGTGGCACGGTTTAAAATAGATTTCCATTAAAATACAGAACAACTAAAAGTTTACCATTCAATTACTAACCTGGCTTCTCAGGCGGTTAAGCATTTGAATTGTATTATACCTATCTGGGGCTTTTAGTCTTAGAATTCTATTTCCATGTTTTATAATAATTAGTTTTTGAGACCTGATAACAATTGTAGAAGCAATAAAATATATACCAAACGCCAAAAAAAATATTAAAGTAATGGAATAGAAATCGTTCAGATAGAACATAAAAAATAGAGAGAAAGATATATATGCTATTCCCACTAAAAAATAAATATATACAATTCGTGAAACGCCTTCATGGATACTTCTAATATCACTGTAATTAAATGATTCATAATATTTATGGAATAACCTGGAAAAAATTATTCTTCTATTAGTCAAATAAATTAATGTATACTGTGCCAGGACACTCTCACCTGGTAACAGGACATTATCGACACTGTAATATTTATTTAACGGGTACTTATCCATGAGAATAAATATAGCTGAAATATAAATTTATTTCTCTATAATGGCTCCAGTAGAACGTTATAATATGGTTATAAAAATTTAATATGAAATTTAATATATGAAGATTGCATTGAATTTCTATGAGCCAAATAGTAATAATAGGATACATAATTGATACAATAGTAGCATTCTTTATCGGAGCATGGTTTTCAAGATTCTGGCTCAGGCATCCATTCAGAAGGAAACCGGCAACTGGCAAGGATTCGTTGATCGGAAAAACTGGGGAAATTAAGAGTATACTGAAAAATAATTCCTATGAGATTTCAGTTGACTCACAGCTGTGGAAAGCTGTACCTGATGACCCCCAGGAAACATTTGCAAAGGGGGAAATTGCATATGTTAAGTCAATCAGAGACCTTACATTATACATCTCAAAAATTAAATAAGTAACTTTCCCCATTAATACAGAATTTTTCGATTTTAGGTTAAATATAAAGGGCCACTTATATGAAATTCTTAGCATTAATTGGAAAACCAGTATAAGGATAGAAAGAAATGATGAAAATTATTATTTGATAACAATTAGAAAAATATAGAGAATTAATTATAAATGAAGCAAAAAAATATTTATTATCGGTTTCCTAACTTATTATTTTTAATCAGATGCACCTTTGTCATATGGGACACCATGAAAATCAGGAGAAATACACCTATAAGATATTCTACTATCACATCCCCGAGCAATCCAAAATGAACTGTAAACATCTTATATGGTACAAGAAGGATGTACATGATGAGAATCCCAACCAGCATGATAATGATCACTGCAATAGCAGGTTTCATTGCCCTTAATTTTTTGAAGTACAGAACGGCCGGAGAAACTATGAATATGATGCTTAGAGGAAAGGCAATTTCTGAAAACCCATTCCACTTAACATGCCCTATACTCTTAACCTGTATTGAGGCAACTGCTATAAGTACGATACCTATCAATATTATGACTATTTCTATATAAAGTTTAATATTAGATTTATTTTTAGGCTCTTTTCGTGGAACAGTATTCTGTTCTGGCGGTGTTTCATGATCTGCCTGTGGTTCTGTTCCATTCTCGAAATCTCCATTATTTTGATCTGACATCCAGTTAAGATAATTCTGTCATTATTAAATTTATCTATCCCATATAGTGAATATACCGGATTTGAAATTTATGGTTACGTAGATAGTATTACATAATATGCGGTTGACGGTTATTGTCGATAATAAAATACATAAAGATATAGAATATACTGAACACATGGAAGATGTATATATCGTTTCAGCAAAACGTACACCCATAGGGAAATTCGGGAAATCACTTTCAAAAGTAAAAGCTACCGAGCTGGGTGCGGCTGCAATTAAGGCGGTTATTAGGGATTCCGGAATTGACAGTAACCTCATCGAGGAGGTGATAATGGGAAATGTCATCCAGGCTAATGTTGGTCAGAATCCGGCCGGACAGGCAGCATTCCATGCAGGGCTAAAACCAGAGGTAACAAAGAACACAGTCAATGTTGTGTGTGCCTCTGGCATGCTTGCAACAGAAAATGCAGCCAGAGAGATTATGCTTGGGGAACATGATATAATTATTTCAGGTGGATTTGAGAATATGAGCAATTCGCCATTAATACTGCCTGCTGAATTCAGGTGGGGGCCGAAGCAGTTGCTCTATAAAAATCTAAAAATTGAGGATTCGATGCTGAACGATGGACTGGTTGATGCTATGTATGGTGAGCATATGGGAGTGTCAGCAGAACATTCAGCCAGGAAATATGGGCTAACAAGGGAACGGGCTGATGAATTCTCTGTAGAAAGCCAGAACAGGGCCATCAGAGCAACAGAATCCGGAGAATTTGCAAAGGAAATTGTGAAACTGGAAAATCTGGAAAAGGATGAGGGTATGAGAAAAACATCCATGGAAGACCTGGCAAAACTTAATTCGGCATTTGACCGTAACGGGATACTGACCGCAGGCAATTCATCACAGTTATCGGATGGTGCATCCGCACTTCTGCTTTCATCTGAAAAAGGATTAAAGGAGTATGGTTTAAAACCTATTGCCAAAATTACCGGTTTCAGTTCTGCATCTCTTGATACCAGGGACTTTGTTGAGGCTCCAATACCAGCAACAAAAAAATTGCTTGAAAAACAGCATAAAAAAATAGACTATTATGACCTGGTAGAACATAATGAGGCATTTTCGGTTGCATCACTGATAGTCAGGGATCAGCTCGGCGTAGAAAATGATAGGTTTAATGTAAATGGTGGTGCAATAGCCATCGGCCATCCACTGGGCAACAGTGGTTCAAGGATAATAGTAACACTGATCAATGCACTCCAGAGCAGGAAAATGAAAACTGGACTTGCCACAATATGCCACGGTGGAGGGGGTGGACACACGCTGACACTGGAGCTTGTATAAATTTTTACAAATTCATTTGCGGCATTAATGAAAGATTTAAAAGCAATGCATTAATTATCATACGTCTTATTAATAGTATATACGATTCATGAATATATATGACGACGTAAGACTATAAGCTACCTGGCCTTCAATGGGCTTCAGATACAGCATATTGCGAGTCACATTGCAATGACCATCTGATCAGGGGCCGGGCTGAGAATTCCCCGTGGGTCAGGAAATTATGAAACGTGATTAATATCCGTTAAACCGGGGAAAAGTTAAATATAAACCGTTTTTTATTAAACCCGATAAAACATGTTTTATATGATGTGTTTATGAAACAGTGTTGATGATATTATCAAAAAGTACTTTGAGTTTTTTCAGCACATCCTTTTGATCTCTTATTTTATATGTATCTATTAGCTCCTCAGGATTTTTGTAAAGAAGGTAAACATCGTTATTCGTTGAATATATAAGCAATTTCGCAGGCAGTTCAATGCCTATTTCGGGATTTTCTTCCATTAGAAGGGTTCCTGAAGAGGGGGAACCGAAGATAAGCACGGTTTCATTCTGCATGTCCATTCCGGCGTTTATGGCATTTTTTCTGTGGTCTATTTCTGCAAATATTTCGAAATTCCTACTCTTCAGAAAATCCTTAACAATTTTAACAGTGTCCTGGAACCCGTATTTACTTTTGTCCTTGATAAACATAAGTATGAATAAGTACAGGATATAAATTATTTATCATGGATTATCATTCACATTGTCCAGTTTCATATTGGTTTGAAATTTATATTAATAGAAACCATTTGTCAAAAAGTTATAAATCGAATGATGAAATTGGATGTTATGTCGTGGAGAAAAATATTAGGTATGAAAGCACTGGAAAATTCTGGAAACCATGTATCTATAAATCTTGGAAATGGTGAAGTGGTGTTTATAACAAAGCAAAATGGAAAGTTGTTCGGAATAAATGGCATATGTTCCCATCTAAAATGCATACTGGGAAATGTAGCAGGTGATGGAAAGCATGTTGTTTGCCCATGCCATAATGCATCCTTTGAGCTGGATACAGGAAAAATGGTAAAGCCCCCTTTCATTGCCCCAGATTTACCTATGGAAAAATATACTCTTAAAACTTACAACCTCAGAGAGCAGGCAGGCTTTATAGAAATAGAGGAATAACTTAAAGATTATTCAATGCTAACACTATAAAAATTAACAATATAAAATAATTCTTCTGGAACGTATATTTATAATTTTAATAAAAATGAATTATTACTTTCTTTTTTTCTGCATAAACCCATCTATCCTCTCCCTTGTATATTTTTCTGATTGAAGTATGCCAAAGAGTGCCGCTTCGTAATCCAGTTTCATTTCGAGGCCCTTACTTGTTACATTATTTACTGTCCGCTTTGCAATGGATACTGTATCCTCCGGCATCCTATTTATCAGGGTTGCTATCCTTCTGGCCTCTAACTCGGAATTGTCAGAAAGTAGATCCACAAGGCCAAAATCATATGCCTGGGCGGCAGTTATCTTTTCCCCAGTAAGTATCATATACAGGGCCCTGTTGCGCCCTATAACAGAGGGAAGTATAACATTGCCACCCGCACCGGCGTTTATGCCAAGGTTTATTTCCGGCTGGCCCAGTACAGCATTTTCAGAACATACTCTTATATCTGTAGAAAGTGATAGCTCCAGACCACCCCCAAGCACATATCCATTCAGAAATGATATTACAGGCCTCGGATAGCTCCTGAAAAACAGCGCCAGTTCATTGAGTTTTATATGAAATTCATATGCACTGCGTGTGTCCATATTCTGAAACTGGGCAACGTCCGCACCTGCAGAAAAATTATTCCTTCCGCCGATTATGATTGACCTGCAACTATTACTTACACTTTTCATTGCGTGGATTATTTCGCCAACCATATGTACTGTTATTGTATTAAGCTGCTTTTCCCTGTTGAAATATATAACAATTGTGCCATTCTCCTCAACCAGATTTATGTCAGTATACTCCATGCACATATATTCATAATTCGATTAAATACTTACCACCCCAGATATTTTAAACTCTTACGCAAGAAATCCCCTGGGTTAGCCAAGAAGGATGCCGGCTTAGTGTAATAATACCAAATCACGCCTGAAAATAGTTAAATACGGTTTCAATATGTGTTCATATATGGATGAGTACAGGAACGTAAGAATATGCCCCCAATGTGGTTCACTAAAGCTTAACTGGGTTGCCGGTGGAATTGCAGGGCCTGTATATAAATGTGATGATTGCAATTACGTCGGGGCCTTTGTTCTTGAGGTCAGGTTAAAGGACATTGAAAAGTTTCAGAAAGAATTAAGAGAGGCAAAAAAATAGTGGCAGTAAATATGATTATGCTTTTCGACGGAACCTCAGATTCGAAAAAACTTGCAATGGAGCTTTCGGGCTCTGGCTTTGATATACTTGCAACTGCCACCACATCCGACGGAGTTTTAAAATTGTGGGAGGCCGGTATAAATAGCAAAATGGGAAAGCTCGACTATAATTCCATTATAGCAATATGCAGAAAAGATTCCATTAAAGCGCTTATAGATGGGTCGCATCCATACGCTGATTCCCTTCATGAAACATGCATAAGGGTATCCCAGGAGCTCGACATTCCACTTATCAGGTACGAGCGCAGGGGCATTAGGATTAAGAATAAAAGGATATTCTATGCGGAAAACTATGAGTCTGCAGAAGAAAGAGCAATGAAAGGCAATAACGTCCTTATTACCACAGGAATTAATTACATAGAGAAATTAAAAGGCCTTATTAATAACAGGAATGCCTACGTGCGCATAATACCTGACCCTGAAAATATTGCCTTGCTTATAAAACTCGGGGTCAGAAAGGACCATATAATTGCAATGGAGGGGAACTTTGATGAAAACCTCAATAAGGCATTAATGCAATATTACAGAATAGATACCCTAATTACAAAGGATAGCGGATTCAATGCAGAACCGAAAGTTAATGCTGCCCTCTCCCTGGGGATAGATGTCATAATTATATCCAGAAAAAACTTCAACTGGAAGATAGTATGTGAAAATACCGCGGAAATAAAAAAGATTTTAAATGATATGGAAATAAAATAATTATGGATGGTACCCTCAGTCCTTCAGAGATTTATTCTAGAAGCTTCTCTTATATCAGGAGTGAAATGGGACTTGACAGATCATTGAAATCGGATATTATAGTAAGGACCGTACATGCTACGGCAGACTTCGATATTGGAAGATCCCTTGTTTTCTCAAGGTATTTTGAAAGTTCCCTTGAATATATCAGGAATGGAGGAATGGTAATAACAGATATCAACATGGTATATGCAGGAATCCCACGGCATGCAAGGAGGAAATGTTTTATTAATGACCATGATGTAATAGAAAATGCAAAAAATAGGGGGCTATCAAGATCTTACCTGTCAATTAAAAAGGCATGCAGGGAATACCCGGATGCTTTATATATAATTGGAGATGCCCCAACTGCCCTCTTATCGCTTCTGGAAACCGTACATGAAGGATCATGCAAACCTGAATTAATAATCGGTGTTCCTGTGGGATTCGTATCAGCACTGGAGTCCAAATCAAAACTGCTTTCATTTAATGGAAATTTTATAACAAATCTAAGCATGAAGGGTGGATCTGCAGTTGCTGCAGCAATATTCAATGCAATGGAAGCGTACAAAAATGTATATTGAAAATCCTGACAGGACAAATTTAAGGTACGGGTATACAACTGGGGCATGTGCCACTGCTGCCACAAAAGCCGCTCTTATTATGCTTCTTACAGGGGAAATTGTGAATAGGGTGGAAATTAATCTGCCTGTAAAACAAACCGCGAATTTTACAATAGAAAATCAGAGTATAGAAAAAGGATACTGCATAGCCTCTGTTAAAAAAGATGGAGGCGATGATCCTGATGTAACAACAGGGTTATACATATATTCAAAGGTGGAACTCACAGAAGAGGGCGGGATAATAATAGCAGGCGGTGAGGGAATAGGAACGGTCACAAAGGAGGGCCTGCCCATAAAGCCAGGAAATCCTGCAATAAATCCGGTTCCCCTAAAGATGATGCGGAATGCTGTTGGGGAAATCATGGAGTCTTATGCCATTCATAAGGGCGTGAAAGTTACAATTTATGCTCCTGGAGGGTCAGAGGTAGCAAAAAAAACATGCAACCCAAAGCTTGGGATTATAGGGGGGATATCCATACTTGGAACCAGGGGGATAGTAATACCATTTTCAGATTCCTCCTGGAAGGCTTCTATTGTGCTGGGGATACGGGTGGCATCCAGAATGGGCATGAATTTTCTGGTTTTTAGCACTGGAGGAAGGAGCGATGCTGCAGTTAAGAAGTTATTTCCATATCTGCATGATGAGCAGTTTATTGAAATAGGTGATTTCCTTGGGTTCTCCTTAAAAAGGGCAGTGGATGCTGGAATCAAAAAAATCGTTGTTGCAGGCATGCCTGGAAAAATGTCCAAACTGGCTGATAATAATATGGATCTGCATTCCTCAAACAGCAGCGTAAATTTCGATTTCCTGGCATCAGTTGCCATAGATAGTGGATTGGGAAACGATATGGCATCAAAAATCAGTGGTGCCAATACTGTTCTTCAGGTAATGCAGATTACTGGATATGATAAAAACTTCCTGGAAGCTATAAAAAAGAGATGTGTAGAGAATATTAAAAGGTATACAGAAAATAAAATAGATGTTTCTATAGAAATTATAAAAAATGAATATTAATTATAAAAAATATATATGGTCGTTCAGTACTCTGCTTCTGCGTCCACTTCCTTTGCTGGATCCAGCAATGCCTCCGCAGACATAAGTGGCTCTTTGGGTGCACTGTTAAGTCCTATAAAGAAGAATATTGCAGCATATATACCAAGAACCACGTAGTCGAATGGGTATGCTATGAGATTTATTCCACCTGTAGGCGATCCTCCGAGGTATGATAGAAGTATCATGCCGGCTATGTATACAGGTATCCATGCTGAATTCTTTAGGTTGAGCCCCATGAAGTGCTTCCTGCTGGCCTGGTATATGAAAATCACAGAACCTGCAAGTACTGCGCCCAGTGCATAAAGTGTTGTTGGGAATGTGGACCAGTATATAAGGTATGTTGCGACCTCGAAAGCCACAAAACTCCATAACATTGGGTATGGTATTTTGAATGGCCTTTCCACGTTAGGATAAAGCCTTCTCAATACAGGCAGGGATATGGAGGCAACGGCAAAGTTTGCCACTGCAGCAACCACGACAAAATCAACAAGGGCATACCATGATGGCAGCGGTAACAGGAATATAATTGCCAGCACCAGTGCCAGTATTAATGCGAAGTAAGGAGCACCATGCTTGGTTGTTTTTCTAAAGGCTCCAGGAAGTGCATCCTCCTCTGAATACCCGAATATAATTCTGCTGGCACCGGTCAGGTATACTCCAAGGGTCCCACCTGGCGAAAATATTGCAAACAGGAAGAACACTATAACCATACCTCCAAGTAGATCTGCTTCACCCACTGTCATACCGGGAACTATATTTGCATGAATTATGGACGATAATGGAGAGCCAAGAGCCCCGACAAAGCTCCAGTCTCCGGTCTGTATGCCGAATCCTGCCCAGCTGACTGTACCGACTATCACCACAGCCATTCCTATATACAGCAGGGATTGAACCAGCAGAACCGTGCCGATAATTTTTGGCATGGTCTTTCCTGGATTTTTAACCTCTCCTGCCATATCAGCAACCTGTCTGTATCCACCGAAGGAGAATAGTATACCTGAAGCTGGTATTGCTATGAATAATCCTCCCACTGATGGAAGGAATCCTGAAAATCCTCCCGCACTGCTTGCACCTGTAAGGCCTGAGGTAAAATTACCCCAGTGCCATATAAACATTGGGAGTATTACTATAAACGCAACAACCACCCCTATTTTTACCCAGGTCAGGAACTTATTAAATTTCCCGAATCTTGAAATTCCAACCATATTTAGTGCGAAGAATCCCAGCAGTAGTAATATAGCCAAAAATATGCCATAGCCCGTTAAAACTCCGGTAGTCGCATTGTACAGAAAAGGGAAATACAGTGATGCATAGGTTGATACTGCCACCGCCTCGATAGCAGGTATGGTTGCAGCCCATATTAGCAATCCCCATCCGGACATAAATCCGCCGTATGAACCATAGGAATAATATGCAACCCTGGCACTGATTCCAGATCTTGGAAACATTGCAGAGTATTCTGCGAATGGGAGTGTAACAAGAACTATAAATACAGCTGCAAGGATCCATGATATTATAACTGCTGGCCCGGCGTATGATGTCCCACCGGCAGCTGCAAACAGAATACCTGATCCCACTGCCCCACCTATTCCAAACATTATTGCCTCGTGGGTGCTCATTCCTCGTCTCATTCCAGTTTTGGTCCTCTTTCCCAAAACTTTATTATCTAAATCTTCCATAAATATGGATAAGGAAAGCATATATAATACTTCCCTTCAAAAATGTGAATTTACACTTTATTTCCGGTATTAACACCACCAACATTGAAAATGTATAACAAGAATTTAAACAAGAATTTAAATATTCATATTAACAAATGAGAGATAATTATGAAATTTTATATCTGCATATAGTATTGAATATCATGGACACATTATATTTGAATCCAGCAATGATATTTTATACAGCCAGGTAATATAAATTAAATGACTGTACTTAGCCAGAACGATTATGAAAGATTTACATGGAAACATAGAAAGGTTTTGCTCCCATTCGGAATTATAACCGTGGCACTCAGGATCAGTACATCCTATCTTAACCTTAAAACGGGAATAGTAATCAATGGTATTTTAACAGTTTTAGCCATAGGCGGGTTTCTGGTACTAGCTGAATTGCTTATATTAAAAAACTATGAAAAATCTATTGAAAAGATGGAAAATAATAATAGATAAGATTTGCCTGGTAGGAATTTCTCCAGGAATATCATATATTTTCTATTATGGTTACCAGGCTTTCTCCAAATTCCTTTGTTCCCATTGGTTTTACATTGAAGAATTTTGCAAGGTCCTGTGTAACTTTTTTTGTTTCTATGGCTGTCCCTATTGCCCTTTCTATAACATCGTGAGCTTCATGCCAGTTCATGTACTTGAGCATGAGCTGTGCTCCCCTTATGAGACCAAGAGGATCAGCGACATCCATTCCTGTATATTTCGGTGCCGTTCCGTGGACTGCCTCGAACATTCCACCGTTATCGCCTACGTTTGCACCGCCAAGTGTGCCTATATTTCCTATCAGGGCTCCTGCTGCATCGGATATGTAGTCTCCGTCAATATTGGGAGCGATTATAACCTCATAGTTTTCAGGCCTGGTTATAATCTGCTGGAACATGTTATCGGCTATCATGTCATTTACCAGTATTTTGCTGGAATCGTCCTTTGAAACATAGTCCCCGAATTCGTTTTCCAGGGTTTCATACGCCCATTCCCTGAATGCGCCCTCCGTGTATTTCATTACATTCCCCTTGTGCATTATGGTTATTTTCTTTTTATTGTTCTCTATGGCAAATTTGGCAGCTGCCCTGGTAATTCTCTGTGTTTTCGCCCTGCTCATGGGCTTGATGCCTATTCCAGAGTCGTCACTTATATGGATCTGGAATTTATCCATGAGGAATTTTCTTATCTCGGCAGCTTCAGGGCTGTCATATTTCCATTCTATGCCCATGTAAAGGTCATCTGTATTTTCCCTGAATATGGTTAGATTTACATTTTCTGGGTGCTTGAGCGGGCTTTCCAGTCCTTTCATATAATTTACAGGCCTTATATTTGAATAGAGGTCTAGCATGAGCCTGATTCTAACGTTTATTGATTTAAAACCGGTGCCTATGGGTGTTCCCAGTGGGGCTTTTAACAGTACACGGTATTCGTTTATGGCATCCTGTGATTCCTGGGGAAACCTATCATTTTTTTCTTTAAGGGCTTTATCTCCCACAAGGATTTCCTTCCATTCTATTTTTTTATTTTTATATGCCTTTTTAACGGCTGCATCAACAACTTTCCTTGTTGCATCCATTATCTCAGGACCTATACCATCTCCATCGGTATAAAGAATTGTAGGGCTATCAGGTACTTTCCACTTTCCATTTTCGAATGTTATTTTCCCCATATAAATCCTGTAGACATCGGTATATGAATTATTAATATTTCTCTTATTACAAATAATTTGTAAAATCAACTTACTGGATACTGTGCTTACCTTATTTTTTAATTCTGTAGCGGGTCCTGCCGAATACCCTGACCTCACTTATGCGTGGAATTATCTTTTTTGCCGATTTAATAACATTTCTTGATTCAAGTATATATTTTAATCCGTAAATAACAGAAACAATCAATAATACAGAAAGGCTGATTTCTATAGCGTGGGAACCCAGGTATGCAATGGTAATAAAAATTGTTACAATTCCAAGCAAAGGTATTATGAAGAAATATTTTTGTTCTCTAAGATGTACTGGATTGTCCCTTTTAACCTTCTTCCAGAGAACTATAGCTGAAAAGTCTATTATTGAATATGCTATTAATACAGAAACATTGGATGCCTCAATGATTGTTGAAAATCCCACAAAATATACAAATAACAGGCTTATTGCCATTGAAAGAAGGATAGAGTAGAATGGGGTTCCGAATTTATCTATTTTGCCAAAGCTTTGCGGTATTTCCCTATCCCTGCCCATGGCAAAAAGAACCCTGCTGGTTCCAAGTATCCCTGTTAAAACAACGCCGGCAGTAGCGGTTATTCCTCCTACAGCTATGATTACAATCAGATATGGATTATGCAGAACATTGATAGCAGCTGATAATGGTGCCGATGCTGATGCCAGATTTGATGCAGGTATCAATCCTATGGCAACCACCGCTACAGCTGAATAGAGTGCTGAGGAAATAACTATAGAAAGAATAATAGCTTTCGGTATATTTTTTTCAGGATTCTTAACCTCATCCCCCACGGTTGTGATTCTGGAAAATCCGGTAAAGGCGAAGAATATAAGGGCAGAACCCTCCATGATGCCGGTAAAACCTCCTGGAGCGAAATTAGTGAAATTCTGAACTTTAAAATAGAATAATCCAGAAATAATAAATATTATTAAAATTATTACATTTACTACTACTAGAATTGACAGTGTTCTGGCGGAATTCTTTATTCCAAGTAGATTTAGAACGGCAAAGAAGATTATTACCGGAATTCCATAAAAAATTAAATTAAGATGAAGGTGAAATAATGAGTTTATGTAACTGCCCATGCTCAATGATACTGCAGAGATGGCAATCATATTAGAAAAGGTCCACATGGTTCCACCAATAAAGCCTGCAGAGGGAGCAAAAGATTCTTTTGCATATTCATATACTCCCCCTTCCTTGGAAATATGCTGCGCAATTTCTGAAAAGCTTAATCCCGTAAATATGGCTATAATAGCAGATATGAAAATAGAAAGTATTATGGCAGGTCCAGCCTTTCCTGCGGCTATTCCTATTATAACGAATATTCCAGCGCCGATTATGGCCCCAAGGTTTATTATAACAGCAGATCTCAGGCCAAGAATTCTTTTCAATTCGTAGGATGCCATTTATTGCATATAATGATTTGATAAATCAAAGTACCGATATCCTCTCAAATGTTTATGACTGTATAAATAAATTATTATATATGGTAATAATATATTACCATGAGTGTTAAAGGTTTTAACTCCAGAGCAGTACATGCAGGAGAACTGTATATACCAGAAATAGGAAATGTAACAACGCCAATTTTTGAGGATTCCACATACAGATACCCCAATAACTCAAAAAATATAATTGCTGATAATACAAGCAGATCATCATTTCTTTATTCAAGATGGGGAAATCCAACTGTCCAATCCTTTGAGGGGAAATACAAATCACTGGAAAAAACTGAGTATGCAGTTGCCTTCTCCACCGGCATGGGTGCAATTACTGCAACAGTGCTATCAGTAATGAAGAGCGGGGATAGGATGCTGGCAATAAATGTACTTTATGGGCAGACATATTACTTCTTTGCCAGAACCCTCAAATCATATGGCATAAATGTGGATATGGTTTCAGTGGAAGACATGAATAGCCTTAATATAGAAAAGAAAGATTATAAAATGATATATATAGAATCTATCCCGAACCCCCTGATGGATGTTCTGGATATAAAGAAAATAGGTGCTTATTGCAGAAAAAACAGTATAACACTTGTTGTCGATGCAACCTTTGCCTCTCCCTTTAACCAGACGCCAGTGGATTTCGGTGCGGATATTATAATACACAGTGGAACAAAATATATTGGCGGTCATTCAGATGTACTCATAGGTGTGGTGGGATGCAATGATGAAAAATATTACAGCGGGATAGTTGATATGAGAAAGACTTTAGGAGCCTCTCCTGATGCTTTCCAGGCTTATCTGGCATATCGTGGACTTAAAACGCTGGGGCTCAGGATGGAGAAACATAACTCAAACGGCCTGAAAATTGCCGAATTCTTGGAAGGTTCTGATAAGATAGAGGAGGTGTACTATCCTGGATTGATATCCGGGAATTACTATGAAATCGCGAAAGACAACCTAAGAGGATTTGGCGGTATGATTTCTTTCAAGCTTAAAGGGGGAATTGAAGAATCACACAAATTTATTCAAAACCTTGAAATACCCATGCCAGCAGTGAGTCTTGGAGGTGTAGAAAGCCTTATTACCATTCCTGCTGAAACAACACACAGCGAAATGACCGAGGAGGAAAGAAAAAAATCCGGCATTACAGACAATCTAATAAGACTCTCAGTGGGAATCGAAGATTATGAAGACCTGGTAAATGACCTTGCACAGGCACTGAATAAAATTTAATACTAACTTTATGGGTCTGTCCGTATTCCATTATGAACATAATCAAGTCCCTTATTATACTATGAAAGTGTATTTAAAGAAAATATGCGTTTATTAATATATTAATGGAATTTATAAGAAAATAAAAGTTCACTATAGATCATCTCTACCAGTGCGTCTCAAAATAATTTTGTTCTCTGTACTCTGAATGACCTCATAGCTTAATGGTGTCTTCCCCTGCATCTCCTTAACCAGTACATTCTGTATCTCCTCTAGGTCTTCAATATTGTATGCTTCGATATTCCTTCTCCCTTCTATATAGTTAAACAAGACACGCTCGGAGGAAGGTACTTTACTATCAAATAGACTGAACGGGCGATACGGGAAGACCCCTGCCTCCTCAGGGTTAGTAACTTCTATCATGCCATTCCTTATTACCCGCCTTAGTAAATCATTGAATGACTCTATGTCATTCTTTAAAAAGAGTTCCACCCAGCTATACATTAGATGATTGGGTACTTGGGATAGCGTTAGTTGCTCTGCACATAGTTTTTTAGGCGATATAGTTCCCAACTTGGTATGGAGGAATAGGGCATACTCGGCATACAAGAACATGAAACCTGCGTCGTTTTTTCCTCTCCTTATTTCAAGCAGCTTCTTTGCAATATCTATCTCTTTGTATCCAATCCTTAGACGTTTTTGTTCTTCCATTTCTTGGAGAGCTTTTTCGTTAAGGTCATTGTACAAATCCCAATATTCCGGGGATAATTGCTCCAAGTCATACATATCACAATGAAAGAACTCGCCGTATACTGAAATAAAAGCCTCAGCGAAATATGCCTCTATGGCCTCCCTTATTGCTTTCCGCGTAGCTATGTAATTTACTGCTTTCACTACGCTTTCAGTATCCCGGAAGTTCAGGGTGAGTATACCAAGGCGCTCTTTTACTATACCATTGGGTACCAACCCTGTTTGTCGATCCATGAGATGAAACTTGAGGTTCTCTCTAGTTAAGCCGATCGTTTCCCTTAATTCATCCTTGGATATCGGTTCAGGATATTTCTTTAGGGGCTGTATGAGTTCCATAATGATTCTTCCTTTTACCTTGCCCGGGGCGGCTATGTTTGCATGTTTTTTTATTTCTGACATAATTTAGTAAGCGTAAGGTTGTGATTAAATTTTTCGTTTTAAAGTAGGAATACGCTGTGTAGGTAACAAACACCCGGTAAGCGTTTTTTAAAACTCCTTAACATATATTCCTGATACGAATAGGGTTATTATGAGTGTAACAAAATATGAATGGTATGTGATTTGGAAGAATGATAGTTTATACGTGGCTATCCAGAATCCATGGACTAAAGCCAACGGATTGTGCCTGTACATGACGGTAGATGTTCGGATAGAATCGGAAGGAAAGAACTTCATACTCATAAAGTCAGGAATAGTTAAAATTGAGGGTTGTAAAATAATGTTAGAAGACTTTGGAATAGAGAAAATCAAAGGATTGAATAAGAGAAATATAGAGTCAGTCAAGAAGTATGCCATAGGCTTGGTAAAGTCAAAACATGGACCGGAAAATGGCAGTTGCCCCTTATACCAGAAAGGTTGCAATAACATGCTGTGCCCTATGCTTTCAAACCTTGGTATATGGTATTCCGAAGAGGATGTTTGCCGTAATCCGAGATACAAAGATGATATAGTAGTTATCAACCAGAAGAAGCTTAAGAAAAGAAATCCGGGGGGCTACTTTACCAGGGATATGCTTTCTAAAAAGTTTATAATCAGATCGGGAATATCAGGAATAGATCCAGACGTCCCCCCTTCTATAGATGCGAGAGGCCAAGCTGCAGTGGATGGGCTATACATTAAACGCGAAAAGCTGTGGAATACAGCACACCAAAAGATTTCAAAGAGAACAATGAAAAAGCAAAAAACTATTGTGATAAAATTGGCAAATAACCTGAGAAAAATACAGGTTGTTATTGAGATTTGGAGGTAAAAAGATAAGGTCATATAAATGCTTTTAGACTATACCTTTACTAATATATTAATTAAATTTGCAAGAAAATAGAAGTCAATCCAATTTACCGGTCCATCTTGTTATGACTTCTCTGTTATCCTTATAAATCACTTCATACCCCAGCGGCACTTTATCTTTTAACGCGTTGAAAATATCAGTTTGTGTTTTGTCCAGTTCGGTTATGGGCAACGACCTCAATTGTAAATCAATTTGCAGATACCGGAACATGACCTGTTCTGTTAAACAGATATCTTTGAAAGCCCCAAAAGAATGTTCTACTTTTACACCGGGTGAAATCCAATAACCTTCGTCAAGCAAACCTCTTCTTATCGCCTGTCTAAGTTCAGTATCGAAGAATCCTTTATCCTTTTTAAGTTCCATGTTAACCAGTTCGTACATCTTGAAATCTGGCATCCCATCGAGGCTCAGGCTTTCGGCGGTCATTTTTTCCGGTTTCCCATAGTAAGCAATCCCATAGAAATGAAAAGCTAATCTCCAGTAGATGAACATGAACCCTGGTTTTTTCTCCCCTCTTCTGATTCTTAACAGCTCCTTAGCTAGATGAAGAGCTTTATAGTCTATATCCGGTCTTTTCCATTCGTCCATGATTGCCCTTGATTTTTGCATGAAGCGGTTATAATCTTCAAACTCATCAGGACTTAACTGTTCAAGATCGTGCATTTTGCAATGATAGATTTCTCCGAACACGGACATGAAAGACTCTGCAAAGTACTGTTCCACAGATTCCCTTACCTTATCCCATTTGCAGAGGTAGTTAACGGCCTTTTCTACACTTTCGGCATTTCTGAACCCGATTGAGAATTTTCCCCGTTCTTCCCGAACTATCCCATTAGGAATGAGCCCGGTTTTCGGATCCTTCAAATGATATTTTAGCCCCTCTCTTGACAAACCTGTTCTTTCCCTGAGTTCTTCTCTGCTCATTGATTTCGGTTCTGGGAAATGGGATCGGATCAGTGGTGCAGGTTCGTCTTCCAAAGGCTGTATTAGCTCCATCAGGATTCTGCCTTTAATTTTTCCAGGTTTATCCAAATTTGAATGTTTCTTTTCCCTTATCATATTTGAGCAAGCATACGCTTAGACTTAAACATTTCGTTTTAATAGTAATAAACGTTTTTATTAAATGATAGCGGTAAGCGTTTTTGTAAACTCCTTAACTTATGCTCACGCTATGCATAGGGTTATTATGAGTGTAACAAAATATGAATGGTATTTGATTTGGCAGAATGATAGTTTATACGTGGCTATCCAGAATACATGGACTAAAGCTAATGCACTGGAGCAGTACATGACGGTAGATATTAACATAGAACCGGATGGAACTCTGCGGATATCTAAACAGGAGGGCCAGCAATGAGCTCAATTTCAATTATCTCCTTGAAACAGAAAGCGCTAGAGTTGCCGGAACCTGTCACATCCCTTGATATTGGCAGGTATAACAGGGGCATGCTTGAGAAAAATGTAAAAAAATATAGCTTCAGGAGGGAAGAATAATGAATTATTCGTTACGTTTTCTGTCTTCTATACGTTCCATCTCAATCCTGGAAGCAGAATTGACAAATTCTGAAACAGACCTGAAGCCTAATTCTGAATACTTTTCGATAAAATTCTTAATGTTAAAATACAGATCTGATGGAATTTTCACATCTTTATACGTTTTCGCCATGCATGTCTTATATTATGAGAGTATAAAAAAGATATTAGACATATATGGCGAAATATTTATAAGCAAAAAATGTATTTAGACATATATGTCTAACAAGAGGTACATGATATGAAAATCTGGAAGGATGTTAAAATTCCTGATTCTTTATTTCAACAGATAAAAGTTGTCATAGCTAACAACGAGAACTACAACTCTGTTTCGGACTTTACAAGGATTGCGGCCATGAAAGAACTTGAACGGTTAAGGGGCGATAAAAAATGAAATCACTGCTATTGATAGGTATCACAATAGAGCCAAGGGGGTCCAAATGACCAGGGTATCCATTGTACAATTGAAACAAAAGGCGATGAAGCTACCAGAGCCTGTAAAATCATTGATTTTATCAGAACCGGATAGCATGGACAGTGCTGAGTTCATAACAAAACTAGGGACATGGGACAAACTGCTAGCAATGGAGGCGAATAACAAATGATAAATAGAAACAGGGAAAGACACCAACCAATTAATTCTGGCTATTCTAATACAAATAACACATCTAACAATATTAACCTTTCTATTGACAGAATTGAAATTGCAAAGGAGACAATGAATTTTTTAATGCCATTTCCCCGGATACATGCGATTTTAGTAAAACCTAATGAGAAGATCCCCTTAGAGCCGGACTGGCAACATAAAAACAATTATCCGGTTACATCTACATATGTTTTAAATCACTTAATAAGCGGCGGCAACTGGGGTTTAATACATCCTGCTGGAATGTCAGTTGGAATAGATGATGACAATTCTCACATAAGGAAAGCTGTTTTATCTTTAGGAAATACATTTAGCTACAATACCGGTAAGCCAGGACATTATTGTGATATTTTTATAATAAAGGATGAACCGGTAGGCAATATTCCATTGATTGACGGAGCTTATATAAGAGGGAAAGGCGGGCAGAACTTGGGACCAGGATCAATTCATCCAAACGGCAATATTTATGGTTCTACATATTTTAATTTAGTTCCACCATTAAAAATAAAAAAATCGGAATTACTGGAAAAATTTGCACCGGTTATTAATGGTAAGGAAAAGTTGGGTAAAAACGGATCAAAGGCGGAATATAAAAAGCCAATAAATCCAGAATCCCTTGAAATGAAGGATCTTGTTGATCTTTCAAATTTTAAGCAGAACGGGCAGAAATTCCAAGGCCCGCATCCTATACATGGCTCCAGTACCGGTAGCAATTTTCTTGTGGACTTAGATTTAAATTCCTGGCACTGCTTCAGGCATGGCACAGGGGGTGGCCCATTGCAGTGGATAGCTGTTTCTACCGGTGTTATTGGATGTGAAGAGAGCATTCCGGGAAAGATTCAAGGAGAGCTATTCTGGAAGGTGATAGCGGCAGCACATAATAATTTTGGATTAAGTTATGAAAAACTGGTTGAAGCTTTAGGAGGAGAATAAATGACAAGCAAGGATAACAAAGATACAGCAGAGGATGCCAAAAAGAAATTCAAAGAAGCTGAAATGAGGGAAAATCCTATTGCGAGGGGCTTAAAGCTTCTTGCGGGCATGGATACGGATCACGCTTTCGAGGAAAACGGAAAGGGCTTCAACAAAATCGACACGGAACTGGGGCATGCACTAGCCAACAAAGAGACCTTGACCTATGAAGAATTGAAAACCGCGAAAACTATTCTAAGGAAATACAAGGCACAACTGGGTGCGAACCTCTATCTTGAGGTTATCAACTTCACACCAAGCAAGAAAAGTGATAAGGAAAAACAGGAAAACATGAGTGCCATTTATAAAACACGCTTTAACCTTGACGGTTTCCATTATGCCGAGTTTTCAGACGATGGGCAGTTCAGGTTCCTGAAGTATAGATATAGTTCCTTCGAGGTTGTGGATAGTGTTGAGGTTCCGGATCCTGAAGATCCTGAAAAGGAGTACACTGTAGTGCCGGCTCCGCAGATAGCTCAAACAAAAAAGGATAGAATACTTCAGGAAGAGGAAACAGAACCAGTCAAATTTCCAGGAAAACCCCAAAGATACGATTCGGAATACGGGCTCTTCAATGAGATAAGAGGGTTCATTCACACTTACGTAGAACTAAGGCCAGATGACGAGATTGTTCTCTCCCTTTACACGCTCAAAGCTATCCTTTTTGATGCTCTCAAGGATTCCTCCTTCCCGTTCGTGCACATGATTGCCCCATACGGCAAAGGGAAATCCCGCCTGCTGACTGTCCTGTGTGAGTTAACCCCATACGGCTTTTATGCCATAGATATTAAGTCAGCGCCTTTGAAGCGTGTTTCCGAACTCTACAAAGTAATATTGTTTGTTGATGAGAAGGGACAGATGGACCAGGAAACTTCAGCAATAATCAACGCGAAATACAACAGAAATTCTATAGTGCTCAACGCAAGCACCGAGATACAGTCGGGGTTCAGCTCCATCATTGGTTACTCTATCTACGGCCCTATGTTACTTGCAGGAAGAGAGCCATTCAAGGACGATGCAATAGAATCAAAAAGCTTGCAGATCAACATGGATTATCCATTGAACCGTGAGGACATACCACGCAAAATCAAAGGGAAAATATACGAGGCATACATAGCAAAGGCCCGGGAACTCAGAAGCAAGTTGCTGCAATTCCGTATAAACTGGCACGATAAAATAAATAATGTGCAGCCAAGTGAATTCCTTAAGAAATATGAAGACAAGACAGAGCCCCGGCTTTTCGAAGTTATATCATTTTTCGAAGATCTAATCGAGATAATTCCGGAAATCAAACCCGAAATCACGAAGGTTCTGGAAGATCAGATCATAAGAAATGTTGAGGTTGCGAGGGGGACTCCCAACGGCATTATAGCTGAAACAGTCCTCAGCAAGATTGATTCAGGCGAGGATCAGTGCGAATATACAATAAATGGGAAAGCACATACGGGGATATATCTTACTTCAATCTATGAGGATATTGGAGAGAACTATAAACAGAGAGCAGGGAGAATCCTGTCAGCACTGGGCATCAAGACAGACAGGCCAAGGGTAGAATTCACACGCAAAACACAGGACCGGATGGAAACGTACAAGAAGAAAATATCCGTTGTTAGGATTCCAGATGACAAAAAGCTCAATGAATTGAAATCCAGATATGACCCAGAATACATGAAAGCAATTTTATCCAGTATTTTTAAGGCTCAGCAAGCAATCGTGGACGAACAGGACGAACAGGACGAACAACGGGGAACTCCACATAAAAAAAAATGAAGAGAAAGAAAATAATGAAAAAAAAGAGGGCACCTTCCATAATAATCGTCCTAATAGTCCTAATCGTCCAGCATTGGATGGTAAAACCGCGATTTCCGATGTCCAGAGTGATTTTTCTACTAGCAAGGAAATGAGAGGAGACGCAGAACCCGTTAATGTTCTTCCAGAAAAATTCAATGCTGAGATAACTAAAGAACTTATCGATGCAATAAGGAGGAAATTATCTACTGAGAAATTTATACTGGATGGCAATACTGGCTCCTCATTTGACAAGAAATATTTCCAGCTATATATCCACCCAACTAAACTTTCACTGGAGCGCTTTATCCATTTAAAAGAGATAATGAAAGGTTTCGGCTTTGACTATTCTTCTATCCAGGAACCATACGGAATAAGATTTATTCGTAAAATAGGGGGTGTGAGCAATGATTAATACCGTATTTTTAAAAAATTAAAATACCAGAATTTTAATGGTTTTCAGGGCTTAGATTGGTATATGTGTATGCAAGAATGGTTTAAAAAAATAGGGATAGGCGGCAATACGGAAAATCAAGGTGCTATGAATGACACTGAATCAATTGGAAAAATTTAAAATTAAGAGGAAAGATGACTCATACCTATCGTATTATACATTGATAAGGGTTAGAGGATCTAAACCGGTGCCATGTTTTGCAGTGCCATCCCACCTTTACAAATATTCAGAACATGAACTGGGATTATACCTGAAATACCATAAGAATTACTGGGGAAAACTGGGCAAATTCATGAATACAAAAGATAACCAGTATATGGAAATATTAGACCGTGAAATGGAAGAACAGAAACGGAATATCTGGGAAGAACTCAAAAAAACCATAGTTTCAGATATATCAGAAATTCGGTATGAAATACTGACCGGTTTTGATTTTAGCCACCTGGGAAAACAGAAGATTAAGAATACCTTTTAAAATCGCTGTTTTAAATTGAGTTCCCAAGAGGCAAGAATAACATTCCCTGAAGATGATGGGGATGAAGGACCGGGTGAACTTTAACGATAAATATTTTCCAAACCACGTGTTATATTACCTTTAAGACATTTTAACTCACTTATTTCTTTTATATAAAGCCGTATTATAAAATTAAATCCCTGTAAAATTGCCTTATTTCGCATTTTCCTTATAATTTTTAATTGGTCTTACCCCGGTATAATAAACCATAACCATGCGTCAAAACTATGTTGTGATTACCTCGGAGATAGAGAGAGAAGCTTTGCGTGGTGTGCTGTTATAGACTTTTATTAAAGATGGGAATTCAAAGGCATTTAAGTCTCAAAAAAGCTAGCGTAGAGAGACCTTATGATTATTCATGACTTACTTCAATAATCTCTGCGAATTTATTTAGGACAATCTTGTCGACAATATATAATTCTCCATCTTGCACCTCAATAGGTTCCATTTCTGACTTCTTTTCAACCCATTCCCAGTACGAAGGAGCCATTTTGACGTATTTGAATATTATATAAGGATTTCCTTTTTCTTCCTGATCTACTAGTTCTACCTTGAATAAATATACATTTTTGATATCTTCATTCATAAGTGCAATCTGTATGTAAGACCGAATCATTAAACCAGTACCAAAAATGATTAGGGATACTATAACGATTTCTGGCGACCTATATAGAGAGTATACCCAATATAGATAAACTGGTATAATAGATATCAACAGTATAACGCCTATGAGGCGAACCAAATCCCATTTGCTACCTTTTATTTCTTCGCTGTTCCTCAAGTCAGATTCACCTTGAACGGCAAACTCACGATCAGAGTTTTTATCAATCCTATTACGCCTACTAATAACTGAAATTCTCAAAAACCATGGTCTATAGTTAAAATTTTCGTATTTAATCAAAATCTGGTTATCCTTCAATGTGTGGTCTGGGTGCGAGACTATGTGAAGGTTTGAATAGAATTCAGAATAAGATGTAAAATCACAGCTCATACACTTATATAACCTCAGATAAACACCCTTTCCGTTGTGATAAGACTTTCTCATAGCATGAGTGAGCCCATAATAAAGCTCTATTAGGGCAATAATAAAGATAATGCTCAATTCAAACACAAGGGAGTGGGAATATGCCAGATAACCAAAACCGCGAAAACTATTTATTATAACGATGATGAATTGAAAGGTAAATGTCAGGACAGCAAAAAATGCAGTATACTTGAAAATGTTAAATTCCGGATTATTGCTTGAGAAGAAATTCCGATCTTTATACAGTAACTCCTCTATTATTTCTTTTTTTGTTATATATCCGTTTTCACTCACAAAATAATAAGATAGCCATTACTATTAATTTTTACTATCAACAATTTAAGGCTCAAAAGAAATCTTTCATAATAGACTTCGTTGTTTATATCAAAGATCTAGGATCACAAATCATTTTTGTGTAATTCCGGTAGCTGATACAGCTACAATTAGAGAAATGTTCCAAGTGGTGTGTCCTTTGTAAGTACACAAGATACTATGAGCATATAGTCGAGTCATTGAAAGACAACAGAACGTATAAAGAGTAGATGAAAAGTGGTATGTAAAGAATTATGTCAAATACAAGAAACACTATGTCAGAATGTATGAATTCGTAATTTCTTTAACTATAAAAATCAAGAAAAGGAATAATATAAACAAAGTTGCAAATGACGGCCTTTTTCTCACGTTGGTGAAAATCAAGGTCAATAAAGCAAAGTATCAAAATTAGCCAATAACCTGAAAGTAATAATAGGTTTTATAGCGAATGTGCATATTTTCTCATTAACCAACTAAAGCCTTAATCAAATCTTTCAAATTATCGAAATGGTACTTGTTAAAGTCTTCTTCATTAATTCTTACATATTTCCAGGATTTGCCCGTAATATTGGAAGCATCTCTACACCATGCAACTATTCTCTTATCTTTGAATTTGACATCCACATCTTCCCTTCCTTTTGTTTCTAGCACAAAATTTGTATCTTTGGTGATAGCTATAAAGTCTGGATTGTAAACTCTAAGATCGCCAGCTGAATCTCTGTATTCAACAAAAAAATGTATTTGTCGAACAATTTTACAGAAAGAAATTACATCATTGGCAGAATGTAAAAATTTTGAAAAATTCACCTCTAAATCATTATCGCATGGAACATAGTTAAAAATACACTTAGATGAAGAATAAACCTGCTTTGTCCAAGTAAATGGTTGTGTGCTGGATATCTTTATGTAATCATAAATATTAGGCTCTCTTTCAGTAAATGATAAGTCTTTCAAGCTGCTTACAAACAAATCTACAAGTTTTTGCTGTATTTCGGGAGTGCTTAATTGATATAATACACGGGGATCGTTTAAATCGACTTGCTGGTCAAAGAGTTTTGTTTCAACATATGATTTTATAAATGGATAGAAGTCTGAGAACATATTTGGCAGTTTAAGTTGTTTCAGTATTATATCAGTATAGTAAGCAATAACGCTCTTAGTATCTTTAGGGACTGGAAGGTCCCAAACTCTTTCTACCGCCACTACATTTGTAATCATATCATAAGCTTTGTATGTTGTCTTAAGTACCTTGTTTTCTAGGGGTAGTGATAGAGCCTTAATTTTGTCAATAACAGCTTCATCAATTTGAAATTCCCTTATTATAATTCTGTTAGTCAAGACCGGTATTTCTATATCTTGGGATATTTTGTCCATGTCAACATAAATTGTAGTTATGTTTAGGGGAGTATCAACGTTAACCTTTCCAAAGTTCATGTTTTCCTCTTTTTCAAGTTCCTCTATTATCTGCATCAACCCAGGTGGACCAATAACCTCTAGAACGTCAAGTGATTGGTTTACATCTGCATTCTGATCCGGAAACATCTTTCTGAGTCCTCTTCCAATAACCTGTTCAGGAAGCACATTCCTTTCGGAAGTATAGGATCTCAATCCTACAATAACGTTGACGTTCCTGACATCCCATCCTTCATTTAACATCATAGTGCTAACAATTACTTCGAATCTATTTGCATTACTATCTATATTCTGGGCTGATTTTCTTGCATTTTCTATATCAGATTTAACAACCTCCCCTGTACTGTCTGTATGTATAAGCAGAATTTTATCCTTTAAACCGGGAAGCGAACTAAGGTAACCCTTTAACTCATCCGCTTCTTTATTGCTTGGGCATTGGAAAAATATTATAGGTTTCTTTGATAACTTAGATAAAGCATTCTTATACTCCTGCCATCTTCTTATTCCCGCTTCTATCCAGGCTTTGTATCTCTCTACTATATTTTCCGATGAGATTTCTGTTGCATTATCAACAATACCCTTTAGCGGTCTTTTAACGATATTCATATCTATGGCTTCTTTTAGTGTAAAATCAACAATTAACCATGGGAAAAGGGCACCATTTTCTGATTTTGGTGTGGCGGAAAAGTCTAATTCAGTTATTATTCCTTTTCCAAAGGTGGATTCTAAATGCCTATGGAGTTCAACTAAAATGTTCTTCCACTTTTTTTCATAGTTGTATATGTGATGTGCTTCATCCTTAAGTATCATTATATTCGGTATTTTTTCAAGGACTTCTAGTATTCTGTTTTCCTGCGATATATTTGTACGGTCAACTTCTTTCAGGTCTAATACATCGTCCACAAATTTCTCAGATTCTTTTTTTCTATTAGATTTTTCTTGAAGTTGCTGTATATTAGTCAGGAACAACACAGAATCAGGTACTGTGTAGAATGGGTCCTCCTTAAGTATAACTTTAAGATTGAAAGAATCATACAATTCAGGTGGAATTAAGGGGATTGCTGTGAATATTTTACCATCCTGATAATCTCTTTTCAGCCTATCATATATTATATTTTTTTCACCTGCTATAATAAGAAATTTAGAAGTGTAATTATTTCTGTCTTCTAACTGATAATTTAAATACTGCCATATTATTGTTAAAGCCATAACATAGGTTTTACCGGAGCCAGTAGCCATTTTAAAGCCATACAAGGGATACAGGTCTGTCTCAGGATCATAAAATCTTATGGGACCATCTCCAAATTCTCTAGCTAAATCTATGAAAGATTTCTTTTTCATAACTTCATAGATGTAGATTAAGGTCTCAATAGATTCCCTTTGCGCATACCAGAATTCAAATTTTTCGTTGTTGATAATATGATCTTCGTTGAACCAATAGTTTAGAAGCCTCTTAGTAGTATTTGTTGTGCCTGGATAACCCGTGGTTCTCCACTGGTGAATAGCCAGTCTTAATTTGTTAACCAAATAACACTTACTTTTATCCCTATCTTCAGGTATTAAAATATCTGCTGGATTCATATCTCCACCTTCAGCACCTTATTGGTATCGTTTCCAAAAACATCAACAACTTTTACCATTATTGTATATTCTCCATTATTTTCGTAATTATGTTTGGCTTCGTACTCTACTTTTAAATCTTTTTTAGTTCTATAGCTCTGCCATTGATTATGAAAAGTATCGCTTTTATAATCCCAATCGATAGCCCAATAATCAATTAACTGCCTTGAGTCCTTTATCGTTTCAATTATATCAGAAATGTCAGGCGTTTCTGAAATTTGAAAATCCTCAATTTTCAAAATTATTTCTTTCCCCTTTATTTTCTTAGAGACCTCGAGATATGCAAGCGGGTTAAATTTAACTGTTGGAATCAGATTTTTCTCTATCACTTGGTCTGGAATTTTTAACAATTTTAAATCTATTTTTGTATCTGCAAGTGCAGACTTTAGCTCATTTACGTTTGGTATTTGAATTAGGTTAAGTTCCACACCATCTCCTTCTGCAACCTTTTTTGCAAGTTCATTTACTTCGTAATTCCACTCCCATCCAAGAACATCTGCCTTGTTAAATCCACTGGAGATGCATTCAGATACAAAATTTCCAATCTCATCCATGGAAACGGGTGCGTTGATTGGACCTATGTGCACTGCTCTGTTACCAATTGATGCATGTATATATTTGTACCCATTTTCCCGTTTGGATTTATATAATTTAATCATAAATTCGATGTAGTCTGTTGGGTTTTCCTTCCAATACGCCATTTCGTAATTTCCTATATTATGTATTTCAAATGGTCTTGCAGGTTTTCCATATTTATTAACTTCTTCATTAGTTAAATTCTTGGAGTTATGGATATCTAGCAATCTCTTCCTACTAACTTGAATTGCATATTTGGACAAATCAGAACCGATCCATCTTCTACCTAATTTCTCTGCCACGGCCAATGTTGTACCGGAACCGCAGAAGAAGTCGGCAACAATGTCTCCTTTATTGCTTGATGCCTTTATTACGCGCTCAAGCAGTGCTTCAGGTTTCTGAGTGGGGTATCCTATAAATTGGCTTGATACGTTTAGCACGGCAGGGATATCCCACACATCATCAGGATGTGCCATGACGTATATTTTTCCATTCTCATCTGTTTGGTATCCCTCTGTGGAGTTAAAAAAGGGTTTTTCATAATATCGCTTCTCCTTAATTAGGTTAAATGTGAAGTCGGAATCCTTATTCTTTACATAAAACAGTATGGTATCATGTTTTCTTCCCCAATTTAGCTTGCTTACACCACCAGTATGATAATGCCATACTATATCAGCCATAAAGTTGATACCAAAAATTTCGTCACATATAATTTTTACATAATGGCTCACACGCCAATCCAAATGAATGTAAATCGAGCCATTATCGGCTAATAGATCTCTCATTATTGATAATCTCTCATACATATACTTAAGATATGAAGATATACCACCACTCCAAGTATCTCTATAGGCTCTCTGCTCTATTACTGATGGTTCCTTCTCTACTTCTGTATCGTCATTAACCTGTGTGGTATATGAAAAGTCGGCTCCGGTATAAAATGGAGGGTCAATGTATATTAGATTTATTTTCCCTGCCCAACCCTGTTTTAAAAGCGATGACATTACCAGTTTGTTATCGCCCCAAATAAGCTTATTCTTCCAATCAATTGGATATCTATCTGGCCATTTATCTTCCGGGAAAAGGGAATTGTTTAAACCGCCTTTGGGACGAGGCTTATTAACGGTCTCTATGACCTGAAACGGTAAGTTGGGATAATCAATAGGTAACCTATTACTTAAATTCATTTTTTTATATTTATCGTACCAAAGGAGTTCCACATATTTTTCATCTTTTTCCATAATAAAGCCTCTTTTTTTAATTTTCTATTTACAATATCAACATCAGATAATAATGTTTGTGCTTCTATCTATGCCGGATATTGAGTGTCTGTGTTGTATGTAGTATTTTTACTAATAATGAACATAATAAACTTCAAAATAATTAATCAAAAATTCCGGTTTTAAAAATGAAGCAAATGAGGGCAAATTTAAAAGAAAGTATGCTTACAGTAGAATAACCATTAACATACTTTAGAAGCGAATTAGGGGTATTTTAACCTATTTTTTAATCGCAAGATAAGAGGGTGTAAAAACAATTCTAAACTGAAAATAAATTAACCGTTATCTCAATGATTTTACAGTGTAAGAGGCATGGGTGGTGTAATTCTACCCTTAATATGATTTTACCTGTCCACATGCCTATTGGGGGAGCTTCACTATAGCCTTGCTTCCCGGAAAGTCCCTCACATATTCCCATCCCCGTTCAATGTATGTTTCCACGTCCTTGAAAGGTATCACTTTTTGAGAATTCCCATTGTTCAGGATGTCAGCCTTCTTGGTTTTGAATATTTCCCCAAGCCTTTTCTGATATTCAGCACTGTCAAGATTCCGGAGCTCCTCTTTCTGGTCTTCATCCAGGGTAACGCCTAATGCACCGGTAAGTGTATCGATGGCAGCATCCCTTAGTATTTTTTGATAGTCCTCTTCTTTTATGCCCTTCTCCTCAGTCTCAAAGAACTTGGAACACTTCAGGTATGCGGATCTCATTTCTTCAATCATATCCGGCGGAAGCCTCTTATTGGTAGAATAACGGGCCTCAATATCACCGGTATGACCCATTAGAAACATTCTCCAGGGATGGGAAATAATTCCCTTATTTTCAGCATTATCGAGAGCGGTGGCAAAATAAGCCCTCAAAACGTAAGGTCTCCATGAAAAACCGGATTCGGTGATAGCTTTTCTGATATCCCTTGTTGCGAGTAGCGTTCTTATGTATTCATGGCTAATACGTCCCTGTGAGTCTAATTTGAATAGAGGAGTGTCTGCTTTCAGGTTATCTCCTTCCCTTATCCTTACTTCAAGGTATTCTTTCAGGTATTTCGTTCCTTCTTGCCCCAGAAATGAAAAATAGGTATGCCTTGCCTTGCTCAGTGTGTATCTCACATTAACCATAGTGGGAATTTTTTCAAATTCCACTTTGCCATTTTCTATCTTCATTTCCGGGAAGTCTGATAGTTTCAAACCATCTTTGCCTTCTGCATTTCCAAGGGTTTCGGGCCTCAAACCACTGAATGCTAACAATGAAATTGCCACTTTTGCCCTTCCTGAACCTTTCCTCAGCATTTTTGCAAGTTCAGACTTTTCCGGTATCCTCTCCCCTTCCACTCTCGGAGATCTGTTCTCATAGGCAATGTTGACATTAAGCTTGAAGTCCAGTCCGTTGAATCCTAACCAAGAACGTAAAACCTTTTTGTATCGGGAAATATATGAACCTGCCTTTCCTTCACTTTCCATTTTCCTGACAAAATCCATAAAGTCATTTCTCAATTTCCCGGACTTCGCATCCTGAATAATAGTATCTGGAGTAGCCCCTGTAAGCTCACAATAATAGCCAAGCCCTCTGAGGTAAACAGTTGCCGTAAGATATGATTTAGCATTGAGGTTCCCAAACCACCGGCTTATTTCCTCATTCTCTAACAAATGCTTGTATTTCGCTACGAAAGTCATAAACGAATATACACTAGAAATATATAAGGTATTCGATTATGAACATCTATGGGTCTGTCCGGATTTGGACCGGAGTTTCCAACTCCCGAAGCTGGAAGGATACCAGGCTACCCCACAAACCCTAGGGTCTTAATTGATTTACCGTATAAAAAGTTATTTTTTAATTTCCTCCCTGATAAATCTTGCCACTGAAACAGCGTCAGCATCTCCCAGATTATCAAGGTTTATTGCTATATTTTCCATGTCCTCAGGGCGATTCTGGCTGAGCTTGAATTTTGCATTAATTGCCGAGACCCGTATTTTAAAACCCACAATCTGCAGCACCATCTTGCTATAATATTCCCTCTTATCGTTTCTTTCCTCTGCCCATTTCTCATCATAAAAACGTGACATTTCCAGTAAGAATTTTCTTGTTTCTGCCTCATCCATTAATTCCAGTTTTCCATCCATCCTGACGGTCATATAATCCCATGTGGGCACTGAGTCTTTATCTTTATAATATAAAGGTGAAATGTAATGATGTGGGCCCGTAAATAATGCAGTGACAGCCTGACCCTTGGATCTATACCATTGCATATTTGCCCTTGCCATATGACCTTTTAATACAAATTTTTCATCTTCTTTGCCCAGCATGAGGGGGATCTGGGTATTGTATATTTCATTGTTATATATGCTCAGAAGAATGCCGAAATTGTTATCTTCAACAAATCTGACGATCTTTTTAAGGTCATCGATTTTGAATTCACGTGGGATGTACATGCCATAAAATATTGTTTCCATATAAAAATATTCGCAACAACAATTCCATTGTCAGTAAACACATACAGAATCTTGAAAAATAATATTATATAATGTATTCATTACTATTCATGGATACTTTTCCTTTTTATACCATGAACGATTTTGACTTTACCGGCAAAAGAGTTTACCTGAGGATAGATATAAATTCTCCCATTAACCCAATTAATGGAGAGATACTTGATGACACCAGATTCAGGCACCACATACAGACAATAAATGAACTGAAAAATTCAAAGCTGGTCATTGTGGCACATCAGGGAAGGCCGGGAGACAGCGATTTCGTCAGCTTGCATAACCATGCAAGGCATCTTGAAAAACTTATAGGCAGGGATGTGATATTTGTGGATTCCCTTATAGGATCTGCGGCTGAGGACAGAATCAGGCGTATGAAGACAGGGGATATCATAATGCTGGAGAATTCAAGGTTTTACAGTGAGGAGGTGGTTGTGAAGGATGAGGAAAATTCTCTGGAAAATACCCATATTATTAAAACCCTATCACAGTTTTTTGACTACTATGTCATAGATGCATTTGCCGCCATACACAGGGCCCAGGCAACACTCACAGGGTTCAGGAATGCCGGGCCAAATATTGCCGGGCGGCTTATGGAGAACGAGGTAAGGAATATAGAAACGTTCAAAACATCAAATGTGCACCCCAAACTGGCAATACTTGGCGGTTCAAAAATAACAGACGCAATACAGGTAGCAAGGCCGTTCCTGGAAAACCATATTGTGGATGACATAATACTCGGTGGTGTTGTTGCAAATATATTCCTCTGGGCGTCCGGAGTTGATATTGGCCTTAGAAATAAGGAATTCATAATGAAGCACAGCAAGAATTATGAAACGCTGATAGAGGATTGTAAATATCTTCTATCAAAATATAGAAAAAGCATACATATGCCTGTTGACTTTGTCCTGAATCCATCAGGAGATAGAATAAATTCCGGAGACCATGTTCCGGAGGGGGAATTAATAGCAGATATAGGCATGGAATCTGTTGCAAATTTCAGTAAAATAATTGGAAACGCAAAAAATATCTTTCTGAATGGCCCAATGGGAATGTACGAAATAAATGAATATTCACTTGGCACGAGGGAATTGTTCAACGACGTTGCACAATCAAATGCCTCCAAGATAGTGGGGGGTGGGCATACCATTAATGCAATAAATGAGTTTTCACTGACAAGGTCAATGGGATATATATCAACAGGTGGTGGGGCCCTGATAAATTATTTATCCGGTGAGTCCATACCAGTTATAGAATCACTTATCAAAAACAGGGAGATATTTGGAGGTAATTAAATGGCGGGAGAAAATGAATTAATGGAACAGATAGAATATTTAAAGAATTTAATAGAGAATATAGATTCAAGGTTGAATCTTTTAATGAAGACACTAGAGGAATCTGCTGATACGCTGGCGCTCTTAAAGGATAATAATTATAAAAATTCCAAGGACGTTAAAATATCCATAGGTTCAGGGCTTTTTTCAAAGGCAACCCTGGATACTGACAAGATTGTGGTTCCCATCGGGTCCAGCATATACATAGAGGAGGAAAGAGAAAAAACCGTACAGAGGATGGAGGAGAATATCAAAAGCCTTCAGGATACATACAACAACCTGATCAAACAGAAACAAACAGCCCAGAATAATTACGATGCCCTGATGTATTCAATACAGAGATCACAGGAAGGAAGAAGCTGATGTTTGATAAACTCAAGAGGAAATTTTCAGAGGTTTTCTCCGGGCACGGTGAAAAAGAGGTCAATCAGGACCGCCAGTCCACCGGCAGCAAAACAGTGGAACAGGACAGGGTTATTCGCAGGGTGGATCTTGAAGATACTATTCAGGAGACATTGCTGGAATCCGATGTAAGCTTTGATGCGACTGAGGAGATTATAGGGCAGCTGAAGGCAAATCTAGGAAAAATAAAGAGAAAGGTAGATTATTCAACAGTTCAAAACGAACTCAAAAATGTTATCAGGGATCTGGTTAACAGGAATAATAATCAGGCCGTAGACCTCTTAAACATTGACAAAAAACCCTATGTTATTTTGTTCCTGGGCATAAACGGTACAGGCAAGACAACAACAATTGGCAAACTGGCATATTACCTAAAAGAGCATAATAAGAGCGTTGTGCTTTCAGCCTCTGATACATTCAGGGCAGGTGCCATAGACCAGCTGGGAATACTTGCCAGAAATGTGGGCGTTGAGATAATAAAACACGAGTTTAAAAGCGACCCGGCCTCGGTTGCCTTTGATGCAATAGACCATGCAAGGGCAAGGAAAATGGATTTTGTGCTTATAGATTCAGCTGGAAGGATGCAGACAAATAAAAACCTCCTGGACGAGATGAAAAAAATAAAGCGTGTGGCAAAGCCGGATATGACACTCCTTGTTCTGGATGCCATGATAGGGCAGGACGTAATAGAACAGGCTACAACATTTTCAAGGGAAATAAGTTATGATGGAATAATTGTAACAAAGCTGGATACAGATGCCAAGGGTGGTTCAATCATAAGCATTTCTGCAGGAATTAAAAAACCCATACTGTTTGTAGGAATTGGCCAGAATATGGGAGACCTGATACCATTTGACGTGGAATGGTATCTCAATAAAATATTTTCATCTTAACAGGTTCATAACAGAGGATATTGTTTTGTAATCCATATCTGTTTTAATTAGGGGTATATTTTCAATTTCAGATAGTTTTATTGCCAGCTCATCCACATTTCCGGGCTTAATGTATACAACTGCGGCAGGCTTCAGTGGGTGGGCCCGGATTGCAATCATGGGGCTCCTTCCATATGATACATCCGTTATAAAAATAATGCGCTGGCTTGACCATCCATATAGTTTGCTGTATTCTGCATATGAAAATTTAAGGATGGCTTTTATTCCGTCTATCATTGTATATCCCCTGATATTTCTCTTTAAATCGGCCCTGGAGCAGGCTGTGCCACGAATTTTAGTCATTATATACCTGAGTTCTATATCATGGTCATAGTCCTTTATATCCAGAAGTGCATCGGATGGTATTCCACTGTTGTACCTGCGTAAAAGTGTACCACCCCTTGATTCGTCTATTTTTATAAGTGCATCCACTATTTTTTTGATTGAATTGGCCCCGGGTGATTTTCTTCTTCCGGACTCATAATCACTGATTACAGATGGGGATACATCCATAAATTTTGATAATTCCATTTGGGAAATGCCGAATTCCTCACGCCACTTTTTTATGGTTATTCCAGGAGTTTCAGATATTGTTATTTCCCCTGCAATCTTTTCACTGATGTCCATGGCATATAATGACAGTATAGGATAAAAATATATTGATTCGATTATAATAGAATTTCACTTCACTTTTTAATGATATGCCTGCTGGAGAAGAATCCAAGGAAGATCCCCCATACAGCCCCGTAAAATATGTGCATGGTGTAATAGAAGAATGTTGATGGAATATAGTATTTTTCATACACATATAGGTGAAGCAGGAATATATTCACCGGCAGGCTGAAAACAAGCAGTATGAGAAACCCGGCCAGTATTCCTCTGCCGAGTCCGGCCATGGTGGCATTTATCCTAAGATGCGGTATATAATATGATATTAAGGCCGCAAACAATCCAACAACCGTCCCCACCAGAAAATGCAGCAAAAGCCCGTAAAGTTCTCCATATATTCCGGAAATTTTGAGCAGCCTCATGCCTATTGCTGTAAACTGGTATCCAGGTGAAAGTGTGGATGCAACGTCATACAGGTAAAACATTATGGCCTCAAATATTGCTGAAATGAATCCTGAAATCAATCCAAAAAACAGATATGTTTTAATTTTCATGGTATATTATTACGGCAACTTACAAATACATTCTTGGTAGAAGTTTTTGGCCCTAAGTCTGGAATGCCATATGGCCTGGCATAAATAAAGAATTATAAAGCAGGTAACTGATAGTTATCGTGATTTCTACAATATGAATTTTTAAAACTTCCATTTGTGGCAATATATTAAAATAACCCTTATGGAATACACTTATATGGAGTGTGAAACAATCAGCTGGCTTAACCAGCATCACGGGAAATATGAACTCAGCCACAGTGGGATGTCAAATGTTTTTAATTTAAAGGAGTATTTAAGTAATTCCCCTGAAAAGAGTGATATAGATTTAAAGGAAGAAATAGCCGGGCTGCATGGCTGTAGCCCAAAACAGGTTGTCATAACTCATGGTGCTACAGAGGCATTTTCCATGGTTCTTTTCCATCTGGCGGGGAAGTACAGGTCATTCAGTGTAAACCGGCCTGAATACGAGATGATATATAAAACACCGGGGATATTAGGTTTCAGGAATGGAGAGGAGGTATTTACCGCCAGCAATCCAAACAACCCCACAGGGACAATGGCAAAACTGCCAGAAAAATATGAATCTGCAGTAATAGATGAAACGTTCATGGAATTCATTGATACACTGGATCATTACACATACAGAAACGGATTTATCGTTAACACTTTTACAAAGGTCTACGGTGGAGGAGACCTGAGGCTTGGGTATATCGTGGCGCCCATGGAGGAAGATGCAGTGGCACTGGAAGGATTCAAGGGATTAATAACAGAGGATGTTTCTGTGCTGAATATTTCTGCCGGTTATCATGTACTAAAAAAACATGATGAATTATTACAGCAGGTAAGGAGCATCATAGGGGAAAATCACCGTGTCCTTGTGAAAAATAAGGGAAAATTAAAATTTTTCCAGGGAAAAACGCCACTTCCACTGCCTGTTTCATTTATGGATTACTCTGAATATACGGAAAGGGATTCAGATACAATAAGTGAGAAACTTGCAGAAAAAGGCATTATAGCATTACCAGCACGCTATTTCGGAATATCCGGAACATATTTACGGATATGCATAACAGGAAAAGATTTTCCGGAGGCATACAGCCAGTTAATCGGTGCACTGGAAAATATGGAATAAACCTATTCCCTGCTGTAAATTGCATAGAATTCTGCTTCAGGTGTTAGTTTATCCAGAATTTTATACGAATTTTCAGCGTCAATTTTTTTTCTACTCACGGCTTCTTTCGTTCTGTAAATTTTTATAAAATATCTGTGGTCACCATCCCCTCTGGGAGGGCACGGCCCCCTGTATCCCAGTTCACCAAAATCGTTCACCCCCTGATAGTACCCCTCTCCGGTTATCTCCCTGTTTCCAATATTTTCTTCCAGTGTAACGATACCAGCAGGTATGTTATATATAAGCCAGTGGGTGAACAGTCCTGAAGGTGCGTCCGGATCGTTCATAACAATAAAATAATAGCCCTCTTCGTTTCTGTCATGTATCTCTATCTTCGGGGAATAATCCTTTCCGCCACAGGTAAATTTATCAGGTATTCTGCGGCCCTCTGACATCCCTATAACCCTCAATTCCATACATATCAATTAAGAGAATACTTATAAATTTATCTAATTTCTAAACATAGCCTAGGGAAATAATAAAGGCTTTAAAGTACCGCATCTTCAACATTTCTGGATAGCCTTGTCCGTAGCCTGAGGGAGTTTAATACAACAGTAGTAGAACTAAGGCCCATTGCCAGGGCAGCGAATATGGGAAGCACATAATATATCCCGAGACCCAGCAGTGGAACCAGGACTCCGGCTGCAACAGGTATAAGTGCAGAATTGTATCCAATTGCCCAGCCAACATTCTGCTTTATCTTTTTTATTGTGTATTTCCCTATGTATATGCTTCTCAGAATATTTTTTAAATCGTTGTTCAAAAGTATAATGTCTCCGGCTGCACCTGCTATGTCTGACCCTGAAGCCATTGCAACACCTACATCAGCTGTTTTCATTGCCACAGTGTCATTTATCCCATCACCCACGAACATAACGTATCTTCCGGCTTCCTGCTCCTTTTTTACAATGTCTGCCTTCATATCCGGCTTCATGGAGCAGTAATACTCACTTATTCCAAGTTTACTGGCAATCCCGGAGGTGTTTTCTTCAGTATCACCTGTAACTATCATGACCCTAATATGGTTCCTGATGAGGTTTTTCACATCCTGTTCTATCCCCTTTCTCATTGAATGTTCTATTTCCAGTGTTGCCAGCTCTTTACTGTCAAGGAATAATGATATATGTCCCCCCGATCTCCTTGCCTCCACGTGTAAACCGTTATAAACCCCGGTTACTCCCGTGCCTGGAATCTCCCTGAACTCCTTTATTTCAGTCTTTTCTGGGTTTCTATCCTTAAGATAGGAACATATTGCCACGGCTACTGGATGGTTGGACAGGGATTCCATTGAGTAGAGAAGTGAAACTGCAAGATGTTCATCGCCATGAATATCTAACCTAGTAACTTTTGGTGTATTGTCTGTAATCGTTCCTGTTTTATCAAATATAACCGTATCGATTTTTGAAAGTCTGTCCATGGAGCTGGAATTTTTTATCAGTATGCCATTCCTGGAGGACGCATTGGATGAAATAAGAAGGGTAATGGGGGCAGCCAGACCAATTGCGCAGGGGCAGGCTATTACAACAACAGAAACAAAAACAAGCACCGCAATTATGGAATATAGTGGATTTCCAAGAGAGCTTAAATAGAAGTACCAGAAAATGGATGACGATCCCGCTGCAACAAGTACAACTGGTACAAAGTAAGATGAAAATATATCTGATATTTTTTGTATTTTTGCCCTGCCCATTGATGCCATCTGTATCATGGAGTAAATTTTCTTCACAGTAGAATTGTTTCCAGTTTCTTTTACGGAAATAGTAATGAGACCGTTCAGGTTAACTGTTCCTGAGATTACACTGGAACCGCTATTTTTCAGTACAGGATCACCCTCTCCTGTAACCATGGACTCATCCACCTCTGAAGAACCATCTATTACTATTCCATCTGCCGGGATATTCTCGCCTGGCCTTACCTGTATTGTATCACCAACAGCCATAGATTCTATGGGCAAATCAACAGTTTCACCGTTCTTCAGTATATGTACCTTATCTGGCAGAAGTGATAAAAGAGTGGTTGCTGAGGAATTGGCTTTTTTCTTTGTAAGTGATTCTATATAGCTTCCTGTAAGAATCAGTGTAATTATAAAAACAGATGCGTCATAATAGGTATAGCTGACAGGAAATATATGTGGATCAACGGTCACCGTCAGGGAAAAGAAAAATGCAGTAAGGGTTCCCAGTGTAATAAGCAGATCCATGTTACCCATTTTATCCTTTATGGCCTCATAAGCACCACGGTAAAAATCAAATCCCACATAAAATTGAACAGGAAGAGCAAGTATAAGCAAAACAAAATTTTTGAATGGAAAAACTAAAAGATAATCAATAAAAATAACAGCCAGAGAAAATGGCCATGCAATAAGGAGCTTGGTTTTTAATGCACCACTTTCCTCATCTGGCCTGTCAAATTTATCCTTGCAGCCCTGAGAGCAGAAATAATACCTGACCCCGTCTCTATCTGAGTATATAGTGGAATCCTCAGATACATACATTCCACAAACAGGGTCAACAGCCATTTATTCACCTTGTATATTTTACTGGGTTTTTATTAAATTCTTCCCTGCACTCTTCCCTGCAGAAGTAATATGTTTTTCCGCCATACTCACTGGATATTTCCTTTTTTCCTTTCATTCCACAAACTGGATCTGTTGCCATAATTTAGAATTGATAAAGCCTATTTATATGTTTACAGGGCAGAATGCCTATTTTTTTACGTGTTTTTCTGTGTTTTCGCTATTTATATAATCATCCCTGCAGGTGTTGCAGCAGAAGTATAATGTTCCCTCCAAAGTGTCATATTTCATAGGTTTTCCAGCTATTATACCTCCACAGTAATCGCAGTAAAGATCAATTGTTGGCGGAATTTTGTTGATAACTCTGCGATGCGCTAAATCAACCCGATTATAGCTTATACCAGCTCCAATGGCTTCCCTGTTCATTATAACAGTATAGTGGCCGTTGGCCAGCTCGAAATATTCTATAACTTTATCACTATCCACGGAATTTATGTCATCTGTCTCCATAATTATGTAGAGGCTATCCTCAGGTTCCTTTGTCTCAAGTGTATATCTTTCTATGATGCTACTGTTCAATTTTTTAATAATGTTTGATACAGTATTCCTGTTGAGCCCGAGTTTTCTGGAAATATCAAGAACTGACATCCGTGAGTCATTCATTAAAAGCCTCAGAACTTTTGATTCGTTGTAGGTTATTTTATCTTGCATATTCCATTATTATTAAATAATATAAAATCATATTGCTATATTTTGTTAATTAAAATTTAACATAATGCACATAATAACACTTTAATAATACATATGGATAATCTCTTATGAAAGTACAGGTGGGCAATGGCTCAATTGAAATCGGAGACAAGGAGGTTAAGCTAATAGGGACCAGAATTTTATCAATATCTGTTACCACAGTACAGGGCCCATGCAACGATGAAATGTGCCCGCTAATCAAAAAACCTGTATGCACCATAGTCGATCATTTTAGTCAAAGCGAGGATTATAGAATAGAGAACCCATTACAGATTGAGATGCAACAGGAGGTATATAATTCCATTAACCGGGAAAGGCAGGCAGTAAAAATAAAATATAAAATTGGAGGAAAATTTGAAATTAAAGGTTTATCACTGATCGGCACTGCTTGAATATGTATTTTCTTCCTCGAATTTTTTCTCCGCTTTAATGGAGAAATGGATTCCTGCAAAGTACAGTGCAATCATGGGTATGGCTATTACAACCATGGTGAATCCAGTAACGCCCGGCGAGAATATCATGCCATAGACCAATGCGCCTATAACTGCATATCTCCAGTTCTTTTTCCATGTATCCGCTGTGACTATGCCGAACCTGCTCAGGCCAACCATAAACACAGGTATTTCGAAGGAAAGCCCGAAAGCTATGGTATACATGAATATGAAGGAAACAAAGCTGGAGATTCCCATAGTTACATCTGCACCCACACCTATATCAAAATCTGCAAAAATTCTGAACAGGACAGGCGCAATGAAATATATGCCCACAAATGCCCCTGCAAAGAAGAGCAGGGATGCAGGTATTATTATCGACCTTAAAAGTTCCTTTTCACTGTTTTTAAGTGCCGGATCAATAAACTTTGAAACTTCATAGATTATAACAGGCATGGAAATTATAAGGGAAATAGCCATACATGTATAAAAATCAGCCATTACCCCATCAACAGGCTTCAATACCAGGAGCGTTGTATTTGATGTAAGGTCATGGGATTTTAAAAGATATAATACCTGAGCTCCAACATTATCCAGTGGATCCGGATATAGAAAAAGGAATCTCTGACCGAATATAGAAATATACTGTATCCTGAAAATTACGAAAATACCAAAAAAAACAGCAAAAACTGCAAGTATCCTGATTGCCCTGTACCTAATTTCATCCGAATATTTAACCAGATAGTTCAATAATTCGTTTTCCATATTAGTTTTGCTTGGTTTCTACTGCCCCTTCTACAGGCTTTGCGGAGCTACCCAGTTTTTCGTTGATTTCACTTATTATCTGATCTATTGTCTTGTCTTTTATATCTATATTCAGATCTTCGGCAATTTTCATGTAATTTATCTGGCCCTTGTTTGTCTGTGCAGTGCTTGTCCCGTTTTTCAATTCATTTTCAATTTCCATCTGGCCCCTCTTGAATTCTCCAGTTGCCTTTCCCAAATTTCTCGCCATTTCCGGTATCTTCTTTGTTCCGCCGAAGATAATCAGCGCAACAACAGCAATTATCAGTATGTCCATATACGAATCAAACATTAACTATCACTTATTCATAATTATCTTGGAATTAAAAATATGTTTTGTTTTTATTGAACATATTCAGGAAATTAAGTAAACATTTAGATATCTTATAAATCAACATTCATGGCCAATGATAAAAACTATATTCCTGAGCCCGAGAAAAGGGCTTTTCTAAAGGGAGCAGGCCTTTCAATCGCAGCCCTGATGGTGGGGGGTCTATCTATGGAACGCTACGTTGTACCAAGTGACCGGAGCGTTCCTGTAATGGATAACTTCCCTCTGGCTGTTCTGGAGGATCCCAGTGGAAGCAGGATTACAATATCTGATGTTATAGAATATGCGGCAGCAAGCCCTTCATCAACAAGTACGCCCATACTTGTTTTTAATTATCCCTTGCAGGACGAGCCGACATTTTTAATTGTTCTGAAGAATGTTAGGGTTACAACGCCCAATACATCCCCTTCATCCGGGTTTAATCCTGTGGCTCCATCTTCAACTGCGCCTATGGACGGTATAATTTATGTAAATAACTACAATGGTACAGGCAACAACTATTCGATCCTTGCCCTGAGTGGCATATGCCAGCATCTTGGGTGTGTTCCGCCATTTCTGGATTACCATCCAGGAAAGAGCATACCATTTGAGTCAAAGCTGATTGGATACAAGGCTGACGCACCAGGTACACCGGCACAGTGGCCGGAGTACGGCTTAATTTACTGCAAGTGCCACGGAAGCCAGTACAACCCGGTTTGGGGAGGGAGAAACCTTTACAATAACGGCCCCGCATCCAGCCCTGCAAATCATTCCCTGCCACAGATTATGCTGGCAACCGACAGTAATGGATCCAATGGAGGCGGAAATATATACGCCTATGGTATTAATTCAAGCAATGCTGTTATTAGAACACATCTGAAATTCCCTGGAGGTGAAACTTATGGTTCGCAGGTTAAAATAGAAGACCTAACAGGCGGCACTGCAATAAGGACCTCAAGAACTCCCACTAATTATCCATCAACAATGTATACAGGGGAAGTTAACAACACCAGTTCTTCTAATTATAAAAGCCTGGGCACTTCATCCTTAGAATTGAATAGCAACAGCAGTGGGATCATACTGTATAGGACTACAGTAGTCAGTAACCAAAACGATAGTGCTAATAATTTAAACTGGAAAGGAAGCTTTTCAGGAAATAGCTCCAGCGGGAGCTCGTAGGTGAATTAGATGGAAAAGGCAGAAACAAATAATTATAACTTAACAGATCTGATGAAGGAAGAGAAGGATCTTCCAGATGGTTCCTATACTTTAGGATTTAAATCAGTAACAAAAAGAGGTTACAAGATCGATGAATGGACCGGTGCGTGGGTTGCAACAGCACTTATTTACCAGATAGTTTCTGGAATAGTCCTGTTCTTTTACTACAGCCAGGTAGATCCGTATCAATCCACACAGTATATCATATCAGACGTTCCGTTTGGCCATATAATACTGACATCGCATCTATATATGGCATACGCCATGATCGGACTTGTTTACTTCCATATGATGAGACAGTGGTTTGTTGGTTCATATAAGGGAAAATGGAGATGGCTACAGTGGATTCTTGGAGTTGTTTTATTCCTGCTCACAATATTTACGGCCATACTGGGGTATATGCTTGCAAACACTGCAATAGCAATGGCAGCTGTGCATATCGGCTTACTGTTTATGCAGAGAAGCGTACTGGGCAGAATACTCCCTGGAGCATTTATAAACTGGCTTGAGGCAATACTGATAGGAAATGGAACAACAACAGCCACTTTTTCCCATCTGTTAGCGCTTCACGTTGCGGTGTTTTCAACCTTGATGCTTGCGCTGTTCGCAGTACATTTTATGCTATTCGAGAGATCCGGGCTTGCAAGTGAGAAACCGAAAAAGGGAGAGATGATCCCATGGTTCCCCACTAACCTACTATATGCAATGTTTTCTGGGATCGTAATGGTTGGAATTATACTGCTAATTTCAGCTGCATTCCCGCAGCAGTTAACACTTGCATACGGTTCTCTTGCATACGGGACTTTCCCGGTTCCTGACTGGTACATCACACCTGTTTACAAATTAATGGATGTGGCAGGTTACGGTTTGAGCACAGGAGGAGTTCCTCTGATAATAGGCATGCTGGTATTCATACTGATACTACCGTTTATAGACAGATACCATAATAAGGGAGTACTGGAAAGGCCATGGATCACTGCATTCGGGATATTTATGCTAATCGGCCTGGCTGTCATGACGGTATGGGGCTATTCACAACCAGGGCTTAGCCAGACAAGGCTGATGACAATGTATCTATGGTGGTCTATAACCTTCATTTCCTTCATAACAGTATATGCCATGAGATTCGCAAAAAGGGATGGTGAAACAAATGAAAGTAACTAATATTGTTTATCTGATAGGCATACTGCAACTTGTTGTGGTGGACCCTATCATGTGGTATATTACCCAGGAATATCCATTTAAATATGAAAGTCTCTGGGCAGTAGTGCTTGTAATTAATTTATTCATGTTCGCAGCTATCATATTTTTAATGCTGCAGAGAACAATAAAGGCGAGGGTTTAAAATGGATAAAAAATCTATATATTTATATTATTATTCGATGATAATTTACCTCTTTGGAAGTGTGCCGTTTATTCTGTATGCGGTATTAATCAAACCTATAGGAGCGATGTACCACGAAGTTCCATCAAAAATGGTATCACCAGTATTCGGAAACTTTGCCATCTATGAGGAAGGCTTGCTTGTAATAACACTGGTGCTTGTTATAATATCAATTATACTTTATGCAGTTTCTCTGGGGCACAATAGATCCAGAAATGGAAAAATATCGACGAGAACAGTAATAGCTCCAATACTTCTGTATGTATTTACATTTGCTGTTATAGGGGTGGCTTTAATATGATGAGAGAAAAATTTGATAAAATGAGAAAAAGTTCAAAGTATATGATGGTAACAGGAATTATATTTCTGATAATTTCAATACCAACATTTCTAGATTACAGTGCTTTCCCTACCATCAACCCACAGATAGGCCCACATCAGATTGCCAGCTGGATATCTTTCTTCTTTACTTTCGTTGGATTTGTACTTCTGGTAATGGCTTTCGGTCAGGAGGATATGTAAAAATTTTATTTTTTTAAATTTAAAAATTATTTACCAAAAATTTTATAATTTTAAGCAGAGTGAATGGACAAAGGGAGAACGCACTCATCTAGTTTCAGTTTTTCCTGCCAATTTCCTGAGCCTTTCTATATGAACCCAGTACCGCATTTGCAATAGCAGTTCTGACATTTGCCTTCTCCATTTCGTATATGCCTGTTACAGTAGTTCCGCCAGGAGTCATGACTTCATCACGGAGATCAGATGCAGATATGCCTTTCTCCCTCATGAGCTGCATTGTATTTATAAAGGTATCAATTACAAGATCTGTTGCCTGCTGTCTGGGTATTCCTGCCAGTATTCCTGCATTTATCATGGAATCGGCCATGATTGCAACGAAGGCTGGGCCACTGCCACTTAATCCTGTAACAGCATCCATATTGGACTCGTCAACCTTCACATAGGATCCAAATCCTGCAAGAATCTTTTTCAACAGTTCGATCTCCGCATCATGGAGATTTTTGTAACTGTATGCAGTAACAGACTTCTGCACGATCATGGGTATACTGGGCATTGCCCTGGCAATATGTGATTCCTTTAACTTTTCCTGCATATGATCCAGTGTCACGCCGGCCATGAATGATATTACAAGTTTATTTTTGCACGCTGTGCGGATTTCCTCCATTACAGAGTCCGATATACCCGGTTTTATGGTTAGAAGAATTATATCTGCATTCTTTGCGTTGTCAACATTATTATCAAAAATTTGAAACCTTTCGTTGTTCCATTTTTTTAATTTCTCAAATGAACCTGAACTCAGGGATATGCTGAAATCATTCTTTATGCCCTCTGCTATGGATTTTCCAACTGTGCCTGCACCTATTATTCCAACTTTCATAATTTATAATTGCAGTATATTATATTATTGTTTATACATTGGTTTCCTTCCAAAGTTAAGATACTAAGGCTCCAGCAGTATTTCAGATAGTGGAATATATGAAAAATATTAATAACTTCATTTCCCATTAAAATTTATGTCATTACTGTTTGATTTAATTGCTCTGCTGATAGCTATTGTGATAATTTCATTGCCTGCCTACGCAGCCTCACTTATTGTTGTTCATAAATCTACTGCAAACTTTGGGAATGCCATTGTCGTAACACTGCTTACACCAATAATTATCATATTCTTCTCACTGGGGCTCCACTTCGTTTTTGCACCACTGGCAGCCCTAGGTAGCCTGCTTGCCTTTATAATAACGCTGGTTATCCTTCTATATGTATACAGCATTATTTATGATATCAGCGTAGGCAGAAGCTTTGTTCTTGCAATAGTTGAAATAATAATATGGTTTATATTCTTCTTCATAACAGGAATCCTGGTTGCACTCCCAGGAATAATATAAAATTATGAAAGAAGGAGAATATCATTGACGACCTGGGCTGCTGTTTCCAGCGGGCCATCGTGCTTTTCAAAAACGGTCAAATCATCATTATTGTCGGTTCTCTCCAGGTATCCCATGGAGAGGGAATCCATAGAAGCTACTGGATCTTCCTGCTTTATGGTGAATATTTTAGATTCTATAACTGGATCTGTACCACCGGTTATATGTGAAAGTACCCGGTAAACTTCTCCAGAATTTTTCATATAGTTGATATCCTTTATATCATCAATGCCCTCATATGCCACATCTTTCAGGGTATAATCCTTCCCAAGAAGTGCGTTGGCAATGATCACCGTTTTTCTGGCACCATCAAGGCCATTTGTGTCATCACGATAATCGGTCTCAGCTATTCCCATGTTCTGTGCTGTTTTTATAGCCTCATGGAAATCAACTCCGGCAATCATCTGATTTAATACAAAATTTATTGTGGAACTTACCTGCCCCCTGAATTCCAGAAGTTTTGATGATTTTAATGAATATTTATTCAGATTAAAAAGGGGGACACCCCCACCAACAGAGGATTCGTAAAGTATTTTTTTCCTGTTTTTCACTGAAGATTCCATAATCTCCTTCCAGTGGAGCGCCAGTGGTGCCTTATTGGATGTTACAACGTGCTTTCCAGCCTCAAATGCGCCGGTATACATTTTCATTCCTGCTATTCCATCCTTTGTTGCCGGTGACATGTCCACTATTATATCTGAATGCAGGGAGTAAATTTCATCCTGATTGATAACCTCAGCAACCTCATCAAGTTCTTTTCTCTCCTTGTACATGAGAACCTTATCCAGATTTAACCCATTCCTGTCATAAACTGTATTTCTGGAATCTGAAACAGATATCACCCTTATATCTGCATTAAATTTAGATTTGAAATATTCATGATTTTCATTTAGAATGCCAACTACTGCCTTTCCTATGTGACCCAACCCCACAAGAGAAATATCCATGGTTGCTGATTATTACTTATTTTATAAAACTTATTATACAATTTTATAAAAAACTCAGATAAATTTTATATTCCATGCAGGTTCAAAAAAAATTATTTAAAATACTAAAAATTCACAGGACGGATGCCGTAACCACCTGGTCATTGTCATCAACATTAATGAGCTTAACCCCTGAGGTTACCCTTGACTGAATCCTGATTTCATCAGAGTTGAGCCTTATTGTTTTATTGTTTCTTGTTACAATAAGAACTTCCTGACCATCCTGAACTGGTATGGCAGTAACCAGAGAACCGGTTCTCTCACTTTCCTTGAATATTAGATTGCCAGATGTGCCCCTGTGGTGGATTGAGAAATCAGTTATCGATGTCCTCTTGCCAAGACCATTCTCTGTTATGCTCATAACCGTATCGTTATCGTTCACCAGGAATGAATTAATTACCTCTGCACCGTTTAACTTCATTGATTTTACACCACGTGAAGCACGGCCAGTTACAGATACCTCATCGCTGAGGAATACAGCAGCCTTATTATTTGAAGCGGCCACAAATATTTTTGATGGCATTTCCAGATCCATTACAGAAACAACTTCATCCTGGTCATCCAGCTTTATTATTTTAAGCCCCGACTCACGCATATCCAGTATCTCCTTTACAGGAGTTTTTTTGATGAACCCTTTCTTGGTTACTATAATAAGATGATTTTTGGAACTTTCCGGAGACTTCATTATCTGTCTAATTTTTTCGTTTTCCCCCATTTTCAGGAAAGTCCCACCGATGCTTCCAAGGGATGTACGGGATTTCTTTTCTATTGTGTATGCCTTGGCCTTCAGTACCCTGCCAGTGTTGGTAAAGAAGTAGATCATATCATGGGACATGCATGAAAGTATGCTTCTTACAGTATCTTCCTTTCTGGTGGCAGTTATTGTGCCCTTGCCCCCTCTTCTCTGGACATTATATTCCTCGGTGGAAACCCTTTTGATCAGTCCGTTTTCGCTAAGTATCATTATTGATTCTTCATTGGGTATGAGGTCCTCGTCATTCCTTGAATTGATATCCCTGTTGAGTATGCCGGTTCTCCTTTCATCCCCGAACTGCTTTTTGATCTCCAGCGTTTCCTGCTTTAATACGTCACGCCTTGCGGAATCGTTATTTATAATCTGATTCAGTCTGGCTATGTTTTCCTTAATGCTTACCAGTTCCTCATTTATCTTCCTTATTTCCAGCCCTGTTAATCTCTGTAGCCTCATGTCCAGTATCGCAACAGCCTGCTTTTCAGAAAGATTTAGCTGGGTCATCAATGATGTTCTGGCTATCTCAGTATTATCAGATGATTTTATTATTTTTATTACGAGATCAATATTCTGTAGGGCTATGGCAAGGCCCGAAAGTATATGCTCCCTGTCCAGCAGCCTGTTAACATCGTAAATTGAACGCTTCTTTATTATATCTAACCTGAAATTAATGAACCCAAGAATCATTTCATCCAGTGTCATTACCTTGGGCTCATTGTTGAGCAGGACAAGGTTGTTTACGCCTATTGTAGTTTCAAGCGGAGTGTGCTCATATAGCTGGTTGATTGTAAGCCCCTTGCTATCTTCATTTTTAACCTTTATGACAACTCTTATACCATTTCTGTCACTTTCATCCCTTATATCGGAGATGTTGTTGATTACGCCATTCTTAACCTGTTCCGCCACGTTCTGTATATACAATGCCTTATTGACACCATATGGCAGTGTTTTTATGATTATTTTTTTCTTTTCTGTATCGTCTATCTCGCCCTGGCAGAAAACCTTGCCGTGGCCTGTCCTGTATATATTCAAAAGGTCAGAATTACGGTAAATGACCCCACCGCCCGGGAAATCAGGGCCCTTAACAAATTTCAGCAAATCTTCGACATTGCAATCTGGATGATCTATGGCATGCATGATTGCGTCAGAAACCTCTGTGAGATTGTGCGGCACCATATTTGTAGCCATTCCAACAGCAATGCCAGATGTCCCATTTATAAGCAGCTGGGGAATTCTGGAGGGAAAATACACGGGCTCATCCAGGGAACCATCAAAGTTGGGGCTAAATGGCACTGTTTCCTTTTCAATATCCCTTACCATTTCCTCAGCCATCCTCCCCAGTCTGGCCTCTGTATACCTCATTGCTGCAGGTGCATCCCCGTCAATTGACCCGAAGTTCCCCTGGCCATCTATCAATGTATATCTCAGTGAAAAATCCTGGGCCATTCTTGCCAGCGCCTCGTATATTGATGAATCCCCATGTGGATGGTATTTACCCATGGTTTCTCCTATAATACGGGCTGATTTTTTGTATGGTTTATCGTGGGTAACGCCGAGCTCAAACATGGAATATATTATCCTTCTCTGAACTGGCTTTAATCCATCACGAAAATCCGGTATGGCCCTGCTGACAATTACACTCATTGCATAATCGAGATATGATGTTTTGATTTCTTCTTCAATCGGTCTAAGTAACATTTATTTCACCTATATGTCAAGATTCTGGACGTACCTCGCGTTGTCCTCTATGAATTTTCTCCTGGGCTCAACCTTCTCCCCCATGAGTATATTGAAAAGCTGGTCAGCGTACAGTGCATCCTCTATGCTCACCTGTACAAGTTTTCTGGTTTCTGGGTTCATTGTGGTTTCCCATAACTGTTCAGGATTCATCTCTCCCAGACCCTTGAATCTCTGTATAACCACATTCTTTCCCATTCTGGCCACCTCTTTATCCTTTTCGTCCTCACTGAAAACATATACTATTTCGTTTCCCTTCTGGACACGGAATAACGGCGGCTGGGCAAAGTATACATGCCCTCCCTGTATTAGCTCATTCATAAATCTGTAGAAGAATGTCAGGAGCAGTGTCCTTATATGTGCACCGTCAACATCCGCATCGGTCATTATGATAATTTTGCCATAACGGAGGTTCTTTATATCAAACTTATCCTTGATGTTTGTCCCTATGGCTGTTATAAGATTTTTTATTTCCTCATTTTCCAGGGCCTTGTTATCATTGGATTTTTCAACATTTAATATTTTGCCTCTAAGTGGAAGTATTGCCTGATATTCCCTGTTTCTCGCCTGCTTTGCAGAACCTCCCGCAGAATCCCCCTCAACAATGTAAACTTCTGTTTTATCAGAATCGTTTGATGAGCAATCCGCGAGTTTTCCCGGCAGTGTCCCGCTCTCCAGTGCTGTTTTCCTCCTGACAAGCTCCTTTGCCTTTCTGGATGCCTCCCTTGCCGCGGCGGCAGCAAGCACCCTCTTGATTATTGCATCTGCAACAGGTGGATATGATTCGAAGTAGTCCTTCAGATATTTTTCAGTTATGGAGGACACAATGCTTTTGACAACAGAGTTGCCAAGCTTTTCCTTGGTCTGTCCCTCGAACTGTGGATTGAACATCTTAACATGGATTACTGCAGTGAGCCCCTCTCTGGTATCGTCCCCGGTGAGTGCTGTTACGCCTTTTATTAAATTCTTTGATTTAGCGTAGTCAAGAACAGCCCTGGAAAGGCCGGTATGGAAACCTGTCATATGTGTTCCACCCTCTGGCGTTTTAATATTATTGACAAAACTTTCTTCCACCCCACTGATTCCGTCGGTGTACTGGAGTGCAAATTCAACAACATAGTCCTTATATGCCTCATGGCAGTATATGGGCTCCTTATTGACTGCCTCCTTGCCCTGGTTCAGGAACTGGACATACTCAACCAGCCCACCCTCAAAGTGGAATTTTTCGTGTTTGCCGGACCTCTGGTCAGTGAGTTCTATAGTTATATTTGGATTCAGGAACGCAAGATCCATTATTCTCTGTGAAATTGTTTGATATGAAAAATCTATGCTATCGAATATTGTTGCGTCCGGGAAAAATTTTATCACAGTGCCATGTTCAGGATATTTCAGCTCAATATTGCTGATTTCCGGGTCCTCAGATTGTTCTAACCTGCCAATAACCTTCAATCCAGATACAGGCACTCCCTGCTTGAATTTTTCGTAATAAATCTTACCTTCCTTCTTTACAAGGGCTATAAGATAATCAGAAAGTGCATTCACAACATGGACACCAACACCATGAAGCCCACCTGTAACCTTATAGACTTTCTTGTCAAATTTTGCACCGCTGTGGAGCTCTGTCATGACTATTTCCAGTCCCGGTCTCTTGTACTTTGGATGTATATCTACCGGAATTCCCCTGCCATCATCTTCTACTGATAATGAGCCATCCCTGTATATTACTATATTAATATCAGAGCCATAGCCTGCCATAGCCTCGTCTATACAGTTGTCAACAACTTCGTATACCATATGGTGAAGCCCTTCTGGCCCCGTAGACCCTATATACATTCCGGGAACTTTTCTAACCGCCTTGAGTCCCTCGAGAATCTGTATCTGTGATGCATCATAATTGTCCATTGCTTTATCCATAGTATCTAAGTATAATACAACATATAATTATAAGGTTTATGTCCGGATCATGACATCCAGCAAAATTATTGATTTTTCTGGATAGAAAAATGTTTTATCAGGTAATCAATGGTGATAAATGGATTATATTATTTCAAACGGCTGGAATATAGAAACTGGAATTTTCACCGGAGAAAATCCTGATGAATATGTAAAAAAAATCAGTGAAGTAAGTAGCAGGAATAACATGCATGGGAGCCGGAACGTGAAGCTGAAATTCAGGCATAAATTTCATGGAGTTAAATATTTTCCATTACTGCATGATTCAATTAATAATGTAGATTACCTGTCCCTGGGATTCGTATATGATAGTTACGGGCACCTGGGCTTCAATAGAATAGAGGTAAGAAACAGAAAAGCCTATATTTTTATTGCTGATAAAAACTATTTTTCTGATAAAGAGGGAAATGTAAGGGTCAGGATATTCAACACATGCTCGATCAAGCACATTCTTGCAGCTTCAGTCCACATGGAGGATAAGATAAAGTTTCTTATGAATTATGATGATAATAACATCTATTATGACAGAATTATTCCTGAGGACTGTGCTTTTATTATAGATGCCGAAATATCAAGGGTAACTGAATCATTCATGGAAACTATTTCGTTTGGGAAGGAGGTTATTAAGAGAACAATGGTTTACAATAGATTGAAAATTTTCAGATTCAGTTTTAATGAAAAACGCTGCTGCGGGATTATTCAGGGTGGTGATGACCATTTATTTCTTTATAAGGTTGCTGTAAAACTTGGAACGGACGTCGGAAAAGTCTAAATCATTTTTTAATAATCAGTTCTTTCTCGTTACCCTCATCTTTGTAATCTGAAAGTTTTAATTTTGCCGCACTTACCAGTTGCCCAAATTTTTCAGCATCAAATGGAAACTTTTCAGATAGGAATATTACCCTGATTTCCTCTCCATCATCAAGATCAAAATAAAGTCCCTTTAAATATGCTTTTAGATAGTTTTCCGGGTCACCCCCGCATATAACGTTCCTCTGATCGTCTGTTTTCATAATTTAGATATTACAACTTAGAACTTATGATTTTTTGTTTTATAAAATACATGTTAATATCCATATCGCCATTCCGAGTAGCATAGCAACACACTTATTATACATCATTTTCAGAATATTTTATTCATTTAATTTAAAACCAAATTTTTCTATGTATAACGTGCTACTGTATTTCAATGTATAAAATTATTTTCGATAAATATAATACATACTTTAGCAATTTAAAATTTATAACAACATGTTTATACATATATTTATATATTAAAATTACTTATAAATTTATGGAAACAGAAAATCTTAATAAAAATTCCATACCACTGAGGCGTTTTATAACATTGACCATGTCGGGCATATTTGTTTACGGATTTGCAATTTCAGTGGCCGGGGGTTATATTGATTACGCTGGGGATGCTGCAATTTATGTCGGCATTTTAGGTTTAGTTGTAGTTCTTCTCATGTCTATTCCAATTATGGAATATACCAGATTGGCACCATTTGCAGGTGGGTACTATGGCCTTGCTGAGATGGGATTCGGCAAAGCAGTCGGAAAGTTTACGGCCATTCTGAACTATGCATACTATTCATTTTTACAGGTTGGAAATGGTTTGATAACTGCAGAAATAATGCTGGTGGCTATATATATTGTATATGGAATATTACTTCCATTTGTGCTTGTACCTGTTATAGCCCTGATCACAGTTTTTGTAATGTACATAGGCGCAAAATATCAGGTTAGAAACCTGGCAAGAATCATAGAGATAAGCGTATGGGCGCAGGTTGGAGTTATGCTTGTAGCTGCCGTTTATGTTATATTAACGACGCATAACAACTCCCTGACTTATTTAAACCCTTCATCTTCTCCCACAGGATTTGCCGGTATAGGACTGGGTGCTGCTGTTTCTGGGTTTTTAACATTCGAGGCATATGGAAATGGTTTATTCTTCTCTGAGGAAGGAATAAAGCCGAAAAAAGTAGTATGGCGTTCAATTATAGTTGGAGTCCTTCTTGCCACAGTTATCGGATCTGTAAGCATATATTCAGAACTCGCAGCATATCCAAACATTACAGCCCTATCGGCATCACCCCTACCATTAATTACATCGTATCTTTCATTTATAGGAAAGATCGGGGTTTTATTCCTCGCCTTTATATACGTGCCGTTTTATTTTAGCAGTAACATAATAGGTGCTTCTGGGGCCCAGGCAAGGTTGCTTTATTCATTATCCAGAGATAATTTCATTAATAGTAAATGGCTTGCAAAACTATCACCAACAAAAACTCCTGCTAATGCTGCCCTTGTGAATTTTGTAATTGCAACTGCAATGACATTGATAGTTCTGGCAGTGATGATACCTGTATATGGATATAATGAAACCTCACTGTTTTACGTGGCTTTTGCACCATACACTGCTGCAACAATACTATGGTATTTCCATCACGGAATCCCTGATGTTTCGCTGTATTTCTATTACAGAAGGTCAGGAATAAAAGTATCGTTCATGAGAAAACTTTTTGCCAGTATACTGGCACCTGCATTCGGCCTTGGGATTTTCGCGTATGCATTTTACGATGGGGTTATCAGCAATTTTGTTGAGCCATATTTTGCATTTGTCCTCATTGCCATTATCATAGTTGTTTTCTCTGCTGGATATGTGGTATACAGGGGCTACAAAAATAGCCTGGGAGGTAGCGTTATTGAAAGGATGATGAATGAGGCGGAAAAATGATTATAATTAATTTTTGATTATGTGTGCGGTCAAAATAATCAAAAATTTATGCTGATTTTATATACAGGTCAGTAGTTTTTTCTTCATTCAATATGTGTGCTTCAAGGTTTCCATCTAAATGTATATATATTTAATTTATTTATGAAGGAAATAGCCTTTATTCCCGCTTAGATTAACGTATCCATAGCGCTCCAGCTGTACCACGCTATTTTTCCCGGCAGCAAGCGGCTCCAGCATTCCTGTATCAACGCTGCCATCAGGATGGAATATAGTCATTTCACTGGAGTTTTCAGGGGCCCACTGAATAATTTTAACCCTTTCCCTGGGAACATAGTCTGAATAAACTATTCTACCATTCTCCTTCCTGGCAACGCACAGATCCTTCAGTCTTATGGTTTCTCCCTCGGCTATTTCCAGCATATCCCTGGCCGGAAAATATATGCTCGCATCAGGCTTCAATCTGTATTCCCTGAACCCCCTTTCTGGATTCTGTGGGTGCAGCATTGCATGGCTTTTTAATTCAACAGGGTTTTTTATATGCTGTATCACAGGTTCAGGGACGAAGGAATATCTTTCAGTGTCATTGTCTATTATTTCACGATCCATAGAATTGAAAATATCCCATGAAAATGTGGCATTGTTTTTATTCATACCGGAGCTTATCCAGTAATTTCTGAAGGTTTCAGGGTTATATCCCCTCTTTTTCAATGCCATCAGTGTGCCCAGGCGTATATCATCCCATCCAGAATATTTGCCAGATCTTATTCCTTCCTTTATTATGGTAGTTTTCAGGATGGTATCAGGAATTGTTATAAACCCATAATGGAAATATTCCGGGATTTCCCATTTATTGTACTTAAATACATATTTCTGCTTTTCAGTGTTTACGAGATGGTCTATACCCCTTATAACATGTGTGAGGCCGAGATAATGGTCATCAATAGAAACAGAGAAGTTCATAGTAGGGTATGCCACATATCTGCTTCCGGTACGGGGATGATCGTGTGTATTGATTCTGAAAGCTATCCAGTCCCTGACGGAGGGATTGGGATGATCTATCTCTGTCTTCATAACAAGCGCTGCCTGCCCGTCTGAGTAATAACCCGAAATCATTCTGTCAAACTTTTCAAGACTGTCTGATGGATCTGCGTCTCTTTCCTTAACCGGAACCTTCTTCAGTTTAAGATCGTGAAATTCCTGCTGGTTCTCCTCTATTGCGTACATATACCCATCTGATATCATCCTTTTTGCTTCTGAATAATAAAATTCCATTCTTTCAGACTGTATAACTGTCTCTCCCACATTTACCCCCAGCCATTTTAGGTCTTCCGGTATTAGTTCATATGCGTCTGGGTCTATATTTGAGGGATTTGTATCCTCTATTCTCAGTATGAGCTTTCCACCATAACGTTTAACGTACTCGTCATTAAGAATTGCCATTCGGGAGTGGCCAATATGCAGTGGGCCTGATGGCGATGGGGCCATCCTCATTACAACACTGCCCTTAACGTTTGGGAGATCTGGAAGCCTGTGTTTTTCCTCTTTCTTTTCCCGTATAAGTATGTCGGGATATTCGGTATTAACAATCTCTTCAATCTGGTCATGTGTCATTGAATTTACTTCACTGACATATTCCTGGATAGATTTCATTACGTTCTTCATATCCTTTCTTATTTCAGGGTTTGCGGATATTAATTTTCCCACTACCGAGGAGACATCTGCCTTTCCACCATGCAAATATGCGTTTTTAATAACCTGCTTCCTTATTTCTTGTTGCATAAAAATTTTCCACCTCTGCTATGATTACATTATCCAGCTCTTTCAATCCCGGGGCTGTTACCGAGGAGATACAGATATCCTCGCGCCTTTCACTTATATCTATTTTGGTCTGTATTCTGATAATCCTGTTGGGAAATGTTTCAGATATTTCACTGTAAAGATTGTTCTGTTCTTCTTCAGTGTATTTAGAAGTGTTTGAGTAATCGAATAGAAATAATATTGTTCCTTCAATTTTGGAAAGGGCGATTATAGCCTTTTTTTCTATATCATTTCTTTTATCCATTGGCCTATCCAGAATTCCCGGTGTATCTATAAACTGTACACGCCAGTTTCCAATATTTTTATAACCTATAAGGATGTCCTTGGTGGTAAATGGATAGCTTGCAATTTCTGGTGAGGTTCCAGTCATTTTCTGTATCAAGGAGCTCTTTCCTGAGTTTGGAATTCCGGCTATTATGAATGTGGGTATGTCTGTAATGATTCCCGGGAGCCTTCTAAGGTAATTCCTGCACTCGCCCAGGTATAATAGATCGGGGTTGATATTTTTTATTAGAGAGGAAAATCGTCCATAATATGTTTTCATGATGCTGTTCATATCATTGATGGTTTTTGCACCCTTCAATTTTTTGATGTAAATTGTGCTGAAGTCCTTTATCTTGTCAGTGGTCCACTGTACGTTGCCAAGGCTCAGCTTGTATTTATCCACATCGAACATTAGGTCTATCAAATCAAAATAAAATGGATGCAATGTTTCTATGGTGGGAAATTTTCTTATTATTTTATCAAGATGGCCTGTTGAGATGCTTTCGATAGTGGATATCCTATCAGTAATTTCCTTTCTAATTTTTGTTTCCTTCTTTGGGAAGTATGGTTCCACAATGTTTGATGCCTTATGAAATGATTTGTCTATGATTTCCTGTGATCTAAGCACTGTGGGTATATAATCAAACATATAACCCCATTTCAAGGTGGTTAATATCCTTTTCATTATATAGATTAATAAATTATTTTAACAATCTATTGATACACCATAAAATGGTTAATACGGCGGAGATTGTCAGATCTTACATGAATGAAAACCCGGAGATCAAAGATTATATGGCAAGGGGGCTGATTAATATTTCAGCACTTGCAAGGGAGATTGTCGATAAAACGCCAGTAGATGATTTTGATGCCGCTGTGGCTGCCCTAAAAAGGTATAGAAATAACGATTTGCCATCGTATACATCAGAAATCCTGGATAGGTCAAATCTGGAAATGTCCTCAAATATTTCTATTATAGTCATAAAAAAGAACTATAATACCCTGAAAATAATTACCGGGATTATAGGAAACCTGAAAAAATTGAATTTGGTAAATCTGGTAGAAACAATAAACTGTTTTTCCATTATAGGAGACAATCAGACAGTATCAGGTTTCTCTAATTTCTTCTCGGATGATCAGATAATAGAGTACAGAAAGGATTTGGGGCAGTTAACCATAATTAGCCCTGATGAAATAGAAATTACAAAGGGCTATGTTAACTTCATAACATCCCTGTTATACAGGGCAGGAATTAATATTATACATATAATTTCTTTTTACCGTGATACAATAATAATACTGGATGAAAAAGACCTTACAGATGCATTTAAAATTATTTCTGCCAAGATGATCGACAGGTAGCGGCATCTAAAATCCAGCGATGTCTTCAACAAACGGGAAATATTAAAATACAGAATCCTGATTTCTAAATATATGAGATATGAGAGAATACATGAATTCAGAGAAAAATATATTCCATATACAAAGATAATTAAGGAGATGAAGCTGGACCCGGAAGATGTTATCGTAGATATGGGTGCCGGGGATGGATTTTACAGCAAAATATTTGCAGATAAGGTCAATAAAGGTATGGTATATGTTGTTGAGCAGAATCCAGATGTTATAAAGTATATTGAAAATAATATGGATGGAAGGAATAATTATAGAATCATCAATGAGGATATGTGCAACCTTGACATCAAGGGCTTCAATAAAATATTTTTCTCAACTGTTTTCCATGACATAGACTGCCATGATGATATCCTAAAATTTATAAAGGAAAATTCAAAAAAACCCGTGTATGTATATTTGATAGAATTCAATAAGAAAGGCAAGATGGGCCCCCCTATGGATATCAGGATAACACATGATAGATTAAATCAAATTTTTACTGATGCGGGCTTTAAGCCTGGCATACATATGGATTTTGAGTATAATTATTTTGATATATACTCATTTGAATAAAAGAGGTGATAGAGATGAGCGAGGATAATAACGGGAACAGGAACTCAATAAAACCGATCAGGAGCAATGTTAAACTGAAGAATGTAAAGCCCGCCACAATAGAAACCGGGAAACAGAAAATAACCGGGGCACCGGAAAATTCAATATCGGAGGCAAAAACCATTATTGACCCATTCGGAATTAAAAGATCATCAGTGAGTGTAAGGGAAAAGAAGGAAAACACAGAGAAAAAAAATTATTTTAAACATTGAAAAATTATTTAAATTTTATCTTTAACTTTACAGGAAATGGTGTTTTTTCTCTCCATTATTGTCCTGTACTGGCTGCGGTTCATAAAGTTCTACCTTTCCGCAGGTATTGCACTTATAAAGCGTGAAGGTTTGTGTTGTTTCAGCAAGGTCATTCCAGCCGCCGAGAAACATTCCTCCAATTCCAGTATATCCGCCAACCCTAAAATTCATATTACCGGCAGGTTCCATCTCCCCAGGACAATCAGGTGTTGAGCATTTCATAGCCTTTACATTTAACCTTTATATTTAAATCTTGCAGTTAAAATATAGACCGTATAACTATTTGGATATGAAAATTCATTAAAATATGATCGGGGGAAATATGCTAATAAGATTCAATTATTTATTATCATTAAGGTAGCATAACAGCTGGAATAATAACAATTTTCAAATATTTCCCGTGTAAAATTTCAATTTACAAAACAAAATTCAAATATAAAATAACGTAATAAGCCATAGATAATAATGGTAACATGTGTTATGTACAATTTAAAAATGAGTGAAACACATCCCTCAACAATATGCGTACTTGCTTCAAGGTTTAAGGATTCATTTAAAGACCTGCTTGAGGTACTCACATCCCCCCTGCCAGATGAAAGCCTTGAGGAATACATAGAGGAATATGCAAGAACAGATGAAATCATGCCAGAAGACAAGACAATAGGATTCGTAATCATAAATAAGGACAAGAAGGTAGCATCACTGAATTTCAATGAAAAAGGTTCTGATGATTCAGAAATACAGAAAATTCTGGAAAAATATAAAGAAATGGGATATAAAACTGAACTGGTATACAGTTAATACATTGTTAAATTGTATAATTTATCTGCGGCCTCATAGCTTTCCTGTGAGTTTATTTCCAGCAACTTACTGATTTTTATCATATGCTCTTCCGGGCTTTTATCGTATATTTCCCTCCAAAGTATTAACCTTTTCTCATCCTTATCATACAGTACAGTTTCACCGCATTTCTGAACACAGTGTATGGCCTCCGCAGCCTCCTGCGCATCGGATATATCCTTGAAGCAGTCAAGATAATTCATAGGTCATCGCACCTCTTGGCATCAAAATCAGGATATTTTATATTGTAACGGTTTATCGAATACCTCATGGTGTCAACAAGGGCGAGAATATATCCCTTATAATCCCTGATATATGGAAATATATTGTATTTATCCTGCGATAGAGCATGGTAAATATCATCATAGGATATTTCTCCCTTCAGGCCCCTGATGAGGTATTCCATGAATTCTTTCTTCTCCGCATTCCCCTTCTTTTCATATTTTCTCATATTTCTTTCTACAATATTATACGCATTATTAACATCCCCGTTGACAATGGCCATTTTAAATATTTCTATTACATCCTCAGTATTCATTTATATCACCTATATGATTGCTATCCCGGCCAGGTATGTGTACAGTGCAAATGATACTCCAAGAGCAAGTGTGATTAATCCCATTATAATTACACTGTATTTTATTCCCGGTGCCATGTTGAAATCATTTTCACCTTCCTTTCTGTACGAATATATGATAATCCTGAAATAATAGAAAATGGAAATGGCGCTGTTGATAATTGCTATAACGGCAAGCCACCAAAGATTCCCTATAATCAGTGAAAAGAACAGAAAATACTTTGCTATGAATCCACCTGTAAGCGGAACGCCTGCCAGTGATAGAAGCATTACAGCCAGGAACAGGGCAGTCCATCTGGATTTTTTGCTCAGCCCCACTATATCATCTATCATGACCTTATCACTTTTTACCAGGCTCATGGCTATGAATGGGCCTGCCTTCATGAAAATATATGCTATGGCATAAAACATTGCCGATGCTATGGCAAATCTGACGAAAACTTCTCTGGATACAAGGACTGCAGGATAGTATGAGTATCCGATCAGTGCAAAAACCAGTATCATATAGCCCGCCTGGGCAATGCTTGAATAACCGAGTATCCTTTTCAGGTTGTTCTCCATCAATGCCGCAAGGTTTCCATATGTCATTGTTAGTATTGCAAGTATTGCAAAGAAGAAGAAAACGTAGTTATAGTCCGGTATAAATCCAAGAAACAGGAATTTTAACAGTATCATATATGCTACAAGCTTTCCACCTGTTGACAGGAATGCCGATACAGAATTTGGGGCACCGTCATACGTGTCTATTGCCCACTGCTGCATTGGGAATATTGCTATCTTGAACCCGAATCCTATGGTTATGAATGCCAGTGCAAGCAGAAGGGATCTGTTAAAGCCTAAACCGATATCAGCTGCGGCAACGTTTAAATTGAAGGTTCGGGTAGATAGATAGAAGAATGCTATACCCATTATATTGAATGAAGTTCCTATAGTGCTGATCATGAAATATTTCAGGGATGCCTCCAGGTTACGCTTTGTCTTATTGTATGCCGTAAGTACATATGTCCCTATACTGACACCCTCGAAGGATACAAACAGTACAATTAGGTTATATGTAAATGCTGCAATAACCATGGAAAGTGCTATAAATAATAGTAGTGCATAGTAGACATCAAATCTTTTCTTTATATCGTTCATTGACGGTATTATAACCACCATTATGGAAATAAGGAATATCAGTGCCCAGTAGGTATCAAAGGACGAAATGTTAAGCGACAGTATGCTGTAATTTTTTTCCTGGAAAAGCAGAATGAAAAATGCTGCTATCAGAACGACAAAGGTAAATCCCCCCAGTATTCTCTTACTGTCTGTTTTAATTCCTGCTGCCAGTGTTATAAATCCTGCCAGACCCAATAATATCAGTGCGTAAAGGTATTCATAAATCATATTAATCCCCCCAGATGCGATGCATATGCAGTTAGTAGCTTAAATAGCAATGTTGGGTAAACTCCCAGAAAAATTGTTCCGGCCAAAATGAAGAATAATATAAGGAATTCCTGTTTATTTATGTCCTTCAATCTTCCGAGGCGCTCGTTGAAATATCCGAACAGGAACCTCTGTGCAGCCCATATGTAAAAAGCAGCGGTAATTATGAGCCCGAGTACTATGAACAGGGTATATAATCCGATGCTCTGGAATGCAGATATTGTTACAGAGAATTCACCTATGAATCCGGCCAGGGAGGGTAATCCCAGTGATGCCAGCATTCCAATAAGAAGGAAAGAGGAAAGCACTGGAAGCTCCCTGTTTAGTCCTCCGAGGTCATATATCTTTGATGTCTGTGTTCTTCTGTAAAGCATGGAAAGCGATGCAAAGATAAGTGCTGCAACAAAGGTGTGTGCTATTATCTGATACATACCACCAGAAAGGTCAAGTGTTCTGACGTAACCTGTGGATAAAAGTGCAGTACCAAATGCAATTGTAATGAAAGCCATTTCAGCTGCACTACCATAGGCAGCCATCCTTTTGAGATCGGTCTGGAATAAGGCTGAAAATGAGAAGTATATAATGCTGATCAAGCCCAGGAGTATAATGAAATATGCAAGTGCCCTTGGAAATAGCCCTGCAATTGGGTATAATATGCCAAGCAGACCGTAGCCACCCATAGCCACAAGGCCCCCGGAGAGCATTATTGTTCCGGAATAAGGTGCATCATTATATGCGTCCGGAAGCCATGAATGCAGCGGGAATGATGGAAGTTTTATAAGGAATGCAAGCAGGAACCCGAATATAATGAAATAGAAACCTGCAGTTGGCACCGTTTCCAGGAATGAAAGTGCGGTTAGGTCACCTATCTGAAATGTAAATATCCCTGTATTTAGGAAGTAATATGTTGAGAGAGTGAATATTGATAAGAGCAGGAATAAGGATCCTATATGTGTATATATGAAGAACTTCAGTGAACTCCTCTCCCTGTTTCCTGTTCCGTACTTTCCTATTATGAAAAATACTGGAATAAGGACAACTTCCCAGAAAATATAGAAGAACAGGAAATTTCTTACCATAAATAATCCAGCCAGCCCGAAGCCTGCGGCCATGAATAATCCGTAGAAATATGCTCCATGGGATTTACTTCCCATTAACACTGCAAACATTGTAATAAACAGTGAAATTATCACGAGAAGATCGGTGAATCCTGTCAATCCCAGTGAAAAGTCTATGTTTATTGTAATTCCACTGGCATGGAATTGCGCAAGCAGGGTATTATAATACGCTATTACCCCGCCTGTGTAATTCCTGAATTCGAATGCTGAGTATGCAATAAAAAACACAGTAAGTATTGCAAGAGAGACCAGTGATACTGTTTTTGATTGATTTCCAGCGAAAAAGCTCAGTGCTGTAAGAATAAAAAATAGGATAAAGAAGTACAGTAAAATCGTTTAGATCACCCCAATTAATTCAATGATTGCAAATATGACAACCATACCAATTATAAGAAAAGCCACATAGAACGGTATGTTTCCGGTTTCGATTTTCCTTAGACCTGATCCAAGGTCTGAGATATCCCTGCCAGTGGCGTCCACACCATTATCGATCTCCCTTTCTCCGGCGCCGAATATGTATGAAATTGGAAGTATTATGCGCTCAGCTATTATTTCTGTGTAAAGCCAGTCAAAGTAAAATTTATTCTTGATAACCCTGTAAAGTGGGTTTTTCGATATGGAGGTATGCCCGTTGATATTGTAACGGTAGATAGCGTAGGCTATTCCTATTCCAATAAGAGAGAATAAGACAGGCAGAATTTCTATTGCCAGTGGCGGGGTATAAACAGATACAGAGGCATCTATGAATTTATAGAATGGCTTCTGAATTATGCCAAGAGTCAATGAAAGGAATGCCAGCACTATAAGCGGTGATAGGTATATGAGTTTCGGGTCGCGTGCCTTTTCTGCCAGCTTAGATCTCGGTTTCCCCAGGAATACAAGAAAATACATCCTGAATGTGTATGTTGCAGTAAGTATCTCTCCAAATACCAGGAGAAGCCAGGGAATTATGTTGCCTGAATTTACGAAATATTCGTATGCCCCTGATATTATCTGCCCCTTGGAGAAATAACCCGCCGTAGGTGGTATTGCGGCCAGAGTAAGAGCGCCTATTAGCATCAGTATGGCAGTTGCCGGCATTCTTCTGAAAAGGCCTCCCATGTCCTTTATATTTCTAAGCTCCATGAGTGTCATTAATATTACGGCTGCGGCCATGAATAGAAGCGCCTTGAATACCGCATGGACAACCAAATGATACATACCAAATGCAACACCGGAATAACCTATTACACCTCCAAGGCCTATGGCTGCCATCATGTAACCCAGCTGGCTAATCGTGGAATAAGCCAGAACCCTTTTTATATCGTTTACAACAATTCCAAGGATTCCAGCATAGAAGGCGGTAAACGCGCCTATTATTACCACAGCATAAAGAGAGTATGAGGATGCGTAGTAAAATAACGGAAACAGCCTCGCTACCAGATAAACACCTGCTGTAACCATTGTGGCTGCATGGATAAGTGCCGAGACTGTGGTGGGACCCTCCATTGAATCTGGCAACCATACATGCAGTGGGAATTGCGCAGATTTCGCAACTGCACCTCCGAGGAACAGTATGGTTGCAAGGGCAAGCACATTGGGCCCAATGGCTACTGAGATGCTTTTTGCATTGTCAATAAGGTATGGTATGCTCAGGGGACTTATGCCTGATGGAATAACACTTATCAGTTTTGTGTACAGGACGCCCATTCCTATTATAAATAATAAATCCCCTATACGTGTTACTATAAATGCCTTCTTTGCGGCTGCAGCCGCATTTGGCTTGAAAAACCAGAAGCCTATAAGCAGGTATGAACACAGGCCCACTATTTCCCAGAATAGGAAAAATAAGACCAGATTTGATGAAACCACAAGGCCCAGCATTGCCCCAATGAACAGGGATGTCTCAGAAAAATAGATATTTTTCCTCGGGTCTTTTTTCATGTAAAACATTGCAAACAGGTTGATCATAAGTGACATGAAGGCAACCATCATGGCCATTATAACAGTAAGGTGGCTGATATATATCCCAACATTTATGTTGTAGAACCATGTATAATGAGAATATATATAACTATGATTTAGAAGATACAGATAGGCAAGTATCACCAGTACCAGCGACCCTAGAATCATAAGGCTGCTGAAAATACCTGAATATTTTATTTTATACCTGCCAATTACGTATTCCATTGGAAATGCAATGAGCGGAAGCAGAAATATGAAGTAGTATAATATTGTCACCATTTAATATCCCTCAGTAATGAAATATTTGTCTTGCCGTATTTTTTGGATATCAGTGTGAATATTGCTATCCCTGTTGCTGTTTCAATAACTCCTATGGCTATGACAAAGAGTGCAAACACAATAACAGACGTGGAGTAATAGAACGCCGCCACACCTACAACATCCAGCAGGGCAGCGTTAATAGTTATTTCCAGGGAAATTATAACCTTCATTCCAACCTTTGATGTTGTTACCCCGTATATTCCTATTGTAAACAGTATCATTGAAAGAAACAGTATGTAAATTATATTCATTTTTCATCATCTCCCACTATGTACATAACACCTATTATAGCGGCAACCAGAAGCACTGATAGGAGTTCAAAAGGTACCACGTAGGTTGAAAATAATAGATGCCCGATCCTTGCTATATCCTGTGAGTGCCTGGTAAACGTTCCACTAATTGTCAGTAAATTTGCACCTATGACTATAAAGAATACTATAGCTGCAATTTTCTGTGCCTTATTCTTCAACGTCCTTACCTCCTGTTAGCATCAGTACGAAAACTATGAGTATCACAATAGATCCAGTATATACAAGTAGCTCAATACTCCCAACAAAACTCAGGCCAAGCAGTATGAATATTGTTGAAAATACCAGCATAAGAATGAATAAGAATATGGAGGAATGTATGAGATTTTTAGAACTTATAGCAGCAAGTGCCATGATTACTGCTATGGCTGCGAATACCAGAAAAAGTATGGTGTATATCATTTTATGACATCCTCCTCCTGCATGGTTAATTCCTGTGGAGAATAGGTAAAACTATTCCTTGTTCTGGCATTTTCAAACTGGTGGGTAAGATAGATAGCATCTGTGGGGCATATCTCTTCACACTGCCTGCAGACTGTACAGGTTCCGAAATTAACATCCGGATATATGTTCCTTTTATTCTGCAGGTTTTTTCTATCTCCTCTTGCAGTCTGTACAACATTGTTCTCTAGCCCACTTCTATCAAGGTCCCAGTGCTCCATTTTTATACTGTGGTTTGGGCAAATTTTTGAGCATAGGGTACATCCAACGCAGGCCTCCGGAACGAGGAATATCCTAAATCTGAATCTTTCAGGTATTTCCCCCTTGTCCTCTGGATACTGTGTGGTTACCGGTTTTTTAAACATATATTTTCCCATGCTGTACATTAATTTCAGAGACCCTACAACAGGTACCGGTTTTTTCGGCATTTTAATTTCTTTAACTGTAGCTACCATTTTTATCACCTTATATATAATACAAATAATCCTGCGTACACCAGATTAGCCATGGAAAGCGGAAGCATATACTTCCATCCAAGATCAACAAACTTGTCTATCCTTATTCTTGGAATTGCAACCCATATCAGGAATGATATGAGCACAAGGATATCCGTTTTAATGAACAGGTAAATGAAGCCAACATAGTTATCATAGGGACCGTTTGCGCCTCCGAGATATAGCACAGATATCAGGAAAGAGCTCAGGTAAACCATTCCAAATAAACCAATATAGAAGAAACCGAACCTCATACCTGAATATTCGGTTGTATATCCTGAAATAAGCTCACTGTCACTCTCCCCTAGATCGAAGGGAGAATATGAGGCCCTTGCAACCATTGATATGAAAAATATTAGAAGCCCCAGTGGCTCTATTATACCATATGGTATAATTTCATTGGCAACAATTCCTGACAGGCTGAGCCCTCCTGTTATGGCATCACCGGTAACATATGACCTTGAAGATACCATTACAATTGCAAGAACGCTTATCATCATGGGAATTTCAAATGATATATCCTTGGCTACTGCCCTCATTGTGCCCAGAAGTGCATAGTTGCTCTTGGTGCTTATACCACCAAGTATTTCTCCTATGGGTATTATTGAAAGGATTCCGAACATCAATACCAGCGTGACCTTCGAATGCGTTACTGCTAGGGAACCAAAGTATGCCAGATCACCGAAGGGTAAAAGCACAAATGCAAGTATGGTTGCTATCATTACAATTACTGGCGCTATTTTATATGCCATGTCGTCTCTTCCTTCAGGCAGTATTGATTCTTTACCCACGAGCTTGAGAGCATCTGCAATTAACTGAAGAAGCCCGAATTTCCCTACCCTGTTTGGTCCGATTCTTCTCTGAATCCTTGCCATGTACTTTCTGAAAATGTAAATTAAAGCTATAAATGAAAGTGCAACGAAGACCAGAACCACTATGGATTGCAGGAAATAGGCAACACCGAAGGATGCAAAACTGCCCAGAAAAGAAAACCATTGATGAATTCTGAGCAGAATACTCATCTATCCACCTCCCCTGCCACGGCATCAACAGATGCAATAGTGATGATAAGGTCTGCTATAAGCGACCCCCTTGTCATGATGGGAACAACTGCAAGATTTTTAAAAGAGGGGCTTCTGGCATGAACTCTATATGGTTTTACCCCGCCGTCTCCACGTATGAACACTCCGAATTCCCCACTCTCTGACTCCACCCTTGTAAATACATCCCCCTGTCCCTTGAGAAGTAGCATGGCAGATTTCTTAGTTTTAGGATTGAAATATGGGCCATCAGGCAATTTGGCAAGGCACTGCTCTATTATCCTTATTGATTGCCTTAGTTCTTCCACTTTTACGAGGAATCTGCCCATATTATCCTTTGTCCTCGCAATAGGAACATCAAAGTTAACTTTATCATAAAACAAATATGGAGAATCCTTCCTTACATCGTAGGGAATTCCAGATGCCCTAAGCATGGGGCCGGTTACTCCATAATCAAGTGCTATGTCCGGCTCCAGTATACCTGTTCCAACATTCCTCTGCCAGAATATTTCACTGTCAGTAAACATCTTTACTATTTCTTCCAGTTTCCCTTTAAATTCAGAAATAAATTCCCTGATTTCCTCAATAATTTTATCATTAAAATCCTGATAAACACCGCCAATGCTCATGTAATTAACTTCCTGCCTTCCACCGGAGGCTTCAACAAATATCCTCTGTATTTTTTCCCGCTCATGGAATGTGTGGAAAAATGGTGTGAGCATGCCAACATCCAGCCCCAGGGCCCCTATACCGACCATTCTTGCGGCAATCCTGCTTAATTCGGCCATGATCATTCTTATCCACTGGGCGCGCTCAGGAACCTCCATATCAGTGAGTGCTTCCACAGCCCTCAGGTAACCCAGTTCCATGTTCATGGCGTCAATATAATCCATTCGATCGAAGTAAATTGTGTTGTTTACAAAATAATTCAATTCACATATTTTCTCTGCGTTTCTGTGCAGGTATCCTATTGTTATATCAACATCCTCCACGGTTTCTTCGTTCAGTTTGACCCTGAATCTATAAATCCCGTGCGTGGACGGGTGAACAGGCCCTATATTCAGTTCTATCCAGTGGGACATTACCAACCCTCTTTATCATCGAAGCTTACATGCTCATTTCCATCTCTGTCCATGCTTATATATTGTACCTTGTTCAAATCGTAATCCTTTCTAAGAGGATGGCCAACCCATTCATCTGGAAGCAGTATACGCCTGAGATTCTCATGTCCTTCAAATATAATTCCCATAAGATCATACTGTTCCCTTTCATCTACCACTGCAGCCTTCCAGATATTTGCTATGGATGGTACCTTTTCATCACTAGTAGATATTTTCACGCATATGTAATCGTTTTTGTCAAAATTATGAATATGATAGATAACATCAATGTGGTCTTTCATGTCTACACCGGTTATTGATGAGAGGTAATATCTCCTGTTCCTGTAATCTTCCATGAGTTCTATTAAGTCAGCTTTATCTATGTTTAAGACTTTCATCCCTGATTTATCGGTTTCCTCAGATATAATTTTATACATCTTTTATCACCTATCTGTCTCATTTCTGATTTTCTTCTGAAGGGTAATCAGCCCATAAGTAAGTGCCTGAGGTGATGGAGGGCATCCAGGTACATAAACATCAACTGGGATAACCTTATCAACACCCATGACTACAGAATATCCATCAACGTATGGACCGCCCTGAATTACACAAACTCCCATCGCGATAACATATTTGGGATAGGGCATCTCTTCGTATATTCTCTTAACCCTAGGTGCCATTCTTTTTGTAGTAGTTCCAGCTACGATCATGAGATCTGATTGCCTTGGAGAATTTCTAAATATCTCACTACCAAATCTTGCAACATCAACGTCAGCGGCCTGTGTAGCCATCATTTCAATGGCACAGCATGCAAGACCCATAGTAAGTGGCCACAGGGAATTGGACCTGCCCCATTCAAGGGCTTTCTCCAGTGTGGTTGTTTTTACACCCATATCACCAGTTTTCATTTCATCCACCTCATATAGCCTTTTCTATATGCATAAAATACAGCAAATAGGGGCATGGCAAGGAAAACAATAGTTTCCATGAATGGTATAACCCCAAGTGCATAGAAATCAAAGGCCCATGGAAGCAATAATAACATGTCTATATCAAACAGTATGAAAAGGAATATTATGACATAATACTGTACGGTAATATGACCTTCTGCATATTCTTTTGCAACCTCTCCACTCTCATATGGCTTGAGATAAGAATCATCCTTTGCAGGCGGATTATTTTCCAGTGAAAGATTTTTTAATATTTCTTCCCTGTTAAATTTTATACCACCATTTTTATAACGGCCAGCACCCACAGTCGGAAGTATCTTGAATACAAGGTATAACGCAAGAACCAGAATAGTTATCGTAATTGCCATCGAAGCGTATCCTAATATCATTGTTCTTATATTTTTCAAGCCTATTTAATTATATCGAATGGTAAGAAAATAAGAATTTTCCTGAATTTCCAGAGGGATATTTTGCCTCATACAACAGTAAAAAATTTTACAATTCGAGCGACAAAAACGGGAGTTTCACTTCTACATTTTATCATACCTTTTCATTTCCCCGTATATTTTCATTACAAGTCTTGGATCAAAGGAATGGTCTGTTTTTTTTCTAAACATAACTATAAGGTTTTTTTCATTTAATTGCCCTTCTTCCCTTAGTTCATTTATAATTCCCCTGATATCGTCTTCATTCAGCGGTACAAGCTCAGGACGTTTCTCCAGCTCTGAGACAGGAATGCTATTAAGAATGTATAAAGAAAGGGCGAGTTCCAGTGTATTCCTATCCCAGCCCCTGCTCCTCGCAATCCCAATTATACTCTTTATAGCATCATCCCTCCTGTATGTATTGCCACCGGAAATTGAAACACCAAGGATCTCACGCATCTCTTCCTGGGTAAGTTTTTTACCACGTTTTTTTTCATATTCCGGTATAACCTGAAGCAGTATTCTGGAAAGAAGAGACGGATTTTTGAATCCTTCTGAAATGGACGTGAAAAGGGATAGAAGATTATTATTAATTATTGATTCTGCCTCCACAGAGGAGAGTTTGAATTTTTCTATAAGTTCCTTCTTAATCTCATCCAGTGATTTTGGCACCCTGCCTTTAATGCTATCCAGCATATCCTCTGTAATCCGTATTAAGGGTATATCTGTTTCAGGGTACATTCTCTCTTTGCCAGCAAGTGGCCTCAAATACCGGGTTTCACCGTTGGCTGTTGCTGCACGTGTCTCTGCCAGGTCTAATTTTATAATTTTATTCATGCGTTCCCTCAAGAGTGGACTGAGAGATTCAATTGAACCCCTGTCTGCAATAACAACTATCACAGCGTCTTCATCCCTTTTTACAGCGGCCGAATAGATTTTATTCAATTCTTCCTCCGAAAGTCCATAGGCCGGAAATTCATCAGAATGCATTAATCCCCCAATACCCATGTTTTTAGCCACGTCAGCTAGTTCTCTACCCAGTCTGTAATTGCCATATTTCATCAGATGGTTGCATCCAGGCAACCTTGCACACATAACGGATTTGCCAGCAATTATGGCCTTTTTAACCATTGAGGATTCTGTGTTTTTAAATATATCCGTTATATCTATAAAATTCCCAATTTCAGGTGGTTCCCCGTGGAATATACCTGAGATTTCCCCGAGGGACTCCTGCCTTTTGATTTCATAATCCAGCGTCTCCTTTATAAAAGAAAGCTTTGATACTCCCTTGATTTCCACCCTGCCGAATCCCATTGAAAAGTTAACATCCTGCCTTATTGAATCAACCTCACCACGAAAGTTGTTCATGGACATGACGAAATGCCCTATTGCCTTGGCAGTTTCAAGAGCGTGGTCTGGATCAACTATATCCGGCTCAGTGGAGATTTCTATAAGAGGTATGCCAAGCCTGTCCAGGGAGTATTCGGCACGCCCATGCTTTTCTGATATCTTTCTGCACGCGTCCTCTTCCAGGGTTATGGTGGATATCCTAACTGGACCCCTTGATGTCTGGATATAACCGTCCATTCCTATGATCCCGGTCCTCTGGAACCCAGATGTGTTGGACCCGTCTATAACAATTTTCCTCATGAATGAGGCGTAATCAAGAATTTTGCAATTCAAAGCCTTTGATATGGCCATAGCAGTATTGAGCGCATCAGTGTTAACTGCATGTGGAGGTTCCTCATCCCTCTCCACCAGGCAGGAATTGGAGCTGATCCGGTACAGGAATTCCCTGTTTCTTATATTTTCGTATTCAACCGCATTATCAACCACCCCCATCTCGCCCATAACAGGGGTGAGTTTTCTCTGGAATGTAGAGCTGGAATCGGTTCCCTCGGTGCTGCATGAACAGAACAGTTTATTTCCCTTAAGTTGAAAATGTATTTCTAAGCCTATCTTCATAATAATCACCTAATAATTTCCTCAAGTTCTCCTCTCATATTCGTTTTCATCAATTTATTGAGGTCATCAGGATAATTGCCCAGTATGAACATTGCCTTCACCAGTGCAGTCTCTGCCAGCATGTTGCCAAGTGGAATTACACCGGCATGAAGGAGGTCACGCCCGGTTGAATAAACATTCATATTAACATTCCCGTATATGCACTGTGAGGTCATAAAAAAGGCAGTTTCCCTCGATAATTTTTTTATTACATCCAGAATCTCTGACGATACATGGCCCAGGCCTGTCCCCATTATTATTACCGCTTTCTTATTATATGATAGATTGTAAAAATCCTCACCTCTCATACCGGGATAGAAATATACCAGGCCAGCGTTTTCATCAAGCCGGTCCTTTAAAACAATATTTTCCGATGGTTTTTTTATATTACTTTCCTGCGAAACTTTTCCATTTGAATATATGGCCATTGGGGATTCGCCTATGGATATAAAAGCATCCCTGCTACTTGTGTGCATTTTCCTTGTGCGGGTTCCACGGTAAAGCGAGACCGAATCGTCAGATGTTCCACTGTGCATTGATATGCCAATCTCACCCATCTCCATGGAGGCAAAGTGGATGGACCCCTCTATGTTAAGGAAGGCATCACTGCTTGGGCGGTCAGAGCTTCTCTGACTCCCGGTAAATATTATCGGGCTTGTCTGTTCCTCAAACATGAAGGACAGTGCTGAAGCAGAATACTGCATTGTGTCGGTTCCATGGAATATTATTACAGAATTGCCTTTTTTCATGGCATCCCTGGCCTTCCTTGCAAAGGTTAACCATTTGCCTGCATCTACATTTTCGCTAAGCATATTTTCAATGTTTTCATGGTAAAGTTTAAATGTATCTATATTGTTAACAAAATTATACAGGTATGATATATCCTTGACGGGCTTAACAGCTCCTGTTTTATAGTCCACTGAGCTGCCTATTGTCCCACCTGTTGTAAGTATACATATGCCATCTTTGCCACATTTGCTGTTTATTTCTCTCTCGGAATTATTTTCCCGGAATTCAGGCGGGTATTCCTTTATGACTTTAAATGAATCTATATTCAGTGTTATATTATAGCCGCTGCCCAGTTTTACTGTTATTGCTTCATCAGAGGAGCTTATGAAAGTTCCAGTGTATTCTGCCCCTTTATAAGAAAAATCTACTTTCTGGCCTGTTAACATTGTCCTTCAATCGATAAAGGATATAAAAACCTTATAGGTTTTTCATAATTTCACGGGATATTATAATTTTCTGGATTTCATTGGTTCCCTCATAAATCTGTGTAATTTTTGCATCCCGCATATGCCTTTCAGCGTTGAAGTCTGTGGTATAGCCGTATCCACCAAAGAGCTGCAACGATCTCTCTGTTACGTATACTGCCGTATCTGATGCAAACATCTTAGCGATTGATGATAGCTCAACTGTGTCTTCATGCCTCTGCCATTTTTCTGCTGCTTCCCTTATAAGTAGTTCTGAAGCTTTTATTCTGGATTCTATTTCCGCTATCATAAACTGGATTCCCTGAAAATCTATAATTTTTCTGTTGAACTGCTTTCTTGTATTTATGTATTCAAGGGCCTCCCGGAAAGCAGATTTTGCAATTCCAAGTGCCTGTGCCGCTATTCCTATCCTTCCAGCATCCAGTGTGTCCATTATTACTGAAAAACCTTTATTGTATTCACCAACAATATTTGACTCTGGAACAACAACATCGTGAAAATTCAATTCAACCGTACTGGATCCCCTTATTCCCATTTTATGTATATCCCTGCTTATTTCAAGACCAGGAGCATTGGCGTCAACAACGAATGTGGTGATTCCCTTATAACCCTTAGATTTGTCTGTTGATGCGTCCATTACAAAAAATTTTGCCAGCCTGCCGTTTGAAATAAAAGTTTTCGTCCCGTTGATTTTATAACCGCCCGAACATTTTTCGGCGTGTGCTGAAATAGAGGCAGCATCACTGCCTGATCCAGGTTCGGTAATGGCAAGTCCTCCTACGGCCCCTTTTGCAATCTCTGTAAGATATTTATTGTTCAGTGATTCACTGCCGAACATTATAAGTGGTTCGGCAAAAAGTGTAAGTGCGCCATCAAGTACGAGAGCGGTGCTGGGACACGCCTCTGATATTGTTTCTATTGCCTCAACAAGGAATGGAAAGCTTAAACCGTAACCACCGTATTTTTCAGGTATATATGAGGCGAAGAGACCCATATCCCTCATTGCCTGTATAATATCCTCAGGCACTTCCATCTTTTCGTCTATTTCCCGGGCCCTTGGTTTTATTTTGTTCTCTGCAAGTTCCCTGACATATTTTAAAACATCCATTTCATTCTCGCTTAGCATAGAAGTAAATAATGACAAATAATAATAGTTTTCTTATGGCAACTTATCATACCGTCTCTGGGATGTGGAACATAAGAGATAAATTTAATTTATTAATAAAGCAATTTAGGCCAGTTTCAGGCAAGGTAGAATGCGGTGGCATTTTTCGCCATCACCTTGCAGCTTATAGGAATTTTTAATGAATATATTCATAAAAAAACAAGTATATTAATATGTTATAAAAATAATATTTAAGAGGTAAATTTATGGGATTTGTTGATCCATTGGCTGCAATGCTATTAAGTTTAGGAATCAGTGCCGCCCTGATTGCTGCCTATTTCTATATGGCCGCACAGGGAAAAGATTTAAAGGAGCTTGTCATCCCGAGTTTCGCTTTCGGATTTTTTGATTTCGCATCCGGTTTCAGGATGTCACAGTTCTGGCCTTTTCCAGGTCCGCTAAGTGCGTACAACATGCTTTTCGGGGACCCATTAATGATACTCGGATTATTATTGATGGCTGGTTCACTTATGATATACAAGCAGCAAAACCTCAGATCGATATCTATTCCTGGAGCAATGCTGGGGATTTATCTGTTTATTGAGGCTGCCGCAATGGTTAATTTCAAGCTTGAAACAGGAGATCAGCTCATAAGCGCACTGGGATTATATGTTATTAGCGGAATATCTGCAGTGTATTCATTGATATTATTTGCGAAACCGGATAATGGAAAGAAGTATCTTTATTATATAGCATTCATACTTCTGGCACTTACAGCCCTGATAGCGCTGTTTATAGGTTATGTTGCAATATACCAGCACTTACAGGCTCCACCATAATATTTATAATTTTATTTTTTATTTTTCCGTAAACCGATATGTTTTTAAAGATATATATTATATAATTATATTAAAGGCCACAATAACAATTGGCAGGGAATATTCTACGCCATAAATGAGGGGCATGGCATAATAGAGTAAGCAGAAACGAGATTATCATTGTTCCCTGGAGGCATGATATGGGTGCTTAAATTGCCCCGCCCCAGGCGGTTTAACCTTAAAAATGAAGAATTCTATTCCATAAAGTGATAAGATATCAAGGAAATGAGATTATGAAAACAGAAGTTGCACTGGTACATGCTCCGAGCATATACGATTTCAGGACCAGGGATATTAAACTCGGGCCAATAAGCGATGTTATCCCATCAACACCAGTATTTGAAATGTACCCTATCGGATTCGTAAGCATGCTCAGTTCGTTAATAAAGGAGGGCTACAATGCCAGGATATGCAATGTTGCCGCCATGATGGTATCATCAGACAAATTTGATCCTGTGAAATATTTAAAGGATGTGGAATCTGATATTTTTGGCATTGACCTTCACTGGCTTCCCCACGTTAACGGGGCTCTGAAGATTGCCCGGATTATAAAAGACCTGCACCAGAATTCAAAGGTATTGCTAGGCGGATTTTCTGCCACCTATTTTGCTGAAGATATAATGAAGAATTATGAATATATAGATTTCATACTTTCAGGAGATTTGCAGGAGAACAATATAGTTAAACTGGCTGAGACAATGGAAAATTCACATGATATCAATAATGTCCCAAATTTGATCCACAGGGACGGAGGTAGAATAGTACATAATCAGCGTGGAAAATCATCCATTGATGATGTATTTCTAAACTACGGGGTACTGATGAAAAATGCATTAAAATATCATGATATTAAGGGCCATTTACCATATGCTTCATGGCTTGAAAATACTGAGGCGATGACTGTGATAGAGCATGGCTGCAGTTTCAACTGCGCGTTCTGCGGGGGTTCAAATTTTGCCTATAGAAATAATTACAATGATACATCCCCTGTATATAGAAAACCAGAAATTATAGCGGAAGAGATATCTCTTGTCCAGGATATACTGGGCAGCCCTGTATTTATTACAGGAGATATAAACCGTGCCGGAGAAAAATTTTATTCCTCTCTGTTCCGGGAAATGAAAAACAGAAAAATAGACCTGCCACTATTAACCGAATTTTTTGTACCGCCAGAAAAACATTATCTGGATGAACTGGGAAGGAATTTTCCAGATTTTACTGTGGAAATTTCACCAGAATCCTCCAATGAGACAATAAGGAATAAGAATGGGAGACCTTACGATAATAAAAGCCTGGAAAATTTTGTAGAAAACTCCATTACAGCTGGATCCAAGAAGATAGATGTTTATTTCACCATAGGATTGAGTGGGCAAACCGCCGAGGATGTGAATGTAGACCTGGATTACAGCGAGGGGCTTATGAAGAGATTCACAAATAATAAGGAGAAACTTTACACATTTATATCCCCGCTTACCCCTTTCATAGACCCCGGTTCTTTGATATATGAGCATCCAGAGGATTATGGCTTTACAATTACCGCAAGAACAATTAGCGATTATTTCAACCTTCTTGAAAATGGGAAGATATGGACTGATTTTTTGAATTATTATACAAAGTGGATGAATGTAGAACAGATTGCAAAGGCAACTTATGAATCTGAAATACGCATGATCAGGATAAGGCAGTCATTAGGCTTACTGGCAGGACAGGATGCAGAAGAGATAGTAAAGAACATAACCGGGTATATGCATGGAGATAATTATATTTCTAATGAAAACAGAAGTAGTCATCTATCATATATTGAAAAAGATGTTGAATGGTCTTATAAACATAAGCTCACAAAGAAATCGTTTTTGATATCCCTCTACAGATCATACAATGACGTGAAGAAAAAACTTTAAGCCGGTTTTTTTAAGGCCTGAAATGATAAAGGATGAGGAATTTATTAATATCCCTGATAAGAATAATGCAGACAGTATGATTTTTAACATAAACCTGGAAAACAAAAAAATCCTGATAGCCGGAGGAGGAAGGATAGCCGAGAGAAAAATAAAAGTGCTCCTTTCTGAAAATACATTAATTCATGTAATTTCCCCGGAAGTAACAGAATTTATAAAAAAGCTCTCGGATAACGGTATTATACGTCTTACCTGGAGAAATATAGAAGCCAGTGATATTAATAATAGTTATTTCATGGTATTATGCGCTACAGATAAACGGGATGTAAACGATATGATTTCCCGTATATGCAGGGACAGGAATATTCTGCACGACAATTCAGGGAACCATAATAATTCTGATATAATGATGGTGGCAAATACAGCTATCGGGGACATAATAATTGCAATAAGCACCGGTGGCAGTTCGCCCAGGACCTCTAAAATGCTGAAAGACTTACTTATACATGACATGAAATCATCAGGGTACAGCTTCGAAGACACCATAAAAGCAATATATAATGATAAAATGAGATAATATGAAAGTTATTGGGAATAAAACAATATTTGAGAATATGGATGAGATACTGGATCCGAAGCACACTGTACTGGTAAACTGGGATGTCCAGAATGGCCTGGTAAATAATATTTTCAATAAAGATGAATTTGTTGGTAACGTAAAAAAATTAACCCAGCTTTCCAGAAAAAAGAGCATGCCGGTACTGTATACCAGGATAACTCCCTTGCCTTTCCAGTACATGGCACCATCAGGAATATACAGCTATATGAAAAGATTTGGAGTAAACGATCCTGCTAAATTACCTGTTTTCATGGCACCAGGTTCAAAGGAGGCAGAAATTTATCCAGAACTGGCACCTGAAAAGGACGATTACGTTCTCAATAAGAATACCGCAAGCCTTTTCATAGGAACGAACGTTGACAACATGTTTAAGGCAGCCGGGATTAAGACGGTCATTTTTACAGGCATTGCAACTGAAATAGGAGTTGAGTCCAGCGCTAGAGATTCAGGCAATCTTGGTTATTATACAGTGGTAGCATCTGATGCCTGTTCATCCCACAGCAGGGAAATGCATGAAGCATCACTTAAATCAATGTCCGCAGTATCCATGGTTATGGACACAAAATCCATTATGGATATACTTGAAAAAAAATAATTATTATTTATTCCGTTGAATCATAGCTTTTCCATAAATATCCTTTATTTTTGTTCTCATAATTACACTAAAACTGGCAATAATTATAATGTATAATAACATTATAACCACAGAATAGATAAATGGAAATGCAAGGCTGGATACAGCATAATATAGGGCAATTAGTATTATAATTGTGGATATTGTTGGAATAACTATATCGGATAATTTATTTTTATATACCCTTGAAAGGCCGGTATTTACGATCATGTGTATTATCAATGTGGATAGGGTGCTTATAGTTGCATAAAATATAAACTGGTCCAAAAACCCCCCTGCGCTGAATGATGCATAGAATATTACGGTAGAAACTATGGCCACTGATATGAATATTCCAAGCAATAAAAGTAGTGCATTTTCTGGTGCACCGTACCTATTCAATTTCATAAATGTTCCTGGAAGAAATCCATCCCTGGCCATTGAATAAATGTTTCTGGTTATTGCAGTTCCAATTGTATTGAATAGTGTATAAATTATAAAAAAATTGAAGGCAAGGAAGAATATTGAAACAAAGCTGCCCACATGTGTTTTTATCACTATGAAAGCAGGAATCACGGTATCTGTAAAGCTGCCCATTTTACTAACACCGAATCCCACAACAAGTGAATATGAAATCAGGAGATCCAGAATTCCTATAATCAGGAGCATGGCAACTATGGAAAGCCCAATATTTTTCCTGGGTGCCCTGGCCTCCTCCCCCAGAGAAACAACCGAGCCGTAACCAGTATAGGCAAGAAAACTGCCGGTGATGAATCCCAAAAACAGGTTTTTATATCCTGAGATAGGAGTAAAGACAGAAAGTGTGTTGTCTTTTGATGTAAATATTATTATTATGGAAATAACAACAACGAATATTATTTCAATGACATTGATGGTTATTTGAGATTTGAACGATGGGACGATTCCGCGGTAAACAGTGTAAAAAGCAGGAATGCTTATGACCGCTACAAGTATTATACCATAATAGAAAGGTATATTGAAACCTGTAAGGTAAAGAATTGCAGGATTGAATATCATTATAAAAAAAGAAAGAATAAATATTAAATTCGCCAGTTGATAAATTAAATAAAGATAGGAGGTTATAAATGCCGCATGCTTTCCAAGAGAATAACCTGAATACCCATAATATCCCCTTGCGCTGGCTGTTCTTTTTGAAAACTGGTAGAGCGTATTTCCGGTAAGCAGAGATGCGACCAGGCCAATTAGAAATGCCAGTGGACTTGCTCCCGCTGCGAATGCCGCAACGCTTATTATACCATCAAATGTAAAAAGGGGTGATAGCTGTCCCATTCCCTGGAATATTAAGCCGGGTAGTGATATAGAATTTGACCTTAACTGATTTTCCATGGTACATAATTGCTTTTGAATATATAATAGTAATTTAAAATGTACATTACAGTTTAATATATATGAATATTAATAATTAATGAACTGATGCAACAAGGAACCAGTAGAGGGAAAAATTTAATACATAATTTTATTTATATACCTAAATGGACATCAAAAAGTACATTAAATTAAAAAATGACATCGAAACCGTTGCAGGAATAATTATAGGATTTGTGTTTGGTGCACGGTTTATCACATTCTTATTTCCATATCTTGTTCATTACTCCTCTTCCGGTATAGGCATATCAACAAGCGTATATGCCCCAGTTATTGCCATTGTAACAGGCGTTCTGGTATTTTTTGGAATAAGAACCCTTGCGTATTTGATATCCTCTATGTTTCTGGGTGCTGGTATCGGAATTGCGCTATATGAGCTGACCGGCTTTAATGTCCTTGTAGAGGTTGTCAGGTTAGCGCATATATTCATGATAATGCTGTTCTAACCCATAGCTGTTAGCCTCTTTCTGCAGGAGAGGTGGGCAGAGGTTATTTGCGTCAGGCAAAAGGATTGCCAATTTTCCATGCCACCAGCATTTTAACCTGGAGAGGCGGAGTCTGAAGGCAATCTGGAAGATGATGACCGGTGGTGCCAATCGTGTTTAGATTAGATACAAATAATAGCACCATAAACTATTATAATGAGTGATAAAATATCCCCATGATGATTGCCGTAGAGCATCTAATGCTGAAAAAAAAGTTAAAGTCCCTACTGAAAAAGGCTAGGGAAAGTGGTTCTATAGAATCTTTCAGCAATTTTGTCATAAAGGAGAGTGAAGAAATTAAAAATGTTTATGATAGCCAGATTTCAGAGATACTTGAGGAGGCTTTCAGAAATCAGAAAATTACAGAGGATTTATTTGAGGCATTAAACAGCATCGATAGTAAACTTATGCCAGTTCTAAAATACAGGGCATTAAAATATTATAGCACAGAGGATGTAGATGGATTTCTTGACATAATTAATACTTATAAAGAGCTCCTCGGCATAGAGGAGATAAAGGAGGCATTCAATAGAACAATAGGTTCTGTAAGTATAGATATTGCCCTGCAATATCTGTGTAAAACCGGCATATATGATAAGGAGAAATTCAATCAGTATTTGACGGATTCATTTCGTGAAAGTGATTTTCAGGACTATATAAAAATATTCAAAGAAAATGGAAGCCCGGATGATCTTGAAAAAATACTGTTGAGGTGCATATCAGTATCCGGATCAAAATATTGTTATAAGGAACTTGCAGATATATATATGAAGACGGGAAGGAAAACAGATTTGAAAAATCTTGTTATTGCAATGGAATCTATATTTCATAACAATGATGAGCTTACCGGTTACTATTTATATCTACAGGATTACGATTCCGTGATGAAATATTCAGAAAAAACCGACCAGGGCAACGCTGAACTTGCAGAGGCTTATTATCGAACAGGTAGTTATGAAAGTGCGCTCAAAATTTATAAATTTATATATTACAACCGGGATCAGAATGTCCTTGACAGAATAATAGAAATAGAACATTCCATTCAGGATTACTATTCACTTTTAGGCTACATATCCATAATGGAGAGAAATGCCAGGCTTCCCAGAAATTTTCTTCAGTATAAAATAGAAGCAGAAATCAGCCTAGAGATGTATAGTGAGGCTGAATCAGATATTTCCAGGTACAGGTCGGAATTTGACGAGGACAGGGAAATTATGAAACTTCTTATTCAGTATTATCTAAATACAGATAGTCAGGAATATGCATACAGGATAGCCCTTAGCCTTATAGAAAAGGGAATCCATGATGTTAATACCTATAGAATTGCCGTAAATTATCTATATGAAAACCATAAATATGAAGAACTTGTAAAATTGCTTGAGGAAGAGGAAAAGAAACGTGAGTTTATGCCCGAGTACTGTTCTTCCCTGATATCTATGGGTGAAATTGACAGGGCCGTTGAATACCTATCTGCCGACAGGATGCTGTTAGACTCTGGTCCGGTTGTTGACACATTGTTTGGATTTCTAAAATCTGAGGCAAATATCAGAAAATTTGACAATTTAAATATTTCAGGTACGCTCCTTGAAATGGTCATATTATTTATCAGGGGGAGGGAAAATATTGATTATAATATATACATGCAGAAAGCTTACAGACATAAATCTGTGGCATGCATATACATAATTTCATTAATGGCTAGCAGGAAAAAATTACCGGTACAGAAAAATTATATAAGGGGCCTTCTGGGAGTTGATAAATACCAGGCAGTTGGGACAATTATGGCAGAGGCATATTCCATTCAAACTGGAAAAGTGCCAAGGGATCTAAATGATTCCAGTTACTTTCTTTATCCGGTTACCATGTCCCTGATCGACTATGGATTTTATAAGCAGGCCGAATCTTATATAGAATCCATAAAAAATAAGACCCCCGATCCTTTTTACTATTATGCACGGGCACTTATTGAACAGCATGGGTCAAATTATGGTGATGCCATAAAACATATAGACGAGGCTGTTGAAATTCTCCTCAATGTAAATTTCCTTGCATCAAGGATCAATATCGGACTGCAGCATAATGAAAAGGTTGATAGCTACGTCAAATTATGCACTGACCTGGGATTTGATGAGGTCTTCTATAAAATTGATGCTTTCATGGAAGAAAATAAAATAGAGGTTAAAGATTCCCTAAGGGAGTTGCTTGGTACAATAGATGTAAGGAATGCTGGCATGTATAGATTGAAGGCATACTGCATGGAAGCTTACAGGGACAAACTTAAATTCTCGGCTCTATCAGTCCTCCATGGAGGAACATCAGAGGATATAGTTAAACACTATTTACTATTAAAATCCAGGAATGAGAAAATAGCAATAAGCTTCCTGGAGAGTTATCCAGGAAAAAAGTATTCTTCATACATAATACTGTCCAGTTACTATTACAGCAGGAGAATCTATAAAAAGGCACTGGAATACTTCAACCGGGCGTATATAAGAAACAGGAAAGCCTTAGATAACCCGGTATTCCAGGAAATTTCCACAGGAAATATAATTTCTACAAAGATAATAGAGGATATGAAATCGAGAAATGAATGGTTCGATCTGTTTCTTTATTACTATTTCAGGAATGAATACAGCAATGTCAAAGATATTATTGTGAAACATTACACCAACACAAAAATCATTGAATTTGCAATAAATCAGGCCTGGGATACAATGTCACTTAAACAGCCAATGCTGGATCTATTCCATGGTACCGGGGATAAAATACTTGGTGAACTTCTGGCAGAAAAATTTCATGATTTGGAACTTTATGGTCTGGAGATAGATATTCTTAAAAAATTAGCCGGTTCCAATCCGGAGGAGACGGGGATTCAGGATAAACTGACCAGTGCGCTAATAATGAATAACGAGGACGGAGAGGCTTTAAGGCTTTCATTTGAAAATTACCATAGGCTTAAATCGGTATCTTCCTTCAATAAAATGACAAAGACAGCATATAATTTGAAGGATTATGCATCCCTGTCAAACATTTTTAAGAATAACCCCGACTTTATAAATAAAGACAATATAGAATACTATATTTATGCTCAGATAAAACTATTTAATTATGTGGGTGTCAGAGTCATTTTAAAGGAGTATTCTGATATAATTCCAGAAAGCCTGAAATCTAAAATTGAAAATAAAATCAGGGCTTCTTATAGAACACGGACTGTCATACGTTTAACGGGCGACCTGTTCAGAGTTGAGAACGACCAAAACAGGGTATTAAATTTTCATGAAATGCAGAAATATATTCCCTGTTATGTTGCCAGTGACGTATATGGCTTTATAACAAATAATATTCCATATTCTTATATAGACAGGGATGAATTTAACATTCAATCAAAAAATATCATGGAAAGGCTGTATGAAAAGGGTATACGCTCACTAAATAAAATTAAAATCCATGATATATACAGTGTAACCGGTGACGTAATAAAATCTAAAAATTTCTATATATTTATTGGAAGGGCAATGGAAGGTTATTACAGGCCCTCACAGGATCTTGGTGAGTGGAATTTTACTTCAGGAATAAATCAAAACGATATACCCGGCATTATGGAAATCATGGTAAAATATGATATAGGGCTTCTTGATTCCATAGCAATATCTGAAAAAATTAAGAAGGGATTAATATAAATGATGTACAGCAGGAATAACGAATCGAACGACATAATAATAGCGGTCATAGTGCTTACCATAGCATTTACACTGATGATTAATGGTGGACTAAGGGCGGTGAACCCGAAAACATTTGAGGTAGATGTTCTAATAGGTTTTTCAGTAACAGTAACTGCATTTCTATTACATGAAATGGCACACAGAACAGTTGCCAGAAGGCTTGGTGCTGTTGCATTCTTCAAATTGTGGCCAGTTGGAGTGCTCATGGCATTAATAACATCTGTATTTGGATTCATATTTGCAGCCCCGGGAGCGGTTCAGTTCGCTGGGCTATATGATAGAGAAAGCGAAGGTAAAATTGCTCTGGCCGGCCCTGCCACAAATATATTCATAGGCATAATTGTATTCCTGGCCTTTATATTTTTACCACTGAGTGCTGTTGCTTCCAGGATACTCCTATGGGTGGCGTGGTTAAATCTATGGTTTGCACTTTTTAATTTGATACCTTTTCCTCCATTAGATGGGAGCAAAGTATTCTACTGGAACAGCAAGCTTTTTGCTGCAGTGTTCATTATAGCGATAATTCTGAACTTTCTGGATGGTTTTCTGTTACAAATATTTGGGATCTAATCCCATTCTCCCGGTTTAATAAAAAATATGCTGTTTTCTCCCACGTCAATTCTATAGGGAATAGTGTAATCCTGAAGATCACCATTTATATCACTTTTTATACTGTGATTCTCTACCATATAGCCCCATAATTCCGACGATGGGTTAACTATAATCCCATAATATAGTGGGTTTGCAGACGCAATAAAATATTTTCCTTCAGTTAATTTCTCATGTTTATTTCCGAACAGGATTTCCATGCATGATAATAATAAAGTATTAAATTAGTTTATGCAATTTTTAACACGTTCTTTCTGTAGAATCCTGAATATATAATATATAAAAGTTAAATAGGTTTATTTAATAAAGAGCCAGAGAGTGGTTAAAATAAACACAAAAGAAACATGTACTTCCTGCGGCATAGGCCTCGTGGAAGTAGGATATTCAATATTTGAGTGCCCCAATTGCGGGGAGGAAATGATAGGCAGATGCAAGCAGTGCAGAGAACATTCAACAAAGTATGAATGCCCGAAATGTGGATTTATAGGACCGTGATATTATGGGAGATGTAATGGTTCAGTTGAGGGTACTGCCAGAGTCTGTAGAAATAGACCTGGGCAGGCTTAAAAATGAAATAACAAACGTCATAGATAAGCTGTGCAAGATTAATGAGGTCAAGGAAGAGGAAATAGGATTCGGACTCAGTGCTTTGATGTTTTCCGTCATAGTACCTGATGAAGAGGGTAAAATAGATTCAGTGGAGAATGCTATATCCTCTGTAGAGGGAGTCAGCCAGGTAGATACAAGAGACGTTACACTAATATAAAATGTTTATTTTTTATATTTTGCTTGTTTTTTATACAGTTTTGTTACTGCTAATCTCTGCAGGCTTTCTTTATATAGAATCAAGCAAATACCATAGTGAGCACATTGTAAATGATTACAGACCTAAAACACTTGTAATAATGCCAGTACGTGGTGTTGATTATTCTCTTGAGGCAAATTTAAAATCCGTTAGGAACCAGAAATATGAAAATTTTAAACTGGTATGTGTTGTGGATTCAGAGGAAGACGATTCAGTGAATGTAATAAAAAAGTTGGGCATTGAATACATAATAAGTTCTTACAGTTGCAGTAAATGTAGTGGCAAAGTAAGGGCAATAAGCACTGCTATTGATAGATATAGGGATTACGATGTTTACTTGCTCGCGGATTCTGATATAGAGGTAAAAGATGAATGGCTGCTGAATATGGTGATGCCACTAAAAAATCCCGATGCAGGGCTTTCTACCACATTTCCCTATTTTGAACCCATGGGTGGCTTCTGGTCTGAGGTGAAGGAAATATGGGGATTTGTCGGGATGGGACTTATGGAGTCCAAATTGACAAGATTCGGCTGGGGTGGATCACTGGCATTTAGAAGGGAACTTATAGAGGATTCCATGGATTTCTTCAGCGAGCACATATCAGATGATATGGCACTGACAAAGATATGTAAAAGCAAGGGCAAAAAAATATACTATGTGGATTCTGCCATGCCGGACATAAATTCCCCGGATAATTTTAATGTGTTTTTTGAATGGGCAAACAGGCAAACAGCACTGTCCATATCTGCATCCCCGAGGGTATATTACTATGGAATGCTGTTCTACGGGTCATATATGTTCCTGTTCCTGTCAGCCATATTTATGGGTGCATTTTACAGCCCATATTACTTATTATTCCTGGTTCCAGCCCTTGTGTATATATACAATATGCTCAGGAGACTTAAAAAGGTAAAAATAGTAAATGTTATGGGTGCAATAATGCTTCCAGTAATTTATATGGCTAATTTAGCCATAGCAAAAAGAATGAAAAATATTAAATGGCGTGGGAACACCTACGATATACAGGATAAAAACTTATTATAATAAATTACTATTATTAATAATGAAAGCACCACAATTGTTCGGCACAAATGGAATCAGGGGGGTACCTAACCAGGACCTGACACTGGAACTTGCAACCGGTATAGGAAGGGCAGCAGGAACATTTTTCAAAGCCCAGAAAATTGCAATGGCGCGGGATACGAGAATAAGTGGGGATATGTTTTTATTTGCAGTCGCGTCCGGGGCAATGTCCACTGGCACAGATATAGTATACATAGGCGAGCTTCCAACACCGGGCCTTCAGTACTACTGTAAGGAGAATCATATTCCGGGCATAATGATAACTGCATCCCACAATCCCCCGCAGTACAATGGAATAAAAGCTATAGACAGTGATGGTACAGAGATTGATGAGGAGAAAGAGGTAAAGATAGAGGAAATCTATGAAAGCAGAAACTATAGAATGGCAGAATGGCAGAACATAGGAAACTACAGTTATGACAGCACCGGAATAGACCTTTACATAAATAGCATTATAGAGTCTGTTCATTCGAAGGTCATAGCTGAGAGCAATCTAAGGGTGGCAATAGACACTGGCAATGGTGCATCCTATTATACCAGCCCGGAAATACTCACGAAGCTTAACTGCCATCCTGTTTCACTTAATGCAAACCCTGATGGAAAATTTTCCTCAAGGAATTCGGAGCCAAAGCCCGAGAACCTTTCTGATCTCATATCTATAATGAAGACGGGGAAATTCAGCATTGGAATTGCCCACGACGGCGATGCCGATAGATGTGTCTTCATAGATGAAAAGGGTAATTTTGTGGACGGAGACAGGAGCCTTGCATTAATTGCGAAACATACGATAAAAAGAGGGGATACTGTTGTTACACCTGTAAGCAGCTCAGACGCGCTCAGTGAAATATGTTCGGAAAAGGGTGCGAAATTAATCCTTACAAGAGTCGGTGCCCCCATTGTTGCCAGGGCCATGATTGACAACAGGGCCACCATGGGTGGGGAAGAAAATGGCGGGATTATATATGGAAAACATCAGTACTGCAGGGATGGTGCCATGACAATGGCACTGATGCTGGATTTGCTTGCCAGGGAAAAGAAACCCCTATCAGAGCTTCTAAAGGATATCCCTGAATATTACATGATAAAAACATCTGTCCCTAGAAATAGGGAGTGGAATGAAATAAAGGAACTCATAACAAAAAAATTCACAGGAAAGATGTTTGATTTCACAGATGGCATAAAAATTTATGATGCAGATGGGTGGACCCTAGTAAGGCCCTCCGGAACAGAAAAAATTATCCGTGTCTTTTCAGAATCTAAAGTTCAGGAAAGGGCAAAAGAATACAATGAAGAGTATGTAACATTTTTAAAAAATTTATAGATTTTTATACATATCAAAGAATCTTGTTATTGCATTTATATTGCCCGCAAGGCCAAACCAGATCAGAAGTATTCCTGTGGCATATATCTCTATTGAATAAATCGCGAAATGTGCAGTGATGAAGAACTGTACGATTGAAAATATTATTATTAATACAAGTCTGTCGGCTCTTCCGGCTATACCGGAATAATCACGTTTCAATCCTAGTGCCTGTGATTGTGTACCCATATAACTTGTAAGGAGGATTCCCAGCAAAGCAAACAATCCGAGGTAAACATTCCCATAAATGGAAAAAGTCATGCCAAGAACTATAAACATATCTGAATAACGGTCGAATACATGGTCCAGCATGTCTCCTTTCCGTGAAGAGATGTTTTTCAGCCTCGCTATTTTACCGTCCAGAGCATCAAACAGTGCTGACATAATTATTAATACAAAAGCTAGCAGCAGGAAGTAATGTCCAAGATAATAGGATACGCCCCCTAGCCCCGCAAGAATAAGTGATAATATAGAAATGGTGTTTGGGTTCATTCTTGAAAATTTTTCTGTAATCGGGTCAAGAAATTTATCCGCATTCTTTCTATAAGAGTCAAGTACCATAGGCAGATATGAAAAAGTAATTATTAAATTGTTGTCTTTCCTGTTTTCTTTACCTTATGCCATACACGCTTTGCGCCAGTGATTTCAAGGAACATTGTATATATTGATATCAGGGAATTAACTGTAAGATATACGTAAATCAGTGGAAGGTAAATAGCATTCTGCTTTTTCTTGATAAGTACGAGTATAAAAGCGGCAGCATATATTATTAGAGATATGACTATAAGAGATAGAAAATAGGTTCTCATTGAATGCACAAAAGGATTATAAAAATTCAACAATGATATGTACATCCATCCGAAAAACAGTATACCAGAGAACGTTGGTGCAAGTACGATCATCAGTGCATCAAAATCTGTAAACCTGCTCATCCTCTTTTTTGAATGAAGGAGAACCTGATGATAGCCTCTCAGCCACCTTGTCCTCTGCTTAAAGTATTCCGAATAGGACGCGGGAGTTTCCTGAAGCACCTTGGCACTGCTCAGGTATGCTGATTTATAGCGGGAGTTCGATATTCTCAATGAACTTTCAAGATCCTCAGTGAGAAACTCCTCATCCCAGCCGCCTATGTTTTTTATTACCTGCCTCTTAAAATACTGATTCGAACCTGCAACCGGGACAAAAAGATTTAGGTGTGTTCTTCCTATGAGGGTCGCCTTTACAAGTATCTCATCTATTACTGCAAGCCTTGTGAATATATTTTCTGACCTATTTATGTATGAATTGTATCCCTGTAGAACATCCACATTGAAGTAATTCATCCCATAAATGGCGTTTTCAAGAGTATTTCTCAATAGCATGGTATCTGCATCATAGGTTGCTATGATTTCTCCCCTTGATTTTTCAAAGCAGAAGTTGAGTGCAGAAGCCTTGCTCTTTCCATTTGGCCTGTTGAATACCTTTACCCTGCTGTCCTTCTGCTCGAATTCCTTGGCTATATTATATGTATTGTCGGTGGAGTTATCAACAACCACCAGTAATTCAAAGTTTGTATAGGATTGGTTAAGAATGGACTCTATTGTTCTGGATATAACAGTTTCCTCATTCTTGGCCGGGACTATTATGCTTACAAGAGGTTTGTACATCTTGAATCCTGAAAACTGGGCGCTATCCAGATTTGAAAAATCTATATCATATTTTGTAAACTCCCTGTATCCGTAAAATAGTATAGGGAACTGGTAGATAACGTAAACGAGTCCTATAGCAACAAGTGCAAGGCCAATAGCCTGAAGTACATCCATTTTAAGAAGGTATCTATCCAGCATATATAAATTCTTTTCTATTGCATTATGCTATGCTGGATTTATCTTTTCGCACTTTTTAAATATTGTAAAATTATATAAGTAATATGGTTCCAAGAGTTATGACCGTTGCATCCACGGATTCCGGTGGCGGTGCTGGTGTTATGGCAGATCTAAAAACTTTTACGGCAATGAAGGTTTTTGGAACCGCAGTTATAGTTTCACTCACAGCACAGAACAGCGTTACAGTAAAATCTATTTATGAACTCCCAGTGTCCTTCATTAATGACCAGTTCGATGCAATAATGGATGATATTGGTACTGATTCTGCAAAGACAGGTATGCTATATTCAGAGGAAATAATATCTGCAGTAACAGAAAAGTTTCAGCAGTATAATGTAACTAATATTGTTGTGGACCCTGTAATGATTTCCAAAACCAATGCAAGATTATTGAAAGAGGATGCAGTTTCATCTATGGTAAATAAATTAATGAAAATTGCAACACTGGTCACACCAAACATACCGGAAAGCGAGGTCATTTCATCTATTAAAATACATTCCATAGGTGATGCCAGGATTGCGGCAAAGAGGATATATGAAATGACAGGCGCCTCGGTTCTGGTCAAGGGAGGCCATTCCCATGGGGATATATCCACTGATATACTTTACGATGGGAGTGAGTACAGTGAATTCCCCGGTGCAAGGATTGATACCAGGAATACACATGGAACAGGTGATACCCTGTCTGCATCTATTGCGTCCTACCTGGCATCAGGGATGAACCTGCAACAGGCAATTTCACTGGCAAGGAAATATATTGAAGGGGCAATAAAGAATTCATTTCCCATGGGTAAGGGATATGGATCTCTTTCACATTTCTGGGCGATAAAATGATAGGGAAAATATCAAGGAAATTTTTTGAGGACAACATAATAAATAGGATTGGAGCTGTCAGGAAAGATGTTGCCGTACCACCACGCAATGGGGTTGATGTTGGTATTATAGCAATTAATGGCAGCTATATGGCAGTAACCACAGACCCGCTTTACATTGACCGGTCTTTCGGGTTTAAAAAAGCAGCGTGGTTTGCATTTCACATACTTGCATCTGACCTTTTTACGTCGGGCATTAAGGCCAGCTATATGAGTATTGACCTGAACCTCCCCCAGGAAATTACCGATGAACAGTTCAACGAGATATGGAATGTGATTCATGGAGAATGCGAAAAATACGGGATTGAGGTGGTTACCGGCCATACTGCAAGATACGCAGGTGTATCATTTCCCATGGTCGGTGGTGTTACTCTGATGGGAGTAGGTGACAGGTACATAACCACGGAAAATGCATCTCCAGGGGATGTAATTATAATGGCAAGAAGCTGTGGCCTGGAGGCCTCAATTATACTTGCATATACATTTCCTGAGTATATAAAGGAAAGTCTGGGAAGTAATACACTGAATGCTATCAAGGATAAATTTTACACTATGACATGCGTACCTGAGGAGCTAATGGCCATAGACTATGGCATAGGTGAGAGGATAACATCAATGCACGATGCAACAGAGGGTGGCCTGCTGAATTCTGTTTATGAAATCGGCTATGCCTCTGGTAATGGAGTCATGGTAAATTATAACAGCATCATTATTGATAGCGATATTGCGGCTGTTTGCTCGCTTTTCAATATAAATCCCCTGAGGTCTATAAGTGAGGGGACACTACTGCTCACTGTTAAGCGGGAGTATGGAAATGAATTTACTGAAATGCTCAAAAAGAGCGGGATCAATGCCAGCATAATAGGAGAGGTAACAGACAAGACAGGAGGAATGAAGTTGATAAAGGATGGCAAGGAGTCGGTGATAAACCCAGAGGACGACCAGTTATGGGGTGCTGTTTCCGGTGGCGTGAAGAGAGGATTGAAATGAAACTTGGGGGCTTATACCTGGTTACACCACCATATACAGGAACTGAGGTATTTAGGGCGACAGAAAGAGCCCTGAAAAGCGGGGTCAATATACTGCAATACCGGGATAAAGAACCTTCGTTCCGGAAGAAGATGGAAAGGGCGAAAAAATTTATGTATATGTGCAGAGAATACGGCATTCCATTTATTGTTGATGACGACCCTGTTCTGATGGATATAGTTGGTGCTGACGGAATCCATATTGGAAAGGATGATGTTCCCTTTGATTATGTGAAATCAAGATATCCTGAAAAAATAATAGGGGTATCCACATATGGGAGCCCTGAAGATGCAGTTAAATTCCAGGAACTTGGCGCTGATTACGTCGCATTCGGTTCTTTTTTCAGTACAAAAACAAAAAGTAATGCCACCATGTGCGATATAGGTATCCTTGATAAACTGAATAATATTAACATACCTGTATTTGTAATAGGAGGAATAAACAGGGGAAATGTGGATGAGGTCCTGAAGTATAAAATCTCTGGAATTGCAGTGGTTTCAGCAATTTATTCAGGCACAGATATTGAAGGAGAGGTATCATACTATCTGGAAAAATTGAGAGAACATGGGATAATTGGAAAATAATTGTGCAGAAAGAATATAATACATATTTATATATACAACAATGAAAATTGAACAGGCTCTTATTTCACAGTTAATGATTTTGCTGAATATAAAAAACGGTAAGACAAGACCCTCAGAGATATCTAAAGAACTGGACATAACGCTCCAGGGTGTGGTTTACCACATAAAGATACTTAGAGAAAAGGGATTCATAGATGAAAAAAACGGTATAACAAAAGAAGGTTTTGATTTTCTTTACAACGGGCTAAATTACATAGAGGATTTTGTCCATTCAAGCCTTATAAGTATAGATTCCTCACTGGTTTGGGAGGTCATATCTGATGATAATATAGCATCCGGACAGAAGGTATCACTTTACATGAAACACGGGTATCTTCATGCAGGGCCTTACAAAGGGAAAGGGGCACATGGGATTGCTGTAAAGAATTCCATGAAAGGAGAGTGCACAGGAGTCACGGCAGTGAGAGAGATTATTAAAATAGATAAATCCAGAATTGTTATAGCTACTTTCAACAATGTGGAGAAAGTACAGGATATGAAAACCCTAGCTGCAACTGTACAGGATTATATAAATAATATAAAGTTTGATTTTATTGGGATTACTGGAGAAATGGCAAAAACAATTGCTGATATGCTGGGAATCAATCCAGACTTTGAGTATGCTTCTGTCAATGCGGCATTTGAGGCTGCAAAGAGAGGTTTTACAACCCTCATACTTGTATCCGACAGATTTTTCCATTTCTCACTGAACGAAATCAGGGAACTTCAGGCAAAGAATCCCGGTGTTGAACTGGATTTGAGGCATATATAAATTATGTTTCAACTGATCTGGATAAAAAAGAATCGCTATAATTAAGAGATATTATAAATATATTATTAAAAATATATTTACATCAATATATGTTATTTAAACTAGTCTCGGCTAGTATTATAATCACATAAGAATAAAAGTAATTTTTAGGCATTTTTATAAATATTTAAATAAGACTTTATTATAAAGGTTGATAAGAGAGGTGTAAAAATTATGGAGGACGATGAAAGTGGCAGTAGGGGTACATATTATAGCGGATTTATACGGTGTAGATGCAGAGTTAATATCTAGCGCTGATGGCATTTCACCTATTATTGAGAATGCTATCAAGGAGGGAAACCTTACAGAGATTTCCTCGCAGTACTATCAGTTCAGACCAATGGGCGCCAGTGGCATAGCACTTCTGGCTGAATCTCATCTATCATTTCATACATGGCCTGAACACGGACTTGTAACACTGGATATATACACATGTGGAGAACACAGCAACGCTGACAGGGCCTTTAACTATCTTTTGAATGTATTGCATCCAACGTCTATAGAATACAAGAAACTTGAACGGGGCAGCAAAATCGAGGAAAATGTAAAAATTGATAATCCACAGATGATGCTGTGATAAATTGAAAAAAGGATTTGTTTTATTTTTTTTCTTGCTTTTATTGTTTTTTCTGGACATTTTAATTGGAGTTTACCATATAACTTCCACATACAACATTATAGTTATTCCTGATATTCTAATTTCTGTGGCATCCATATACATTGGAGGGGATGTGTTTCTTGATGTATCGTACGGTATTGGAAAATCACGATCATTCTCAGAAAAGAGGATTGGCCTCTTTATTGTAGGTTTTGCAGCCATAGTTGACGAAATAGCAATGGCCGTTATGGCGGCTATAGAAAATCTTGGCACAATTAGTTTTGGCACCATCCAGGGTTCTAATGTTATAACACTCCTGGCATTTTTCATAATTATACCGTTATACTACAGGAGTGGAATCTCCAGATTTAGGATAGATTCATATGTTATCCTTGCAACTTCTGTAATACTGATATTGCTTTCATTTTTTTTCGTAAAAGTTCCATTTTATCTCGGATTTATTACTTTTATTATATTTATATATTATATATACCGGAAATCCTCAGCTGGAACGAATGATGAGGTTATCAAGGCAGAGGAGGTCTATCCGCCTTATTACGGTGCAATAGCTCTGGTTTCCATAGCACTGGCATCATATAACATGATAAACTCTGCGGTTATTATATCGCAGGTAACAGGTATAAACACGTTCATTTCTTCATTTCTGCTTCTTGGTTTCTTCGGGTCTCTCCCAGAAATTATGATGATGTCTATCTCAATGAGAAATGGAAAGAATGATGTGTCTGTAGGGTTGATAACCGGAAGCACTGTTTATAAGGAAACTGCATTGTTTTCTATAATAGCATTCATAGGGACCTTGACTTTCTCCATGTCATTTTTTTCAATGGTCATTATGATTTTATTCTCCATGGTTCTTGTATTATACACAGTCATCTTCAGGTGATGAACCATAAATATCTAATTTTTACAGCCTCCCGGAAAACTCCGGTGATATTATAATAAAAATAATCAATAGCTCAGTATCCCCAGAACTGGTCATCCTTCCTTTTAATCCGGATTAATTCCTCCATGGTTTCCTTCATGTCAGGGTCCATATCCTCGTTCTTTAGCTCTTTTACAATGTTTGCAGGCACATCCACGTACAGATCCTCCTCTGGGAAAATCTGCCTGTTAAGTGTTACACCTTCTATGGCACAGGATAATTCTGTACCCTTATCGGCGTACTGGCAGTTCGTATCCCCGTCCCGGAGACTCTTTATGGTCCCTGCATATTTATTCTTACTGTTGATTAATTTATCTCCAACCTTTACCCTGCCTGATAACACCTTGATTCCCACAATAACGGGTTTGGCGGCCCGGAAAATATAATCTGGCATTATAACAAGTTTTGATGGCACAGGCCTGCTGTTCTTGCTTTCTTCATCCAGCTCATGCTTCTTGAACTCAAGCCATTTGTTCAGGTCATCTATCATGGAATAAATTACGTTGCCGGTAATAACTCTGACGTTATTTGATTCCATTGCCTCTTTTGCATCACTGGAAACATTGACATTGAATCCCACTATCACCCTATCCATAGGATTGTTAAGTGTTGATACATTTATTATATCCTTTTTGGTAATATCGCCTATCTGCGCTTCCCGTATATTTATTTTATTCTGATCCATCTCATAGGCAATAGCCTCCAGTGACCCTATTGCCTCGGCCTTTACTGTGATTCCGTTATCTGAAAGTTTTATATCCGGTTTTGATTCATTTATAAGTTCCTCAAATGCCGTTTCGGTATTTCCATTTTTTATGGCTATGATGGATGTCCCGGATAAAACATCAAGCCTGTCTGTTATTAGTATTCTTATTCCGGCAGCTGCACTGACGCTGTTTTTTTCTTCAAGCCCTTTCTTACCCGTGACCAGAATTGCCTTTACCCTGGTAACTGCAGGACCTGAAGAGGTATTAAGTGCTATTTTATCACCTTTATGGAGTGTTCCCTGATATAGTATAGTATCAAGCGTTATACCCAGAGATTCTTCCTTTTTAATTTCAATAACAGACCCACGGACATTTTTGTTTTCAAACTGTATTGTGCTTTCAAGAAATCTCTGGGCCAGCCCGGTCAATACCATCAAAATATCAGGTATGCCAATATTTAATTTTGCACTAACAGGTACAATTGCAAATGATTTTGTGAAATCAGATATTCTATCATAACGATCTGAGGACACGCCCCTGGTGTAAAGATCATTAATTATCTTATAGATTTTTTCATCCAGAAGGTCTATGTATTCCTGCCTCTGTATTTTCAGGGTGTCCATAAATGAAGTGTTTTTTGTATTAATGAAATAAGGGATTAAATCTATCTTGTTTGCTGCGATTATGAATGGGGTCTTGTATTTCTTTAAAACATCAATAGATTCAATTGTCTGTGGCTTTAATCCTTCATTGATATCTATAACCAGTATGGCTATATCTGCCAGGGCGCCGCCCATTGACCGCATATTTGCAAATGCTACATGTCCTGGTGTGTCTATAAAAAGAAGCCCGGGTATTTTAATCTGAATATTTTTAAAATAATTTTTAATATTTGTTTCCAGTGTTTTTTTATCTATATCGGTTGCACCAATTTTCTGTGTTATTCCACCAACTTCCTTTTTAGCCACCTTTGTGCCCCTAATATCGTCAAGGAGAGTTGTTTTACCGTGGTCCACGTGTCCAAGGACACATACAATTGGTTCCCTTAAATTTTTTTTTGTGGTTTCCATAATCAATAATCCATTATCTCATTCTTATTAAAGAATATTTTATATTCGTGATTATATGCTTCCTGAGAGTCAGATGCATGAACTATGTTTTCCTCTATATTAAGGGAGAAGTCCCCGCGAATTGTACCAGGTGCTGCCTTTGATCCGTCTGTGGCACCTGCAATATTTCTGCATGAGACTATTGCATTGTCACCCTCAAGTATTATGGCAACAATAGGGCCGGAGGTTAAGTATGATACCAGGCTATCAAAGAAGGGTTTGAGGCTGTGCACACTATAGTGTTCCTTGGCCTTCGCCTCTGAAACCTTCATAAGTTTTAGGGACAAAATTTTTAGGCCCTTATTTTCAAATCTGGTTATTATATTCCCAATGAGGCTTCTTTTTACACCGTCAGGCTTTATAAGTACCAATGTTCTTTCCATATTATTACGCCTTTCTCATTTCTTTTATGCGGTGGTACTCATTTGTCCACTTAACATTTCTGGCGGCCCTTTTTAGGTCGATCATATTGGTTCTGCACTTCTTGGAGCAGAAATTCATAACATTTCCGTCCTTTCTAATGTAAATAATGCCAGATGCGGGCTCAATGTCATGCCCGCAGAAGATACACTTTCTATTTTCCATTTCATTCACCTTATTGATAACCTTCTGGCCTCTCTCGCAGTTTCTCTCAGCATGAGTATATCCCCTACCTTAACAGGTCCGAGTACGTTCCTTGCGATTATACGGCCCTGATCCTTGCCTTCTAGAACCCTTACCTTAACGGTTGTTGCCTCTCCGGTCATTCCGGTTCTACCCATTAGTTCTACTACTTCAGCTGGAGTTGCATCATCTGCCATAAAGCATCACTCTTCACTTTCTTCTGAATCTTTGCTCTTTTTCGCTGTTTTCTTTGCAGCTTTCTTGGGCTCTTTCTTTTCCTTCTTCTCTTCCTTTGATTCAGATTCCTTTTCCTTCTTTGCAGCTTTCTTGGTCTCTTTCTTTTCTTCTGCCTTTTCTGCTACTTCTTCGGCTCCGGCCTCAGCAGGTTCCTCTTTCTTTTCTTCCTTGGCTGGTGCTTTCTTTTTCTCTTCCTTTCCAGTCTTTGCGCTTTCTATTGAGGATAAGAGATTTTTGTATGCCTCCTCATTCTTGCCGAAATCAGTAACTGCTATTGATGCTGCAGATGCTATGCCAACTTTTAATCCAAGGTCATTTTTGGTTTTAACATAGGTGTATGGAACCTTTCTTTCCTCACACAGTACAGGGATATAAAATACAACCTCAGGTGGAGACACATCCTCTGCAATAACTACAACCTTAGCCTCTCCTCTCTCTATGGCCTTCACTACCTCATTTGTCCCTTTCTTAATCTTACCAGATCTGTATGAATTTTCTACAAAATCCAATGCGTCTTTGACTAACGATTCGGGAGCTTCAAACTTTACATAAGTGTTTTCCATGATAATCCTCCTTCACTTCTGCATGGTATTATAAACTGTAATATAAATATTTAGAATAATTTCGTGATTCAGGGCATCCCAGGTTTCTAATTCCATAGGCATGTGAATATCCATTATTTTTGCATTTAGAGGCATATGTCCGGATAAAATATATTCATATGATCTCCACTTTGTTTGACAAATATTGCAATGTCAAAATGATGAATTGATAATATCAGATAGGAATGTTTTAATAATTCCGGAAAATTTTTAAATTAAGTGACATAAATTCGGGATTATACTACCAATAAATTTATATAAGTTCAAATTTACCCTTTATGAGTGAAAAAACAGATGTGATAGCTGCATCTATGATCGGAACCATAATTGAATGGTATGGAATCTTTATTTTTTCATCCGGTGCGGTGTACATAGAAAGAACGTTTTATCCGAATGTAAGCGTTGCAGAGGGACTTTTACTGGTATTATTAACATTTGCCCTCGGGTTCATAACCAGGCCAGTGGGAGCCTATGTTTTCGGACATTTCGGAGATAAGCTTGGAAGAAAAAGAATACTGCTTCTTACGCTTCTCATATCCGGAATTTCAACCGGACTTACAGGACTGATACCTTCAGAGGCCAGTATAGGTGCCCTTGCCATAGTAATTCTGGTAATACTCAGGCTTATCCTTGGCTTTGGCCTTGGTGGAGAATGGGGAGGGGCAATGTTGTTGACACTCGAGACTTTCAAGAAAAGGAGAGGTTTTTATTCTTCATTTGTCCAGTCCACAGTGGGTATCGGGTTGCTGCTCGGGACTGCCATATTTATCCCACTGGTATACCTGTTGCCATCCTCCTTCATGTACTCTATTGGGTGGAGAATTCCTTTCCTTGCCAGCTTCGTGATAGTTATAGTAGGTGTCTTTATAAGGCTGAAAGTAAAGGAAACGCCTGTGTTCGAGGCAGAGAAGAAAAAGAACAGGCTTTTAAAATCTCCTGAAAAGGAGCTGTTCACAAAACACTGGAAAGAGGTTATAGTAGGAACATTGCTTGCCGGGTCATCCGGGAATTTCTTCTACTTTGCAATTTCACTGCTACCTGTGCTGTTTGAAGATACAGGGAAAATAACTATACTGGTGGGGCTTATAGGTACGGCCATATTCGGCATACTGGATGTGGCATTCGTATTCATTGGTGGCGCGATATCAGATAAAAAAGGCAGGAGGGTTATTATTGCCGGTGCCAACTTACTTGCACTTATTATTCTGTTTCCCTCTATATACCTTGTAAGCACAGAATATTTTATTCTATTTCTCTCATTGTTTGCAGTCGCACACGGATTGAGTTATTCTCCAATGGGGGCAATGATTTCTGAAATATTCCCCACAAGAGTAAGGTACTCTGGAAATTCAGCAAGCTATCAGTACGGGAATTCCTTTATTGGAGGCCCTGCTCCCTATGTTTCAGATCTTCTGGGAACCTTAGAATACGCACTCTATCCAGTATTTACCATGATTTTCATATTAATTGCGCTTGGAGTTATCTATAAATCGAAGGAAACTGATAATATATCACTGGAAGAATCTGATATTGGCACTGATACCACCACTTAAATATATTATTATCAAATTTTTTTTATGTAATACTTCAACAAACCAAAGCCATCAATAAGGCTATGACAATATTTTGCATGCCATGATTGCTGTAATAAATATTCGCCCTGTGTGTAACTATTTTTATTTTAATTTCCAGCGCAAAATTACATTTCCAATGTGAATTATGCTTTTCATTCCATATATAAAAAGATATCATTCATATCTTAATATTTTAACTCATAGTGGAGAGGCATATCTGTCAGAGAGTAGGGTGCGTCACATAATCGATATATTATTCAGGTCATTTATAATTGTAGCACCTGAATAACTGGAAATTATATTATTATATGTGGGAAGGAATTTATTATCGTTTTTATCGATTATGTACATTTTTGAAACTTTTTTAATTTTTCTGGATATATATTCAAGATCGCTTCTGGGATTTCCTGGAAATACATTACCCCTTCCATCAGATATCAGTAAAGAAACCGTTCTGAATTTCTCATAAGTGGACAGCTTATATATTTCCATCAGTGCATCGTAGAGTGGGGTTTTGCCCTCACTCTTTATGTTATTTATATGGTTCCTCAGTGAGGTAAAGTTCCTGGAAAAATTCATTACTATGTTTGAATGCTGGCCGGAAAATGTTAACAGGGCTACACGACTTCTCATCAGGTAGAGTTTTTTAAGCAGCATATCCGAAAAATCCTTTGCTATCTGTATCCTTGAACTGAAATTCATGGATCTGCTTGAATCTATGGCTATTATAAAGGGAACAGACCCTGATGAAAATGAATCATTCAGAACTACAGTTTTGCTGTTTATTTCACTGAAACCTGAAGTCCATGTGGTAAGCAGGGACGATCTTATATCAATATGGGTTCCAGATTTTTTTCCACGGTGTTTAAACTGCCTGGAAATACCGGATCTTCCAGAAGTCCTGGTTTCCATGCTGTTTTCTGGCCTGACCTGAATTTTTCCTATTTGATCCTTTTTTGGGTTATTGCCATGTTTATTATTATCTGGGCCTTTACTGTTTCCGGATTTATCATTATTGCCAATGTCCTCTTCATGATCCTCATAATTAGAGTGGCTGTTTTTCTGATCTTCATTGTTATCATGATTTTCGGGTTCTTTATAGTTATAATCAGGTCTGCTGTTGCCCTTCTCTCTAATTCTGTGATTGAGGGCAAACTCAAGAGCCTTTCTTAAATCCTGTTCATTTACCTGCTTTCTGCCATTATACGCTGCTATTGCCTTTGCTGTTTTTACAGTGCTTATCATTGCCCTGTTGCTCAGGGAGTTTTTCAGGACGGTATCAGCTATAAACATCAAAAATTCTCTTCTGATTATGACGGATGGAAGGATCTCCCTGGCCTTCATTATTCGCAATTTTATAGTCTTATCCTCATCCCTGTATTTATTAATGAATTCTAATTTATTCCTGTCAAATTCCTCAACCCTGCCTGATATTTCAAGAAGGGTTTCAGGTGATTCCGGCATTTTCCCCTCCACAGAAATCCCGAATCTGTCAAGAAGCTGTGGCCTGAGTTCCCCCTCCTCCGGATTCATTGTTCCGACAAGTATGAACCTGGCGGGATGTGTATAAGATACACCCTCCCTCTCCACTATATTGACCCCTGACGCTGCTGCATCAAGTATGGAATCAACAATTGAATCTTCCAGCAGGTTCACCTCGTCTATATATAGTATACCGCGGTTTGCCTCGCCAATTAACCCCTCACGAAGTACAGATTCTCCCTTTATTGCATGTGAAATATCCAGAGATCCTACTACCCTGTCCAGGGTTGTGCTATTTGGCAGGTTTACTATCCTTATTTTCATTTCTTCTGTTTCCAGTTTTCCATTTTTCTGCTTTTCTATACATTCATCGCATAGATCGCCATCCGGGTCGCAGTGGAATCTGCAGCCCCTGACAGCCTTTATTTCCGGCAAAACAGACGATAATGATCTTACCATGGTTGATTTTGCTATGCCCTTTGGTCCGGTAATCAGCAAACCACCTATATTGCTGTCTATTGCATTAACTATAAGGCCAAGTTTTATATCATTATTGCCCACTATGGCGGAAAATGGGAAATAATAAGTTTTCATTCATTTTCACCTTCAATTTCCATGTATTCTTCTTCCAGTTTCTCCTTCATTTCATCGCTGGCATGCCAGATCTCCCTTTTATATGCCTCTATCATCCGTGATGTTATCTCTGAAAGAGCCCATGGATTCTCCTTTTTGAACCATTCCCTCATATTTTTATCCATTATGAATTTTTCAGCTATATTGTTGAAAATATTATCATTGACCATTCCGGTTGTGGCTCCCCAACCATAGAGATGCTCTATTTTTTTTAACATTTCAGTTGCTCCACGATATCCAAAGTTTTTCTGGGCATCGATCCACTTTTCATTTAACAGCTTTCCGATGGCGGTTCTTTCTATTTCCTCCTTCATGGTTCTTATTTTTGGTTTATTTGGATTAAATGTATCTTCAAACATCAGTGACGGATTTGATCCACTCTTTTTTGCCATCAGATAAAATCCTCCTGCATAGGAATAATTACAGGAATCATCGTTTATATCAATTTCATCTATTTCCCGCTTATGTATAATGGTTTCGATATCCCTTGATATAGAAAGAAGCTGTTCCCTGGATTCCTTTCCGAAGTTGTTTTTGCCGTAAGAATATCCCATCCATTCGGTGAACACTTCAGCTAAATCTCCTTCGTTTTCCCATTTTGATGATTCAACAGCGTTATTTACACCGGAACCATATGACCCGGGTTTTGAAGAAAATATCCTGTCAAGGTGCCCGTATTTTCTGTGATGCTTTATAATGAAATTGCTGTCCCCATCCTCATCCAGTTCAGATACTTTCTTAACTGCTATATCTATTAATTCTATTATATTGAAAAGGTTATCACGGACTATGCCGCTGGATTCTACAACCACATCGATTCTTGGCCGCTTCAGTATATCCAGAGGAATGGGCTTAACATCCTTGACCTTTTTAGTCCCTTCCTGCCACACAGGCTCAACCCCAAGTGTGTAAAGTATCTGTGAGATAAGTTCCCCATCTGAGCGGTATGCGTCCGTTGACCATAGGACAAAACCTATTGTTTCTGGGAATTTATTTTCTTTTTTATACTCGTTTTCTATGAGTTTATTTGCAAGCACGACGCCTACCTGCCAGGCAGAATGGCTTGGTATTTTAAACGGATCAACGGCATAAAAATTTCTTCCTGATGGTAGCACATCATATCTTCCCCTGGTGAGTGAACCTGATACTCCGGGCTCTATGTATTTTCCTTCAAGTGCTGATAGGAGATTATTCCGCTCATTTTCAGGGGAGTATTTTAATTTCTCTATTATCCCGGACTCAAGATCCGGCAGGTGGCCACCATTTTCCAGGTATCTATCTATAATTGCCTCTGCTTTTTCCTTTCCGTTCTCTTTATACAGGGATTCGTCAAAACGGGTTGCGGTGATAACATAATCTTTTATATCAGCAGTTTCCAGGTCCTTCCCATACACATAAAGTCCCTTTGTAACCACGGAATCCTTGAAAAGATTCAATCTATGCTCTATTTCATGAGTTGCCTTATGTGAATCCCTGAAATCTATTGATAGCCCAATTTTATCAGAAATTTTCTGTATTTTTTCAAGTATCATTCCCTCCCTTGGTTTATTTTCAGCTTTCTCAGTTTCTTCATAATCATCTATAAGGTCCTCAAGCTCCTTTATTTCCTCAGGAACTTCGTCGTAGGCCGTGGGCGGTGTTATGTAATCAAGTAATACAGCGTAGCTTCTTCTCTTGGCAATTATGCCCTCCCCTGGCACATTTGTAGAATAAAGATATAGATTGGGGATTTCTCCTATGGAAATTTCGGGAAAATCGGAAGGTGATAGCCCCAGGCCCTTCCCGGGTGTGAACTCAAGTGTCCCGTGGGTGCCAACATGTATGATGGCATCTGCCATGAATATCTCCTGGATCCATTTATAAAATGCCAGCCAGTAGTGGGTTATTGGTGTTAGGGAATCGTGTATGGTCCTTATGCTGTTGTTATTATCTGCAAAGGTAATTCTTTTCGGCTGTATCCCAATAAATATATTGCCAGATATTATTCCCGGGATTTCTATTTTACCATCCTTGAGCATGTAATCCCTTTCATTATTGAGTTTACCCCATCTGGATATTATCTGTTCCTTAGAGTCCTCCGGAAGGCCTTCGAAAAATCTACTGTACTGGTCAACAGGCATGCTGTAAACTGAACCTCCCCTGTTTATTATATCCTCAACAGGTGTCCATTTTCCCTCTGGAATTGCCTTCCTCTCCATTATTGTTTTTATCAGTGACTCTCCATCCTTCGGGAGATATTCAATGGAATATCCAGCGGATTTCAGCTGATGCATTATATTTGAAACAGAATTTAGTGTATCCAGCCCTGTTGCAGTACCGATATTGGCCTCAAGATCCTTGAAGGAGGATCCGGAATGAAGTATTATTGCAATTTTTTTATCTCTGTTATTTTTATATTTAAGGTCAATCCATCTGCTGATTCTCCCGGCCATATAACCTACCTGCTCCTGAACAGGCACAAGTTCCCTGTATACGGTGCCATGGTCATAAATCTTTTTAATAAGCCCTACGAGGACGGGCTCTATTGTGCCGTCCATTTCTGGCAGCATGGCACTCATTATTGTTGAAACAACATCCAGGCCAGAAGAATCAAGCCATTCGTTTTTCTCCTTATAATAGTAAATAAGCCCCTGGAAAACGGGTACACCGAGTTCCATAAGTGTGGCCTTGTCCTCCATTTTTATCAGTGAAAATGAGAGCAGGTTAATAACCGCATCTACTGCGGGTTTTCCATCCCGATAAAAATACTCCCGTATGCATTCCTCTGCACTCACGATATTTCTAGATTTATCTCCGAATCCGTTTGTGAACACAGGAATTGCCGATATCTTCCTGCTATTTAATTCATCAATAATAGACCTTACAATGCCGGTATCATTATCCACCCATGCGGTTCTGTAGAATAGTATGCCTGCCTTCCTGGGATAACCAGTTTCACCATAATTATAAACCCCGGAGAAAGGCATTTCAACAGGCTCTTTGTATGCACAGCCATCATTCAGGCTTTCAATGAATAGTACCATGTTTTTGATATTTTCATAGCCACCATAGAAATAGTAATTGGATACCTTTTCCTCAACAAACTTGCTTACAGTAGAGTAACTGCTGAGTATGGGGTCTATGGCAATAACATTCTTCTTATTTTTAATTACGGATTCAATATCCTCAAGAATATTACTGTATATGTTCTCGCCTGAAAAATGATGTATAAATACAGCATCGGCTTTCTTAATAAAATCAATAAATTCAGAATCTACTGGATCAAGCCGGGGATATTTTATTTCTATTTCATTTCCTGTTTCCTCGCCTGCTTTAAGAAAGGACTGGATAACAGAACCATTCCAGCCAATAAGTACGGCAAACTTCATAAAAGTAAAGTAGATTTTACTATATAATTATTCTGAGTAGGGTTCCGCACATTGTGATAGTACTGTAAGAAAATTAAATGCATTGAATGTGTGCAACAGCTAACTTTCACTGCATTTTATGTATAAAATTTGACACATTTCATTTTTAATTGTCAATTTTACAAACCAAAATTTAAATATTCCTGAACCATTCAGTATAGGAATGACGTCTCCATAATGCAGTGCGCTGATGACGCCTACTGGTGATTAAAATGTTAGAATTAATCCTGGAGACGGTTTCGCAGTATCTGTTCGTTGTTTTATTTTCACCACTTCTTATAGGAATTTTTGAAAAACTAAAGGCAAATATTGAATCCCGGAAAGGCCCCAGCATATTTCAGCCCTATTATGATATATTCAAGCTATTTAAGAAGGAAACATTAATCACAGAGGGTTCATCAAAATTATTTTTATACGCGCCATATATGGCATTTGGCATATACTCACTCATTGCCCTGATTATTCCTGTGTTCATGACAGAACCAATAATTTTCACTGCCTCCGGGGATTTTTTTGCCGGTGCAATACTGTTTTCCCTTGCGGCTTTCATAAAAATAATAGGAACAATGGATTCAGGAAGTAACTTCTCCGCTATGGGGGCATCAAGGCTTATGTCTTTTAACTTCTTCAGTGAGGGTACACTTATAACAGTTTTTTTTGCAGTAGCACTGATAACAGGTACAAATAATCCCTACACAACAAACCATTACCTTATCAGCCACCCACTCTCCAACCTGAGCCTTGTGCACATCTTTGCAATATTTGCATTCTTCATGATCTTCATGTACGAATTCGGAAAGATGCCAACACAGAGTGAGGGGAACCAGGAAATGGGCATGATAGACTCAGGCATAGATTATGAATACAGTGGGAAGGCTCTTGCAGTAAACAAATGGTCATCATACATAAAGGTCTATCTTCTGGGATCTGTATTAATTAATGTATTCCTTATCCCATGGGGGATGTTCAACACATTTCCATTATTCTTCCTTAACGCCCTTACAATGATTGCAAAATGGCTCTTCCTTATAATCATTGTGCTAATAGTGGATACTTCCATGGCCAAATTACGCCTGTTCAAGGTTATAGACTACCTTGCTGTGGCGTTCACATTTTCAATACTGTTTCTCATACTTTCAGAGGTGATTGCATGAACATAGTTTTTACAGTGATATATTTAATTGCTGCACTAATAGTAATAACAGGATTTTATATACAGAGCAACAAGTATTTGAGATCTATGGTCATGACACAGGCATTTCAGTCGCTTCTCATTGCCATTATAGCAATACTTTTGGGTTTCGAGCTTAAACAGTATACATTTTTCATACTGGCATTGCTTGTTATTCTGTTGAGGAGCATACTGGTTACATATTTCCTGGCGGCAAAGATACCGAAAAATAAAAATTATTTATATGAATCCAGGCTTCCTACAACTTACTACCTTCTGGTTGATCTTGCATTCATTGTAATTTCCATATTTATAGTGTACTCAATATCATTTATTCATATAGTTTCTCGCATATTCCCGGAGAGCAATATCATTCTATTTCCACTGCTATTGTTCTTCCAGGGACTATTTATTATTGCTTCTAGGAGGAGAACCATTGCACAGATACTTGGCTACATCGAGGAGGAAAATTCACTGATACTCATGGGTACCTTCATTCTTCCGGTTCCTATTATAATAGAAAGCAGTGTGTTTCTGGATGTTCTGATACTTGTAGTAATTTTTTCGATTATAAGCATTGAAAAGACAGAACATAAACCTGTGGAGGAGTTGAGAGGATGATTTACGAGATACTTATCTTGATTATACCATTAATTGCCATGGGATTTTATAAGAATATTAAGATTACCAGCATAATAGCAGCTATTATGGAAATGTTCCTGCTTATTCCACTGTACTTCAATTTATCTGATTCGGGGTTCTTTTTCATTGACCGCATTACTTATATATTCATTCTGATGGTAAGTTCCATTTATTTTATGTCCCTGATCTATTCCAGAAAATATGTCCATAATGTAAGACACAGGGGGATTTCAGAAAATGTTTATTACATGCTCATGGGATTCTTCTATGTTGCCATGGAATTTGCCCTGATGGTAAATAATTATGGCTTCATGTGGGTTGGAATAGAAACGACAACCATCTCATCAGCCCTGCTCTTAATTACTGAAAAATCGGATATCTCCCTTGAGGCTACATGGAGGTATATAATTATAGTTTCTGCAGGGGTTACATTTGCCTTTATATCTGTTATATTGATATATTATGCCTTCGGAACGCTTACAGTTACAGCAATTCTATCAAAGGGGATTACAGATAGCCTCGCAGTAAGGCTGGCCGTGGGAATTGCTCTGGTTGGGTTCGGCACCAAGGTGGGTGTTTTCCCTGTGCATACATGGCTTCCTGATGCCCATAGCGAGGCCCCTGCACCTGTGAGTGCAATGTTTTCAGGGGTATTGCTGCCAGTTGCATTGTACGTACTCTACAGGATTTATGAGATATTTCCCATGAGGGAGCTATTCATCTGGGCAGGTACCATTTCAGTGCTCTTTGCTGCTATATTCCTTGGTTACCAGAAAAACTACAAGAGAATGTTTGCCTATTCAACAATGGAAAATATGAATATAGCACTCATAGGTTTGAGTACATTCACAGTTGCAGGACTGATCGGTTCCCTTCTGCTTCTACTATCACACAGTTTCGGGAAGGCTGGAGCTTTTTACTCTTCTGGAAATGTTTTTGAGATGTCCGGAACAAAATCCATTGAGGGTGTTGGCGGATTAATCAGGAACAGGGCAAGTGCCGCTTCAATGCTCTTATCCTCCTTCGCCGTAACAGGAACACCGCCCTTCGGAACCTTTTTCGGCGAGTTTCTCATACTTTACTCTGTTCTTTCCATACATTTCTATGCACAGTTTAGCATAATAGTACTTTCACTTTTCCTGGCATTTGTTTCAATAAATTTCAACATATCTAAAATGATCTTCAGGGGTAAGTCTGAATACAGCCAGGCTGGAATTAATACCGCCATACCCCTTATAGCAGCAATAATATCTATATTCATAGGAATTGTATTTCTGGTGGTGTATCATGAGATATTATAAATTCGGAGAGAAAAGCGGAAGGTACGTGGGGAGAACTGAAAAATATGACGTTTACAGTTCAACTCTAACAGGAATAAGTATGGATGAAGATGATCACGAGGAAAGAACCCAGGGTGAGATATATTTCAATTATGGACCTTCAGCAGGTGGGCTCAGGGAATCTGTAAATTTCAGCATACTTACGCCTGGTGAATCTATAAGGGATGTTATCATAAATTCCGAATTTAAAAGAAGAAATATTAGCATAATAGGGGATAATATTTCTGACTCACTACTGAAGGTAGAAAGAATCAACGGATTTCACTCAGCGTCACACAGCATAGCCTATACACTGGCAGTGGAGGATGCCTTGAACATGGATAACAGTGATTTAAATAATGCAAGAATTGTAGAAATTGAACTGGAAAGGATACGGTCCAATATTGATGTAATAAAAGGGTTGTGTGAATCTGCTGGGTTTGTTGTTCCGGAAAAACAGCTATTGCTTCTTAGGGAGGAGGTTGCCAGAATAATTTCCCGTGCTTTCGGGCACAGATATTATTTTTCCGTAAATGGCATAAATTCTATTGATGGTGACTTTTCCAGAATAGTACTCAATTCTGTTGAGAAACAGTTTAGGTCCATTTATGATGGACTGCTTTCATCTAAAATATTCCTGGACAGGCTACAGGAAAACGGAGTTGTGTCTGATCCTGTGTCTACTGGGCCGGCTGCACGTGCAGCAAATTACAGGTATGATGCAAGGCTGGATTCCAGATCCCTTGATTATGGAAAGTATAATACTGTAATGGAAAGTGCTGGCGATACGTTTTCCAGATTCCTTGTCCGGGCAGGTGAAATATTTGAGTCCATAAATATAATAGAGTCATATGATATTAAAAAAACTTACAGAAGAAATAAAATGGAATTAAATGGGTATGGAGAGGGCACTGCCAGAATAGAATCGCCTGCCGGGGACCTCTTTTATTACGTGAAAATAGATGGGGGCAGGATAATGGATATACAGATGTCATCGCCATCTTATCTTAATATGAGAAATTTTAGATATGCCCTGAAAAATGGAAATATTTTCACCGATTTCTTTTTTGTATGGGAAAGCTTTGGCATCTGGATATCTGAACTGGAGGTGAGGTTTCATTGAACTGGTTCATCAGTGGTATGAAGAAGCGGATAAAGACAGAGAAACTGGATAAATACAGCCTTCTGTATCCTTCTGTACTGGAGGGGGTAAGTGATTATAACTGCCCAACAGAGGCTATCAGCAATGGAATGTGGAATATGGATAGGTGTATATTCTGCAGGCAGTGTGATCTGAATCCAACAGGCAAGCAGAATACATATTCCATTGATCAGAAAATTCCGGACATATTTAAAAAATCTCTCTATCTCTATCCTGTGGACTCAGGTACTTGCGGTGCCTGCAATGTTGAATTCACCACACTGTTTTCACCACAGTACGATTCCAGCAGATTCAAAATTTTTATGGCCAGTACCCCGAGGCATGCCGATGCCCTGGTTGTCATGGGAATTTATACAGAAGGAATGGAAAGGGTTCTCAGGGAGGCTTATGATGCCATGCCTGAACCAAAAATTGTAATAGGGCTTGGTGCCTGCGCACTCTCCGGCGGAATTATGGGAAAGGGCGCGATGGAAAAATATGATATACGTATCGCAGGATGCCCACCGACACCGTCAGCAATTCTTAATGCAATAATAGAGGCGAGGGATAAAAAATGATATATTATTATGTGCCATTAATTGCAGTTTTCCTGGCCGCACTGGTTTCAATAAAATACAGAACTGCAGGTTACATAATTACAGCCATAGCCTCAGCCCTGTTTTTCCTCCTGACCTTCCGAATTTTTGACTACATTACATACTTTTACCTGATAGCGGCTATAGTATGGATAATAACATCTGTGTTTTCCATTTCATATTCAAAAAAATATGGGAAATGGCTAGCACCTCTGTTTATAATGACCATTGCGGGAATGATGACAATACTGTATGCAAATAACTTTCTTGTGTTCATAACAGGCTGGGAGATAATGTCAATACCTGCATATTTGACCGTGGCAATAAATAAGAAAAATGATATAGAGGCCTATATATTCATGCTGTTCTCTGAAATAAGCACTGTACTGATTATAACCGCTGCAGTAATTTCTTATTATTATACCGGCACATTCAATTTTACAGGGCTTTCCAATGATATAGTACTGCTCATATTTGCCATAGGTGCCATGTCAAAAATGGGTTTGACGCCCTTCATGATAAGTGAGTGGCTTCCCATAGCCCATGGAAGTGCCCCTGCCAATTCGTCCGCAATTTTTAGTGCAACAATGACGCTCATGGGAGTGTATGGGATATTAAAAATCGCATTGCTTTCCCCAGTTTCCACTGACATAGGCATACTATTCATTATTATAGGCGTCATATCTGTGCTCTTCGGGGCACTTTATGCATATATATCTGAAAATATGAAATCCCTTGGGGGATTCAGCACAATAGAAAATAATGGTGTGTTAATGGCTGCAATAGGCCTATTTATATCTGTCAATGATAGTGTATTAAAAGAATTCATCCTCATTTCCATAGCCATTTTTGCAATGGCCCATTCCATAGCAAAAACTGGGCTATTTATGTCCATAGGCCATACCGGTGCTGAGTATTTCAGTGCAGTTAAAGGGGACAGGGATACTGTTAATCAGATAGGCAAATTTTTTGCAATGTCTTCCCTTTCAGGGCTGTTCCCTTCACTTGGCGGGCTCGGGACATGGATGGTACTGGAGTCGTTTTTCATGGGTGCCTACCTCTATGGACCACTGGGGATCGCTTCAATCATAGCCGGTTCCCTTATTGCCATGGGTGAGGGTTTTGCCACCGCTGCAATGCTGAAAATTTTTTATTTCACAGATAGCCACCGGAAATCACATGGGAAAAACCTGGAGAATTACACTATCCTTGGTACCGGATTAACACTTGTATTTCTGTTCGCCATATCATTTTTAATTGTGGGCAGGAGCTATATATCCGGTATACCCTCTGTTCTTGTATTAAATGGGTTTATGATAGAGTCCCGCCTCAGCATATCTGATTTCGGGCTTATAACGCCTCTTTACATTGTCATACTTCTTATGGTATTTTCATTAATTGTATTTGCTGTCTTCGGAAGGCCAAGAACCAGAACTGTCAGTCGCTGGAATGGTGGCATAGAACATGGAGAATATTATAACTCTTTCACATATTCTAATAATATACGCCTTATACTTAAGAGGGTACTCAGGACTAAAAGCACAGATGAAAGCAGGGTAGAAACTGTTGATATTTTCTGGATGATTATGATAAGCATTGCCAGGGCTTACAGAAGTTTTGCTAAATTTATAGCTTACAAAATCATGAACAGTTCCATATCGGCATATATTATATACATGATAGCTGCCTTTATACTTATAATTATAATAGTGTCGCTTATTTAGGCTCTATAAAAACATCTTCCATGAAAAACAATAATTAGGTATTATGAGCAGAAAAGATTAATAAATAATAATTATATAATGATATAAATGGAAGAATATGGCTAATGGCCAAATTGCTTCGAGGTTTGATAAATTTATGAATCTGAGAAGAATTTTACTGGACGTTGATAAAGGATTAAACAGGCCCACACTGACTGAACTTGCAGGTTCCATAGAAGATGTGCCTGGTGTGGATGCCGTGAGGATAACTGTTACTGAGATGGATATGGAAACTATGGGAACAAGTATAACAGTAGAGGGAATTAATATCAATTATAATTATCTTGTCAAGGTTATAGAGGATATGGGATGTGCCATACATTCCATAGATGAGGTTATTACCGGAAAGCATATCATAAAATGAATAAAAAATACATATTTCCGGTAAGCATTGGCCTGTCTGATGGTATTATTACTGCGCTGATTCTTGCATCCGGTGGCATCATCGGCAAAAGCAGTATAGATATGTTTGAGGCTTTTAAGATTTCATTCGGCTCTGCATTTGCCGGCGCTTTCAGTTATTTTATAGCCCAGTATGCCGGTTTGAATGAAGAGCTTCATAGAACAGCCCTCCAACTGAATTTGAAGTCCACCGATTATCTCCTAAAGGGTCATCTGGGCATAGAAATATTTATTGAATCGCTCATCGGCGCCCTTATTGCAGCATTTTTCGGTTTTCTGGGGGCACTAATCCCCTTATCCTCCTCGCTCATAATAAGGGGAAATGAGATAATTCCGCTTTCCTTATCATACACATCCCTGGCAGTTCTGGGACTCTTTATAAGCAAATCTACAGCCGGGAGGGCGAGATTCTGGATTGTGGTAATGGTAACAGTGGGTATTATTGTCACAATCGCAGGTTTTGAGCTTAAGTTAATTGTTTAGGCACATATTGAAAACCATGTGACAGGGCACAATTATTAAATAATCTGTGGCAATCTTTGAATTGTTATAGGGGGAGCTCAGGGCTGAGAGGATAGGGATCGACCCCATGAACCTGATCCGGGCAATGCCGGCGGAGGGAGAAAATGGAATATGATCTGGAAAATAACAGGAAAATTGCACAGAGTATAGCAACATCACCTTGGAATGGCCGGCACTGGCTAATTTTTTTTACCGTATCTGTATCATTTTTGATGTGGGGAGTGGCCCTAAGCATAGCACCGCTTATAACAACATGGTATTTCGTTCCAGCCTATGCATATTATCCTATTATAGGCGCAGCACCTGCAGGACTTCTGACAGGAAACTTTGTTATGGGAATAATATCTGATAAAACTGGGAGGAAAAGAAGCTATCTGGTAACGATGTTTATGACTGTGGCCGGGCTTGCCGGCATAGGTTTTAGCTATAATTATATTGCCCTGATAGCTTTTGTGTTTATAGCTGAATTTGGGCTTGGCGGTGATGAAACTGTGTCTCTTTCATTGATGTCTGAATATTTTCCATCTAGGTACAGGGGTGCCGCAATAGTTGAGTCATCCAATATGGCTAACATAGGAATAACATTGATGGCAGGTATCTTTTTATTACTTTCCGGTTCTATTTTTGTCCAGAAAACTGCACTGGTTTGCATTGCAATGATAGGTGGATCAGTATCCCTGCTTGCAAGGTACAGAATGAGGGCTTTAACTGCTAATAGGAATATTTATATATAATTATGCATCATTATGCAATATATATGGGCAAGATATACACAATCAGGGAAGCATGCGATATATTGCAGATAGATGCGTATAGCCTTTAACAGGGATAGGTTATCATCATTATCTATCTCCATTAGGGGATTATATCTTTGCGGCACCCCGTTTGCCGTGAGTGGCAGTGCCTTCTGGCATTCCATGAAGAATGATTACCTGTACCATCCAGATCAGGTAGTTGTTGAGAATGTACAGCGACTGCAAGAAAGAAATGCATAATAATGCATAGTATTTCAAGAACGGAAAGCTATTTATGGGAAAATAGAAAAACTATTGCTCCTGCACAATTTAATCTCAATGATGCAATGAAATTTGTTTCGCTGTCCCTAATGGGGATAGCTATAATTGTTGGCTTTGCATTTTCAGACCTGGTGCTTGGGCCATTTCATTTTCCTGAATATACGGATATTATTATATTTTTTTCTGTGCTTGCCGAATCAATTACAGGCGTGGTGGGTGGTTTTACTATTGGGAGATCAGGCAGGAAGGCTGTATCTATGATAGGATTTTCCGGTCTTCTTGGATCATGGTTGGTGCTTTTATTGTTCTTTAATTACGTAATATATAACCTGTACCTATTACTGGCCATGCTTGCAATCAGCTCAGTGTTCGGGGAAATTGCATGGGCATCCCGGGAACTTCTTGAACCGGAGAATTTTACCAGCCGGTATAGGGGGAGGGGTGTTGGGGGTGTTCGGCTCACAGGTTACACCCTGTATATTGCATTTATATTTATCCTGGCCAATGCCACCATCAATCTATACGCCTGGTTTATTCTTATAGTTTATATCGCTGGATTTGCCGGTGGTGTGCTGTACTTACTGTACGGCCGTGAAACTAAGGGCTCCCATGTGATTTGAGAAATTCTTGAAGCGCCTTAAAATCAGATTTCATAATCTCAAGGTTGGCTGGATTCCTGAGGGCAGCTGCAGGATGAACCGTGATAAGGTATTTATTTTTAATTATTTTCCCGTGATATGCGGTAATGCCCTTTAAATTTAGAAGTACACCTGCTGCTGTTGCGCCTAAGAGTACAACGATCTGTGGATTCACTATGTCTAACTGCTTTTCCAGGAATGGCATGCATATGGCCACTTCATCCTCTGTGGGTGCCCGGTTATCCGGCGGGAAAAACTGCACCACACTTGTAATGTAAACGTCTTCTCTGTTAAGGCCAATTCCATGTATCAGGCTATCCAGAAGTTTCCCGCTTCTTCCAACAAAGGGTCTTTTTTCACTGTCCTCGTTCCTTCCCGGTGCCTGACCAACAAAGAATATCTTTGAATTTAGGTTTCCTTCACCTGGAACAAAATTAGAGCTTAAATTCCATTTACTTTTCCCCGGAATATTTCTGTATTCCGAATTTAATGCCTCCATGGCGAGGTATTTTTTTAAATATGAATCTGCATACTGCATAAGGTCCTTCTGGTTTCCGAAGTTAAGATTTTCCATGGCCTCATGATAGTTAAGCCAGATATACCCCCTATGCTCGTTTGATACCTTCACAACAGTGCTGTCAGGCACCAGAGACATGAACATCCTGACATGCTTGAGTATTTTTACAGAATTATATGTGAACCTGTACGTTATATCATAATGAAAGTATGGTATCAGGTGCTTTTCATCAATTGTTATTCCTGACTCTTCCCTGGTTTCCCTAATTGCAGCAGCAGTGCCCGTTTCCCCCTCCTCAATATGGCCCTTGGGAAAATCAAGCCATCCTTCGGCCCTTTTCAGAAGCAGATATTTATAGTCACCATGAAAATTTGATATGACCACAATTCCGTAACTGTATTCCTCTCTCATAAAATGGAATTTCAAACATATATAAAAATTAGTCCAGAACTTGACATCTATTAATTAATAATAGTAATTAAAAATGACCGAAAAAGGATAAATCTGCAGTAAATGAAAAACTCTTTATTTTATAAGCCTTTTCAACTCTAATGAAAATCTATGCCGAAATTTACCCTTCAAGAAGCCTGGAAACTGTGAAACAGGACATAAAAAAACTGGCAGATTTTGACGGGTTCAACATACCTGACAATCCGCTGGGATATCCCACAATGCCTCCTGAACTTATCGGCTACATGATAAGGGAGATGTTTCAGCATAAGGAAATCATCCTTAACCAGCGTTTAAAGGATATTAATGAATTAAAACTCCGTTCCATCATAACGGCAGCCAGGGCAATCAATGCATCAATTATATTCACGCAGGGAGACAAGCCAAAATTTGGAAGGGAATTCAATGAAATAGATTCCATAGATGCAATGAAGCTTGCCATCAGAAGAGGTGTAGAATCTGGAGTTATATTGAGCTTCCGGAAGCCAGTTTTTGAGATTAAAAAAAGGATGGATTCCGGTGCAGATATCTTTCTCGTTGTTAATTTTGGAGACGCCACCATATTGGATAATATAAACACTGAAAAATTGGTTCCTTATATTATAGTGAGAACTGAAAAAAATGGAGGCATTGTTGATAGAATTAACCAGCCCTCTGTCAGGTTACAGGAATTACATTCTTTTGTTGACCAGCTGAGGAATTATAAATTCAGGGGATATTTATTCTCTGTGCCGGGAGATACACAAATACTTACCAATATCCATAGATATATCTAATGGTACTATCGCAGACCTAAAGCATGAATTCCATGAATATAAAAATATATATTCCCGGCCACTGCTGAATATAACAGATTGGCCGGATAAGTCCTATGAGAACTTCTTCAGGAGAGTAAATGGGGAAAGAGTGGCTGGAAAAAAGGACGGGATTTCCAAGGTTCAAATCAGGAGAGCATTACAGGTCAGTAACATTCCCATAGTCTGGATTCAGGACACCGGATAATATTTATATATTCTTTTCTAAAATAGGTAAAATAAGGACGCCCTAGCACCCTTATTATAATAAATCCCAGAAAGAGGTCATGCATAGTAAGAGAGTTCACACCGGCTTCTGGAAATTAATACCCGTGGAGTGGAAGCCCATACATTATAAGATAAGCTTTTCCTTGATAGCGGGTCCCATGTATTTAGATACCAGAGGATGTGATAGTTGTGATGTATATTATATAAATAATCAATATTTATATATTCGTAAACCATTTAAGACAATGGTAAAAACCATGTATAAATTTGCAGTTATTGCTATTGCTGTAATTCTGGCTGCAGTGTTCATTACTGCCTCCGTTTCCGGGTATCACGATCAACAAACGTCTAATGGTATAACAACAATAGACGCATATTCCGCCCATAATGTAAAAACCTTAAACAATTCAGCTGTATCAAACTCAACCTTCTCCAGTTATATTCTGCACCATGATAAAGTTGTGAAATCCACATTATCACATGAATGGATAAATGGATCTTATCTGAATGGGGATATTATAGATAAGGCCCTAATTACCAATGCCAGCATTAATGGTGATAGTATTAGTAAAGCAACTATAATGAATGTGTTTGTGAATAATACATATATTAATATGGCAACAGTGGAAAATGGTAGTATATATAATTCAGTTATATGGTCAGCAAATGTTGAATATGCGGGCATAGAAAACACAAACATCTGGGATTCCAGCCTTGCCCATGTAACAGTAGAAAATGCACATATTTTATAAGCAAGCATTTCCAATGGTTCTGTGGAGAATTCAACCCTATATGATATAGGATTGCATAATATCAAGGCCTCTAACACATCAATATACTATTCTACCATGTCCAATGTGATGCTGAATCACACGGTTATTACCGATGCACATATACATTCAGGATTTATAAATAACTCGAGGTTAATCAATGTTGGACTTGGTTCAAAGGTTTCCCTGGGTACAAATGTAACAATAATTCCTTCCATTACCACGCCACATATAACTCCGCATAATATTGCCCCATCACCTTTACCTGTAAACATCCCGCCAAACAGCTCTATACCAAAGTATAACAGCACATCAGTTTTCACAAATCCGGTTCCCAGTCCTACAGATCCATTAGGCGGAAACTGGAACAACAATAACGGCAATATCCACTCAAGGAATTTAACTAATTTCTCAGGCCCCCATAATATTGGGCCTAACTGAATTTACCTGCTTTTTAATGTTTAGAGTGAATTTATGGAATTTAGGTTTCATGAAAAGAGTTATTTATTACATATTTCACCTAATGGGCATTAAAATAGAAAAAGCGGCATGTTCCTCTTACATTATTTCATAAAAAGTTTAATTAGGTATCCTTACATTGTTAATTCTGTGTACTGCGTAACAATAGAAAACAGGAAGGTCTCCAACTATGAGAGCATTTTTCAGATTTTGAAGTTAAAAGTGGACTCAATATTTGTTATTGATTATGATGCTATAAGGCATAGGTACCTTAATCTAAAATTATATAGCGAGCTTTCAAAATTTTTCGAACTGACTATTATGAACTATCCGGAAACCGAGAATGACCTTATGGATACGATAATTAATGGGGCCTCGACCGTGGTGATAAACAATAATCTAACATACAAGAGAATATCTAGCTATCTTTCATTCACACAAAACATAGCCATGAATTATAAATATGTTGATACATGTATATATTTTTCTGAGATGGGTGGAAATATGTTTCTTACAGATAAGGAAATAATGCTTCCGTACATACTTGCATACAACTACAATAATTTTCCAATTAAAAATTCCATACAGCTGCAGAATTTCCCCTATGACCTTATGCAGCAATAATTAGAATTATTTACATATTAGGAATAGATAGGGACACATATGCTGGAAACTGATATAGGAATAAAACTGGAGAACCCATTCATCCTGGCCTCAGGAATTCTGGATGAAAATGGTTACACAGTAAAAAGAGTGCTTGAATCCGGTGCCGGTGCTGCTGTGACAAAATCTATTGGTTCTTCAGAAAGGAGAGGCTTTGAACCCCCTGTTATTTATTCCGACTATAATTATACAATAAATGCAATCGGCCTCTCAAATCCAGGAATAGAGGATTATGGAAATGAGATAAAGATAGCATTGCAGGCTGGAAAACCTGTAATAGGCAGCATATTTGCACAGACTCCAGAGGAATTCGCCGGCCTTGCAAGGAAGATGGAGGGGTATGGTGCGTATGCTATTGAGTTAAATCTGTCATGCCCCCATGTAAACGGATATGGGATGGAGGTTGGTTCTGATCCAGAACTTGTATCCGCAATAGTTTCCGAGGTTAAATCAAAGGTAAATATCCCGGTTTATGCCAAACTTTCCCCAAACACATCAGATATGATGAAGCAGGCAAATGCTGCATCCAAATGTGATGGATATGTACTTATTAACACAATAAAGGCAATGAAAATTGATATAAATGCAAGAATGCCCGTACTTAGCAACATTTATGGTGGCCTCAGTGGCAGATCAGTAAAACCGGTAGGGATAAGATACGTTTACGAAGTAAAAAAGGAGACGGGTAAAAATGTAATAGGTGTCGGGGGGATAAATACTTTGGAGGATGTGCTTGAGTATATCATGGCTGGAGCCTCTGCAGTCCAGATAGGATCAGCAGTTTCATCCAGAGGGATTGCTCTATTCAGCGATCTTTCCCTGGAACTTGAGAAATATATGGAAATGAATTCTATAAGCAGGGTAAAAGATCTTGTGGGGGTGGCAATTAGATGAGATATTTCACTGTGTCAAAAAATATAAGAGAGGCGGAAAACGTAAATACACTGGAATTCTATGATAGTATCAACATTATCCCCGGCCAGTTCATCATGGCATGGGTTCCAGGTGTAAATCAAATTCCCCTGTCATTCTCCTCAACAGGGAGCCCGAAAAGTATCACAGTAAAGGTTTACGGCGACGCATCTGCAAAAATTGCTGGCATGAAGAAAGGTGATAGGATATTTTATGAGGGGCCCTACGGAAACGGGTTCAACAATATTGCAGGCAAAAAACTTGTTATCGGTGCGGGCAGCGGAATAGCACCACTTATACCGCTGATTGATGATGATACCACAGGAATTATTTCAGGTAAAACAGCTGGAGACATTATCCTTGCATCAAAATTCAATCCAGATCATTTGATCATTGCAACAGATGATGGCACCGCAGGAAGGAGGGGTTTCGCCACAGAAGCCATGAGAGAAATTGATATAGAAAGCTTTGATATGATTTATGCATGTGGCCCTGAGGTTATGCTGAAAGCAGTGTTTGATTATATGAAGAACAGGGATGTAAAATGCCAGTTTTCTCTGGAAAGGTCAATGAAGTGTGGCATAGGCATATGTGATTCATGCTCCATAAATGGTTTCCAGGTGTGCCATGACGGACCTGTTTTCACCCTTGAACAGCTCAGGGAAATGGATGAATTTGGCAGAACAAAACTTACATATTCTGGAAAACGTGTATTCTTTTAGAAACTTTTTAATATAATACAAATATAACAATATATGGCAGATGGGGGTATTGAGGAAAAATGTGTTTTTAACCGTTCAGGGGAGTGTTATTTCCTTGAATCCAGTGTTCAAACATGCCATCTTTGCTTTAACTTCAAGACCTTCACAATGGTAGGCAAAAAGAGAAAGCTGTATTATAATATTTTTGACTATCTCAAAGAAAACGGACTCAGCGACAGCCTTTTTCCAAAGGACAATTCAGAACAGGACTCTCTCAAAAATTTATAATAAGTATTATATTGTATTTTGCCATTGAATTAAAATGTCTTCCAACACAGACCATTTTGCAAATAAGAGAACTTTTCTCGCATGGATGAGGACTGGCATATCTCTCATGGGATTCGGATTCGTTATTGCAAAGTTCGTAATATTCCTACATGCACTGGAGGGGAAGGTTACTTCATCATTCAGCGATTCACTTATTGCAGGAGAGGTAATGATAGTTGTTGGAATGATAACCATCGCATACGGATATATTGAATATGTTACAAATGAAAAGGATCTGGATAACAATAGGTATTATTCGAGGAAGACTGAGCTGTTAGTATTTACTGCCATAATAATAGCCATGGCAATACTGCTTTTGCTTTTTATCATATAGAAATATAAAAATTATCTGGATAAGATAATCCAGTTATTTCTTTGGCTGTCCCCTGAGCACTATTTCCCTGAGTTCCCTGCCTACCTGCTCTTCCAGTGAATTATCAAGGTCGTCCATGAGAGATTTTAATTTTTTGGAACCCTCATCATATTCCTCTATCCACTCATCTGCAAATTTGCCACTCTGTATTCTCTGTGCCTTCTCCTTCATCCTTTTTTTCACTTCCTCGTTGATTACATATGGCCCTACTGTCAACCCCCCATATTTTGCAGTATCTGAAACTGCCCTCATCATTCCAGATAATCCTTTTTCATATATCTGGTCTGTTATGAGTTTCATTTCATTTATTGCCTCAAAATATGCCATTTCGGGTCTGTATCCTAATTCCACGATTGTCTGGAAGGATGCCCTCAGCATGGCAGTTAATCCACCAACAAGGTCCAGCTGCTCCCCCATTAGGTCCGTCTCTGTTTCCTCCTTAAATGTGGTCTCCAGTACACCTGCCTTGGTTGCTCCCAGTGCCTTTGCAATTGCCAGGGATTTTTCAAGGGCTTCCCCGGAGTGGTTCTGATGGACACTCACGAGAACCGGAACGCCCCCGCCCTTCACAAAAAACTCCCTCACAGATGGTCCGGGGGCCTTTGGTGCAGCCATATAAACGTCCACATTTTCAGGTGGTTGAATGAGCTTATAATGTATGTTAAACCCATGGGCAAATACCAGATCCATCCCTTCCCTGAGAACAGGTCTTACCTTTTCACTGTATATCTTTCTCTGCACCATGTCCGGAACCAGGAATATGACTATGTCTGCATCCCTCAGGGCTTCCTCGGTTTTCACGGGGTTAACCCCGTCTTCCACTGCCTTTTTCCATGAATTGCCCTCCCGCTCGAGCCCAAGTTTTACCTTGAGTCCTGAGTCCATCATGTTTAGTACCCATGCCCTGCCCTGGCTTCCATAGCCCAGAACAGCTATATTCTTATCCTTTACATATTTCAAATCTGCATCATTATCTGTATATACCTTACCAAGTATTTTACTCACTTACAACACCCCATTCATATTTTTTTGATTTATTATATTCTATTTCAAACTTATTGTATCTGGCCCCTTCCAGCTCTTCCACAAAATCTATGTCAATCATTTTGCTCAACGTAATTATGGAAAGATCAAGATTGCCCAGTTTACTTCTATCATATATAGACATGTATATGGTACATTTTCCATTTTCCCCTGTCTCCATATTCATCCATCCTATATCCAGCCAGAACCTCCTGAAGTTTGCTGCTATTCTTTCGAGCAACCCGGGGTCCCGGTAATATGCCTCAATTTTTATTATTCTTTCTTGGGTCACTTACTATCACCTCACTTAACTTTCCTCCAGGCGGGAGGGTGGGAAGCGCAAGCTCTTCCTTATCTACCGGAACACGTATCACTGTAGGAACATTCTCCCTGATAGCTGTCCTGACATATTCCATTATATCAGAATAATTATGTGCCTCGAAGGCGTCAGCACCGAATGATTCTGCATATTTCATTATATTCGGTGAATTTCCATAGTCCACGCCAACTATCCTCTTATTCTGGAACATATCCTGGACCTGCCTCACCAGTCCCAGTGTCCGGTTATCATTGACAACCGCTATTACAGGTATATGCTCATCCACTGCGGTGGCGAGGTTGTTCCCTGTCATCATAAAAGAACCGTCACCGTCATAGTCAACAACTACCTTATCCGGCCTTCCAACCTTTGCACCCATTGCAGATGGGAGACCGAATCCCATTGTTCCCATGCCTGTGGATGAAAAGAAGGACCTGGGCTCCAGGTTTTCCCAGTGCGTTTCTGCCCACATCTGGTGCTGCCCAACTCCTGTTGTCATTATGGCATCCCTGGGCAGTGCTTCTCTAAGCGCTTTCAGGATCTGCCAGGGCCTCATATAGCCATCATCAGGAGGATGTGAATACTGTGAATAATAATCCTTCAGCTCGTTTATCCTCCGATTCCATGCATAGTTTGCCTTTTTATGGCCCATGACAGAGAGGGCATTTAGAAGTTCCTGCAGGAGCACCCGGGCATTTCCGGCCATGGAAACATCAGGCTTTATTCCCTTTGAAAAATCTGTAGGATCAAGGTTTATAGACATAAATATTTTTTTTGTATCTTTCATTTCATCATAGGATGTAAATGTCCTGTCACTGAACCTGGCTCCTATGGCAAGCAGGAGATCTGATTCCAGGGCAACCATGCTCGCCTCTGCCCGCCCATAGTATCCCATAGCGCCAACATAAAGCGGATAATCAGCCGGTATCGCGGATTTCCCCGGAAGTGTTGAGACAACAGGGCATCCCAGAAATTCGGATAACTTCAGCACCTCATTCGTGGCATTTGCCCACACAACCCCGGTACCCACAAGCAGCACAGGTTTTTCAGCCTTCATGAGGTTAAGTGCCATCTGCCTGACCCTGTCCTTATCTACCACAGTCTGGAAAGGCCTGTAATGTAAATTGGTCGTCTCTGGATAATTGACATTCTCTATATCCTCCATCTGTATATCCCTGGGCACGTCAACAACTACGGGGCCAGGCCTGCCCGTGGAGGCTATATAAAATGCATTTTTGACCCATACAGGAATTTCCTCTATGGTTTTAACCTCAACAGCATATTTTGTCACAGGGAATGATACCCCCAGGGTATCCGATTCCTGGAAGGAAAGCTTTCCCATGGCACTTCTATTAACAGCCCCTGTGATTGCAACAACTGGAGAAGAATCCTGATATGCCGTAATAAGGCCGGTAACGATATTTGTCACTCCTGGGCCGGCGGTTGCTGTCAGAACTCCGGGCCTTCCGGTAGCCCTGGCGTAGCCATCGGCTGCGTGTGCAGCTGCCTGCTCATGCCGCATCAGTATATGCCTCAGTTCACCCGATTCCACATCCTCGATGAACGAATCATACAATGGCATGTTATACAGCCCCGGGATACCAAAAAGATCCTTTACACCCTCTCTTTTCATTGATTTAACAAGTAATTCAGAACCTTTCATGTAAAACACTCCTGTAAAAACTAAAACTCACTGGCACGCTACTTCTAAAACTATTCTGGAAAAATACGCCACAGATGTTAGATAAACCTACTCACATACTTCAAATTTACCACCGTTACCTGAAATCATTAACAGGGATTCCCATGATAGTTAATTTCAAACATACATAATGAATCCGCAGCAATTACAACAGGTAATATGGTTTATATATAAGCAGTATTTAATCATTATGTTATTTCTATTACTAACTGTTGAATAATTAAAAAATGTTAAATATAATAATGCCTTTAATTTCAAAATGAAACGTTCAGACATGACATACGCCGGACCGGAAAGATCACCGAACCGTGCGTTTATGAAGGCAATGGGATTGAATGACAGTGACCTCAAAAATTATATGGTGGGTGTTGCCGCCGCATGGAATGAAGCTGGGCCATGCAATATACATGTGCTATCACTTGCCAACCATACAAAGGAGGGCATAAGAAGCAAAAACGGCACTCCAAGAGTTTTTACAACACCGGTTGTCATAGATGGAATAGCTATGGGAACAGAGGGCATGAAATACTCACTTGTTAGCAGGGAACTTATTGCAAATACCATTGAATTAACAGTAAACGCACATGGTTATGACGGTTTTGCTGCGCTCTCTGGATGTGATAAAACTTCTCCAGGAATGATGATGGCCATGGCCAGAATGAATATCCCTTCCATTGTAATGTATTCAGGAACAACATTGCCCGGCTACTTCAAGGGGAAGCAGATAGCCGTCGGGGATTTATTTGAGGCAGTTGGAGCGTATATGAATGGCAAAATGACAGAGCAGGATTTCAAGCTCATGGAGGATAATGCCATACCCACAGCCGGGGCATGTGGCGGCCTCTATACAGCAAATACAATGGCCATGATGACTGAAGTACTGGGGCTGGCACTACCTGGCAGTGCATCTCCCCCTGCAGTTGACGGCGCAAAGCAGAAATACGCCTACCAGACTGGAGAAGCAGTAATGCACCTTATAGAGAACGGATTGAAACCCAGGGATATACTTACTGAGGAATCATTTTACAATGCCATAACAGTATTAATGGCCTCCGGAGGCTCAACAAACGCAGTCTTACATCTTCTAGCAATTGCACATGAGGCAGGGTTGAAATTATCCCTTGATGATTTTGACAGAATTTCCAGGAAAGTCCCGGAGATCGTAAATATGAAACCCTCTGGCGAGTACGTTATGGCTGACCTGAATAAAGTAGGAGGGGTCCCTGTTCTGATGAAGGTACTGCTTGAACATGGGCTTTTAAACGGCGATCAGATAACAGTAACTGGAAAAACCATTAAGGAAAATTTAAAGGATATAAAGATTTATACTGAGGGTAATATAATTTCTGAATTCGATAAACCATACAGCCATGATGGCGGCATAAACATCCTGAAAGGAAACCTGGCTACCGAAGGAGGAGTTTTTAAAAGCTCTGCATCGAAGGTAAAGTACCACAAGGGCCCTGCAAAGGTTTTTGATTCAGAAGAAGAAACTTTCCGGGCAATAAAGGACAGGAAAATTAAGCCAGGCGATACAGTAGTTATAAGGTATGAGGGACCGAAAGGAGGCCCCGGCATGAGGGAAATGCTTTCTGTTACTTCTGAGCTCATAGGAGAAGGCCTGGGGGACAGCGTTGCCCTCATCACAGACGGGAGATTCTCCGGTGCCACAAGAGGAATAATGATAGGCCATATAGCACCTGAGGCCATGGATGGAGGTGCAATAGCAATTGTACGCGATGGGGATATGATAGAGATAGATGGCCCTAACAGAAAAATAAACCTCCTGGTGGACGAGAATGAGATAAAAAACAGGCTTAAGGAGTGGAAAAAACCTGAAATTCGATATAAAACAGGATTACTGAACCAGTATGCTAAACTGGTTACATCCTCATCCAGGGGGGCGGTGATGGAATAACCAAAAGACTTTATATTTTTTATTAATTTTGACCGATGGATAGCACAGAAGAGATGAAGAAAAGAGAGGAAGACATTACAGCGAAACTGGATGAATTCAGAGAGCAGGCAGAAAAGAATTTTAATGAGATATATGATAGGTTGAATACCCAAAAACTTTCGGAAGAAAATGAGGAAAACTTATCACTGGCTCTAACCATGATGGAGGCACTTGGAATAGATATACTTCATCTTATCCGTGATTATGAAGACCTTACAGATTACCTGGAGATTCTCGGAAAGTTATAGGATGGCAAAATTTTTTATTATTAAATTTGAGATATTAGCATGAAAATTCTTAGATTTAATTTATAATTATAATAAGACTGCCTATTTCTACATGCGTTTCATGAAAGAGAAGCTGTGTTCAGGCACTGAAGTACTAAGAGCACTACAAAAGTGTATTCAATGGGATAAACGGATCAAATAATTTTTTCTTCTTTATAGAGGCAATATCTATATTATTAATTGTATCGCATATTTTCAACCTGTTTGCCCTTTCTATGACATTTCTGGCTATTGTACTATGGCCGCGCTGCATATGTACACCGGCAACGCATAAAAGTATTATGTACTGATATGTGGCTCTCTCTATTCCTGTTGATGCCTGCCACTGATTTTCCAGTACCTCGTGCGCCTCCCAGTAGCGCTCATCCCTAATGAGGTAATGGGCGAACCTGAATGACGTTGCCCCCTGCAAAAAATCAATTCTGGATGTAAAAAAATTTGTCCCCAATCTTTTAATGGTTTTGCTGTTAATATGATAAAAATAGGAAAGCTCTATTCTATGTGATTCCACCCTTAGGTCATAAACATACGGATCGTTTTTACGCAGTTCTCCCATAAGAGTGTCCCTGTTTGTTGGGTCTGTTTCAATTTCATATATATTGATATATCTTCCTGAATTCCATCGGATTTTCATCTAAACACCGAAAAAATCATCAAGGCTTTCATTATTTGTTATCCTGCCGAGCCTGATGCCAACACGCCTGAAATTTCTATCATCTTCTACCAGTATTTTATTTAGAAGAGTGTTAGCAATTGTATAGGCATTTTCTTTTGTAATTCTTCCAGATGAATAGGATCTGGAAACTATATCAAGATCCTCCATAATGCCTATCACAGAAATCTCCCCAGGCGTTCCCGGCGCCTTTTCATATGCAAAATCCACAGCCTTTCTGATTACTGGCAAAATTATATCAGGATTTCTGGTATTTTCCTGAAGGGTCATGTACCTGCCAAAGTTTTTTCTAACCCGTTCTTCTACAGGCTTGCTATATCTGTTTTCAGCGATGTCAAGTAGGTAATTATATTTGGCATTTCCAAGTATTTCTGTCATTCCCGAAGGATCTGCCCTCAATATATCACGTATATAATGTACACCCGCATCATTCAATCTGGATGACAGGACAGAACCGATCCCGGGAATTTTGTTAATTTCAAGTGTGTCAAGGAACCCCTCTACATGTTCTGGGTCAATGTATTTTAATCCGTCAGGTTTGGCCATATCGCCCAGAACTTTTGCTATGACCTTATTTACTGATACCCCTACAGATGCCTTCATACCATGGGTTTTAAATATTTTTTCCTTAATTTCGCCGGCAAGGGCTACAGCCTCACTAAAATTATCGCACTCCTCGGTTACGTCTATATATGCTTCATCAATGCTTGCAATTTCCATTTTATCCGAATAGGATGATATGGTTTTCATTACCCTATCTGAAAATTCCTTATAAAAATCACGCCTTATAGGCAGAAATATGGCTTTGTCCTTGCCCACCTTCAGGGCCTGAGGGAGTGGCATCCCGGATTTTATGCCCAGGGACCTTGCTATGTAGTTAGAAGTTGCAACGGCACCACTGTTCTCAGTTCTGCCGGAGTACACACAAACTACTACAGGTTTATCCCTTATGGAAGGGTTCATTATTTCCTCCACCTGCGCATAGAAATAATCAAAGTCCACAAATATTATGAAAGGCATTATTATTGAATATGTTATACGATTTTAATTTTTTCTATATATAGATGAATAGTGGATGATATCCCATATGCAATTCAAGGTGTTTCCTGCCAAGAGTTAAAATTATATTTACCTAGATTTATCAAAAAAATCAGAGTATAAGTGAATTCATGCCCGGTTCTCCCGGGTCTCTTTTCATGTTCTTTAATCTTCTGAATATTTCAAGGGACAGGTCAGCCTTATTCATATTTTTAAGTTCATCCCTTTTATCACCGCTGACAATTATATAGTCATTGTTTGTTTCTCCGAACGGTGATTTATCAAAACTGTTAAGCACGATAATATCAGGATCAGATTTTTCAAATTTTTTCTTATCAAATGATTTTTCGCTGTCAAGATTGAATAGGACCATAAGGGCTCCTGGGGCCATATCCCTAATTCTATCCCTCACCTTGGGCCGGGGAGTTAATATAATATTCTGCTCCCTTCCGCTGTCAAGTTTCCCCTTGTTTTCCTGTGTGTCAAAATCCATTAAAGCTATTGGCATCAGTATATAATCATATTTTTCAATGGTTATATATGTATTTGTTTCTATTATGATTTCTTTCAGGTTATATTTCTCCATGTAAGTTACATATGATGGTATGCTATAATGTGAGTTGCCCACATAGGTTATTAAAGAGGCCCCAAGCCGGAAGGCATTTCTAGCCATCCAGTAGCCTGTATAGCCTGAGGATCTGTTGGTTATCACCCTCACCTGATCTATTGGAAGCTCGCTTCTTCCAGATATTATAAGCACCTTCTTACCCTCCAGCTCATGGCCGTAAACGGCCCTGCAGAGGTGATCTATGATCCGATCATTGTCAGCAATTTTTGCCTTGGTGTCATCGTACTCGGGATCTACAACAAGGACACCGAGTTTTTTGAGAATCTCTATATTCTCCTTATTTACGGGATTTTCCATCATATCCCTGTGCATTGCAGGGACAACAACAATCCTGTTTCCATGCCCAAGAGCGTAGGAAAAAAATAGTGATGGTATGCTGTCCGAAATGCCCCTTGCCATTTTCCCTATGGTGTTATATGACGCAGGTGCAACCAGGAGCACAGTATTTTCATCGAACATGGAAATGTGCTCTATGTTTCCAGTTATTTCTGTAACAACGGGATTCCCGGTGGCCCATTCCATTATGGTTTTTCCTATCATTGAAACAGCAGACCTGCTCATTGCCGAGAAGGTTATTGCCCCTTCACGCTTGATATCTCTGATTAGATCGGGAATTCTATATATTGAAATGCTCGCAGAACTTGCGATAATAACCTTTTTGCCTGAAAGCATATTTTCGAAATGTGATTCTATGTAGTTCATATTTTGAATAGTCCATCATGTTTTAAATGTTTTATCCATCCTGGTTCAATTTATAAATGGGATGGGAATTTATAACCTTAAAGAGTAATCAAAAAGGTATTGTATGGGCTGATTATGCCCCGGAACTGGCACCCTGATTTGCCCTCTCCTGCTTTGTTCTTATCCGGTCTTTTACGCTGTATCTTGTAATCCAGTAAACTGTCTTAAAGAATCCTGGAATTGTATTCAGGTTTACGGATGCGAAGTCCCTTGATTTCTGCCCCTTTGATTCGGATAGTTGCAGGAATATCTTATCCAGATTCCTGAAAACTGTATCCGTCATTAGATTCAGGATGCCCCTTGTAACAGGATTTAACCTATCAACCATGTGGGGTATAATTTTTCTGGTGGTCTTGAAATTGTATTTCCATGACAGATAAAGCAGTTCCCAGTATTTGGATGGCAATTTTTCCATGTAGGGGAATGGATTTTTGCTTATCCTAGAGGATGTCATGGGTATAACAGGTAATGGAAATATCCACGCAGTAAAATTATTCTCTATAATGGAGTTGACCATATCAATGCTCTGATCAAGGTCTGCATCGTTTTCCTCTGGATAGCCTATTGTCATTGTGTAACAGGGGAATATGCTGGCCTCATTCATTATTTGAGTTGCCTTTAAAATTACATCCTTCCAGTCCTCAGGTTTCCATGGAAATGGTTTGGCGTTCATGTATTTATGCATTATTTTCGTACTTCCAGTTTCAAGCCCAACAACCGGTGCCTCGGCACCATATTCCTTCAGTCTTGCGATCTCTGAAATTTCATATACAGTATCGGGCGATGTCAGAACAGCCGGTGCAGATATATGTGGGAATGTGATATATCTTGCCCCCATGTTCCGTGTTGTTGTAAAGAGATCTACCAGGGCTTCATGGTTTACTCCCAGTTTCTTCTGGCCGTAGAGCATGATATCATCCGTAATCAATTCTATGTCTTTATATCCATTTTCCATGTATAGTTTTATTTCCTTTTTTATGCTGTCCATTGGTATTGTACGGTATGTCTCCGGCGTAATAGAGCAGAATGAACATCCCCTGGGGCATCCCCTGGTAACCTGTACCTCTCCGAATCTGCCTGGTTTTATAATCTCAGGAATGTCCTCAACCCTCGGCATTCTGCCTGTTATATCTTTAGGAAGGGGATCATCATTAAGTGCCTTTTTTACCAGTATTGGAAAATCCAGTTCTGCCTCCCCATTGAAAACAGTATCAACATAATCTGGTCTTTTAAGCCCGATCTGCCAGGCAGCAGGTCCACCAACAATAACCTTCAGGTTGCGCTTTTCCTTGATTTTTATTACCCTCTTTTCGAGTTCCTGGAAATATCTGGCAGTCCAGCTCATCTGGCCACCGAATAGCATGGTTAATTTGAATGTTACAGGACTCAGCCCATATGGATCATGGACATTGATTCCCAGAACTTTTGTATCATCGCCAATCTCATCCTCAAGCCTTTCAGGTGGGACTATTTTTACATCTTCAATGCCATTTTTGACAAGTGCGGCCTCAAGTTTTCTTAGAGGGTATGGCACATACATAGGTTCACCGTTTTTATACTGTGCAGGTGGATCGAAGAATTTATCCATCAAAATTTTTGGTACAACGTTATTTGGCATGCATGCTACGTAACCCATTACGGAGACCCCACCATAGTTCGTGAAAGTCCCCCTATCCGAGGTAAGTACTACTTTTGCCATAAATAATTAATTCATACAAATATTTTAATTTTATCAAATTTAGAAAATTATTACTATATAACCATATTATTAATAGAATTATATTTGCAATAACTGAGAATAAATAGAATGGTATATTAATCAACTATTAAGTATTATACAGTGTTCAAATAAATTGTAGAGAATCAGAAATTGTATTTCTTGAGAATATGATGCTTCTTATGTTGATTGTCATACATTTCTGTAGAAATTATGTGGCATTAATTGATTATGCTTACCTTAAATACTAGTTCCAGCTATATAACGCAAAATACATATAGTTATGCTCGTTGTCATACATAATGATTGTTGACTCTATAGAAATGGAAAACTTCAAATCGTATGGGAATAAACAAATTATTAAGGTAAATCAGGGTTTTACAGTAATTATAGGGCCAAATGGATCAGGAAAGAGCAACATTGGGGACAGCATGCTATTTGTTCTCGGAATCAGGTCAAATAAGACCGTAAGGGTGGATAAACTTGAGGATTTTATACATAAAAGTGATCCACCAAAGAAGCATTGTTATGTTACATTAAATGTTATTGCTGATGATGGCACCAGATATGCCATAAAGAGAGAGATTACCTATTCCGGTGGAGAATATAAGTCTAATTATTATATAAATGACAGAAGGTCCACAAGAAATGACGTTCTTAAACTTATAGATAGCTTCCATATATATCTTGATGCCTACAGCTTTGTGCTCCAGGGGGATATAAATAATATGGTTAAGATGACCGGTGCTGAGAGGCGGAAACTTTTTGAATCAATAGCCGGAATTGAAAGTTATAAAGAACGTATTGAAAATGCCCAGCACGATATTGATGGATTGAATGAGAATTTAAACAGTATGGATGCGATCCTTGGAGAAATAAAAAATATGCTTAGTATTCTTGGTGTCGACCGGGAAAATGCTATCCGGTACAACACTATCAATAAGGAATTAAACGAACTTAAGCTGTATTTAAAAGTCAAGGACCGGGAGAGATTGACCCAGGAACTTTCCATGTATAATGGGAATATTTCCCAGAATAACGCAGATATTCGCAATCTGGAACTGGAAAATAATGCCCTCCAGCAGAGAAAGGAGGAAATTGCAAATAGGATAGAAGAAATACAGACACAGCTGGACGCCATTGGGGGAACAGAGATAGTTAAAATCCGGCAGACCATAGAGAATCTGACAATAAAGATTACTGAGAACAGGACAAAAACTGGAACGTTGAAGGAAACCGTTGCCAATTCTGAATCAAGAATCAGAACATCAAGAGATGCGTATACATTTAATCAGGAACAGCTTGAGAAGAAGATCAGGGAAAAGAAAAATTATGAATCCTATCTCAGAGGTGCAGAAAACAGCATAAAAAAGATAAATGATGAATTAAACAGATTCCGGCAGGAAAATTATGAAAACTCCAGAATGGCAAGGGAGATCAATGATAAAATAGGAAACATAGACAAAGAAATTCAATCAAACAATAGCCTGCTTATAAATGATAATGATATCAGCTCAATAGAGAAGGAGATATCGTCCCTTTCAAGAGAACTCACACTCCAAGAAGAAAAAATAAAGGATGAAACAGTAAAAATAAAGGATTTTAAATGGAAAATAGATAATTTGAAAGGCAATATAGATGGTTATAACAGGGAGATTAATTCTGTTAATTCTGAATTCATGACCATCAGAAACAAATTAAATGACCTTGTTACGGCGAAGAATAATAATGATATGGAGATCAGGATCAAGGAAAAAGAGTTACGTGGTCTCAATTACAGAAGCAGTGTATCCCCTGCCATGAAGGAGATAAATAATCTTATGGAGGATGATGACAGGATATACGGATCAATCTCAAAACTTATTGAATATGATGAAAAATACACAAATGCAATAAGTGTTGCTGCCGGAGGCCGGCTTAATTCTATAGTAGTTGAGGATGACCGTGTAGCGCAGGACTGCATCGAAGATTTAAAGGAAAAAAGGCTGGGGCGGTTAACATTCATACCATTGAATAAAATATCAACCGGATCTGACAGGCAACGTGCATTGGACCTTGTTGGATCTGGCGAGGCCATAGACTTTGTAAGGAATCTTGTGGATTATGACTCCAAATTTGAAAAAGCCATAAAATATGCCTTCGGTGACACTGTGCTTATGGATTCCATGGAACATGCCAGAAAACACATGACAGGTGCCCGTATTGTAACCCTTGACGGTGATGTGTTTGAGCCATCCGGTGCAATGACAGGCGGATCAATAAAAAACGATGAACTCCTTGCAAACAGGATTTTAAAAACCATCTCTGATCTGGAGGGAAGCAATGAAATGTTGAAAAGTGAGATAAGCATTGTGGAGAAAAAAAACAGTGAAATTTCAACAAAACTTGCAGAACTAACTAGAAAGAGGGATATCTCAAATAGCAACATAGCCAGTTATCAGGCACAGATGCAGGATTCTGAAAATGCAGTAAAGTCCTCAGAAGAAAGGGTAAAGGACATTAATGTTAAAATCGCTGAAGCTGAGGAGAGGAAGAAGAATTTTGAGTTCAGGAAAAATGAAATCAAACTAAAGGTGTTTGAACTTGAAAAGGAGAAGGAAAAATTATTTAAAAAATTAAAGGAACTTGCTCCCGAAAACGTTGAAATTGAGAAACAGATGGAAAATGAGCTGAGCGAGGTACAGAAAAACAGGGAGAATTATTCAAATAATCTCGCCCAGATAGAAACCGAGATAGGGCATTTTAAAGAGAAAAGCAGGGAACTTGCAGAAAAGATAGAAGGGCTTGAAAATGAAATTTCTGATAATAAAAAATTAATTGAAAAATATAATCAGGAACTTGAGTCCATGCAGGTAGAACTCATGGAAAATAAACAGAGGCAGAGTGAAATAGAATCCAGGTCGGGAGATCTTTATAAAGAAAAATCAAAACTTTCCACAGAACAGGAAGATATATTTAATGGAATAAGAAAAAATGATGACATGATAAGCAATAAAAAAACCATCATAGCCTCACTTAATGCAAAGATAGAGAATATATCATTCCAGCTTGATACTATCAAGTATGAAATAGAAAACAGTAGTGTAGACTTCATAGATTTTAAACTCAGCATAAACGAAGTAAATAAGAAAATTTCTGAAAACACAAGAAAAATTGAGGAACTGGGAGCAGTGAATATGAAGGCAATTGAGCAGTATGATAATGAAATGCAGCGTTACAACAGTACTGAATCTAAATATAAAACTTTATTGAATGAAAAAAATGACCTCATAGAACTGCAGAATCAGATAATTGAGGACGAAAAGAAAAAATTCCTGGAACTCCTAGATACAATTAATGAACAGTTCAAAAAGATATATGCGAGGCTATCCGAGGGAGGAGAGGCAAACCTTGAAATCACAAGCAGGGAAGATCCTTTAAATGCGGAAGTTTATATAAAGGTAAAACCCAGCGGGAAGCAGATGATAAAGATAGATGCACTTAGTGGTGGGGAGAAGAGCGTTGCGGTTCTTGCGCTTATACTGGCATTCCAGATTAAAAACCCATCACCGTTATATTACCTTGATGAGGTGGATATGTTTCTGGACGGCCATAACGCCGAGCATGTAGGGGAACTATTCAGGGAAAACTCAAGAAGCTCACAGGTTGTAATGGTATCCCTGAAAGGTGCTGTGTCAAAATTTGCTGACAATATAATAGGAGTAACCACAGACGGGCGTGGAAATACTAAGATCGTTCAAAAAAGGGTGGGTGAAGACCTTGGAAAGGGAAGAGATACTTAAAGCTATGATTAGCCAGGATATGGGTGAGGATATCCAGTATTACACCGAAATTCTAAATGAAGTTGAGGAGAATATTAGCTATCCAGACGTATTTTCCGAAACTGTTTCCAAAATATTTCGTATGGTTTTGACTGGAAAACTTGATCCATGGAGTGTGAATATTTCAGAATTTAAGGATCTTTTTTTCAGGGAAAGAAATGAAAATTTTGAGGTTGCCGGAATTTTAATATCAAGCGCTTGGCATGTTCTCTACGAAAAAAGCATGAAAATGATGGATGCCGCCATTGATGAACCTGTAGAAGAAAGTAATGAAGAATTAAGTGGCAATAATGAGGATTATGATTTAGATGATTCTACCATGGGTTCCATGCCAGATCTTAATGTTCCTGTGTTTCACAGGGAGGCGTCCAGGGTTACAATAACAGAATTTTTAACGGTTATGAAAAAGGTATATAAAAGCAGGGAAAAGAAACCTGAAAAAGAGCCTGAGGAATATTATGATGCTGACATTGATGAGGATATCATATCACATTCCAACACTGATACAATAGAACAGGGCATAGAGGAAACTTTCTCAAAAATTGGGAAATATATGAATCCATTTTTTGTGGAAGATTACTGGGGAAACACAAAAGCAGAAAGGGCAAATTTTATTTTATACCTGCTCTTTCTCCAGAAGTCTGGAAAGGTAGAACTCAACCAGGAGGAGCCGATGGGTAATATACAGGTTACAAAATTATTTTAGGTACCATCTATGATACCATCCTCTGTCAGTGTAATAACTGCCTCACCCTCAGGCAGATATGGAGAATCTATAAGCCTTGCAATTCTTTTACCTGCCTTGGCTTTTCTTAGATATATCCTGAAGGTTGCTGTATGCCCGACTATGTTTCCGCCTATAGGTGTCATGGGATCTCCGAAGAATACTGCTGGATTTGCCGATACCTGATTTGTAACTGCTATCACGGCATTATATATTGTCCCGAATTTCAGCAGGTCATGCATATGCTTATTCAGTAGCTGCTGCCTTTCAGCTAGCGATCCCCTGCCCACATATTCAGAACGGAAATGCGATGTAAGGGAGTCCACTATAAGTAGTTTAATTGGAAATTCCTTTGCGATTTCTGCAGCCTTCTCTGCAAGGAGTATCTGATGGTGTGCATTGTAGGCCCTCGCAACATGAATTCTTTTGAGCGTTTCGTCAGGGTCAAGGTTCCTTGCCCTTGCCATCTGAATAACCCTTTCAGGCCTGAAAGTATTTTCTGTGTCTATTATAAGGACATCGGAATCCAGACCCCCCTGTTCTTTGGGTATTGTTGCGTTGACAGCAAGCTGCAACATTATCTGGGTCTTGCCAGAACCGAATTCACCGAAGAATTCTGTAATAGACTGTGTTTCGAGGCCTCCGCCTATAAGGTTGTCCAGCCCCTGTGCACCTGTAGATAGTTTTAAAACTTCCTTTCTTCTCTGTAAAATTTCCTCACCGGTTTCAAAATTACCAACGTCTGCGTATTTTCTGGCGGCTGCAATGATCTTAACCGCTGCCCCCTCAGCAATTCCGCTGATATCAGCGAGGTCCTTCGGGGATGCCACTGCGATCTGCATAATATCATCATATCCATTTTCACGCAGCTTGTCAGCCGTTGCCTCTCCAACACCGGGCAGATCTTCTATGGTAAGGTTCTTTTTTTCAGTTAAATCTTCTATGTCATCAATCTTTTTTTCTTTTGCCATTTTAATATTCAACTCCTTTTATATCAAGTGAGGCATCTGTTTTATTCACCGACAGGTTCTGTTCCATGCCGAACATTGCCCTTATAGCATCTATATTTTCAGGTATAACATCGCTTTCCTGGTGAACTGCCTGTATATAATGCAGTCTGTTCTTATAAATATTTATGCTATCCCTCCAGATTGCAATTTCATACAGGTCAGATCTATTTCTTGAAAGTTCTCTTGCGTAATCCATAACCTGTGCGGTTGAATTTATCTTCTCACCACCGTTCAGCACTATTATTCTCCTCTTCTGGGATAGGGCGTTTATAACCTCCTGTATGCCGGGCTGGGAAGCAAGTTCAAGATTTATTACATGTACATGCATTAGGGTTGTAGGAACCTTGACAGCAGTGGTTTCTATATTTATGTCCTTCATTACCGTTTTTAAATCTCCTGCATGATGTGAGGGATAGGACATGGACGGCTCTATGGCATTTATTGGCCCTTTTTTATTATCATTGGGATCTGTTGCCCTTCTAAGTATTGTTGAACTGGCACTTTCAATCCTGAAGGCCTCATGTAATGGTGTGAGGGTTCTTGCAAGTGCCGTTGTATTGCACGATACAACCCTAACGTAATTTTTTCCCATGGACTCTGAATAATTTGAATAGGCATTAAAACTGGATTCCACCGCCTCACTCCTTTCACCACCCTCGAGAATTGCCTTTATTCCATACTCCTTATATAGTTTTAAATTCTTTTCCCCGTTTCCCTCAGGTGTTCCATCAATAACAATATCAGATTCAGCCAGAAGATCTTTAAGTGTTCCCTTTACTTTAACATCACTTTCCTCAAATTCCTTTTTTTTATCACTGTCAGGTACATATATATTATAGTATCTGGATGCCTGCTTTGTAACATAATCTGGAGAATTTTTTACTATTCCTGTGACATACATATCATCCTGAACGGAAACGCCATATGCAACCCTCCTGCCTATTGTGCCGTAACCATTTATAGCAACGCCTATCATATTGAAATACGATACTGTTGGATATTATAAATTTATTGATTACAGGTGGGCACTGTGTATCAGTTTGGGAAGATAAACCCTAAATTCAAGACTGTACAACAAGGAAATAATTATATTATGCGGTTAAATGTTAGTTTGTGCCGGATGACATTTTGAAACAGTATTTTAGGAAGTACTATTCCACAAGCTCACTGGGTATACCAGATATGCTATTTCAGCGGGAGATCGGGTTTATCCCATTCAATGGCACAATGATAAGGCATAAAAAATTCTCCGGGCAGAAACCAATCGAAAGGTTTGTAAGGCAGTATGTGCCGAGGCATCTTTACTACTCCTCAGCATACTACAGGTTTCCTGACCAGCACAAAATGATGGAAAAGGAATGGCTTGGTGCTGAGCTCATATTTGACCTGGATGCAGACCACATAGAAGGGGCAAACAAAATGACATACATGGAAATCCTTGCAGAGGTCAAAAAACATACGATCAGACTGCTGGAAATGCTCATGAACGATTTTGGATTCGGCGAGAATAATATAAGACTTTACTTTTCTGGTGGCAGGGGTTACCATGTACATGTGGAGAGTGATAAAATTTACACAATGGATTCCGATTCAAGAAGGGATATTGGCGATTATATACGTATAGAGGGGCTCAATATAGAGGATCTAAAAATGCTTGACGACAGTTATTTCAATTACGGGATACTTGGAAGGTTCAACCGCTATATTGCCGATTTTTACAGCAATATAGATGAAAATTATGTCAAATCAGTTTTTGGCAAATCCTGGTGGAACTATATGAACTACCTTGAGAAATTCTACAATGGGGAGAAAATTATTGATTTTTTGAAAAAAGTTGAGGGAAATAAATTTAAATTGCTTATAAAAAAAAGCAATAGCAATGAAAATGCGTCGGTTGATTATGACCGAATAATGCTGGGAAAACTGCTTCAGGATTTCAAAAAAAATGCACTGGCTGAAATAGATGAGCCGGTTACAACTGATATTCACAGACTTATAAGATTCCCATTCAGTCTCCACGGAAAAACAGGATTGATGGTGAAGCCTGTGCAACTAGACAGCCTGAAATCGTTTAATCCCCTGAATGAGGCAATACCGGAGGTCTTTAAAAACAGTGAGATAAATATCAATATGAAAATCAACAAATTCTCAATATCCATGAATGGAGAAAATTATTCAATAGAGAAGGGAGAAAACCGGGTTCCACTTTATCTGGGAATATTCACATCTGCAATAAATGTTGCAGATTTTATACCGGAATAAATTTATCACTGGATCAGGTCCAGTTTTTTTAACCTAAGAAGGAAATCTTCCCTGTTTGTATCAAACAAAGATGTCAATTTTATTAGGTCATCCCCTTCTATGAGTTCTTTTGCACGATCCCTGAATGGCAGTATATCCTCTTTCTGCAATACCCCCTTTTCTCCGAGGTCTATTATGGTTTCCCATGCATTAAGCCTTATATATTGATTTGAGGATTTTAAAACATTGAATAGATATTTTTTATTATCCTCATAATCGGATTCAGTTAAAATTTTAGCGTCTGTCAGCATGGGTACCATATGCCATGCATCACTAACTATTCCCGGATTTTCACTTTTAAGGCTTTCAATAAATACATTTCTGTAGGGCCTGATATATGAGCTGTCAATATATCCACCTTTTATCAGGTCTACAGCGTTCCACCAGGCTGTAAGATCCCCACTCTGCACATAGGGTATCAGATATGATTTCCGTTTGTCTATGTCCTCCCTGGTTATGTATCCTGCATCTGCAAACCTTCTGGCGAGGACCCATGCATGTACCTTTACCATTTCATCAGTTGTTGTAAGAAGATCCAGGAATTGACCCTTATTTTCCACCACGTATTCCTTTGTCATAATATTATTGTCAATCAAAAAATCAACCTTATACCAGGCATCCAGCCTTGAAAATTTGTCCTCAAGCGACAGTGATTTTAAATAATACGATTTGTTATTCTCTATTGTATTGCTTACCATAAGTATTAATGTAGTATCAATATAAATATTTTATTGTAATATTCCTATTTATGAAAAGTATATAATATCAGTGAAAATTAAAGAAAAAAATAAAAATATAGAAACTAATTTAGATATATGCTGAAATATTTTTATTTTTTTACTATAATAGAATATTTATTACGAAATTAAGCATATATAGAATGAATTCAAATGATGGTATTAATAATCTAAAAAAGTCATACATATGAATAATAAAGCTTAAATATGACATATTAATCTAATATATGGTGACAAAAAAATGCCTAAACCATATGTAGCAATAAATGAGGTCGAGATGTTGAATAACGATACGACCATGCAGATGTTCCAGCAGGTGGGTCCAAAAGTATGCCAGGTAACTGCCAGGCATCCAGGTTTCGTTGGTTTCCAGAACCATATGCAATTCGGAATAATCCCCATGGGAACAAGATGGGGAGGCGGTTCAATGGATATGACCAAGATGGACACGATGAATGTTTACCAGTACACAATGTGGAAGAGCATAAAAGACCATGAAGATATGCACAGGGAAAATTTCTCATCCATATTCAGGCTATGTTCTTCCTGCCTTTCACAGGTAGTTTACGGACCATGGGAACCATTATATGAGATAGTGGATGCAAGCATGCCATTAAACACAGAAATGGCAGATTTCACAGTAATGTTCGGAAAAAAATTTGCAGCAGGAGACCCGTCCGGTGTACCTCCAATATCCATGCCATACGGGCAGAGAACCATTGCATTGTCAGAGCACACTGTAAAGAAGGGAAGTGAAAAGGAGTTCGAATCAACAATAGTTGAGGTTATGAAGGACTTCGAGAATGCCCCGGGATTCCTGGGATACATGATACTGAAGGAAGTTGGTGTATCGGCAGTAGGTTCATTCCAGCTTAAGTCAAAGGGTATACATGAATCATTAGAATCCGGCGGTGAGGTACCGACCCAGCAGGAAGGTTCATTCACATATGAGGAAGCAAAGCCCACACCACCAGAATACAGGGTGCACATGGAATGGGCAAGTCCCAATGATGCAATGTTCGGAATAGGAAGAGTGCTGTTTGCTCATCCTGCAAGGGAAATACACGACAAGGTTCTGGACACATTAATAAGGGGCCCATACATAAGATTATTGAATCCCATGATGGAAGGAACAACCTGGAGAGAGTATTTAAACTCCCCATAAACTAATTTTTTATTTTTTCTTATAGAATAAATATATGCGTTTTCAAATTTTCATGAAATGTTAAAGAATATTTAGTATGGATTTTTGCATTTATGTTTCATATACTTCCCATTAATACCTTAATTACAGGTAAATTTTCTATTTCTCCATGCCTCATTAATCCTTACAAGCATATATATAATATATTGTTTTATATAATTTAATCGAGAATATAATATGATAAAATTATATTTAAATATGGAACCATGATTTTTTAACCGGTTCACCCTTCAATTCTTCAATGAGTTCTTTTTCTCTGGATGATAGATGCTTGGGTACCTGAAGTTTCAAAACAACCAGCAGATCACCGCTTCCATGGGAAGTTAACCTGGGCATGCCGGCGCCTTTGATTCTTAATACGTCGTCAGGCTGGCTTCCAGCAGGGATGGTCAGATTGAATTTTTCCTTAAATAGAGGTATCTGTACAGTTCCCCCCAGTGCAGCTGTTGGAAAATCTATGGCCTCTTTAACATATAAATTATCGCCTGTACGTTTAATGTTTGGGTTCTGCTGGACATATACAACAGCATACAGGTCGCCGGTTACGCCGCCAAAGGAATTCCCAAGCTTCTGTGTTCTCAGCCTTGTATTTGTATCCACGCCTTTTGGTATTGTAATTGATATGTTTTCCATTTTAGGGATATAACCCTTGCCATTGCAGACCTTACATGGAGTTTTCGGTATTTTTCCCCGGCCATTACATGTACGGCATACAATAACCTGTACGAAATTAAAGAATCCCTGACCACGTGATATTCTTTCCTTTCCCGTGCCATGGCATGTTGGACATGTAACAAGGACTCCTCCTTCTGCCCCGGTGCCATTGCATGTTTCGCACATTGCATTCCTTTTAAACTTAACAGGTTTGGATGCACCGTAATAGGCATCCTCCAGGGTAACATTTACCTTAATGTATATGTCCAGATCCGGCTGCGTGTCATAACCGCCATAGAATCCACCGGAATTTCCACCACCGAAGCCACCGCCGAATATTTTGCTGAAGATATCGTTTATATCGTCAAAATGTGAGAAGTCTTCCCAGTTAAATCCAGAACCTCCTGATCCGCCTGCATCTCCGAATGTAGTGGAACCGGTAGCGTCATATTGTTGCCTTTTCTGTGGATCTGAAAGTACCTCGTATGCTTCTGCCACTTCCTTGAATTTCTGTTCAGCCTCCTTGCTACCAGCATTGACATCCGGATGGTATTTCTTTGCAAGTTCCCTGAACTTTGCCCTGATTTCATCCTGCGAAGCATTCCTGTCCACACCAAGGACACTATAGTAATCTGTTGCCATTTCCACTCATTGGTTTTCCTTATAATCTGTATTTACAGTATTGTCATCATTTCCCTGTTCTGCAGATCCCTGATTCTCAGTATTCTGTTCCTGTGATTCGCTGCCCTGTTCTCCCTGCTGTTGGGTTCCCTGATCCTGCTGTGCCTGTGCCATTTTCTGGTACACTGCCGTCATTTCCTTAGTAAGTGTTTCAGTTAGTTCCTTTACCTTGTCGACGTCTTTCTTTTCTACAGCATCCTTCAGATCTTTTATTAATTCCTTCATCTTGTCCTTTGTTTCACTGTCCAGTTTATCTCCTGCTTCGTTGATTGTTTTTTCTACAGTATATGCCAGAGATTCTCCGTTATTGAGTGTTTCTATATTTTCCTTTTCCTTCTTATCCTCTTCGGCATACTGTTCAGCCTCTTTTTTCATTTTTTCTATTTCTTCCTTGGATAGCTTATTGGAGGCGCTGATTGATATGCTCTGTGATTTTCCTGTTCCCTTATCCTTTGCTGATACATTCAGTATCCCATTTGCATCTATATCAAATGTTACCTCAATTTGTGGGACTCCCCTGGGAGCGGGTGCTATACCAGTAAGTGTAAAATTACCCAGGGAAACATCATCCTTAACAAGCGGTCTCTCGCCCTGGACTATGTGTATATCCACGGCGGTCTGCATATCTGCGGCAGTAGAGAATACCTGGGTTTTTTTGGTTGGGATTGTAGAGTTGGCAGATATCAGTGGAGTCATCACACCACCAACAGTTTCTATACCCAGGGTCAGTGGGGTTACATCTATAAGAACTATGTCCTTGATATCGCCCATAAGGACTCCACCCTGTATTGCAGCACCTGTGGCAACTGCCTGCATAGGGTCAACCCCGCCTTCAGCCTTTTTGCCGAAATAATCTTCAACATACTTTCTAACATAGGGCATTCTTGTTGGTCCACCAATGAGTATAATTTTATTTATGTCTCCCTTTGAAAGCTTTGCACCCTGAAGTGCCTTATCAAGTGATTCAGCAGATCTGGCAACGATAGGGGCAATTAATTCCTCGAGTTTTGCCCTGGTCAGCTTATATTCAAGATGCTTCGGGCCATCCTGTGTGGCAGTTATGTAAGGCAGGTTAATATCTGATTCCAGTACTGTTGATAATTCTATCTTAGCTTTTTCTGCGGCGTCTCTTAGCCTTATATATGCTGATTTGTCCTTTCTTAGGTCTATTCCCTCCTTTGACTTGAAATCATCTGCAAGGAAGTTCACTATGGCCTCATCCATATCACTTCCTCCAAGCTTTGTATCTCCGGATGTTGACATAACCTCGAATACACCCTGTCCGAAATCCATAACTGTTACATCCAGGGTTCCTCCGCCGAAATCATAGATAAGAATTTTTAATGTTTCATTCAATTTATCAATACCGTATGCCATGCAGGCTGCTGTTGGTTCGTTTATAATTCTTTTTACATTCAACCCTGCAATGGCCCCAGCATCTTTGGTGGCCTGCCTCTGATTATCGTTGAAATATGCAGGAACAGTTATAACCGCGTCATTGACGGGCTCTCCCAAAAAAGCCTCTGCATCCTTCTTAATTTTTTGCAGAATAAACGCAGATATCTGCTGTGGTGTGTATTCTTTACCGAATATTTTGTATTTAAAATCGGTTCCCATCTTTCTCTTAGCGCCGTATATTGTTCCCTCAGGATTCAGAAGTGCCTGTCTTCTGGCAGGTTCTCCAACCAGAAGCTGGCCATCCTTTGTAAACGCAACATAGCTCGGGAAAGATTTCCCGCCAAGTGAAACGCCCTCCGCTGCAGGGATAGATTCAGGCTTACCTGATATAACCACTGCTGCTGCTGAATTGCTTGTACCTAAATCAATGCCTATTATTTTACTCATTTTTTATCACCTTTTTGAAACAATTACCTTTGATGTCCGTATGACATCCCCATTTAGTGTATAACCTTTCTGAACCTCTTCAAGGATAGTTCCGTCCTCTCCCTGATCCAGAACTCCCACGGCCTCTTCTATATTGGGATCATATTTATTTCCCTTTGCCTCAATTACATTCAGACCGTGTGCCTGAAGTACCTTAAGGAGCTGGGATTTAACAGGTTCCAGTTTCGGGTCATGGGCTATACCTGCATCCAGGGTGTCAAGAACAGGCAGGAGTTCTTTGATAAGTTCACTGCTTGCATTTTTCCTTATGTTACTGATCTCTTTCTCCTTGTATTTAGAATAATTTTCCATTTCAGTTCTCTGACGTACATAGAGGTTTTTGTAATCATTGAGATCGGCCATGGTACTATTGTACAGATCTTTATATTTTTTCATTTCTTCCCTGTCCTTCATTTTATTTCTCTTCCTTACCTGTTCTATATCGAATTCAAGGGGCCTGCTATATTCTTTATGGTTCATCATAAGTATATTTGTTCTTCTATATAAATATTTTCTATATAAATATTTACTTTTTTGGTATTATTTATTAAGAGGTACGCCCATAAAATGTTCGTACCCCCTATTATTTACAGGATGCCATAACCCCTTATCATGCATTACATTTATCCCATTATATGTTTCGCCTATATTGTGAACCTCAATATGTTCAGCATCCATGGCGTGTATAAAGCCCTCAACATCCTCATTATCAACGGTGAACAGAAGTTCATAATCCCCACCGAATGAAAGTGTTATATCCTCAACTGAAAAACCAGAAATCCTGGAGGCTTCTTCAACAGAATGCGCCACAGGAATTTTTTCCATATAAATCCTGAATCCAGTCCCAAAATCCCTGTGCATCTGGTAAATGGACGCATAAATGCCGTCGGATAAGTCCATCATAAATTTTGCCCCGTTTTTGCTTATTTTCTGTGCTTCTGAGATTCTGGGCTCGATATCCAGCATTTGCCTGATTCCATATTCTTTATCTGTTCCGTACTTATAATAAATATAACCAGAACCGGCTGAACCTAGTGAATTGGTAACGAACAGTTGCTGGCCAGGTCCTATGTACGACCTTCTTCTTATAAGATCTGGTACCTGCCTGCCAACTATTGTTCCTGAGGCAGTGAAATCATCACCTTCCTTGGTGTCTCCACCCAGTATTATTCCGCCATACCTGGAAAGCTCGTATTTGGCCCCACGGTAAAATTCTTCCAGATACTTGATATCGTATTCAGGTGAAACGGAAATTGATATGAGCATGCCCTCGGGTATTCCCGCCATAGCAGCTATGTCACTCAGATTTATGGCTGCAAAGAATTTTCCTGCCAGAAAGGGAGGAGTTCCATCTGGAAGATGGGTTGCACGTGTAATAAGATCAGTTGATAAAAGAAGATCTGTATCACCACATTTCAACACCGCACAGTCATCTATATCACGATCTTTGCCTGCGAGTATGTCTATAATTTCCCGTTCCCCGAGGTTCATTAGCTTCAATGAATTTGTTATAAATCCTGGCAATTTAAAGTTTGTTATTGCCTCAGCAGCTGCCTATATGAATTGGTGCCATGAGCTTTCAGCTTAAGTGTTAAATTGGAAAATATTTATACATGATAGACATGCTCTATCATAGGTGATGAAATTTATCAATGAACTGGATAATCTAAGGGATGAGATTTACCTCAATTCAAAGAAGATACTGGAATTGCTGGAAAAAAGGAGAGAGCTGGCCGGGAAAATAGGCGAGATTAAGAATTCCGAAAACATGGATATAAGGAATAGGGCTAGGGAAATAGATATACTGAAAACGCTTTCCCGGGACCCTTTCGAGGAATTCGTACTCAATGTTCTTTTCGAATTTTCCATACATTATGAGAAGAGAGGGACTGCGCAGGATATTAAATTTAATTATTCTGATTATGGAAATGGATTAAAGTACATAAAATACAGCGGCAACCACAGTAATCTTATTTTTCTCCTTTCAAAGATACTGAACCCGGGGTCCATAATAAAATGCATGGATGTAGTCATATCCAATATGATGGCACAGGCAGGGCACCACATTGTAGATTATATTGAAAAGCCAGACATAGTAATTAACCTCAATAGCGGGATTCCACAGGATATTGAAATAGCAACGGATTATATTTTGATATCAGAAAGATTTATGATAAATATAAACAGCATATACAAAATTGTAATCGAGTGATATGAGAATTCTTATAATAGGGTATGAGGGAAGACTTGGTAAAACACTGATGCAGATTTTTCCAGGTTCGGCAGGCGTCGATAGGGATAATATGGATAATCTAGAACAGGAACTTGGTAGGGCCCAAGTTGCCTTTCTCGCTGTACCACTGAAGGCAACTCTTGATATTATAAATATGTATCCAGACTACGGTGGATTTGTTGACCTGACATCTGTGAAATCCCCACTTAAGGCATTCTCTAAAAAAATAACAAGTATGCACCCCATGTTTGGCCCATCATCCTATATGACAAACAGAGACATAATCTTTATAAATGATATATCTCCGGCTGGATCGCTGGAGGCGATGTGTGATTTGTTTACAGGATATAACATGATATCGGTAACCGCTGATGAGCACGATAAACTTATGGCTGAGCTGCTGGTGAAACCGTATATACTATCATATATTGCAGATTCCCAAGAAATGAAGATGGAAACAAGTTCTCATAAAAAATTGCTTGAACTATCAGGAATAAAATATGCTGAAAATCAGGATATAATGCTGGATACTATAAAATTTAATAAAAATACACAGTCCATAATAGAGGAAGTAGAGGAAAAACTGCGCAATATTAAAAAGTTAATAGGTAATGGAAGATGATGATAGTCTTTTTAACAGGGCATCGTAATCCCCCTGGAAAAACATTCTGTCCTCAAGCTCGACCTGATACCTGTATTCCTCAAGATCAAGGGAATTATAATAATCAGCAAGCTTTGTAAAATCATGATCCAGGGAACCCTGAACTATGAGGTCCAGCAATTCCCTGTCATAACTATCATTATGCACTCCCCTCTCCCTGTTTCCACCTGTTGGATAGGAAAGCACAGGATAACGGGAACCAAGCTGTATTAGCAGCATTGCCAGTGAATACAGTCTTGGGGGTCTGTAAAGGCCTTTCTTCCAGAGCCTTTCAACAAGTGTGTTTTTCTGTATGTTCATTGGATTTATTGATATATCAGTTGAATATGGTGCCACAATTTCCACGGACTTTATTATATCTTCGATGGCCATTTTTTCCGAAATAAATGGTGGCTTGAACAGGAGGTATGTTCGCAACTCTATTTTTTCCCTGTTAAGAATTGTTGCAGCATCTATGAATTTTTTCAGCGTGCTTCCCTTATTTACGGAATATTTCATTATATAATCGTCGGCGCTTTCAAGACCTATGGCAATACGGAGATCCATTCCTGCCTTTTTGAATGGTTCAAGGGTTTCCGGCCTGATATATTCAGTTCTGGACTCCACAAGCAGTTTATCAACCTTATTCTTCATCCTTTCGATGAAATAATCCCTAACAGGGGGATGAACCTCATTAGGATCAAGAAAGCTTCCTGAGGTAAAAATTTTTAAGACCCTGGTATCCTCCAGTGAATCATACAGTGTATCTATCTGATGCATCAGATTTTCGTCCACAATCTCTGGGGATGTATCATTGAAATACCCACACATGGAGCATGCAGTAAATTTATACCATGCACAGCCGGTAGTCCTGAAGATACACACAACTGTCTTCTCCGGATACCCTCTCAGTCTATCAAGCTCCTTCCATATGGACACCGGTTTGTTAACATCGTTTTTCCGGTTATTCTCATGCATAAGACCTTTAATGTAAAGTGAATAATCTCTTACTACCATCCTATATAATATTGATAATACGTATATGAGTGTTATTATGATATTATAACTAAAGCGGTGTTTTAAAGACCAATGTAAAAAATTATATATTATCTTAAAATGAACCTAGAAGGGCTCGTAGTCTAGTGGTATGATGTCTCCCTGACACGGAGAAGGTCACCGGTCCGAATCCGGTCGGGCCCATTTTATGGATTGGCATTGTGTGGATAGATATTCCATGGATTTTTATTGCTTATAAAATATGGGAGATTTATTTTATCTGGCACATTCATCTTTAAATTTATTCATGAAGATGCATGGGTCACCGGAGCTATGGTAACAGGGGTGAATTTATATTTCGGTGTTCCAGTTTCATCGTCCAGTTCTGCGTCCACAACATAGTTTATGTCAGCATTATGCATATATGAAAATACAACTCCTGGGATCACATCTTCTGTAATTCTTGCTGATATTTCAAGCTGCCCAACCCGGGATTTCAAAAGTACCATGGAACCGTCACTCACGCCGTATTTTTTTGCATCGACAGGATTTATCCACAATGTAGGGACATACTTCTGCATACCCGGAATCCTGTTTATGACCTCGTCTGTGTTATACCTTGTAACAGTTCTTCCGGTAGAGAGTATAAGATCACTGCTTTCTTCCTTTGCAACAACAGGAATGAATTTTGCCTTTCCATCAGGAAGTGAGAACTTTTCACTGTACAGATGGAGTTCTCCATGTGGATATCTTGAATTTTTGGAGTAATCCTTTACATCATTAATATCTACCCCGGAATATATTTTGGAAACTTTTTTCATTTCTTCAAAGTTTGCTTCAGGGGAGGAATCAAAGGAAAAACCAGCTTTTTTGGCTATTCTTGCAATAATTTCACCGTCGGGCAATGCCTCACCAGGAGGATCAACTGCCTTGAATCTCCATTTCACAAGCCTGTCAAGGCTCGTAACCGAACCATCCTTTTCTGCCCATGCTGCGGCAGGGAATACTATATGGGCGTAATCTGTATTCTCTGTCATGAATATATCCTGGACGACAACCAGTTCCAGGGATTTAAGAAATTTCTCTATTCTAGCCTTATCTGGCAGGCTTCTTACGGGATTGTAGCCCATGAGAAACAGTGCCTTTATCTTTCCGTCATTTCCATAAAATGCCTCAGGTATATTTGTCCCCTTGCAAACAGGTGGCCTGAATCCCCATACTTTGGATAATTCCTCGCTATTTGCCTCATTCAATGGCCCGTTTGGGAACGTATCAGGTTTTATCAGGTCGCCGGAACTTTGAACGTTTGTCTGCCCCCTGTAAACTATAATCCCGGTTCCCTCCCTTCCAATGTTGCCGGTTAACAGCACAAGGTCTATATATGATTTTATACCCTTTGTGCCAGTTGACTGCGTCAGACCCAGGCCCCATGAAAAAATGGTCTTCCCACCAGAAACAAGGTCGGCAAATTGCCTTATGGTTTCTTTCGGGATTCCTGTTTTCTCCTCTGCAAGTTCAAGGGTATAGGATGAAACTGCAGCCTTATAGGATTCAAAATCATCTGTCCTTGCATTTATAAAATCATTGTTGATAAGGTTGTTCTGTATGAGGTAGTTCCCAACTGCATTGAAAAGGAAGATATCTGTCCGTGGTTTTATTTTTATATGTACGTCTGCAAAAACGTCAGTCCTAGTAGTTCTTGGGTCTATTACTATAATCCTGGCACCATTTTGCTTTGCCTCAACAAAATACTGTGATAGCACCGGATGGCTATCCGTAATCGATTCTCCGGCGATAACTATTACATCTGCCTTTGGGATTTCAGTTACAGATGTTGCACCTGCCCCTATTCCAACCATTTCCTTGAGTGCCTTTGCTGATGGGTCGTGGCAAACCCTGGCACAGGAATCCACATTGTTCGTCCCCAGGGCCCTTCCAAGTTTCTGGAACAGGTAAACTTCTTCAAGGGTATTCTGGCAACCCCCATAAAATGCCACTGAATCTGGGCCATACTTTGCCTGTATTTCTTTTATTTTTTTCACAACCAGATCTAATGCACTATCCCAGTCGGTTCTCTCCAGGTTGCCTTTATTTCTCACCAGCGGATAATAAATTCTGTCCCACATGGTTAGAGCTTCATGTGCCGCTGCTCCCTTACCGCATATATGGCCATGGCTAACCACATGTTCTGAAACAGGTTTTACAGCTGTAATGATGTGATTAACAGGTAACAACTCTAATCCGCATCCCACACCGCAAAAAGGGCATATAGATTTCATACTTAATTCAAACAACATCCATATTTAACCCTATACATTTTAATGAATATATTGAATAATTAATTCCAAGAGTATCTGGAATCAGAGGCGGCAGGTATCACGTTTTAGGTTCTCCACAACAGTACTTTGTCTTCCATGATTTATTACCCAGCATTGCCACATCATTATTCTATATTTTTATATTGAATGGTTGTTAATAGACATGTACAGTATTTTCAAGTATCAGTGTTCTGTACTGTTTGTACTAATTTTTTATTAATATCTCTGTATAATATATCTTAATCATACGTTTTAATTAACATGAGAATAATAAAAACATGGTGAATAAATGAACAAAAAATTATTAGTATTAATGGTTGTGCCTATTCTTGTGGCTATGGGAGGAACATTCGCTTTCTCTGCATTCTCCGGGAGTTCGAGCATAGCTGTTAACGGAACGGCAGGACATTTGGACTGGCAGAACAATGTTCATCTTGTTGGAACAAATGCAAACAACACTGTAATAACCGTGCAGGGACCTAACGGAATTACAACAACAATAGGACAGGGGGCTGATGTCCATAATAGCAACGGGAATTATAATCTGAACCTTGGAACAGCAAGCTATACAACAGCAACAAGCGGTGACGAATATGTTATAAATGTAACCAATTTTGCCCCAGGCGAATACGTTATACTAAAAGCTGTGATAACCAACACTGGAACTGTAGGAATCATAGTTACAGACCCACCAAGCCCACCACCTCCACCTCCACCCACATTAATGAATACAACACCTCCAAGCCACACGATGCCATCTACAGGAGTTTCAATGTATTCTTATAACAACACAACATCATCTGACAAACAGTATAACCCGAATGGACAGCCCATAACTGCTACCGGCGTATCTGAGACAAACTTCATGAGCGCCTTGAAGATGGATACTGGCTATGTATATAATGTGACTGAGGGAACAGGATTCGGAACATCTCTTAGCCCCGGTGGTACGGCAACAATGTATATATACTTGGGATTGGGGAATTCAAATGGAAAGGATGTCAACTATTACCAGGGATCAGATATTTCATTGAATATAGACCTGAATGTAATGTCTGATCCGTAAATTCTTTTTATATTTAAATTAACCTTATTTCTTTTACGATAATATATAAATGTCCCTTATAAATTATTTTATTAATAAAGATTCAATCTCTGATTTGACATTAAGGGTCTTTGCTGATAGTTCTTGGCAGATCATGGCACATGAATCCACATTATTTGCGCCCATTACCCTTCCAAGTTTCTAAAGCAGATTTTACCGCAATAATTATGTTATAAATCGGTAATAATATTCTGCATGATAATATTCCAGGTTAACAGAATTAGCACCAGATAATTACAGTATCTTTATTCCATACATTTTGTATTAATTATTTGTAAATATCTGTATTCCAGATAAAAGTATCCCACTTTTTAATTATTAATAAATAAATAGAATAATTAAGAATGGTGTATTTATGAATAAAAAGATATTGGTATTAATGGTTGTTCCGATTCTTGTGGCCATGGGAGGAACATTCGCTTTCTCTGCATTCTCAGGAAGTTCAAGTGTTGATGTTAATGGAACTGCCGGGCATATAGGCTGGCAGAACACGATTTATCTTGTAGGAACCAATGCAAGTAACACTGTTATCACAGTAGAGGGAGCCAATGGAGTTAAGAACATGGTAGGACAGACCTCGGAGAACTATAATGCCAGTGGGAATTACAGTATAAATCTTGGTACAGATACATATAACGCGGCTTTAAGTGGGGGTGAATACACCTTAAATATATCAAATTTGGCACCCAATGAATATGTTATATTAAAATCAGTCGTGAAGAATACCGGGACAGTAGGGATTATAGTTACTGGATCCTCAACCGGGCCCGTATCTATGAATTCATGTCCAAATACAAATAATTGGTGGTACAACAATTCGATGAACGGGAATTGTTGCGGAATGCAGGGTAATTACGGCAACGGATGGAGCGGCAATTCCGGGTATAATAATAATGGAATTACGCCGTGGTGGGGAATGCCCAGCTGTTGGAGTGGAAATAATAATAACCAATTCATGTCACATAATGTCCCGAGAAATGCATTCATGAAGGATCTTTACATGGATAATGGATATGTATACAACGTAACTGAGGCAAATGGGTTCGGAACATCACTCAGCCCGGGCGGCACAGCAACTATGTACATATATCTTGGACTGGGAGATTCAAATGGAAAGGATGTTAACTGCTGCCAGGAATCATCTGTTTCAATAAATATAGACCTGAATGTTGTATCTGACCCTTAAATTTTATTCTTAAATTAACCTTATTTCACTGACTCTAGGAAGCAGGTTTTTCTTATACATTATATTATAGAAAAATTCCAGCCCGGATTTGACATCATCAAGTGATACATTATATTCTTTTACATCTGCGCCTATTGTGCCCTTGATTACTTCGAGGCTTATATCTGAATTCTGGACCTCCCTCATGATCTTTACATCCACAGGCAGTATCTCATCCATATGTGACTCTGCATATTTTTTGCTCCTGTTGTATAAATTCTTGAACTTCAAAGCGTATTCCTCTCCTATCTCTGAGTTTATCACCACCGTTCCCATGGGCATGGGCTTATTTCCTGAGAGTTCTTTCCACATATCCCACATACTGGCCAGCCGGTGAGGCTCAACCCCCATTTTCCTTAGATCGTACATTGCCTTCAGTTCATGCACTGCAACCATAACCCCTCCCTCCTGAACCATTGCATTTACCTCATCAAGGACCCTGTGGACCACTACAAGTTTTTTATATCTGCCTATGAGCAATTTATAAAGATTGAAGGCGGTAGTATTTAAACCATGTACAATAATCTTTGAATCCATGATTTCATCCATATTCATATCTTTCATAGCCAGTACTGGCATCCCTGTTATTCCATCCACTGCCGAGGCGACTGCTGTTGAGAGGATGAAATAATCCCTCTGTATGTACGGATACAGTGCAGCTGAGGGCACGGAGATATCGACCTCTTTTTTAACAATTTTATCATTGACCTCCTGAACTGTAGGTATGAACTCAAATTCCAGTTTGAAATCATCGCTTTTCACCTTCCCTTCTATCATGGGTATAAATGGGTAAAGATCACCTGAATCTGCCAGAGCGCCTATACGTATAGTTTTCATAGATGAACATCTAGAAATATTATTTAAACAATTTTAAAAAATTATTTGAAGTAACATGAATTATTATCAAGTACCTGGTGATAACCGGACTATAATCCAGCTCCAATAAATCATCCGCATGATTTTTATATTTAATCGGATTATATATTTATGTTAAAAATAGCATTAACCCAGCTGAGGCCGGTTGCAGATAAGGACATCAGCCTCAGAAATATAGAGTATTATTCCGGCATTGCAGCCTCCAATTCTTCAGAGCTTATTGTATTCCCTGAGTATTATATGTTTTATTCACCGTACAGGGACGCGGTTATAAAGAACTCAGAGTCACTGAACGGCAATTATGTGAGAAGGCTTAAGGAAATCTCACAGAACAACAGGATCAGCATTATTGCTGGAATTAATGAGGTTTATGACGGGAACTATTACGACACAGCTGTATTCATACAGGATGGTGAGCTATCTAATTACTACAGAAAATCCCATTTATACGATGCTTTCGGATACAAGGAATCAGATATTTATACCTATGGGAACGGGCCATTTAAAATCTCGAGAGTGGGAGGCGTTAATTTCGGAATGTTAATCTGTTACGACATAAGGTTCCCTGAGGTTTTCAGGAATTATTCCATGAACGATGCAGATATAATTATACTTATCTCTGCATGGTTTGCAGGAACTATGAAAGAGGAGCAGTGGCTCTCTCTTGTTTCTGTTCGGGCTCTTGAGAACACAGTTTATCTTGCTACATCCAATATGGTCGGTGGGGGATTCACAGGGATATCTTCATTTACAGATCCTATAGGTGCTATCAGGGCCCGCGCTGCAGAGGATGAAGATATTGTATATGCCACGGTTGACCTTGAAAGAATTGCGGCTGTAAGGAAAAAAATGCCTGTTCTCAGGCAGAGAAGGCCTGAGCTTTATAAACTGTGACATACATGAGATATGTAATAATGAGGAGGGAAATTTCCAAATACCTGGTTTCAAAAATATCATGCGATCATCTATTTAAAAAGATAGAGGGCCTTGAAGACCAGGAAATCGTTCTTGATTTCCTTCTTGTATACTATGTGAGCAATGAATTCATTGATGCATATATAGCCAACCGGGCAATGTCCACAAAAATAATAATTGAAAAAAATATGCCAATGACCATGAAAAAACTACTGGATAATGCCTTTCTTAACTAATATGCCAGTTTTGAATCCGCAATGTGTGCAGCTACCATCTGGATTCAAACCTATAATTTCTGAGTTGAAGAGCTGCCTTTTAATCAGGAGCGCCCCGCATTCAGGGCAGTATGTATTTTCATAGTTCTGTTCCCTAACATTGCCAAGGTAAACATAATGCATGCCCATGTGCCTTGCAATGTCATAATGTTTTTTCAGTGTATCAAATGGGGTTGCAGGCAGGGACAGTTTATAATCCGGATGGTATCGCAAAAAGCTTATTGGAGTATATTCACCGCCTATGTCCTTTATTTTTGAAATCATTTTTTCTGCATCTTCAGTATTGTCCCCTATCTGGGGGATAACCAGGTCTGTTATTTCAGTGTGTATGCCATAATCCATGGAAGATTTTATAGTTTTATAAATTAAATCAGGGTGCAGTACAGATATGTATCTATTATAGAATTTTTCATCAGCATTTCCCTTGAAATCAACAGTCATGGCATCCAGGAATTCAGATGCCATTTGCATGGATTCTGGTGTTTCATAACCATTTGTCACGAATATATTGAAGATCCCATACCTGTGTGCCAGAATTCCCACATCACGGGCAAATTCCATAAAAATAGTGGGTTCATTATATGTATACGCTATGCCGTCCACATGCAATTTTCTTGCCTCTTTTACTATTTTCTCCGGAGTCATATATTCGCCTACAACAGTTTTTCTCTGGCTCATTTCGTAATTCTGGCAGTATTTGCAGGCGAAGTTACATCCAGATGTCCCAAAGGAAAGGATTCTGGAACCGGGATACATATGCAAAACAGGCTTCTTTTCTATAGGGTCTATGTTGTATCCAAAGGGATAATTGTAAACGTCGAGGTTTAAAACACCATTCCTGTATGTTCTTACCCCACAGAAGCCACTCTGACCCTCCTTTAAGTAACAGTATCTCTCACAGGCTGTGCACCTTATTCTGTCACCACTTCTTTCATATAAGCTGGCTTCCATATATATTTAATCGCATTCCTAATATATATACTATATCAAGTTCAGGTTCTCTGGCAATTACATATTCCTGGTTAAATTACTATTTATAGGCTATCATGGATGCGTAGCCTACAACCCTGCTATGGCCTGACCCATAATCACCGGAATTGCTATGATTCAGAAGTGCGATTTTCCCCTTCATCTGCCTGGTGACCATCATTAATATTGCAATTGCACCGTAGCCGCAGGCAGATATGCCGTATTTTTTCAGATCCTCATAATATTTTCTCACATTTAATTCTTCTATGTCCTTGATTATAATACTATCCAGTTCATTGTTCTTATCGTACTGATTATAATGGTTTAGATCTGAACTTATGAGCAGAAATGGTTTTTCCTCCAGCGTCTCTATGGTTTCTGCTATATTTCTGGCTACGGGCTGCCCCTGGTTTCCCAGAATTATGGGGGAAAATGAGAAATTAGAATTAAATATATACTGGAGAAACGGAATCTGAACCTCAATGGAATGCTCTATCATGTGGGCTTCCTTATCATCCCTTATAATATTTGATTTGAGAAGTATTTTACCTGAAAGTGCGGAATTGACCCTGGCGTATCCCATTGGAGTATTCCAGTACCCGTCCGGATAAATTGCTGGATAGGATGGGTACCCAGAATGATTGGGCCCTATAATTAAAAAATCCCGTTTCTTGCAATTTTTGATTATGTTGTAAGCATATGCTGCTGTTCTGCCCGAGTATATATAACCTGCGTGAGGGACTATGGCGCCTATTAATCTTTTGTAATTTATAACAGGAGGTTCTATGTCCATATAACTGGTTATATCGTTTTTTAGTTGTTTGTAATCATCCGGGTAAAATGCCCCGGCAACATAGGGGTCCCTGGTATTATCCATATATAAGGATTACTATGATTTATATAAATTTTATATAAAGGTTAGAAAATGTTATAAAAATGCATTTTAATGCAATAATCCTGTTACATGCACTAAAAATCTATATAGAAGAAATGCGTAGCATATTCAACCATGATGCAGGATGAATTCATTGAAAGTTTGAATGATGAGGATGGAAAGATTCTGGTAAATATCGCAAAGAGTGCCATAACTGAGAATGAAAAGGATCAGTGCAATATTCCTGAAAAGCTTCAAAACAAGGCGGGTGCCTTCGTAACACTTAGTGAAAATAAAAGCCTCAGGGGGTGCATAGGATATTTGAGGCCAGTAATGCCACTTGCAAAGGCAGTAGAAAAGGCAGCGTGGAATGCGGCATACCGTGACCCCCGGTTCAACCCCATGGGTAAGGACGAGATCGGGCGAATTTCTATAGAGGTAACAGTAATCGGTGAATTAAAAGAGGTGAAGTATGATGAAATTCGTTCTGCCACCCCGGGCAAATATGGCATTTACATAGAGAATGGAATATATTCAGGAACATTGCTTCCACAGGTAGCTATTGAAAATAGTATGAGCATGGAAGAATTTATAATGGAAACCTGCAGAAAAGCAGGGCTTGGAAAGAATTGCTATAAAAATTCCTCAATTTATGCCTACGGTGCAAAAATATTTAGATAAAAATTATAAAGGTAAGCCTAACTTACACAAAATTTATTTTTTCTGAATAAACATGTTCTGTTAATTTTCTAAGTTCCTCTGTTCCATAGAATACAGATTTCATGACAATAGCATCCCTATAAAATTTCTCCACACCGAAATCCTTGAAATACCCATATCCACCATGGGTATTAACTGAATATCTGGCTATCTCCACAAGATGCTCCATGGCAAAGTTAAATGTGTAGTATGGGTCAGTCCTGCCGTAAAGTGAATTTCTCAGAATAGATTCTACAGACCTGAATCTTGCCAGCCTGAATGAAACCGGCTCGAAATCCCTGAGCTGGTTGCCGAATGCCTTCCTCACATTTGTGTAGTCTATGGCCTTCTGAAGTGCTCCAGAAATCATGCCCAGCGCAATAGCTGATGCGGCACCGTATGATTTTTCCATTATCTCTGCTATTCTACTGTTTTTATCCAGTATCTGAATGCTGTTGTCAAGATGCAGGTCACCGAACCTCAACCCGCGGAATCCCATGAAATCTCTTGAATCTGACTTGAACGGACCGGAAATCATGGATGTGTTATCTGCGAATACAATAAGTTTCTCGGCATCCGACCCAAGTATGTTTTTCAGTGTTCCCTTTGCTTTCCCGGATTCAGATTCAACACTGCCGGTTTTATTGATAAAATCCACGGCAACGCCTATTTTTCCTGTAGATGCATCATTAAGCGTATCCTCTGCTGAAGTTCCTTTGACTGCAGGATAGTACATAGAATTTAAAATAAATATCTTCATTGCCACAGATGGGGAATATTTCGCTATCTCCTCCAGGATAATTTCATATGATGTTTCATCCAGCCCAGATCCTGAGTATTTATCCGGTATAGCAGACCCCAGAAATCCCTGGGATGCAATTAAGTCCGTTAGTTTTTCTGTTATTCCTTCTGTTTCTATTTTCTTTTCGTCCAGGTTTTTTTCACAGAATTCCACTACAGTCTCCCTGAGTATATTGTTTTCCTCTTCCATTTTATTCACCCTTTAATATGTATCTTGCAATGACGAGTTTCTCAATTTCGCTTGTGCCTTCCCAGATTTCCATGATTTTCGCATTTCTGAATATTCTCTGTATACTCTCATACAGTGATTTATTACCCAGTATTTCCATTGCCTCTTCAGCAGCATATACTGCAGTTTCGCTGCTGTATGCCTTTGCCATGCTTGTGAGTTCGGGCTTGGGCTTGAATTCAAACAGATATGATGCTGCATTGTATGTCATCTGCCTGGATGCCTCTATTCTGGTACCAACATCTGACAGCCTGAACATGGAATCCTCGTCCTTCACGTTATTTTCCTTTATATAGGATTTAATCTTATCAAAGGCCCCCCTGGCTATACCTATGGATTGTGCAGCAACATAAATTCTGCTTATGTTGAAAAACATCATGATATAATAAAAGCCCTTTCCCTCTTCACCTATAAGGTCATCCTCTGATAGCTCTATGTTATTGAACTGAAGTTCGGCAGTGTTGGTAGCCCTTACACCGAGCTTATCTTCCAGCTTTGTGGCACTGAAGCCCTTAGATTTTGTATTGAGAAGGAATGTGCTCAGCCCATGATGCGGATTTGAATCCTCTGATGTCCGTGCAAGTATGACCAGATAGTCAGCTATTGCGCCATTGGTTATGAACATCTTGGAACCATTGAGTATATACTTATTCCCCTGTTTCTTTGCTGTGGTCTTCAGGGCTGCAACATCGCTTCCTCCGGATGGCTCTGTTACACCAAGCCCGAGTATGTACTTTCCACGGTATACATCGTTCAGGATTTCCTTCTGCCTGTCATTGCCGAATAACATGATAACCTCACTGCCAAAATATGGAGTTGTGAGAGCTATGCCGAGACCAGCATCAACCCTGCAGAGTTCCTCTATGGCAATCAGCACCTTGGCAGGGTTCTGCATATCCACAATCCCAAGTGACAGTGATTTTTTGCGAAGGCCATCCGGATAGGATTCCTTTCTATCATATTCAGCAGCCACATCCTCAGTAAATTCTTTCAGGGCAAATTCCCTGATTTTCTCCCTATAATCTTCCAGTTCCTCAAACATATTTAAACACGCTCCAGTAACATTGAATATCCCTGCCCACCGCCAACACATAGTGTGGCTATGCCGAGATCTTTCTTTTTATCCTGCAGGGTTCTTCCCAAAGTGCCTGCAAGCCTGGCGCCAGTAGCCCCCAAGGGGTGCCCTACAGATATTCCACCACCGTGGATATTTACCTTTCCAAGATCAAGGTTGAATGAGTGTACTGCATTCAAAACCACAACTGCAAAGGCCTCGTTTATCTCCCAGTAGTCTATATCATCCGGCGAAAGCTTATTTCTTTTCAGAACCTTTTCGGTTGCCGGAACAGGTCCCTCACCCATTATGGTGGGATCAACCCCAGCTGCAGCAAAATCTACTATTCTGGCCAGAGGTTTTAATCCGTATTCTTTCACCTTCGATCCTGACATCAGCATAACCATGGATGCACCGTCATTCAATGATGATGAATTAGCAGCCGTTATTATGCCATTCTCCCTAAATGCAGGTTTTAGGGATTTTATCTGTTCAAGTGAAACATCTTTCCTTATTCCCACATCACGGTCAATTACCGTTCCGTTCACAGTAACCGGCATGAGTTCTCCCTGCATAAAACCGTCATCATATGCCTTTGCTGCCCGCTTATGTGAATTATATGAATATTCATCCATCTCATCTCTTGATATTTTTCTCAGTCCTGCAAGCTTCTCTGCTGTGAGTCCCATATTATAGGATACATTCATGTTGAATTTAGAATATTTTGGATTGACCATTAGTTCCATATTTGGCTTTATGAAGGGATTGTCTATGCCAAGTGGTACATGGGTCATGTGCTCCATTCCACCAGCAATTGCAATGCCTGCTTTTCCGGTCATTATTTCCATGGAGGCAATGCCGGTTGCATTCAATGATGAGGAGCATGCACGATCCAATGACATGGCCGGAACAGATACTGGCAAATCAGCAAGCAGTACAGGGTGCCTGCCTCCATATGTCCAGTTTTCTCCAGCCTGGAATGCACATCCAGTTATAACATCCTCTATCTCTGCGGGATTAATCTTCGTCTCCTTCACCGAGAGCTTGATCAATTCCGACAGCATTTTGTCCATTCTTAAATCATTGTAAACATCCTTTTCCGGGTCTCTGGGCCTTGCCCTTGAGAACGGAATTCTTCTATAATCAACTATATACACATCTTCCATATTTTTCACTCCAATTTTTTTCTTAGAACCTTCTTATCTATTTTTCCGGTTCCTGTTTTTTCAAATTCATCCACAAATATGTAATCATCAGGCAGCCAGAATTTGGCTATTCTCCCTGTTTCAACATATTTTTTCATTTCATTCTCTATGTCCTCCCTGCTGGCAGTTCCCTTTATGAACGCAACAGGGCGCTCCCCCCACTTTTCGTCAGGCTTCTTTGTAACTGCGACCTCCCCAACGCCAGGAACAGTGCTTATAAGGTCTTCAAGGACCATGGACGGTATGAATTCCCCTCCTGATTTAACTGCATCGCTTTCCCTATCAACGATTTTTACGTATCCATATTCATCCATTGTTGCAAGATCACCTGTATGCAGCCAGCCATCCTTCCATAATTTTGAAGTTTTTTCCTGATCTTTTATGTAACCCTGCGTTAGCCATGGTGCCCTGACAATTATTTCCCCAATCTCCTTATTGTTTTTTTCCACATCCTCTCCATCTGAGACAACACGCAGATCAACGAATGGTACAGGTATCCCGGTTTTTCTTCTGTATTCCTGTTTCTTTTCACTGCTGAAGTCCATAATATCGTTGCTATAATTGGCCAGTGTCAGGATGGGCCCGGTTTCAGACATTCCGTAACCTGTTACAACTGTCATGCCCAGCGATTCTGCAGTTTTTGCCAGACCCTCGTTCAGTGCGGCACCTCCAATCACTGATTTCAGTTTAAGCTTTCCAAGTACTTCAGGGCCACGTTTTGCCTGCAAAAGTAGATAAAGTATGGATGGCACCATGGCAGAATTTGTGACCTTTTCCCTCTCCATGGTTTCTATTATTCTGTCCCATTCATATTTTCCGGGAAGGACGTATTTTATTCCTCTCATAATGGTGAAATATGGTATTCCCCATGCGTGAACATGAAACATGGGAACAAGAGGTAGCATGACTGCTGTGCGTTTGAGGGCTATGGGCTCGTCTGATAATGCCACAGAGGAAGCCAGACTATGAAGCACCAGCTGTTTATGGGAGTAGTAAACGCCCTTTGGCAGGCCGGTAGTTCCAGATGTGTAGAATAATGTGGCCATACTATTTTCATCCGGCTCCACCTCTTTATACTCTGCATCCTCCAGCAGGCTATCCGCATAATATACATTATTGAGGTCGTACTTCTCATGCCCTTTTTCAGAATATACTATAAATCCTTTGATAAAGTCAAACATGTCCTTGTACTGCAGAATAAGTGGCATGAAATCAGCGTTGACCACCAGGTAGGAATCCTCAGAGTTTTTTACCGTATAATAAAGCACCTCGGGTGGATACCTTATATTGACCATATGAATTACCGCACCGATCATTGGGATTGAGTAGTAGCAGTACAGATAGTTTATGGTATCATAATCCAGAACGGCTATTCTATCTCCTGGTTTTACACCAATCTTCCGTAGATTTGCTGCAAAATTTTTTACATTCTTGGCGAATGATTTGTATGTCAGGGTATTATCCCTGTACACTATTTGCTGATCTCCATTTGACCGGACAGCACTGTCCAGAAGATTGTTTATAGTCAGCTTAAAGTCTACCATAGGTTATGATAATCAATTATATTATAAGTTTTCCCATTACAACGTTAACCTTGTTTTAAGAAGCAAATTAATTTACCATATAACATCAGATATTAAGAATATGCCTGTTCATACCAGGTAGATGTGACTATAATATATGATAAGAGCATTAACGGTATTATCAGTAAAGTATGAATGAAAAAGACTTTAAAGTTAAAAAATATGTATTGTCATGATTAAGCAGGTAGCAGTTATAGGCGCCGGAGTCATGGGCCATAGCATAGCAGAAGTTTTTGCGCTGAACGGATATGATGTGAATCTTGAGGATTTTTACCCAGAGGTAATAGAAAAAGCTAAGGCCGGGTTAAATAATAGCCTTGATAAGCTTGTTGCTTCCAAAAAGATAGATAATGCTGGTAAAAAATCTGCACTTGACCACATAAAATTTTTTAACAGCATCCAGGAGGCAGTTAAAAATGCAGATTTATCCATAGAGGTTGTTCCAGAAGTTTATGACATAAAAGTCAAAGTTTTGAAGGAGATATCCGAAAACACAGACAGGATTATAGCATCCAACACATCTAATATCAGGATAACTGAAATGGCAGGAGAGGTAAAAAATCCAGAAAGATTCCTTGGAATGCACTTTTTTAACCCACCAATACTGATGAAGCTGGTTGAGGTTATCAAGGGGGAGAAAACATCAATGGAATATGTCAATGAACTGTATGAGCTCTCCAAGAAAATAGGAAAAATACCTATTAAGGTCCTGAAAGATCAGGCAGGTTTCGTTGTAAACAGGATATCAGCCCCAGAAATGCTGCTGCTCTGCAATGCTTATGGAAATAAGGTGGCAAAGCCTGAGGCAATAGATAATTATTTCAAATCCCAGGGGCTTCCAATGGGCCCATATCAACTATTTGACTATGTTGGGCTTGATACTGTTGTTGATTCCCTGAAATACTATGGTAAGGAGCTTTCTCCTGATTACGGGAAATGCCATGCATTCGACAGCCTGATAGAGGCCAAAAAACTTGGAGCAAAGACCGGTGAGGGCATATATAAATGGGAAAACGGGAAGGCAGTTATACCACCTTCCGAGGAAAGCGACAAAATCAACCTGATGGACATGTTTGCACTGGAAATCAATGAGGCGACGAGGCTGATTGAGGATGGAGTTGCAACACCTGATGATATAGAGGCAGGAGTCAAATATGGTCTCAACAGGCCCTTCGGACCCATTACAGTTGCCAATGGATTGAGCAATGATGAGGTACTTGAAACACTGGACCGGCTGCAGAAACAGTACGGCCTTGAAGTATTCCAGCCATCAAATACACTGAAGGCACATAAACTGAGGGAAGCTTTCAATAAAAAATCTGAGGAGATAAAAAAAGAGGAAACTACAGGAATCCTGGATTATAAAATAGATGGAAAGGTAGGAATAATTACACTCATGAATGGAAAAAATAATCTCATGAGTTTTGAATTGCTAAAAGCACTGGATCATCAGCTTAACCTCATAGAGGAGAAAAATAATGTTAATGTTGTTATCATAAGGGGAAATGATAGGGCATTTTCAGCAGGCGCAGATCTGTCACAGTTTATTAGCAATCCTTTTATGTTCATGAAAATAGCAAGCACAGGGGAGCACATATTTGACAGGATAACTGGGATGAATAAAATTTTCATAGCTGAACTAAAGGGATATGTACTGGGAGGCGGATTTGAACTTGCACTGGCATGTGACATAAGAACTTCTGTCCCTGATTCTGTTATCGGATTTCCTGAAACTTCCCTGGGGCTTATCCCCGGATATGGAGGAAGCCAGAGGCTCCCCAATCTTATAGGCATTTCCCGTGCCATGGACATGATTCTGTCCAGCGAAAGGATTACTGGGCAGAAGGCCTATGAATACGGCATACTGACAAGGCTGTATACTGAAAATATTGAGGAAAACACCATGAAGCTGGCAAAGGAGCTTTCTGAAAAAATCTCACCGGCTTCAGTTTATGTTGCCAAACGCCTGATATACAGTACAGCAAAAATAAACCTTGACGAGGAAGCACTTTCCATGGGAATGCTATATGCTGGTAACGACCTGAAGGAGGGAGTAAGGGCATTCCTTGAGAAGAGGAAGCCGGATTACAAGGGAAATTAACCGCCCTTATTAACATCAATCGGTTTGCTGCCTTCCGGTTAAAAACAGCAATAATTAATATTTATAATTTTAATTCATATGCATGTCCCTACACCCTAATATATACAAAGGAAGAATCAATGATGATGCCGGGGCAGTAGAGCTCAAAATCAGGGAAAGCATAAAAGATTCGTCATTATTCTTCAGATTTTTTACAGGCAAAAGAATTCTTATTTCCTTTGATTTTTACAGGCATAATATAGAAAAAAATATTCTGGAAAGGCAAATTAACGGATCCCCGGATAATTATGCTGATTTCATTTATTATGCTGCCGCCAGGGAATACTCCATGCTTATATACACCAGAAAACACAGGAATAATATAAAAAAACCATCTAGATTCCAGGGAATCTTATCCAGTGATAAAAGAAGAATCCGCATGGCTACAGTATTTTTGCTTCCGGCAATCTTAAAATCCTTTCCACTACTATTTGAATTATCAATGAATTATTATAAGAATTTTTCACCTGATTCTGACTTCGCATCACTATTCATCTCAAAGGCAGGACATATTCAGGTTGACAGTGATACCTGCAGACGTTTTTTTATAGAGGTTGTGCGAACTGCCGAGCCTTCCGGACCATGGATAAGGAGGATGAGATCCCTCTCATATGAACTGTATGGTGATAGTATGGATTACATGGAGGTATTTGCACTTTACATAGCCTATGCTCTCTATAAAAAATCCGGTTCAAATATTTCCAGGGCCCTAAGATCAGCCTACTGTAATTCACCACTTGAGATATGCGGCATTGTCATGGAGAGACAGGAAGAAATAGAGAAATACCTATGGATTCAGCCCTGATTACCATCCATATTATATCGAGAGAGAATTTTCAGGGAATCGGCTATAACATCAACAGATTTATAGAAATCCCTGATATTAATAACCTCATTCTGCGTGTGTGACAGCCTCGTGTCACCGGGGCCATAGGTAATAACCGGTATGCGCCACAGGTTTCCCAGATTGTTCATATCCCCTGATCCACTCTTGAATATGAGTCTGGGCGACATATTATTTTTTGTTATTGCCTCCTTGAAGGATTTCACAAGAGGGCTTTTAATATCAGAAATATAAGGTTCTGTCCTGTTTTCAATATTGAATGAGTAATCTTCCACCAGTATGTTTTTCATGTCTGATTTTATTTCTGCTATCAGGTCATTTTCAGAAATTGATTTGGGATATCTTATATCAATATACATGGATGCATGTTCCGGAGTCATGTTATCATATTCGCCCCCCTGAAACCGTGTTATCCCGGCAGTAATAGAGTTGAAATCCTTATTTTTGCCGTATTTTGACCTCAGGGCAAGCCAGAAGTCCATGAGCGAGTCTATGGCATTTACCTCCATCCAGGCCGAACTGGCATGATGGGTTTCAGTTCTTTTATCAATTTTCAACAATATTCTGCCCTTGTAGCCTGCAGTTATGTTCATAGCACCTCCTGGTTCGCCGAATATGGCGTAATTATAGCCCGAGTAATTTTCCATTATGGTGTTTATTCCCTTACTGTCGCTCTCCTCCCCTGAGGCTGCAGATATGAGGATCTTTCCATTGAAACCATTATCCATTGCCCTTTTTGCACCGAGGATCAGTGCCAGAAGTGATGATTTGGCATCAACTGCACCCCTCCCATAAAAAAGGTCTCCATCCCTCCTCACAGGAAGGATTCCAGGGACAGTGTCCTCATGCCCGCAAATAAATACCGCTGGTTTACCATTTCCATTAACTGACACCACATTCAGCTGACTGTCTATCACAGGGTCCTGGAAACCCAGGTCATCCATGTAATCCCGGATCAGCCTGGAAACCTCTCCCTCACTTCCACTGGGCGAGTACACATTAAGCAGCTCAATAAGCATATCTTCAGGTTTCATTTTTTTGCCTCTGATATAAGGTAATCAGAAATATAATCAGGTATATTGATTCCGGTTACCGGAACGGTGTTTTTGAATTCAGTGTTGCCGTTTACCTCATTGACAAAGTATCCATCTCTGGACTCAAGGATGTCTATTCCATAAATGCCTGAACCAAGGGCATTATGCACCTTCTCCACTATATCTTCAATTTCGGGTGTAATTTTCAATGGCTCTGCCCTGCCTCCCAGTGCAGTGTTGGTCCTCCAGTCTTCCCCGGATCTGTACCTGTAAATTCCAGCAACGGCCCTGTCATTTACCAGAAATACCCTTAAATCCCTGTTAAAATCGTTTATGTACTCCTGTGTATAATTGACCTGGTATATAGGATACATATATTCCTTATATTCTGACACGTCCATGGCAGCATAGTAATCATTCAGGAGAGATATCATCCTGCCCCAGCTCCCGGTCACCGGTTTGGTTACCGCCCTCCCATTGAAATCTGATTTGAATGATTCGAGGAATTTTTCATTGGTAAATGAAACAAAAGTTTTAGGAATTCTGACCCCGTGCTGTGAAAGCACTGTAGATGTGAACATTTTGTTTCCGGTTATAATTGTGGAATGGAAATCATTCATAATTTTGTTTCCTGTAAACTCAACATATGCTGTGGAATGAAGGTTTCTGTAATATCCTGTACTTCTCTGCAGGGATATATCGCCGAAATCATAGTTCAATTTTTGCAGGTCCATATTAATGTCCTTCACGTTAAGGAGCTGAACATCAACATTTTTATCCTGCATTGATTTAAGTATTGCCCTTTCCTCCCACCGCATAATGTCAAATAGCATTGTAATTTTCATGATGGGACCTCCTTCCCTGCAGAAAGTATTACCTCCGACATGATAGAGGCAGCTTCCTTGAGTTCCTCATCAGATATTACATAGGGTGGCAGCATTCTCAGTATATTTATTCCTGAATACAGGGGAAGGACACCACGATTGATCAGTTCCATTAATACGGGCAGGAATTTTATCCTGAGTTCTATGGCATCCATTAATCCGAGTCCCCTTATTTCCTTAACTATCCTGGCATCGACAAGCCCTGATCTTAATTTATCTCTGAATATTTCTCCTTTTCTCGCAACATTTTCAATCATTGCACTGTCAAGCTGTTTAATCACAGCACTTCCGGCAGCCATAGCCAGTGGGTTTCCACCGGTTGTTGAAGATTGCTCGCCTTTTGATAGGTTATCCATGAATTCCGCCTTCCCTGCAGTAACAGATAGTGGCATACCACCACCTATGCCCTTTCCTATGGTTATAATATCAGGTTTAATGTTAAAATGCTCGTGTGCCCACATCTTCCCTGTTCTGCCCAGTCCGGATTGTATTTCATCAGCCACCAGAATGATGCCATTTTTTTCTGTTACGCCTCTAAGTTCCTGTACGTATTCTTTTGATGGGATATTTATACCACCCTCTCCCTGAACAGGTTCGAAGAACACAGCGGCGATATCAGGATCTTTCTCCAGTTTTTCCAGATCATCCATACTGTTATATCCTATGAATTCAACGTTCTTCATTAGCAATGGCTCAAACGCCTTTCTATATTTTTCTGAGTATGTGATTGATAGGGCTCCGGCTGTTTTACCATGGTATGAACTGGTCATTGCTATTATTTTATGTTTCCTAGATGATTTTATTACAGTTTTTATTGCTGCCTCTACAGCCTCGGCACCGGTATTGCCCAGGTAAAATTTATCCAGGCCAGATGGAACTATGCCGGTTAGGTCCTTTATGAATTCCTCCCTTGCAGGTGTGTATTCCGATGCATGTGCTATGGATATTGTATCGAACTGCTTGCATACGGCCTCCTTCACCGGCATATTGCCATATCCGAGAATTGCAACTCCGTAACCACCCATCATATCTATATAGCGTTTCCCATTGATATCATGGAGAATGGCACCACTGCCATTCAGAATATTCACAGGCAATCTCTGGTATGTATTTGCTATATGATCGTTTTCATAATTCATTATATATCACCGTTCCATTTTCCATATTATGGTAAGGGCTGGAAATTGTCACCTTCCTGACGCCCATTTCCAGTGCCTCTATGGAAGCCATCAGTTTTTTGTCCATTCCAGTCCCAATAAATTTAAGGATGCTTTTTATATAGGCTGTGTCCGCCCTTTCAATTATTTTATCCCCGTAGTAAAGGCCATTGACATTCGTAAGAAATGTCAGTGTATCTGCTTTTAAGGACCCTGCAATGTAGGCTGCAGCCCTGTCCGCATCAACATTAAGATAGCTGCCACTGCCCAGTGCTATAGGTGAAATAACAGGTATGTAGCCTGCCTGCATTATACTTTTTACAGGATCGGGATCAGCGGATTCTACCCTCCCTGTGTATCCTCCATCAATTACCATTTTTCTATTATTTTCGTTCAAAATTATCAATTTTTCCTTTCTCCTGGCCCTCAGGATGCCATTCAGGGTGACTGCCCGTATTCCGTGCTGATTAAGATTCAGAACTATTTTCTGATTGATCAGGTTCATCGCCATGGTAAATATTTCCAGTGTGCTTTTATCCGTATATCTGCTCCTTATTCCCTCCGGGGAGGTTACAAACCTGGGACGATAGTTGAAAGAATCCGCATGTGCATCAAGGTAGTTGCCCCCGCCATGCACTATTGCCACCGGGTCATCAACCTGTTCTATAATAGTATATAAATTATCATTTTCAAGGAATTTTTCCAGTATGCTTCCGCCAATTTTTATGATTTTCATATTTCACACCGGGAATAATGATGGGGCCATTAATGATTCATATTCAGGGAAACCATTCATGATGTTCATTGACTGTACTGCATTTCCTGCTGCACCCTTTATAAGATTGTCAATAGCTCCGAATGAAACAATCCTTTTAACGTACCTATCCAGGGCAAATCCTATATCCACAAAGTTTGAACCCACCACTGTTTTCGGGTCCGGATATTTATAATTGCTCTTCCTGTCCATAATTAGCCTTACAAATTTTTCATTTCCGTAGAATTTTTTAAGCAGTGCCCATAGAGATATTTCATCCTGATACGCATATATGCTCGATGTGGTGAGTATTCCCCTAACCATATTCACTGAATGGGCAGAAAGAGCAATTTTTACCTTCTTGCCTGATGCATATTCCAGCTCCTGCTCTATTTCAGGGGTATGCCTGTGGCCCACTGGTTTGTAAGCCCTGACAGAACCGAACCTTTCAGAAAATACCTTGGATTCATCCAGGCCGGATCCAGAGCCGGATGACCCAACCTTTGCATCAACATTTATAATATTGCTGTCAGTATCCAGTGAGAGAAACGGAGCAATGCTGTAAATTGAGGAAGATGCTATGCATCCCGGGGTTGCAATGAATTTGGCATTTTTGATCTCTTCCCTGTGGAGTTCTGGCATCCCGTAAACAAATTTTTTGATTATATCGGGATATCCATGATCATACCCGTACCACTGCCTGTAGAGGGTATGATCCTTTAATCTGAAATCTGCACTCATATCAATGATTTTCACGCCTGTTTCCACCAGATCAGGGACATATTTAATTGATGTCCCATGTGGAAGAGCAAGAAATATCAGATCCACCTTTCCTGCCATATCTACCGGAGAAATGTTCTCAAATTTCAGATCGGTCAGGCCGTAAAGGTCTGGATGGACTCTCGAAATTTTCTCCCCGGAATGGCTTGTAGAAGAAACAGAGACAATCTCAACGTTGTTATGGCCTACCAGTAGCCTGATAAGTTCCCCCCCAACGTATCCGGAACCGCCGACAATGCCAACTTTGAGCAATTTATTCTCCCCAGTCCTCACCCACATTTTCTGCGGGTTTAATTTCCACAGTTCCGGCGTTTATGGATGATATTTCATAGCTCATACCACATGACCCGCATTCAAGAAGTTCTCCAACCATTGAATCATCGGGCACGCTAATTTTTTCTCCGCATATTTTACACTTTGTTTCCATTTTTTGTCACCTTTTATTATATATTACAAACAAATAGTAATTATTTATTATTAATAAATATTTGTTTGTTATAATATTATTTTTGATATCTAAAGTTTGTTTTAAAACTATGATATCATTAACAGTTAATTATAACATAGTATTTAAAATCTACGAATATTGCAATTTTAGTATGAATTTCGTAATAATTACCGACCTATTTTTATGTTAGCATCATTGTTAAATATACATTTCATGTTATTGTTCATAATATATTTTTTAACCAGATAACATCAAAAAATTATTGTCAGTATGAAATTAATTTTTATAAGATTATTTTCTGAGATATGAATCAGTACCGTTAATCCAGTCGGATCTTATGGGGCTAAAAATATCAATATCCAGTGTGTCCTCAAGCGCTACTGCACTGTGTTTCGTATTTGATGGTATAATTAATACCTCTCCCGCTCCCACATCAATGTCCTTACCATCAACGGTTAGGCGTAACCTTCCTTTCATTATCCATGTTACCTGCTCATTTTCATGGGAGTGCTCTGGAACAACACTTCCCTTCTTTATATCTAACTGGGCAACCATTACACGGTTTCCATAAATCATCTGGCGGGAGAATGTATCAGATAGTTTCTCCCTCTTCACTGTATCCCATTTATACTTTCTAGCCTCTGCCATGCTAATACAAGACACTGCTGCATATATATTTTTGTACATATGCAGAAAATAGACCTATATGGATTTAACTGCGCCACCGTCTATCTGTATATTTGTCCCGCTGATGTATGAAGCAAGCCCAGAACACAGGAAGGCAACGAGATTGCCAATTTCCTCAGGATTCCCGAATCTCCCAAGTGGTATTTCAGCCCTGAGTTCTGCTTCAATTTCCTCTGTTTTTTTCCCGGAGTTTACTGACCTTTTTTCTATTATATTTTTCAGCCGCTGAGTGTAAAAATATCCCTGTGATATTGAATTTACAGTGATATTATATTTGCCAAATTCCATGGAAAGAGTTTTGCCTAGTGCAACAACAGCGGATCTTAATGAGTTTGATATGGCAAAATTCTGTAAGGGATTCTTGGTTGTCATTGATGTTATATAAACGATTCTGCCATCCCGGGATTTGATCATATCTTCAGCACACATACCGGACATTCTCACTGTGGATTTCAGAATCATTTCTATGTTATAGTCCCAATCTGAATCGTTCAGATCCATAAATGGATCAACCCTCGGGTCTCCATAATTCATCACAAGGAAATCTATCTTCCCGTATTTGTCATGCGCTGAATCCACAACCCGAACAAGATCGTCTTTCTTTGACAGGTCGGCTACTATGGCGTTTATTTCAGATCCTGATTCTTCCATAATTGCAGTTTTCAGTCTTTCAACCTTATCTCTGTTTCTGGAGAATGTGGTTATATTTGCACCGTATTTTGTAAGCACTGATATTACGCCCTTACCTATACCCGTACTGCCTGCACACACTATCCCATTTTTACCTCTGAGCCCCTCCATATAAATGTAATATAATGATCTAAATTAATATATCGAAAATAAAAATTACAAACAGGGAATTATACTTTTTAGATCATGGGCTGGAGGCCAACTGCTTTAGCCAGTAGGGATGTCATTTATTCAATTTCCAGTGCAACGACACGGGCCATTGATCCGCTTGCTCCGGCAATTTTCAGGGGTAATGCAATGATAAAGTATTCCTTGCCTGGCGTCAGCTGTTCCAGGTTGTTAAGGTCCTCAATGAAGGCCATGTCCCTGGCAAGAAGTGCCTTATGAACGCGAAAATCAGCATGGCTGTATGGATCTATACCCAGAGAATCGATTCCGATTAACCGGGGATGGTGGTCAATCAAAAAGTCCACTGCATCTTCCGAGAAACCAGGAAAATTATACTGGAACTCTATTGAATATGCACGTTTTTTTGACCACCCGGTATTAACAAGTATTATATTCCCATCGTATTCAGGTTTCCATATCTCTTCCAGGGCTGATCTGTGAATTTCTGTACCGTCAATACTGGGTATGATACAGTATCCTGATCCGATAATCTGGTTCAGTGGTATCTTATCCACGGTTCTTCCACCATCCACCATATGATATGGTGCATCTATATGTGTACCCGTGTGGGTCACGGATTCATACTTTTCAACGGCATAACCATCCCTGGCAAGCAGACCTATGGGGTCTACCCTTACCAGAGGATTTGTTGGCCAGCATGGCATGTTGGTTTTTATGTCGACAGAAAGGTCGATATAATTCTTTACCTTCATAATATTATAACATAATTAGATATTTATAAATTTCTTTAATTTTAATGAACGTTTTATTTTATCAATCAGAGCTGCCACGTAATTACACTGAAATACATTATGTTACCAATATTCATCTTTATATTTTCTTGTTGACCCATAAATGAAAATTTTTGGATTTTAATTTATTTTTGAGCATGGTTTGCTAAAACATGTCATAAACTATTAATATATCATAGGATTTATATTTCATGGATGGTAAAAATAATGATGAAAATTTAAAAAGAGAATACAGGAAAGACATAGGACTGTGGGGTGTTATTATGCTCGCCCTGGGTGGCATACTGGGACCGGCCATAGCCTACGCCCCTGTGTATACCCTGGCATATGCCGGCCCTGCAGGAATACTGGCATGGCCAATAGCCATGATCATGATAGTACCTATTGGCCTTGTATTCGCAGAGCTTGGAACTACGTATCCCAGGGCAGGCGGTGTTGCATATTACCCTTCCAGGACAAATGGACCGGTTGTAGGTGCACTGAATGGCTGGGCATCCATGGTAGGATATCTTTTTGTTGGACCTGTAATTGTCTTTGCAGTGGTGGAATATATGAGTTTTTACTATCCTCCTCTGTACAGCAATGGAACACTTACATATCTGGGCATAGCTGTGGCTGAAATCGTGCTGGTATTGGTATTTGCAGTCAATGTTATGAGAATAAAGCACATGGGAGAGATAAATCTCATTCTCACCATTATAACCCTGATACTTATAGGAATCGTGATTATTACACTGGCATTTTATTTTAAACCATCAAACCTGGTATCAAAAAGTGTGGGTGGATTTGCCCCCTATGGATTCACCGGGCTTTTCGGGGCAATAACCCTGACAGTTTTTGGATACGGAGGCTTCAGGCAGCCCATAGATTATTCTGAGGAGGTGAAGGACCCGGGGAAAAGCATTCCACTGGCAATAATAGCTGCACTACTTATTTCTGGATTTGTATTCACAATGGAGTCTCTTGTATTTGCCGGCGCGGTTAATTTTTCTGGTTTCGGAATTGCTTCAGGAGACTGGGCAGCATTCTTCCAGTACAGCTCACCTTATGCAACAATATCCAAGGTGCTGATACTCCCTGCCCTGGTAATAATAGCAATAATCGTTGCGCTTATTGCAACGTTCAAGGATGGAGTAATATATTATGGAAGCACAGCAAGAGTCGGGGAGGTATTATCCAGGGATGATAAATTTCTTCCGAAGTTGTTTAACAGAATGAGCTTACGTGGTGTGCCCATATATTCTATTATTCTGGTTCTAATAGTGACGGTGGTGCTTGTGGCCCTTGGAAAGTCCCTGGCCACTATCATTGGCATAATGGTTGACGGATTCCTCCTTTCATATGCCCCCGGAGCAGTCAGCCTGATGGTATTCAGAAAAACGGACCCGGATACAAAGAGGCCGTTCAGGGTTCCTGTTGCTGGAGTTCTGGCCCCCACCGCATTTATCATTGCAAATTTGCTTGTATACTGGTCAGGTTTCAGCTCAGTTGAAATAATAATACCACTTGACCTTGCAGGGATTCTTCTGATAATTGTTTATAACCATTACAATAAAATTGATTTGAAATATGCCATGTACGGAATATGGATGCCTGTCTACCTTGCTTTTGTATTATTTATGTCATATATAGGAAGCAGCTTCTTTGGTGGCATCAATCTCATTATATTCCCATATGATTCGCTGGTATTCATAGTGGTAACAGTTATTTTTTACTTTATCGGGGTCAGTACAGGCATAAGAGGCGTGGAATACATCAATAAAAAACTAACGGCTTCAGAAAAACAGACACCGGCAAATTAATATTGAATTTATTTTATAGAAAAACTTAAATTATAAATTCATATGTATTTTTATGACTGAAAGAATCAATAATATCGATATGGATCGGCTGAAGAACACAGATGAAAAAATAAGAAAAAATGGTGGGCATTTTACTGCAGAAAAACATATAGCCGGTGAGTTCCATTTTGATGGGAGCCCAATGTTTACAGCAGAACTAAAATCTGAAATTGCAACATTTACCATGGGAGCAGATGAACCGGGGGTTCTCGGAGGAATGGGAATACAACCAACTCCACTTAACTATCTTATGATGGGTGTAATGTCATGTTATGCCTCAACTGTCGCAATACAGGCTGCAAAAAAAGGTATAAAACTGGGTAAATTAAAGTTCACCGGACATCTTTATTACGATATAGGGCCTGTTGTGGAGGACTTAGATTTTCCCATAATCAAGGCCTTAAATATAGATGTGGAGGCAGATATGGACATAAAAGAGGTACTCAAACTTTCAGAAAGGGCCTGTCCGGCACTGTATGCAATTAGAAATCCCATTCAAACTGAAATTAAACAAATTTAATAATTATATTTTATAATGCCTGAAAACTATATTCTTGATGGAATCCATGAATACCATCCAGATAAAGGTCACTGCTATACTTATAACAATAAATTCTGCTGGAATGGCAGTGACAAGTATTCCGTAGTATGATAGCAATGAAATTACAAGTATATCCAGAATGCTGGAGATCAGTAAAATATTGGATGGCCTGGAACTAAAGAACCGCTTTCTTTCCCTTACCATATACACGGTGAACTGCCCGGAAAAGACAAGCATATCGAAGATAAATGTATGCAGCTGATTTATTCCCAGATGTGAGTACATCCCAATATAAAGGAATATGAATCCCTCTATAACAAGCATTGATGAGAGTATAACGGATGAAGAGATAAGAGACCTAACTTTCCATTGTTCTGGCTTTAGTGAATAACCTACATTATCAGTTGCAATCGACATGGTCACAAAATCATTTGCAAATATCAAAAGTATGACATCAAAGGGGGTTGTAACAAAGAATCGCACAACAAAGAATGATAGAGTGAGAAAGAATGCAACCTGAATTGTCTTCATAATTTTATTCAGGGTGTACGTCAGCATTCTCTGGTAAATTCTCCTCCCTGATTTTATTCCATCAACTATATCTGTAAGGCCGGGATGGGTTAAAACAACGCTCGCTGAGGCTTTCGCCACATCGGTAGCTGATGAGACAGCAACACCGAATTCTGCCTGCTTCAGGGCGGGGGAATCGTTTACACCATCTCCTGTCATTCCAACGATGTGGCCGGTCTTCTGCAGTGCCTTAACAATATAATATTTATCCTCAGGAAATACCTCGGCAAACACAGAGCAGTCTGATGATGAAACCGCATTATTCCTTGCACTGGTAGCATCGCATAATTTCCTGTCAAGCCCGATTTCACCCGCAACCTCCTCTGCAATAAGCCTGTTATCCCCGGTTATCATTACCGGTGACACATTTATTTCCTTGAGTTCGGAAATAAGCATTTTTGAATCCTTCCTGGGTGGATCGTATAATGGTATTATCCCTTTTATTTCAAGCTTATCAGTTCCAGCCGCAATGGCAATAATCCTGAAACCCTGTGACGAAAAATATTTCACGTCGTCAGTATAAGAATCCGGGACATTCTCTGAAAGCCCTGCTACCACCTGGGGCGCACCCTTAATTATTCTTGTCAGGACCCCATTTTCCTGTATTACAGCTTCTGTTCTCTTAATAGCAGGGTCAAATGGTACGAATTTCGTTCTAATGGAATAATCGGGCTTTATAGAGGTTGTTTCGGCATAATCCAGAATAGCATTGTCTATAGGGTCCTCGCTCTCCCTCTCCGACGCATATGATGCGTAGAGTATGAGTCCTGCCTTGTCTCCTGAGTAAACCTTCGGTTCACGGAGAGTCAGCTTGTCCTCTGTTATTGTTCCCGTCTTATCCATGCACAGCGTGTCCATGGATGCAGCATCCTCTATGGCAGAAAGCCTTGTGACTATTTCACCACGCCTGGACATATGCAGTGCGCCAAGTGCCATGGCAATTGTGAATGTAGCAGGAAGTGCAACAGGAATTGATGCTATAAGTACTACAAGGGCAAAGGGTATAACATCTGTGAGGCTTACGCCAGCATATATGGAATAGAATATCAGTGCAATAACAAGTATCACATCTATGGTTATCAGGTCCTTTACTATGCTCATTATAAGTTCTTCTATATGTGATTTTATTTTTGCGGTTTCAACAAGTTCCGTGGTTTTTCCGAAGTAGGTTTTTGCACCGGTTGATATAACCAGGCCATTGGCCTCACCCCGTTTAACTATGGAACTGGAATAGACTGTCCCATCTTTCTTCCTTGTAACTGAAAGAGATTCCCCTGTCAATGCAGACTGGTCGATTTCCAGCTCATTATCCATGATTTTTATATCAGCCGGTATAACATCGCCCAGCCTGAGATGGACAACATCCCCCGGAACAAGAAGCCTTGCAGGCATGGCCACCCATTTTTTATCACGCAAAACCCTTGCCTGGACTGAGAGTTTTTTCTTCAGCAACTCAACAGCATTATCGGCCTTTGACTCCTGTGTATATGATATAACTCCGTTGAATATGACCAGGAACAGTATTATAAGCGTATCATCATATTTGTGAAGGAAAAATGTTATTATAATTGTAACTTCCAGCATCCATGGAATTGGAGCCCAGAATTTTTTCAGGAATTTCAGGATATTACTCTGTTTTTTTTCGGCAACCTCATTGTACCCATATTTCTTTATCCTGTTTTCTGCCTCTTGGGTGGTGAGCCCATCCGGTGATGTGTTTAACTGCTTAAATGCTGATTCAAGGGTGCTGCTATCAGGTTCATTCATAAAATCATTAATTAATGTTCATATAAAATATAAATTTATTTAAAATTATAATAATTTTCAGTAAAATCCCTGGCTATTTAAATTATGCTTTCTGCCTGTCCTCCACCGATACCTTCTGTTGATGCTTAAGATTAGAAATGAATATTGTAGAATTATTTCCATATATTTTGAAAAGATATATGGCCGATGCGATAACAGGTATTATGAGTATGAAGAATGAATAGTCATATCCTATGAATCCAACTATATAGCCGAATACCAGTGGAATTATCATAAAAAGGATATTATTATATGCCATAAAGTATGAATTCGCTGCGCTTCTCTGTTCTACAGTTGTTCCTCTTGCAATCATAATAGTGGACATGGGAAATATTGACCCATGTGGAATACCAAGCAGCATCATTAGAAGCAGAAAATCTGTAAATGTTGAAAGAAATGGAAACATTGTAAGGGCAAACCCTGTAATTATTATGGAAATAATAAGAGGTATCTTTATATGTTTTAAGGGGTGCACGGTAAGCGCAATTCTGGTAAGGAATGAGACGGAAAAGAAATAGATATATGGAGAATAAGCAACTGCCCCTGAAACATGGAATTTGGATATTGCATAAAGTGTCAGAAAGATGCTCAACGCAGCAAATGGGACGTTATATGTTGTTATAGTGAGAATACTTGCCCTGAGTCCATCATTTTTCATGACGTTTGCCCTTGTTTCATTCTTTGTATTTGGGAATTTTATCATTGTAGAGACTATCAGGCCTGCAACAACAACAGGTATAAAGAACAGGAAGACGTCCCTGTAGCTTACAAAAGTGAGTATATAATCCTCTATGGTTGGGCCTAAAATAAGGCTGAGACTTAGCCCAACTGAATAAAGCGAGATTAATCTTTCACGATCTCTCTGATCTTTCAGAAGCGATGAAGAGGTTATGAGGTTCGGCATCATAATACCGTAGGCAAGTCCCGCCAGTGCCGAAATTATCCATACAGTTATGCCATCAGCAAAATAATAACCAACCAGCGCCACCAGGATTGCCACATTGGCACCTATGAACAGTTTTCTCCTGATTGTAGAGTTGAGCCTGGGGTTTATGTAAAATGTTACGGTGAAGGTAAACAGATATATTACTGCAGATATTATTCCCACAAGAAATCTTGAAAAACCAAGATCGATTTTTGCAAGAAGTGGCACAGTGGTGATTATCATATTGTTTGTTGCCCTCATCGAAAATGTCATTATTATTACTGTAATTGCCATATAAATGAAACTAATATTTTTCTTTTCCATGAATACCTGTTTAAGGATATTACAGAATAATATATAAATATTTATCTGAAAATTATATTTTAATAAAATGTTTATCAATAAATTATATATATGCTTATATGTATGAATGGAATTTCTGAATATGAAGAATATTCTTCTTCTGGACGGAGATGAGAGTTTCGGTTTTAGATTTGCAAAGGACTTTAGCGATATATATAAAATCCACCTGCTTTTTCCCAGAGAGGGATTTGAAAATTATTTAGAATCAATTATGGCACTCCCCGACAATTTTGATTATATAATAAATAACTTCAATGTACCATTTTATTCACCTAACAGGGTTTATATGAATATGTTGGACAGGATTCAGGAAATTATAAATTCCAGGTTCAGTAATGGAAAGAAGATACTGATCTCAACCCAGATGGTGTACGCTTCGTCGCCCGAACCGAAAACAGAGAAATCAATTACAGTTCCGGAAACAGAATTTGGAAAAATAATGCTGAAATCAGAAAAACTTGTAAAAGATAATGAACATTATATCATTATAAGAAGTGGCATGGTGTACGGAAAATGCACATATAACATATATACAGACATACTTACTGCCATACGGGGAAATATCCCGTTGAAACTTGATAACCAGGTAATATTAAATCCAGTACTGAACTCTGACCTATCCATGATAGTAGAGAGATCCATGGATAATATTGACAGGGATATCATTAATGTGGCCGGTGATGATGCAATAACATTGTACCAGTTCGGGAAACATCTTTACAATTCCATACATGATGATGAATGCCCATTTAAAGGGGTTAAAAACGGTGGTGACCTGAATTACTCCATGGACTCATCCAGGATCAGAAAAATGTACAAAATCAAGTTTACAGGATTGGAGGATATAGATTTTCTTAATTTTGTGAGATAAAGCGTTCGGGGGCCAGGTGAATTATTTGAGAAGTGCCCGCAAAAATGGTCTTACCGAGGAATAGCATATACTGTATCTGGCAACTGTACTCTGATGCCCCACCTTCACTGTTATAGCATCTGGATTCAATTTGAAGGCATCCTCATCCGTGGCATCATCACCTATAATGATTGCCTGCCTGTCTACATTTCTTACCATTTTAATTGCACTGCCCTTATTGACGCCGGGTATTCTCAATTCTATGATGTCTATGCCGGTGTACAGCTCCATATTATATCGCAGGGCAATTGATTTGACTGCTTCTTTTAGTGATTTTATGGTGCATTTGTCTGTAATATTCCCGGTGTGGAATAACACACCGCCAGATTTTCTGTAGATTCTGAGTCCCTGAAATTTATCCACCATGTTATAACTTTCCCTATAAATCTTCATTGAGATCTCTTCATATTTTTGAAAACCCGGGAGGGCAAGTGTTTCTCCATTTATATGGAATATGGCGCCATGAAGCCCGATTATATTATATTCACCGATAAAATTACTTATTTCCTTTAAATCCCTTCCAGTGACTATATAAGTTTCGTATACACGAGCAAATGACGAGAGCAGGTTCATCAACTCTCCATCGGCCTGGTTAAGCTCTGGATCCTTTACTATGGGAACAAGTGTCCCATCATAATCCAGGAAAATCTGTGGAACAATGTATTTCATGTCCCTGGCAATTTCAAAGAGTTTATTTTCATTCATTACCATAATTACTATCAGCAGCATTTATAATTCTTCTGTACCACCAGTTGCTATTTCTGGAAAGTATATGTTTCTTCATCTTTTCAAGCCTCAATCTACGCTCATCACTGCCCATCTCAAGGGCACGTACTATAGAATTAGCCAGCTCATTTATATTATTGGGATTCACGATTAATGCCCCCTTTAACCCATCTGCAGCACCGGCGAACTTTGAGAGTATAAGTATCCCCTTTCTTGTTGTTGCCACAAACTCCTTGCTCACAAGATTAAGCCCATCAACAAGAGGGGTAATAAGTGCAATATCAGCACTTGAATAAAGATTTAAAAGCGATTTGAAGGGTATCTTGCGGTACATATATACTATGGGTATCCATGTGGCCGTGCTGTAAAGACCGTTAACCCTTCCAATCTCCATCTCCAGGTGATTTTTGATATCATCATATTCCGGAATGCCGGCCCTGCTGGGAGTTACGTTCATCAGATATACAAATTTCCCCGAGAGATCATTTCTGTAGCTTAATACCTTGTCTATGGCCCTGACCCTCTGAATGAGACCTTTGGTGTAATCCATCCTGTCTATTGAAAATATGATGGGGACCCTTTTAGTATGGTGCAATCCGTGTTTTCCTGTCAGCGGGGTGTAAATTTTTGTATCTATGCCCAGTGGTACAGAAAGCGTCCTTAGATGGCTTACAAGCTTAATATTACTATATTTCAGTGTATTGCGGAAATTTTTTTCATAAAGACGGGTATGAAATGTTACCATATTTGCCTTTGACACACTCCTTGCCAGGAATTTGCCCTCAGGGATAATGCTGAAAAACTCTGGCGATACCCAGGGGATATGCCAGGAAAAAATGATATTATTATTTACTCCCATATTGCGAAGTATTGACGGTACCATCATTAGCTGGTAATCGTGGACCCAGATGGTTGTTTTACCATCAACTTTTTCCATAATGGCCCTTGCAAATTTTTCATTAGCAATATAATAATATTTGAAACCGGTGTCATCCATCTGTATATTATTCCTGAAATAATGAAAAAGTGGCCATAATACCCTGTTTGAATAGCTGTTGTAAAATCCTAGTTTCTCCCTGGCGGTCAGGTATATACGCCTGATGGTATACCTCCCTACATCCTCCTCCTTATGTTCCAGGTCATTTTTACTATCACCCCAGCAGATCCAGGTTCCGCCATACTTTTTAAGAACACTATCCATTGCAGTTGCTACACCTCCCACGTTTGGTACCCTGATATCTTTCCCTCCCTGGGACCGGTATGAAAATGGTGCCCTGCTGGTAACAATAAGAAGCCGATCCATGAAAATATAATACCTGATATTTAAAAAGCTTATTTATTGAATTTTGACCCCTTTTTTCCTCATAGCCCTGTTCAATTTAACAGCGGCTCTTATAACGCCAAGGTGTGTAATTGCCTGCGGAAAGTTTCCCAGCATTTCACTGCTATCGGTGAAATTTAATTCTTCTGAAAACAGCATAAGATGGTTGGAGTATGATAGTAAATTTTCAAAAGTTTGCTTTGCATCCTTTAAACGGCCCATAAGGATTAAATCCTCGATGTACCAGAAGGAAAGCAAAAGAAATCCATTGTCCTTTCCCTTCAAACCATCATCATTTTTGTACCTGATAAAAATGCCATCCTCATTCCTTAGTTCTTTCTCAACTTTTTCCATGGTTGAGATGAATTTCGGGTCGGTGGCTTTTATAAATCCGGTCAGGGGCATTCTTAAAATTGACCCATCTACCTCATCACTGCCGTAATACTGTGTGAATGCATTTACATCCGGATTATATCCCTTCTCCATGATCTCAGACCTGATTTCCCTTCTGACTCTCATCCATTCACGGTAGGGAGCACTGTAACCAAGTGACTTTCCCATGAGAATGGCCCTGTGGAATGCTGTCCATGAAATAAATTTAGAATAGAGGTAATGTTTCGGTTCTGATCTGAATTCCCATATGCTGGAATCTGGAAGGTGCCACATATTCTTTAAAGTGCCCAGTATTTCTATAATAAAATCCCACAGATACGTTGTAACCAGGCCACCTGCCTCATAAAACCGGAACACTGCATCTACAATTGAGCCATACTGGTCTATCTGTAGCTGATCTGAGGCTTTATTTCCTATTCTTACAGGGCGTGAATCCATATATCCTGAAAAATTTATTTCCATTTCATTGGTATCATCCATGGAATTAATCTGATATATGGTCCTAACCCGTGAATCTTTCTGGACAATTGCCATTAAGTCGTAAAGAAATTTTGAAGCCTCATCTTTCAGACCGATAAGAGATAGGGATTCTATTACATATGCCGTATCACGTATCCACGTATAACGGTAATCCCAGTTCCGCTCACCGCCGATTATTTCAGGCAAGCTGGTAGTGGGGGCCGCGACCATCATCCCTGTTGGCTCATAGAAAAGACCTTTTAGCGTAAGTGCTGATCTCAGTACATAGTCGTAATAAAGCCCGCTGTAATTTATTTTACCTGTCCATGACCTCCAGTAATTCCGGCTTTCCTCAAGTCTGTCATATGAACTGTACTGTTCAACGTTGCCTATTTGCCTGACACCGCTCAATATTACCATCCACTGGTATGTCCCTTTCTTCAGGGTTAAATTATTATAAACGTTGCTCTTTCCTTTTATAAGTTTCAAATTTGTGGAAATTCCCAACGTTTTACCCTTTGATGAAAAAAGGTATCCATATCTATTCTCATGTATTTTTATGTGATCTACGCCGAAGTTAAAATCTGGCTTTAAATCTACAGCAATATCAATATCAGAATTTGGAGCTTCAATGAATCTATGTATTTCCGGGAAATTTATGGTACTGTATACTGAAACCGGGAGAAAATCTGTAAGCCTTAGAACTACTTTATTGGAATTTATGAATTCAGTAATAAGTATATTGGTAAATTCCTCATAATACTGATTCACGTTGCATGCAGAGATCGGCTTTGTTTTAAGGTACCCGCCCTTATGTGCATCCAGAATAGAGTCAAAAACTGGGTTTGAGTTAAAATCTGGAAAACATGCCCAGTCTATGGTGCCATCCAATCCCACCAGGGCAGCGGTTCTGTTATTGACGATAAATCCGTGATCTTTTATTTTTAGGTAATCTGAACTGTATGTATTTTTTATATTATGTAAACCTCTGTATGAACCCATTGAAAATAAAGCATTATAATATATAAAGAGTTTTTGAAGTACGCAATAAATTATGATATCCTGTAATTAGTTCCCATATATTCTTATTGTTCCTTAACATTTAACTTACCTCCCTTTTCTTCATATGCCATGGCAGGTGTTACAACCGGCCTTCCATCTATGGATAAAGACATATGCCTTCTACTATAATTATAGTAATATATTGCCTCCTCCCATGTGGAGAAGTAAGGCTTCAATGGCTTTACTGTACCATTCAACCTATCTAATTTTCCATTTGTCTGTGGATGGTCCACTCTTGCTAATATATGCTTTATTCCATTGTTATCAAGGTATTTCTGGAACTTATTATGGTCTCCAGGCATGCCATTCTTTCCATTCGAAAAGAACTGTGTACCACGGTCTGTTAATATTTCTAATGGCTTGCCGTATAATTCTATTGCATGCACTAATACCTCTATTGTATTGTCTATTGTTTCCTCTTCATATACTCCAAATCCCACTATGACCCTTGAAGCATCATCCTCTATGATGATTAACTTCTCATCATCAATGTACTTAGACAAGTCAATATGCCATAGTGTGTTGCTGTGCTTCCTCTCATGCTTTACATACTTCCTCTGCTTTTTCCCGTTCATGCTCTGGCCTACCGTATTATATTTAAACAATACCATGTATATAATATTGGGATACTTTAATTCCTGATTCAATAAGGTAGTTCTCTATTGCCATAGGCCCTGACAATGGATGGGTATTTCTTATACCTATTATGAGTTCCTCAGTATATTCATCTATTGCCTTTGTCTTCCTTCCAGGAATGTATAATTCTGTTTTACCGTAGTTGATGTAATTGTAATAGACCCTGTTGATATATCCTGTACTTACCCTGTATATTGTTGCTAATTCAGCAGATGATACTCCTTTCTTTTTCTGATTTATTATGTATTTTAATTTCTTATTGTTTAACTTCACCCTGGGTTGACCATTTCTATCTATATTTAAATGGTCTTTAAATAGGAACTCAATTCGGGATAACATAAAAGTAAGTTATATGTTTAAATTTGTACAAAAATATTGGGGAATTGTTTTATTCGGCCTCGAGCTTTGCTTTTAGTTCTCTCATTTTAGCGGTTTCTTTTACAGTGAATGTGAGAATAATAGCCACTACCACCATAATAGTATCAAATAGGTACGAGATTTTCCATGACGAAATTCCGGCAAGATCAAGCATGATGGTGGGTCCAAAAGCTAATGCAAGTGCAATAAAACTGTATTGTAATCCGAGTGCCCGTCCTAAAACAGCTTTCCCAAAATATTCAGCTGTATAAGAGAAGAATGGTGGGAAGTATAGCAGTATACCAAAAAACCCTATAGCTGTTATAGGCAATATTATATCTGATGACACCCCTGGATCTATGAAAGTAAGTGGTATTGTCGCTATAAGACTGACAATAACTCCTATTTTCATTATTAGCAATTTATTATATCTCATTGTCAGTATACCGCTTACCACAGCGCCGAGGAATCCGGAAAAATATGTTATGGTTGTAAAAAGTCCAAGGGTTGATGTTGAGTATAATAGATAGTCAGAAAAATATGTGGGTAATACTTCGGAGTAGCTAGCCCATACGAGATTCATAACACCTATTCCAAGAATTAGCCCAAGATTTTCCTTACTGCTAAATAGATATTCGAAAGCCTGCTTAAATGTTATAGAATTGGACCCCTTTATCTTTTTATTTATTGAATCTAGTGGGATGTGTTTTTTTATTGCTATATCAAGATCTTCCTGAGATATTAACCCGGATTGCATTTCATCCTTGTAAATAGTTTGCAGTTCCCCCATTGTTATGAATCTTGACTGTTCTGGCCTATCGTAGATGAAAATTATCCATAGTATAATTAATGGAATTGAAAATAGAGCAAACAGCAGGAAAACGTCATGAAAGTTATTATGGAAAAATAATAGTAGCGGTATCGCAACCGCGGGTGCCAGGAAAGTAAAAAAGGGTGATGCGGAGTTTGTTACTCCAGCGCCAAGCCCTCTCTCATGTTTGCCAAACCAATTTCCAGTCAATTTATACACTACCGTATTCGTGAAAGACTCGAAAACACCAAAGATTATAATTGCTGAAGCAAGTTCGAGGTATGTGGAGGACAAACCAATACCAACTGTTACCACAGTGAATGCTATTAATGGGAATAGCCCTCCATATCGGGCTCCAATCTTGTCAACTATGTTTCCCCCTACAAAACCCATGATAATGCCTGGCCCGCCAGCAAATATACCTAATAGCAAACCTGTTTGATATAACGACAGATGCAGTTGCTTACTTATTGTTGGCATTAGTACTGCTGTTTTAATTAACTCAAACAACAGAAAACCAAAAAGAAGAAAGGTTAACGCATCCACAACCCATCTTTGTCCTTTCATAGAGAAGTAATAAATAACGATATTTAAATATGTTGAATTAAAAATGAATAAATTGCCTTAGTTTATCGTTATATGAAAATAATAAGTATAAAAATCCTGAGCGATACTATTGGATAAACTAACCCCCTATATGAAGATTAATTGCATAATTTATCTCCTTTTATTAACTCAGGAAAGTTCGTAATTATCTAATACTATATCCTTCTCATAGCTCCACACATCCGATTTACATTTAAATACCAAGTCATTCTTCAAATACATGGGAATTGTTGTGTTAACAGGTTATGAATAAAATCAATACTATAATGATTCACAAACTTATTTATAATAAAATGTGTTACAAACATATGAAATTAAGCTATAAAAAACTTAAAATGCCACTGATAAGCCCCTTTACAACAAGTTTTGGAACAGATAGGGACAAGGATGTTTATGTATTTATTCTTGAAAATAATGGCATTACAGCATATTCTGAATGCGTTACCGATGAAAACCCGTTTTATGGTCCAGAGGACAATTATACGGCTTTCCATATCATTAAAAATTATCTTGCACCTATTGTAAAAGAACTTCCTGATCCCGGGGAATTCAACACTAAATCGAAGTTTATAAAGGGAAACAATATGGCAAAGGCTGCTATGGAGATGCTTCTGTATGATTATTATGCAAAACTGGACGGTAGACCCCTAAGTAAATATATGGGTAAAACCAGGGGCTATGCAGATGTGGGCATCTCCCTGGGCATGGATGACATCAATATAACACTCAAAAAAATACAGGATGCACTGGACAGAGGATATAAGAGAATAAAAGTAAAAATTATGAAGGGAAAAGAGGTGGAAATTCTAAGTGCCGTTCGTGATAGCTTCCCGGAAATAGTGCTTAGTGCTGATGCGAACAGTGACTACACTGAAAAGGATTTTGGCCTTGTTAAGAAAATAGACAGATATGATCTGGTGTATCTGGAACAGCCACTTTACCATGACGATATTATTTACCATTCAAGGCTGGCAAAGGAAATGTCAACACCAATATGCCTTGATGAATCAATAACATCTCCAGAAAAGGCACAGAAAGCATTTGAAATGGGAGCCTGCAGGGTTATAAATATCAAGGAAGGCCGTTTGGGCGGTATCGAAAATTCCTTGAAAGTAATGAATATTGTAAAATCCTTCAATGGGCATGTTTGGATTGGTGGAATGCTTGAAACCGGAATTGGAAGGGCATTTAACGTCTCTGTGGCATCACTTGAGGATATCAACTATCCCGGAGACACATCACCAAACGATAAGTATTTTACACATGATATTGTGAAAAATCCATTCAGGATGGTTGATGGAACCATAAAACCAAATGAAGGCAATGGCATAGGAGTAGAAATTGATAATGAATATTTAATAAAGTATACAGTAGAGGAGGGTGTTTTATAATGGACAACGTAATAGAATATTTCGAGAAACAAAAAGATGACATCATTTCAGACCTGAAATCTATTATTGAAATAGAAAGCCCTTCCACAGATAAAGAAAGTTTGGATGCATTTGCTTCCTTTATGAAGGGGTATATAAAACAGCAGCTCGGGCTCGACGCTGAACTTCTTGACTCCCCTGACGCCGGTAAAGGTTTACGTCTGCGCATTAAAGGAAAGCTGGAAAAACAGGTTCTCCTGTTATGCCATTATGATACGGTATTCTCTAAAGGAACTATAAAAAATAGGCCTTTCAGAATAGCTGATGGAAAGGCCTATGGCCCAGGAGTTTTTGATATGAAAACCGGGATAGTCCAGACAATTTATGCACTGAAAGCACTTATCAAAAACAATGAACTGCTTCATACTGTTGTTTTATTGATTACCTCTGATGAAGAAATTGAATCAAAATCATCAAAAGATAACATAATAGGTGAGGCAAAAAAGTCATTATATACTCTTGTAATGGAGCCGTCTCTCAATGGGGCATTGAAAACTGAGAGAAGCGGTGTTGGAACTATTACTGTTAAGGTTTACGGAAAAGCATCCCATGCCGGGCTGGACCCTGAAAGTGGTGCAAATGCAATATATGAACTTGCATATATGATTCCTGAAATTATAAAGTTGAATGATAAGAATATGGGTACATCATTAAACCTTGATGTTATCAGTGGTGGAGACAGGTCTAATGTTATTCCAGATTTCTGCCAGGGCATCATGGATATACGCTACCGTATTCCTGAGGAGTCGGATAGGGTTATAAGGGAACTCAAAGACATGCCTGTAAAAATTCAGGGAACAAAAAGGGAAATAGAATACACGCTCAGACCGCCGATGATAAAAACAGCAGAATCTGAAGAATTATATGAAAGAATAAAAAAACTGGGAGCTGAAAATGGTATTAATATATCTCAGGCCTCGGTAGCAGGTGGCAGCGATGGAAACTTCTGTTCCTATTACTGCCCTGTTATAGATGGGCTGGGTGCCGTTGGTGATGGGGCACACTCTGAAAATGAGTATGTGTTTATAGATAAAATTCCGGAAAGGACAGCCCTGTTGTATTTGATCCTGAAAAACATAAATTGAAATTAGACGTATTTATAATATTTTTTCCATAATTTCAGTATCGACCCATTTCCCATTTATAATTCCCTGCTCATGCAGTATGCCCACTGAGGAAAATCCCCTAGAAAGATACAGTTTTTTTGCTATTTCATTTCCATGTATCATTGTAAGCACCATTTTATGGAATCCATTATTTACCGCTGTAATTATTCCCTGGTCCAGCAGGAATGTGCCGGTGCCTGTACCCCTCATATCTCTTTTAACGTAAATTGAGATGTCCACAACAAATTTATAAGCTTCACGCTGGCTAAATGGATTAAAAGATAACCACCCGGAAACTTTGCCGTATAACTCCACCACCATAACCGGATATCTTTCTTCCCGGTTGAGTAACCATTTCCTTACGAATTCATCATCTCTTGGTTTGGTTTCCAGAGTTGCATTGCTATCCGCTATACCCTGATTCCATATTTCTGCAACTATGCCTGCATCAGATAAATTTGCAATCCTGCAGATTCTGGCAACATCCATAAAATTCTGAGTTAACAGTGTTATTTAGTTTTTTGTACCTTATTAAGATCGGATATAAATGGCCTAATCATTAACTTCCTGTATTATGCCCCTTATGCTTTTGTTTATCTTATTCCACAGCTCACTTCTCTTCTCCATATACTTTATTTCATTTCTGGTTAGTTTCAGTTTGGGTATAAACTCTGGTATGATATAATTTTCGTAATCTTTTAAAACAAGGGATTCCATAATACTTTCCATAACTATTATTTTGTTGTTTATGCTAAATTTAAAAGGTTTTACCCTGGAAAATTTGCTAAGCATATATGATGTGTAGGAAATATACGGTGACTCTGTATGCAGGATTCCAATATCCCTGAAACTATAGTTAGCAGATATTATGGCATCCCTGAAATTTAAAATCCTGTTAAAAATTTTCTCACCTGGTGCCTTCCTGTATTTCAAGGAATCAAAATGGTCAGATGGGAATGCAACAATTCCTCCGCTTTCTATCATTCTGGCAAGTAGGTCGATATCCTCGTATTCCCTGAGGTTACGCCACCCTCCGGTTTTATCCAGCAGATCCCGAGGGATTATCATGACATCCGAAAGTACAACCTTTTTTTCCCATTTAATAAGAAAATTATGTATTATATCAGATATTTCCGGCCCGTAACTTACATTTGGGTTAAATACGATCAGAAAGTCGCCAGTGCTTCTTAAATAAGCAAGCTGTTTTCCAGCTCCATAGGTTGAAAATTCTTCATTGATAAATTTTATATTCTCTGATTTAAATTTCACAGGATCATGTGTTGATACAACAAGCTCATAGGGGTATCCTATTTCCTCAGCTATATTTATGATGCTTTCCACTGATTTTTTAACATTTTCAGTTATCTCATCAGCTACAGCACAGAAGGATATTTTTATTCCCCGTGAATAGGATACAGGCATGTTTTTAATTTCATATGATTCCATATTACAGGTTAGATAATTGTATGTTAGATTAAAGCTTATTGGTTGGTATGCCAGTCACCGGTTTAATACGCTGTTTACGCTAGGTAGTTTTCTTCTTCAACTGACGCATGCTACTTACCGCCAATATGCTGAAAGACCGGTTACAAATAAATTTAAATAATGTTATATTATTATAACTCTGGAGATTTATGAGCCTTAATGTCAGGACGTTGATACGTTTATCAGACCATGAAGTTGAGAATGATATTGCATCGAAGGTTTACATCAATGTTCCAAAAAAGGTTCTGGAGATGTATCCGGTAAAGGTTGGGTGCGTTTTAAATGGAGAAGTTGAGCAGATCAAGAAATTCATAGATGAAAACGAATCACTCAACCCACAGATAAGAACTGGCGCAAAAAATTACAGCCAGATTATCGGAAACCGCGTAAAAATGATATTCTACAGTGGGCAGGCCGGTGAGGATCATGATTACCTCTTCTTTCCAAAACAATTTGCAATAAAACTCACGTCCTATGCGATTTTCCCCAATGATTACATAATTAAAATGAATTTTGAAAATATATCATGTGGGTGGAAGCATATTAAACTTTACAGCGAGACGTCTGTAAATTTTGATGATACGGAGCAGTATTATGACTGAAAACAGAATTGACCATGCAAGTTCCTTAATTAAGAAGGCCATGGATATGGAATCTTCCGGAAACAGGGAGGAGGCTGCAAAATTATACAGAGATGCTTATAAAGAGGTAATGGAAATTGCTGCACATTCCTCCGGAAAAATCAGGGAAAAAAGATTGCACCAGGCAGAAAGCCTGAAGAAGATCTATGAATCCATAGGAGGCAAATACGTAGAAAAGGATAGAATCGGGGAGGGGAAAAAAATACTTGAGCAGTTAAATATAGAAGCACCCGAAATACCCAGGGTTACTTTTCAGGACGTTGCCGGACTGGAAAACGTAAAGAACGAGATAATGTCAAAAATAATATATCCGATGAGATACAAAGAGCTTTCACAGGAATATAATATAGAATTCAGTGGTGGGATGCTACTCTACGGGCCCCCGGGAACAGGAAAAACGTTTATTGTCAAGGCCATAGCCAATGAGGTAAAGGCTAATTTTATAAATGTAAACCCATCCACATTGTATAGCCAGTGGTTCGGCCAGTTTGAGAAGAATATTTCCCTGCTTTTCCATGCAGCTTACCTGCTCTCCCCATCAATACTTTTCTTCGATGAGATTGATACACTGGTGCCGAAAAGATCAGGGTCAGAATCTGATGCTGCCAGGAGGGGCGTATCGCAGCTTCTGACTGAGGTGGGTGGGCTCACATCCCAGAAAGACAGGAACATCTTCATAATAGCTGCCACGAACAACCCGTGGGGAATAGATGAGGCCATAATGAGGCCTGGAAGGTTTGATGTCAAGATATACGTTCCACCCCCTGATTATGAATCCCGAAAAAAATTGTTCCAGCTAAAACTATCTGAAATCAAGCATCTTGGTGAAATCGATTACGATGGGCTCGCAGCCAGAACAGAAAGGTATTCTGGTGCAGACATTGAATTTATCTGCAAGAAGGCCGTTCAGAATGTGTTTATGGAGGTAATAAAAACAGGGAACAGGGCAGATGTTACAACAGAGGATCTACTTGAGGTCATATCCCAGATAAAACCATCAATAGACATAGGGCTTCTAAAGAAATATCAGGATTACATTTTGAGCAACTGAAACCTGGTTATCCAGAATGACGATAAATCCTAATATTCCATGGTTATAAAAATTTTATTCCCGGGGCAATAAAACCTGAGGTTTGAAGAGTACCCTGTATAATTGCTGCCTGGTTTCACACCGAAATGTTTATTACAGGGTAAATACTATAAATATTATGTCCATTTTGCCTAAAAAAAAGCACCAGCTCACAAAGGAGGAGCAGCTTGAGGAGACTAAAGTAAAAATTAAGGATTTACAGATGAACCTAAAGAGGGCCATAAGGGCGCTTCTCAAAAGGGCACAGTCCCTGGAAGAAAGCAGGAAGGCTGCAGAGGAGAGAAACTATGCAGATATAGAACATGGACTCTCAAAGCAGATTAATGATGTGAGATCATTTATCACATATTTTGACAGAACCAACATACTTCTGGATTCTATTTCATCCCAGCTTGATATGTTCAATGATGCTGGCAAGGCAATGGATCTTATAGCAAACAGTGAGGTTATATTCCAGGCACTGAAAATTACACCTGACCAGCAGGCCACCTATATGAAATCCCTGACAAGCATAAAGGATATAGCAGACAGCAACCTGAACTCCATCAATGATCAGGTGGAACAAATAAATGAAAACCTTGGATTCAACGAAGGTGCAGAATCACCAATTTCAGAGGATCAGCTTCTTACGAATTTCCTGAAAAGAACTGCATCAAGGCCAAAAACAGAGGATCAGAAGGTGGATGAAATAGACAAGGAACTGGAAAAAAGAAACACAGAAAGTGAGTCTCAGAAATGAGTTTTAGATTATTATGGTACATAGAAAGAGAAGGGAAGAATACCTCTTTTTTGACCTTGCAGTATTTAAGCAACAGAGAAACAGGGATGAGTTTAAACAGTTAATTGGCCGGATTAGGCGGAATTGATAGGGGACATAAGTGACTGTCCTTTTTTCTTCGTTATCATATAATTTTTTTCATCCTGTATGCATTTGTGGACCCTTCATAGCTTATTGTGTAATATCCTGGAAGGAATTCAAAAATGCTATAACCATGTTTCTTATAGAAATTAATGGCACCCGTATTTTTTTCCCTGACCTCAAGAAATACCTCTCTGTAGCCTCTCCTGGCAGCTTCTGCCTCCATTGCTTCTATCAAAAGTGAGCCCAGGCCCCTGCCATGCTGTTCTGGAATTATACCTATACTTTCTATATCAACAGATCTTGAGTCCAGTGGCTCTATTGTCGCATATCCATATATAGATGAACCATCTTCAATAACCATGGTAAAACTATGAGGGCTTTTGAGCATCATTTTAAGCATATAATTACTGTATGCACCTTCCCCAAAGGCTTTTTTTTCAACTATGGATATGGAACTAAAGTCCCTATCCGAATAAAACCTTACATGCATGTTAATCATATTGCAGATAGATATATAATTTGACTGCAAGGTCACATGGTTTCTTCCATATATTCAGAAATTCCATTATACAGTTTTATTGGAAGTTCCTGTAACTTGGTGTCCTTGTCAATTATTGCCTTAAGGGATTCGCTTATCATGGGATCAAGCACGAGAACCTCATGGGGTTTTATTATGTCTATTACCGGTAATATATATGTCCTGAACAGTGATTCTATCATAAAGTCAAATGTAACAATGCCATTAAATTCTGTCCTCTCGAACAGGTTAAGGAATGTTTCCTTTTCCTTTGTCCTTAGTGGTATTATATTTATCATGGATACATTGCTGGCCCTTTCCATAACAGACCTGTATTTGTTTTTATAGAATTCCCTATCATCAAAGTTTTCAGGGTCATCCCCGTGTATCCCGTTGAAGTTTATTATTAGTTTGTCAGCCCTATCACCATTAAGATTCAGCACTGTGAAGTCATCAACAGTAAAAAGCATATTTATATCCTGGTAATCAAGGTCGTCATACTCAAGCCCACCCTGAACAAAATCATCCCTGCTTACGTACGTACAATCCTCTATTATATCAACATTAAAAAGAAAATCTATTGCATTATTCCTCAATTTATCCAGTTCATCCATGGTATCACCAAACAGATCTTATAAACGCCACGGGGGTGATTCGAACACCCGATCCACAAGGGAACCAGCTCTCAAGGCTGGCGCCGTACCACTGGGCCACCGTGGCATTAAAAATTATTTGCGAAGCCTTCCATTGGATCTTATGGATGGCCTGCTTTTATCACTTCCAAGCCTCCCGTGCCCAAGTCCCCTGTTTTTATAAGCTGCGGATGTTAAACCCCTGTATGCCCTTCCCTTATTCTGGGGTTCTACAATCCATGAAATTTTAGGATCATTGTATATTGCCGGCGTTGCCTTGTCTACCAGTATTACCTCGTAGTATTTGTAAAGCCCATCCTCACCTACATAGTAGGAGTTCAAAACCTCTGTATTAGGGTATTTATCTGCAACCCTCTCCTCTGCTATAACCTGGATATTCTTTTTAAGAGTCATCTTTGTATATGCAAGCCTTCTGGGTCTTCTGCCACCCATTATCTTTGGCTTGTGCTGTCCGCCTCTTCTAACCCTGGCCCTTACAACTAGGTATCCTTCCTTTGCCTTGTACCCAACATTTCTTGCCTTGTCAAGTCTGGTGGGGCGCTCTACTCTTTCAATGGCATTTCCCCTTCTCCAGCCAATCATTCTTTCCTTTTGAAGACCGTATATGCTTGATTTTTTGAGGTGTTTCCATTCATCCCTTATTAAACTGTATGAAGTTTCCATATTATTCACTTTAGTTGGTACTCTATTTATAAATAATATTTATAGATTTTTATTCCAGATGCCATAAAAATCAATACATAAACTATGGTTTATTGCACTGGCATTTAACAATAAAATCAAAATAGTAAGGGAATATATGGTATTGTTGAAAGGATCTGTTATAAGAAAGAGATACATACTGGTATTATGGGAATCCGATGCCGAAAAAAATGACAGGTATATATATAACTGTTATCAGGTAAAAAGAAAATACAGAAACAACAATTTTTCCATATTGATGTGTAACCAGATGAATAAAAAAACCGTTTGTGACATAATAGAAAAAAAGGGTGGGAAGATAATAACTGTAAGCGGAACCATAAAAAAATGCAAGTCCTGTATGGACAGCATTGTTAATAATCCGGTGCATCCATGAAATGGCAATTATTTTGTATCCAGTATTGAGGAGATTAATGAATACATCTTCTTATCTTTCCTTTTTATAATATTGTAAAACCACATATTTCTCGAAATTGTTGATATGGAAGTATGTGATATGGAGGCCATGCGCCCAGCAAACATGGTATTATTGAAAATTTCTGCATTCTTCTTCCTCATTCCGAGCTTTTTTATGTATGACGGGAAATTGTATTTTACATAATGGCTGTTCTTTGCCTTAACCACCAGTGAGATGCCGGCTGTTACCTCCTTAGCGTAGTTATCCAGCGAGAAATCCCTGAACCTGTTGCCATAGTAAACATCTGCCATGGATAGGAGGTCGTATGCATTTGCCAGGTCCTCTGTATCGCTGTACTCGTATCCTATATTTTCATTTATCCATTTCATGTAAAAATCTGTATCCTCATCCATTCTGGACAATGAACGAACCAGTGAGTCATAGTCTGATGTCCGGAATGTGTCTGATGTGAGGTAATATATGGATTCTGATGTATCCCTGCTATTGGTGCCATAATCATGTTCATGAACTTTGTACAGGTAAAGGTCATTAATCATGGCCCTGATGTCCGGTTCATTTGATTTTATAATATCATCTATTTGCATATCGGTTATTGCTATTTTTTCATTTCCTGCTATTTTCTTTAAAACCTGTTCAACTGAATGCCTGAAGTTTTTATAATTGACCTCATTTTTTCTTCTATAAGGAGTCATTTCAATGTCCAGTGAGCGGGATATTATTTCCCTGGCATTGTTTTTTGCCTTGAATGCATAATAATCATTCATGGTTATTACAACGGGATTTTTTGTATTTTTAATTATGTCAAGCAATTCTGATATTCCACCAGAGTCGCCACCCGTTGATTTATTTCTTGATTCAAAGATATTGTCTGCCTCATCAATCAGTATAAGTTTATCCGGCATCTTCGTATTTTCATCAAATAGGTCCCTGTACTCGGAGGCCATTAGAGCCACCTTTTTCATATTTTCCCTATTTCTCTGTTCGGACGCGTTCATCTCTATGATGCCAAGACCGGCATAATTTGCCAGTGCATAGGCAGTGCTGGTTTTTCCGATGCCCTGCTGCCCCCAGAGTATTAAGGCCTTTTTTGTTTCGGAGTGGTTAATCCAGGAATTAATCCACGAAATCATTGCCTCCCTTGCCTCGTTACTGAGTATCAGCGCATTTATATCCCCAGGCCTGTAATCATCAGCAAATGACATTAGTGTACCCGCGTTCCCGGGGCCATTTCCCTGTCAGGCTTTAAGAGGGAAACGCCATTATCATCTTCCACAGCCAGAAGCATACCCTGGCTCTCCAGGCCCATAAATTTGGCCGGCTCCAGATTGTTCAGGATAATTAGCTGTTTTCCCATCATCTCCTCCGGCGTATAGTAATTTGATATGCTGGAAATGATCTGCTTCTTTTCTTCTCCAAGATCAACTATTATTTTCAATAAATTTCTTGATTTTTCTACCTTTTCACATTCAACTACCCTGCCTACCCTGATATCAAGTTTATGGAACTCATCTATGCTTATCTCTTCCATAACCTGTATTTTAGCGATTAAATATAAACTTATTCATTACGGAATGTCTTTTTAAAGGAAAATGGATTTAATGCCTTTATGAATTCGATTACCTGCCTGAGGGTTATCTGCCTGATTAGAATGGCAAATGCCAGGAAGATGACAATGGATGCAGCGGCCACAGGCAGGAAAAGTATAATCCTGTATACTGGTATATAATAGGTAACACCATACAGGAATATAAACTGGGCGGATGCCGGCAGAAGTTGATAAAATATTGTTATATTTGGCTTCATGGATTCTGCCCTCATGACAATGAGGCGGTAGGCAACTGTTTCAAATAGCATTGCCAAAAATGTACTTACAGCACCACCCAGCACTCCCAGTGAGAGAAATGTAATGCCGAATACTGATGGTGGAATGAGCAACAGATCAAATATTATATTTATGATAAGTGCAATGACGGTTATTTCCCCAATTCTCCTGGTGAGTCCGCGGGCCACCAGGCTCGAGGAATATGCAGCGTTAATGGCAACCAGATATGCGGAAATGGAGAGGAATATAAGGATATCTGAATATGGTATGAGAGAAGCGGACCACAAATTTGCCACATAAACTCTCAGTTCTATGAAAATAATGACTGCAGGGAGGATAAATAGTGATATTATCCTCTCAAATGAGGAGACGTCGCCCTTGAATTTTTCGTGATCAGAGCTGCGCATGAGAAGCGGTATAAAAAATACACTGATGGTTCCGGCAAATGTGGTAATTGGACCGGTTATTTTCTGCAGGCTTGCAAATGCCCCTGTTGCAACTGCATGCCAGTAAAATTCTATGAGAACCTTGTCTATGTTCCCGCTCACGCTTCCTATTATTGAGGCAAGTGCAAGCGGATATGCTATTTTTGTATATGCCCTGAAAAGTTTCATTGATGGCCTGCTGAATTTCCAGGGTCGCCCGAACATGAATGATATTATAAAGTACAGGAAGTATGAAAAGCTGTAAATTATTGCCATGATTACGGCGGCACTTACAGTATTGTAACCGGGTATTTTCAGAAAGTATACAGCTCCCAGAATAATGAAAAGAGAGTTTCTCACTATTGCCTCCGTAATCTGTGGTATGGACATACGGGCGGATTTCATTTTTGAGTTAAAGTATATATTTGGTACATCCTTCAATCTGTTAAAGAAGAAATATGGTAGCAGAAGTATAATTGTATATATCTCCACATTGCTCTGGAAGCCCCTGTGGAGTACATCAAGCCACACAAAAAGGGAAAGCAGCACAATGGAAACTGTAATAAATGTTTGAACTGCCCTTACAGTCAGGAAGGTTCCGTTGCACTGGCCCTCCTCATATTCCCCTGAGGAAAGAAATCTAAGATGGGCAGTCCCATAGCCCAGATCTCCTACTATGCTCAGGACACCTATAAAGGCCAGGGAAAAACTGAGGAAGCCCCATGCCTCCAATCCTACAAACCTTATAATAAAGAAGAGGCCTATATAACCGAAAAGGGAATTTATAATCTGCCCGAAAATGAGCAGTGGGGACTTTTTAGCAATCACTTAAACTGCATATAAATTCCATCGAATAAACTTTATGAATTTATTTTATCCAGTAATTCTATTAATGCTGTCTCATATTTTTCTGCAACCTTTCCGTCGGTATCAAGGTATTCCTTTGAAAGTACAGATGGTTTTGGCATTATGAGCCTTGTGCTTTTGCCGTGCTGGATCAGGACAACTTTGCACGGTATAAACGCGCCTATGTCCTCATTGTCATGTATGAGGTCAACAGCAGCTGGAGGATAACAAACATCAAGTATATAATATGGGTCAATTGATTTATCCATCTTTGTAAATACCTCTTTCACATCCACATATGAAAGTATAAGCCAGTTAGCCTCCTTTAGCAATTTATGTACCTTTCCAAAAATCTCTTCGGCATCCGCATTGAATGTTTTTTCATATGAATACATGTTTGTATATTACAGAAAAATATTTAAACTTCATTTAGCAGATTTATTTATTTCTGGTTCCTCCATGATCATGTACTGAAGCTTCTTTCCCTGTTTAATATATTTATATACTGTGCTTCCAGTGTCACTGTTGAGCCTGAGTTTAATCATCCCCTTTGATGAGCTTCTTGCAGAAAGTATGGATATCCCATCAACGTAGAGCTTGACAGGCCGGTTCCTGGACCCAACATCTATGAACAGTGTTTTATTTTTAATCTCTATTATGGCATCCTGCATTACATTTGCATCATCGGACAGGGTATCCACATCAATCTTCAGTCCGTAGGATTTTTCCAGCCCGTTTACTGTTTCACCCTTCCTGCCTATGAGCTTAGGTATCTTGGCATCAGGAACTTTTATGGTTACCCTTCCCTCTGACATTACCTGAACATCAACATGATCTGTATCAAGAAGCTGCATCATATCATCCCTTATCTTGGCCGCAGCAAGTGCGAATAGTGGGTTCTGACCTGTTTTTTCATCTCCCACAGGTATCACAACAACCTGGTCACCGAAAGTATAAATCTCAGCAACAGGTTTGTTTTTCAGAAAATCTCTTATAACTATCACCGGCCTTGCCAGGTCTTCCTGATTCAGCCCGTAAGGAATCTTGATTTCATAATCTGTGGTGAGAACCTGTGCAACCTTTCCACCTTCTATGAAAAGGACTGTATCCACCACCTGCGGTATAAGGCCAAGTTCTATCCTGCCTACGAAACGCTGAATAGCATCCACCGCACGTGTCGAATGGACCACACCTATCATTCCAACTCCAGCAAGCCTCAAGTCTGAATAAACCTTGAAATCTGAGGTTACCCTCATTTCATCAAAAACTGTGTAGTCTTCCCGGACCAGCAGAAGGATATCCCCGGTTTTCTCCATATCTCCTTCCAGTGTTGTATACTGGGTGATATTATCGTTAACCTGCAAATCCCTCGGCTTTTCCATGGTTTTGACAATTTTGTTTTTTGAGGCGTAATATTCAGCCAGTGCGGTAACAAATGTACTCTTTCCAGCACCGGGAGAACCTGAAACAAGTATTCCATATGCCTTATTCTGAAGGCGGTCCATAATCTTCTTGTCCAGTTTATAGTCCTCAATTGAGGTTTTTACAACAGGCCTTACAGCAGTAATTTCCATTATATCCGAGAATGGGGGTCTTGTTATGACTATTCTAAGGTTTTTGAGCTGTATAACTGTGGCACCGAACATGTCCATTTCAATAAATGACTGGTCCTCGAATTTTCCACGCTGTACTATATTATATGCAATTTTTTCCAGCTCATCATAGGATACAATATAATCAAGTTCCTTCAGTACGACCTCCCCTGGTTTTCCTGTTTTTATGAGTGGTTTCATCCCTGCCTTTAAATGCACGGATGATGTATATTCATCAAAAAATTCCTGAATATCCTTGACGTCTTTTTCCTCGCCTTTTATATATACAACGTTGATTCCCTTTATTGAGGCAATTATACTCTGGATGTGATCCCCTGTTACCAGTGTTGCATTATTATCCAGTGCTATATTCCTTATTATGTTATCAATTTCACCGCTGTGTGCATTTTTTATCTGCCATTCCATAGGGCGGTTTCCCATAAAATCTATGTATATTTTGCCGGTATTGGATAGCTCCCTGAGCTTTTTGAGTTCCTCCAGGGCAGTAAAGCCTATGGACCTTCCTTCATTTGCCTGATGCTCTATTTCTGCTATCATAGCTTCCGAGAGAATGACCCTTACATCACTTTTTCCGGCTATGTATTCCCTGAATTTCCCACTGACTATTACAGATGTATCTGGTACGTAATCCACATTAGATAATTGTCTATTATTATTTAAATAATTTTAATTTTTAAGAAACCTTTATTTTCAATGATTTTAGAATGTTTATGGTTATACAGGAAAATAATGGCATTGAAAAATTATTTAATGCATCTGTTATTCAAGGTATAATGGAAAAAACTGAAATTAGCGTGAATGAGTACAGGGTATTGGATTATATAAAGGATAAGAAAGATGTGCCTGAGGACTCATTTAATGCCGGCCTGGATGATCGGATTAAATCCAGTGCTGTATCATATCTTGAGTTCAAGGGGCTAATTGATGTAAATAAAGACAACTATAGTACATATTCCGTGAGCGACGAGGGCCGTAAATATATTGATCATGGATTTCCAGAGGAGAGGCTTTACAGGCTGTTGATGCAGAAGAATAAATGCACCCTTGAAGAACTGAAAAATGATCTCGGCAGTGATTATAAGATAGCAATGGCAAACATAACTAGGATGGGCATAAAGCCCGTAAATGGAACACTGGAATTCGTGGAGGGACCATTCCTTGAAGAATTTAAATCCAGAAGGGAAGCACTTTCCGGGATTGAAAATGGAGATAAAATTGGAGATGAAATGCTGGAGATGTTCATGCACAGGGGGCTTGTTACAAGGCACAGGGCAACAAGGCGGATAATAAACATAAATGAACAGGGCAGGGCTGCCCTGGCGGGATACGAACAAAATGATTATCTGGAGGTATTGACTCCCGAAATAATCTCCTCAGGCGAATGGAAAAACAGGAAATTCAGGCCATATGACCTCAATTCACGTGTAGAGCAAATCAACGGTGCAGGGCTGCATCCACTGACGTATTTAATAGAGAATGTGAGGAAAATATTTCTGGAGATGGGTTTCACGGAAATGCATGGCCACTTTATAGAGTATACAGGATGGAACATGGATATGTTATTTATTCCTCAAGACCACCCGGCCAGAGACCTGCAGGATACCTTTTATGTAAACACCGGCAGGGAATTTGAATTTGAAAACCCTGAGATACTGGATATGGTGAAAAAAGTTCATGAAAAGGGTTACGGTAAGTACAGTGGATGGGATTATAAATGGTCAGAGGATGAGGCGAGAAAGCTTATTCTCAGAACACATACTACTGTTAATACAGTTAGATACCTGTACAATCACAGGGACAGCCCACAATTCGTATTTTCTATAGAGAAGGTTTTCAGGCATGAGAGTGTTGACTGGAAACATCTTTCAGAGCTGTATCAGATAGAGGGAGCAGTTTACGGGTCAAACGTCAATCTGTCTACACTCAAATGGCTTTTGAGGGAATTTTATTCAAGGCTCGGATTTGATAATATCAGGTTGATACCCTCATATTACCCATACACTGAACCAAGCATGGACGTAGCAGTGGATATAAACGGCAGGGAGGTAGAACTGGGGGGATCGGGAATATTCAGGCCAGAGGTTACAAGGCCCATGGGTCTCAGGTCACCTGTACTGGCGTTCGGCCTGGGGCTGGAAAGGCTTGCAATGTTATACTATGGCCTGAATGACATCCGTGAAATATACAACAGCGATCTGGACTGGCTAAAAAATTATAAAATAAAATTTTAAATTTACGAAACTGTGGCTTCCTCTAATTTATTTTGCGATGGCAGGAGTGGAAGCATTATTATGGATATTACTGAAAATACCAGCATAATAATCAGGGACGTGTAGAGAGATACATGGACATACAGCAAAAGTGTTATAATGGCTATCCCTATGGCGCCACCAACTATGTTGCCGAAACTCCATACCAGGGCATTTGATCGTGTTGAGAATTTCTGTGGAATTGTCTGTGCAACATAGCCAAGAAGCACAGGAAAGCTTGTAAATGCAAATACTGCATATAGCAAGTATATAACTGTCACCAGATATACATTATCGGTTATTAGCATCAAACCAAAAAATACCGTGGATGCAACGGTTGTGACTGCAATGGTAAATTTGCCACCGTATCTTCTCACAACCCTTCCGAAATATGGCTGCCCGAATACGGCTCCAAGGAAACTGATTGTAACTATATCTCCCATGATTATCTTTGAGTGGAATACGTTATCAAAATAATCCGGGGTAAATGTCACAGTTCCTGTAAGGAAAAATGCCCTTATGAAAACTATTGCAGTAAGTATGTAGAGAAATCTGCTATATTTCGCATACTCAGCCCGGGATGCCTTATCCTCAACCGTATTTCTGCGGTGTTTTTCCCTGTCTACCTTTATATATTTGCTTCTTTTAAAGAAACTCAGGCCTCCGAAAATAATAAATGCAGCTATGAAGGTATAAATGGCGATGATAGCAAGGCCCCGGAAATCACCGAAAAACAGCATGGAATAAACAAGAACAGATGGGATAAGTGCCCTGCCCAGGCTCCCGAAGGACCCGTTAATACCCATTGCAGTGGATGACTCTTTTTTTCCGTATGTAAACGCCAGTATTGATGCTCCAATGGGATGATAGAATGCCTGGCCTGCCCCCAGAACAACAGAAGCAACAAGTATTATGTAATTTGCATCGGCCCTATACAGGAATACCGTTCCAAATAATATTGCTGAAACAGCCTCCATAAATATACCGGCGAAAATAAGCAGCCCGTCACGGTCTATCCTGTCAGCCAGCTTCCCTATGGATGGTCCAAGCAGTCCCGAAAGCAGATTGTAAATTATGGCCATGACCCCAAGAAACGCTATGCTTACATGTGGTATAACCTTGTAATACGCTATCAGGGTTGGAAAAAGTAAAAAGTTGCCATCATTTGCAAAATGACCTAATGATGTATATACTAAAGATTTTCTGGTATCCTTCATTTTAAGTTAAGTGGAAAAACGTATATATATTTTTACTAAATCATTTACTGCTTAATTATTTAAAAGAAATCCTCTATATTCTTTCTTGCCGGTTTCTCCTGAAAAGAGTCGGTAATTTTACTCTGCGGGTTTTTGAATACCGTTACCTCCTTGTCCAGGCTTTCCAGCACCCTGTTGAGGGTCTCCTGAAGCCGTTTAGAATAATATGCATAGTCCGGGGTATACTGAAATTCCTGTCCATCTATGAATGGCTCCACACCCTGTGGTGTTTTGCCAGCATCCGTCACTATCCACGAAACCTTCATGCCTGGAATGAACGTTTCTCCCCTGTCAATAAGCTTCTTTGCAGCATTTACGTTGGCCATTGAATCTGCATTCTTATACTGCGAAAAATTCTTTACACTTCTTGATATTACCAGCTTGCTGGTATCAATCTTCCCATCTTTAACCTCCTGTATAAGATCCTCGGCATATTTTTTGGCCCCTTCCACGTCCCTTGACAGTATTAGATCAAATACCTTTGAGAGGGCCTCGCTCTGAAGGTCAAAGGAATCTGTCCTCCTTGTTTCGTATCCCCTTACAAGGATTTCACCTGATGATGAAGGTGGATAAACAATCTTTCCAGCATATCTTTTCTTGGCACCATGGGAGAATAACGGATCCATTATTTTTTCAAATTCAAGGACAAGCTTTTCCCTATCTGATATTTCCTGGCTCAGTTTGTTTCCATACTCTATGGCTTCTTCCAGGGTTTTCTTTCCAGATTCTATGAATATTGAATCTGTATCCCCGTAAATCACTTTATTCCCAGTTTTTTCGAGATCGTCTATAATTGATGTGATTGTATTTCTGGCGAAAGCAGTAATGGCGCTGCTTATTTCCCTGTTTGTGAACCTGTAGAAGGATGTTCCCAGCACTCCGTAAAAGGTATTCATCAGAACCTTTATTGCGGCCTGAAGCCCGTCAAGATATTCATAGTTGGCCTTATCCGTTTTCATCTGCCTCTTGACCTCGTCACGCTTCTTCATTAGCTGCTCCAGAAGGTCTGGTATCAGCCCCTTCTTTACATCGGCCGAGAGGAACCTGGCACCATTTGGGGCAACAATGGTTCCATCACTGCTGAGGGTTGTGAAGCAAATGTTGTACTTTATAATCATGGAAGGATACATGCTTTTAAAATCCAGCACAACAATCATATCGAATAGCCCAGGATCCATGGTATGGACGTAGCCCCCAGCGTATGTATCATTGGAGAATTTTGATGAGCTCATTGGGACCCCTATATTTTCACGGTCCGCCCGCCTTATTAGGAGAGAATCCACATATGTGCTTGTTCCACCGTTTGTAACATCATCCAGGGGAAGCATGGAAACTGTTGACAGGTATAAATTCCTGTCAAGTATCCTTATTTGCCTGTATATCAGGAGGGCAAGCCTTGCATCCTTGATGCAGTATTTAATTACATCATCAGGCCTCTGTGCCCATTCATTTTCTATATCGAGCCTGTTTACATTTTCCTTTCCCTCATTTAGAAGCAGATGTGAAACATAATTGAGAGTCTCATGCTTGGGGTGCAGAACCTTTCTCACCTCCCACCATGTGTCATCTATTACCCTTCCATGAAGCCTCCAGTACTGGTCCATTATCCTTCTTGGGGGAATAAAATCCCTTCCAATTCTGAACTGGATTCTATTAAACTTCATCCTCTCCTCCAGAAGTGGCATATCATAGCCGTCTATATTGTACCCGGTAATCAAATCAGGGTCCTCCTGCTGTACAAGTTTATTGAATTTTTCAAGGATTTCAGGCTCCTTCCCGGTAAGTGCACCTTCTGTTATATTTCCTTTGAAATATATGGAATATCCTATTACAAAAATTTCTCTGGTTGATATGGAATTCTCAATATCAAAGGAGAATATCTTCAGCTGAGGGTTGAAATCATCTGTTTTTTTAACTTCCTTGATTTTAACAACCAGGTCTGTTGTGTAATTGCCCTTTTCTGAATCTGCAGATTCCCCCTCTATTTCTACTGTGGAGCCGAGATCAAAATCGTATATGAATCTGTGGTGAAACGGTATATCAGCTGCAAGTGCCTGGCAAGAGCATATTTTTCTTAGTTCTGGAACCTTCCACGGGGATTTAATGTATATGCGCTTCACCCTGACGTTTTTACCATCAAGAAATAGATTTTTATCTTCCATTCTTATAAACTCAGGGTTATGCTCTATAGTTTTAATGCAATCATCGTCAGGTTCAACATAATCGAAATATGGTTTGAACCCATAATAAAGGGCAGTTATTGATTCACCTTCCTCTGTGCGCCCATAAAGTTCCACTGTTACATCACTCTGCCTGTACGAGGCTGCAACAATTCTCATTTTAATTTTCATTTATGTATAGTATTTTAAATCAATATATATTTTTGTCCTATTTTTAACATAATCAGGACAACGATAATGGCATAATATAATGTCCTAATAAACGTATTTAAAAACAGTAATACAGACTATATAGGGTCTTCATCCGTCCTGGACAAATCCTTTATGCGGTTGATACCGTCCAGATCATTCATTATATTGTACACTGTTTCAGGGACGTCTGGCTTCCAGTCCCCCCCATTAAGTATTTTTTGCCTGATTTTTGTGCCCGACCATGATGCCCTATTCATCATGGGCATGGAAAGGACTTCGTAATTCTTTTCATAGAAGAGGCGGCGTACCAGGGGATTATTGGTATAAACCCTGTGAAATGGAGGTGTCAGTGATTCGACATGTGCAACCCACATGGGATTTGAGTTAACATCCTCTATTGGAACAATATAATAATTTGATATGCCGCTATTCTCAAGGGTATTGAGTATCATGAGATAACGCTCACCGGCGGTAAATGGATTCATTATTGTGTGCGAGAGCTGTGCACTGCCTATGCCTATAACCACATAATCATTATGCTCCAGTATATGTTTTATTATGGCCAGATGCCCGTTATGAAACGGCTGGAATCTACCTATGATAAAAGCCTTCATTTAACCTGAATCGGGATTCTATAAATAAATCTTTATGATTATACTGATATTGCATATGGCCATTCCATTACCCTCGATTAATGCCCCGGCTTCCCTGGAAATTCCCGGATCTGGAGGCATAATTTTTTTCCGGCATTTTTATTTCGTGGAAGACTATCTGTACAAACTTCATGCCGGCCCGAATTTCAATTGGCTCGCCGAAATTGTAGAAGGCCATTGTAAGATTTCCGGAGAATCCAGCATCCACAAAGCCAAAAGAGGAGAATATGCCGTGTCTGGAGTATCTGGATTTTATATAAAGGGAGGCCACTATGTTATCTGGCATATTCAAAAGTTCCATGCTGGAAATAAAGAATAACTTATTTTTCTCTACGGTTTCATTTGTATGATCACCAACGCGCAGATCGTAACCATTAGGTGTGAGGCAATCAGGTTCATAATTTTCTGAGATCAGTTTTCCCTGCATAATTAGGGATGATATTTCCACGTCATTCAGCATGTATGTGTATATTGAATCTATTAATTATTTTTCTCATAAGTGGATACAGTAAAAGTGCCAGAATAAAGGATATATAATAGCTTATATCAACACCGCCCAGGTATAATTTTGATATAACGCCCTCATAAATTATTCCCGGGTCCATGAATGGTATGGAAATTGCCAGGGCCATAAAGTATGAAAATATTCCTGAAACATTGAATCCCGGTATGGATTTGAAATTGAATGCATTATTTTTATTCACTATGAAAAAATCGGCAATCATTATTCCGAGCCACGGAGTTATCCAGTAGTCAAGCAGGAACAGGAAATCCTCATAAAATGAATAAAATCTGGTATAGAGTATTATGGATAGCACTGTTGCTATAATAATCCCTGTGGCAACAGTGTATATCCTTCTTAGATTCAGGCCTGTGCTTTTCAGTGATATTGAATTTGAGTAGAGGTTTATGGCATCCGCAGCTATTCCTCCCAGGAAGATCGCAGATAGCCCTATAACCCCGTAAGACCCAAGGACAGAGCTGAGATCGCCTGCCGGGTTTCCAGATGGATTCAGGGACATTATTGCCACTAAAAGTCCCGCAATTTCAGCCCATACAGTAGCCAGAAGCCCACCACTGAAGGTATATATAAACGAGTTCCTGGTTTTGTTGTAACGGGAATAATCAGCAGCATAGGGGCCCCATGACATAAGATACGAAAATGACGTTGCAAGTGTTATTCCAAATGCTACACCGAAACCATAATACATGGGTTTATATGCATAAAGTTCGCCTGCATGGAAAGTGGCATTGGCTACTATAAAGATAAACAGAATTCCCAGCACAAGTGACATTGTTTTTTCAAAATACGAAATGGCCTTTCTTCCCGAATTAGATATCAGGAATATTACAACCGCCATGGCAAGTATTGAAATTTCATAATAGGGTATATGGAAAGCCAGTGAAAAGGCAAATGATGCAAGTATAAGATTAACTGTAAGCCAGCCCAGTGTATTTAGCCACTGAAGTCCTGTCATGAATATGCCAAAATGCTTCCCGAAGGCACGCCTCCCCAGTATCATCTGGGGAAGCCCTGTAAGCGTGCCTGTTTTTGACATAAACCCTACCAGGAGAGACCCCATTATACTGCCGAGGATCATTGAAAATAGGGCCATCTGGATGCTAAGGCCAAGCAGTACCGGTATAAACCCGATGGCAAAATCCCCTACAGTCAGGTTGGAGGCAAACCATATGGTAAAAAGTTCTGAAGAATTATTTTTCCGCATGTCATATGGGACAGGATCGAATTCCCCGTATGCATATTGAGGATTTACACCGTCCTTCTTCTCAAAATGCATAGCGAGATATGCAAAATTATATAATTAGTTTTTCTAATGTCCAGTAATCTAAAATCAAGATGGAAATTTAATTCAATACATTTAAATTCTATTTTTTATAATGATTTACAATGAACGACATCTCCAAAAAAATTGAGGCTATACTTTATTCATCACGGGAGCCATTGAAGGCATCAGAAATTTCAGAGTATCTTGGCATCAGTACTGCAGAGTTCAGCAGGGCAATAAAGGAGATATCAAGAAACTATGAGGACATAAATAGCTCCCTGAAGGTTGGGCAGTTCGGAAACAGTTATAAGATTAAATTGAGTGAGAATATGGTTCCAGTTGTGGAACCTTTTATAGAGAAGGAATTCTCAGAGAAACAGCTTGCTATGCTTTCCTATATTTTCAAGATGAATGGTGAGGCAATATCAGGAGACCTCAGGGAAAATTTCGGATATGACTATAAGGAGGACCTTGAAAAATTGAAGAAGGGTGGTATGGTATCATCAAGGAAATACAGGAATACACATAAATATAAGGTTACAACAGAGTTTCACCGTAAATTTAATATTAACAAGAGGACATTACGTGCAGAGGAACAATGAACGTTTTACTTGTAGGCAGTGGAGGCAGGGAAGATGCGATTGCAAGGAAAATCAGGGAAACTGATACGCTATATTCTGTAGTTACCAATGACAATCCATCAATATTGAGGCTATCGAAAGATGTTATGGAATACAGTGCAGATTCATATAAGATAGTTGATTTTGCCAAAAAAAATAAAATTGACATTGCATTTATTGGACCTGACGGGGTCCTGGAAACGGACCTTGTTGACAGGCTTCTGGAGAATCATATACCGGTGGCATCTCCGACACAGAAGGCCGCAATGATTGAAACTTCCAAGGAGTACATGCGTGGCCTTATGAAAAAATACAGGATAAAAGGGGATATTGAAAACACACTGATAAAGAGCAGGGAAGATCTTGAAAAATTCTTCAAGGAAAATGATGGTGAATATGCAATTAAACCAATAGGGCTCACAGGTGGAAAGGGTGTAAAGGTCATGGGGCTCCAGATAAATGGAGCTGCTGAGGCAATAGCATACGGATCAGAAATCCTTGAAAGGGATGGAAAGGTGTTGCTGGAAAAGAGGGAGATCGGTGAGGAGTTCTCAATTCAGGCATTCACAGATGGGACACATATTGCTTTTATGCCGGTTGTACAGGATTATAAAAGGCTTTATGAGGATGATCTTGGCCCTAATACAGGAGGCATGGGATCTATCTCAGATAAGAATTTCATCCTTCCATTCATTACCATAGATACCGTTAACGAGGCTAGGGAAATTCTGAAAAAAATTGTGAATTCAATGAAGGAGGATGGCAATCCATTTAAGGGCGTTATATACGGTCAGTTCATGGATACGGATCACGGGGTAAAGGTTATTGAGGTCAATTCAAGGTTTGCAGATCCGGAGGGCATAAATGTCCTTACGATCCTGAAATCAAATCTTGTAGATATTTTTCTGGATATTTACAGCGAAACCCTCAAGGACAATATTAAGTTTATGAGTAAAGCCACCGTTCTGAAATATATTGTGCCTCCTGGATATGGAATAAAACCTGCCGAGTCGGAAATTACAATTAAGGACAATATAGAATCTGATAATTTCAGGCTGTACTATTCTTCTGTTTCCGGAACAATGAACAGGGTAAAAACTTCTAAATCCCGGGCTCTGGCCCTTATAGGAATTGGTGATAGCATTTATGAAGCTTCTGATATAGTGGAGGAAAAATTGCAGTATATATCCGGTGATTATTATATCCGGCACGACATAGGGACTGAACAGATGCTGAAGAGAAAAATTAAAGGTTAATGGTTCCAAATACCCTTGGAACTATATTATTGCTGGCAACAACAACCCTGTTTTTTACCACAGGGATTTTTTTATCAAGGAGAATATGATCATTTTCAAACTTCCCCCTCTGGAATCTCATTATATCCGATACGAAAACCTCGAAGTTATCTCCCAGATTCAGTTTTAGGCTTTTCTGGGGAAGTACATTCCCCTTTATTTCCCCTGCATATTTGAAAGATTTATCAGACAGAAACATGCCGCGCTCCATGTCTGTGGGCTCTATATTTTTAAGGGCGAGCCCAACTCTGGACCCTGCAGGCGCAGTCTCAACGTCCTCGTCATTCATCTGTATTGACCTTACCTCAACCTCCCTATCCAGATCTGATAGTATGAGCTTCTGATGCCTTGACACGCTGCCAGAAAGAACAAAACCCAGTGCCACTGTGCCTACTCCCTTTACCTTGAAGAAATGATCTATAACAGTAAGATTATCCTTATCACTGCGGCTTATTTTCACCTTTTTTATTTCGTCTATAAGCTCCATTGGTTTTCCCTGGAAAAATTTGAACCCTTTCAGGGATGTGTTTTCCAGGATTTTCCTCACTGCTGGCTGCTGTTCTTCTGTAGCTATTATAAATCCTGTAGTTTTCCCCATTAGGTCAAGTGCAACTATAACTTCGCCGAGATCACGGTTTATTGCAGTTACCTTTATTATTGCCATATCGGAAGGGTATATAGAGTCCGTTAGGGATGAGATTTTCTCTGGGTACTTAACCGGCTCGATAAATGTCATTATGGTATCACCGTCCTTTCTATGGTATAACTGTATATCGCTATTGGTTCCAACCTTGGCAATCTCCTTTATGTAATCGGAGGCATTGTAGCAAAAGATGCTGTATGATTCCATAGCATAGTTATGCATTAAAGCTTAAAAAGATTTAACTCTTAAGCGAGAAGCCACTTCCATTATCTATGGGAGAATGTCACCAGCTTAAAAACAAATTTATAAAAATATTTATATAGAATTCATGAATTTCAATCCCTGAGACCAGCGCTATCAAGTATTATATTCTTGATCAGCACTGCCATTTCATCAGAATCCGATGGTGTTTTTGCACGGGCGTATTTTATTCCATGATCTGATAAAAAGTCCCTGTATTTTACGTCCAGGTCGTAGAGGATTTCCAGGTGCTCATAAAGGAATCCAACAGGCGATACCAGGATGCTGTCCACATTATCCTTCCTGAACTGATCCAGCAGGTCATAAATTGATGGCTGGATCCATTTCCCATAGGGGCCCTGGCTATAGAACGCAGTGTAGTACTTATTTATACCAAGTATTCTGGAAATGTCCTTTGCATTTCTTTCAAGAGAACTGACATAATCACTTTCATCATCAATCAAAGGGAGGCTGTGGGCTGTAAACAGGAAGTTGTCATATTCATACATATACCTGCTTATTTCAGATGCCCACATACAGGCGAGTATGTTTCTATCCAGTCCATTAATGAATTTTAATTTTACATTTTTCCCGTTCAATCCTTTTTGCAGCGGAATTTCATAAGATTTTTTAATGTTGTTTGACTTAAATGCAAAAAGTGGAAGTGCTATAATTTCCTCGTAATCCGGATCAAGGGATGAGACAACCTCTTCTATACCGGGATGCCAGTGCTTGTATGCGTCCACAATATCAAAATCTCCGTATTTGGCCAGGAGCCTCCCTACCTTCTTCATCAGATTTTTTATAATCTGATTTGAGGGGGATTGACCATTTACCATCTCATATTTTTTTATGTTCTCATCCATAATTTTTTCCGGTACGGGCTTTCCCTCAAAAATTCCGGACAGGTATGCCGGCACATCTTCTATCCTCTCAGGGCTGCCATAACTGAGCAGTATTACCTTTTTCATTACTGCATATTTTTTCCACAGATTTATTATTTTCTTAAAAATAATTATAAAGGTTAATGAAAATTGTGATCATGTACTGTTTCAACGATTTCCTTAAGCGTGTTTGGTGATGTTTCAGGAAGCACACCATGCCCCAGGTTGAACACATAGTTGTTTATTCCTGCGGCCTGTTTCAGAATTGATTTTGTTTCCTCTATAGCTGGTCCTTTACCGTACTGAGCAACATAGGGGTCAAGGTTACCCTGGATTCCAATCTCCGGCCTGAGTATTTTTCCTGCACGGTCTATGCTGATTCTCCAGTCAAGACTTATAACATCTGGTTTAATGCCATTGAACTGTTCAATCATGCCTGAATTTCCTGTTGAGAAGTATATAAGGGGTATTTTGCCCTTTATTTCACCCACGATTTCCATTATGTCCTTTTTCAGATATTTCTCAAACATATAGGGAGAAAGCGATCCCAGCCATGAATCGAAAATTTGTACTGCATCCACACCGGCACTGATCTGCATTTTCAAATAGGTTATGATCATATTTTTAATCATATTCTTGATGACTGTAAAAGCACTGTCGTTGAGCATAATTTTTTTGGTATATATGAGGTTATTATCCGACGTGCCGGACAGAAGATAGGACAGCACTGTTATGATCCCCCCGGAAAACCCTATTATAGGTGTCTCAGGGTGTTTTTGCTTGAACAGCCTTATGGCGTCCATTGTCCTGTATTGAAGTGCATTGCTATCAAATTCATGGATACCGTTCATCTCGGGATTATTTCTGTAACCATTCTGGATCACCGGACCATTTGCATTGAAATCTATGCTGTATCCCATTGCCTCCAGTGGAAGTATTATATCTGCAAATATAATTGCCGCATCAACATTCAGTGCGTTTACCGGGAGATAGGTTATTTTTTCCGTAATAGCAGGGTCCATGCACATCTGCCTTATATTATAGTTTTTTCTGATTTCCTGATATTCAGGCATGTACCGCCCTGCCTGGCGCATAAACCACACAGGTATCCTCTCATGCTGGTCTCCGCGCAGCGCCGCAATAAAATTATTCATGGCTTTACCCGCCTTATTGTCCTTGGATACGGGATTGTTTCCCTTATATTGGAAAGCCCGCATATCCACATAACAAGCCTGTCAAGACCCAGACCAAAGCCGCTATGGGGTATGCTTCCATATCTTCTTAGGTCAACGTACCAGTAATAATCTTCCGGGCTGAGCCCATTTTTCTTGATCCTGTCAAGGAGCTCTTCCAGGTCATAAATTCTTTCACCGCCACCAAGTACCTCACCGTAGCCCTCAGGGGCGAGCAGATCATGGCAGAGTATCTCCCCGGGGCTTTCTGGATCAGGCCTGTGGTAAAAAGTCTTTAATGATTCCGGGTAGTCTGTAACAAATATTGGATTGTCGAAATGTACCATTATTCCATATTCTTCATCTGCACCCAGATCATCGCCATATTTCAGGTTCATGCCAAATTCTCTGGCCTTTTCTATCAGGTCCCTGTACCTTATTCTCTGAAAAGGCACTTTTATGTTTTCCAGTTTGGCCGGGTCCCTGTTGATTATTTTAAGATCATCCATGTTATTTTTCAGCACCGCATCAATGATGAATTTGATCATCTTTTCCTCATCCTCCATCATATCCTCATTGTTATACCACGCGGCCTCGCCCTCTGCGTGCCAGTATTCTGTGAGGTGCCTTCTTGTCCTGGATTTTTCCGCCCTGAAACTGGGGGCTATTGTAAAAACCTTTTCCAGGCTGAATATCATGGTTTCAAGATAAAACTGTGAGCTCTGTGTCAGGTTAACCTTCTCACCGAAGTAATCCACATTGAAAAGCGATGCACCGCCCTCGGTCGCTGTGGAAACAAACATGGGGGCCTGGACCTGATAGTACCCATTCCCGTAAAAGTAATCTGTAAAAGCCTTGAACACCGTTGACCTTATTTTCAACACAGCGGTAAATTCCCGGCTCCTTAGCCATAGATGCCTGTTGTCCAGTAGAAATTCCTCGCCCAGATCCCTGGCTATGGGAAAATTTTCATTCCTTTCGTAAATTTTGTATGTATTTATTGAAAGCTCATAACCTGTAACTGCCCTGGGATCCTTTCTTAATGTCCCAGATAGCTCCAGGCTACTTTCTACCGTAAGAGATGACAGGTCTTTCATGGCCTCCGGGCTCAGATCATCTGAGGATGCCACACACTGTACAATATCTGTTGAATCCCGCAGGACGATAAAGGTGATCCTGCCAGAGCTCCTAATTCTGTATACCCAGCCCCTTATGGAGACTTCCTTGCCAGTAAAATTATCTGATAATATGTCCCTGATTTTTTCCATTAGGGGTGAATAGGAATTATGCATATATTTTTTAGGTTTCTAAAATACATAAATATTTATAATATTATTAAATTCTTTATCAGTATTTTAGAGGAGAATTAATATGTACATATTGCTTGAAGATGAATACGTAATCAGGGTTCCGCCTGAACTGTTAAATGATGATTATTCCGAGGCCGTTATTGAGGCATCAAAATCAATTCTGGAGGGGAAACTGGTAGACATACTGGAAGGTGAAAAGAGCCTGGGGAAAGCATATATAGTTTCAGTAAGCAACATTGAAATGAAGGGGGAAGGCACTATAGTTCATGGAGATGGTGGGGTCTACCAGCCAATTCATTATACTGCCCTTGCATATTTTCCCAGGATGCAGGAGGTTGTTGATGGAATCGTAGAGGGAATTCAGAAATTTGGCGCATTTATAAGATTCGGGCCATTTGAGGGCTTGCTGCACATCAGCCAGATCATGGATGATTCCATAAATGTTGATATGGATAATCAAAGAATAGTAGGAAAGGATACAAAGATGGAACTTAAAGTCGGAGATAAGATCAGGGTTAGAATAGTTGCATTGAACCTTGCATCTGCATCACTCTCTGATAGCAAAATAGGATTTACGGCTAAGCAGCCGGGTCTTGGAAAGCCTGAGTGGGCACAAAAACAGGACATAAATAATTGAGGGATAAGATGGCGAAAGTATATAAGGCCTGCAGGATATGCAAAAGATTGACAACAGAGGATGTCTGCCCCGTCCATGGTGAGGAAAGAACAAAACCTGACTGGTTCGGATTTTTGATAATAAATGACGTAAACTCACAGATAGCCCAGAAGGCAGATATAAGGGAACCAGGTATATATGCCATTAAAGTTAGATCGTGACATTACAGTAGGGGATAATGCACGGAATACCATAAAGAGTTTCAAATATTCTTTATGTAATTTAGACGATATAAGGCTTCTTGCAATGCATAATAAAATTGTATCTGTGGGTGATGTTACAACAGAAAATCTTCTAAAGGCAGGAATAGGGATTAAGCTTCAGGTTGTTGACCTTGTAACAAAGAGGGATGAGAGGCATTTTGAGCATGTAAAGGGTTCCTGTGAGGTGGTGAATCCACCCGGAACAATATCACTCCAGTTGATGAATGCCATAGCAAGTTTTATGGAAGGAGATGGAAGTGGGAGAATCGAGGTTAGGGGAGAGGAAGACCTGGCGGTAATACCAATAATCTTTTATGCAGATAATAATACAGTAATAGTTTATGGTGTACCTGATACAGGTATGGCATTCATAAAAGTTAATGAGGATATAAAAAAGGAAATTGAAAATATGATAATGGAGATGTATAGAAATGAGCAATGAAAAAATGATAAAAAATTTCAGCGTCGATTCCGAAAGGGATAACAAGCTGCTGTTCAGGAAGGAGATAAAATATACTCTGGATTTCAAATCTGGAAAAACTGTAAGCAGAAAGGAAATAAAGGATCTTTTTGTGGATTATTATAAGGCCAAGGAAGATGTAATAATAGTGGACAGGAATATACAGGAGACGGGAAAGGATTCACTTAAGGGCTATGTTAAAATATATGATACCAAGGAGCATGCTATGTTATATGAGCCAGATTATGAACTCATAAGGAATGGATTAAAGGAAAAGGAGAGTAAATAATGGAAAAGAGAGAATTGTACGCAGTTGAAGAAGGAAAGATAGTAAGAAAAAGAAGAACATGCCCCAGATGCGGTGCAGGTGTTTATCTTGCAGAGCACTCAGACCGCTATACATGTGGAAAGTGTGGCTATACTGAATTCAAAAAGAAAAAATAATTTTTATAAATTATAAATAAGCCCGGTTGTTTCCCCGGCCTGTTTTTCTATTGCATTTATTCTACGCCTTATCAATTCAGATGTTTCTTTATCTTCTGATTTCAGGCTTAGAAGGCTTACAAGCATGGTTAATTCATAATCAAGTATCATGCTAAGGTTTCTGAGATATTCAGCCTTTCCCTCTGGCACCTTCTTTCTCTCTGCAGCCACAAAGCAATCCATATGTACCGGCCCTTCCTTGGTGAAGGTAAATTTCTCACCTGTCTTTATTATTTTGTTGCATACATAACATCCGTATTCCATGATACCCTATGAATTTGCAGATGTTAAATTTATCGCTGCTCGTAAATTTACATACCATTTATTTATTGATCTTCCTTACCATTAATTTCAGGCCACTGCGCCCTGTTACCACAACCCTGTCAAATTTTTCGATATCTTCCTCCCCTATATTTACAACCTCCCATGAAACACCGTCGATGGTAATGAACCCGCTGCCGTTTTTACTGATTTTATTGCTGGCAACTCCTATGGAATTTGTCATTGATTCTGAACCGGTATAATGCCTCCCACGCTGAGATGAAATAATTTTATAAAGATAATAAACGGTAAATGTGATTATTACGATAAATGCCACAATGGCCAAAATTACCGCGAATATAAGGCTGCCAGGTACTGCACTGGCATAGTCCACTGGAGCATAAGTTATAATGCTGTATATCATAGATTAATATACCATACTTTATTAAAAGAATTTCTATTAGTTATTTAAAGATGCAACCAACTATTTAATAAATATTATAATGGGAATTACTGGTACATGTTTTTCGGTGCGGCACCTGCATCCAGAACTTCTGATATAAGTTTCTCGGCATCCTCGCTACCCAGGCCTAATGAAGACATCAAATAATTCTTTATATCCTCCCTGGATTTTCCAGCTTTTGCCATTTCCTTTATCATCATGCCTGTTCTTTCTATTATGCCTGCGTTGAATTCGTCCTCAAGATTTAATGCCCTTACCATGAGGTAAAAAGCTGCAAGAATGGTGTTAAGGCCGGTATTAAGAACATCCCTGGTAAATGTAGCTGCATCAAAATCTTCCCTTGCCACAACCTCCTCATTTATTCCATCAAGCATGAATTTTACAAGTTCCACCCTTGCGTTAAGCAGGAGCAGTGTTCTATAGATCTTCAATCTGGGTTCATTTTCAATTGTTGCTGTTTCCATGCCGGTTCTCACTATGAGGTTTATTGCACCCTTGTCACTGTCAACATAGAGAAATATATCAAAGGGAATTTTTTCATTCTGGAGCACCGTATAATCCCCGGCCTTGGATATAGTCCATTTTAGGTCTATAAGCGTTTTTGCATTATCGTTTCCTGAACTAAGCCATTTAACAATTTCGTCTGAAGTAACCATAAACTTATAACGCGGGAAAGTATTTTAAATGTTTCATTATAAGGTAAATATTCAGAATGCATATTATTTTCTTTTTTTTATAATACCATCATAGTGCCTTGTACCTTTTTAAAGAAACCTCATATATCTCTCCCATGGAACCAAGAGAGTTCAGTATTTCATCCACCCTCTCCCGGGGAATTCCTGCATTGGAGCATGAAATTACAATATCATCGTATTTGCATCCCGGTCCGCTATCATTATTTTTTATATAATCAAGAATGAATGCCTCAACGTTTACTGTTTCACCGGATGTGGGTTTTTCATCTTCCAGTGTGGCCTGTCCGGCCTCTCCACTGTAACCTGTCTGGGTTTCTATAGGTATCGGTGAGTCAAAGTTTATTGATGACAGGGCATTCATATAGGAGGTGAAATCATAGTCGTGGTAATTTTCCCTTGCCCGTATAGCGTCATCTGCCTCATCCCTGGAGTATCCCAGGCCCACAAGTGTATCGGCAGTAGCGTTCTCGTCCTTCAATGCCTCTGTGATGCCCAGAAGTTTTCTCCTGGTAACATATGACGTTCTTATCCCCCAGAAATACCTTTCCGTGTCTGATATCTTTTTTATCAGCTCAGGATTGATTGAAAAGTAGAATATGCCATCGTCTGTTTTAAATGAACTTACCTTTCCCATTACAACAACGGTATCGTTTACATTATATTTATCAAGCTCCTCTGCCATTTCACTGCTGAAACCTGTCTTGAACCCGGTTAGATAGAAAGATCCCAGATAATCCGCAACGGTTACCTTTACCATCCGGTCATCTGAGCTTTTATATGTTATGATTCCTGCAAGCAGGATTCTCTTCAGCTTTGTGCCCAGTGGAGTTATTACATATGGCCTCTTTTCCTCACCCTCAAGCCTGCTAGAATCTTTAAGTTCACGTGAAAATACCCAGTATGAAGTTTCTCTTTTTGTATACGCCATTTAAATCACCTATTGACTGACCTTTATATCTTTTTCTATGTCTTCCCTGGTTATAGCATTTATGGCATTAACCCTCAGTGACAGGTCATCATCATTTTTAATAAAATCTGCATTGACACGGACTGCATGCCCGTATAGCCTGTCCTCAAGCATCCTGTAGATATCTCCAGCAACTCTGGGAAGATCCTCCTCCTTTATTCCGAGAAATGGCATTACTGCCTTTTTCCCGGCTATGCACTGTATATACCTTGTTCCGTCATCTAGGGTGAAATATGAAAATATGTCCAGTTTTGTTGGCTTATCTGGATGATCAGGGCAGACCCCGGTACTTAATGGCTTATTGCACTCACTGCAGCGTTTTATTATTCCGCTTTTTGTGCCCAGTGTTATTATGAATCCCAGTATTGTTATGCCCCCTGCAGGATTGTCAACCTCAAATAATTTATAATATCTTTCAAAATCCATGTCCTCATTTTCAGGATAAACCTCCGTCTTGTCCCCTATTGAGACTTCGAGCTGTTTGTTGAATTCAGAGACACGTGCACCTACGATCCTGTAAATTTTGCCGTTTTCCAGCGGCTGCCCGAAGGATGAAATTCTGACACGGGAGGTATCATCCTCTATAAATCCATTATATATTGTAAATGTATTTCCAGCCTTGCTGTATTCCTTGCCCGTCATGTTACTTATCTTTCCTGTTACGGTAACAAAGGGATTTTTCAGGGAAAGATCCATTAATTTTGTCTCTTTGTATGTCCTTTTTACCTCAATATCCTCCCCGGGCTTAAGCAGTATCTCTGTCTTAGAATCAAAATATAACCTTATCCTCTCATTGTAAACCCTGGATCTTGCATATCTTATCTGTACAACATCTCCGGCCTTAATAGGTGCCGGGAACTCCCATGCAGTATACGGAAGCACCCCCGTCTCGTCCCCCACAAGGCCATAATAATAAACGGTTTCACCACGGGATGTTGTTGTTTCCCTTTTAGACAGTGAAAGTATTTTAACTCTGAGTTCTAAATTGGGGGTTTCTCCATGTATTTCATCTAATTTCATTATTTCGCATCTCTTGAGTTTATTTAAGAGTTTTCAAATGGGTCGGGCCATTTTAGTATGAGGTTTCTTGCGGCAGCAATTTCGTCTATCCGCCCCACAGATGTATTTACAGGAGATGACTTCAGCGTGTCCTCAGGTACCTCCAGAGCTTTCTCCATTACGTCTATATAGTAATCCATATCCTTCTTGGTTACGGATTCTGTGGGCTCAATCATCATGGCCTCCTTCACTATAAGTGGAAAGTACGTTGTTGGAGAATGTATACCGTAATCCAGTATAAACTTGGATATGTCAAGGGCCCTCCTGCCGGTTCTGGCTGTGGATAATACGAACTCGTGTTTTTTCAGTGTTTTATATGGGATCTCGAAAGATGCTGACAGTTTCCTTGCCATATAATTTGAATTCATTACCGCCCTTCTTGCATTTAGGCTGAGATTATTCCCATTTTTCAGGGCGTATGCATATGCCCTCAAGACCACCCCATATGATCCATTGTACGATGATACCTTCCCAATGCTGTTTTTTAGGCCATAATAAAGTGAATATTTGCCGTTTTCCATTACAACAACGGGAACCGGGAGATATTCCTTCAGATAGGCTTTCACTGCCACTGGACCGGCACCCGGACCGCCGCCTCCATGTGGGGTTGCAAAGGTTTTGTGCAAATTGAAGTGCACAATGTCGAAACCCATTATACCCGGTGTTGTTATACCAAGAATGGCATTGAAATTTGCCCCGTCATAGTAGAGCAGGGAACCATTTTTATGTATTATGTCTGCGATTTCAACTATCTGATCATCAAAAATTCCCAGGGTGTTGGGATTGGTTATCATAAAAGCTGCAGTTCTGGGTGTCACAGCGGCCTTAAGGGCATCAATATCCACAAGGCCCTTTGAATTGGAGGGGACCTCAACCACCTTGAAGCCTGCCATTGCCGCTGAGGCAGGATTTGTGCCATGTGCAGAGTCGGGTATTATAATTTCATCTCTCTTATCAAGCTCACCCTTAACCTCAAAAAATTTTCTGACTATTAATATGCCTGTAAATTCCCCATGTGCTCCGGCCGAAGGCTGAAGGGATGCGAAATCCATTCCAGAAATTTTAACAAGCAGCTGCTGTAGCCTGTACATAACCTCGAGGGTTCCCTGAATCCTCGATTCAGATTCCAGTGGATGCACATTCTGAAATTGCGGAAAGGAAGCAACATAATCTGCATATTTCGGATTGAATTTCATTGTGCAGGAACCAAGTGGGTACATACCAAGGTCTACAGAGTAGTTCATTTCAGATAGCCTGGTAAAATGCCTTGATACGTCAACACTTCTTACATTGGGCAGTTCAAGCTTTTTTCTCTTTATTGAAACAGGGTATGTGTCTTCCACATCCTCCATATAAAAATCGTTTCCTGTGTTGAACGAATTCAAAAAATCCTCATCATAATGTGCCTGTTTATACATCTTATTCACCTATTATCCCGGCAAGCCTTTCTATGCTCTCATCCGCCGTTTTCTCCGTAACCGAAAAGAATGCTGAGTTTTTATAACCCTGGTAATCTGAAAGGTCAGAGAGCCTTATGCCTCCAGATATATTATTGGCAGCCAGTTTTTCCTGCCTGTCGAAATAGAACAGATTATCAGAAAAATTGATCCCGTTAAATACAGGTGCCACTCCGGCATGGCTCAGGGCGCTTTTCATCCTTTTGCTCTTATTCATGGTAATAAGGGCTATCTTTTTCAGTCCATCAGATCCCATTATGGAAAGGTATGCAAGTGATGCCACTGCCAGAAGTGCCTGATTGGAGCATATGTTACTCATTGCCTTTGAACGCCTTATATGCTGTTCCCTTGCCTGGAGTGTCATAACAAATGCCTTTCTTCCGGCATTATCGTTTGAAAGGCCTATGAGCCTTCCGGGCGACCGGTGAACATATTCCTTCTTGAACGAGAATAGCCCCAGAAGAGGGCCGCCGTAATTCATATGAATCCCGAGCTGCTGCCCCTCGGCAACTGCAATATCGGTTCCATACCCACCAGGTGGTATGATAAGTCCCAGGGAAACGGGGTCATAATATGTTATCAACAGCGCATCTTTCTTGATTTCACTGACATGAAATGAATTTTCGTCTATGAGCCCAAAAAAATTCGGATTTGCAACCACTATGGATGAGGTACGGTCTGATATTTTTGATTTTAGGTCTTCCATGTCTATTAACCCATCATTTCCGAATTTATATTTGATTATTCTCAAATTCAGGCCAATAACATAATTCTCTATAATGCTTAACTGGCTCCTGTAGATGTTCTCCGGAACAAGCACCTCGTTTCTGCCATTTATCCTGTATGCCATTCTGACTGCCTCAGCAAGGGATGTGAATCCATCATACATGGAAGAGTTCGTAACATCCATTTCCGTGAGGTCAGAAATAATGCTCTGGTATTCAAATAGGGAATGCAGTATACCCTGAGAAATTTCTGGCTGATATGGGGTGTAAGATGTAAGAAATTCATTTCTGCCTATTATTTCATCAACCAGGGGTGGAATGAATCTATCATATATTCCATTTCCCAGGAAATTCATTTCTGGGGGTATGTTTTTTCCTGCAGTTTTTGAGATTGAATTAATTAAAGAAAGTTCATCCATTGGAGATCCAAGGTCCATTGACACCCTTAACCTGCCTGGTATATCGGCAAAAAGATCTTCATCGCTACTGATATTAAGATATTGAAGTATTTCATCAGTTTCAGTCATGTTGACTACCATTATTAAAGAATATTTAACATTTTAGTGCTTCTGGATTGGCTGTTGCTTATTCAGTGCAAATAACATGGCATCCTGAAATAGAAACTTTATCCAAATTTCAAGAGGTTATTATAAACAAGCATGGATGTTGAATAACCTATTTCTGTCAATCTACCGGCATAATTATACTTTCTAGTCTTATTTAAGACAAAAATACTCAGGGTATCTGTAGAGGTTCCAGGAGACAGCATCCCGGTCCTGATATCTCTTATTTCCATATCGTTCAATGCCTGTGCCTTTGACTCTATGCATGTCTGATACAGATTCATTGCGCCGGAATCGGTAAGTGGATAATCAGTGACAATGCATATATTTATTGTACCGGGTTTGCCTGATTTATTGCCTATGGAAAGTGCATTATCAAATCCTGCCGTTATAAAAGCATCAACGGAATAACTGTCAACATATATATCACTTCTTCTGAGATTATGTATATCTGCTGAGGTCATGTTCACGGTTAATTCAGTGCTTAAATTGTTTTTTATAAGAAATGACTTTATGTATTCATTTACATCAGAATTATAGTTATTTTCCACATGCATGTTTACATAGCCGTAAGATATTCCAGTACCTCCCTGGTAAGGGGCAGAACTGTATTTTCTGGCCCTTTGAGGAAATTCTATGCAGTAATATCTGTCATAAATGCTGAATTTTGCCCTCATTGCATATTCCTTATTATATCTGGAATATTTTATTTCTTGTAAAGTATACTTTAGTATAATTAAATAAACTTTATAAATAGTAATTAAATCTACCTGCACGGATAAACATATCAAATTACTTGGAATTGTAATCGTTGCGATCATAGTGGTCGCATCAGGCATTTATGTTGCAGATGTTTACGGGTACCATCCTGCAGTAAAAAAAGGCGTGGAACTGACGGTAAATTCAAATGTAAGTGGCCTGCATTTCAATAAAATTGTGTCGCTTGACCCCAGTGTAACAGCAACCCTCTACGCAATAGGCGCGATTAAAGATGTTAAAGGAGTATATGCATACCCTGGATTGTGGCCTGGCTCCAATATCACAGAGAATATAACGGCAGTGTCAGCGTATCCCAGCATGGATGTAGAGGAGATACTCAATTTAAGTCCACAGGCTGTAATATCATTTTCGGATTACAAACAATCGCAGATCAATGAATTACTGAATGCAGGAATAGATTACATATTTCTGTCATCAGGTGCAAATACAACATTTAACGTTATTGAAAAGCAGGATACATTTCTGGGAGAAATAACCGGGAACTTACATAATGCAACACTTCTGAATAACTGGATCGCCACTTCTCTGACAGACTTTAAAAATGTAAATGTTAAAAATGAAACGGCAATGTATGCTATGTGCATTTACGATGGTAAAACCTATACAGCAGGGAACAACACATTTATATCCTCCATGATGAAGTATTCACACCTTATAAATATTGCAAATGGATCCAGTTTTTACCAGATATCAAATGAAATCATTGCAAGTAAAAATATTTCCACACTGATACTGGGCCCATCATTTAATAAGACAGATCTAAAGTATACACCTTATAATAAAACCTATGCAGTTGCCCATAATAAGTACTATAAAGCTTTCAGCTATAACATATTTGCAGAGCCGAACTTCAGGGATATTTATGCAATCCAGTGGATGATTTCAAGTGCATTTAACAAGAATGTAACAATACCACAATTTCCATTTAACCTGAAGGCGAGTCCAGAGCCTGGGGCGGTGGTTAACATTGAAAATAATTCAGGGTAAAATTTACTTTTATTTCATGGTATCGATACTTGCACTTTTAGCATCTTTTATTATCTCACTTGATATCGGCCCAGTAAAAATACCTATTATGGATGTAATTAAATCTGTGCTTGCCCAGTTTGGCATCTATGGACATGTTAAATTATCGGATTATATCATTGTTACCCAGCTACGGGAGCCTGAAACTATAGGTGCCGCTGCTGTTGGAGCATCGCTGGGGGTAGGAGGTGCAGTGATACAGAGCATATTCAGGAACCCCATTTCTGAGCCATACATTACAGGGGTATCCAGCGGTGCAACCCTTGGAGCGGTGCTTGCTATTGTTTTCGGGCTGACTATTTTCGGGATACTTACACTTCCCCTGCTTGCTTTTATATTTGCCATTATTGTGGTTGGGCTTGTTTATGCCATTTCAATCAGAAATGGCAGGGCACCTCCACTGGTACTGCTACTTTCAGGCATAGCAATATCCTTATTTGTTTCATCATTTGTTGCGCTTCTTCTTTATTCGAGGCCAAAATACATAAATTCACTGTTTTTCTGGTTACTGGGTTCCCTGTCAGGTATATCATGGGCTGATGATTATATTGTGGCTCCCCTGGTAATTTTTACCTCAGTAGCCCTATTTTTTATGTACAGGCAGTTAAACGCATTGCAGCTGGGAGATGTATATGCCAGATCGGCCGGAATTAATGTGGAGAAATCGAAACTTGTCTCCATGGGATTAACCACTGTTTCTGTTGCAGCCTGTGTATCAATATCTGGACTCATAGGCTTTGTAGGGCTTATATTTCCGCATGTTTCAAGGATGATCTATGGAGGTTCAAATAAATATGTAATACCATCCTCAGCGATCCTTGGTGCGACGTTTTTAATCATTGCCAATGATATAGCACATATGATAATAATCGGTGAGGTAATCCCCGTTGGAATAATAACTGGAATAATTGGAGTTCCGTTTTTTATGCTTTTAATGACAAGAATTTCTAAGAGGGGGTACTACAATGCTTGAACTCAGGAACATATCGTTCAAGAGAGGAAATTTGAATATAGGACCCATAAATTTTTCCCTACATCCAGGTGAGATCCTGACAATATGCGGCAAGAATGGTTCTGGAAAAACGTCAACGCTGCTGGCCCTTAACAGGGAGATAAAACCAGAGTCTGGAGAAATAGCAATAAATGGCAGGTGCCTGAAACGTCTCAAATCCCTGGAAATTTCAAGGTATACAGGTTACGTACAGCAGGAACTTCCAGAGCCATTGGGATTAAATGTTAGGGACATCATGGAAATAAACGGTTTCACAAGAAAATATGATTATCATGATCTGTATAATTCTATGGAAATGTGTGGTGTTGAAACCTTCATAGACCGTGATTATTCTACCCTGAGCGGCGGAGAAAAAAGGATGGTTATGATTTCTGCAGTCATATATCAGAATCCAGAATATATCATGCTGGATGAACCATCGTCTTTTCTTGATATTGATAAAATTAATCTGCTAATAAAGATACTTAAAGATTTAAGAAGCGAAGGGAAGGGCATACTGCTGGTCCTACATGACATAAACCTCGCATATAACATTTCTGATTCTATTATCCTTATGAAAGATGGCAAAATTATATCTTCCGGAACAAGGGATGCTGCAGTAACTATAAAAAATCTGGAAGCAGCATATGACGCGAAATTTGATAGTTATATGTCTCCAGAAGGTATCAGATTTTACCCCCTTGAGTTCAGGGAAACAGTTAAGGATATTGGAAATCTCTAAGTTTAATATAATTTACCAGTTTTCCGCCATCTGTAGTTTCTCATTCCAGGATATGAGATAACTGGCATTTTTTCCAGCCATTTTTATTTATAATAGTTTTCCATGTTAAAGTCATGATACCTAAGACTATGTCCACACAGCATCCCGACAATGCAAAGATGCCTTCATGGGCCAGTGGCAGGAGTATAATTTCAAACGAGGATGAAATAGAAGAGGCGTATATTGCATACAAGTACCTAGGAATACAGGAGGTTATGTGGGATGCTGAGGGCAAGGATGTTGACACGCATGTTATAAGAAAATTATTTTCGAAAGACAGAGAATTCTTTGATAAAAATGTTCTCGGGAGGGATATTTTCCTGACATACAGGGTTCCGAATCCACTCATTGAGGGGGCGGAAAGAAAAATACTGAACGAAACCCTCAGCAGCATACCTCTGAATTATGATGTGGCCAGGAGGGTGTACGAACGGGATATTGCACCTGTATTCGAGGTTATACTCCCATTCACCACAGATTACAGGAGTATGCTAAATGTGGTGAAATTCTATGAAAAAGGTATTGTGGATTCCGAGAATATTAAACTTTACGATGATGTGCGTGTTCAGGACATTACCGGAAAAGTAATGCCTGAGAAAATAAATCTGATACCCCTCATAGAAGACAGGGATTCTATATTTAACATTGAGTCTATAATTGGAAAATACAGTGAAATCATAAAACCCCATTATATGAGGGTCTTTATAGCAAGGTCAGATCCTGCCATGAACTATGGGATGATACCTGCAACATTGCTTTCAAAATATGCTGTATCTGGAATGTACAGAATTTCTGAGAAAACAGGAATGGAACTTTATCCAATTATCGGGGCAGGTTCCTCACCATTCAGAGGCAACCTGGGCCCTGACAACATTAAGAGGGCCCTGTCTGAATATGATTCATATTATACATTCTCTGTGCAGTCGGCCTTCAGGTATGACTATAGCGAAGTATCAGTTAAGGAGGCTGTTTCCATGATCAATGCCCATAAGCCTGTTATTCCTAATTTATTTGATAGGGATCAGGAAATAATTATAAAACATATAATAGACCTGTATTCTTCAAGATTTCAGAAAATAATAGAGGGAATATCAAAACCAATTAATGATATTACAACCTACCTCCCGAAAAGGAGAACAAGGAAATTACATACAGGGCTTTTCGGGTATTCACGAAGCACAGGAAGTGCCAGGCTCCCAAGGGCCATTGCATTTGTCGGCGCACTTTATTCATTGGGAATACCGCCGGAGATACTGGGAGCATCAGTGCTCGCGGGGTTGCCTGAGGAATACCACGCATTGCTGGACCAGAACTACAAAAATATGTATTTTGACCTACGCTCGAGCTCCAGATATTTCAATTATGAATCACTGAAATACCTAACAGATATCTGGGGCATTGACTCTGATATAATAAAAATGATAAGGGAGGACATCAGGTATATAGAAAGCAATGTAGGAGTATCCACAGACAGTTCATACAGTGTGGAAAAACATAACATATTTTCCACGTTGTTGCTTCTTGCATTCAAAAACAAAAAATTCGATGAGGTCGGGAGATATGCTTATGAAATGGCACTTCTTAGAAAATTTGTGGGATGAGGGATAAGCAGGATAATGGTGCCATACACCAGCATATGTCTCCTTTCACTATTAAGGAAATATATACTTTAACGGAATTATTTCTTATTCCGCCAATGATAGAGTTTTCATGTAGATGGGCTATCCAGATATGCTAATATTAAGTGGTGATTATAGGCACACATACACTGAAAACCCCGGGGAATATATAAATAAATTAAGCGGATATATAACAATGGTAAGGTATCCTAGAGTCGCGGTTGGTGGGATTATCCTGAAGGATAATAAAATTCTTTTGACACTAAGGCGTGATGAACCTGACAGATATAAGTGGGCAATACCTGGTGGGAAACTTGAATTAAACGAAACGCTTGAAGATGGATTGAAACGGGAGATAAATGAGGAACTTTCACTGGATGTTGAGGTAAGGGATCTGGCCGGGATATCAGAGATTATTACAGAATATTTTCATTACATAATACTTGACTATATTTGCATCCCGGTGAATGGGGATATCAAACCTGGATCAGATGCACTTAAAGCTGCCTATTTTGATATGCAGGACCTGGGAGATTCTGTCAATAAAAGTACAAGGGAATTCATTTCCAAAATGATTAATTCTGTAAAACCCATACATATAATAGAAAAAAGATGTTGAATAATATGTATAAAAATATTTTGGATTGTTTTTAGAAAGCTTTTTTGGCACTGTTAAGAGTTTCAGCTATGCCCTTCTCCTGCTCGGAAAATGCACATAACATTGCTTCTATGTCATCGTGGCCCTCTGCCTTTGCAGCATTGGCTACGTTTGTGTACTCAGAAACGTGCTGTTCTGTTTCTTCCTTTGCCATATCCGAGATCATTCTCTGCATACCGACCCTGTTAAGAGTTTCAGCTATGCCCTTCTCCTGCTCGGAAAATGCACATAACATTGCTTCTATGTCATCGTGGCCCTCTGCCTTTGCAGCATTGGCTACGTTTGTGTACTCAGAAACGTGCTGTTCTGTTTCTTCCTTTGCCATGCCATTTACCAGACCGTTTATGCCTTCGTATTTTACAAGGGTTGCGAAAATTGCATTGAAATGCCCAAGCTCAACATTTGCCTTGTCCTTTAATTCCTTTGCTGTTTTGTAGTCCCCCATCTTCTCGAAATAACTGGCTGCTGCATTCAGTCTCATATGGTCTTCTGCATTGGCTGTCAAGAGATCTTTAAGACCAGCTTCTGTCTTTTCACCTAACACTGACATTTTAATCAATTTAACAATGATTAAATGTATAAATAGTTATCTTTCATACCTATGAGTTAATTATAACTGTTTACGGGAATAGCCATACTGGAGATGCGAAATTAGTTTTAAATGCTAGCATAGCATAACATGTTATGAATATAATTTCAACCATAGGCAAACTGCATGGAAAAACTGCTGGGTATTCCTATGAGGACTTTATCAGGTACATTATGAAGAATAATCCCAAAAACCTGATAGTTACATATACCTCGGAGAAAAATTTTGTTAATAACAGAGAAGATTATATTGAAATACAGATGCTACAGGAGAAATTCAACGTGCATTTCCCAAAAATAGATTATCAGAAATATTATGGACTCTCTGAGAAATATGCTTTAAAGTCACAGAACGCCGAGGATATTACCAAAAAGAACATTACTGACATAATTGAGACGGTTATAGATTCATATTTAACAGGATACTGGAAGAACCCCGAAACTGTAAATTCTGAAATCACCGATAGCATCTTCAAGGTTAAGAATAAATTTATAGAATCCGTCAACCATAACTACATTGAAAAATACTGGAATCCCTTGCATATGGAAATATACCGGTACATTGAAAAAGAAAAAAATAGTTTTGATACCGTTATTACTGATGTTGAAAGTGCATTTTTCTACAGGGAAAAGAATTTATAGTCCATTACTGGACAATTCTGTCTATAAAGCTTCCCTTTAAAAGCACCCTTGCCTTGCTCACAGATTTTGGTATATTTACGGTCTTTACCATTATTATAGCGTTAACATATCTGTCAAACATATCATTGTCAATGTTTTTGAATGTCAGGGTATCTATATTTTTGAAGATTATCTTTCTTCCAATTTCCTGCAGGTCATCTCCGGTTATCTCAAGTTCTTTAATATTTTCTATATACTGGGATGAGCCTTCTTTCATGCCCTTTACAAATCCATCAGACAGGCGCTTTGCGTTCTCTACAGTGCCCATAAATGACCTGTATGCTTCATCTGTAACCTGGCCTATGGTTTTTCCAGTTTCAGTTGATACCTTCTGTATCCTTTTATACAGGTCAGCGCTCACGCCCTTTATTGATATTGTCTTTCTTACTATCTTTTCGTCTTCTGGTGTGGTTTCATTTTCATTATTCTCGTTTGCCATAAAGATATATTATAAACCAGTATATAAGATTACTGGTTTACCATATTTCTAAAGTTTACCTATAATATCCATTATTTTATCTCCTGGCTTGATCCCGAGCCTGGCGGCGTTATCCGTACAGGAATTTACCTGGCTATTCAGAACATCGTTGATATCATTTACCCCGGTTACGCGTACTGCTGTATCCCCAAGCGAGTTGGCGGCATCTATATTCAGATATCCACACATAATATAACCGACCTCTCCCTTGATAACTATCATGGGTGCCTTCCTGCCGAGCTTTTCATTTATATACTGGTATTTCTTATTCCCAATTTCTACTTCCTGGTTTATCATAACAATACATAACGAAAGAATATAATTAATTTATCAAAAATAATATATTATCAATAAATACAGATATATGGCATCCAATATAAGAATTACCTTTCTTGGGACTGGAGGATCAATGCCAAAGCCCGGAAGGGCCCTGCCTGCGGTGGCAGTTCAGGTGGATGATATGCTGAATCTCTTCGACTGCGGGGAGGGTACACAGAAACAGTTTATGAAAAGTGGTATATCATTTATGTCATTAAAAAATATATTTATATCCCATTTCCATGCAGATCACTTTCTTGGATTGCCGGGGCTGCTTAATTCCCTTGCGTTTTTAGGGCGTACGGAAGACCTTAATATATTTGGCCCTCCTGGTGCTCCCACATTTATCAGAAATGCTATGAACCTGGGTTATAGCAGAATAACCTATAACATAAATGTATACACAGTCACTCCTGGAATGGTGTATGACTTCGGAAAATTTACCATAAAAAGCATGACCAATGACCACACTGTGCCATCAGTAACATACTCACTTCAGGAAAAAGATCTGGTAAAGATAGACAGGCAGAAGGTGGACGAGGCCGGGTTCCCGGTTTACCGGCTTGAGGAGCTGCGCAATGAGGGAAGTGTAACAATAGCCGGCAAAAAATATGAATTAAGGGATATGGCAGAGGGCATAAAGCGCGGAAGAAAGATTGTATATACCGGTGACACAAGACCGGTGAGGGACATGCCGGAATTTGCCAGATATGCAGATGTGCTCATACATGACACAACAATGGATTCGTCCATGGAGCCAACAGTGAACGAATATGGCCATACCTCTTCAAAGCAGGCTGCGGAAATAGCACTTAAGGCATCAGTAAAAAAATTATTTTTATTCCATTATAGCTCAAGGTATAACGACCTGAACGTTCTCCTGGAAGATGCGAGGTCGGTTTTTCCTGAATCATTCCTGAGCCACGAGCTTCTCGCCTATGACGTTAACAAGCCAGAAGAAATAATTAAAATGGAATAATTATGCACCGTATTTTTCGGCCCTGTCAGAGTAGGACATGATAATGGGCATAATGTCGTTGCTGCTGATTTTATAGTAACCTGTGGAGACACTGAGCTCATCAAAACACCTGACATTATCATTTAGAATTCCATGTGTTGAAAACATTATAGGGACTGGGTCACCTGTATGGTCTCCATAGGAGCAGGGCGTGCTGTGGTCTCCTGTAACCACTACCAGTGTATCATTGAGCCTGCCCAGCAGTGGGTCTATGACAGAATCTACCTGTTCTATCACGTATTTTTTTAACTCAGGCTTTTTGTCATGGCCTGCAATATCGGTGCCTTTTATATTTACCAGCACAAAATCATATTCACCAAGGGCATCAACTGCAGCAGAAATTATGTTTTTGTAGTTTGTATCTATTCTTCCGTTCATACCATCAACTTTTATGTTGGTAAATCCTGCCAGCCCTGCTATACCCCTTATCAGGGGTGTACCTGATATGCACGCCGCCTTCATCCCGTATTTTTCTTTAAATGGAGGAATTTCCGGTATTCTGCCAGCGCCCCTGAGCATGATTTCATTAGCCGGCATCTTACCCTGTGAGACAAGTTTTCTGTTGAATTCATGTTCCTCCAGTATTTTTCTTGATCTTGACAGAAATTTATTGATTACATCTGCCGTGAACTGTGCATCCGGTTCAAGGGCCCTGGCAAATTCTGGTGGAGAATTTATAGAGTGCGGATCGGTTTCTGACACCTTATCCGACAGGTTTTTTCCCCTCATGACCACTGCTGCTCTATGTTCCACTCCTGATTTTACTATGAATTTCACACCATCTATCTCGGTTTCAAGGTCTGAGGAGAGAGTGTCTGTATCGTGAACCCGCCCTGCACGGCGATCCACAACTTTCCCATCACTGACTGTTGCATAGTTCGCCCTGAATGCAATATCTCCCGGCCTCAGTTCAATTCCCAGGCCCAGTGCCTCAAACGGGCCCCTTCCCGTATAATATTTTAACGGATCGTATCCCAGTATGGAAAGGTGGGACGTATCAGACCCGGCCCTAATTCCTGTTGATACCGGCGACATCAGTCCCGTGGCCCCACAGGATGCAAGCTTATTCAAATTTGGCCTTACAGCAGCCTGGAGCGCTGTTTTGTCTCCAAGTTCCACATTTGGCCTATCCCCAAGGCCGTCCATTATCAAAAGAATGACATTTTTCATATATTGTTATTATGAAATGCTTTTAAATTTTGCTGAAATCAAAATGCTCGAAATGCCAGTGGGTGTTCTGTTTTTTTCTTTTACCCATTATTAGATATTCTGAATAAAAATGGCCACCGACATTTAAATTTTTCACATATTCCATTATCCCATTTAGCCTTGTACCGTCAACATTTTTCCTTATAAGGGTAATATGGGGAACGAATATCCCCCTATCCATGGCATTCAGATCCAGCGATCTAACAAGCATGGAATGGAATGCCACCATTTCCGGGGATGGTATAACGCTGAGATATACAATATAGGATTTTTTACCATTTTTTTCCTTCTGGAAATAACCGGCACCGCCTATGTCAAAGTAGAAAGGAGAAGTACTTTTACATATCATTTCCACGGCATTGATATCCAGGGATTCTGGATTTCTGAGATATGCCATGGTTATGTGCACCCCCTTGCAGCTCAGTGACCCTGTATACCCATAAAGGGCCTCCAGATTCTTTTTTATCCTCGTTATCCTGTTGCGGATGTTTATTGGTGGCTTTAATATAAGGGTGTACTGCATTTCACTTAAAACTTGCGGATAATGTCCCCAGGGAATCTATGCTAACATCCACCCTGTCGCCATTTCCCAGCCATCTTTGCTTTTCCTCTGGCATTCCCATTATAACCCCTGCTGGGGTGCCTGTTGAAATGCAGTCCCCCGGCCTCAATGTAATATATTTTGATATGTAGCTGATAAGAGTATTCACCGGGAATATCATTAGTTCTGTGTTAGAATTCTGCCTAAGATCCCCGTTGACCCTTGTCTGTATATTAAGTTTCTGCGGGTCATTGATCTCATCTATGGATATATATGGTCCGTTTGGGTAAAAGTTATCGAAGCTTTTCCCAAGATAAAACTGTGTGGTCTTATACTGCATAAGCCTTGAACTTACATCGTTTCCAGCAAAGTATCCAAGTACATAATCCAGGGCCTCCCTTTCCGGGACATTTCTTGCCTTCTTTCCAATCATTACACAGAGCTCGCCCTCATAATCAACCTTCAATCCACTTCCGGTCTCTACTGTAGCCCCGCTACCGGCAAAAGTATTATTAGATTTGGTAAAAACTACCGGTGTTTCTGGTACTTTCCCGCCCTCATGCTCTGAAACATGGCTTTTATAATTAAGACCTATGCACATAAGTGTTGATTCCCTATCTATTATTGATTCAAATGAAAAGTCATAATCCTTAAAATCATCTATACCATTAATTTTTTTGAAGTCCTCACCGGAGAGAGAGGAAATCCTGGTTGTTTTTATGCCATAGTCATCAAGAAGAGCCAGCATTCCATTTTTATACAGTGCCAGATGCCTCTGCCCGTTTATATTAACTGCAGTTAGTTTCATGTTGATTAATATGAAAATTATATAAAAATCTATGTCCCTTCCTCATAGCTGTTTAGGTATTTCAACTGATCCTCTGTATAGCTGTCTATTTTGAAATTCATTGATTCAAGTGCAATTCTCGCCACTTCATTATCAATTTCATCAGGGACCGGGTATACCTTGTTTGATAGATTTTGCCTGTGCTTTACTATGTATTCTGCTGTAAGAGCCTGAAGTGCAAAGCTCAGATCCATAATTTCAACCGGATGGCCCTGGCCTGCGGCGAGGTTTAAAAGCCTTCCATCAGAGATAAGATCCACTGTATTTCCATTTTCAAGCCTGTACTCTGTTACAAGGTTCCTTACCTGGACCTTACCTGTATTCCTCTTCTCCAGTGAGGTGTAGTCAATCTCATTATTGAAATGCCCAACATTTCCCATTATTATTCCCTTTTTGGCAACAAGCATATCATCATAGCTAACTACATTCTTCATACCTGTGGCTGTAAATAGAAGATCAGCATCCCGGATAGCGTTATTCATGCGGTCAACGTTGAAACCATCCATGACTGCCTCTATTGCCTTTACAGGGTCAACCTCGGTGACTGTTACCCTTGCACCCATTCCCTTCAGCCGCATTGCAACTCCCTTTCCTACATAGCCATAGCCTGCTACAAGGGCATTTTTTCCTGCTATCAGTATGTTTGTTGCATTCATAAATCCGTCCAGGGCACTCTGTCCAGAACCGTATCTATTGTCAAAGAAATGTTTCATCTGTGCATCATTTACATCGAACATTGGAAATTTCAGGGCTCCTGCCTTTTCCATTGCCTTGAGCCTAACAACTCCGGTTGTGGTCTCCTCATTGCCACCCATTACTTTCCTTACAAGATCAGGGTCAGATGCGACCAGATTTGTTAGGTCTCCTCCATCATCTATTATGATATCCGGCGCAACCTCAACAGTTTTCTTAATATTGTCATAATACTCTGTTTCTGTTTCACCCTTTCTTGCGTATACCATATAGTCATAATCCTTTCTGAGTGATTCAACAACACTGTCATCGGAGCTCAGGGGGTTGCATGAGGCAAGCCTTACCTCCGCACCTCCCTCTGAGAGTAGAAGTGCAAATATGCCTGTTTTAGCCTCAACGTGCAATGCCATGGCTATTCTTATACCCTTAAATGGCTTTTCCCTCAAAAAACGTTCCCTTATATTTGCAGACACTGGCATATGGTCCCTTGCCCATTTTAATCTTAAAAACCCATTGCTTTCCATCATAATCATATGTATATACTTTTGATGCTTAAAAGAATTCCCCTGCCACATTCCTCCACAGTATATTCCAGTTTTTTGTCCACGGCTGGAAAGAGCGATTTGCCTGACAGGATAAGCCCTGGATTGACATATACAAAAAACTGGTCGAATAAATTAGAATCCAGGAATTCGTTTATAACCTGCATACCGCCCTCCACAAGTACAGATTTTATTCCGAATGAGTATAATTTTTCCATTATGCCTTTTATCCCTGTATCATTTACAGTAACGGTCTGGGCATTCTTTATGTGTTTATTTTTCCTGGAAACTATATAGGTTTTCACACCCCCATCAAATATTTTATACTTATCAGATAACTTGAATTCCCCGTCAAGGATTATTCTGCATCTGGAATAACGGAGAACAGGGTCATCCACAATAACAGTATTGGCACCAATGAGCACGGCGTCCACAGATTTCCGCAGCAAAAATACCCTTTCCATATCATCTGGGTCAGAGATGGTATAGCGCCCACTTTCTGATGATATTTTCCCGTTCAAAGACATGGCAACGTTTATTGTTATCCTTGGAAGCATATAGGTTAATAATGTTCTAATATAACAATTTTGAGATACTACTAAAAAATAAGTATTTATAACTGCTGGCAATATAGAAAAAAAGTAACAGTACCAGAATAATCCAATGGAGGTGAGTTTATGAGGGTCAGCGGTCATGTATATTTCAATGGAAGGTTAAGGCAAGGGACTATTGATCTCTCCGGAGATCCGGAGTTCAAAGAAGGTATTGCAAATGATGGGCTTTATGGAACCATTATGCCAATGCCTGTGAATGCCCATACACATATAGGCGATTCATTCATTTGTGATGAGCCTTCAGGCTCGCTGCCTGATATAGTGGGCCCCGGGGGGCTAAAACATAGAATGCTCGAGCATGCTAGTGAGGATTCTATTATCAGGGGAATCAGGAGTTCAAACAGTTTTATGCGGGAAAATGGCACGGTTTCATATATTGATTTCAGGGAGGGCGGACTGAAGGGGGTTAAACTTATCAGGAAGTCTAAACCGTGGCATATACGCCCCGTCATTCTTGGCAGGCCATTCGGCAACGATTCCCTTGAGTGGATACTGGATTCTTCTGATGGAATTGCACTGAGCTCTATTTCAGATATAGATTATGAGGAGGCAATGAAGGCATCTGTAGAAACCAGAAAAAAGGGAAAGATATTCGCTCTTCATTTCAGCGAGAATAGGAGAGAGGATATTGAAAGAATTCTGGATCTTAAGCCATCTTTCCTGGTACACGGTATAGCGGCAGATGATAGAGACCTTACTTTGCTTGGGAAATTAGGGATTCCTGTAGCAATAACCCCAAGATCTAATATTTTTTATGGAAAACGGCCAGACTATGGAAGATATATGAAATATGGCATTGAAATGATGATAGGCACAGATAATGTGTTTATAACGGAGCCGGATATCTTCAGCGAGATGGATTTTCTTTACAGGTATCAGCGCTTCAGCACGTACATTAACCCATCTGACATACTTAAGTTTGCAATAGACAACCCCAGAAAATTCCTGCAAAAAAATGGGGTGGATACAGGTGGGGCATATCTATTCTTTAAAAATCAGCTGCTCAATGAATACCAGATCGTAACAAAAAAACATTATTTTAGATCCTCTATTATACGTATTTCTGAGTAGATACTAAAATATTAAATATATTGGGACAATTCCCATCTATGTACTCAGATGCAATAACAGCATTCAGGAACAGAAATCCTGTGCTAATATTCGATGCAGATACCCGTGAGGGTGAGACAGATATAGTAATACCATCGCAGTTCATTACTCCAGATATTATACGTATAATGAGGAAAGATGCAGGTGGCCTCATATGCACAACTGTAAAGCAGGCAGATGCAGAAAAAATAGGACTTCCCTATATTGAGGACCTTTTCAGGAAATGCCTGGATATGGACAAATCCATACTGAATGCAGAGGATATGAAATATGATAAGGACAGCACATTTTCAATTACAATAAATTCAAGGGATACATTCACAGGGATATCAGACAATGATAGGTCTCTAACAGTACAGCATTTTGCCGGTTTCCTTAAAGACTTGAAAGTGGAGAAGATATCTCCGGATAGTTTTGGGTCAGTTTTCAGAACTCCGGGGCACATACATCTTTTAATAGCAAGGGATGGGTATTTCTCAAGAAGGCGTGGGCATACAGAATTGAGTACATACCTTGTCGAACAGGCAGGCCTGATCCCCTCAGCCACAATAGTAGAAATGCTGGATGATAATGGGAAATCAATGACAAGGGATAAGACAGAAAATTATGCCAGAAAACATGGATACGGTTTTGCCACAGGTGAGGAAATAATCAGTGAATGGAGTGAGAACCATTGAAGAAAATAGGAATAGTGGATACGACCTTTGCCAGATACGATATGGCAGGTTCTGCAATAGACGAGCTGTACGCCTATGGTACAGGCTTCGTTGTGGAAAGGTACACTGTTCCCGGTATAAAAGATATTCCTGTAGCCTGTAAAATTCTGTTTGAAGATTACCAGTGCGACCTGGTAATGGCATTTGGAATGCCTGGTCCTATGCCTGTTGACAAAATGTCTGCCCAGATTGCATCCACAGGCATCATGGAGGTACAGCTGCAGGAGAAGATGCATATAATAGAGGTTTTCGTCCATGAGGATGAGGCAAAGAATGATGCAGAGCTTGCATGGCTCTGCGACAGGAGGGCAAGGGAACATGCATTGAACGCATATAACCTGCTATTTGACAGGGATAGGCTCACAAGGAATGCCGGTATGGGTTTGAGACAGGGTTTTGAGGATAAGGGACCTGCCACGGAGGGTGGATCTGGTTCACATAAACATTAGGTGATAATATGGAAAAGATAAGAGTTGGAATAGTTGTTGCGGAATTTAACTTTGATATAACAGAGATGATGATGGAAAGGGCAGTAGATCATGCGAAATTCCTCGGAGTCGAGGTATCCAAGATTTTCAGGGTGCCTGGCACATTTGATATGCCACTGGCCATAAAAAAGCTGCTCAAGATGGACAGTATAGATGGTGTTGTTACCCTTGGAGCAGTGATCAGGGGAGAAACTGACCACCACAGGGTTATTATGGATAACGCTGCCAGGAAGATAACTGATCTGTCACTGGAATATGAAAAACCTGTTGCACTGGGCATTTCCGGGTCCGGGGAATCCAGGCTGCAGGCTGAGGCCAGAATCGATATGGCAAAGGATGCCATGGAGAGCTGTGTCAAAATGATAAGGGAAATTAATTCCCTGTAAATTTGACCACAATAAATATATTTTTGGCATACAATTAAAAAAAATTAAATGCTTTTGTTTAATTACCTATGAAATGGGCACGTGGCCTAGCATGGATAGGGCAACAGCCTCCTAAGCTGTAAATCAGGGGTCCAAATCCCCTCGTGCCCGCTTATGATTCCATTCTTGGTGCCAGAAGAAACCTTCCTTTTATTCTTTCAGGTGAATCAGTACCAAGATTAAACTCAATTGTAAGGGGATAATCGCTCTTAAATGAAAGCTTTATCTCTTCACTGGGCGATATTGATCTCATGAATTTCAGAAGGTATTCCAGTGGATAGGATGATTTTATGGTCTCATGGCACTGGATTTCTTTCAGCATATCCTTCTGTAATATCATTTCACTTTCATCTGCATCTGACATTGACCTGGCAGAAAAGTTATCAGGGGTCATTGTGAGCCTTATTGCGTCAGAAACGTCCTCTGCTGCCCTGAGCCCCTTTTCGAATTCCCCCTTGATCATTACCACATAATCCTCTGCGACAATCTGGGGGACTCTTGGGGTTGTAATCTGGTTGTTGTCCAGCAGTGATATACTCTTTATTATATTCCCTATTTCAAATTTCAATTTTTCCCTGTCCTTAACAATTACCATGGAATCGTTGCTTGAGGCAAGCTTTAAAATGCTTTTTACCTTCTCAAGGTCAAGTGATATTTCCTCCTCAGCTTCCACATCATATTCCGCAAAAACGTTTTTTGGTATTTCAAGAGAAACCATGGCAACATGTGCGGGATCAACAGCATTGACAGTTATGCCAGAGGGGGTTATCTTGAACTTTGACTCAGTAACCACAGTGTTTAGCATTTCTACTACGTCTTTTAGATTTTTCACAGAAATATTCATTCTTGTCATATAGTCATGACATAGATAGGTATATTATAAACATTCTTTTCAAAAAAATAAATACAAAAAATTAATTTAAGAGTCCTCTTGCCTTCATGGCGTCTACGACTCTCTGTATGGCTATTATGTATGCTGCTGTCCTTGGGTCGGTCTTGTATTTTTCATGTACATCCAGTACATCCTTGGTTGCGGCAGTCATTTTCTGGTCAAGCCTGCTGTATACATCGTCCTCTGTCCAGTAATCACCGGTTATGTTCTGTACCCATTCAAAGTATGATACTGTAACTCCCCCTGCATTTGACAGGAAATCTGGCAGTAGGAGAATATCTTTCTTGAAGAATATCTCATCAGCCTCAGGAGTTGATGGCCCGTTTGCAAGCTCCAGCACTATTTTTGCCTTTACCTTTGATGCATTTTCACCTGTAAGCTGATCCTCTATTGCGGAAGGAATAAGTACGTCAACATCAGATTCCAGAAGCTCCTCGTTTGTTATATTCTTAGACCCGGGGAAGTTTTCCACCGTTCCTGTCTTTTCCTTGTGCTCAAGAAGTTCCTTGTAATCTATTCCGCTTTCCTTGTATATTCCTCCACTGGAATCTGAAACTGCAACAACCTTTCCGTGGAACATCTCATTCACGAACTTAACAGCGAACTGCCCGGCGTTTCCGAATCCCTGTATGGCATACTTTGCCTTTGACAGATCGATTCCCTTGTATTTTGCCCCCTCTCTCAGAACGTACATTCCGCCTTTTGCTGTGGCATCCCCTCTTCCAAGGGATCCGCCAACTGTAAGTGGCTTTCCTGTTATGACGCCTGGAGCAGAATGCCTGACTATCTTCTCATATTCATCCATCATCCATCCCATTATCTGGGGGGTTGTGTAGACATCAGGAGCAGGAACATCAATCTCTGGACCTATAAAGTCAGCAATTGCGTCTATGTATCCCCTGCTCAATTTTTCAAGTTCATTCTTGCTCATTTTCTTCGGATCGCATATAATTCCACCCTTAGCACCGCCGAATGGAAGTCCCAGAAGTGCTGTTTTCCATGTCATCCAAGCAGAAAGAGCCTTTACCTCTGACAGGTTTTCTTTTATATAATATCTTATTCCGCCCTTCATTGGCCCCCTTGCATTATTATAGTGTACCCTGAATCCGGTGAATACCTTTGTTTCGCCGTTATCCATCTTTACAGGTATACTTACCTGGAGAATCTCCTTGGGAGAACTCAGCACATCTACAGTTGCACTGTCTAGCTTCATTACCTTCGCAGCCTTGTTTAGCTGGGCCAGCGCTATATCAAACGGATCTAAATCTTCCATATAAACACCGGGTTGAAATCACGAAGGAGTAGTTTAAGGTTTGCTTTGACACCTATTGTATGACAATTGATAACGCGTATCCAGCAATAACTTAGATTTTTATAGAGTGTTAACATTATAAATAATATATGGAGGATGAAGAAATAAAAAAAATGCTTGTTATGGATCATGAAATGCTTATGGTACTGAAACACTTTGAACTTGCCAAGCTTGATTATGCCAAAAATATAAAAATTTATACCAGCATACCGCAGGATAAGGTTCAGATATACATAGAGAGGCTCTATGCAATGGGGCTCATAGAAAAGTATTCAGGTTCATCTGTAAAAAGGACAGAGGCAAAATTGAAAAAGACAAATGAGGTTCATAAACACCATACATATTACCATATTGCAAATAAGGGACATTATATACTGCGGGATATGACAGAGAGGGAGTACATAAAATATGTTGATATCCCATGCCTCAGGCTTATCCTCCTGAAAAGGGAAAGGAAGGATAATGCAGAAAAATGCCAGAAGCTCTATGAGATGGGTATTATGGATAAAAATTATGAGCCAACGGAAATGGGATTGAAAGTACTTGACCTAGCCAGAAGAAGACAGATAAAGATATAAATAACCATATTCCTGTGAGAAATACCGGATATTGTAATTTACATTGCCATAGGAACGTTTATAAATATTTTTAACATAACCGTTTTGATTTGGAAAGGTTTACCATATAAAGCCTGCAGTTCAGCATTGCTGGCTGATTATGGAATTACTTAAAATATGGCTTAGAAAACACTCCCAGAAGAAATTAAAAAAGCGAGCGTAGTGTAGCCTGGTATCACAGTGGCTTCCCAAGCCACTAACCCGGGTCCAAATCCCGGCACTCGCATATCTTTATTATTGACATTTAATAGAATTGTTTCCATAAATATCCTTTTATATTTCATAATATTTTGAAGATGTGATAACAGACGGCTCCAGATCAGTGTATTTTGACAGGCGTTTTGATATAAAAAATTCCATGTCTAGGGGGCTACCAATGCTCCTTATACCCCCAATCCTGCTTGCAGTGGTACTGTATCTGCATAACTTCTACTTTCTTGAATATGTGCATGTGGTGTCTGGATCTATGTGGACTGGAATGGACCTTGTCATGGGCCTCTTTTTTTCATATGTAATGAAAGGCCTGAACAATGCTGAAAAAACAAATATTTCCATGAGGCTTACCCCTACAATGCTTTTCTTCATGCCTTCAATTTCCTCTGTAACCATAACTGCGGTAATATATCTCGCCATATCCATGCACATACCATTTTCATCCCCATATATAATTGCCGCACTGGTTATAGCCTTCGCACTTCTGATCCAAGGGATAGGAATATTTCTGCCCAATGAGCTGAGAGTTTATAATGAAATACTCCATGGAGCCAGAGATAAGGACAAAATTGTGAGACTTACAATGTTTAATCTCAGATTATCCCTAAGCCAGGTCATTCTGCAGATAGCCATAATAGCGCTGATGGCGCATTTCGCAACGGGGGCACCGCTATGAATTCTCTGCAGCGGGAGTCAACTACAGGTTTGATATCAGTTATAGTTCTGGCAATAGTGTTCTCTATAGGAATAATTACACCAGGAATTCTTGTACTGGATTATGTGCATGTATTATATGGCGCATTATGGACTGGCACAGACGTTTTTCTGGGCGCAATATTCTTCATAGTGATCAACAGTTTAGATAACAATATTAAGGCAGATATAGCCAGGAGGCTGATACCTATGACCCTCTATTTTATTCCGGCACTATCTATATTTACTGTTTCATCAGGAATTACACTGGCAATACGTGAAAAAATAATTTCATTTGATCCGCTATTTATTGGCATTTTTTCCATAGCTGCATTATTGCTCATACTCACAATTTTCTTCATTTTACCCATGTCTTTAAAAATTTACCGGGAACAGTTTTCAGAAAACTTAAACAGGGAGACTGTATCAAAAAACCTGATGAATATTTCAAGGGTTGCCACAGTTCAACTGATATTACAGGTTGCGATAATAAGCCTGATGGCATATATAGTAGTTTATGCTTAGATTTCTATACATATAATTTTATGCCTGTATTAAGATGCATAAATACTAAAACATGGTTTGGCTAGATTATGATTATACATTAAATTGTTAGGATTTGTATTTAAGTATAATGCCGGGGTCGGGGATTGAACCCGAGGCCTTCGGATATCTCAGCTGTTGGCTTATGAGTCCGACGCTCTTCCAACTGAGCCACCCCGGCATGTAAAATATTAGTTTGGAACTGCCTCAACAGGCTCCTGTGTGTTTGCTTCTGGTGCCTCGCGCTGTCCAATTTCAGTCTTCCTGATTTCAATCTTTCTTATGGGATAGACATCCTTAAGGGCATTCACAAGGTCTCCATATACATCGTCACCGATTATATAATTTGCAAAAGGTCCCAGTTCCATTTCTGAGGCTTTTTCATTAACGAAATTAACTACAGAGGATCTGATCTCAGATCTTTTGGTCCCGGTAAGTTTCTGATCAGCAACAAGGACAAGCTTGACTGCAATGTTGAAGAAATCCTTGGTTTTTACATCGGTAACAATATCCATCCTTTCCCTTCTTCTTCTTACCATTCTCCTAATTGTATCATCACTGACCTCATGACCGATGAACCTGGTTGTGCACCTCTTGCCCTCGCAGTTATCCACTTTAAAGAGAACCATCGAACTTGCCTTTTTGAAATTCCCTGTAAATGTTGAAACTGGAACTGCAATGGTCCTGCCAATCATGTACTTTGGGTCAGAGCTAGGACTAAGACCGATTTCCTTTTCCCCGAAATAGGATGGTGCAACTATTGTGTACCAAGATTTCTCCTTCCATTTATCCTTTGTAGTTGATCTTCTTCTATCTGCCATTAAATCCCTCTTATTAATTGAGCTTAACTTATTAGTGAAATACATTATTGCTTATAAATTTATAAGGTTATTGTTTCCAGCACCTTTTAAGTGTTATTTCATTGCATGAATGGCTTAAGGAATGCCTGATATAAAAATCAACTAAGATTTAAATTGTGTGCAGGTTAATGTGGTAGTTTAGAAAATATTTCAGAGATAGGAGATCAGTTCCTTTATCTCTTTATGTTATGCCCTATCAACTGCAGATGTCATACAGTGGGCACCGCCATATCCCCCAGTTATTTCACTGAGATCTATTTTTATTACATCCACACCACTTTCACGGATCTCCTTACTATCCGGAAACATTTTACCTTTTCTCATCTGTATGTCCTTAATTATTCTATCCCTGGTTGAACTATCAAAGACATTCTCAGCAAGAAGCTTGTCTATGACTCTTGAGGAATCTATGGCAATTATCTTTCCATCCGAAACAGTAAGGAAATTGGATGAATATGAAAGCTGCTCGCTTATGCCCAGATCTATGAAATTATATCCCTCATCTTTCATGAATTGATACAGGGTTGTTTTAGAGTCCTCTGAGTATGTATTCCCAGAATTACGAACGTATACTGTTGCCTCGGCAGATTTCGCCAGCTCAACAGATGTAATCACAGTTCCTGCAGCAGGTATATTGAAATATGTATCCAGATGCATATTTACCATGATGTCATGGCCATCCATAAAATTATATATCGGGTTTGAAATAATTACTATCCTGTCAAAGTTAAAGATTCCCGAATTCATTGCCTCTTCTGCTCCTGCCTCGTCCGTTCTATTCCCCTTTCCTATGAGGCAGAAATCTCCTGCAGGGATAAAATCACCACCCTCAAAGAAGCCATTCTTTATGCTTTTGATCTTTGCACCCAGGATTTCCCGGAATACAAATGAGGTTATATCAGTTTCCTTTCTCCTCTGCTGCATTTTCATATTACCTATGAGAACACCGGAGGATACTGCCTGTTGATCTCTCATAAAGTAAAGGTTGGCAAGCGGCAAATTTGAATATACCCTTGGATACTGAATTCCTGAAACATACTCTTTTAAATCAATGGATGGCTCCATTATCAGGGCCTGAAATAGGGACAGTGAATCAACGTACCCTATGTTTTTTTCCATATCCTTCCTGGCATTTTCCATGGATTCGCTGGTTCCGTAAAAATTCACAAGTGAAAGAATCTTTTCCTCCAGTTTCCTCCTGAACGAGGAATTCCTTTCTGCCTCATTAACAATTAAATCCTCCAGTATGTCCACATGCACACCGTTTTCCTCCAGCACCTGCTGAAGATTTTCATGCTCTCGTTTGGCAATGGAGTAATTGAACGGCCTTTCAAACAGAAATGGCTTTGGGGCCAGCATGGCATATGTGATTTCCGTTCCCGGCCTGTGCATAATAACCCTGTTCAATCTACCCCACTCAGACTTTATTTCCATGCCTGAGTATTGCAATGGATTTAAAATGCTTTTCACAGAGGGTAAAATTTATCCTCATACCTGTAGAGATCAATTTCCTTCCCGCTGAATTCTTTTCTAAAGGTCATAATATCAAAGGTTCTGGAATTCATTAGCTGTGATTCCCCATCATGGCTGGACAGTACAATGAATTTTTCCCTGTCTGGTTCCTTAGAAATTACACGGTAAGACCCCCTAAAAAACTCCTTGGAACTTATAGTTAGTGTGTTGCCATTTCCGGTATCTATAACATCCATAGTATTGGACCTGATAGTTTTAACCATGAGATATGCCCCCCCGTAAATAACTGACCCCGGCACAAGGTCAAGTATTCTTATTAAATGCGTGTACCTGAAAAGATCCTTGCTATCCTTTCTCCCGGCAAGGGATTTGGTAATTTTCATGTTGCAGAAGTAATCAAGCTCCATCAATTTGTCTATTTTAATGGCATCCTCCTTTTTCCCAAGATAGATATCCAGCCCTTCTTTCAGTGTGTCGATCCTTGATATAAAAGAATTTGGGTCATTTTTATTGAGTCCCTTCATGAATTTCACTATTGCATCTCTGGCATCCTCCAGAATTTTCCCGTATTCCGTTGTATATGTCCTCAGCTGTATTACTGATTCGTAATATGATCCCGTTACCTTATTACATACAGGGCAGCTTTCCTTTGAAATTTTTAAAGGCACATATACTTCCTTTTCTACCTCGCCGAGATTTTTATCATTAATTATAAGATCCAGTGAAACCCCATTTTCATCTATATTATAACTTTCAACCCTGGCAATCTTATCGTTTTTATCAAATTTGATATGAGATTCTGCAGCCCTTATCACATAACGGTCTGCATCATCGTAATGCCATGATTTATTCACCCTGACCGCACCGCATTTCGGGCATACGGTCATGTCCATATTTTCGGCTTTGAGCTGGATTTTATCTGAAAGGCAGCTTCGGCAGATGCCTGATTTATACGCCTCATTTTTGCCGCAAATAATACATTTCATAACTCTAAGCATTGCAAAAGGCTATTTAACATTTGATTAAACCCTTTAGATCAGAGAGGCTCTTTACTATAAAGCATTTATTTGTGTCGCATACAGATATTTCATTGCTATTTGACCCGATGAAATAATAATTATATGGATAGTGGCTTCCCAGGTACTCCAGAACCTCACCTGATCCAGTTTCAACCTTATAAAATTCAATCATATTGAAGAGATTTGAGATGGTATAGGAAAAGAACATGGGCTGTCTTTCCATATCAGGGGCTATTGATCCTATGGACTTATCCAGCACCTCCTCTAAATTACCGTCCAGATAGTTCAGTACTGCAAGGTTTCCGATTTCAAATGAAAATCCTGAGGGTATGGCGTTATCGTATGTTTCCTTCAGTCTTACAAGTAGGTCACTGCCTGCAGAGTAAAAACCACCATTTGCACTGTCATAAAAGCTCCTGATCAGTTTTTCGTGAAGCTCCCTGGCATAATTCAGGTATATATCATTCTGTGATGCTTCGTAAAGTGAAAGCAGGCCTGATACCATATAGGAATAGTCATCAAACATGCCCTCAACTGCTGCTGACCCGTTCCTGAAGGAGTGCATTAGTTTTCCATTACAGTACATGTCATTCATTATAAAATCCGCTGAATCCTCTGCGGTGGCAAGCATATCCTTATCCTGGAAAACCATGGATGCCAGCGATAGTGCCTTTATCACGAGTCCATTGATATCTGCAAGAATTTTATCATCAACTAGGGGTTTTTTCCTCAAATTCCGTATTTGCTTCAGTTTATCAAGTTCGCTCCTGTATAATCTGGCCGGATTGCCCTTTACATCACGGTTCATGAATAGAATGTTCCTGCCTGACTGCCTTGAATTGTTATCATAAAAATTTCCCTCCGGAAGTATGTTGAAATCGTAAAGAAAGTCCTTACTGGTGTTATACTTTAATTCAGAATAAGTCCATGTATAAAATTTCCCTTCCTGGTTTTCTGAATCAGCATCCACCGCGGTATAAAATCCCCTAGAGAACATATTGTCTTTCAGAAATTTGTATATTTCATAAACTGCATCCCTGTAGAAGTCGTTATGTGTTATATCGTAAGCATAGGAATACGCCATGATAGCCATGGCCTGATCATAGGTCATCTTCTCAAAATGGGGTATCCTGAAAAACGGATCAGTTGAGTATCTGTGGAATCCACCGCCTATATGGTCATACATACCACCTAAATACATATTTTTCAGGGTGGTTTCCACCATTTCCATGGCGGTTCCGTCACCTGTCTTCTTATGGTAATTCATGAGGAAGATGAGATGCTGGAATGATGGAAATTTTGGGGCACTGCCGAATCCGCCGTATTCCCTATCATAATTCCTCTTAAGGGATTCATAGGCAGAATCTATGTATTTGCTATAATCAATTTTTTGTGTCCCACTGTTACTGTTTTCTATGTTTTTCAGCCTGGATATGGCTTCATCCCCATTCTTAACAAGTTCATCCCGTTTATTCTTCCACAGGTAGGATATATTATCGCACAGGTCCATCATACCTATCATATTATTTCTGGAAATCTTAGGTATGTATGTAAATGCAAAAACTGGCTTTCTATCAGGAGTCAGAACAAGATTCAGAGGCCAGCCTCCGGTCCCTGTCATGACCTGGCTGAATGTCATATAGAGGTTATCTATATCAGGCCTTTCCTCCCTGTCAACCTTTATGCACACAAAGGTATCGTTCATTTTTTCTGCCACACTTTTATCCATAAAGCTTTCCTGCTCCATAACATGGCACCAGTGGCAGCTGGAATAACCTATGCTGAGGAATACTGGTTTATCCTGATCCCTGGCAATATTGAATGCCTCATCTGACCATGGATACCAGTTTACAGGGTTATTTGAATGTTCCAGTAAATACGGACTGTTTTCATTTGCAAGTTTGTTCATAATATGCTATGGCATTTTTATATACAAATATATTGTAATAGCCAGATTCAAATTCAATAAAATTATAAACCACAAAATAATATAATCTCAATGAAGTATGTCGTACTTATAAGGCACGGGGAAAGCTACACAAACAGAAATGGTATACTTTCCAGTGAACTTAACAGGTACAGACTTACTGAAGAGGGGATAGAGCAGGCGAGGTTTACAGGTGAGCAGCTTAAGGGATTAAAATTTGATGGAATTATAACCAGCCCCGTGCTTAGGGCAGTTGAAACTGCAAACATTATAAATCAATACCTGAATTTAGAAATAAAAACTGATGAAAGGGCAATAGAATCTGATTTTGGAGAATACAATGGAAAGAGGATAGTTGACATACCGGATAAGTCACGGGATGAACTTGGCATGGAATCATTTGAATCACAGCAGAAAAGAATGGTGGACCTTATAAATTCATTTAAAGGGAATTATATAGTAGTAAGCCATGCCTTCCCAATAAAATGCGCCATTTCATACTATCTTGACCTCTGTGAGGAGGAGAGCTTCGGAATAGACATAAGGCATGCGTCCATGTCTATTATCAATTCTGAAACTGGAAAAATATTATCAGTTGGGTCCTTGCTTCTATCCAGAAGAATAAAAAGCTTATTCAGTGATTAACTTAATTTAACTGGTTTCCCGTGAGGGCATGTCTGTGGCTGTCCCAGGCTTTTAAATAATTTCTGCACTGATGAGTCATCCATTAAATAGTCAATTTTTTCTATTTGCTCACATGCCTTATCTGAATTTACCCCACTTCTGGTCAGTATGAGTTCAAGGGTCCTGTGTGCCATAATAATTTCACTGTAAATAGAATTGCCGTAGGGTGTCAGGGAAATCACACCGTTGGTTTTGCTTATTATATTTTTGGACTCGAGCCTCTTTACAAGCTCAAATGCTGTGGGAGCTTTGATTTTTAATATATCTGCTATATTGAATAGCCTTATAGGAAAACCAGAATTTTCATGCAGTGCCACAATGCAGTCCCGCTCTTTCCTGGTAATATTATATTCCATGATATTAGTATAATACTAAAATATTTAAACTTAATTGATGCCATTGACCATCTAGTGATGTCATTCTCCGGCCAGGAAGGCGGGCTTCACGCTTCCCTGATAAATAATAGGGTTCCTATAGATAATTAAGAAAGTGGCCCTGTGTTTCTATAACCACATATTGTTATCATCTAAATTGTCTATGAATTCCCTGCTTATTCCTTTCTGGACAAGATAGTACTTATTCGGTATTATTTCCATCTCAACTGCATTGTCTATTATTGTTTTTAGGGGTACATATCTCATGCCCTTGTATGAGAAGTTTCCAAATATCCACGGAGGTATGTCAAAGTAGTTTGGGATATTATGCGGTACGGCCTTTCCCAGAACTTTATCCAGTATGGATGCTATCTTTTCATTGTAGTACCACTTTTTGAAAAATAAATTATTGCTCGCACGGGGTTCATAGATATTCCATGTGATTCCGTATCTTGTTTCCCTTCCCGTAAATACAGCATTTCCGCCAAAATCATCTATAACAGTCTTGGGCGGGTCTTCCTCTATGCCAGTAACAGCATTTATTACCTTAATGTGTGGATTTGCCTTTATTTTGATATAATTGCTTATTAATGATTCCAGCTCATTGACCTGCGTGGATGAGAGATCGTAATCATTTTCCAGCTGGATGGATAGATCTACGTAATATTCAACAACCGATTCCTCTGGAGGGTTATTTATCAGTTTCAGATAGTAAAAATAACGTTCACCATTCATACTGCACCACGATATAATAAATCAATGACAATATTTAACACTATCGTTCAATATGCGCTAAAACAACATTTTTAAACCTGATAGGTAGGTATGTATTGCTGGAATACTATAACCTTCGAATGGTTCCATATTAGAATCCTAATATTTCTTTCAATTTAAATACAGGTAAGTTATTATCAAGAAATGAAAATAGGCGTTATTGATAATGGCGGCCAGTGGACACACAGAGAATGGCGTGTAATCAGGTCTCTGGATGTGGATTCAGAGATATACCCGAATACCGTTGATAATCATGAGCTCGATAACCTGGATGGCCTGGTGCTTTCCGGTGGACCTGCCAGCATAGAATCGGAGATTGGAAAACTTGGTTATATTAAAGAGTACATAGAATCACATAATTACCCTATTTTAGGCATATGTGCAGGTGCACAGTTTATAGCACTAGATTCTGGGGGCAGGGTGGAAAAGGCCGTGCATCCTGAGTATGGAAAAAAGAAAGTGACGTTTACCAGGAGTGAGTCAATTTTCGAGAAAATACCTGAGCATATTAACGTCTGGGAAAGCCATAATGATGAGATAAAGGTCCTGCCAGAAGAATATATACTGTGTGCATCTTCAGATACATGCAGGGTCCAGGCATTCTATCATAAAAGCAAGGATATATTTGCAGTGCAATTTCATCCAGAGGTAAACAATACAGAATACGGAACAGAAATTTTCAGAAACTTCATAAGTGTCTGTAAAAAATAATAAGGTGGAAGTCTATGCTTATTTTGAAGTCAGATACATTAACAGGGATACTGGACGATAAAAATCTAATAGCATATTTTGGGAATGATAAGATACATCTGCCCAGAAATGCCTGTATAGAGCCCGGAGATACTGTTAAAATAAAAAACAGGGAGTTTATAGCAGTAAATCCAGACCCTGCATTTTTCAGTGAGATATCTGGCCGAAACACCCAGGTTATACTTCCATTTGATGCGTCTTACATCATTTATGCTGCCGGGATATCTCCGGGGAAGAGGGTCCTGGAGGCAGGGGTAGGAACCGGATCACTCAGTTATGGAATTCTTAAGGCAGTGGGAATAGAAGGAAGTCTCACAAGCATGGATATCAGTGAAAGTAACATAGCGCTGGCCAGGGAGAAAGTGGCAGGCTTTATTCCTGTTGAAAACTGGGAAACGCATGCAGGAGATATCAGAACAGCTGCCCTGGATGGAAAATTTGATGTGGCCATACTGGACATTCCAGATCCGTGGAATGCCGTAGAAAATGTGAGGAAGTATATGAAGCCAGGATCTTTTCTTGTAACATATTCTCCCAACTTCAACCAGGCGGAGAAAAATGTAGTTGCAATGAAAAATTACAGATTTCAGGTACTGGAAACGGTAGAACTCATAAAGAGGAATATCATAGTCAGGGAAAATGCAACAAGGCCGGATAATAATATAATTGACCACACTGCATTTATAACATTTGCAATAAGAAAATCAGGAATTTAACAACAGGGTAGGTAGTCATTCTGGTTCTTCTATTCCCAGTGTCTTGCTTATTTCCTTATAACGGTTCCTTATAGTTACCTCTGTTACCCCTGATACCCTGGCAACATCCTTCTGTGTTCTTGCCTTCCCATTTTTCATAGCTGCTATATATATTGCTGCTGCAGCAATTCCAGTGGGGCCCTTCCCTGTAGATATACCATTTTCTCCTGCAAGCCTTATAATATGTTCGCTGTCCATTATTACCTGTTTATCCAGTTCCAGTTTATTGCAGAACTGCGATATATATGAATAGGGGGTTGTGGGTTTTATATTAAGGGCCAGTTCTTTTGCCAGATGCCTGTATGCCTTTCCTATCTTTTTTTTATTGACGTCAGAAACACGGGCAATTTCATCCAGGGTTCTGGGAATATTAATCATTCTACATGATGCGTAAATTGCCGCGCATACAATGCTTTCTATGCTTCTTCCCCTTATAAGATTCTTTTCTACCGCCTTTCTGTAAATAAGGGCAGCATTTTCCTTTATGTCCTTCGGAATTCCCAGCTTTGCACCATCTTCATTCAAAACCTGCAATGCCAGTGCCAGGTTTCTCTCGACCGCATTGCTTACCCGGATTCTCTGGTGCCATTTTCTGACCCTATAAATCTGAGACCTGTTTTTATGGGGTATGCGTTTTCCATAATAATCTTTATTCGACCAGGATATTTCTGTTACCAGCCCCTTATCATGGCTCAAAAAACTCATGGGTGATCCAGTCCTGGCCCTTTTTTCATCCTGCTCAGAATCAAAAGAACGCCATTCGGGGCCCTGGTCTATTAGGGAATCTTCAATAACTATGCCACAGTCAAAACATGTTAATTCTCCTCTGTCATAATCCTTAACCAGATGAGTGGAGTTACATTCTGGACATTTTTTTATTTCATCTGTTTCCATAAGCACACCCAAATATTAAATAGATATTACCATAAGTATTAAAGCTTTATTATATTTGGGAGCTAAAAACAGGGCTAAAATTTTATCAGTAAACTGTATAACAGTTAAGCAAAACAAGCAATATACATGTTTATGCACGAATATTTTAATATGATAACAGGTAGTTTTAATAATATTACGGTAAGTTTATATACTCTTATTGCATTTACTAATAGATATGAAAAGTGAGTGCACCATAATACATACTTTCAATAATGAGATATTATTGAAGGCTGATAATTGCATCGGACTTCATAATAAACTGGTTAATGAACATGACGCAGTTATCGGAAAAATTACAAAAGTACTGGGACCTACCAGGGATCCGTATGCACTTGCATACATATCCGGGAAAGATAGCAATATCCAGAAAATATATATAAAATGCTAAGGTGATAAAAATGGCAAATGAAAAGAAAAAAAATATTTACGAAATAGATAAATGCCCGGAATGTGGTTCTTCACAGCTTGTTAGAGATTATGAGCGTGGAGAGCTTGTATGCTCAAACTGCGGTTTGGTCATTGATGACAGTTACATTGATGAGGGACCTGAATGGAGAGCCTTTGACTCAGAACAGAGTGAAAGCAGGGCAAGGACAGGTTCACCGATGACATATACAATACACGATAAGGGTTTGTCTACAGATATATCATGGAAAAATAAGGATTCATATGGAAAATCTATACCCACCAGGAACAGGGCCCAGCTGTACAGGCTAAGGAAGTGGCAGAAAAGAATTAAGGTTTCAAATGCCGCAGAACGTAACCTTTCACAGGCATTGCAGGAATTAGAAAGAATGGCATCCAATCTGAGCATACCAAACGATGTGAGGGAAACATCTGCAGTCATATATAGAAAGGCAGTAAAGCAGAACATGATCCGTGGAAGATCCATAGAAGGAGTTGTTGCAGGATCAATATATGCTGCATGCAGAATAACTAATGTGCCCAGGACCCTTGATGAAATCGCATCTGTAACTAGAGTGAAAAAGAAAGAAATCGGCAGAACTTACAGAATAATGGCAAGGTATCTGAAATTGAATATACTTCCATCAAAACCTGATGACTATGTCAACAGGTTCTGTTCAAAACTGAGGCTTTCAATGGAGGCCAGAAAGAGAGCAGAGGAAATCCTGAAAATGGCAATAGATAACGACCTTACATCTGGAAAGGGACCAACAGGGGTAGCTGCTGCAGCAATTTACATAGCCTCATTGATTACAGGAGAGAGGAGAACACAGAGGGCAATTGCAGAGGTAGCCGGGGTAACAGAGGTAACCATAAGGAACAGATACAAGGAATTGACTGAAAAACTCAACCTCACAATTGAGGAATAAATTTATAATTCCTCTATTTTTTTAAAGGTTTCATAATCTCTTACTATATCATCAATGAGATTGTATATAGATGAAATTTTTGCATTTTTGATTTCAATAATTATTTTATTGTCGTTGCATTCCATAGAGATGTCCTGATTATTGTCCTGTATTAGTGAATTATATAATTCATTGCAGTGTTCTTCGTCTATTGTTATGCATATTTCCATAAAATGGTATGATATGATATATTATGATATTTCTGTTTCATGCTGATACTGAGGGGAATGCCCTGTTATAAAAATTACAATGCTAAAATTTTTATGCAGTCCTGTGATACTGAATTTATAAGCTCTAAAATCAATAACAATTGAGCTTTGTATGACATTATACATGCTATACATAAAAAAGCGGAGGTTACCGAGTCAGGCTAAAGGTGACAGACTCAAAATCTGTTCCCAAAGGGGTTCGCCGGTTCAAATCCGACCCTCCGCATTTGATAATACAAACATTTTATGGTTTTCTATAGAGAAATCAAAATCTAATATTCTTGATAGTGTACCAGTAGATTTGAAATTTATCCAATTTTGTTAGAATTATTAATACCGGATTGGCATAAAAATTAATAGTATCCCGAACCCTTAAAATAATAGTTTTTAAGGTGGGTATTATGAAGAATATCCACCTTTACTTCCTTAACGTTTCAATTATCTTCTGATACTGTTCCTCAGTTATTTCTCCTTTTGCCAGTCTTTCTTTTGCAATGTTTTCTGCATTATTGGACCACATACCATGTCTTTCCATGTAAGTGCCCCTTACATTCGCCAGTAAGAAACGCACAAATATTATAACGAATATAATGGTTATTATTGCCATTACAGGCATCATAATAGCTATGCCTATGCGTGCATACATATTAGCTGGCATATTGAACGGGGGGTAAGGACCATTATAGTAATTCCTGCCGAAAAGCACAGCCATCACGACTGAAATAGTTGCCATAACAGCAACAAGCGCCACCAGTATCCAGACCATATTCCAAATTTTCTTTTCCATACTCTATATATTCGGGAATAGCTTTTAAACTCTATCTGAAACCAGTTTCATGGAACTATTTGAAATAGGTTTCAGGAAGAATTATTTCATTTGTTACACCTTTTCTTTGTTTTAATATTACTCCTTTGTTTTCCAGGGATGTAATGGCTCTTGAGGCTGATGCCTTGGATATTCCTGAAGAGGAAACAATCGTGCTCTGAAGCATTACATTACCGTGCTTCATGAGGAGATCAATAATGCCAAGTTCTGTCTGGGAAAAAAATTCTGTTGTTAGTATCTCTTTTCCAGGGGGGTTATCGTCAATTTTCTTGGGGCCAGGTGATGGTACCATTATGATTTTTCCATTATTATGATCTGCAAACAACGGATATGTATGGATAATACCGCGGAGGGAAACTCCAAGAATGCCGATATTGATTGATACAACAATGAAAATTAGGTAATAATAATATAAATTCAAACGGTATCCAAGAAGAACAACGGTTGTCATTATGGTAATTGAAATCATTATTATAATAACTGAAAGGAAAATTGAGATAACATAAAAAACTACCGATTTCACAATTGAGTTTTCGTTTGCCTTTTTTGAGTTTTCTCCATTAGTATGCTCCTTACTTTTCATGCAATATAAACCTCTACCTTTAAATAAGCTTTTAATACCATACCACACATGCCAAAGCTACCTGTTTCAGGCACTATGTATCAACCCTGTTTATGATTTGCCAGATTTGCGCCTGAAATACATTATTTTAAACTTAATCAATTTAGGTTATATAATTTTACATATAAATAGTATAGGATAAAATTTTTGATTTAGGGCCAGGGAATTTCTTGGATGAATCATACAGTATAGTTCATTTAATCAAAATATATTTATCATAAATTAACCTCCATTATCATGTCTGATCTATCAGAACTTCAGCGAATAGCCAAAGAGTTTATTGATAAAAGGGACTGGCGACAGTTTCATACTATAAAGGATCTTGCAATGAACTGTTCAATAGAGTCAAATGAACTAATGGAGATACTACTGTGGAGGGACCAAAATTTTGAGAAATCTATCCTGGAGGGTAATGATAAAAAGTCGCTTACAATGATAAAAAATGAGGTTTCTGATATTTTATTCTCCTGCCTTGCAATAGCAGATCATTTAAATTTTAACCTTGAAGACGCCTATATGGAGAAAATGAAGGAACTTGATGTGAGATACAATCCAGATAAGGTTAGAGGAAAACTTACAAAGATACCATCGCCGGATAATTCTAATAAACAGTAGCTTATTATATTAACAGTTTATTTTTTAGATATAAATCATAGAATCTTGTACCACGGTTCATCAAATCCTCTGGGGTGCCTTCCTCCAGTATGCTTCCATGATCTATGTAATAAATATAGTCCGAATTTACAATAGTTTCCAGATGGTGTGCTATGATTATTATTGTTTTACCATCCATAAACCGGAAGATTGCATTCTGAATGATGCCCTCATTTTTCAGATCGAGCTGTGAGGTGGCCTCATCCATTATTATGATCTGTGGATTATTTACAGCTGCCCGAAGTATTGATACTGCCTGCCTCTGGCCCTCTGATAGATTTGTACCCCTTTCACCGACCTCATAATCCAATCCCAGCGGCCCAAGAATTGCTGCGAGTCCCAGTTCTTCCATCTTCGCATTTATTGTGTGTTCAGGGATGTCAGGGCTAGCAAACCTCACATTTTCCAGTATGCTGCCCTCAAATAGAAACGGGTCCTGCAGTATGACCCCGAAGAGCTTCCTGTATTCCAGCGTATTGAAGTTATTTATATCAACACCGTCCATGGTTATGCAGCCGGAAGTGGGCTTATAAAAGTTCAGAATAAGGCCTGACAGGGTCGTTTTTCCAGCCCCAGTTTTTCCGATTATGGCTATTTTCTCCCCCTTTCTGATATCCATGGAGATATTGTTGATTATTCTCTCCCTATCATATGCGAACGAGACATTTTCAAAAGAAATTTTGTTTTTGAACACAGGGAGTTTATTTCCTCCGGTATTGTAATCAACATCCTCGTCTATTATTTTGTATATTCTTTCAATAGCAATTGATGAGGACTGATAGGAATTATAAAACTGGGATAACTGGACTATGGGGTTGAAGAAACTCTGGACATAAACTATAAATGAAACCAGTATTCCTATACTGATTACCCTTCCGAAAACCTCCGATCCACCCTCGTAAAGGACTATCATTATTCCCAGTCCCTCTATAACCTGGACAATACTGGAAAATATGGATGTCAACCTTACAGCCCTGACATTTGCATCGTAATTCCTGGAATTTACCGATTCGAAATTGTTATTAAACACATCCTCTGTACCAGAACTTTTTATGGCCTTGATTCCGTTTATTGATTCGCCCACATTTCCCGTAAGTTCTGCTATACGCCTTCTTACATTTATATAGTTAAATTTTATTTTCTTATTCATCAGCAGTATCGTTGCCAGTAGCATGGGAATTATGATAACTGCATAAAGTGTTAGAACCGGATCAAGGTAGACCATTATTATAATGGATGCTATAATTCCGGCTATTCCAGCAACAACCTGTGGAAGCTGGAATGTAAGGAAGTCAGAGAGGGTTTCCGCATCATTTGTGATCCTGCTTATTATCTGTCCAGCATTTTTGCCTGAGTAATATTTAAGTGGCACATACTGGAGTTTTTTGAAAGCCCGGTTTCTCAGATTTTTAATAACCTCCTGGGAGGTGTTCATCATATACTTTGTCCTCCTGTTTTCTGCAGCATAATTTGCCAGGTATATGGCAAGGTATCCCGCTGCCAGGAATATGAGTATTCTGAATTTCAGTGCTATGATTGAGTCTGTTGCTATTCCTATAAGGTACGGGCCGATCATGGCTATAAGGGATGAAGCAAGTATTGATCCAACAATTATGCTGGAATTCCGCCGGTATGAGAGCACCTCCCTGATCAGCCTTATAAAATATTTATTCAATGTTATCACCCCGGAATCTTCCGGAAAACAGGTCAGAGAAGTAACCGTTTTTATGGATTAAATCAGAAATCTCTCCCTCCTCCCTCAGCCTTCCATTTTCAAGGACAAATGCACGGTCAGCAAGCATCACAGATGAGAGCTTGTGGCTGATTACTATGGTGGTTTTTCCTGTTATAAATTCCCTTATTGTACTGAGGAAATGTGTTTCGGTATCCGCATCAAGATTGGACGTTGAATCATCGAATATTATTATTTCCGGATTTCTTACAATAATTCTGGCTATAGCAATTCTCTGCTTCTGCCCCCCTGAAAGGGTGATTCCCCTTTCTCCCACAGCAGTTTCATATCCCAATGGAAGGCTTTCAATGAAGTCATCCAGCATGGAAAGCCTTGCCGCCCTTTTTACCTCACTGTCAGGGTACTCATTTCCCATGGTTATGTTATATCTGATTGTCCCGGAGAACAGTATGGCATCCTGGGAAACTATGCCTATCTTCTCCCTGATAATTTTATCGTCAACCTCCTTTAACTCGTTTCCATCCAGGTAGGCATGGCCCGTATAATTCTTGTAAAGCCCGGAAATTATATTTACCAGTGTGGTTTTGCCTGCGCCGGTTTCCCCAACTATGGCGACGCGGTCTCCCCTTTTTATTTCCATATTTATGTCTGAAAGTATGGTTGTTTTGCCCGAACTGTATGATAGATTCTCCAGCTTTATATTTCCCTTGATTTCAGGGACAAGATTTCCGTGCGTCTCAAAACCATCACTGTTTATGGAATTTATTCTATCCAGGCTTGCCATACCATTTTCATAGAATGATATATATCTTCCATAAAATCTTACAGGCCTGAGCACAAGTGTAAATATATTTACCGCAGCTATGACGCTTCCAACAGAGATTACGGAGTCTATGCTTTCAATGCCGCCGTATATGAGGACAAAGCCAATTGCCAGGCTCAAAAGCAGTGTCAGGAGTGGATTGTATAGTGACCTGACACCTGCTATTCCACGGTAATCCTGAAAATATGAATCAGTAGAATCGTTGAATTTGTCTATTTCCTCCTGCTCTGCAGTAAAACTCCTTACTACCCTGTTTCCTATAATATTCTGATTTATTATGCTATTCATTTTTCCATATTTATTTCTGAGAGACCTCCAGAATGTTCTCTGTTTTCTCTGCATTACCACAGTAAAGTAAATTATGGGTGCTATCACTATAAAGAATATTATCGTAAATCCGTAATAAAGCCGTGTTAACTCTATTCCAGCTATGACTATAAGGAATGTCACGCTGAACAGGTTTGAAAGAGACATATTTACAAGCCTCCTCAGGGTTTCTATATCCATTGTAAATTTAGATAGTATATTGCCGGTGGAATTGCTATTGAAATACTCATAATTTTTTGACAGTAGTTTATGGAATTCATTCTTTCTAAGGTTGTACACAAATTTCTGACTGGCCTTGTTGGACAGGTAATCAATCAGAAAGTCGAACACGGAGGATGCCACTGTTACAGAAAATATAAGAAGGGCAAAGTGGAGTATTATTGCATAATTCCTTGATACAAGCTCGTTAACTGAATCTCCTATATATAAAGGAACAAGAAGCCTCAGATAGGCATAGGCAAGCGATGAGGCTATTACCACCACTATGAGATGCCACACACCCCTTATATTTCTGAATATTATTGAATATCTGTTCACAGTAAGTAAACATTGTTTATGTTTATTTTTATTTTTTGTATTTTTCACCGGGAATAAAAGATCCTGGGCTTAATGAATTTGCCACATCAGAATAACCCTCAGGAGCCGCAGATTTTTAATAAATAAACTTATATAATTACATTAAATTAAGGTATTATATGACAATTTATCAGGGTAAAAGCACAAAGAAGTTTACTGGTGGGAAATTAAGGAGAAACCACTCAAAAAGAAGATACGAGCTTGGAAGGGAACCATCATTCACAAAGATCGGGGAAACAGAACGCAGGGCGCTAAGAACCATGGGAGGCAACAGAAAGCTGCTTTTGCTAAAGGAACAGTATGCAAATATATACAATCCAGAGGACAAAACAACCAAGAAGCTTAAAATCCTTACAGTGAAGGAAAATAATGCTGATCCTCATTATGTGCAGAGAAATATAATGAACCGTGGCACCATAATATCAACAGATGAAGGCAATGCAAGAATTACATCAAGGCCAGGCCAGGATGGAATTATTAATGCAGTACTGTTGAAATGATAGTTTTATACTCACAGTATTTCAATTCTGGAATTTCCAGAAGACTCGGCAGAAAAATAAGCAGGGAAAGGGCTAAAAACTATTCTGATGGAAAACTTGAGCAGATATTGAAATCCATGAATGTAAAATATGAGGTAAGGGATGCCCATTATTCCAGAATACCCTATGAAGATTCCAAAATGTTTATTGTGGATGGAGATATAAAAAAATCTACACTCATAAAAATTGTAGAAGAAAAATTGCAGTAGCTCCAGGTTATTTTATTTACTCCCATTTCAGGAGAAGTGGGTTGCACAACTCATTCTCGTACAAATTTTGATTCAATGTGAACGTTGAAATATATTTCTCTGGAATAGAAAGACTGCCCAGCGGATAAATGGTGCGGTAAAGCAAGAGAATAGTCTACAGGGAATGGCTTTAAGGCTTTGGTTTACAATGGGTATAATGGACATGTTAACTATGCGACCTATGTTTGCCCGAGTATTTCTTTTTATATTCATAGTATTGCATTGGGTGTTTAATTTTCGGGCATAGTGGGTCGTTACCCATGAAACATAAATGGTTTGATTTCAATGTGGCGCACTTCGGTGGAGAATACTCCGTACCAGAAATTATTCCGGTAATATGGTTTACCTGATAAGTGGTCAAATCTTCTTTGAAGTCCGGAACAGTTCTAAAAAGGGATATCATATCCTCATTCGTCATGCCTGCATTGTGAAGGAAGCTAACAAGTGTAAATCTGGCTAGATGTGCGAGATTTTCTCCGTCTCTCATCTGTGTAATATATGTTTTAATACAGGGAGGAAACATTGTAAAATCCACATCCCCCAGTGATATTGTGCTTTTTGCCTTGATTTCTAGGAATTCGTTTTTTATTTGATCCAGCTGGTCTATGTATTTCCTGAATATATTCTGTGAATCACCTGCGGACATTGCACCGTATATGCCCATTATTTTTACCACAAAGTCCTCCCTAAGGAGATGTATAAACTGTTCCTTTGTAACATTTATGGTACCATTTTTCAATTTCTGGTAGATGAGCCTGTATTTATAACCGGATAATTTTCTATTATTCTTGATAAAGAAATCAAATGGTATTATGAAGCTGTTGCCTTCTACAACTGCATCTATGCCGGCACTATCACAGTAGAAAATAATGTTTTCATTATCTTCCCTTGAAATCCTGTGCAGTTCTTTTTCGAAAACGTCCCTCTGTGTTATCACAAATCTGGATGTTAGCCCGTTTTCATTTATGTAGCGAAGCATCCACATAACTATGGCAAATGCCTTCTTGCCAAGGGTAATGCTATATGCTTCTTCCTCACTGTATTTTCTTATGAGCCCATTCAAATAATCTAGAGCCTCCCTTACGGATCTCCTGTCATCCAGATCCAGTGAATTTACAGTATCGTCTATTTTACGGGAATTTTCTATAAATTTAAAATCAACAAAAAAATTAGAGGTTATCATTTCTACAGTTCCAGAAGGTCTCTGGTTGCAGTGGTTATTTCCTCATGGCCATTCTTTTTGATTATTATGTCGTCCTCTATCCTAACACCGCCAAATCCTGGGATATATATCCCTGGCTCATCTGTAACAACCATGTTTGGCTTCAGAATGAAATCTAAAGTAGGAGAGAGGGCGGGATGGTCATGAACGTCAAGGCCTACTCCGTGCCCCAGCCCATGTATGAACCGCCCCGGATACTTGCTGTCTATGATGTCACGGGCTATTTTATCTATATCCTTGCCGTTAGCCATGGCGGTAAGGGCTTTCTTGCTCTCTGCCTGTGCAAGCCTAACTGTTTCATATATATCTCTCTGCTTTTCATCTGCCCTCCCAAACACCACGGTTCTTGTTGTATCGGAGCAGTAACGGTTGTACAGGGCTCCGTAATCCATTAATACAAAGTCATTTTTCTTGAGTTTTGCATTTCCAGGGGAGTAATGTGGTATGGCAGAATTTTTTCCGAAGGCAACAATTGTTTTGAATGATTCTCCTGATGCCCCATTTTTCATCATGGCATAAACTATATTGGCAGCAAGTTCCGATTCTGTCATGCCTTCACGGAGTGTTTTTGTAAAATCTTCAAATGAATCACTGGCAATTTTAGCAGCCTCCCTTATATCCTTTAATTCACTTTCTTCTTTTATTTTCCTGGCCTCATCTATAGACTGGGAGACATCAATGAATTCCTTGTCAGGTATCAGTTTCATCAGCTGTTTATAGAGGTCAAGTGTGAGTGCCGAATAATTAAGGCCAACATTTACATCGTTTTTGAAAGTATTTTTTACTATTTCATCCCTGTCCTTTGCATTTTTATAAACAATGACATCAAGGCCCGTCTCCCTGGCAGCTTCCTCCTCAAGGGCAGATGTGATAATAGTTACCTTTTCAGGCTTAACATGAAGAAGTGAACCCTCAAATATACCTGATTTTGCTCCTGTAAGATAAAAAAAGGTCTTGTCTATCTGGTTTTCCCCTCCATTCATAACCAGTATGGAATCAACATTTCTAACATAGTCAAATATTCTCCTTTCTTTCATTATTACTTATTTAGACTGTTAATATAACTATTTCGCTCTGAAGCGGAATATATTTTAATCCACCGGCAATAACCTTCCATGTATGACCAGGTATTTTCTGGAAGATTCCTTTACAGGGGTTCATTTCAGGAACTTGATATCGGCGTTAATAATGGGATTATTGCAGGAATTAAAAAACATATAGCAGGGGAAAGGAAAATCCTGAAACATGCAGTAATGCCTGCAGGCACCGATACACATGTACATTTCAGGGACCCGGGAGAAACAGACAAGGAGGATTTTGCAACAGGGACAATATCCGCAGTATATGGTGGAACCTCAACGATTTTCGACATGCCCAATAACAGGGTAAAGATAGATAATTATTCAGCATACAGTGATAAACTCGAAATTGTGAGGAGAAAGGCTTTCTGTGATTTCGGCCTATATTCAATGTTTACCGGAAACAATGCACAGATTATTTCAAAGGAGTCCTCCGGGATCAAAATTTACATGGGAGAAACAACCAATGCATCAGGCACGTCCAGTTTCAGTGAATCGGGCATTGAATCTGTAAATGCAATGAATATACCGGTAGTTTTTCATGCAGAGGATGGAAAATGCCTTGGAAGCCACAATGGAATGGCCAGGAACCTAAAAGAATACTCTGCTATAAGGCCTGAGGAATGTGAGAATGTGGCAGTAAAAAACGCTACAGCTATGGGCTTCAATAAGGGCGTAATTACACATATGACACATTTTATTGATACACCGTATACAAAGGAGGTTACCCCGCACCACCTTCTCCTGAATTATGATATGCCCCTGGGCTCATATGGAAAGGTAAACCCACCACTGAGATCCCCTGAAACACAGATGGACCTGTTGCATAATTATGCTGTCGGAAGTTTTGCCGTGGTTTCATCTGACCATGCACCACATGTTCAGGGTGACAAGGGCGAATTTGAATTTGCCAGATCTGGCATTATAGGAGTTGAAACCAGGGTTCCACTTATACTGGCACTGGTTCAGAAAAAAATTGTCCCATTTGAGATATTTTATAAAACCTGCATACTGAATCCCGCAAGGATGTTCAACCTGAAAAAGGGAGAAATAGATACAGGGAACTACGCTGACTTTATTTCCGTTGATTTCTCTTCCATGGAAAGAATAAATGATTACAGGCTGCACTCTAAAAATCCCGGTTCACCATTTAATGGATTTGATGCAATTTTTCCTGATAATGTGATAATCAGGGGCGAATCAGTTATAGAGAACAGGGAACTGGTAAATGATAGGACCGGAAAGTATGTAAATGACCTTTAAACTTCTAGGATAAACCGAATTGATTCATTACGTCCTTTATTTCATAGCCATATGATTTTTTTGAGACATAATCGCTCATGGACTTTATAGAATCGGTGGCGTTAAATGGACAGGCCTTGTGTACAGGCAGCTGGAACATTGCGTTATCGTTGTCTGAATCGCCAACAACAAGGATTTCATCCCATTCTATATTGAGCATTTTCCTTATCATTTCAACTGCATAGCCCTTGTTCTGATTTCTATTCATTATATGCCATGTAAATTTACTGTTAACTATTTCCAGATCCCATCTAGCAGCCTCACTGCTAACAAGAGATTCATCCTCCGGATTCATGGAAAATGCAGCTGAGGTCTCCCTCCACTGGTTTGTAAAATATGGCACAGCTGAGGATTTCTTTGAAATATATTCAAGAAATCTGAATGGCCTGGATTTATCGAAAAATTTCTCAATAGTGCTATTATAATACATAATGCCACCATTTTCCCCGAAGACAGGGCCGTTTATCCCGAGAAAGGTTCTCAACCCGTACATTACAGGGATTACATTACCGCTTATCAGGGAAAATTTGAGTCCTTTCTTAATTCCATTTGCGATACAGGAAACAGCCTCAGGGTTCAGTACCCTGTTCTGGTCAGTTATTGTTCCGTCCACGTCCAGGACCGTAATTTTAATCATAATTGGCAATATTTATAATGCTAATAAATATTTATAGGAAATGAAAGATAGAATGCTGATAAACATTTCACTGGAAAGAATCAACACCTTATTTTCAGAGGCAATGAAAACTGATAATATTGAACTCTCCAGGCGCTATATAAAAATTATGGAAAAAATAGGAATGAGAATGAACATAACAGTTGATAAAAATATAAAAAGAATGTACTGCAAGATTTGCAAAACCCCGTATAGAAATATATCTGTAAAGGTGAAAAATAAAATGGTCTTGATCCACTGCCCCTACTGCGGCAATATAAGGAGGATACCTTTAGATAAAGAGGAGAAATAAATTAATCCATTGTTTCAAGTTCAAAATAAACGTTAAAACCCTGAAGCGTTGCCTGAATTTTATCTGCGAACCATATGGCATCGTCTGCTGTTGCTGAATCAGGCCAGTTATATACCATATCCTGTTCTCCTTTTATTAGGGAAAATCCCAGCGACCTTAATCTACCTACTACTTCACTGGGTTTTGTACCCTCGCTATTAAATATCACCTTAAGGAATGTTTTCATATTACCGTAATCCCGCAACCTATAATTATTTTTCCTTGGAAGTTACCTCATTTCCAATCTTTGATGGCCACCAGTTATACTTATTCATTACAGCCATAATTACAGGAACGAAGAACATCCAGCTCACGAATGTATCTATTAAGACGCCAAGTGCAAGGCCAACCCCTATCTCCTCTATAATGCCCAGTCCACTGAAGTAGAGGGCACCAAATGTTGCAAAGAGCAGTGAACCAAGGGTGATTATTACCCCACCATTTTCTATTATAGAATTTTTTATGGCATCATCGTTCTTCATCCCCTTCATGATGTTTTCCTGGACCTTTGTAATCATGAATATATCATAATCCAGGCCAACAGCCAGCAGTGTAATGAAGACAAACAGTGGCAGGAATATTATTACAGGCAGATGCAGAATATAGTAGAATATTATATATGTGATTGAGAGGGCCATCATGACAGCGGCCATAACCATGAGTATCAGCCTTACAGGGGTAAGTGCCGATGCGAGCTGTATGAGCAGTATTATGAAAATTGTTATTCCAAGAAGTGGAACCATGTTATCAAAGGAATGTGATGTAAAGGAATATGCATTGTTAAGGTATTCTGTTGTGCCGCCCACGTATGCCTTGTAATCTGAAGGCCCGGCCACATTAGACACAATGGATGGCATCTTATTAACAAAATTTGCTGATGGGTTGCTCCATGCCACATTGGAAAGATAAACCACTATTTCCACAGATCTATTATTATTATGTCCTATATATGTGGCAGTCTGGCTTTTGTATTCATTGCCATAAAGCGGTGATTGCAGGTCTGTGTAATTTACCCTTTTTTCATATGGATAGCCAGGGCCAGAAATACTGTGAACGTATGGAGAATCAACAAGATTGTCCTCCATGGCAAGTGTCTGATTATATTCTGTACTGTTAAACTGCAGGGCACCGGTACTGTTTGTATACATGATAGGGGATGTGAAATTAACCATAACATATGCTGGATCGAATAAATCATAATGCAGTGAGCTGTTTATTACAGTTGTTGCCTGGACACCACTGCTTGCAGGTATAAGCTCGAAAACATCCATGTTTGTTGGCGTTGTTGAATATATGAAGAGTGCACCAAGGGCCACTATAAGAAGGATAACTATTATTTTCTTCTTGTTGTTAAGGGCAGCATGTGCCACCTTCTCCATGGATTTTTCAAATGGAAGTTTCCTGTTCTCCTCAAGCTTATGGGGCCAGTAGGCCTTCTTTCCCCACTGTGCCAGTATGGCGATCAAAAATGTATTGCCAAGTATGATCGTTACCACAGCTGCTATTGCATTGGTAAGGCCTGCGTCACTGAATATTGGTATATTTGATATCCACAGTATAATATATGAAATAGCCACTGTGGTTCCAGATGTAAATACCGCATGCCCGGCCCATTTAGAGGATTCTGGAATCGCGTCCGGATTTTTTGCCCTTACCTCGCTGCGGTATCTGGCCAGTATGTAAACAGAATAATCTGAGGCTATACCAAGAATTAATATGAGTAAAAGCGTGGGCGTTATAAACGAAATCGTTGTATGGAACACATATTTATAAAGAAGCCCGTTTATTCCTGCTGCTATAACGGATGAAAACACGAATATCAGGAATGGTAGGAAGGCGGCAACCGGTGACCTGAAAAATATGCCGACTATGAATATGGATATTATTATACCGATTATCAGTGCAACTATAAGGCCATGTATGGACTCACTAGCAAGCTGGTTATTTGCAACTGTTGATCCCGCAAGATAATAAGAACTGTTAGAAATCTTTGAACTGTATGTTTTTTCCATGGATTCTATATGTGACTGCTGTGCAGCTGTAATGTTTGTTTTATAATCAAATATCATTATAAGTGTTGAATTTCCTGGATTTATAAGGGATGAGGATGCGTATGAGGATGGCAGAATAGGATACTGGTTATACGCTGTATTATTCATTATTGAACTCACAAACTCATGGTAATTTTTCCCACTGTTATTGTAAAGAGAAAAGAGGTAATTTGAGAAATATGGTACATTGATCCTTATGAGGGGATTTGCCAGAGGTTTGGCATTATTGATTAAATATACCTGGCTCGAGTTGACAAGGCTTACAGTGTAGTTTTCTACAGCGCTATTAAAACTTATTTTATTGTTTAAAACTGGAACTATTGTAGAATTTATAGTCGCTACGAATTTATATACGTTTTGTTCAAAAAGTGTTTGGTTGGAAACAGATTTAGGGAAAAGTTCACCAAGTATGGATATAAACGAGGATTTGTACGGTGAGGTTTGTGTTATATTAGCGATAGCATCCGGTATACTTTGCGTCTTGCTAAGATTAGAAGCAGTATACTGAATTAAGAACTTAGTTGCATTTTCCAGTTTATAAGTGCTATTTGAATAGCCCATTAAAGTTTTATTTTCAACTGTGAAAATGCTGGTGGTTCCATTATACCCAACATTTATGCTTTTAAGGTAAGCTGCCATGGAATGCTGGAATTCCATCATATCCCTGCTAATTGTCAGGTTATCAATTGAGGTGCCGTTGGATACAATGATTATGGAAGGATCTGAAGAACTGTTGAACTGTGATGTAAGTATGTCATTGGCCTTGGAAGACTGAGAATTTTTTGTAACAAGTGAATTGGTAAGATTATAGGATGTATCGGTAAATATAAGGGTTGCCGGATATGCCATGAGTAAAAAGGCTATAATCCAGAATACAAGTACCTTTTTCTTGTTCCTTTTAACATACTTTCCAACCCTATAGAAGAAAGATTCAAACATTGATAAGGTAATGGATGCTTAAAATATAAAGTTTATGAGTAAATAATTCTTTACATGAATTATTATATTTCAATAAGAATTTATAGCCGTGATACATGAAAAACCATGCAATTAAAATATACACATATAAATCTCTATGAATATTTTTACAGTCTGGTGAAACAGATACCGGATGGATATATTACAACTTATGGGGAACTTGCAAGGGCTCTTGGCGATATCAGGGCAGCAAGGGCAGTGGGATATATGCTTTCTATCAATTCAGACCCGGAAGGAGTTCCATGCTACAGGGTTGTTCATACTGACAGGAGAGTTGGAAAGTATGCACTGGGAGTTGAAGAAAAGGAAAGAAGATTGAAGAAGGATGGAATTGTAATATCCAACGGAATAGTAGAAAATTTTAATGATCGTTTCTTTTCTGATTTCAAGACAGATTATCCTCTTATAAAGCTCCAGAAAGAACAGGAAAGAATAGGGCAGTTTGCTTCCTTCGAAGACGTACAGGTGGCCGATAGTTATGCGGCCATTGACGTATCCTACGATGGCAGGAACGGTTACGGGGCGATGGCAGTTTATCAGGATGGCGGGTATGCCATAAAAACGCTTTACCAGCAGGTGGATTTCCCATATATACCCGGATATCTGGCGTACAGAGAAACACCGTTCATAGAGCAGCTTTCAGAAGGATTTAATGGCATGTTGATCATAGATGCCAATGGGATCCTTCATCCCAGAAAATGCGGGCTGGCAACCTTTGCAGGTACCATAATGGGAAGACCCACAATAGGCGTTGCCAAATCACTTTTGCTGGGAAAACCGGATTTGAATGGGTACATAGTATACAACGGGGAGAAATTGGGGTACATGATTAACAGGCACTGCATCGTCAGCCCCGGGAATATGATTGAAATGGAGTCAAGTATAAGAAAGATAAAGTTATTAGGAAAAGATAAATATCCTGATATACTGAAAAGAGTTCACAATGCAACTGTGGACTTTAGAAAGCGGAGATTGCCGAGCTAGGACAAAGGCGATGGATTCAGGGTCCATTTCCGCAGGGATTCGTGGGTTCAAATCCCACTCTCCGCATCTTATCATCCCGTTATATTGTTTTTTTATTGGTATTCACGTTGATCTTTTAGAGGTTATTTTCATTTTATTGGATATAATAAACAGCACTATGCCAACTACCATTACAGTAACTCCCATAATCATCCACATCAAATTATATGAATGGAAATGGTCTATTATCATCCCTGAAATAGGTGTTCCCAGTATCGTTCCAGAGCTAATCAGCAGTATTCCCATCCCACTGTACATTCCAACCTTTCCTGTGGGTGCAATTTCTGAGGTCATTGAAACAAATACACCATTCCAGGAAATTGCAGTGATACCTACAAAAATAGAGAATATGTAAGCAGTGAAAATATCAGATGAGAATCTGGGAAGCAGAATAATTACTGCGGCAGCGAAAACCATAATAAGTGAGAATGTTTTTATGTGGTTCTGACCAAACAACCTATTTCCCAGCCTCGTCCACAGGATTCTACCGAATATGGCACTGATGAGAACGGAGTAAAGAAATGATTCTGCAATGAGGGTTCCAAATTTGATATTTCTAAAGTAAAGTACATAGTACGTCATGACAGATTGCTGTGACCACGACATGAAAAGCGCTGAAAAACCTATCAAAAGTAGATATTTGTCCTTTACAGTTTCAAACATTTCTTTTATATATTTTCCAAGCTGGAATCTGTCTTTATTCACTGGATTTCTCAGGGGGAGTATGATAAGCAAGATTGCTGCCATGGTTATGATTAGGAGATAAACATGTGGTATTCCTACCTTAATAACCACAGGAGGGAGCATTATTGCTGCCAGTGCGGCACCCATTGGAACACCTGCCTGTTTCACCCCCATTCTGGTAAGATGCTCTGGATAATATTCTTCCATTATCTGGCTATTGGTTGCAGGAGTGAGCATGCCATAGCCGAAGCCTATGAAATAAAACCCGGCCAGGAGAGTAGCATAATCCCTTGAGCCGAAAAGGACAGTTGACCCTATAGCCATTATCCCAAAGGATAATTTCATGGCATTATGATGGCCTATCCTGTCCACCAGAAATCCTGTAAATACAGCAACACTGGAGGAGCCTATGAAAAGTATGCTTGTTATAAGGCCTACCTGTGTTGCCGTCAGAATATAATAATTCTTGATAAACGGTGCAAGTGGTGCGTATGACGAATCTATAAAATTCCCCAGTGCAATGATAAACATGCTCTGGATAACTGCAGGTAGATGCCTGCTTGCAGTTTTGCCAATAGATCCAACCATTTTAGCCTTATTCGTTTTAAATATTAAAGATATTTTTAAATCCTGTATTTAATGAAGAAATATTGATCAATCTACTTCCTGCATAAAATATCCAGGGCAAACATATAGTATATAAAAGCCAGGTATGGAGATCTATATGGATTAAAATACTCATGTACACTGAAATCCTCAGGATTCCCCATGGACATATAGTATATTAGGTCAGATGTTTGAAGATACCTCCATATTTTCATTTTACCAGGATTTTTGCAGGACTTCAATCTGTTGAAGGCATCATTCTGCATTGAATTTCCCAGCCATGCAGACAAATCCCTACCTGTATCTGCCCATGAGATGGTTTTTTCAATGCTTACATCTCCCATGGGCCTGTGGTATTTTGAAATATCCCTGATATTCATGGTTTTCAGCCCATATTCTTCCATGTATCCCGGAAGATATTTAACAAATTCAAATATCCCACTCTCCTTTTTCTGATGCTCGCCAAAGGTTTCATAGTCCATAAAAAGATTCATAATTTCTCCAGGGCTTTCAGCAACCCATTTTATGAATTTATCTGCAGTAAGTGGGTATCCAGGCCACCTGTCATTAGAAAATCTGAAGGATATATTGTCACTCATGGGGTAATTCCTTAAGTATAGATTTATTCCTGATGGAGTAAGATACCGGTAATTGGGATTATGATTTTTTATGATGTCATCTGTTCCCTCGGCAATTATGTTTTTAAAGCCCATATTTCTGGCAATTTTAGCTATTCTGTTATTATATATGAGCTCGGTATTCCTGAAGGATTCAGGAATATAGTTAAATGTGCCCTTTATAAGCTTCATCTGGTCATTTACCTGTAACGCAAATTCATCCTCGTTCCATATTGATGAAAGTGAGTGAAAGTATGTTTCCCCCATTAATTCGCACAGGCCAGACTTCACATAATCATCAATTACATCAATGGTTTTCGGGCTATATTTCAGTGCCTGTTCTATGAATGTGCCGGATAATGAAAATGTGGAATGTATGCCATTTTCCATGAAGGTCCTTGTTGCAGGTATATAGGCATTATCAGATATACGTTTGAACAGTTCCATGTCTTTCTCTTCCCAGAAAATATCCCTTGAATCTAGTTTATCCTGCATTCTTAATGGCCTGAGCCTGAATGGTTGGTGCAATTCAAAATAAAAAATTATATCTTCCATACTGATCTGTAAACCTCCAGTGTTTTCATGGCGGATTTTTCCCAGGTAAATGACATGCCTTCGTACTTACCGTAAAGTGAAAGTGTTTCCATAAGGCTTTTATGATTCAGTACGGAAACTACGTATGATGACATTACATCTGTATCCCAGAAATCCACTTTCAATGCATTGTTCAGGGCTTCCCCGACACCCGTTGTTCTGCTCATGACTACAGGTGTCCCGGATACCATGGATTCCAGGACAGTTATCCCGAAGGGTTCTGAAACAGATGGTATAACGAATACTGAGGATTTTTTATAGTACTCAATAGCCTTCTGGAATTCCACAAACCCAGGAAAATAAAATTTATCCTGAATGCCATGGTCATAGGCATATGCCTTCATCTCATCAAGCATGTCCCCTGTTCCGGCCATTATAAACCTTATGTTGTTTTCATATTCAAGTGCCTTTTTGCCCATCTCCATGAAAAATTTTGGGCCTTTCTGGCTTGTTATCCTTCCAAAGTACAGCACCTGCCTTTCCCTTTTGAATTTCAGGCCTGATGTGTATGCTGATGCCTTTACCCCATTGTATACTGTTGTTATCTTATCAGGGTTTATGTGATAATTATGTGCCACAATATCCCTTGTAAGATTTGATACTGTAATTACTGCATCGGCCTCACTGGCCCCTTCAGCCTCGATCCTCATTATTGATTCCTGCGGGTTGAAATACGCTGACCTATCAAACTCCGTGCTGTGGAATGTTACCACCAGTGGAATCTTGTATCTTTTTTTAATTTCTATTCCTGCCCTGAAGGTTATCCAGTCATGGCAGTGCACAAGTGCAACCCCCTCAGGCTGGAAGTTTTCTACGACACGTTCATTATAGTCATTGACCGCCTCAATAAAGTTTGTTACATGTGAATAAACACTGCCGGCTATTCCTGATTTAATTTTGACTGTTCTGACATTGAATGGATACTCTGGAAATGAATATCCCATATAAGGTATATATATGTCAACAGGAATAATTTTCCCAACTATGGAAAACACGTTGTATGTATGTATTCCCAGCCCACCCGAGAATGCCGGAGGAAGCTCCCATCCTATCACTGCAACTTTCAACTTTTATCACCCCCAGTAATTTTTGGCCGTCTGGAAATTTTTAGATCTTCATAATAGGATCTAATTAGTTCGCCATAGCTCCATGCCTGCATCATGCATCCCCTTGGTATCCCGGGATTCAACCCATCGAAAATTTCTGGCACGTTCTTCATGGAAAAAAGTGGAGAAAAGTATCTTAAAAGCTCACCTGGGTCATGGCCGTTATTAACCATAGCAGATATATAGGGTCCGGCTAACCATGGCCATACAGTACCGTTATGGTAGGCGCTATCACGCTCATACTGGTCCCCCGAATAAATCCCTTTAAATTTAGGGTCCTCTGGAGAAAGTGTTCTGATCCCGTACGGGGTTGCAAGTTCATTCACCGCTTTTTCGAGGAAATCTGGCCTGTCCATCAATTTATATGGCAGCGAATATGCGAACAGAAAGTTTGGGCGGAATGATACATCGACGGGGTCTATGACGTCCGCAATTTGCCCGTTTACTGTGAATCTTTTGATGAATTCATTCCGGAATGAGGATAAAACGTCCTCAACTCGATCCCCAACTTTGCTGCCGGTTATTCTGGAAAAATATGAATATGAGTTCAACGCGTTGTACCAAAGTGCATTTATTTCCACAGGTTTTCCCAGTCTCGGCGTGAATGAAACATCGCCAGTTTTTCCATCCATCCATGTCATCTGCGCCGATTTGATGTGGATAAACCTTCCATCCAGATAGAAATCATCATTTCCATTGAAATATGCATCTACAATGCTTTTAACCCTACCGTACATCTGTGAAATAAAGCTTTTATCATGGGAATAGTGATAATATTTATGCAGGGCATATATGTACCACAGGGACGCATCGGCCGATCTGTAAAATTCACTGGAATAGGCATTGTTTGGTACAATCCCATTAACCATCCGGCCAGCATAGTTGCTGAATATGCTTCTCGCAAATTCATAATTTCCAGGTATTATTACAAGTCCTGGCATTGAGATGAATGTGTCCCTTGTCCATGGCCCAAACCAGTGGTAACCTGCAATTAAATCATCCTTCAGCCGGAACTTTGAGGAAGAAAATCTGAGAGCGTTGATATCTGGATTTTTCTCTTTGCTGGATCCAAGTTTATTGATAATACCCACGATTTCATCAAAATTATGGGTTTGTGCATCTTCCATGGTGATTTTTATATCCAGGGGATTTTTAACCGGATTTATTATGATTTTGCCGGGATTGTAAAGATCCTCCGTGCTGTTTGTTCCCCTTTCTTTCTCTACAGGATATATAAAATTATAATACCAGTATCCCTCATTTATAAAAGATCCTACCCTGGAAATATGCAGGGTGAAACTGGAATCACTGAAATTATAGAAATTTTCTGACTCAGAGAATCTGAATTCCCTTTCCCCCGCCCTTACAACATCATGGAAATTTCTGAATGCCAGTAATGGGTATAATGTAACTTTTTCCGGTATTTTTTTAAAAAATTCATACCTGATTACTACCATATCTGATTCAGGATCCATCACCAGGGATTTTTTTATGCGGTTTCCATCCACAGTATAATTTATTACTGGAAACGGGAATATGGAAAAATCGTCAATATATTTGCATCCTGTGGGGTACACAGTGTCTGGATAGTAATTTGTATCAAGGCTGAACTGTTTCACAGAAAATTCCAGTTCTTCAAATAGCTTTGAGAGTATAACATACCGTTGATAGTCAGCCGGGTTTGATACAACTAATATCCCGTGGTAAGTCCTCGTGCCAGCAAATGATATGGTGGAAGAAGAGTAAGACCCCCGGGAATTGGCAAGCAGCCATTCCTGGTTATAATCCATGAAATGATAACCTTAATTTACTAATAAACATTGCGAGAATTTCACAGCCTGAAAAGGATGAAGTCAAAAATAAGGTATAAAATATCAATTAGGAAAGGTTTTAAACCACATGTATTATAAGGTAGCATGGTTAGATACCTTCCACTGGGAAACGGCAGAATGTTATTAACATTTGATGAGGATTACCATATAACAGATTTTTATTATTCAAAATATGCATCTGAAAATCATTCAGGAGGCCATCCCTTTATGTATGGCCTTTCTATTGACGGAAATTTTTTGTGGGTCGATAGAAACCATTTAAAATTTATGGATTATTTTGATCATACAATGGTGGGCACTGTTTTTTATCCCATGGCTGGAATAGATTTTGAAAGCCTGGATATGGTAGATATGTACACTAATGTTTATTTGAGGCACATAAATATTACAAACACCTCAAATGCCAGGAAGAATATCAAATTATTTTTCCACCAGAATTTTTACATTTATGGAAATGACATAGGCGATACTGCCGCGTTTTATCCAGATCTTGGCGGTGTTGTGCATTACAAGGAGAACAGGTATTTTCTTGCATCAACACTTGATGATGATAATAAAGGAATGGATCAGTATGCCACCGGCATAAAGGATACTGGAACGCTCAAGGGAACCTGGAAGGATGCAGAGGATAATGAACTTTCCATGAACCCTGTATCTATAGGTTCAGTGGATTCTGTTTTGAGGCATTCCGTCGATATTGACCCGGGAAAGAAATTCTCAGTTTATTATTATATTGTAGCCGGGGAGGGATATAAAGAAATACAGAAAATCAAAAACAACATAAATTTGGATTATCTGAGAAAACTGGAACGAAGAACAACCAACTACTGGGAGCTATGGTCATCAAAGATTTCCCCGAATCTTGACCCAGATACAAACGCCCTCTTCAGGAGGTCACTTTTCATTATTAAAAGCCATTCCAATGTGCTTGGGTCAATAGCCGCCTCCTCTGACAGCGATATACTGAAAATGAGCCATGATGGTTATTATTACATGTGGCCCAGGGATGCAGCAGTGGCCGCATATGCACTTAGTATTGCAGGACATTCCCAGACAGCACGGCAATTTTTTGGGCTTTCCACATCCCTGATTACCGAACAGGGATTTATGCAGCATAAATATAATATGGATGGGCATCTGGCCAGCAGCTGGCTTCCGCATATTATCAATGGCATGGAAATATACCCCATCCAGGAGGATGAAACGGCATTACTTGTATGGGTACTCTGGGAATATTTCCGAAGGTATAATGACATCGGCTTCACAGCTCCCTTCTATGAAGGCCTTGTTATAAAGGCAGCCGAATTCATGACATCTTTTGTAAATGAGGACGGGCTTCCCAGGGAGTCATTTGACCTCTGGGAGGAAAGATACGGGATACATGCATACACTGTATCAACCACCTTTGCTGCCCTCAAAGCAGCCTCAAATTTCGCCAGCGTATTTGGTGATCAGGATCTGTCAAAAAAATACGCTGCAGCAGCAACCAGAATGTATGAGGCATTCGAGCAAAAGTTTTATTCTGAAGAATACGGGAGATATGCCAGGGCAATAATTGACGGCAAACCTGATTTTACGGTGGACAGTGCCCTGTCATCCATAGTTATCTTCGGAATGAAGGAGCCACAGGATTCAAGGGTTGTTAGCACCATGGAGGCAATCATGGAGAAACTCTGGGTCAATGGTGTCGGCGGAATAGCAAGATATGAGAATGATAATTATATGCGGATTAAGGAGGACAGCAATGTGCCGGGAAATCCATGGATTATCACAACACTGTGGATGGCCAGGTATTTCATGAAAACCGGGGACCTGGAAAGGGGATGGTCACTGATAGAATGGGTAAAATCGCACAGGCAGAAATCAGGGATTTTCTCAGAACAGATAAATCCTTATACAGGCCAGCCCCACTCAGTGTCACCTCTGGTCTGGAGCCATGCAGAGATGGTAATAACACTGATGGAATATTCTTCGTATTCACATAACCAGAATCCATAAATACTTATAATAAGGCCTGCGACGCAATAAAAATTGCATTAAAATAAAATTACATGGGGGCCTTCACGGAATTTACGATCCTGCAGGGGAGGCCAATGCAATGATCTGTTTACATAGAAACCCCGGTAAGCGTTGCATTAGCACGAAGAGAAACTCATTTTTTAAATATTGGGTTGAAATTACATATTATGGTTTTGAACATAATTCCTGATGAGGTTTCAGATATGGTTGCCAGGGATGAGTGTGTCATCATTGATGTCAGGGAACCGTTCGAATACGAAACAGGGCATATAGAAGGGTCAATTCTTGCACCTATGTACGATATTTTTAATGATATTTCCCTTGTAAAGAAGTATGAGGGCAAAAAAATAGTTCTTGTATGCAGTTCGGGCCACAGAAGCTATTATACCGGGAAATTCCTGGAGGAGAATGGAATAGAAAATGTATATAATCTTTACAATGGATTATATGGCTGGGAGATAGAGGAAAAACCACTGGTATAACAGGGTTATACCATCTTTCAGCAATGCTGATGGGACTACATCAGCTTTTTGCTGGATGGCAAACCATGCCTTTTATCAACGGGCTATAATAATATAATACGTGCCTACATTATAAGTTTTTGCTTTTATTTACACGGTTTCTGTTCACTGTTCTGTTTTTAGCAGTAAGCCTAAAGCCCAGTAAGATACCGCATGGATAATTCACTGTTCACCTCCAATGTTTATAGAAATGTCCCTGCCCTTCCTGTTGCTGTAGGATATAAGGATGAAAACCAGAACTATGGCAATAGCAATGTAAAGAAATTCGAACCTAACAGATATAAAATAGCGGAGGAAAACAAAGAAAATAAATCCAATTATAAGACCCGGGACTATGGAGAATGATCCTGCTGTATTGTCGCTGCTTTTGCTATCTTTTACATAAAGCCAGAAAATAGACCCTATCACTGAAATGGCAAACCCGGCTGATAGTTGCAGTGATAGCGGAAGGCTCAACCTGTAAAGCGGAAGGTATGTCTGATAACCATGCTCCAGAAGTGAGATAATAGACCTGTATTCAAGCACCCATATATAGTTGTAGCTGGAAAGATAGGAAACCGTACTTATTCCGGTATTTGCGGCCCTCATATATGCCAAAGTTGCCATCTGCATCAGCAGCATTCCGGTTGCGGCAAAATAATAGGAAAGCACATGCCAGAATGTTGTAGAAAATAAACCCTGTATTACAAAAAATACTATTATGAGGGTGATAACAGTGAGGATCAGCTTATATGATACCGGCATGTCAGGGAGGTAGAAAAAATATTTGGAAATCGTGGCAGTATATGCATAGAGTGTTTTAAGGTAAAGAAGAAGAACTGATAGTATCAGCAATAAAAAAAACACAACACCGTATACTTTTAGAAGTTTTATCAGTACAAATGCAGCAGTAAAAATCAAAACAAAATACACAATTGTCTGGGTGTAGATTAAGTCCCCCATTGCAAATATCATAATAAAGTCAGGAACGAAGATTATTGCTGCTGCCACCATAACTGATAATCTATCCATTTTAAGATGCACCCTTATTCATGCTTCTGCCGTAGTTGTATTCTAGAAGTATTCTCTGCATCATGTTGCCCCGGCTGACATATGTACACCTTACGCCCCTGTTTCTGATCCTGCCTGCTGTTCTTGCCAGGCTGTTGAGTTCCCTGAACCTGGCATCATGTATTAGAAGGCCATCAAATTCTCCATTAGGGGAGTAGTCATAATATGATTCGTGGTTTACAATAAAGATCGTAAGGTTTCTCCGGTAACCTAAGCTTTCTGCGGCACTTGGTGAGGCTGTTATCAGGAATAATAGGGCATTCTTTTTCTGCTTTTTTTCAAGATATTTCAGGGCACTCACAGGATTGAAATTTCCTGATGGGATAAGGTTAGAGACTTCTTTTTCAAGGTTTTCTATGCTTTTGCCACCCTTATCAGGAGGTATGTAAATATTTATTGAGTCTGAATATAGCAGGAAACCAACATTGTCCCTGTTTTTAATCATGAAGTATGATGAATTGATAATGTCAAGCACTGCCCTGTCATATATTCTGTCACTGGACCCATAATTCATGGATGTGCTGTAGTCCACAATAAAAATTGTGGTAATTTCCCGCTCCTCCTCCATCTGTTTTACGAGAAGATTGTTATTTATCTCATCGTATCTTGACCAGACAATATATCTGGGGTCATCGTCGAATGTGTACGGCCTCACCCCATAGAGGTTATATCCCTGACCCACTTTATGTGAATAATGATTTCCAAATGTGTATAAAAAACTGCTCAGCATTTCGCTCCTGCTGGATTTTATATCTGACATGGATGGCGAAATATGGATTTCAGACCTGCTAAGGAAGTTCTTTTGAATGGATGCAATATGGAATAGATCAGATACGGTTATTCTTATATCCCCGAACTGGTATTTCCCTATATACCGGGGCACTATCCAGTATTCTATATTTTTGTATCCATTTGCAGGAATCTTTATATTTCCACCTGTATTGCCCGAGATTTCCAGTATATCTATGCCCTCATCAAAAAAATGCACTGTTACAGGATATTTATTTTCATTCGTAAAATGCAGGGTTATCTTAAATTTCCTATTCTTTCTGAATTTTACAGTGTCTGACTCCCTTTTCACATATATTCTGGAAACTGCCCTTGATCCATATATATTGAAATATATAACCTCAAAGGCAACGGTAAAAAAAAGTAAAATAGTCAGTATAATGTAATATTTATAGCCAAGTAGCAATGATTCTATAATCCCGTAGGAAAGTAGTGCAAGTATTGCATAGCCAGACCTTCTTATCATTGCGGTGCCTCTACCGAGTTTATTATTGAATTTATGGCATTGTATACAATTTTTTTATAGTCAGAGTCTGAGTCCATTAGAGCCTCGGGGCGGAGTATCAAACGGTGGTTGAGTAATTCTTTTGCCATGAAAATTATGTCCTCAGGTATTACATAGTTCCTTCCACTCAGAAGGGCATTTGCCCTGGCTGCTTGAAGGTATTTCACTGCTGTACGGGTGCTTGCGCCAACGAATACCATGTCCGATTCTCTGGTTTTCCTTATGACATTTATAATGTATTCAATTATATCTTCATTGACATATACATTTTCAACCATTTTCCTGAAATTCATAATTGTTTCCGCATCCAGTTTACTATAGGCCTGAATACTATTTTTGTATGCAGATTCCAGTATTCTCACCTCATCATCCCGATCAGGGTAATCTAGGTAATACCTGAACAGAAAACGATCCATCAGTGCCTCTGCAAGCGGGAATGTCCCCTCCTGCTCTATGGGATTCTGTGTAGCTATTACAAGGAAGGGCGATGGCAGCCTGGTGGTTATACCATAAACAGAAACCTGCTTTTCCTCCATGGCCTCCAGCAGGGCAGACTGAACCTTTGGCGGTGTCCTGTTTATTTCATCGGCCAGGACTATGTTTGAAAAAACAGGCCCTTCCCTGAATTCCATTTTCCGGGTTTCTGGGTTAAAAACCATATTTCCGGTTACATCTGAGGGAAGCATATCAGGTGTGAACTGGATCCTCTTAAATTGCAGTCCCAGGTGCTTTGAAAACTCTGATGCCAGCATTGTTTTGGCCAGGCCAGGGACACCCTCCATCAGAATATGATTATTTGTGAAAAGTGAGATCAGCATGAACCGAACTATTCTTCTGGAACCTATGACCTTTTCATCTATTGATGTTTCCATATCCATTGCTATATCCCTTACTGTTTTTGTTTCTTCTTCCATTCCTCATACACCTCCTCGTTGATTATGGACATCCTCAGATTTCTCATGCTTTCAAGATCTTGCAGTAAACCCATAAGACATTCGTCCTTCAATCTAATTGCACGCTTTCTCATGATATTGCTGGATGACGAAGCTATCTGAGAATTATACTTATTGTATTTTTTAACCATGGTGCGGTATTCCCTCATTAATGTGGATATTTTATTAATATCACTATCTATCATAGAGATATAGCTGGAAAAATCCCCGGATTTTATTAATTCAAGCTTCTTAAGGAAATCAGTTTCAGGTATTTTCAGGTCTATTTTATGGATAACCTCCTCATCATCATATTTCCGGAATTTACGTGAATGCACTGTAACAAGGATAGTTAGCACTACCAGAATCATTACCGGATAAAGGAACTTAACCCCGGTGCTATAATCTGTAACCATGTGTAATAAGTCAATTCCCACCGGAATCACCGTTATAGAATAATTTCATCAAATCCATATAATTGTAGATATCCTTTACAGGGTCTATTATTTCCTTTTCCTCCAGTTTTTCCCAGTTATAGTTTCCGAATCTTGCGATTTCATAATAATTGAAGTAGAAAAGCGCTATCTTCTTCATGGCAAGAAATTTTGTATGCTGCCGATCATTTGTCTTCACGTCATTATCCCTGCTCCCTTCTTTTTCAGGATATTTGGAGTCTGCAATTACTGCCTTTATTGCAGGATTATCTGTCAGTGACTCCTCAGTTTTCGGTTTAACCCCGAAATTCGCCATTTCCGCCAGTATGAACTCCCGGTTTGACCCATATGTTTGTGACCCAAAATATCTCGCATAGTCATTTTTCAGGTTTACATACCCATATAGCACAGCTTCCCTTCTTTCATTATTGCCTATTTTTTTGCGCATCTCCTTTATTACAGGTATATCGTCAACAGTTTTAATCTTTAAAACGGTTTTTTCCTGTGGCGCCTCTTCTATAATTTTGTTTGAACTTTTCTTAAATAGCAATTAAATCACTCCGAACCATAAGTCCCGATTCCAGTTACCGTATAGGCCAGAACATAAAGCTGCATTACCCCTGATTCACCTGCATCCGTATTATTAATATTAAATTCAACTGTAATTGACCCTGATGATGCGACAAATGGAGCCTTCAGGTTAAATTCGTAGTTTTTCATCGAACCATAAACAGTTGTCACATTAGAGCCCTGGATAACTTTGGCATATGAGGTGTTGCCATTGAAGTCTATATTTTTCAGCTCCATTCCTGATATCAGGCTATTATTAGTGGCAATGCCGGTATAGTTCAAATAAAGTGTTTTTCCACTGTTATAATTTTCAGTTCCACTCAGGGTAAAATTATTGTTGTTTATGGTTAGGTTAATGCCGTAATAAGGGGTACCCGGGGCTAAATAGATATATTTTGTATCAATAATTCTTCCTGAGATATTTATATTTAAGGTGTTAGACCCTGCGTAAGCCCTGTGGGCGCCATTGCTGTATTGAATCCCTGACAGTGTATAAGAATATGAAAACCCTGTATTATCGGTAATGTTTACGGATATTATATAGGCCTTCACGGTTTCTCTTGAATAACCACTATGGGTAACATTCAGGGTAAATGATTTTCCAACAAAGTATGGATTTGTGTAGGAAAATCTATACATACCTGAAGGAATTGAATAGTTATAATAGGTTCCTGATGAATTTGAGGTAATGTTTGTATGCTGCAGGGAAAAAACGCCACCATAAGCATTCAGTGTTGAGCTATTGACAGCCGCACTTCCATTTAATAAATAATCGCTGCTTAACTCTACAGTTTCATTATATGTTTGCCTTTTTACCATATGGAAATTTATGACCCCTGACCCACCTGCCGTATTGTATCTAATGGCACTGGAATTATAGTAAAGGGTATATGCTGCTATGGTGTAATTCCCTGAATAGCCAAGCGTTATATTATCCTCACCACTACTATTGGTAAACCCTGAATACTGGTAAACAGCAGCATTCTGCTCGATTAATGCCACAAATTGCTTGGAGGCCAAGCCCTTACCAAGATTAAGTGTTATATTCGTTTTATATTTTGAATTTATGCTATTATTACCGGTACTGGACGGAATGCTTTTATTGCTCAAATAAGGTACTGTATTCGAAATATTAACGCTGTTAGAGGCTATAGAGCCCAGGCTACCGATATTATAAACACCAGTACCAATACTGGGGGCCGGTGTGATAGCCTGATTTTCTGTAGTATTTTTATTCAGATAGAGAGATGTGGTGTAGTTGCTGAAACCTGGAGAAGAATAAGTTATTGAGTAACTTCCACCGGGCAGGACTGTGCTGAATGTGCCGTTCTTACTATAATTCAGCTCTCTGGACATCGTAGAATTTTTTATTATAAGAGTTCCATGAACTGGAAGCCCGTTGTAAAGATTTGATATATTCCCACTCAGGGTATAATTCCTGTTTGAAAAGGGTACAGGATGGGTTCCATGAGATGTTGTATTATTTCCCTGATTTCCCTGCCCATTTATAAGGCGATCCACTGGGTGATATTCTGGATATGCTATATTAGCACCTGCAAATACCATAATTATCATAATTGCACTAATTCCCATTGCCAGCAAAACCCTATGATTCAATGATAGAATTAATACTACATATACTTATAAATGTTTCGTATGAACTTATATATTACCTGGAAAAATATTTTTCACCTTTTTGCATAAAAATTACCTCATCTTTAACCGGGTTCTATGAATTATTATATACAATCATATAATTACAGGTTAATGAAATTTTTAGCCTATTTCGGTCATCTCAATATTGACGTAAATATAGGTGTAAGTTCTCTACCAAAACCTGGAGAGGCCAGGGGCGTTACAGGATTGAAAGAGCAATTTGCAGGCACAGCAGGCAACTTTGCCTATGTGGCCCATTCGCTTGGCCTTGAATTCGATCTGTACTCTTCAGTGGGTGGATCCACACATTTCCAATACATCGAAAAATTTAAGGAACTTGGCATCAGTACTGACCACGTGGACATAGTACCAGATGCAATGGGTCCTGTATGCTATATCCCCTCAGATGGGAGAGAGCAGATAGCTTATATGTTCCAGGGACCAATGAATGACTGGAAACCATCCTCGAATTTTCAATATGGAAATTATAAGCATATCAACATAGGTACCGGTCCTGTTAAAGAGTATATGAAAATAATAGAGAGGGAAAAATCAGCAGATATTATATTTGATCCTGGTCAGGAAATCTGGTATACATATTCGGCTGAAACAGCAAGATATATGGTTGAGCACAGCCGCATGCTGATCATGAACCGGAAGGAATTTGAACATCTCAAAGAAATGACTGGTATGGATGAATACGATATCAATAGAACTGTAGATGATGTAATTGTTACGGAGGGTTCAGAGGGTGCTGTACTGATCCAGAATGGCAAGAGTCTGAGAATACCTGCATACAGGCCTGAAACCATTAATGACACAATTGGGGCTGGGGATTCCTTTAGAGCGGGACTTTATGCTGCCCTGTACAGGGGAATAGAACTGGAAAAGGCCATAAAGTTTGGGAATATTACAGCAGCCAAGGCCATAGAAAATCCGATCAGCCAGTTTCATCTTCCTTACGGCGCAATTTATGATATTCTCTCAGCTGTTAAAGTGTAAAATCCACTCTTGCCATCTCTGAAAATACCTGAAAATCATGTCCGGTTACATCAAATGGCAGGAATCTATCTGTTGTGGTTATGTAACCCATGCCTGTTATTGTATCTAAGTCTTCGGGGTTTGAATATACCGCAATTCCCCGCTTAGTTTTTTCATTTATCCCGCATTTTTTTATTGCCACATTTATCTGGTTTGTACCTGCAATGTACATCAGCAGAACTGTCCCAGGAAACCTTATCTTTTCATTATATGATATATACCTTTCAGTTTTTCTTATAGCTTCTATTATTTGAACCTCAGAAATAATAGTGCTGGCATCGATCAGTTGAAAAAGTCCATGATTATTCTTAAAGAAATCAAAAAAATGTTCATCAAATTTATTTAAGGAAAAATAGGAAATTTTATGCAACATTTGTGCCCCTTCTCTGAACGGGCTTTTTGATATCGCTAGCGGGGTTTACCAGATCCTTTATTTTTTGAAGGAACTTATCTTTTTCAGGACCGGTAATAAGAGCGTTTTCAAGAACGTCTTCTATTCTTGTAGCCGGAATAATCTGGATCTTGTCCTTGTGTGCCTCGTCCAGTATTATATCGTTGAAATTGGATGCAGGAACTATGACCTTTGAAAGACCTGTGTCAATTGCAGCCTCAACCTTTGCGGTAACTCCGCCTACGGGCAGGACATCACCACGAACGCTGAGTGAACCTGTCATTGCAACTGTCTGATCAACGGGAATGGATTCAAGGGATGATATAACGGCTGTAGCTATGGAGACGCTTGCCGAATCCCCCTCTACACCTTCGTATGTTCCTATAAACTGTATATGAATATCCACGTCTGCAACATTTTTGCCACTGATCTTTTTGATGACAGCAGAAACATTCTGCACTGCTTCCTTGGCTATTTCACCAAGTTTGCCTGTTGCGTATACCATACCGTTATGCGGATGCTGTGCCTGTGTTATCTCAGCGACTATGGGCATAACAACCCCGGTGAAATCTGACATGTCAGAGGAACCCATAACAGCCAGCCCGTTAACTTTTCCTATTGCACTTCCGCTTCCGGTGAACATTTTATACAGTTTCTTGACCTCTATGGCCCTGTCTGCTATTTGCTGTTCAACTGGCTTGCTCAGTGACCTTGCCTGGTTTACATCATCTGCTGTAACTATAACCTGCTTGTTTGTTACTGCTATATCCCCAGCAACCCTGACAAGTCCACCAAGTTCCCTGAGCCTCAATGTTAATCTACCCTTCCTGCCAGCACGTTTCTGTGCCTCTTTCAGTATCTCAGTGATTGCACCGGAATCAAATGGAGGTATTTTTTTATCCTTGGCTATTTCCTGGGCTATAAACTGGACAACCTTCTTTCTGTTGTCATCACTATCCTCCATGGTGTCATTCATGTAGACTTCATAACCGTATCCCCTTATCCTTGATCTTAGAGCCGGATGCATGTTTCTTATTGCATCAAGATTTCCAGCTGCCACAAGCACGAAATCACATGGAACAGGCTCCGTCTGTACCATTGCACCTGCGCTCCTCTCGCTCTGTCCTGATATTGCGAAACGTTTTTCCTGCATGGCACTTAATAAAGCCTGCTGATCCTCTGGCCTCAGAAGATTGATTTCATCAATGAACAGAACACCCTTGTCAGCCTTTTGCATATTTCCAGCTTCTACCCTTTCATGGGCAGGTGTTTCCAGCCCACCAGACTGGAATGGGTCATGCCTAACATCCCCTAAAAGGGCACCTGAATGTGCACCTGTAGAATCTATAAAGGGTGGTTTATCATTGGGATTATGCCCTACAAGCAACTTTGGAACCATGGCCCTTTCCATACGGGCTGCTGGATTCATTGCCATGATTATATAAAGGAATGCTGCGCCTATAATGGCAAGGAATAAAATCTCTATTGCGGTTCCCTGTAAACCACTTATCCATAGATATATTGCAAGTATTGCACCCAGTAAAATTATGGACAAAACGATAAACAACAGGCTTTTGGATCTATCCTTCTTTTCACGTTCAGCCTTTATCTGATACTGCCTTAATATTTCCTTGCCTTTGCCTGCAGGGAAGGTCTTGATTTTTGGTTTATTTGAATCTTCTGGATTCGGGAAACATAGTATATCTTCGAGATCCTCTTTAGGTAAGAAATCAACCATAGATTGGGCAAGCATGGACTTACCAGTACCAGGTTCGCCAATTAACAGCACGTGTCTTTTCTGCATTGCTGCCTTTTTTATAACCTCACCGGCATGCTCCTGCCCGATGACCTGGTTAAAAAGAAGTTTGGGAACCTCAATCTCCTTGGTGCTTTTTATGCCTAAATTAGACACCCATTCTTCAACATCATCATCTTTAGCGTCCACGTTATCATTATCTAATCCTAATAATTAAGCTTTCCTATACCCATTTAACTAGTTAATGTTTATAATAGGACGCATTTCAATGGCTCTGTGTAATTCTCTATTATTTTCATGTGTTAACATGCGACCAATCAATAAATATATATTTTCTGTAACGTTATCAACACATGGAAGATATAGAAATAGTCGATTCGAAAATTACAAAGATATTTGATTCCCGGGGAAATCCCACAATTGAGGCAACAATTTTTTTGAATTATGCATCTGGAACGGCCTCTGCCCCGGCAGGTGCCAGTACCGGAAAAACAGAGGTTAAGGCGTATCCTGAGAACGACATTGATAAAAGTGTGGATTTTTACAACAAACATATAAAAAATTCCCTGAATGGTTTTAATGCTATAAATCAGGAAGGATTTGACACGCTGCTACATGAACTTGATGGAACAGATGATTTCTCAGCTATGGGTGGAAACCTTGCCACAGCACTTTCCATGGCAAATGCCAAGGCAGTGGCCAACTATCTGGAGATACCATTATACAGGTATGTTGGTGGCCTGAATCCTGCAATACCACGCCCCATGGGCAATATAATAGGAGGTGGAAAACACTCAAAGAATGGTACCACCATTCAGGAATTTCTGGTATCCTCGCAGGGAAAGACATTCTATGATTCTGTTTTTTACAACATAATGGTCCATAGACGGGTAGGGGAAAAATTATCTGAAAAGCTCAAGGGGCAGAGCGTGGGCCTGGGAGATGAAAAGGCATGGACTGCAGATGTTTCAGATGAGGAAGCAATAGAAATAATGAAGGCGGCAGCTGGAGAGATATCCTCTGAAAATAAGGTTAAAATATATCTCGGAGTTGATTTCGCAGCTGATTCATTCCATGAAAATGGTAAGTACCATTACAAAAAGTCTATAAAAACAAGGGATGAACAGATTGATTATGCGATCTCATTGAACAGGGACCACGGCTTTTATTACATAGAGGACCCACTGTATGATAGCGATTTTGAAGGTTTTGCAGAGATAACTAAAAGTATAGGTAAGAACGCCCTGATAGTAGGCGATGACCTGTATACCACCAACGCATCAAGGATCCAGAAGGGCATAGAAATGAAATCCACTAACGCAGTGCTGATCAAGGTAAACCAGATAGGCACCCTTTCAGACACAGTTACATCAGTAAAACTGGCTACAAAGAATGCCATGGACACCGTGGTTTCACATAGAAGTGGAGAGACTACAGATGATTTCATTGCGTCTCTGGCAGTAGCGTTCAATTCCAGATTCATAAAAACTGGAACAATAGGGGGAGAAAGGCTGGCGAAACTTAATGAAGTCATAAGGCTTGAAGAAGATCTGGTATAAAAATGCTGAATATAATGGGTTTAGGACTAAGGGGGATTAAAAGCCTAACAGTTGAGGAGTTAGAAATTCTCCAGAAATCTGATATAGTTTATTTTGAAACCTATACATCTGTTTCTCCGGAAGCTACATTCGACTCTTTAAAGATTGTATGCAAAGGCACACTGGCTGAGGCAAACAGAGAATTTATTGAAACCGGCACAGAAATATTAAGAGAGGCCAAAAATAAAAATGTAACTCTCCTGGTTACCGGAGATGCACTTTCAGCTACAACACATAATGAAATCAGGCTCGAAGCAGAAAAACTTGGAATTAAAGTTAATGTATTTGAAAATGCCTCAATTATCACAGCCTTCACCTCTAAGACAGGATTGTTTAACTACAGATTCGGCAACATAGTTTCCATGCCATTTGTATATGAAAATTTCTTTCCTGTAAGTGTCTACGATAAAATCTATTTAAATTATTCAAATAATATGCACACACTGCTTCTGCTGGACCTGGCAAATGGAAAGACCATGCCCGTGTATCAGGCCCTGCTGACACTGGAAGGAATGGAAGAAAAGAGAAAAAGGGGAATGATAAGCGATAATACTAAAGTAATTGTGGGGATAGGCATAGCATCTGAAAATGAAAAAATAATAAATTCCTGCATAGGCAACATTATCAAAACCAAACCTGAGGGATCACCTGCATCAATAATCATACCCGCCAGTTTGAATGACAAGGAAATGGAATTCCTTAATGTTTTCTCCAGCGTGGAATTATAAAAATATATATCATAAAAAACATATAGTATTCTTATATTAATATCAAAGGTTGAGATAATGATAGATATAAAACTTCTTAGGTCCAACAGTAAAATATTCTACGATTCATGCAGAGCCAGGGGCTTTGATACGAATGTCCTTGATGAATTTTTCACTCTTGATTCAAAATGGAAGGAGAACCTTAAGGTTATAAATGACTACAAACATGAAAAAAATACCATAAGTCTTCATATTTCAGAAATGGTAAAGTCAGGTAATGATGAAACTGAGAAGTTGAAAAATAATGTAAGGGAAATTAACGAGAAAATCAGCAGTATTGAGCAGGAACAGAAAATCATAGAAAACCGCAGGAATGAACTGGTGCGCCTCATACCTAACCTTCTGGCAGATGATGTGCCGGTTTGTTCCGGTGATGATAATAGTAAAATTGTAAAATATTACGGGCATGCAATGGTATTCAGCGAGGATGAGGATTATTTTAAAAAGAACAGTATGGGTGCCACAGATTACGAGATACTGAAAAACAGGCCCGTTGACCATCAAACGATCATGGAAAGATACGATCTCGCCGATCTTCAGAGAGCCGGTAAAATAGCAGGCTCCAGATTTTATTTCCTGAAAAACCGCCTATTTAAGCTTGAACTGGCCCTTATTAATTATGCAGTTGATTTTCTTTCCCAGAGAAATTTTACGGTTATGGAGCCGCCTTTTATGATTAATTATGCCTCCATGTCCGGTGCTACAGATATAGAGACATTCAAGGATGCGCTGTACAAAATAGAAGGGGATGACCTTTATCTTATTGCAACTGCTGAGCACCCACTTGCATCAATGCTTGCCGGTGAAACCCTGGAGGAAAGTGAGCTGCCATTGAGGCTTAGCGGCGTTTCACCATGCTTCAGAAGGGAAGCGGGTGCACATGGAAAGGATACCAAGGGCATATTCAGGGTTCACCAGTTTAACAAGATAGAGCAGTTTGTTTACTGCAGGCCTGAAGAATCCTGGGATTACTTCAATGAGCTTGTATCCAATGCAGAGGATATCTATAAAAGCCTCAGGCTGCCATATAGAATTGTAAATATATGTTCAGGGGATCTGGGAAGCCTTGCAGCGAAAAAATACGATATTGAGGTCTGGTATCCCTCCCAGGGGAAATTCAGAGAGGTAGTTTCAGCATCTAATGATACGGATTACCAGGCAAGGTCGCTTAATATAAAATACAGGACCCCGGATGGAAATAAATTTGTACATACACTGAACAGTACTGCAATTGCAACGGAAAGGGTACTTGTTGCAATAATGGAAAATTTCCAGGAGGAGGATAGTATAAAGGTTCCTGATGTTCTAGTACCATACACAGGTTTCAGCGAAATATCTATGGAGGTAAAATAATGTCAAAAACTAAATCAAATCTTGCCGCCAGAAGGGATCAGATATTAAAAATAGTATCAGAGGTCATAATAGGAGTAGTATTGGCAATACTTTCCGGTTTTCTTGCGAACCTATTCATAAACATGTTTCTACCACAGTATAAATCCTACGAAGTATTCGTAGTAGAGACCGTACATGCAGTAATTATACTGATAATTGGATTGCTGGTAGTGGGGTCTTTTATCAAATACCTCAGGGAGGTGCTGATAAAAACCAACCGTGGGCTCTATGGGATATCACTGATTGTTAGAATTATTTTTTATATAATAATACTTGCTCTGGTGATGAGCGCGTTCCATGTGAGCGTTACAGGAATACTGGCAGGGAGTGCAATAGGCGGTGTGGTATTGGGCCTTGCCGTGCAGACGGTCGCCTCCAATGTTCTTTCCAGTGTATTTGCAACATCTTCCAACACCATAAAATTCGGGGAGGTTATATCAGTCAATTCATGGGTATGGAGCATAGAGACAACAGGAAAAGTTGTAGATGTTAAAACTCTGTTTTCAAAGATACTGACAAAGGACAACAATGTAATATACCTGCCAAATTCTGAAATACTTGGAAACAGTGTTATAACTGAGTTCAGAAATAACGGCAGCAATTATGTTTATCCACTGAACATAACTGCACAGGCCGATGTTCCGGCTGACAAAATACTGGAAGAGGTAAATGCAAGAGATGACCTTAAGGATATGAAATTCTTCCTTTCCAGCAAAAACGGTGTCAGCAATACATTCGAGGCTTTGATATCATTTAATGAGGTTACGGAAATAAATGAGAAAACTGCCAGGGCGAATATGGCAATCGATGGGGCATACTGGGATATAAAATCAAAATTCAATGTTCTGGGGCCAAATTCAATGTATGAAGGATCAGAGATAGTTTATCCGGTTACAGTAACACTGAATTCTGATGTTCCGTCTGAAAAATTAATTGAAGAAACTGGAAAATTGCTACCTGATACAGAGATAATACTTCTGACAAGGGGGGCAGGAACAAATGTCTTTCTTGCAAAGGTTAAACTATCCGGAAGAACCATGGAGAAAACCATAAACGAAACGAATCTAGCCTTCGAGCAGGCATACAGTGAATTGAAAAAAGAAAGCGAGCCGAAGACAGAGGACAAAAAGCCAGATGGCGGTAAACCAAGTAATGAAAAACAGTAAATTGTTTACCTGGCAAAACTTTATAAAACATTGTTTTAATTTGTTATAAGAATGAAAAGCATCAACAAAATTTTTGAGGTACAGAACTATCTTACAAATATGTTTGTGGGCAGGGAAGATGTAATAAACGGTGTACTTGCTGGATTGATATCTGGAGAACCAACCCTCCTGGTTGGCCCACCAGGCACGGCAAAAACGTCCATAATAGACACAATGAGCAAGCTTATGAACGCCCGTTATTTTTACTATCTGCTAACAAAGTTTACTGAGCCGGAAGAATTGCTTGGGCCCATAGACATAAATGCTCTCAAAAACGGTGAGTACAGAAATATAATAACAGGAAAGCTGCCCGATGCAAATATAGTATTTCTGGATGAGATATTCAAGGCCAGTTCAGCCATAAGAAATACACTGCTTGATATAATGCTGAACCGCAGGCTTCCCAACGGGGGTGTAATGATGGATCTTGATCTTCTGGGCATTTACTCTGCAAGCAATGAAATTTCTGATGATGAAGAGGATATGGCACTCTATGATAGATACCCCATAAAGGTATTTCATGGTTATGTAGAGAGAACTATTCTCAGGGACCTGCTTGATAGGGGCATAAACATGGAAGCCAGGAAAGGTGAAGAAAAACCATTTATAAGCATAGAGGAGGTGAGGGACCTTCAGACTGAGGCAGTGGAAAGGCTAAATCATCTCAGGAGCATGAGCACTGACGTTATAGATAGATACATGGAAGCTCTGTTCCAGCTGGAGGAAAATGATGTAATACTCAGCGATAGAAGGAAAATAAAACTCTTGAAGATTGCATCTGCTTTCAGCATATTGATGAACTCTAAAGTAATTACAGGGAATGATATAGCAATGGCACTTCGGTACAGTGCAGATAGCGAGGATTACAAACCTAAAATAGAGGCAGCCATAATTGATTCGAAACTTGAGAACAAATCAGAGATCGTACAGAAGGCTGAGACCACCATGGAAGAAACAAAATCCCTGATACAGGCCACAGAAGATGCTATAAACAGGAACTCACCATACAACGTTGTCCTAGATCAGCTGAGCCTTCTTGAGATTTATATAAAGAAGCTTGAAAAGATGAAGTTCGATCTTGGGAGTGACAAATCACCATACCATAAGGATATTGTAAACAGGATAAACTCATCTCTCAACTTTGCTGGGGAACGATATGAAAAACTTAAGGGAAGATGATTTTAATGGGTGATTCCACTAAAAGCAATATAACAGGCATACCGGAAAACAGCACGGTCTACAGAATTACCATGGAGAGGCTTGTAAGGCGCGTAAATATAGATCTTGACCGGAATACGGCAGAGGAGATAAAGACAGCAGCAGCAGACCTCTACTTTTTGTTCTATTCAGGTATTACGGGAGTTAGCAGAACCAGGAATAAAAATGAATTTATGGAAAGTGTCAGGCTCAAAATGGAATATATGACAAAAACCAAGGACTTTAATCAGGCGAAAACATATTCCATGCTCAATGACAGGCTATCAATGCTTTACAGCATAAATTTTATGAAAGAGCTTAATAGCAATGCAAAAAAGAATATGAACAGGAATGGGAATTCAAATCCGTCACTTAACTCGAAAACAGTTGAAAAATCCATGGAAGACGCCTCGAGGAAGATGGAAACCGCGCATGAAATTGAAAAAATAGTAAAGGACAGAACGCCTGGAGGATCCACAGGGCAGAAGGAGGGATTATCTGTAGAAAGCCTAATTGACCTGACCGACAGGGCAATGAATGTGGAAAATGCAGATAAGATACTTACAATGGCAAATAAACTCGTTGACATAATGCCCAGGTATACAAAAAAAATGCGGGCATATTCAAATACAGGTGAACTTGCCGGGTATTACAAGACCAGGCACATATCAAATGTCCTTTCCAGGGAACTGGCAATGCCTGATGAAATATTTTACTCCAAAATAATCAACGGTTTTACCGGGAAAGAGAAACGGCTTTTGAGCCCCGGTGCATACTATGTACTTCTTGATAAAAGTGGAAGTATGTATGAAGGCGATAAAACACTGTGGTCCAGATCTGTTGCCCTTGCACTGTTCAGGATAGCCAGGAGCAAGAGAAGGAAGTACTTCTTCAGGTTTTTTGATAACAAGCCCCATGACCTCCTTTACAGTCCGCTGGACATAGTTGACAATATACTTACTGTTGAGGCAAACAAGGGGACCTGCATAGAGTGTGCTTTGAAAACGGCATTAATGGATCTTGAGAAGGGGCATATAGCAGATGAAACAAACACCATCATAATTATCACTGATGGGGAGGACCGCGTAAATACAGATGATATTTTCAGGAAGGATTCAACAACAAAACTCATAACGGTAATGATAAATGGATATAATGAAGGGTTGAAAAAGATAAGCACCTCGTACATGGACGCAAAATTAAACCAGTCCGGAGCCCTTGAGCTCCTGGAGCTTGCAAGGTCAGTCTAACTTTTTAAGCACATTTCCAAAGGCTTTCAGTCCGGAAATCATTGCATTTAACCCCGCTGCAACCTCCGGATCCTTGAGCATTCCCATTATTTTAAGCACAGAAAGTGGGTGAGACCCAGATGCTCCTTCACGAACTGCCTCAGCAATGCCCTGGCTATTGAACGAGATAGCCTTTATCATATCTGACATTTCCCTGTTGGACAGCAGGAATAGGGCTGAAATCAGTGTATTTCCAGATTTTGATATGGTTTCGAGCATATCCTTTGATGTAAATGCCCTTGCGAAAAATGCCAGGTTGTCCGGAATCACATCACTGCTTATATAATCCAGCGCCTCCACAAGCCCGGCTGCCTTCAACCTTTCCATTAACCTGAGAAATGCAAGAACAACATCCATATTGTTCTCAAGTGCAGACTCTAACTCATTATCCTTTAATAAATCATCATTTCCGTTCATAACAACCACCTAAAGTATACCCCTTATTATTGAGGAGAAATATGTATCTCCAGAAATGTACTTAAGAAAATAATCTGTTTTTGATGCAAAATTTACAAATGGCTTGGAGTAGTAATCAAAGGAGAGGGTAAACCCTGTCTGGCCGGGATACACGCTGGAACATCCCATAAATCCGTCAAATTTATCCTCATTGTAAGTTCCATCAGTGTCTGATGCAATTCTCCCTGCAACATAGGCGGCCTCTGAATGCCCCAGAGCACCGACCTTCATGGGAAAATTAGCCGCATCGCCCACCACGTAAATGTTGTCATAATCCCTGTACCGCATTGTAAATTTATCCACATCAATGTATCCGTTACCGGTGCCCATGCCGGATTCCACTACAACCTTCTGCCCCATATGTGGGGGTATCAGGATAAGTGTATCATAATCAATAGATTCCCCACTTTCCGATATTACGGCATGCTTATCTGAATCAACATTTTGCGTTTTGAACTTCGGAACAAAATTTATTCCAAGGTCCGAAAATCCCTTTTTTTCAAGGTCTGAAACGTTTTTAAATGGAAGGACATCGTCCATGGGAACTATAAGAGTTATCTCGCTTTTGTCCCTTATGCCCTTCTTTCTCAGTAGAGCATCAAGCCCGAAAACAAACTCTTCAGGTGCAACAGGGCACTGGAAAGGAAGACTTGCAGGGCCAACCACTATTTTCCCCCCTTTTATGGATTTAAGTTTTTCTCTCAGCTTTATAACGTGTTCCATATCATAAAAATGGTATACATCACTGTTATATCCGGGAATATTTTCTGGAACAAGCCTATCTCCTGTTGCAATAACCAGGTAATCGTATTCCACTATGGCCCCATTCTCAAGAATAACCTGCCTATTATCCGGATTAATCTTTTTGGCCTTGGACTTTATTCTCCTGATACCGTAATTTATAAGCGAATCTGTGGGTTTCACAGTATCCCTGTAATCAATACCATAAAATGGTATAAGAACACCTTCTGGCTTGAAATATGTTTTTTCAGAATCTCCTACAATCGTTATTTCAACATCATTGCCTGTACGCATTCTCAATTTATTTGCGGTTATTATTCCAGTATTGGCATCTCCCAGTATAATAACATTGATTTTATTCATACATGATAAGTTTCTATGGTTATTTAAATTATTTCCCAATGGAAAGATTTATGTATCTCTGTATTGGATTCTTCCCATAGAATATTGTCGCTTCAAATAGAGAATTCGTAATATTATATATTAGATTAAAATAACCTTTTCATGGGAAAGGCGTACATAGTTGGCTGTGGGCCGGGAAATAAAAACATGCTTACTCTGGCCGGTGCAAGAATAATAGCCATGGCTGATGTTTTAATTTACGACCACCTGATCAATCCCGAGATACTTGATATGGCTAAACCCGGATGCAATAAAATTTACGTTGGGAAAAAACCTTATGTTAAAAGAATATCGCAGGAAGAAATTAATAGATTGATTGTGAACGAAACCCTGAAAACTAATATAGTGGTAAGGCTCAAGGGTGGAGACCCCTTTCTATTCGGCCGCGGTGGGGAGGAGATTGAGGAATTAATAAAAAATCATATAGAATATGAGATTGTTCCAGGCGTGTCGGCGCTGATTTCTGTACCCGAATCTGCCGGAATACCACTGACACACAGAAACGTTAACCATGGTGTGATAGTCACTACAGGAAACAGTGTTGAGAATTTTAGCATACCTGACTGCCATAATTTCAATTGCAGTATGTATACACTTGTTATTTTCATGGGGGCGTATAATTTGAAAGGAATAATTGAAAAGCTCCTGTTATCAGGGTATAGCAGTGATACGCCTCTGGCAATTGTTGAGAATGGAACATATAATCACCAGAAAACCTTCACGGGAACACTGGGGAATATTAGCTATACATACAGCGGGTCCCCCTCTATAATAGTTGTTGGAAACGTTGTGGATTACCATAAAGATTTTCAGGTTATTGAGAACAGGAAGTATTCAGGCAGGATCATAACAGTATTTTATGATTTTTTCCCGCCACCTACGGAATACCTTGAAAGTGCGGGGTTCACAGTATATAAAATCCGGGAATCCCAGATATTCCCTGAAAAAATGGACGTTGCATATCTATCAGGCAAAAATATAGCCATTGAGGGCAGATATGTGGAAACAGTCTTTTCTGAAATGAGAACTTCCATGATAGACATCAGGAAAATAGGTAAAATTGCAACTGACAGTACGGGAAAAGAATTGCTTAAAGCGTATGGGATTTTTGATGTCTGGGATATCTCAGAAATTGATGATACATATATTAAACTGGCAGATGGCGCGGGAGGAAGTATGCCTGTGGCGAGACTTGAAAAGGTTAGCTTCAATGGGTACATTCAGGATTATGTTGAAAAATCCGATATGATAGTTATGGCAGGTGCATCCGATTCCATTCCGGAGGGGATAAAAATCTCAAGGGAAATTCCCTTAATAAGGGTAGAATATCCCTATGATGGTTTCCAGGAGAAAACCCTGTCATTTTTTGAGGGAGATTATGAAGAGGATTAACATTGTTGGTGTTTTCCCCGGAAGGGATCTGAGACATGAAGCCCTAGAGTGCATAAGTAGCAGCGATATTATATTCTCAGGAGAGCGCAATATGGATCTTTTTGATAAATCCGGTAAGCAGGTTATTAAAATTGGAGAATTAAAAAAATTCCGCGAGGATATGGCCTCTGCATACAGGACAGGCAAAGTTATAACTGTGATGGCCACAGGAGACCCACTATTTTATGGTATTGGGAAGTATATTACTGAAAACTATAAACCGGATGAAATTATGATTATCCCTGAGGTAAGCTCTATTCAGATTGCGCTTTCCAGAATTGCACTTAACTCAATGGGCCTGTACACAATAAGCCTCCATGGAAGACCCATTAAGGGGCTGGCACAGAAAATAAGGAATAAAACCAAGATAGGCATATTTACAGATAATCTGAACACGCCTGCTGCCATAGCAAGATACATGATAAGATTCGGGCTCTCATCATATATGGCATATATATTCGAAAACCTTGGATATGAAAATGAAAAAATATCAAAGCTACCGGTGAGGGAATTGGCCGATAAGGAGTTTAGTTACCTTAATGTTATGATACTCATATCAGAAAACAGTACTAAAATCTCTTTGCCCGATGACGATATGTTTGCCAGGCATAATGGAAATATTACTAAAAGAGAAGTAAGGAATATTTCATTATATGATCTGGATATAAATGATGGTGAGACCTTATGGGACGTGGGTTCGGGATCTGGGTCTGTGGCAATAGGTGCCTCTTTCCAGAACTGGAACGGAAATATTTACGCAATAGAAAAAAAGGCGGAACTCTGCATGAATATAGAATCCAACATGGAAATGTGTGCATCCGATATAAATATTATAAATGGGATGGCACCTGAGGCACTTCACGACCTGCCAGATCCTGATTGCGTTTTTATAGGGGGTTCTTCAGGAAAAATTAAGGAAATTATGGATTATTCTTTCAGAAGAATGAAAATAAATGGGAGAATGGTTATAAACATAACAACCATAGAAAATTTAGAGGATGCCATGGATTATATAAAATCCAGAAATCTGAATTCTGAAATAAGACAGGTAAATATATCCCGGCTTATGCCTGTATCAAAATACAGAAGATTTGTACCTATGGATCAGATTTACATTATAAAGGTGATCAAGAATGAGTAAATTCACAGTAGTTGGTCTCGGTCCGGGAGACCCGGAACTGGTAACAATGAAGGGATACAGGGCACTGAATAATGCGCAGATCATATTTTATCCAAAAACATCCCTGAATTCCGCGGAAAACATACTGTTATCCCTGGGAATTGATAGGGAAAAACTCAGGCCAATGGAATTTCCTATAGGCAGCGAAAAGTTACAGGATCTCTGTGCTGGATATGGAAAGATGATAATGGAGACATATTACAGGAATGTAGAATCGGTGTATGCTGTAGAAGGAGAGCCAATGTTATACAGTACATTTCTTGATATAAATCCATTTCTGGATATTGAATACACAATAATTCCTGGAATCAGCTCTATGAACGGGATTTCAGCTGCCATGAAAATTATTCTGGCAACAAAGGATGAACCCCTACAGATAATTCCGGCAATAAAGGATTACAGGTATATGGAGAGCAGGATAATGTCCATGCAGAATACGGTTATATTCAAGGCCATAAGGGCTAAGGATATTATTAAGGATATTATAATCAAACATGAAATAAAGGATTATTTTATTATGAGTTACGTATCTACAGATCAGGAAAGAATTTATAATAATATTGAAGATATAAGGGATTATATGACTATAGTGGTGATAAAACGATACATATAATAGGTGCTGGACCGGGGGACCCGGAACTTCTTACAGTAAAGGCAAAGAGGATCATAGATCTGTCAGATGTTATTATTTATGCTGATTCACTTGTGAACCCTGAAGTGTTCCAAGATAGCAGGGCGGATAAAATAATAAAAACCTCAACAATGAACATAGATGAAATTAATGAAACCGTTAAAAAATATTATGATGATGGAAAGGAAATCGCAAGGCTACACAGTGGTGACCCTTCCGTATATGGCGCAATTAACGATGAAATGCAATTTTTCAGGGAAAATGGCATGGAATTTGAAATAATTCCTGGGATTAGTTCAGTATTCGCCGCGGCTGCAAGCCTGGGACTCGAACTTACAGCCCCGGGTACAACACAATCTGTCATACTTACCAGGGTTCCAAGAAGAACGGAGCATTTTGAAAAAGAAGACCTGGAATTGCTGGCTGAACATAAAACATCACTGGCAATATTTCTCAGTGCTTCCAACGCCAGAAAGGTTAGTGAAAAGCTGATCAATGCAGGATATTCTCCGGAGGACCGTGCAATAATAGCATACAGGGTTTCATGGCCGGATGAGAAAATGATAATGTCTACTATAGGAAATCTGGAACATGCAATGTTCGAAAATCGGATAAACAGGCAGGCCCTAATAATGGTAGGCGGCAATATTTCATACTATTCAAATAAAAAATCATATCTTTATAATCCAGATTTCACGCATTTATTCAGGAAATCATCCAAAAAGGATTGAAATAATATGATCCTGATCCCTGCCAATTGTGTGTATTCTCTGGGTAATAAATTCCTTAGAGAGCTCATCCTGGTCTGAGGATTTTTCCGGGAGAGAGTTTACAAGGGACTTGATGTAGCTTGATTCTATTATCCTGTAAAATATCCTGCCAAAATCCATGGTGTCCAGTAGTTCAACATCGTCCATTTTCAGAGAAGCCAGTTTCTTCTTTTTCCCTTCAAGATCAGTAATTTCGTTGAAGAGTTTTCCCAGAGCGTCTGTAAGAATTTTTAAATCTAGGTGCTTCAATAGATCCTGGCTGTCCATTATTTTAAGGATCTTCCCGGCATTATTGAACTGTATGTCAATAACAGGAGAGCCCTTTTCAAATTTGAAGTTAAATGTCTTCTGTTCCCGTGACCTGACAAAGCTGCATTCAAGCCTGCTCCCGTTTATTTGGCCGGATGTCAGGTGATATCCATCAAGGCTCTCATAGATCACATCCTCTCCATTTACTGCCACAGGAACCCTTATTCCATTATAAAGAGATGCAAAAAATGGATTTTTCATAAACTGGCTTTCCTCTGGATTTAAAAGGAAGGTATATGCAATCCCGTAACTGGAATTTATGGATTCCAGGATTTCAGTCCTGTTATCTTCCACAGTAATTTTGATATCGGAATTTAATACGGTAAATGGATTTAGGGAGAGGAATGCCTCCATTACCCTGGTGCCATTTTCCACATCCTTCTCCATGCCTGATTTCAGGTCAGCGATCTCTGACAGTGCCTCATGGGAGTTCCTTGTAAAGAACTGTTCTGCATATGTGTTTATAGATTCCATTATAGTATCTTCATACAGGCCAAAATCTTTATAACTCAGAACAAATTGATCTATATCCTCCTTTATCCTGCTTTTCATTTCCTCTATGGATTTTTTATCTTTTTCTAATTTTTTGGTAATTTCTTGTATGTGATCTGCCTTTATGTCCCTTTCCACTTCATATGAAAACGAGTCTAAAAGGTAAGAAAAAATGTTTTTTAACTCATTCAAATCGTTTTCATCCATTATAACTTATTATTTCATTGTATTTAATCAATAACATTAAGGCACCGAAATTACGGCCTTTGGGTAATTTTCATATGCCACCCTTTTCTGCGTGGACCCTAGGAAAATTAATAAAAGGATATAATATCACCACTGGAAAAAATGGCGGGGAGGATAGTTATTCTTGGAGGTGGTATTGCCGGCGTCTCTGCAAAATTGAGAAACAGGCATTCAGTACTGATTGATGAAAATCCTTATCTTACAATGGCGCCTAGGATTATGGATATCATATCCGGCAGGAGCCCTGATTATCCCCTTATACCGAGGAAACTTGATCACACAGGCAGGGTGCAAAGCATAGACTTCGAAAACAGGAGAGTACACCTTCATAATAAGGATATTACATATGATAGGCTAATAATTGCACTGGGGCATTCACAGAATTACAGTTTTATAAAAGGATCTAAATATATACACGGATTTTCAGGATATGGCGATGCCATGTCATTAAGAAATGAAATAATGCATAAAAAACATATAATAATCATAGGAGGCGGCTACCTTGGAGTAGAACTGGCAGGCGCCATAGGTGGAAACCGGGTTACAGTGATGGAGGGTGGAAAACAGATTCTGGCAGGATTGCCCTCCAGGTTTGCAAAAACTGCCTCTGACCTTCTATCCAGTTCTGGTGTGAACATAGCACTGGAAAGCCCGGTTGAGGAAGTGAAGAGAGACGCTGTAATCGCCTCAGGAAAAAGATATGAATCTGATCTTACACTGTTTGCCGGCGGTTTTACCGGCAATATACCAGAGACTGCCCAGGATATAACTACTAAAAATTCCAGAATTGCCGTAAACTCATATCTGCAGTCCCTGGATTACCCGGATGTTTATGCTGCAGGTGACACAATGTTCGTTGAAAACGGAGGATTCATTCCAATGTCTGCCATAATTGCAAGGTCAGCCGGAATAACCGCAATGGAAAATGCCATGGGTTTCAGAAAAAAATTCAAACCCAATAATTTTGCCAATATAATTCGTGTGGGCAAACATTATTTCGGAACTGTTGGGAATACCTTTGTACAGGGGATACCAGCCAGATTAATAAAAGAAGCCGCAGTGGCACTCACAATCAACCATGCAAAAGAGATATGATATATAAACATTTGTTTTTTTAATTTCGTTTATCTGGATATATTTTTATATTATGCAAAAAATATGCATATCATTGTATCTATCAACATATTACCATTCATTATAACATAAAATTTAATAGTTATAAAGGATATAGATAAATTATGAAAACAACAATTTCACACATCAAGGCAGATATAGGTAGCCTGCCTGGGCATACAGTTGTATATCAACCGGTGGTAGACGCAGTAGAAAGTTATGTAAAAAATCATTCTGAGGGTTTGATATCAGATTTCCACATATCCCATATAGGGGATGACATACAGATTACTATGGTTCACACAAGAGGCGCGGACAACGAGGAAATCCACGGCCTTGCATGGAATGCTTTCAAGGCAGGAACCGAGGTTGCAAAAAAGGTTGGCCTCTATGGTGCAGGCCAGGATTTATTGAAGGATGCATTTTCAGGCAATATCAAAGGAATGGGGCCAGGAGTCGCTGAGCTTGAAATAACACCCAGAAAGGCAGAGCCATTCATAATTTATATGATGGATAAAACAGAGCCCGGAGCATTTAACTACCCAATATACAAAATGTTCGGCGACCCTTTCAACACACCGGGTTTGGTGATAGACCCGAATATGCATATGGGATTCAAATTTGAGGTATGGGATATATATAATGGAAAGAAAATATACCTTTCACTTCCTGAGGATACATATGATCTTCTGGCATTTATAGGGTCAAAGGGCAAGTATGTTATAAAAAGAGTATTTACAAAGGATACTCACACAAGGCTTCCCGATGAGAATGTCGCAGTCATAACAACTGACAAACTCTCATTTATTGCAGGGGAGTATGTTGGCAAGGATGACCCTGCAGGCATAGTAAGGATACAGTCCGGGCTTCCGGCATCAGGAGAGGCACTGGAGCCTTTTGCCAATTCATACCTCGTATCTGGGTGGATGAGGGGATCATTCAATGGGCCCATGATGCCTGTTGGGCTCAACAATGCACAGATGACTAGATTTGACGGCCCTCCGAGAGTTGTTGCACTTGGTTTCACCATGAAAGATGGGAAACTTGCAGGACCGGTTGATATGTTCAACGATGTGGCCTTTGACTATGCAAGAACAGAGGCACTGAATATGGCCAACTATATGAGGAGAATGGGTGTGTTCGAGCCACATAGATTGCCTGATGAGGACATGGAATATACAGCTCTTCCAAAGATACTTGAAAAACTTGCCCCAAAGTTCCAGACCATAGAGGACAAAGGTGCAAAATCCGAAATGAAGATTGAGAGATAAATTTTTTAATATTTGGATATATTTTTTATCCTAATTTTATTTATGTGATGCTTTTATTTTCATCTGTTTGATATAAGCAATGATTAGGGGATACAGGCAAATCATGTAATAGGTGATAACAGGCTCACACAACAAAGTTAAAATATGCTTTAAAGATAAGGATTAAGTGATTTTATGCCGTTCGCAGAAGCAATAGAAAGAAGACTAACACGAAAAATATGTATGAGATGTTATGCCAGAAATTCAATTAACGCTACAAAATGCAGGAAATGTGGGTATACTGGATTAAGAGTGAAATCAAAGGAGAGAAAGAGTGCCAAATAATGAGTTAAAGGCAGGCATCCTCAGAATGGAGGGTACCAACAATGAGGAAGAGGCATTCTACTCCCTGAAAAGGTCCGGCTTCGATTCAGAATATTTGCACATCTCCGAGATAGGGAAAAAGAGGTTTGAGGATTATGACCTTTTATTTATACCTGGCGGATTCTCAGCAGGAGATTATATCAGGGCAGGATCCATATTTGCAGCAAGGGTTTTACCCCACATGCACGATCTGGAAAAGTTTATAGATTCTGGTAAAATTTTAATAGGCGTATGTAACGGGTTCCAGGTTTTAAGCGAACTGGGCCTGTTACCAGATGTTGATGGAAGAAAAAACAGGAATATGGTTCTTGCCGTGAATGACTCAAACAGATTTGAATGCAGGTATACGTATATCCGCTACACATCCAGAAACAAAATTTTCAGGGAATATTTTTCAGAAAAGATATTTCAGGTTCCGGTAGCGCACATGGAGGGAAAGGTTTTATTTAATAGTGATAAAACACTGGATAGTGTTCTGGACAATGACCAGATGCTATTCCAGTATACAAATGAAAATGGTACGGATTCTTCATATCCGTGGAATCCAAATGGATCAATAATGGATATAGCTGCCCTATCCAACAGATCTGGAAATGTAATAGGGCTGATGCCACATCCTGAAAGGGTATATTATAACTATCAATTAATGAATGATGGAAACATCTATAAGGAGGGTACTGGAAAACTTTTCTTTGATTCTCTTTACCAGTATACCAGAAAATTACCTGCCTGAATTTTCTGGATTTATTTCCGGATGTCTTTCTATTATGTGGGAAAGCAGCAACCTTACATTTTTATGGTATTCTTCAAGGGTGGAATCGTTTACAATCATGAAATCCGCCAGAGATATTACCTTTCCAATTCCCCATGAGAGTTCCCGTGTATCACGCTGGTGCATGCCAGAATAATCATGCCCGTCATCTTCCCTTTCCCTGTTGAGTATTCTCTGGAGCCTGTCAGATTCATTTGCAAAAACAGCAATCACAAATATATTCTGGAAGTTATTTCTGAAATAATCCAGTTCCTCTTCATTTCTCAGACCATCAACAACGGTTATATCTGGATTTGATATGGACTCTGCAGTTCTTTTTGCCCATATATCCATTCCATATTTTTTTCTCTCCTCTGTGGCATATGTGCCTATGCTTTTGTCATCCATATTTATATTATGCTTCAATGCGTTCTGCTTAACGGTATTTCCCATATGTGCATCTATGAAACCCATTTCCCTTGCAACCTTAACGAATTCATCCTTACCAGATCCAGGCATTCCCGTTATTATTAACATATTTATCCAAATATAAAACCCAGACCGTCCCGGGAACTGTTCTCCTCATCCTTGATCTTCCTGTAGGTATCTTCCTCCTTCGTTTTTGGAAGCTCTTCCAGGGCTCCTTTAGCAATAGAGTCCACGTTCTTGAATATATCCTCAGATCCCTCAATCAGGACTATATATGAGGAGTCGTAACCATAACTGGCACCGTCCTTATACGTTACAGTCTGGCGGCCTACCACATCATCTGCAAGCAAATTATCAAGTGTTTCCCTCTGTGCCTTTGCCAGCTTATATACCTTAAACATAATACCGTATTATAAATGCGTTATTAAATATTTTTAACAATTATTTGCTGTCAAAATCTCCATTTTTATAGGTTTCCACATATGCATCAAAATTTGTTCTAAGCTTTGACTGCCGTACAATCTTTGAACCCTGAAAGCTTGAAAACGCAGGGTCTTCAAGTATATAACCCTGTATGGCCTGTATGGAACCCATAACACGGATGAATTTCATTCTTCCATACCTCCCAAGAGATCTGGTATTTGTTGTTAGCAGTCCTGTATCCTCAAGATCAGAGAGCAGATCTGAAATCCTCCTCATGGTAAGTGGCTGGAATCCAATTTCTGAGCATATATTTCTGTAATTTTCATAGATTTCACCGGTAACTGAAAGGTCCGCATCGGTCTCCTGGGTGAGACATGCACTCAGCAACACCATTTTTGAGTGGATAGGCTGTGTTTTTATGGATTCCTTGAGAACGTTCATTTCAAATCTATCCCTTGCCATATATACGTCTTCAATGGAAATAGAGGATTTTCCATCCTTCAGTGCATAATCTATTGCGATTCTCAATAGGTCAATGGACTTCCTTGCATCCCCGTGCTCCTGTGCACCAAGGGCAGCACACAGATTTATGGCTGCATCTGTTATAAAACCATCCTTAATCACACCAGATACCCTGAACTTTAATATATCCCGTAACTCCATGGCATTGTATGGTGGGAATATGATACTCTCCTGGTTTAACCTGCTCTGTACCCGGGCATCAAGGGTGGAGACAAAGGACGCATCGTTTGTAATGCCTATCATAGAGGCATTGCTTTCTGTTAAAATTTTCAATAAAACATAGAGCGCATCGCTGCCACTTTTCTGGATTAATTTATCTATCTCATCCAGTATTATAACTGTATACCTGCCAGATTTATTTAACCTCCTAACAAGTTCAGAGTATATCCTATCCTGTGGAAGCCCCAGTATTGGTATAGGCGAGTCTCCTGTGTCTATGGCATTGGTTAAATATACCAGGATTGAATACTGTGAATCGTAAATCTCACAGTTGATATAGAGAATATTGATATTTCCGTTAAGGGTCTCTTTGAGCATGTTGGTAACATAAAGAACAGAGGAAGTTTTGCCGGATCCGGATTTACCGTAAAGAAGTAGGTTTGAGGATATACCTCCTGTAACTATGGAACTCATAACCCTAGCTATCCCGTCTATCTGCTTTTCCCTGTGTGGAAAGTTGTCAGGAATATATGAACTGCTCAGCTTCTTAAGGTCGCCGGTTACGTAATCGTTAGATTTGCTGTATTTTATAAAAGGATTGTCCATGGTTATCAGTAATTAGGACATATATACTCTATATACAAATATGTTTTTTAACCTGGTTTATTACTGACTATTTTACCGATAGATTAATCCATGTTAAATGGTCTGACTGACGAATTCAGGTATTTTTTTAACAGACCAACCAGATACATTGAACCTGTGACAAGGATACAGTCTGAATTTGACTTTGCATAGTTATAGGCCTCTATGGGGTCCCTGATAATTTTCATATGTGGAAACATATGCCCAATGTTTTTCCCCAGTATTTGGGGATCTATTGATCGCTCAGGTTCATCAGGTGTGGTCAATATAACGGTGTCAGAAATTTTCCTGAGTATTGACATGTATGCAAAGTAATCCTTGTCATCAAGCATTCCTATTACAAGCGTTGGTTTCCTGTCAACAAACTTCTGGAAGGTTTCTACCACTGCGCTAGCAGCTGGTGGATTATGTGATGAATCCATTATAACAAGTGGTTCCCTGCTTATGACCTCAAACCTCGATGGCCATCTGCTGTTCATTATTCCACTTTCTATTACTGATTTCCCGGGCCTTCCTTCAGGAAGTACCTCCATTGCTGACACTGCAGCACAGACATTTTTTATCTGGAACATTCCAAGATTGGAGGTTTTAATTTGGTATTCATCCTGGGGTGTTTCGAGCAGGAATGACATGCCATCCAGGCTGTATTTCAGGTCTGACACTGAACAGTAATTATTTACCATCACGAGGCGTGAATTCCTGACATCTGAGATTTTTTTAATTTCTGCTACTACCTCTGGCTTATCATCCAGCAACACCACAGGCCTGCCGTTTTTTATTATTCCTCCTTTTTCATGTGCTATTGAGGTCAGGGAACAGCCCAGGCGCTGGTAGTGCTCATACCCTATCTGGGCAATTATACTTACCTCTGGCACAACAATGTTTGTGGAATCCAGCCTTCCACCAAGACCGACCTCTATGGCTGCATAATCTGCATTTCTATCCGCAAAATATTTGAAAGCCATGACAGTTGTTGTTTCAAAGAATGTGGGGTTTCTGTAGTTCATGGCCAGATTGTCTATGTATGCCCTGTTGGAATTCATAAAGTCTATTATATATTGATCTGGTATGGGTTCTGTTCCCATTATTATTCTTTCATTAAAATCTAGAAGATGTGGAGATGTATACATCCCGGTTCTGTATTCCTGCCGTAGGATATTGTAAACATAGGAGGCTATCGAACCTTTTCCGTTGGTGCCGGCTATATGAATGCTCTTGAATTTATCCTGTGGATTACCCAGATGTTCCGCAAATTCCCTGGTTGCCCGGAGGTCCATCTTTATACCCTCCCTCTTTAGACCATAAAGATAATCCAGTGTCTGTTCGATCATTGTAAGGCAATGTTTATCCTGTATTTATTGCTTGCCAGATTATTATGTACAGAGATAAATAAGGCAAAAAATTCACTGTGTAATTTAACTATAACATGAAATCCAGTAATTAAGCTCATATTCAAGGCCGAATTTTATTATCTGTTCCTGGTATTCATCAAGATCCTGATCTCCAAGTATGCTCAGGTACCTATCTGTTATAGACCTGTACGGCGTGGAGCGGTAAAAGTCAAACCAGAATTTGAATTTTTCTGCCGGGCCCGCAACTGCCTCTGCTATATAACCATATGACCACTGGCATGGAAACATTGACAGCATACCATTAATATCTGAATCTCCTGACCATCTAATAAGATGGTTTATATATGAATATGTGGTATAATTCATATCCGTATCCTTTATGCTATCGCCATCCACATTGAATTTCAGAAGCATATCCCGGTGGAATTGGGGTTCATCGCTACCTATGTCACTGTAAAGCTTCTTAATATCCCCGTTGGCTGAGATATTTTTTATTCTTGATCCCGCCTCCTTATAATATTTCAAATACACATGATCCTGGACAAGGTAATATCGAAATTTATCATCCTCCAGCGTCCCATCCCTCATAGATTCTACAAAACTGGAATGAACAATGTCATTTATTATATTCATGACAGTCTGTGAATTCAGATAGCTTCTTAGGTACATAGTGATATATGGTGGTTTATTATATATTTTTAACCTTGCTGTTGGCTGCCCAGCAGATAATGATAGAGATGCCGCTCTTCACATAAAATTATCATGCAATTGCAAAATACTTCCTGTAATGCCTAATAGTCCCTATATTCTTCATCGAACACACCGCTTTCGTGGCATATTTTACTGTAATATTCTGAGGATTCAGTGGGCTTATAATCCCCCCTACTTCCAGTATATAGCCCAAATTTATCCCTGAACCCCCTGGCCCACTCATAATTGTCCATGAGGGACCAGTGGAAGTAGCCCTTTACAGGGACAAAATCTTCCTTAATTGCCTTATGGATCTGTATTAAATGTTTTTCTATAAATTCTCTTCTTAAATTCCCTGTTGCATCTGCAACTCCGTTTTCCAGTATTATAATGGGTTTTCTGTACCGGTTGAACAGAGATACAGCAACAGCTCTTATTCCCTCCGGAAATATATCCAAGTAATTATCTGAGCATTTTTTGCATGGGAGGAAGGCGAATCTATAACGAATATCAACACTGTCATTATCCACATATCTCACAATGATTCTGCTGTAATAGTCTATACCTATAAAGTCGGTGCCTGCGAATTCTTCAGGCCTTGACTCACTGTAAATGCCTGAAAGCGATGGGTCAAAACTCCCGTAGAGTGCTGAATCCAGATATAGCTTATAAAATACATAAGAAACATATTCATTGATAAATTTATTTTTTGGTGTGTCAAATTCTGGCTGGAAGTACGGTACAGCAACATTTATTCCCACAGTGGCAGCGGGGTTTTGCCTTTTGATAATTTTATATGCTATATTATGCGCATAGGCCAAATTTCTTAGAACTCCCACGGTTATTTTGAAATCAGATATGCCTGGAGGGAACCCCTCAAGATTACCGTAAAGATAACCATTAATAGCCAAAATATTCGGCTCATTTATTGTGTGCCAGATATCCACGTATTTATTGAATTTCTTATAAATGTAATAAATATACTTTCCGAATTCCACTACAGTTTTCTTATCCGCCCATCCCCTCCTTTGTGATTCTGTAAATTTTTCGTTGCATTCTACCGGATCGTGGAGCCATATGGGAAGTGACCAGTGATACGCAGTCAGTACGAGTTTTAGCCCCCTGGATTTAATATAATCCATTATTTCTTTATAATGTTGAACTGAGGGTACATCAGCTAAATTTTCCATCTGGCCCATAAATTCTTCAGGAAATTCAATCTCATAAACATCCCCATTTTTGTTTGCAACAGTAGTAACCTTTATGTTTTCTGTGGTTTCCCTGAATATCCTTGCCCAGTCAATACCTATCCTAATTGAGTTATTTCCCATTGAAACGGCATAATCAATATATTTTTTATAATCGTTCCAGAGGTCAGGGCCATCATCCGGGAAATCTCCGCTTACATATGTTTTTTTTATTATAGATTCAGAGTGAACCCATTTATACCAGTCACTTTCAGGTGATATAGAGCCATCTGATCTGCCCATCTCAACCTGAAATGGGCTGGTGGCAGTTCCGAACATAAAATTGTCAGGGAACCTTCTGATCATTAGCCTTCGCCTCTATTTTTCACCAAGTATGGAAATATATGCAGATTCAAGGTCAGATCCATATGAGGAATAGGAAATAACAGGAGCCAGCTTTATCACGTCCTGAAGTATTTCTGCCCTGTCTGATTCCTTTCCTGAAAATTTGATTACAGCTGTCCTCCCATCAGTTTTCAGTAGTCCAGAACCTATTGTTTCCAGCTGTTTTACCAGTGACTCATTGACAGGCCTGAGAAACTCAACAGAGACCGCACTTGTATTGAATTCCTGTGATATTTCTTCTATTTTTCCCTGCTTGAGTATTTTTCCATGGTTTATAAATACAACATCATCACAGGTTTCTGAAACCTCTGAAAGGATGTGTGATGAGAAAAACACAAGTTTTGTTTTTTTGAGTTTAATTATAAAATCCCTGAATATTTTCCTTTCGAATGGGTCAAGACCACTTGTGGGCTCATCCAGTATGACTATATCTGGATCCGATATAAGCACAGATGCAAAAACGGCCCGCTGCCTCTGTCCCTTGGAAAGCTGGCCCATCCTTGATTTCAATGGAGGAAGCTTTAATGCGTCATAAAATTCTTCTATCCTGGATTCCATAGTTTTTTTATCTATCCCCCTGAGCTCTGCAACGAACTGCAGGGACTCTTTTACTGTAAGAAATGGATATGGAGTGGGCGTCTCTATCATTGACCCTACATTCAGCATTGCTTTCTTTGGATGCCTATTTACGTCGATGCCATTCAATTCCGCTGTCCCTGATGTCGGATGTAAAAGGTTAGTCATGACCTTCAATGTGGTTGTCTTTCCTGCCCCGTTCGGACCAAGGTAACCTATGGCACCGTGTCCACTAAAATGGAACGACACATCATCAAGGGCCTTGAATTTACTGTAATTTTTAGATACATTTTTGAAACTTATTTCCATATTTATCCCTCTATCTGCCTCCTAGTATACAGAAGTATTGCTATTACACCACATATTACTATATATGCAATTAACACACCGATACCCTGCATTACAGTGGGGCTAAATGTATAAAATGATGATGCCTTTGCTACGGCCACAGCTGCACCAGGCCCACCAAATCCAGATGAGCTAACAACCTTCGCAGCAGGATATGGCTTCTCGAATATCAGGTACATCACCTCTCCGGCAAAATCCAGAGAAAATAGTGGGTCCACTCCACCTATGGTACCTACAAATGTATCTATTATAGGGAACCCAATGAATAGAAGCAGTACAGAAACTATAATTCCACTTGATTGCCCCTTGAATATTCCTGAAAACAGTGAGGCAAATGATATTGCTGCTGCAAGGAATAAAACCAGTATGCCAAGCCCCTCAAACACAACCGGTGTTACAGTGCCGTAAAGGTAAAATGAGCTTATAATGCCCACAAGAAAGTAAACAAACACTATAATGAAAGATGATATCAGCGCTGCTGTATATCTACCGAGAAATAGCACTGACCTTCTTACAGGCTGAACCAGTGTGTAGTAGGCCGCATTTGTCCCTGTATCAGTAGAAATTATATCGCCGCCAAAGAAGGCCCCTATAATTACAACAAGGTCTGTGGAGAAACTGTCAAGATAATTATAGAAGTAAAATAAGGGGGTGCCGGCCTTCAACATGCTGTATTCATCATGGAGGATTAAGGCTGTTATGCCGATCGAGATTATAAGGGTGAAGAGAAACAGCCCCAGGAACCTTTTCGTACGCAGGTATGATTTAAATTGGTACTTGAATGATATCATATACTGATTGAAGTCGCTGTCATTTTCCATGCCGTATAATCGTTAAGGTATATTTAACCATTATCTAATAATAAATAGATAGTATTTTTATTCTATTAATGGATTCTTCTCCCTGACAAAGTTGTCGTTGTTAAGATCCATAATTGCCTCCCGTATCTGATCATCAGTATTCATAACTATTGGGCCATACCATTTTACAGGCTCATGTAATGGCTTTCCTGATAAGAGGATAAACCTATAACCAGATCTGCCGGTCCTGACATTCACGTATTCACCATCCATTGATAGTATTGCTGCCGTATCTGGCTCAAGTTTCTGATCCCGGTATAACCCCTCTCCAGTTATAGAAAAAATGATAGATGTGTATCCATCCTTGATACGGTAAACGAACTCTGAGTTCTCATCCATGGAAACATCAAGGTAGAGCGGGTCTATTCCATACTGTGATTTGTACATGCCATAGGTTTTATTATATTCCCCTGCAATAATCTTAACCCTTGCACCGTCAATAGAGATTACAGGAACCTCACTTCCCTTAATGCTCCTGTATGCCGGAACTGTCATTTTATATTTAGCAGGAAGGTTTAACCATAACTGGAAACCTGATACAAGGGTAGGCATCCCATTTGCCCTCAGGAGCTCTTCAGGGTTTTTCTCGTCCAGTGGCTTCGGCATCTCTTCATGGAATATACCGCTTCCGGCAGTCATCCACTGCAGTTCGTCCGGATATATCGTCCCACGGTGGTCGGTGCTGTCCCGGTGCTCGACCTTCCCGGACAGCAAATATGTTATAGTTTCTATACCCCTGTGTGGATGCCATGGGAACCCTGAGATATAGTCATCTATTCGATCAGAACCGAAATGATCCAGCAGGAGGAATGGGTCCGTTATATTTACGGTATTGGGCCCACCGAAAATCCTTTTCAGCCGAACTCCAGCACCATCTCTTGTTTCAACGCCCTTAATAATGTAGCTTATCTGTTTTATTCTTCCACTTTTGTTTTCCATAATTAAACAATGCCCTATAATTTAAATGTTTTTGCTATACAAATTTATACTGTATGTAATTAAGTTTGGGGAATAAGTTTGGGGAATTTTATATACCAAATTAAAATATTAACTATGGCTGGAGATGTAATAAAATGGAACAGGATTTCAATAAATGCAGTATGATATACGACCTTGGAATCGTTGATTATTTAAAGGCACTTGATCTCCAGAAAAAAATTCATGATAAAGTAAATAAAGAGGAATCAGGAGATGCGTTCATTTTTCTTCAGCATCCAGATGTTTACACAGCAGGGTCCCATTTCAGGGGTGATACTGGAGGTGCAATAAAAATTAACCGTGGAGGTTATTTGACGTATCACGGGCCAGGTCAGCTTGTGGTGTATTACATTATAAATTTAAAGAGATCAAATCTCGATGCCCTGAAGCTGATAAGATTAATTCAGGACTCGGTCATTGAACTGCTGGGATATTACGGCATCAGCGGAAGGGCGGAGCTTAAAGAAAAAACCGGTGTATGGGTTGGGGATAAAAAGATTTGCTCTATAGGGCTGGGCATTGATAAATTCTCAACAATGCACGGCATGGGGCTCAATATATCCACAGACCTTAAAAAATTCAATATAATAAATCCATGCAATTTTTCGCCTGAAATAATGACATCCATGGATGCACTCCAGAATAAATCATATAGTTTTAATGATGTAAAGGAGAAATTTATTGAAATAACCCTGAGGAAATTCAAAATCACAGATTATAAAACATACCGTAATATTACGTAAGTTTATTGTTCCCATTTAAAAAAATATTTATTTAATGATACACTTTTTAATTATGACAGAATTTCCAAAATTCCATTGCTGTGTAGATCAGAAGGAAGAGGATTATGATTCAGGAATACAGCTCTACTTTATGAAAGAATATGAACTGGCGGAACTAATCGGTAGACTCATTGAAATGGATGAAAAACACTCAGAAGAGTACAGAAAGATGTTTGAATTCATAAAGTCGCTGGAAAACTACATAATCACCGGTGCCAAAGCAAATGACTTCAATTTTCTTGAAGGCATAGAAGGTGAAAAGGGCTGGGCCATGGATTATTCCATATTATTGAATGAGAGCAGGGTAGCCAGGATAGCTTTCAGGGCATGCAGGAAAACCATAGAAGTTATGTATTATTACAGGGTTATGTCAAGAAAGGAGGGTTTTTCGGAACGTTTTAATCCGGAAAATTTCAGGGCTTTCTTACTTTTAAGGGATATATTATATAAAAGGTCATGTGACTTGATGAAAAAATAATTTTTATAAATTTTATAGTTTAATTTAATTTTTGGATGGGGCGCCTGTTAACAGTTTTAGGGTATATAGATAGTAAAACTCTGAGATTATAATAATTATAAATGATACTGCCATAATAAGGGAATATACATTATATTCATTGAAAAGAAACAGGAATCCGGAAATACCGGCAACTATAACAAAAACAAAGGATATACCGGATGATATAACCATTTTTGAATTCTGTATTTTTATGCTGAGCAGGAGCATTATAAATGAAACTATAAGGATAAGAAATCCCAGCATCATATGAAGCATTACGATAATATAATTTGATGGAAATGCAGCTGGTGCTATGTGTGATATGCTATTCAGTGGTGGAAATGATACATAGAGGTTTATAAATATGCCTATAATAAACTGTATGAAAAGGAGTGCAATCATAACGGCAAGGCCAAGATAGGCATAACTATATTTATTATCCATATTTCTGTATCTCACGTTATTATTTAAAATATTCAACTGCGCAAAAATTTATTAAACGTGTGTATATAGGCTGATATGGAAGTTATAAATTACAGGATAAGCCTTGATATAGATTTCAGGGGGAAGAAATATAAAGGAGAGGAAACTGTAAAAATTAATGATGCAGAAAAAAAGGTAACCTTTGACCTGAACAATATAGATATACAGGATGTAAAAATCAATGGATCGCCGGTAAAATATGAGACAGATAATAATAGCCTAACGTTCTCCACTGTTGGGGGCAATATTTCTGTTGACGTTAAATTCTCTTCCGATGTTGACCGTGGCCTTAAGGGCTTCTATCTCGCAGGCACAGAGGACAAGTATATACTTTCAACACAGTTCGAGGAATCAGATGCCAGGAGGGCATTTCCATGCATTGATAACCCGAATTACAAAGCTACGTTTGACATTTCTATGAAGATCGACAGCGACCTTAAAGCTATTTCAAATATGCCAGCAAAACAGGAAAAACTGGAAAATGGAAAAAAGCTTGTAGAATTTGAGCAAACTCCCAGAATGGCAACATACCTTGTATACCTTGGAGTTGGGCAGTTTGATGAGGCTGAGGACTTATATAAAGGCAAAAAACTCTATCTCACAGCCATGAAGGGCCATTTAACATCTTCAAGGTATCCCCTTGAAGTGGCAAAAAAATCCCTGAATTATCTTGAAACATACACAGGAATAGAATATATGCTTCCAAAATTAAACCTTATTTCCGTTCCCGAATTTGCATCCGGTGCCATGGAAAACTGGGGAGCAATAACATTCAGGGAAATACTTTTGAATATTGATGATTCCACAACCAGCAGAAGCTATAAGAGGACATCAGAGGTAATAACCCATGAGCTCGTTCATATGTGGTTCGGTGACCTCGTCACCATGAAATGGTGGAACGATTTGTGGTTAAATGAGAGCTTTGCCACATTTTTTGCATTCAAGACTGTTGACAGTACAGATCCGGAATGGAAATTTTTCGGTGATTTCCTGCTGGACCAGACTGACGGTGCCTACACCATGGATGCACTGAAAAATTCACATCCCATCAATGCCGATGTTTCCGATCCAAGAAGTGTATCACAGCTATCCTATGAAATAAGATATGGCAAGGGATCAAATGTTTTGAGGATGATTGAAGCCTATGTTGGCAAGGATGTTTTTATGAAGGCTATGAGAAACTATCTAAAGGAATTTTCATATAAGAATGCCTCAGGGTCTGATTTATGGAATGCCATAGAAAAAGAATCAGGAAAGGGAGTCTCCTCTATTATGGAGCAGTGGATATCACAGAAAGGTTACCCATATATTATAACTGAAAGGAATGGGGACAGGCTAAAAATAACCCAGAAACAGTTCTATTTCCTGGACGGTGAAAGAAACTCGCAGTGGAAAATACCACTATTTATAAACAGGTTTTCCAGGGAGGAAAACACACTTATGGACGGCAGGGAAATGGAAATAGAAGGGGATGTTCTTTCACTGAATTATGGCCATAGTGGATTTTACAGGGTGCTCTATGATGATGTAATGTACGAAACCATCACAAGGAACCTTTCACAGATATCTGCCGATGAGAAATGGGGCATTGCGAATGATCTTTACGCATTTCTTCTTTCGGGCAAGATAAACATGACTCAGTATGTAAGAAGGCTAGAGAAACTTTATGGAATAAATGATAATATAGTAATTGATGAGATATCAAAACAGCTGTATTCCCTGTATAATATAACAGGGAACGGTTATTTTAGAGACCTTGCAAACTTCTACATAAAGGACAAGATGGAATATATAGAGACAAATAAGAAGGATGAGTTCAACTACAAAATATCATTATCAGGGCTCTATACAAAACTTGCATATATTAATAATGATTTCTGCAAAACGCTTCTCAGCAAATATAAGGAATACAGCCAGGTAGAACCGGATTTCAGGCTTGCCTATCTTGTTGCCCAGGCGAGGGTAAACAATGATTTCAGGTACTTCGCAAACATAATAGAGACAACGTCAAATGATGAAGATAAAACAAAGGCCATAACCGCATCAGGCGTGCTTGAAGGTGACAGTAATCATAAAAGCATCATGGAATTCGTTAAATCAGGAAAAGCTAAGAAGCAGGATATGGACTCATTCTTTGTTGCAATGTCATCAAGCGACGGATCAAGGCAGTATATAATAGATAACCTGAAGAATATAGTTGATACCATGTATAAATTCCAGCTAAGCCCCCTGAGAATAAACAGGTGCGTTCAATCAATGATAGGAAATGCAGGAATTAAAGATCCAGAAAAAATGAAAAAGGCTGCCGAATCCGTTAGAAACGAGGAAATTTTCGGTGGAATAAATAAGGGTCTTGAATTCCTGGAAATCTATGAAAATCTGGTAAAAAACACGAAATAATTTTTAGTATTTTTTAATATCTTTTAAATTGATGGACGCAAATGGTATTATCATTTCTTCCCGGCTTAGGCCGCCATGCATGCCCCGGTCTTTTATAATGTCATCATCATAATATTTATACCATACAGTATTTCCGGAATGAGGCAGAACCAGAATATTTCCCATTCTTGAGATGTATTTTTCTGATACAGTGCTGTTTCCCATAATCCCCATTTTGAGGATTTCATCTTCGGTGATAATTTCAGCACTGCCATGTAGCTGCCTCTCCAGCCTATTTTTCATATCTTCCGGGCTATCAGAATATATCATCATATCCCGGGGGCTCCAGGTTTCCGGTATTGTCCTTCCCTTGTTGGATTTCATTAGTTCCCTGATGCCTGAAACATATATCTTTTTATTAACAGGGGTAAAGCCATGGTCGGAGGATATTATGATTGAAATATCCTCACCTGCAAGATCCGTAAACAGATCGTTGAACATGGATGCTATATAACGGAGTGATTCTACATGTTCCGCACTTCCCGGGCCATATCTGTGCTCCATTTTATCCGGATCCTCTATATAAAAAAATATGTATGAATTTTCACGCACCTTTTTCAGAAGCTTTCTTAGTATGAGAAAACCCTCAAAGAGAAAATCATATCTCTTCTTTTCTTTTGCACCTGAATACATTATCCTGCTGTAGCTGCTCTTCAAAAGATCTGCAAATGATATTATATAAGATCTTACTCCATGCTCATTCAGCGTTTCATAGAAGGTTTTTCCATGAAACAGAATTGATGGGTCTGGATTTAAATCTGCAAACTGATCCCTGTCCTGCCTGTACACAGGGATAAATGGCAGGCTTTTCACAACCATGTTATAATTTTCCAGATAAAGCCTCCATTCGAATAATCCGTGTTCCGCCGGAGTTAAACCGGTATTTATTGTGTTGCTTGCGGCTGCAGTGGTAGATGGGAATACAGATGTTATGGGAGATACTATTCCAGAGTCGTTTATTTCCTGAAATGGCCTGTAATTTGCCAGAAAATTCTTCCAGCTATCATAACCAAGTCCATCTATATAAAAGAATACAACTTTTTTTGATCCATAAAGATTGCTGTAAAGTTCTTTTTTGAGAGGGATTCCATTATTATTTATACCGAATAATGATAGGATTGTGCTGTTTATGTTGGAAAAATTATAGCCATTGTAATCAGGATAAACAAAATTTCCGTCATCTCTGTATCTGAACTGCATATCATCGTTAATCATTGCATTTATATTACTAAATTATATTAACGTATTACTAGAATAATTCCATCTTACACAGAAATTACTACCATTTGATAATTGATTTTATTTCCCCTTCCGGTTTTTTCAGGAAAATTTCAGTGTTTTCAGGGGAATATGTCCCGGTTATTAGATCACCGATCACGGAATTATGGGCATGGTTCCATTTCTCAATGTATCTCAAAGCATCAAGATAATGCTTTTTGGATCCATCAACTGAACCTACCATGCTTATGTTCCTCTCTATTATATAATCTATATCCTCTCCGTTAACCTGTGTTCCAGGAGCATTTCCCTTTGTTCCAAATAGTATTGCAACTCCGTTGTTATTCATCGTGCGAACAAATCTGAATATTGTGGCCGGATCCCCGCTTGTATCTATTAGCAGGTCTATACCCTTAAGGGGAATGCCGCTTGTATAATCAAAAAATATGCTTCCTGTTTTTTCCAGAATGGATAATTTTGATTCTTCGAGGCTATGCCTGTTTGTCATATATACATTAAACCTGTATTCATTCGCCATCATCGAATATAGGAATGCCTCACTTCCAGAACCGATAATAAGGCAGTTTTTTCCGATAAATGTGGAATCTTTATTCTGAAATATGGATCTTCTCGATACAGTGTCAAAGACCTCAAATGCCTTCATAACATTTTTTGCCGGTTCTGTGAGAACTGCTTCTCTCACCATGCTTCTATCATTGACCTTTACAAGATTCTCCGGCATATCAAAAAAATAATCCCGCATAAACCCATGAAGGCCGGTTATTCCTGCCTCGTTCTTCTTTCCATCAGAGCAATTGTCCTCCCTTCCTATTCTGCAGTTCACACACTCCCCGGGCCTTCTCACAACAGGGACAACATAATCACCGGTTTTTATCCCGTATTCATTTTCCTGAGCATCTATTACCTGGCACACAGCCTCATGCCCCAGAACCAGGAAATTATATCCAGGATGGTTGTATGCAAATGATAGGTTTCCATGAACCTCCCCACGATCTGTACCGCATATTCCAGTATACAGGGGTTTGAGCTTGACCTCAAAATCTTTCGGGTCTGAAATCTGTACATTATGGAATTCAATGCCACCGGATGGTGCATTTGTGGTCAAAGCATTTACCATAGAGGCGTAATTTCATTTTTGATATAGATTTTATGGTTAACACAATTTACATTACATTCAATTTTATTTTTAGGGTCTATAAGTTATTTATTATTTTCATTAGTTTGTTGGAGTTGACCACTTCGATTCCATAATTTGTTCTGTATATTATATCGGTATCACTGGAAACAAGGTAAGTTGATTTGCTCAGTATCGCTGTTGCTAAAATTATGGCATCCGGGAGCTTTATTTTGCCTCTAGATCTAATTTTGGCGGCCAGATCAGCAATTTCGTTATTAACAGGCATAATAATAAAACTACGTGATTCAATAAGAGATTCTTTTAACATTTTAGAGCTTTTAATATCATTATTCATATAAAAACCGGTTAGAACCTCAGATAATACAACAGTAGAAATTACTCCCTCTAATTCCCCATCAGATATTCTATTTAATAGTTGCCGGGATGAATAAAAAAATAATTCTTCTATGTTGATAACATTCAGAATTACATTGGTATCTAGGAAATCCTAATGCCACTCATTTCATATATTTTTAATTGATTCTTTTACATTAGCATCATATGGCTTTGCAGATGTGCTCATATCTGCTAATTTTTTACTGTAAGCCTTTTTTATTATTATTCCGTCTCTAGAAGATTCAAAGTATATGTGATCGCCCTGGCGTACATCCAGATATTCACGAATTTCTTTCGGTATTGTTACCTGACCTTTTACAGTTATACTACCAGTTTTAATTATCATTACAAAAATATAATATTATTATATATAAGTATTACTTTTCTACAAATTGCTATTGAATATTGATATATTTTTACGATTCATCCATGTACCGGAATTTTATTTTTTCTATCATTCTGGGTATATTTATATCCATAGGGCATACCTCCTTGCAGCCTCCAGAATGCATGCATAGCATAGACTTGTCATATTTTTTATTTGTTATTGCAGACCACATTATCCCGGTAGGCCCGGTGTAAGGGCTGTCTCCGAAGTCTTTTCCATAAAGCTTGTAGGATGGGCAGGAAAAATAGCATCTCCCGCATCTTATGCAGAGCAGTGATTCACGTATCTCGGAGTTGATTGCTTCCTTCCTTCCATTGTCCAGCAGTATTAAATGGAATTCTTTCGGGCCTGTGGCTGGTGATACCCTCTGGAGCTCTATATCTCCTGTAGCACTGGGACCCGACGTTACGTTTATATACGTTGGTGGGTAATATCCGGCGTATGATGCCTGTACTATGACCTCATTGAATGCATCCTTCAATGTGGGGACAATCTTATCTATGCCAGTTATGGCTATATGTGTTTGTGGCAGAACTGTATCAATCCTGATATTCCCCTCATTTTCTATTAGAAGAACAGAACCCGTATCCGCTGCAATGGCATTTGCACCTGTTATGCCAACATCAGCCGCAAGGTATTTCTCCATAAGAAACTTCCTTACCCTGCTCACCATTTCTTCAGCCGATGTGTTTTCATTTATGCTGCTATCAAGGTTTTCATTCAATAATTTACCGATTTTATCCTTTGTCAGATGGATTGCGGGGGCAACTAGATGCGATGGCATATCCTTATTGAGCTGAACAAGGTATTCACCCAGATCTGTTTCCCAGATATCCATGCCCTCATTTTCCAGTTCCTCCCTGAGCTTTATTTCATAAAGTACATTGGATTTAGAAACTACTATTTTTCTCTTTTCACCTAATATCTCCTTTACAATTTCCATAGCCTCTACGCTATCCTTTGCGATATGGACATGCCCACCAAGTTTTTCAACACTTTTTTGAGTTTTTGATATGTAATTGTCCATATCATCCAGCACCTTATTTTTAGTTTCCCTCAATTCTGATGCCACATCCTTTATGTAAGGATTTTCTTCAAGTATTTTATGAACTTTTGGTGAATTGTTCAGTATTGCCTTATTTATTGCAACATCCCATTCATAGGTCATGAAACCACCTCAGCCAGATCCTTTATATTGTTAATATATGGAGATAAATTTTCATAGCACAGCGGGCACATAACCAGAACATTTTTATTTACTGATAGAAGTTTATCTGCCCTTGCCCGTGATACCTCTTCACTGTCCTGTGCTGAAACAAGTGAGAGTGGGCCACCACAGCAGCTTCCCATTTCCTTACTTGTTATGAGATAATTTTCATCTATGGCAAGACCTGAATTATTTACCTTATTCCTTATGTCACCGTACATTCCCATGGCACGTGAATAAAGGCAGGAATCATGTATAACATAGTTCCCTGAGCCCTTGAAATTTACTATCTCTAGATAGTTCTTAACATCTATGTCGAAATCTATAAAATCCTTATATCGTTTCAGGGCGTTGGTGGTGTGCGGATCAACGGTTATGATATTTTTTACTCCTTTAGATTTAAAAAAGCTGTATAATTTTTCTCCATATTCCTTATACTCCTTTATGAAGCCAGATTCTAGGAGGAGTGCACCTGAATAGGGCTCCTGGTCATACAGGTATCCGAATTTTACTCCGGATCCAGACAGCATGGATGTTATGCTTTTAAGTATTCTGAATGCCCTTTGCAATTCTTCATCCTTTGGTTTTATAAGAAACTTCGATGCTGTCATCAGCCTTTTGGGTATATTCAGGCGGTATATTTTTGGGAATAAGGCTTCGTAACGCTTTAAAATACCAGAAATCTGGTACATGTAGGAAGTATAAATTACAGTGTCTCCACCGTCTGCAATGTTATTTGCCCATGATGAATATAATTTTGTGTCCAGTGGAAATGGCAGGTAGCTGTCCATCAAATTCTGGAAAATCAGGTCCCTCATTTTCTCTATGCGTTTTTTGTTGATATCCATAAAAATAAAGGCATTGATTGCTAATAAATTTATTTGCAAACATGTTTCAATCTTTCCAGCATTCCAGCAATTCCCCCTACTATGCTATAGATATTTATATCAAAAAATAATACTGTTAGTGAGGAAGCATGGGGTAGTCAGGTATCCTAGAGGGCTCCAGTCAGTTTGTGATTAGCTAAAGGTCATCTGAATATATGATGAGTGACTGGAACAATGAAACATGGAAGAGACCCTTAGATCTGGGTTCAAATCCCAGTGCTTCCACATATTCAAATGCATAATCCCTTTTAGATATCATATCAATTTTCTCAGTCATATACTATCTCCTCCTCGATTCGAAAAAATCCAGGCATTCGAACCCAGCTGTATAACTCGTATATATCCTCCTGGACAGCACTTGATATCATATGCGTGTACATGGTAGTGGAATGGATATCTGAAATGCCAATATGAATCTATAATCCCTTAGGGTATATTTTAAATTATATATTTATTTGGAAATACTTTACCTGTCACAATTTCTAAACAGTCTCCTGGATAAATGGCATGGTAATTCTAGAAAATAACTGCTACAGAAATACATTTATTAATTCATATATAATAACTAGGAAAAAGTGGTGCATATACCTAAATCAAACAGTTATTTATTCAAAATGAATGCAATCCATCTGGGCACTAATTATCTATGGATTTCCTATGAGTCATACATACTTCCAATAGAGTTATTATCGTATAACAGAAGTAGTTTATTCCTGGGAATCATAGCGTTTCTGGGAACCGCGCTGGGTGTGTCTATCGGCCTTTTCTTCGGTACGCTCAGTGATAAATATAATTTTGGGTGGGGTCGCCGGGGGCCATATATCCTTGCAGGTGCTGTGTTCATAGTGCTTGCAATCTTCCTGAATAAAATTCTGACAATTACCCTGGCAGGTGTACTTCTGGGGTATATAATGATACAGGTTTCCTCCAACATTGCGGTAGGCGCGTATCAGCCACTGTATGCAGATATCCTCAAGGAGGACGAACGGGGCGGGGGAACCGGAATAGGAGGTATATTCAGGCTTCTTGGGTCAGCCATGGGTTATGGAATAACAGGATTTCTCATTGATACCAGATACAGATCATATGTGCTTATTTTAATTGCCATAGTAGTTATGATAACTGCATCGCTTACTGCAAATACTATAAAGAAATCAGACGTTATAATAAAACAAACCAGGCCAGGAATAGGGAAATTATTCCTGGATATGTTCAATTTAAAACACGGCCTGAAGGATTATATATACGTCGTTCTGGGCAGCTTCATGGTTTTTTCCGGTGTAATAGGGCTATCTTTTTTCGAACTTTATTTTTTTAAATTTATTCTGAATTACAAAAATCCTGCTTACTATGTTTCTATTGTGGGCATAGCAGTTCTTATGACATCGGCGCTTGCATCCTTCATTTTTGGTATACTGTCGGATATAATCGGAAGAAAAAAAATACTTGTTTATGTTACAATAATTGGGGGAATAGCCATGGTTCTTATCCCGGAATTCGAAAAATTCGATTTTTTCCTGATTCTTGGATCTGTTATAGGCATGTCCTATGGGATATTTATGAGTGTTTCCAACGCACTTGCCAGCGATATGGCACCTGCAGGTGAATCTGGTAAGTTTATGGGTTACTATAACATGGCAACAGGTGGTGCTTCAACGCTTTCACCGCTGATTTATGGATTGATTTTATACTTTGCCAGTTCCTACTCCCTGGGATTCCGCTATGTCTTTTACATAGCAGGTATGTTCTTCTTCGTGGGATTTATCATGTTCTATAAAATACTGAAGGATTAATTTATAAGCCCTTTACGCATTTAATGGCAATGGGAAAATACTCATTAAAGCCTTTCAGGTATATTTTCGGGATGAATTCTGTATATCTCGGAAATAATTATCTATGGACATCCTTTGAATCATTATTTTTGCCCTATGAAATAGAGTTATTCCTTCCCCCTGCCCTTCAGACAGTTTATCTGGGCATCATAGCTTTTTCCGGCATAATGATAGGAATTACATTCAACTTTCTTTCAGGCACCCTGTCAGATAGGCTGAGTTCCCGGCTTGGAAGAAGAAGGCCCATGATACTTATTGGATCCATCATTGTTATTTTATCGCTCATGGCATTTATCTTTATAAGAAATGGCATTCCTGCGATATTTCTTATTTATATCCTCATTGAAATAGGTTCAAACATTGCATATGGATCCTACCAACCACTAATAAGGGATGTAATACCATCATCACAGAGGGGTACATCCTCAGGAATTGGGGGATTTTTTACACTGATAGGCTCCGCCTTAGGATTTGGGCTTTCTGGACTTTTACTTGGATCAGGAAGAATAGAAATGGCAGTAATTCTTATACTTATCACTGTGGCTGCAGGCGCATCTGTTACGGTTTTAACAATAAAGAAGGATGACTATATCAGCAATTCTGAAATTATAAGCAGGAGGATTCTGGGAACAATCCGCAGTGTGGTACGTTCAGGGAAATTCAAGTGGATGGCCACTGCAAATTTTTTTATTACTGTTGGCAGTTCTGGCCTGGTATTTTTTGAGTATTATTATTTCGAATATTCACTTGATTTGAAAAATGCAGCAATATATGTGGCCATAGCCGGCGTTACAATTTTAATGATATCCGCTGTATCAACAGTTGGAATAGGAATACTGGCTGATAAGGTAAACAAAGATCTTCTTTTATTAATATTCCCTCTTTTGAGTGGATTGAGCATCCTTTTCATTTCTTTTATCCATGCATTTTATATGTTCCTGATTCTCGGAGCACTTATAGGCATAGCCTATGGAAATTATTTTACGATCACGAACTCTTATATGAGTTTCATAGTCCCACATGGGAGTGCCGGCAAATACCTATCCATATTCCTGGTATCCACAGAGATAGGAGCGGCATTTTCACCGCTGATTTATGGTCTGGTTTTATTTGTTTTTAAATCAGCAGGGCCCCTGGCATATTCCAGGCTCTTCGAACTTTCGGCAGTGCTGTACTTTGTTGGGTTCATCCTGATACTATTGAAAGTTGTAGATAGGAATTCCATGATGGGGCATAGAAAGGTTGGATAATAACTATTTCCTACCTTTAATGTATAGGAAGAACCTCCTAATGAGCATAGGGTGTTTCAGGCGGTTATCCGCTGTTTCTCCTCTATTATATAAAAAGGAAATATCACCTTTATATTCATCTATTATGTATTTTTCTAGATCAGCATTCCTTTGCGGCCTTAATAGCCAGATATCCCTCGGATCTATAGGCATCATAATGTTAAAAGTGAATAATATTATATATAGATAATAATTTATAAACTTTATAAATTATAATAGATATTTATTTATAGTGATAGGTTATTATTAGATCATGGAAGAATACCCTACTCCCGTCAGGATAATACTCCTGTTAAAGAAAAATAATTATATGTCCCTTGAGGAAATGGCGTCCAGCCTGGGCATAACAAAGATGGCTGTTTTGAATCATATTACAGTTCTGGAACAGAATGGTTCCATTGGAAGAAAAACAGTGAAAAAGAATGTTGGCAGACCATCCTATGTTTTTTATGCAACAGAGAATGCGGACAGAAATCTCGGAAGTATTTCGGAAACAATGCTCGATGATTTTATGAATTATATGAAAATGACGGGGCGCGAAAAAATAATTGAAGAATTTTTGAAGGATCGTTATTCAAAGGTGAGGTCAGAATATGCTGCAGACCTGGCAGGAAAAGACTTTGATGCAAAAGTGAGGAAACTGGCGCTGCTCAGAGAGGGGTCGGGCTACTACCCAGAATTAAAGAAATCCCAGGAAAACTACGAGATGGTTGAATACAATTGCCCGATACTCGCCATATCAAAACATTTCGGCATTGCATGTTCAATGGAAACCGGAATGTTTGAAAACGTTCTTGATTCTGAGGTCAAATCAACACACAGGCAGGTAAATGGATACGGTGCATGCAGGTTTATAATATCAAGGAGGGAGGAGAACCACCACTGAATCATTTATAATTCCCTGGCTATCTGGTCAGGATCCTTTCCACATGCTTCAGAAAGCTCTTTGTGAAGTTTTTTGATTCTTTCAGCGGGCTCCTCCAGCCCCTGGCGCCGGTATCTCTCAACAGTTTCTTCCAGGGTTACTATGGTTTTTCCAGATACCAGGTTATCAGCCTGTGCCACTATTTTCTCCTCCAGCGTTTCAGGAATATAATTTCTATCTGGCAGTCCGAGTTTTTTTGCCTCATGGGGAAGTATGCCCGCACCTGTATGCCTTTCAACAATCCTTACAATGGATTCGTCTATGTTTCTCTCCCGCAAAATATCTGCCCCGGCAACGGCATGCCCAATTCCATTGGTTTTCGTTCTGCCGATATCATGAAGAAGGGAACCTGCTGCTATAACTTTCATATCTGCATTAGAATATCTGCCCATAGCCATGGCTAAATTATAAACTGTTGTAACATGGGATATTATTCTCTCATCCGCGCCTGATTCGTACAGAAGTTTCATTGATTGCTGTTCATCAGGGATAAATTTTACCAGTTTTCCGTGATCCATGGGAATAACATTCATTTTCCCTTCATATTTTTTTTCAAGCTCCTGTCCCCTATAGAAGCGGTCCAGGAATATGGCAAGCGCTGAGACCTCACTATGGGGTTGATTGGATACTGCAATATTGAAATCAGCCATATTGTATGCGTCTATGGGAACCTTTTCAGCACCCACAAGGATTATCATATTCTTCCCCTCAGAGGCTTTTCTTATCTCATCGATGCGGTTATCCACGTTTATGCCATACATTGAAAGATTTACCTTTATGCCACTGAAATCCCTGAATTCTTTTTTCCAGTTTACCCCGGATTTAATTGAAAAATTGCCCCCAAAATTTTCTGTTACTTTATTTATCGTACCTTCCAGCGTTTCATCCTTTTCATCCACAAGTATACGATCTGCCCCGAATGCCCTGGATACCAGTGCAACATGGGTTGTTATCCTTTTATCCCTGAAGGGCCTGTGGCCTATTCTTATTACAGTAATCATGCGCCGTTTTCCATCTCTATTCTGTAACCCTTTATTATAAGCACCGATGACCTGCTAACTATTCCCTTAAGAAGTGTTTGGGAAATACCAAGGGAATCTGCAACATCTCCTACAAAAACACCTCCGTTGGTCATCATTCCCTTTATTTTATCTTCATATTCCTGAAGCTGTTCATCGCTCAGGGTGGTGGCATATATAATATCTGAAAGGTCTGCCATGGAACCTATCAGGTTGATTTGAACGTTTGTATAATAGGTATGGTATGCTTTTTCCGGTCCCTTGTTACCGGTAATCCACTGGCTTTCTATCATTCTTATTTTATCGAGATAATGCAGTGATTTTTTACCTTCAACGCCGTATTTTTCATCGATCTGGGGCATTGTAACCCATCCTGTGGAAAGGTCTAGGAGTAGCTTCCGTTTAACATCGGTATCGGCAGCATGGAACATTGTAACAAGCTCTCCGACATCATTTATGACCTTAATCCTGTTAACCATTCTATACCCTATCACCAAATAAAATATAATAATTTCTAAGGGCAAAGAAAAACTTAATGTATAATCTATATATCAGTATTTGTGAAGAATTACAGCGGGCATATCATATTTGAGGATAATTTCCAGTGGAGAGACCTTGAGAAATATTTCCCGGATATATGGGAAATTGTTGAGAGCGAGTCAAAGCTCAATGCTGAAGAAAAACAGTATGATGACATACTTCTTGAACTGAACATGGAGGAGATCAGAAAGAATAAAAAACCCTTTGGCTACAGGAGGGAGAATACAAGGTTCAAGATGATTTTTCCACAGGATAAAAAAGAGCTGACCATATACAGAAACATAATATCCGAGGAAATCGAGGATCTGACAGAAAAGGTTGCCCATGAAATAAGGAATAAGAAGATTAAGTATACAATAGAATACGATCAGCTCCTATCATCAAAATTAAAGAAGAAATAGATTAAGGTGAAGTATAACAAATATGAATGACAGAAAATAAAACAGCGTTCTTGATATCTCACCTACGCTGCCAATCAGGTCTCCATTAATTCCACCATACTGTTTTTCCATTCCGCGTTTTATTGCGTATGCCGTGATAAGCACCCCCGATGCTATGCCTATATTATAAAGGTTAAAGAATGCGATTAGGGCTAGAGGTATTAGATTTAACAGTACTGACCATGTGCCAACCAGGGATATGAACATGCTACCTATTCCAGTTCCGAATGGCTTTGATCTGTACATGGATATTAGGGTTGCGTACTTTGACACCATCTCACCGGATATTATTACCATGAATCCGGATAAAGGATTGAAAAATGTGAGGAATGCGATAGCTGGCACGTATATAATGAAAACCATGCCAATTCCACCAGAACCGGTGTACCTGTCCTTTATAACTCTCTGTTTGGCCTCGGTGCCCCTCACCATGAAGGAATCCCCGAAATCCATAATTGAATCAAAGTGGTTGAATCCGTAGATAATTACTATAATAGAAACGGCAATGGCCGAGGCTATAAATGGGCTGTAAGGGCTTAACAGCAGGTATGGTATGCCCGCGATCAATCCTGTAACAAGCCCGGCAATGGTAAAGAAGTACATTGTATGCCTACTGATTTCATATTTTCCCCCTGCCGGAATCAGAGTAAAAAAAGAAATTGCGGATAAGAATCCCTCAATATATTTATTCATGCATGCTTCCTTTTACGATCTGGTATTTGCCTTCCCTGAATTCTTGGTTCAATCTGATGTATTCCATTGAATTGAGGTATGCCATGTTGAGGTATTTTTCACCCTCACGCTTTACCTTTCCCGGTATACCTGCAATCATGCAGTTCCCCTCAGATTCGAAATTTTCAGGTATTACTGTGCCTGCTGCAACTACTGTGCCAGATCTCAGATGGGCGTTATTCAGGACTATTGCCCCCATGCCAATTAATACTGTATCATCAACCGTGGCGCCGTGCACTATGGCATTATGCCCAATAGAAACATTTTTACCAATTTTTGTGCCATACTGGAGATTTACATGTATAGTCGCATTGTCCTGAATGTTTGTATTGTCTCCTATAGTTATGCTATTCTCATCCCCACGTATAACAGCAGAATCCATTATGGTTACATTGTCGCCGATAGTTACATCGCCTATGGCAACAGCGCTGTCCGCCATGTAAACACCCCTGCCTATTTTAATCATATAGTGTAATAATGCCTGCATACATAGACTTTATGCCAGTTCAGGATGTTCCTATGCCTAATGAAGGCGGGTTCTCTGGAAAGTAGAGTCTCTTCACAGCAAGAGAAAGTAACCCTAATTTGGTTTAATTTTAATATAGAATTTAAAACTGAAAAGATTTTTAAACATATAGTTAATACATTAATGAGGATGGATGGAAAGCTATACTGTTAATGACCTTGCACCTGTAGCAAGGCAGATTAGAAAAGAAATTATAAAAATGGTTTACAGTGCAAAAAGTGGCCACCCGGGGGGGTCACTGAGTATCACGGATGTGCTCACAGCACTTTACTTCAAGGAAATGAATATAAATCCAGAGAAACCGGATGACCCGGACAGGGATATACTTGTTATGAGCAAGGGACATGCTTCCCCTGCACTTTATGCAACTCTTGCCCTAAGGGGATATTTCCCTGTTGAACTTCTAGGTGGTTTCAGGTCCATAAATTCAAAACTCGAAGGCCATGTTCACAGGGGAATCCCGGGAGTTGAATCCTCAACCGGTTCACTTGGCCAGGGACTGGGAGTTGCCATAGGCTTTGCACTTGCATCAAAGCTTGATGGAAGAAGCAACAAAATCTATGCAATACTTGGAGACGGAGAGATGGAGGAAGGAAACATATGGGAATCCCTCCTTGCGGCTTCTAAATATAAGCTGGGCAATCTCACTGCGATACTGGACAGAAACCGTATACAGCTCGATGGATTTACCGAGGATATAATGCCGCTGGGAAATATTGCAGAGAAGGTTGCACCATTTGGATGGGATGTAATAACCATAAACGGAAATATCCTTAATGAGGTTGTCAATGCCATTGAACAGGCGAGAAAACCAAGGGAAAAGCCACTGTTCATAGTTGCAAACACAGTAAAGGGAAAGGGGGTCAGCTATATGGAAAACAATCCGAAGTACCATGGTTCCCCTCCTGCTAATGAGGAGGAATACAGGCAGGCACTGAAGGAAATTGAGGAGATGCAATAATGCAAACAACAGAAAAAATGGAAAGCCTGAGAGAGGCTTATGGGAAGGAACTGGCTGCCCTTGGAGACAAAAATAAGGACATAGTTGTTCTGGATGCAGATTTATCATCATCGACAAAAACAGGAATATTCGGTAAGAAATTCCCAGATAGGTTCTATAATATGGGAATATCGGAACAGTCCATGGTTTCAACAGCAGCCGGGTTGTCACTATCTGGAAAAACCGTATTTGCGTCTACATTTGCGGTTTTTCTTTCAAATACGTACAATGTAATAAGGCAATCGGTATGTTACAATGAGGCACCGGTAAACTTTGTTGTCACCCATTCTGGAATCACAGTAGGAGAGGATGGGCCCACCCATCAGATTCTTGAGGATGTGGGCATAATGTCCGGACTGCCAAATATGAAAGTTATAGTTCCTGTAGATTCGATTGAGACTATCAGTGTTACAGATTATCTTTCTGTTAAAAAAACATCACCATACTACGTGAGGCTTACAAGAGAAAAATTCCCTGTGTTGAATGACAATGATTATGAATTCCATGAGGGAAAATCGGTTACTTTCAGGGACGGGTCTGATATAACAATAATGGCATATGGCATAATGGTTTCCTTTGCACTTCAGGCTGCAGAGATATTAAAGGGAAAGGGCATAGACGCCAGGGTAGTCAACATGTCATCCATCAAACCCCTGGACCGTGCAGCCATAGTAAAGGCCGCAAGGGAGACAGGTAAGATTATAACTGCAGAGGAGCATTCCATATTCAACGGACTTGGATCAAGGGTTGCGGAGATTACAGGAGAGGAGTATCCCGTACCCATACTCAGAATCGGAATGCCAGATATATTCGGAAAGAGTGGAAAGGGAATGGACCTATTTGATTATTTTCATATAGGCGTAAACGATATAGTAGAGAAAGCAGACAAATTCTTCAAGAGGGATTACATATGAAAATATTTATAGATACAGCAAATATTGATGAAATTAGGGAAGCCAATGAGTTTGGGCTCATAGATGGAGTGACAACAAACCCGTCTCTGATGATGAAGGCCGCCAAGGGAGGGAAAAGTTTCAAGGAAATAGCCACAGAAATACTAAGGGCCGTGAATGGCCCTGTAAGCCTTGAGGTCGTGGCAGAGGATGCAGAAAAGATGGTGGAACAGGCACTTAAACTGCATGCGCTTGGAAGCAATGCCGTTATAAAAATACCCATGACCCTCCAGGGATTGAAGGCAATGAAAGTTTTGAGGGAGAAGGAGATAAAGGTCAACACAACACTCATATTTAATGCAATACAGGCCCTTCTGGCAGCAAGAAATGGAGCAGCGTTTGTCTCTCCATTTGTGGGAAGGCTGGATGACATAGGGGAGGATGGTATGGCCATAATAGACCAGATTAAAACTGAATTCACAAATTATGGATACAAAACAGAGGTACTTGTTGCCTCAATCAGAAATCCTGTACATGTCCTCAGGTCGGCTCTTATGGGTGCTGATGCCGTAACCATTCCCTATGATGTTATAAAGAAGCTGGCAATGCATCCAAAAACAGATGAGGGGCTAAACAGGTTTCTGGAAGACTGGAAAAAGGTTTCTCCGGATGGGTCCCTGCCATTATAATTTTATATATTTTAAAAATTTACGGTACATTTTCATGAACCAAGTATTTTCTTGATACGCCAGAATAGATCAAACCAACTATTACCCAGGCAATAAAGCTTATGGATGCTATAATGACAATTCTATCAATGCTTATGAAACTACCATAGAAAACAAAGGCAAGTATAACAATTGAAATCGCCGGGATAATTATATCCATTACGGTGTTAATTTTCAGTTTCATTTTGCGTACTATACCTGCTAATGATGCATTTGCAAACATGTGTACAAGAAGGGCGCTGAGTGTTGCGGCTATACCTGTATAAAGGAATGCATTGAAGCCACCAAGGGAAACAACTGATATGGCACCTATGGCGAATGCAATTATCACCATTAAGCCGGCAGCCACATGTGGTGTCCTCCTGCTTGAGTGTATGCTGGACAGTATTCCTGGAAGCACGTTATCCCTGCTCATGGAGAAAACAACCCTTGATAGGGAATTTGTGAAAACAACAGCATCTGTAAATAGGCTGTTCACGAACAGTACAGTGATGACTATTGCTCCGATTATCCCAAGATAACTTTTGGTAAGTATTATTCCAGGTACCAGTTCCTTTGAGTATTCCAGCATTCTCGTTGGACCCCAGCCTACAGTAAATGCGTATGATGCAAGAATAAAAAAGAGCCCGAGAACGATAACAGAGATCAGAACGCCGTGGCCTATTACCTTATTGGCATTCTGTGCCTCCTCGCCCAGCGGGGTTGCTGTCCCGAATCCTGAGAATGCAGTGTACATGAAGAGTACACCAAGCATAACTCCTGTGAAGCCATTTTTGGCATATACAGGTGTAAATACAGATACGGTGTTTATTGAGGGCTTTGCAGTGATTATAATTACGCTTATTGCCGCTATTATTATAACCTCGATGGTTGCCATCACCATTGCATACCTGACTGAATTCTTCACACCGGAAAATGATACAAAATAACCAAATGCAAGGATAACTACTAAGAGAAGAGCCCACGAATAAAATGGAATGGCAATTCCGAATATTTCCTGGAGCAAGGCTGGAAGGAATATGGCAACACTGAGCCCTATGAATGCCAGTGACATTATCTGGTACATGATATACATCCATCCTGTGAATATTCCTGCAAATCTGCCAAGTCCCTCTCTGCTATATGCATAATAGCCACCTGCACCTGCAACATGCCTTGAAATCCTGTTAATTATAAACGCATTGATGAGTACTATTACAAATGCAACAACTGCGGAGAGTGGAAGAGATCCAAGGGCGAATGCCGCTGATCCTGTCAGTGTTGCAACTGCAGCACCAGCAGGTGCAGAACCGGCCACGCCCTGAAAAATAACATTATAAAGGCTCAACGAATCTTTTTTAAGGCCTGTATTCATGATATCATATATCATTCTATTATTTAAAATTATCCAAAAAATCTATGATAATAGGGTGACTTTTCTGGAAATACTATATTATTGGTGAATATTTATCATATTATATAAAAATTATCGTAAAAAATTAGTATAACCTGGTTGTTTCCAGATTTTTCATTGAAATAGCCTCAACACCGAACTTTGTATGTATCAGCCGTGCGAAATCATAGCACTTATTCCCATCACCGTGGTTAATAAGTATTCTCTGCGGTTTTGGCTGCATCCCACCAACAAAATTCAACAGTTCCCTTTTTGTTGAATGCCCTGAAAATCCCTCGGCGTTTTCAACTGCCATGTTGATTTCAAATTTTGTGGATTTGCCCCCCTCAGAAAGAGTTATGCTTGTTGCACCTGATTGTATCCTTCTACCAAGTGTACCATCTGCCTGGTAACCCACGAATGCCAGCGTATTCTTGCTATCTGATGAAAGAGTTTTGAAATATTCAAGAACCGGGCCTCCGTTCATCATCCCTGCCGTGGCAAGTATAACCTTGCTCTCGGGAGAATCGCATATATCTATTCTTTGATTTCTTGTTTCAACACTGGTGAATATGGGGCTCAGAAATGGATTGGCACGCTTTATCATAATCTGATCCCTCAGGTCCCTGTTAAGAAATTCGGGATATGCCGCATGTATTGCGGTGGCCTCCATGATCATCCCATCGAGGTAAACCTTCGTGTTTTCTGGAATCATCTTATTCCTGTAGGCGTCCTCCAGAACCAGCATAACTTCCTGGCTTCTGCCCACAGCGAATACCGGAACCAGGACAGAACCCCCGCGGTCAAAGGTTCTGTTAACAACATCTATAAGGGTATTTGTTGCTTCATTCCTGGTGTAGGAATAATCATCCCTTCCTGCGTATGTGGATTCCAGCATAAGTGTTTCTACCCTGGGAAAACGGTTTACAGCGGGATTGAACAGCCACGTTTTTTCATATTTCTGATCCCCGCTTAGTACGACATTATATAAACCCTCACCTATATGCAGATGAACTGCAGCTGAGCCCAGTATATGCCCTGCGTTGTAAAATGTAAGCCGGATATCCGGTGTAATATCCGCAGTTTCATTGTATTTCAATGCTATTGTATGCTTGAGCTCGTCCCTTACGTGCTTTGACTCGTATGAAAGCTTGTGATTCTCACTGTGAGACACTTTCAGGTAATCATTCTGAAGCAATGCTGCCAGATCCCTTGTGGGCGCGGTGGAATACACAGGACCGTTGTAACCGTATTTGAAAAGCAGTGGCAGCAGACCTGAATGATCCAGGTGCGCATGTGTAAGCACAACAGCATCCAGGGATGTGAATGGCTGAATTTCCGGTGCATAAAGATATGGGGCTTCCTCCCATGGGTGTTCCGGGTCATTTATATTTATCATGCCACAGTCAACAAGAACTTTTGAATTGTTTGTTGATATCAATGTTGCACTTCTACCTACCTCCCTGTGCCCGCCCAGTGCTGTTATTCTGATCCATGTTTCGCCTGGCATGAGAGGGGTTGTGAGTTTTATACCGAGATTGTGGAGAAATTCCTTTCTTTCCTTCTTTACATCACGGAGGTACTCCCTAACCTCCTTAACTGTCCTTGAGTACATTGGAGGTGCCCTCACTATCCTGGGAGACCAGTTTGTTTCGGACTTTATTGCCTTTATGATTTCAGGAGTTGCAACAGTGGGCTCATCAACCTCTATTACTGCCTCGCCTGTATCAGGTTCAAAATATATATCCTGGAGCCCTGCATCTGCAGGAATGATTTCCCTAATCTTCCCATCTGCATCCTTCTCATCTGACATTATACTGGGATCAGGCCTTATGGCAATTCTTCTCCTTAATTCCTGGGCAATCTGCCTTGCCAGATCGTCCCGGTCCGAGAATAAATTCTGATCCTTAGTATATACCACTATGGTTGAACCTTCGTAATCTATCTCCGTTATCTTGTTATCCGGATAAAGCCTGTCAAAAATAGACCGGGCTTCGCTTAAATAATCTCGAAAAGACATATTATAACACCTTAAACATAAAAAAATAAATTTATAAAGTTAATTTTAATTTTTTAATCCTGGACAGTATATCGTCCTCGGAAAGATAATTGAATCCCTTTTCTGGATCTATAACACCTATCTGAAGCATGTTTCCAGATGCTGAGTCTCTCTGCTTTGCAACGCTTATGGCCTTTACAGCCAGATTAATGGCATCATCAAGCTTCATATTGGGCTGGTATTCTGCCTCAAGCACACCATAAACAAATGGAGAACCTGATCCTGTACTGGCATATTCATCCTCTACAGAACCACCTGCTGCATCTATGGAGAATATATGGGGCTTTTTGTCATATCCACCAACCAGCAACTGGACCATGTATGGATAGTACTTTGACTGGTTGAGCATATTGGATAGGAGTGTTGCAGCTGCCTCTATGGGCATGTTTATCTTTCTCTGAACCCTGTAAAGCTCCATTTCTGCCCTCATGTACCTTACCAGTGTCTGGGCATCTCCCACCAGGCCGGCTATTGTCATTCCGGCATATGTGTCTATTTTATAGAGTTTCTGAGCATTTTTATTTGAAATGAAATTGCCCATGGTTGCCCTGCTGTCGGTACCCATAATAACGTAATTGCCTGCTGTGATTCCGAGTGTTGTCGTTCCAGTTTTTAATACTTCCATATAATCCCTCTAAACAATTATTATTTCTAGATAACAAATAATATATTTAAATTTTCTACATTACCTAATTAACCTTATGTTTATATATTTTGTTATTTAATCATTTATTGGGAATAATGTAACAGGTAATCATATTCTCATGATTTTGCCGGTTTATCCGATTCCAGTATACTGGATATATGCTTCAGTATTTCCCTTTCCAGTATTGTCCCAACAAACTTCCCATTCTTGTCCACCACCGCAACAATCGGTGGATCTGATTCCCTGAATATGCTTATAAGGTGTGTGGCGGGAGAATCACAGCGTACTTTAATCGCAGGAATGATTTTTCCCTCATAGACAGAAAGTGTCCTCAACTGGTTATGCCCCAGTGTGACCATATCGCTCAGCATAAGCTCTCCCAGAACACGGGATTTTGAATCAGTAACTATCACAGCTCGTGCATTCAGATCAGTGCACATTTTAAATGCGAGGCTAATAGGATTCTTGCTGTTCACGGAAACAGACTGGAAAGAATTTGCAATATCGCATGCCTTGAGGTTTTTAAACTCTGCATTGACCATTTCCCAGACATACTTTGATTTTTTTGTCTGAACCACAGGAGCCCGTATATTGAACATGAGGGGTATTACCAGGGTCAGCAGGGTAATTGCTATCATGATAACAGAGTAATCGTACCTGCCAACAAGCGTAAGCCCTAGGGCAACTACAAGCAGTGCCGCATCTACACCGCCATTAACTGAGGTGCCAAGGGCGTTTTTGAAAGAGTCTACGTGTATAAACCTGGAAGAAATAAAACCTGCAATAGGCTTAAATACAAGGGCTATTAGAAATATTGCAATGCCCAGCGCCAGTATGGTAATATTGATTCTTACAAAATAAAGCCCCAAGCCTATAAAGAACAGTGGTTCAAAAAAGCCATAGGTTATGGTGGAAACCTTTTCCGCCACCAGGGGGCGTTCCCCTATAAAATCACGTAGCATTATCCCTATAAACAGTGCAACTATGGCAGAATTGAAACCGTACAGCTGTCCTATAAACCCCAGAAGAAGTACGAACCCCACTATTACAGCGATTACGGTTTCATGGGCCCTGGAACTGTAATCAATTTTTACCAGGAGCCGGGTAAGAACATATCTTGAAAACAGTATTATGGCCACAAGTGAAATAATAAGCTCTGCCGCTATTTTAAAGAGAATATAAAATGTGATTGCCTTTCCATGCAGGTCGCTGAGGAATGAAAACAGTATAACTGCAGATATTTCTATGGTAACGACCTGCTGGAAAATCTTATTTCCCTCTTCGGTATTGTTTAATCCTGTATCGCTGAGAAGCCGGGTTAAGGGACCTGCACTGCTCATGCCTGTGACAATTCCCACAACGAGGGCTATGATAAAGCTATGGAATATATAATAAACTGCAAATGATATCAGGCCGAATGGCAGTATGAATTCCAGTATCCCAAGAATTATATTGGAAGGTTTGAGCAATTTTTTTGTCTCAACGCCCTTAAATTCAAGCGCCCCACCGGTGAACAGGAGGAAGTTTATACCCAGTGATATGAAAAGAGTTATATTTGGGAGTATTTTAATGAAACCCAGTACCCCGGGCCCTATTAATATTCCTATGCCTATGGCTGCGACATATGGAACAAGCCTTAGCTTTTCAAATATTTCCTCTCCGAGCTTTGCAAGAAGTAATAGCACACCTAGAAATAGAAGTGCAAGAAGAGAGTCGGCTATTCCATACATTATGTTATAATACATGGTATATATATAATATTTTTGTCAAAAATACGTTATTTTTTGTTTTTTATTTAACATAATTAAGAATTTTGCAATGATTAATGTTCCATAACAAAAATCCCGGCTTCCGGATTCGAACCAGAGACCTATGGATAACTGCGTTTTCTGGCAGTAGTTCACTCTACAGTCCATCGCTCTACCAACTGAGCTAAGCCGGGTAACAGATAATTCTTACAACGGATATAAATTTTAACATTTTTGCCGTAATATTAATATGTGGTGTATATTTGTCTGTGCATGAAGATATTGGACGGATATCAGGAAAAGAATTTACATTTCAAATGGTCGCCGGAAAATAAGCCGGTCATGGATATAGACCCGGGAGAATCAGTTATTATAAGGATTCCAGACTCCTCAACGATGCAAATAAAGAGGGATTTTACATCATCAGATATGAAAAATATAGACAATTCCAGGGTAGACGCAGCAGTAGGGCCGATTTATGTCAAAGGTGCGGGGCCAGGGGATGTGCTGAAGGTCAAAATTGAAAAACTCACGGCAGGGAACTGGGGATGGAGTGCCATAATAGATAACTTCGGAGTACTGAGCAACGAATTCCAGGAAAGACTGGTCATATGGAATCTTGATAAAGACAAAGCAGAAACACGGGATCCAAAATTTCTGGTTGGTGTGAAAATCCATATTGAACCATTTTTGGGTATAACAGGAACGGCCCCGGCAGAGGGTTCCTATGGGATGATACCACCTCAAAAATTCGGTGGGAATATGGATAACAGATTCCTGAAAGAGGGCTCTGTTCTATATCTGCCTGTGAATGTAGAGGGAGCTCTGGTTTCATTTGCCGATCCACATGCTGCCCAGGGGGATGGAGAGGTTTGTGGAACTGCCATAGAAACCTCCTGTGAGGCTACAGTAAATATTGATTTAATACATGGAATGGATATAAAGTATCCACGGCTGGAGTCATTCGAATCAGTAAAATCTGATTATATAGTTTCAATGGGTATAGGAAACAGCATGGAGGGAGCAGCCAGGGATGCTATAAGGGAAATGATCGCCATTCTTGGTGACCATGGGTTTTCGGCTGAGGAAGGGTATATACTGTGTAGTGTTGCCGGAAAGCTACGGATTTCTGAAATGGTGGATATGCCAAATTTTGTTGTATCCATGGCCATGGATAGGGATCTTATAAACAGATAGACAACAAAATATTATAATCAGCTTTATTATCATTATACATGCAATTTTCCGAAGTCAGTAAAAAATTCATGGAAATGGAAACCACCACCAAAAGGCTTGAACTTACTTCCATCCTGGGTTCACTCCTGAGTGATGCAGGTGAAGACCTGAAAGAGCTTGTTTATTTAATACAGGGAAAACTTGCGCCTGATTATGAGGGCATAGAGTTCGGTATTTCTGGCAAATTAATAGTAAAATCGCTGGCTACCGCCTCAGGCCGGAGTGAGGAGGAGGTTAATAAACTCTTTTTTAAAAATGGAGACCTTGGCACCACTGCGGCAGAGTTGAGGGAAAATATCAGACAGGCCCCACTGGTAAGTGAGGAGCTCACCTTACATTATGTTTACACAAAATTGCTTGACCTTGCAAACTCATCAGGACACGGAAGTGTGAAGGGAAAGATTGATATATATTCTGACCTGTTTATGAACTCCAACCCAAATGATATAAAATATATCACAAGGATAATAATGGGAAAACTCAGACTCGGAGTCGCAGATTCAACCATTCTTGATTCCCTCGTAAGTGCATTTTCAGAAAAAAAGTATGCAGATATTATAGACACTGCGTATAACTTCCACCCAGATATAGGGCTTATAGCAACATTGCTTCAGAAAAGGGATATAAAAAGCATAGAAAACATAGGGCCAGAACCACTTGTCCCTTTCAAGGTAATGCTGGCTGAACGTCTAAAATCCATAGATGACATAAGGGAGAAAATGAACCACATGGCCGCTTATGAATACAAATATGATGGACTGAGAACAGAACTGCATAAAAAAGGGGAAAAAATCAAAATATTTTCCAGGGGCCTTGAGGAAACCACGGATAATTTCCCTGACATCGTTTCAAATTTCAAAAAGAATTATAATTTTGATTCTATAATTATCGATGGTGAATCCGTACCCTATAATCCTGAAACCGGGGAACTATTTCCCTTTCAGATGGTCTCAAAACGGCGGGGGAGGAAATATGAGCTTGATGAGAAATCACTGGAAATCCCACTTGTCATGTTCATTTTCGATATACTTGAACTCAACGGGAAATCACTGGTGAACACTCCCTATCAGGAAAGAAGAAAAATACTGGAAGAAAATTTTAAGGATAATGAATATTTCAGGCTGGCCACAAGGTTAGTCTCTGATGATAGGGAAGAAATAAACAAATTTTTCGAAAAAAGTATTGAGGATGGATGCGAGGGAGTCGTTGCAAAAAACACATCCAGCGAATCTGTTTACCGTGCCGGTGCAAGGGGCTGGCTCTGGATCAAGTTCAAAAGAGATTATCAAAAGGAACTTGCAGATTCCATGGATCTTGTTGTAATCGGCGCCTTCAATGGCCATGGAAGAAGGGCTGGTGCTTATGGGGCACTTCTCATGGCATCATATAATGAGGAAACACAGGAATATGAATCATTTACCAAACTGGGAACAGGATTCTCTGACGAGGTTCTTTTTTCCCTGCCAAAAATGTTTTCAGAACTAAAGGAGGATCACAAACCTGCTATGGTTAACTCAAAAATGGTTCCGGATGTCTGGTTCTATCCGGAAATAGTAATGGAGATACAGGGGGCTGAAATTACAGTTAGCCCAATACATACATGCGCTTACGGCAAAATTGAGAAAGACTCCGGACTTGCACTGAGATTTCCCAGACTGGTTAAAATCCGTGATGATAAAAAAGCTGATGACGCAACAACCACAAATGAAATTATAGAATTATATAAAATGCAAAAAAAGACTAAGTGAAAATAATGAAGAGATCTTACTCTTCGTTGTCATCATTTCTGTTATAACTGCTTCTTCTGTTATTGTTTCCATAGCCACGGTTTCCGTTTCCACGTTCTCCATTTCCACGGTTTCCGCCGTATCTGTTGTTATAATTGTTATACTGGTATTCGTATTCCTTCTCACTCATATCCAGCTCTTCGTTGGGCTCTATCTCCTCATCAGACTCTGCCATTGAACCGTACTTTCCGACGTTCAATCTCATATGCCCTCTAAGAAGTGAAATGTAACCGTTATCGATTTTGAGTGTTTCTCCGTCTCTTATATCCTTTGTCTGGTCATCCCAGAGTGTAAGGGTAATTTTACCGGTATCATCAGCTACAATAACTTCGCTGACTGATTTGTCTTCTCCAAATCTGGTTTTTATCTCTTTTGGCTCTCCTAGTACTACTACCTTGCCTACAACGTTGACACGTCTTGAGGAAGGTGTTAAATCCTTAATTTTGGTTATTTCGTCCATATTATTACTTCCTTTAATCCTTTCGGACCCATAATAATAATTAAGGTGTATTTAAACATGCGCATTGGTTTTGCCTGTGCATTTAATTTAATCGGAAGTTAGGATTTTCTCCTGCCAGGCATGGCAATAGCATGGGGATATAACTTAGGTGGTTGGAGTCAGCACCGGGCCTTAAAGTTCCATGCACATAGTGCAGGGCATTACTGCGCAACGGCTCTACTGCTAGCTGGCATGGACATCAGGAGAGCCCAAACCTATCTCTGTCATCGTGCCTTGAGATCTACCCAGAGGTACACGCATCTATCCAGTTGAGAGGTGGCAAAAGATATGAAAATAAAGCTTGAGGAACTTTTTCGGGAAGATCAGAGTTTGAATAAAAAGGTTCAAAAAATGCCCGAACCTGCACATATACTTAATGGGGCTGGCCGGAGTTGCATATTTTTGTACGAATCGGGGGTGGCTTGCCCATGCTGAAAACTGCCTTCTCAGATTTATTCGAGGAAACAAGAAGATACGGGATAAATGACGGGCTTGTTTCCGAGCTGATAGAGGACTATGAGGAAGAATATGGATCTGCCCCGAGAAGCTATGCAGACTTGCTGGAGGTGCTGGAATGAAAGCCGTTAAATCATTCCACAATGATGAGTTATCCGGGATCAAACTGAGCACATTGAGCAGGATTGTTGATGCCGTCACAGTTCCCGAGCTGAAGGCAACGGAGAACGATGTGAAGCGGGTGTTCAAGGGGTGGGGGAAATGAATAATCAAATTTTTGATAATAAGAATTTCACCACATCATCATATGACATATCTTCCTGCTTTTCTGCTTCCAATCTGAATTTTAATTTTTTAAGTTCAAAATATGTTGATTTAGAAACACGGATCTGCGGGAAAGATGTGGACGGTGTAACCATGGTCTACAATTCAAAAGAAAATAATAAAGGTTATGTCACGTTTGTGTATCATGTAGATGACATCGACATATTTATTAGGAAGGATGTGATATAATCATGTCAACTAAATCGACGGAGGGGAAAATAATGCAGATAAGAGTGCATGAAAAAACATACAAAGCATTGCTGGAAGCAAAGGCACAAGCCGAAAAGATCAAAGGTAAAAGTGCATCTTTTGATGATGCTGTACAGTATTTACTGGAGGCTTCACAATGATATCCGATCTCGAGCTGAACGATATCCAGAAAACGGCAAAAGACTGGGTGTGGGAAAACAAGGAGAAATATATGCTCATGATGGATAAGTACATCCAGAGAATTGATTTCCGCTTCCCCCTGGATATCAAGGATCTCCATGATATATCAGAACTCAATCCCGCAGATGTGGAGAGGAATTACCAGGCTATTTACAGGGAAGTATTCAAACTCCAGGCGAAAGAGAAAATCAAGGCGCTGGATCAGCTAGATCCTAAATATACAGCTGAGGCACACAGGGCTTCACTGCATGGCATAGCCTCGGATATTCTGAAATTCCTTGAAGAGAAGCCTGAAGAAATGATCCAGGCATTGAATTCTATTTTATATGACCTCATGGTCCAGGCAGGAGATGAAGAAAAAGAGGACTTTTACCCGCCGGAATTCACCCTTGTCAATTTCAACAAAAAGGTCAAGATATCAGACCTTGAGCCATCAATGATAGGGCGGATGAGGCTGTTTTCGGGATGGGTTGCATACTTTTCAAAAGTCACAATCGAATATCTGAAGAAAGTATTCAAATGCCCGGCATGCGGAGAAGAGGAAGAAGGCGAGGGAAAAGTTTGCCCTCAATGTGGATATAAAGGCAAACTACAATTTTTAGAGGAAAAATCAACCGGCAGGGCTGTCCAGACTATCGGGTTGATGGAAAATTATGAAGAATCCAGGGGGAATCCTTCCATCCTGGATGTCCGCATATATGGGAAGGATATCAATGCATTCTTCCCCGGCGATAGGGTGCAGATAATTGGGATAATAGATACAGAAAGCAAGAAGTCTCAATCTGGGTTCAATATTTATTTTGTTTTAAGGTCAATGGAGGTCTCCAAAGTAAAAGAACAGTATCTTCCTGCTGAAGTCCGGGAGAAATTTATTAAATCCCCTATTCCGCTTGAAAAGCTCACTGGGGCATTTGCGCCTGATATCATAGGCCCTTACTCAGATATAAAGAAAGCACTTTTATTGCAGCTGGTAGGTTCTGACAATGTCAAGAGGAATAATATACATATATTATTAATAGGAGACCCTGGTCTTGGCAAATCAGAGCTGTTGAGGTTCTCAGCTGAAACGTCTTCCAAAGGGATGTATATCAGCGATGCATCAAGTGCCGGCTTGACTGCATCCATAATGGATATCAACGGGAACAGGGCTATGGTTCCGGGAGTCCTTGTGCTTGCAAACCACGGCATTGCATGCATAGATGAAATCGAGAAGATGAAGAAGGATGACCGTGAGGGCATCCATCCTGCTATGGAGCAGGGGCAGTTCACAAAGAGCAAGGCAGGGATAACCCAGACATTCGAGACCAAGACAGCCATTCTTGCAGCAGCAAATCCGGTTGGTTCAAAATGGGATCCTTCCAGAACCATAGTAGAACAAATAAGCATTGAGCCTTCCCTGCTTGACAGGTTCGATGCCATATTCATCCTGGAATCACGCATGATAAATGAGATTGACCCGGCAGATATGCTCAGGCAGGATCATAAAAACCAGGAACTGCCATTATACATAAAGGCAGCAAGGGAATTCAAGACAAAGATGCCGGATGGCATATTCAGGGAAATTTCCAATCTCTACAAGGAAATAAGGAAGATTTCCGGAGACCTGAGCATAAACATAAGGACTTTTGAATCCATGCTCAGGTTCACTGAGGCATGCGCCAAGCTTGCCTTCCACCCTGAATGCACTTATGAGGATTTCGTTGAAATGAAGGGGGTTATGGATTCCTGGCTGAAGCAGTTCAATTACAGCACGGGAAATATAAAAGGAGAAAGCCCGTCATCCGTCAGATGGATGCAGGATGCCTATTCTGTGCTTAAGAAGGCAGGCCATCCAATGAAAATTGACGAGCTCAAAAAAGAGATAGCCATTGACGAAGAAAACTGGAAGAAGGTCAGTGCATTGATGAGGAATTCAGGGGAATTCTTCTTCCCTGATGACAAGAGGGTGGCGATAATATGATAAGTATAAAAAATAAGGTTGGTAGGCCATTAAAAATTGATAAAGAAATCAAAATAGCTGAGCATTTTATGCTCTCGCAGGAAACAGATGCAGCATTAAGAGGATATGCAAATACCCGTGGAATTCCTATTTCAGAGGTGTTAGAAGAGAGTGTTAAGGCCTATGTTGGTGATCCAAAATCTGAGAAGAGATTGGAAATAGAGAAACAGATGCTTGATTTTAAAATGAAAATGCTGGATTTAAAAAAAGAGCTTGATAAAATCAACAAAAATGGTGGTAAATATGAGTAAGGTATCAGTAAATAATTTCTTTGTATCAAAGAATTTTTTCGGAAATTTAGAAACCATTGAAAATACTGGATTTGTAGATGGTAAAAATTTTAATAATTTTTTGATACAAAGAAATTTGATACAAAGAAATTTTTTGAGCCAGTGTTTTCAAGAGTTTAAAAAAATTTTAGAATTAATTTATATATATAATTATATACAAAATATTTTTTTATACATATTTTCAAAAATACAATAATAGGAGGAATATAAAATGACAGCAGGAAGGCCTAAAAAAATGGTATCCATAGCAAAGGTTCAGGAACATTTCCTGACCGATACGGATCATGCGCATGCATTTGATGAGACAGCGGAAGAATACGGAATGACAAAGGTAGAGTTCTTCAACTTTCTCATAGATATGGTAAATCAGAATGACAAGCTCAAGACGGCAATGTCCAAGCTTGACCTCCAGAAGAAGGCAATAGAAGCACAGAAAAAGGCAGATGAGTACAGGTCACAGCTTGCCCAGATTGAATTCGAGGAAAGGCAGAGGGAGGAAATAGCAGCGCAGATTAAACGGACAAATGCCTATCTTATTTCTGCATTCGAGGCAGTTGCAGGGAAAGGCAGGGAGATAACGATGTATCCTGATGCAATAGAAAAGCTATACGGCATTTCCCTGGACATTGACAAATACAATAGGAACAGGCAATCGGTCATGGAGATGGATGAGCAATCCATCATCCGGTACCTGGGAATAAAACGTGTGGCAGGCCATGCAAAAAAAGAGGAAGAAATATTAAGAAAAATAGGAGGAATCTAAATGAAATCTGAAAAGACAGTCATAACTGGTCTCTGGCACAACCCACTGGACAATGTAATGGAAAAGTATGATGGTATGAGTATCCTGGCGACCGATATAATGTTTGAGAGGGGCATAGACGGTGATCCAGTGCTGGCAGAGCAATACCTTGAGAACTGGATGAAAAGGCATCCTTCTAATTATTTCTTGGTAGGAGACCGGGTAAAAATTGTAATGACCAGGAAAAGTGAAGACAAACAAAATAGGAGAATCCATGAAATGAACAGCAGAAAATGGAGGGTGAGAAAATAAATGTTATCGTTATATAATAAGGAAAAACTAATCGAGAGATTAAATCTTATAAAGTATGAGGAAAATGTTTACAGGCCTGAAAAAATAATATCAATCAGGAACGGGGAAAACTATAAAACGGTTTTCGAGTCACAATTCTTATATCTGGATAATCAGAGAATGTTTATCTTAAACAGCATATTTGATTCTCCAGGTCCATATAATTTCATATGCTGGTTCAGGGATATAAGAGACGTTTTCAACTATACTGTTTTGGTTGGTGATGATGAATGATATTATATTTTCAAGAGCTTCAGGATCTCGGAAAATATAAAATAGAGAAAGCGGAAGACTATGACGATGCAAAGAAGGATGGCTTAGACACCTCTTTTTACGAAATGATACGAGTAAGGGGATCTAAATCCGAGCAGGGATTTCCATCGCCATCGGCGGTGTCAAAATACTCAAATGACAGTCTAATCTTATATCTGAAAGATCATAAAAGGTACTGGGGCCGTATTTCAAGAATTTTGAATCAGGAGATAGATCTTGATGGAGAGGAAGCTGTGTTTGTATTCCCATACCAGAAATTCTACCAGATCGATAAAATATTACATTTTGTCCGTAAGAGATCCAGGCAAACCGAGATGACTATAGATGAGAAGGAAAAAGCCAGGCAAAACATGGCTAAAATTAACTCAAATAAACGGCACATAATTGAGAATTTTAATCAAAATTTAAACGAAAAGAGACTGGATGATTATTTATGCGTTGAGGTGGAAAAATGAGGGTGCTTGATCTTTTCTGCGGACTGGGCGGATGGGTTCAATCATTCCCAAAAGACTGGGATATAACAGGTTACGATATTGTTGATTTTTCTCGTGAATATCCTGGAAAGTTTGTTCAATGCGATTTATTAAATTTTAATGATTTCCCAGATAATATAGATATAGTGGTAAGCAGTCCACCATGCACTGAATTTTCTAAAAGTTCACTGCCAAAATCCTGGGCATGCAACAGGAAAAAAGAGCCGGATATAGAAACGGCATTAAAATTATTCAACAGGGCAAAACAAATAATCAACCAGGTAAAGCCAGAATACTGGGTAATCGAAAATGTAAGGGGGGCGCAGAAATATGTGGGAAAAGCAGATTTTCATATCGGGAGCAGATATTTCTGGGGCAATTTTAAATTTGAATACACAGGCAACGGAAATGACGTATATGGAAAATACAAACTTCCACCAGGAAAAAATAGACCTGCAATAAGAAGCAAAATACCGAAAAGTATCTCGGAAGACCTTATGAGGATTATAACGGTTGAGGTGGAAAAATGAGCATGAGGACAGGCACAGCATACGAAAGCAAGGCAATCAAGGAATTCCGGGAATGGGGCATATACGCAGCAGGTCTGCAGCCCAACTCATCACCTGATATAATACTCCCCAAATTCAACATCGGTATAGAGGTGAAATCAACTTCAGGGAACAAATACTACGCCTCAAAGAATCCGGAACAATATGAATATCTCAAAAACCAATTTGCAGAAGACTTCCCCGGATGGTCAGCATACTATATGATATATTTCCTTAAGAAGCATAACTGGCAGATATTCTCAATTACCTCTAAATCGCCGTTTAAGGTATCTGCAGGCATATCCATATATGATTTTATATCAGGTCTGACATACTCTCCTCGCTAAAGCATCGGAGGTTCTAAGGTCGCTATCACTCATAACGTTGCCTCTCAAGGGATATCAGTGTTCCCTTTGCACGCATCACTGTCTACATGCAATCGATCTATGCCTTTCTCAAATGCTGGACGCAACGCTATGTTGAATGAAGCGTTGGCATCGGCATGATCAACGTGCCCACACTGCGAACACTCAAAACTCTTACCTGAACGGTTGCCTATCTGCCTACATCTCGAACAGTCTTTCGATGTATTATATGGGTCAACATAGACAACGGGTATTCCAAGTAGTCTGGCTTTGTATTCTATCATCTGTTCGAGCTGATAGAATGACCAGCTATTCAGGGAATACCTGAAATTCCTGCCCGATTTTGCTTTCCTTATGCCTTTTAGGTATTCGAGCTTGATTCCCATTCCATTCTGTTTTGCTTCCTGCACTATTTTTTTCGAGACCTTGTTATTGATATCTTTCTCTATTCTACTTTCTCTTCTCTTTGTCTTCTTCACCTTCCTGTATTTACCACGCTTCTGAAGATTCCTTCTAATGCTCTTATATTTCTTATGAACATGTTCAAGCTTGTTTTCCAAGTTTTAACACTTTGCCTGTTTTGGGGTTGCCTACTACGGCAATATGACTCGTGGCGTTCCGATCAATGCCAAGGTAACCGACCGGTTCGATCATGGCTTTCTCTGGAATTAATACCGAAACGTATGCAAAATCCCTGTCCAGTTCAATCTGGCTTATTTTCTCAAAATCGTTCCTGAAATAATAGCCCAGTTCCAGTCCAAGCGAAGTTATTGTTATTGTCCTGTTTCTATGATCGAACTTAATCCCTGTGCAGGTACTGTGAGTTTTACCGATTTGACCTTTTTTGCACGAAAGTTCCTGCTGTATTTCCGGAGAATCTGGTTGGCTATAACGGATTTAAGTCCAAACTGCTTGACATTCTTTGAGGAGAGTGTTCTGTGCTCTATTGCATACTGTGCTACCTGTTTCGCTTTATTCAGTTCATCGGAGAAATCCCTGTTATGCTTAATTTTAAATGTTAATATCATACCCCTTTCTGCTCCTCTATGTATTTTTTTACAACCTCAAGTGTTACTGCACCCACGGAAGAAATGAATTTCGAATGTGTCCACAGGGTTGGAAGCTTTCTCTTAAGTTCTGGGAACTCATTTCGCAGGACGAACGAACTGTACCCCTTAATCTGATTGACAACGTGATATACACCACACTTTGGATTGATGTCTATCAAGAGATGTACATGATCGGGCATAACTTCCATTTCAAGTATCTTGTACTGGTATTCATCCTGCTTCTCCATAATTAGCTCTTTTAGTCTCAGATCGATGCCATCCTTCAGGACGCTTCTTCTGTATTTGGGACAAAATATTACATGGTATTGACAACTGTACACCATATGCGACTCATGATGATATTCCTTTTCCTTATTACTTATTTCCATCTATCAAATATGATATACTATTCTTGTTAAAATACTTATCGCAATTCATCTCCTCTCTAAAGATCGGAGCTTTCTTGCTCATAAATTTGTAATTTTAACCCCTGAAATCGTTTATATAAACACAAAAAATAAAAATGAGGTAATAAAAAATGAATAAAATAAGTGTAGTTTTGATGGTTTACAACAGGAAGGAATATTACAGAGAGGCACTGGACAGCCTCAAAGAACAGACAGACAAGGATTTCGATGTGGTTATAGTCTCCAATATCGAAATAGAATATGATTTATCTACATTCAGGAATGTGCTGATTATCCCTGCACCTGTGGATATTCATGAAGAGTATATAGATGGAAAAGCCCCAAGCAATCTTCTCGAATCATATATTTACGGCCTGCATGTATGCAGTGGGGAAGTGGCCGCCTTCATGGACGATGATGACAGATTCATTCCAGAGAAGGTTGCATATCTCAAGCAGAAGAATATCGAAGGATATTACCACAACGATTATTTCGACTTCGGCTCACAAGAGCCACATAATAATGGCAGGGGATTCAACGCTTCCTGCATAGCAGTCAATAAATCAGCATATAAGGAGATATTGGCGTTCGTGGAAGAGCATCCCCTTCTCGGCTACATGCCCGATTCAGCAATATACTGGTATGCCCTTGAACATAATCTGCCTGTCCTAATAGATGATACGAAATTAACTTATTACAGGCACAAACCATTGAAAAAAATGTATTCCAACCTCCTTGATTCTCTGAATAGCCGGATGTCTGCACTGGGTGAAGCCGAAAAAGCATTCAAATCGGATGAGGTTAAGGACATTATCAGGGAAGGCAAAATCCAGAACCAACTCTATCTCAATACGCTGGGGCATTATCGCCATATACCTATCACTGATATGCTCTGGCTGATGAAGAGGCCTGTAATAAGCAAGGGGAAAAAGCTCATGTCGTATTTTCTCTCATTCCCTGTCTGGCGTGGAATTGGATTGAAGCTCATGGCTAATTTCAGGGCAACGAAGGAGGTGGAAAAATGATTCTGGAGCTTAAGATCCTTCCGGAGTATTTCAACGCAATAAAATCCGGTCAAAAGACCTTCGAAATTAGATTCAATGACCGTAACTATCGTCCAGGAGATGTTTTACTCCTCAAAGAATGGAATGGCATTTTCAGCGGGAAAGAAATATTTGTAAGAATAACTTACATAATTGATAATTTTGACGGGATAAAACCAGGCTTTGTGATTATGTCCATAAAGAAAATCAAAAAGAAAATTTATATATCTTATTGCGACAAATATTCCACAAATTCTTATATATTTCTTCTTTACATAGTTCCGATTATGCTTTTAAATTCTTGCCTTAAAATTATAAGACATCCATAGTCTAAAACCGGTTAAATGTAATCTGATTATATACGGTCATACGCTTCGAGAATGCCATTATTTTAATCGAAATATGGTTCATGGTAGAATTATGCCTTACGGTTAAGAATCAACTATAAATTTCCACTTTTAATTTTACATAAACACATAAATGATAAACTGCCTATGGTTGATATGCCTTAAACGATGCCAGAATGCCATTATTTTAATTCAAATTGATATCAATGCATAATTATGTCATTCATACCTTTTACGTTAAATATGGCACAAAAACAATATTTTTATACATGGTAATCTCAAAACCAATTTTTTAACTTCAATGTGATACTAAGTTATCATCCGACTCTTCATTAAATAAAAAACCTTCGTCAATTCTTTTTTCCTTTGAATGCCATATTTTATCAAGGTTCTCAGTAAAAATATAGTCCTTGCGGTATTTCTCTATGTTATCGCTATTTTTTAATTTGCTCAATCTATTATTTATCGCTTCAACGTTTTTAGGGTCAATTTCTACCCCTAGATACCGTCTCGATAATTGTTTTGCAACTATTAACGTTGTTCCAGTTCCAGCAAAGGGGTCAAAAACCAAATCTTCATCATTAGTAGAAGATAAAATTATCCTTAACAATAGGGCTATGGGAGCCTGTTGTTTGTGGAATCTCTCTCCATTTTCCATTCTTAACGCTTCATCACCTGCAAAATATCCAGAAGTTAACTCTCTTATATCATCCCATACATCGGTAACATACATTCCATTTTTCCTTTCATATTTCTCTGTTACCAGTAGTGGCGGGTTTATCCTCAGTTTGTTAAAAACTCTTGGCTTGTTTCCCTTAGTAGCAAATACTATTACCTGGTAGTGCAATCCAAATCTATTATTCTGTGGAACGGCGGACGATTTCTTTTTCCATATTATTAGATTTTGATATGTCCACCCTGCTTTTTCAAGAACGTCCATAACATGCTTTGCATTTTTCTCTCTCTGCATAAAATATATTGCTCCGCCATCAGAGGTTCTATTGTAGATTAATTTACAAACTCTCTGCATGAATGCCCAGTACTCATCTTCCGGCAGATTGTCATCGGCACTTCTGTAATCCTTACCCTGGTTGAAAGGCGGGTCTAAAAACGATAAGTCTATCTTAAGATTTCCTTTCCTGGTCTTTTCCAGGTATTTTATGCAGTTTCCCTCTATTATGGCATTCTCATTCATCATAATTCACCCAGCAATGTTTTCAGGTCCAATTTGAAAAACTCATCTTCTTTTGTTATCAGTTTAAATTGCAATAGCTTATCAAGTATGCTTCCAGTATCAATTATGGAATATATTTCAGATATTTTTTCCTTAAGCTCCGGTGCAGTATGTTTCCTATCAGATAAATAATAAAGAACCATTGCACACAAAAAATCAGAAGTTTCAACAATCGGTTTTCTTTTGTTAAATTTTGTAACCAGTATTGAAGCGTATTTGCCTATCTGGTAAAGATTTCTTTTTAATTTTATATCGCTCTTTACAATCACATGGCTAAATAAATTCTTTACATTCTTATCCGGCTTTACACCATATACGGCAAATATTGATACTGCGTAATTTTCTTCCTTTTCAGATAAGTAATTTACCAGTGGAATAGAATTGTTAAAAATTTCATCATAATCTGCTTTAGCTTCTGCAATGGCGTTTTTATTAGACTCAACAAGTATGGTCTCTGTGTTTGCTCTCCATAGAGCCTTAGTGCCGGCAAATCCCAGATTCATTTTATTGAGATTTACGGAGCTAACAACGAGTCTCTTCTCCGTAATTAAAAGTTTTGCATGAAGGGGGTGTTTTGGTTTAACCATCTCTATGCCATTTGCCAGCAATCTTGGGTACAGCTCTCTAATCTTTACATCGAAGTCCTGGCTTTCACTTCCAGTGAGTATTTTTATCTTTTTCCCCTGTATAGAATTAGCAATTAAAAATGGCATTATATCAGTGTCTGTAAAGCTCTCTGTGGATATGTAAACATATTCGGTTGCTTCCGTTATTATCATTTCCCAGAGTTTTCTCGCCATGCATTGAATAGGAGAAATGTAAAGCCTATTTTCAATATCTGTAATGTTTCCACACATTTCTACAGGATAATCCCGAATCCAGTGTGATGCAACATCCGGTTCGGATATGCTCTTGGGTGCAGTGAATAGTTTTTCCTTATCTGGATATGCCGTTTGATTTACCATGTTCTTTATGCCATCTCTTCCAAATAAATCCAGCAAAAACTCAAACTCCTTATTGAATTCGTTTATTTTCTCCTGTTCCCTGTATAATAGCATGGCATCTAATTCTGACTCTTCTGTGAGGTTGGCAGAAAGAGATATTGCCACACTTTCGGTTACTAAAATTTTGCCATGTAAAGAATACCATCTACCCACTGCAGTTGTTGTTCTCTGGGGATCACCTATCCCCCATTTTGAAAAATATACTATTGCTCCATCTGCCTTTATTCTCTCAATCCTTTTCTTTACCCTTTCTCTAACGTTCTCATTGATACTATCATATGGCAGAGTAAGAATTTCCACTGAAATACCATTTTCTAAAGCATACTCAATAGCATCATATACAGTATCATTATGAATTTGAAAAATGGCTATTCTAACGTATTTCTTTGCATCCTTAATCTTTTGAACGACGGTCTCGATTACACCCATGTTAAACATAAATTCCATATACTATCCCTCTCGTATGGCAGCATATGTTAGTTAAATATTTATCTTGCCTATATTTGATATTCATTAACTATTTATTTGCCCACTAAAATAGTATGATTCTATATTACATAAAAGTAACTATGAGATAAACGTTAAATCTATTTTTTGTTTTTAAAATGATTAGTAATTACAAATCTATCTACCAGAAAGAAAGCCACTGAGTTTACGACGTGGATGAATTTCTGGAATTGTTAAATATTCAATAATTAGTTAATATTTAAACAATTTTCAAATCCTATGAATGGCATATTTTTTAAAACAACAATAAATTAAATATTTTTAAGATAATTATAACAGAGAGCCATATATAGCAAATGTTATATAATAATATTATATACTTTATTTGATATATGGAAATAACACAGTATAAGAAAGAATACAGAGCATACGATCATCTGGTGTTTTCATGCCAGTATCATGTGATATTCACACCTAAATACAGAAGAAAGGTGTTAATAAACGGTATAGATGAAAGGCTGAAGGAACTCATAAGGGAAAAAGAGGAAGACTACGGATATAAAGTGATTGAAATGGAAGTGATGCCAGATCATGTGCATTTATTGATCGATCTAAAACCTAGAATAGATGTTATAAGATGTGTTAATTTAATAAAAGGCTCCACATCACATATATTGAGAAATGAATTTCCAGAATTGAGAAGAAAAATACCAACATTATGGACAAGGTCAAAATTTATAGCAAGTGTTGGTGCAGTAACACTTGAAGTGGTTGAAAAATACATAGAGGAACAGAAGAAAGTATGATAGAAACAAAGAGAAATAAAATTAAAAATTCATTAAGAATAACAAGAGAAAGAAGAAAAACGCAGGATGTAATAATACTTAAACTAAAAATAGACAATGATAAATTAAATAATAATACTATAAAGGCATTAAACACAATTTTTTTAGAAGCTAAATGGCTATATAATTATATTTTAGACAAAGAATTCAACAATGATATTTTTAATATAGACCCTAAAATAAAGAATGTAAATGTATATGTAAAAGACCATTATGAAACAAGGGAATTAACATATTTATCATCACAGATGAAGGAGGAAATTATTAACAGGGCAATGGACAATATAAGAGGCCTCCATAAATTAAAAGAGAATGGCTTTAAAGTTGGAAAATTGAAATTTAAATCATTTATAACATCAATACCATTGAATCAATATACTATAACATATAAAATAATAAATAATAATTATATTAAAATACAGGGCATAAAGCAGTTATTAAAAGTAAATGGATTAGATAATTTAGAATGCTATTATGAACCGGCAAGTGCATTGTTAATCAATAAAAACAGTGATTATTATATCAACATAACAGCATACAAAAACAAATACATTTTAGAAAAACCTGTTAATAATCAAAAAATAATATCATTTGACTTAGGAATAAAGAACCAGTTGACATGCTCTAATGGCTCAATATTAAACTATAATATACCAAAATCCAAAAAAGAAATAAGATTGCAGAGGTCATTATCAAGAAAAGCTGAATATGTGGAAGGTTCTAAGAATAAACTCAGTAAAAAACAATCCAAGAACTATTATAAAAATAAAAACAGATTAAACAAAGAACAGAATAAGACAAAAAACAAAAGAAAAGATACTATAAACAAAATAGTCCATTATCTGACATCTAATTATGATATAGTAATAACACAGAACGACAATATATCCGGATGGAAGCATCTCTTTGGCAAAAGGATAGAATCTACAGGTATAGGTGGGATAATAGATGCACTTAAACATAAGGCATCAACACTTATACTTATAGATCGTTTCATTCCTACAACAAAGGAATGTTCTAATTGCCATAATAAATATAATATAAAATTGGATGAAAGAATATATAAATGCCCTAATTGTGGTTTTATTATAGATAGGGATTATAATTCTGCATTGAATATGATTTATTATGGAATAATAAAATTAAATGAATTATTAAAAATTAAAAATAGAAAATTAAATAATTATTTTAAGAAATATAATATAAATTTAAATGTACCTATGGAGCGTAGGGAACTAACGCCTGTGGAGATTATTGCCTCTGGCTTTGAAGGGCTTAATATAAGCCCCTATGTGAAGTTAAGCATGGTCAATGAAGCAGGAAGCCTCTATGCTTTAGCATGAGGTAGTTCACCATCTGACTCATTGCCAAGAATGCAGGCAGATACGTAAGGATTATGAGGATGATCACAAATGACATCACGACGTACCTGGAAGATAAGGGAGGGAAAGATAGCAAAAGACTTCGGGACAAAGAGGAATCCGTTATCCGGATCAATGTCAGGCCACTCATCATCTGATTCATTGTCAGATACATTTTACTTAGAATCAAAGTTAAGGGCGAATCCTCCAGGTTGGAATTTATTCCTTGACACAAGGGACAAAGCGAAAAAAGAGAAGAAAATCCCCATAGTTATCCTATCAAAGAAGCACCAGAAGGACAAGATCGCAATGGTGGATTATGATTTTCTTCTTGAATTGTTGAGCAAATCAGGATATTTGAAAGAAAATTTGGAGGAGGTAAAAAGATGAAAGAAAAGATAAAAATACCAATTATGTGCGAACTTGATGATATAGATTTAGAGCTTTTATCGGTTCTTAAGAAGTCCGGTGCGCCTCTTTCAATCCACCAGATTAAAGTTATTTTAAGATTCCACCATATAGAAATTTCATCAATGAAGATATGGGTAAGGCTTTCAAATTTATTTATTCTGGGCCTGGTTAAGAAAGATGAAAAGGGCAACGTTTACGAATATTATGTTGATTCTGATGAACTTGAAAGTTTAAATAAAATTCTTACACATATTATGTAGACTATTTATATACCCTGCCTTGCAATCCTGCTTTTATTTATTTTTATTTTGCTTATAATATTGAGCATAATGGTTAAGACAAAATTAATAAAAAATAAGAAGCATTCAAAGCGCTGGGCAACAATTACAGCAGGTTTATTCCTGTTTTTCCTGCTCTTGATTACATTTTTATCACGCCCGGTTCTGTCGAAGGTTCACGGAGAATTTTTAATCTCACAGGGAATTTTATTCCCTGCTGTTGTCATGAGTGCGGTTTTCTGGGCATTAATTGAACTCTTTACACCTCCGGGAAGGACATACACCGATTTATTGGTCAGGTATATTCCCGCTTTGATCATTGGATTGATAGTCGGCGGTGCACTCGGTTATTTCTTCAACTTCGGCGAGCTTGTAATAGTTCCTGCTTATAATGGCAATATAGATGCAATATTCTTTTTGATAATCGCATTTTTATCAGGAACTGGAATCATAGCCGATGCGGTCTGGGAGCACGATAAAGGATTTTTAGGCCAGCACGGAGCACACATAAAAAAGACAAATTACAATGAATCAGGAAAATCAAAGGGCCGTAGGCTCATAATTGTATCAATCATACTCTTTGTATTCATATTCATAGCACCTTTTATCGGTTCATCAATAGGCCATGACCTTGTATCAATTCATGATAATAATGAGGTTTTGTCCTCATCATCCGGCGTTGTCTATGTTTACACAAATTCAGGAGCGGTCCCATTTGCGGTTTCGAATAATACAGCAACATACGATGCAAACTCATCAACAGTTCACATTGTTTCAGGAATGACACTAGCACAGATGAACCAGTATGCTGTTTCCCATATTGAACTGAAAACATCATTTTCGAAATATAATCTAACACTAGGAACCGGAACAGACTCCTCTTTTTCACCTCTTGCCGAATTCCATGTGAATTCAACATCGTTCAATATCCCAATATCAGAATCATATTTAACAGGCAACCAGAGCAATCATTTGGTATTAAAAATCCAGACACCTGTAATAGAATCAGAATCGATTTCAATAATGGCATACGGGGATTCATCCGCAGGATCCCTGTTCGGCCCTGCTGTTCTCCTTGATGGAACATACATAGTCGGTGGAATTATAGCAGGGTTATCAACAATCTTCGGGCTTGGTTTTGTCGATATAGATATATCGAGGATAAAGCCTAAAAGGAGGGTGAACTAAAATGATATTAATATTTATTGCATTTGCATCGCTTGGGCTTACGGATCTGTTTAAGGGGATAATATCTCTTTTGCTCAAATTCCTGGGCGTTATAATGTCAGGAATATCAGGGATGTTCGTTGTTATCTTCGGCGGCCTTGGAAATTCCGTTGTGATAATGCTTCAGAGCTTTGGCTTTTCAACAGCGCAGTACGGAATTCTCGGTCCTATGGTCTTCGTTGCAGGCCTGGGCGGTGCTTTTCTGGTCGGCTACTTATTCCTTGTGCCAACAAGGGCAGAGGAGGATGTGGTTCAGGCTGAAGATGACATATGAGAATGATAAATTTTTCAATTTTATCAACAATCCTCTCGATTTTTGTATCTGCCCTGGCCCAGTTCCTCTCAATTATAGAGGGGAACATCACATATTTAATGAATTATACGGCATACCAGATTTATTTCTTAGAGTATTCCTGGGCCTCATCATTCCACGGCATCTGGGGGCCTGTAATATTCTTCGCATCATCAGGTGCGGCCATGATTGGCATATATGCAATATTTGATCTGACAAGCGGTGCGCATGTTGTGGAGGAATCATTATGATATTATCATATCTAATAGTATGGTTTAGTTTATCCGAGTTAAATCCACTTAACTGGGGGAAGGATTTAAAAAACTCATTCATAAAAAATTTTGAGAATGCTTTCTTTTATTTCCTATCATTATTATTAGAGGAAATTTTATCAGCATTTTCAGCACTATTCGGATTATTTGATAGTGGATATATGCAGGTAGTTTCATCAATAGTATATTCTGTTTCATTGTTAGGGCCTGCGTCCTTCCCTATATTCATTGTGATTCTTACAGCAATATTTGCCGGATTGTTCCTCCTTCTCGGATTGGTAAAGGATGCGCCTGTTGTAGGTGCAATTGTCGGGTGATTTAAATAATTAATAAGAAAAAAACAATAGCATATACATTCGTTGCGATAATGATTATTAGTGCATTCGCAGGCATAGCTTCTATAATCCCATCAAATGGGTCAAACACTAATATTCATATTACCAGTGCAGACGGCTCTGGCTCATCTGAAACAGTCAGTGCCACAATACTATCTAGTAGGCTTGAGAACAAGGCAACAGGCTCTGTCCCCCATTCAACCTACGATGTTGGGCAGCAAATTACATTCAGTCTGTCTTTTACTGGTTCTGGAACTGCCTATCTCTATGTTGATGGCTCACAAGTTACATCAACAGGTGGAAGTGTAACATATTCATGTTCTCCATCATCTACTGGGACAATATCATGGTATGTTGAGCTTCAAACTTCATCAGGAAGCACAAAAGACTCCTCAACAGATGACATTACAGTAAACTCAGACCCATCAGTATCCGTATCATCTTCACAGAGCCCTGTGGATGCTGGCCAGTCTGTATCATTTACCTCAACCGTCTCAGGTGGCACAGGTTCGTATAGTTATTCATGGACAATTTATGATGGTAACTCAAGATCGGATTCCGTACTGGAAACAAACACATCATCATCATTCTCATATTCCTTCTCCCTCTCCTCATCCGGGTCTTATCTGGTTTATCTTACTGTTACTGATGGTTCAGGCTATTCATCATCGGCATCATTGACGCAGGCAGTAGACCCTGAACTGACCATATCCATATCGGCAACCCACAATCCAAGCGATGTGGGCCAGGATATAACCTTTGACACCTCTGTTTCAGGTGGCAGCGGCGATTATACCTCATACTCATATGTACTCTATGACGGCACATCGACATCGGATTCACAATTAACCTCGGGATCAACATCATCATTTTCATATACTTTTGATTCAACAGGCTCTTTTCTCCTTGACTATTCAGTTACCGATAGCAATGGATATACAGCATCGACATCACTGGCAGAAACAGTAAATCCTGATACCACAGTGGGAATATCAAGCTCACAGAACCCAACGGATGCTGGAAAAACGGTAGAATTTAAATCAAGTGTATCAGGAGGCACTCCTCCAGATAACTATACATGGACTGCAAATGGAAATACGTACTATTCAAAAGATATCAACGTAACATTTTCATCATCGGGTTCATATACAATAGACCTTACAGTTCGTGATGCTGCAGATTACTCGGTATCCACATCAATGTCAGAGACCGTTAATAGCGATCCTGTTGTTTCAGCCTCATCAAATGTATCCAGTGCGGATGTGAATTATCCGATAGAATTCTGTTCAACGCCAAGCGGAGGAACCGGACCATATAATGAATCCTGGGCCCTGAATGGAAATGTAATATCGACATCGCAGGATTTCTCGCATTCATTTTCATCATCGGGGTCATACACTTTAACTGTAACCGTGACAGATGGTGTTGGTGTTACATCATCGGCATCGGTAACTGTGACAATAAACCCGAATCCATCCGTTACGATATATTCAAGCCAGAACCCAACAGATTCCGGAAATTCTGTTACATTCACCTCATCGGTATCGGGCGGTACAGGAGCAGATACGTATAACTGGACAGTGAACGGTGTTCAGGAATCCACAGCGTCATCATTTCCCTATTCATTTTCAACTTCTGGAGTGTATTATGTAAACCTCACTGTAACCGATAGCGACGGTCATACAGCATTTTCTTCTTTAAAGGAAACTGTAAATCCTGATCCTTCAGTATCAATAAAGGTAATTCATAACCCAACAGATGCATATGTATGGGCAAATTTCTCCGCAGTAATATCAGGAGGTACCGGCCCATATAACAAGACATGGACCATAAACGGAGAAAATTTCTATTCTGATTATGTGAATTATACCTTTACATCCCCAGGAACCTTTACGGTTTCACTAAAAATAACTGATGCAAATGGAAATACCGCATCCGCATCAGTAAGTGAGGTTGTAAATCCTGATCCCAGTGCCAAAATAAATTCCGAATTCAATCCTGTTGACCAGGGAGTTAATGACACATTGACAGCAGTAATATCAGGAGGTACCGGCCCATATAATACAACATGGTCTGAGGGCTCAGAAATCCTAAATTATTCCTCTTCCTTCCATATGGCTTTTTCCAGCACGGGAACATATGTTATAAACCTCACCGTTGTTGACTCACTTGGGGAATCATATAAAACATCAATATCTATAAAGGTCATTGAAAAACCATCTGCACTTATAGAAGGGCCTAATGAAACAGATGTTTCCACAGAGACATACTGGGAGGCCTTCGGCTCATTCGGTACTGCCCCATATGATGATTACTGGTATATTAATGGTGTTAATACAAGCTCGGGCCTGTATTTAGAATATGCTTTCCCAAATACCGGGAAATTCAATATTACCCTTCTTATAGTTGATAGCCAGGGTGCAAAGGCCTATACTTATCTTAATGTAACTGTAAACCCTCTTCCAAAGGTCTCCATATCAGTATCATCATCCACTACAGATACCGGTCTCCCAGTGGCGATATCCGGAATTGTGTCAGGCGGGACAGGCCCATTTAATTATTCGATTTCAGTCTCATCAATAGGCATAGTGGGTTACTCCAGTTCACTGGATTATGAATTCCCCTCAGGACAGTATAATATTACAATAACAGTTTACGATGCAGACGGCAACAGTGCCCATGCATCTATCTCAATAATAGTAAATTCACTTCCTTCCGTATCGATAACTTCAAAATATCCAAATATAGATGTAAACACCACAGACGTCTTCAATGCAACAATTTCAGGTGGCACGGCGCCATATGTAAAGGCTTTATGGTATATCAACAATTCATACCTTGAAAACGGGACGTCAATATCATACTCATTTTCATCACCAGGAGTGTACTCTTTAAAAATAATAATATATGATTCATTGAATGTATCGGCATCAAATATAATAGATATAACTGTTGTAAAATATCCCGAATCATCGATAATAGCATCGCATAAAAATATAGATGCACATGTCCCAGATTCATTCAGGGCCGAGACCTCTGGAGGAATAGGCCCCTACAAAGATGAATTCCTGATAGCCGGACATATATTTTACAATTCATCAATACCATATTCATTTACAACTCCTGGAACTTATACTGTTGAGTTAATAGTTTCAGATTATTTTGGCAAGGATGCAAATTCATATATAAACATAACCGTTTATCCAGATCCAGAAATAGATGTTTACTGGAACGGGACGCCAACAGTATCAGAGGGTTTCAAATTATACTCAAATGTAACTGGGGGCATAGGTCCGTACTCTGTATCCTGGATATTTTCTGACCAGGACGAGTCAGGATTTAATGTATCCCATATATTTTCATTGTCAGGACCCAACACCTTCGAGGTGAAACTATCTGATTCGTCAGGCTACACTGTAACAAAGAATTACACAATATATGTGAATTTATATGTCTCAATAGCGGCTAATACCACAAGAGGCCTTGGTCCACTATCAGTCCAGTTTTCATCCAGTGTTTTAGGCGGCTCAGATTATTCATTCAACTGGACGTTCTCTGCCGGGCATTACTCACTCGAACAGAACCCGCTTTATACATTCCCGGCAGGAAATTATACGGTGCATTTCACAGTGACATCGGCAAACGGTGCGAAAGGCTATGCCAATATATCAATATTCAGCCTTCCACCTCCAGTATCAATAACTTACAGTACTGACAGGAATATAACTCAGTATTTCTATTTCAACGCCACAGCAAACTGGGACGCAAAATCTCCCTTCAATATGACATGGTTTATGCCAAATGGCCAGAACATTAATGGAATAGATATAAAATACAAATTCCCCGTTTACAATGAATTTAACACAATTGTGGCCACATTTTCCTACAGCAATAAAACCTACACTGAAACATTCACAGTAAGAATGATACCGGCAATTCCGTCGATAACATTCAATCCGTCCAGGGAAATAGCAACAGGCACGCTTTTGATACTTAATGCAACTGTAACAGATCCGGATAGCAGTTCCTTCACATATCTATTTAATGTGAATGGAACAGATTATCCAGGAAATGATGCCCAGGTATTATTCAACAATCCAGGAACATATCCTGTAATTTTGACCGTTACTGATTCCCTGGGGGCATCAGCATCTGTTGAGAGGAATATAACAGTGTTAACTCCGGGCCATTCATCAACGATAACAATATCTATATCAAAAGCAACATCAGGGCCTTATATAGACTTTTCAGTGCATGTCCAATCCCTAGTTCCGGTATCATACGCAGAGGCCTATATAGACAATTCACTTGTTGATATGAATCTTGTAAAGGGCAACTCAACAAACGGATATTATAATATATCGGTTGATCAGCGTGATTATTCCGCAGGCCTTTATTCAATGAAAATAGTTGTCTTCAATTCAAATGGTGGAAGCAACTCAGCAAGCACACAATTTTCAGTGTCATCCCAGTATGCAAAATCCTCGTTTAATCTAATAGCATTTTTCGGGGGCATAGATGATTTCATAACGATAATCCTGACAATAGCAGGAATAATCATAACATACCTGGTTGCAAGGCCCAAGCCCACAGACATAGATATAGATGGAACAACCCTCGTCGGCAGGCCAGGAAAGCCACTTGTATTGAAAAAAGGAAAGAAGGTGAAAAAGTGAATGGAAAAATAGTTGGAAAAATAAATGAAAAAAGAAAGCCAGGGTACCTTTACTACGTAAAGGGTGAGAACGTGATAAGGAAGCCCATGAGTTGGAATTCTCATAGGGCTAAAAGTAAAAAGGTGAAAAGGTGAAAACAATGAGTATAAAGAATAAAAAAGGAAATAGCATAAATAGAAAGGCTGCAAAGAATAAACCGGTTGACTGGGAAAAGGGATTAAAGAAAGGTAGAGTAAGAAGATACATAATGAGGAAGGACGGCAGTTCAGGATTTAATAAAAATGGGACCTTAAAGGTATCGGCAATAAAAAATGCAATGAAGAATACAAGGGATAAGAGCATGAAGAAAGCTTTGGGTGCCGCTCTGGCATTAAAGAGAATCGCATCATGGAGGAAAAAGTGATAAAAATGGGGAAAATTCTTGATATTGTTGCAGCAGTTATTGTTGTATTATTTTCAATTTATATATTTACAAGAATGGGCATAACACTCGGGGATTTGGTTCATGATATAAAGCTCTTTATCTACGGCTCAAAGTCATCTTTCATTTTAGGAGGATTTCTATGAAGAATATAAGGCAGATAATAGAAAGGGAGATACATATAACAGAAATAGAGCTAAAAAATCTTAAGAAGGGTGAAGCAAAAAAAATCCAAAAACTTCAAAAACTGAAGGAGGAGCTCTCAAAACTGGAGGAAACACAATGAAATATTTAATTCTTGTAATAGTATTTCTTATGATTTTTTCGATTGTTTCAGAGGTTCCTGCCAATTCTGCATTTGAACCAGACTCAACGGCACCACCTGCTTTATCTGTAACATCGCATATAGGCCATGAAATTCTAGAGCTTCCCGAGAATTCATCTAATTTGGATATGTTTTATATCTGGAATATAACAATATTTCAAAATAAAGCATTTATTATATCTGTAAATGGAAAAACAGTAAGCACAGGTGCAGGGCCTATTACTATATCAGAAAACATGTCTAAATATACAGAGGTAAACGTAACCATAAAAATTGGATCCATAATATATTCATATTCTAATATATCAATAATTGGTGTGCCGCCGCAGATAGGAATATACAATGTTGTTGTTACATCAACATATCCTGGCCAGGACCAGATACTGGCACTCCAGCCGGGTAAATCGGGAGAATTATCATATCCGGAATGGAATATATTGCTTGAATCATCAAACAATGAATCATACAATATATATGAAAATGGACTTAAGGTTGCATCCGGGAATGTCCTGGGTTCAAAGGCAGTATATTTGAATGTTACAGGAAACACAACATCGGTTATTGTAAGCCTTGGAACACATGTATTCAATTATAAAGATGAATTGGTTGCGCATATACCAATATCTCAGTATTACAAGCCGAAGCCACCACCCTTGGTCGCCACCGCACTGGATGTCGCAATTTCATTTGTCCGTGGTATAGTGATAGTGTTCCTTGCGATATTATCCGGTATGATGCTTTCAAGGCGCTATATCATGGCCAAGAAGGATATGGAGCCCCAGAGGAGGTGGTAAATATGTTTGAGAAAAGGAAATTGAAAAAACTTGAAAAACTCCGTGAGATTGAAAAGGAATTATCCGCAATTCCTGTTGAAAGGCAGGATGATGAGGACAGGCCTGAAAAAATAATTTCAAGGAAAAAAGAGAAGAGGAGGAGGATCCTTAGATCTGTTGCACCTGGATTAATCATATCAGCAGGCCTGGGATTCATAATATATTATATATCATCACCGTTAGGTGCAATTGCAGCCATAGCAACAACATTAGGTGTTTTAATATCCGGAAATGTAATCATGTATGTTTATACGAGCAGGATATATATCCCTCCTGGAATAGATTTTTTGCAGTTCGGGCCACTGGACCCGGATGATGAGAATTCCCCAGATTCCTTTGGAAGATGGCGTGTTCCTATGTCATTGATAGGAAATATCAGAAAGGATTTGCCGGTTCCATTAAAGAGCATACTGGTTGTTCCTGCAAATGAGAATGAGCCGAATTGGCATTACTTCCAGTCGGTAAGGGATAAGGATGGGCACGAAATAAAATTATATTACAATCAATCGGAATTAAACAAAATGGAAACTGCAGTATCAGGAGGCGAGATGATGTACGAGGTTAATAGCTTTTACTGGGATGGGGACACCGGTGAGATATTTATATCTCCGACATTATTCTATGGGAAGGGAGCTGCAAATACAAAGAAGGTTGTATTTTATGAACTCCAGAAGGATATTTATCATCTGAACAGGGCATACACATTTTTAAAGATGAAACTGCCATTATTGGTTGAGAAAAGGATCAGGGAATTAATGCCCAATGCAATAAAAAGGATGATGAATGCAAAATATGACGAGCCGGAAAATTCGGATAATGATTTAAGCGAGGCAGAAAATGAGATATTAAACGAGGAAAGGCAGGTCTCAAAGAATGTAATGGGGGATGATGACCATGGACAGCGATGAGGCAAGAATAGCGAGAGCATTAGCTGCGGATGTCGGTAATCAGTATCTCAAGAGAAGAAGGGAGAGGGATGAGCCCGGGAATGATCCGAGCCTTTTCGGTGTAACCGACTGGGAGACGGAATATCTCTTTGAAGATTTAGCCATAATGGATCCTGGGCTATCAAATAATAAATACTTCAAACATTTATATGGAACTTTCAGGGATAAACAGGTTTCAACGTTTTTACAGAACGGCGGAAAGGATTCTCTAGGCGGTCTGGCAATATTATATACAAAAGAGATCCAGGAAAATTACATGAATATTATTTCATTCTGGGACTATTTAAGATTGAAGGGGGCTGAGAGGCAGGGCGATGTCATGGAGATATTCGGCCCAATGGGTGCCGGAAAATCAAATTTCATGGTCTGGCTCATGAAGACATCGGAGCATTATGGATTTTACATCCTGTCAAACATAAAGCTCTTTAATCCTTTTGAGAGATATAAGGAGGTGCATTCATTATCTGAGGTGCTTTTAAATCTTTCAATGATTAGAAAAAAAGACAGAAATGCAATGATTCTAATAATGATAGATGAGCAGGCTGCCTCAAGGGGCTCATCTACGAGAACAGCAACGACAAGGGAGACAAGGTGGAGCGATAAATTTTTAACGCTTATAAGGAAATTCGGTGCATCTCTGTGGAGGTCCAGGCAGTTTGATTCCAGGATTAAGGAGCAGATGGTATTGACAACAATAGAATTCACAAAGGATTCATCGCATCTGGACCAGGCCCACGGCGAAATAAAGCAGGGGGTATATTCAGGAACAGAAATATTCTTTAATAATATAAAAAACATGAAAAATGAATATGATACAAATCAGATATCGTCCTTCAGCTTCGATATTGATATGGAGCTCTTTGATGCTATGACATCGAGGCTTGAGGGAAAAATTTCAGATAAATATTCAATGGAGGATATGGTTATTGACATAGTGAAAAAAATGAAGAAAAATGAAAGCAAGAAAACTCCGGATCATGTCCTGGAACTGGCTGATCAGGGTCTAACTCCAGAGGAAATAGCGAATAAAACAGGATATTCCAAAATGCAGGTCTACAGAATCATTAATCAATATACATCAGATTAATTTATTTGTGCAAAAAAATAATATACAAACGCTGATTACTGAATTTTCTGGTGAACCAATAACAGAAAAAAATACAATAGAAAAAGCATATATTTCAAATTCAAGAATAAAAAACATAAATCCTGGAGATGTAATAATGTTTTATCGTTCTGAGGATAAAAAGAGTTTGTTAAATATTGGTATTGTTGAAAAAGCATATAGACTTAATAATAGTGATGATATTATAAAAGTGATAGGAAAGAGAAGCGTTTATAATAAAAAAGATATTAAGAATGGAAATCAGCTAGTTATTATGTTTTTATATAATTTTACATTTAAAAAGGGTTTAGATTTAGATTATTTGATCAAAAATGAAATATTAAAAGGGGCTCCGCAATCTATAATGAAAATAAACAATGAAAAATATAATAAAATAAAAAAGCATGTAGGTATAGATGGATGTTATACTTTCAATTAAGCCAAAATATACTAAAAAAATTATAAAAGGTAAAAAGAAATATGAATTCAGGAGAAAAATTTTTAAAAATAAAAATGTAAGATATGCAATTATATACTCTTCAAGCCCGGACAAAAAAATTATAGGATATTTTATAATAGGAAGTATTATTAGTAAAGAACCGAAAGACCTTTGGGCAGAACTAAAAAAAGAATCTGGAATATCCAAAAAAGAATTTTTTAGTTACTTTAAAGATTCAGAAATTGGCTACGCAATTAAAATTACAGATTTACAATTATTAAGCCAGCCAAGAGCATTTAATGAGATATGCCTCGGTTCTAGACCTCCACAGTCATATATGTATGTAGATAATTTATTAACCTTAACTGGCTAATTCTTAGGTAATATGTCCATGTTTATTAACATTTTAGTAACATAATATGTATTAGTCTATAATTTCAAAATCCTTTATTTTTAGTATTTTTGTATAAATTAAAATTAGGAAAAATAACATTTTAAGATGGGTATGGCCCAAAGGGAGAGAGGTATTAGGAATATCAGGATCGGACAATTTTCTTTATAAAGTATTTAAATAGAGAAAATCTTTAAATTTATTGTAATATGGTTTAATGGATAATGATAAATTGAAATCAGTATTATTTTACGCTCTTACTGGAATAATGTTTTCCATCCTTATTCTGCTTGTTTTTTACAATGATTATAATTATGGCATGACCGCCCTCATAATATTTATTTTAATTATTATCCTGGCCACTTCTTCAGTTTGGATCTCTATTTTGTACTGGTAGATAGTGAGAAAGGAGAAATAATATTCAAATCCATTGCTTAACAAAACAGAGTGGATTGCAATATAGTTTTAAATACCCTATTTTTGAATTGAATTTTAATCCAGCATGAAGGAATAAATTTATATTTAAAAATGACTAACATTATACACAGGTGTAAAGAAATGTCTGAAATAGAAAATAAAAATTTTAAAAAATTCCAGGAGGTTATGAGGGTGAAGGATGAATATGACCTTCCACCGCATATAAGCTATAATGATTACCAGTCCCTGTTGAATACAATAGACAACGAGGAATACCGCCATTATTTGAATAAAAAGCTAGTGCCTTTCTTAAAGGCAAGGGATAAACTTCTTGTAATGATGATGTGGGAGCTAGGAGGCAGGGTATCAGATATTATCAGCATTCAAACAAAGGATATCGATTTTTCAAAAAAGGAAATTGTCTTAACAGTAAAGAAAAGGCACGGGTATATTAACAGGATACCAGTATCAGATTCATTATTGCTTGAGGTCTCCAATTTTCTAAGGATGTTGAACATTAATTCAGGTCCGATTTTCTTTAAAATGGATAATCAGAATAAAGATCCTATAACCAGGCAGAGGGCATGGGAGATTGTAAGCAGATATGGCAATAAAATCGGATTAAAATTGCATCCGCATATGTTCCGCCACGGATTAGCCATATATTTATTGCAGCATGGGGTAGATGCAAAGATTATAGCCAGGAGACTTGGCCATTCAAGTGCTGCAACCACATTAAAATATTATCTGGTGATTACGCCGGAAATTGAAAGGGACGCCTTAAAGGGAATATTATTATAATTTCCATAATACTATTTTATATAATTTTACTTACATATTTCTAAAATAAGAAAGATATAATAATAAAGTCAAAATATATATTTAGTGGTATAAATGGTAGGAGAGCGTGAAAAAATATTGTACAAGGGATCGTTGGAGGAAAAATTTTGGGAGAATATGAATTTACGAGAAAAATACAAAAACTGCACAGATTTTATAAATGAGATTGTACATGGATATGAACATCTTAAAAGTATGTCGAATTGGGATAAAGAACATTGGAAAGAGAATGATAATGAATTTACGGTATGGCTTACTAATGAGTTAAAAGATCCAGAACTTCGGCAATGTTACGAAAAGAGTGAAAATAAGAAGTTAAAAGAAGTAAATATTCCAATTGCTATCTATATTTTTACGTTCTTCTAAATTGTCTACAGACATGAAAGTTAACTAATAGAAGTATTTAAAAAATTGCATGAAATCGCTTATAATTTATTGGAATTATTATTTATATCGTTTTGTTATTACTAAATTTTATAAAGTAATTAATAATGCTATTATAATATGATAAAAATACTAAAATTAAATTTAGGATTATTTAATATGGTAAGAAATAGAAGATTAAGTAATTATACATTAGAAATGAAAAGCAACAAGTTAATACAGAATAGATTAAAGAGCAGGTTTGGTATAAAGGAGTGATTAAATGGTAGAAAATCAAGAACAAAAAAATGATTTTATTAACAAAATTTATAATACGGATTGCATATCAGGAATGAACTCTAAAATTACAGATAACAGCATCGACATATTTATTAGGAAGGATGTGATATAATCATGTCAACTAAATCGAGCTAATTACCATAGAACACAATCATCAGTTATGGAAGGATATAATGAAGTAAAAAAGGAGGATTATTATGAATTTACTTATAAATGGATGAAAGAGGCATATAGAGTTTTAAAGGACACTGGAAGCATGTATGTTTTTTCTGGTTGGAATAACCTTAAAGATATATTAAACGCATTAGATGATATTGGATTTATAACTGTAAACCACATTATATGGAAATATCAATTTGGAGTTGTTACAAAAAATAAGTTTGTAACTTCTCATTATCATTGTTTATATGTATGTAAAAATCCGAAAAAACGTGTATTTTATCCTTATTCAAGATATAATAAAGGTATGGTAGTAAATAAAAGGGATTTACGTTATCATGATATAGAAGATGTATGGGAGATTAAAAGAGAATATTGGCATGGTATTGCTAAAACTCCAACAAAATTACCATCAGAATTAATAATAAAAATATTGCAATATTCAAGTAAAGAAAATGATATTATATTAGATCCATTTTTAGGTTCAGGACAGGTAGCAGTAGTAAGTAAATTATTAAACAGAAATTTTACAGGATTTGAAATTTCAGAAGAATACTATAATTTTATACAAGAAAGGCTTAAAAATAATGATTATAAAATTAATTTTAATAATAATCAATTAGATCTATTTGAATTAACAAATCAACAAAGTTCAAAGCAAGAATAATGTTCAAATGAATTTATATCATTTAAATCCAATTCATATTTTGGCATTCGCTCATTACCATTAGAATTACGCCCTTGCTTATATATTCCTAATTTGTCTAATTCTTCATTTGATATTTTTATAAACAATATGTCATTCAAATCAAATGATACTTTTCTTAATCTTGAACTTGCACCTCTTTCTATTCTTTCTATTTCATACTCACTTTTCCCACCTTTTAATTCTTCAACCCATTTTTGAAATGTCCTATTTTTATCATTCCATTTAGCATAGCCTACTCCTATTATTAATCCAATATATCCATACTGCTTAATAGCATTATCAATGGCCGCTTTATCATTAATTATTATAACTGTTTTTTCATTTCCATCCTTATCATTTTCAATATGACTTTTGAAATCCCATGGAACATTTTTAAAAGCATCAAAGGTTACATTTCCATATCTATTACCTGGAATTTCCATTAAATCTTGTAAATTTTTTTCACATAAAAATTGAAAATACCAACCTATCCATTCCATCTGCTTCCATTGATTATAATTCTGATTTTTCATTTCTAATATAGAAGTTTTACCATCCCATTTTTTATTTAATAACTTTAATTTACAAGCAATTTCTTTTGCAGTATTTTTAAATTCGTTTTCCTCCATTTATTTCACCTTTTTATTCCAGCTTCGCCCCGCAATTATAAAATAAACAAAATTTCATTCTTTATACCTCTTGATTTCATCTGCGGTTATTGCTATTGCCCTGGCATTATCTGATAATATGAATACCATATTATCTGAATATTTTCCATCGTTTAACATTGTTTTTAGTGTTTCTAAAAGAATGTTCATGGGTTTATATTCATAATAATTACCTGGATATCTGGTCATATTTACTATTATTACAATTCCGTTTACCGGAACCAGATTATTATAATCCATAAGATTCTGCAACTTTTCGATATCCTCATAAAGATATTTTTTAACATTATTGGTGGATATAAAACTTTCTGATTTATATTGATATCCAAAGGTCTTAACTTCACAAATAAAATCTTCCATCTCATTTTCCCTGAAAACGTTTTTTATTACAAAATCTGCACTTAAATCGTCATTTGGATATGGATACTCCATATATATATCATTAAAGGAAAAATAACTATCAGATACCAATTCATGGTATATCATAGCATTTAAGAAATTTTCATGTTGAAAATTTCTAGAATTGCTGTTTTCCTTATTTTCAGCCATTATATTTTGATCATTTATTACAATAATCTTCTTTGTAGCTATCTCCACCGCATTCCTTATTTTTTCTATTGCCATTTTTTCTTCCATTCATTCCACCTATTTATTCTAATTTAGCCCCGCAGTTCATGCAGAATTTAGCATTTTCCGGATTCTCAAAATGGCATACCGGGCATATTTTTGTTTTTCCTTTATAACGCATCATCATTGCCTGGACCTGAGGATATCCCCATGCCGCACGGACATGCCAGCAATCATAACTATTATCCTGCTCGCACCATAATCTAAAATTACCGCCGCCGTTCTGTTTTATATAAATATTGAAAATCCTCGGATTTTTACCTGGAACAACCTCCTCAACTGTTATATGGTCATCGAGGACATTGACATGGAACAAAAACCTGAGATTCTTTGATTTTTCTATTTCCTCCGTGGATAATTGAATGTTTATCTCATCATCGCCGTTTATCCTTATTCTTCCCTCGGAGACTTCCTCAGCATTTTTAAGATTCTGTGCTACCTCTCTGCCTTTCTCAGTTAACGATACAACATATTTTCTATTATTGTCTCTAGATTCTGTTTTAGTGATATAGCCTGAACTTTGCAACTCCAGTATATTGTATCTTAAAACATCATAACTAGAAATTACACTCTTTAATTCAGTCATCATTTTTGGGCCGGATAAAAGAAAAACTAAAATTTTCCCTTTTTTTGTTCCAAGTAAATTTTCATTCATTTAATCCATATTAATAATAAGGAATGAATAAAAATTTCTATTATTCTTAATTCCATATATGGAATTATAATAATATTTATATATTATAATGTATTATTCCATATATGGAAAGAGTAATAAATAAAAAAATAATTCAAAAAGTAGAGCAAAATGGAAGGATAACTTTCCCTGCTGATTTTAGAGAAAGATTTGAAATCTTAAAAGGCGACTATGTGGAGATTACAATCAATAAAATAATCAGATATGACGAGGTGTCGGCATGATATCAGCATACGATGTTGATGAGAAATATAAAAAATTTTATGACAGGCTTAACAAGGACCTTGACGGCATGGCAGACGCACTCGTATATTTAATCGAGGATATGGATGACAATGAAATATATGATTTTAAAAGCGAGTTAAGACAGAAATATAATGAATTAAAGGAAGAGGGCGAATTATGATAGTTCACTGGAATGGCCATAAGTATTACATATACTTAACTGCAGAGAAATACTTGGAAATTGAAGAGCATAATTCAGCTTACAATGATACAATATACAAATGCATACAATGCAAAGTAGACGGAACAAAAAAAGAGATTATAAGGCACATAGAGGAGTGCCATAAAAATAGTCTGAGGTTGATAGAATGAGTGAAAAATTTAAGGGTATTGACAATCCAAAAATTGTATTTCCTGTTATAGGACTTCTTGGCTTAACAGGGCTGGCCAGGATAGCAGGAATACCAGGAACAGGCTATCTTGCAGGATTATTCGCAGGCATTCTTGTTTCATTCATTTTCAGGCATGCATTGGAGGTGAAACATGAGTAACAATAATGAACTTGAAAACAAATTATTAGAATACGAGCAATGGGCCCTTACACTCGGCGGTTATTCTCCGTCAACAACAGAAAGGGCAATAAGAAGGATGCGCTTTATGTCAAAGAAAATAAACGTTTTAAATCCGGACCAGAGGGAGATATTAAAATTCTTTTCCAGGGAGGTAAAAAACGGCAAAAAGGCCTCTGCGTTAAATGACACAGCAAAGGATCTCAGATCATGGTTCAGGTTTCTTCATATAGATGTGCAGGTACCGCATTTCAAGGAGCCGCCTGCACCTGAGCCTTTTATTCCGAGTGACGAGGAGGTGAGAAAAATAATAAACACAGCTGGAAGTTATAAGAATAAGGCAATAGCCTCAAGAAATAAAGCCATAATGGAGATATTATTCCAGGGCGGCATAAGAATCGGTGAATTGGTAAGAATAAATATCGAGGATGTTTCCGATGATGGGATAAAAATAAGGTCTGAGAAAAACGAGGCGCCTAGAATAATATCACTAACGGATTCGGCAATGAGGAATTTAAATGATTATATAAAATACTACAGGCCTGCAACAGATGCTTCAGCTTTGTTTACAACGACACATGGAAGGATGACATATCAATATCTAAGGAATACAATAAAGGAAATAGCAAAGGAGGCAGGGGCCCCAAAGTTCCATGCCCATTCTGCAAGGCATTACTGCGCAACCGCTCTTTTACGTGCCGGCGTGGATATCAGAAGGGTGCAAACCTATCTGGGCCATAGGTCCTTAAGATCAACCCAGAGGTACACACATTTATCAAATATGGAGGTGGCAAAAGATATGAAAATAAAGCTTGAGGAACTTTTTCGGGAAGATCAGAGTTTGAATAAAAAGGTTCAAAAAATGCCCGAACCTGCACATATACTTAATGGGGCTGGCCGGGTTTGAACCGACGACCACCTGGTTATGAGCCAGGCGCTCTACCTAGCTGAGCTACAACCCCTTGCGCCGTCAGTCGGGCTTGAACCGACGACCGCTCGGTTAACAGCCGAGTGCTCTACCAACTGAGCTATGGCGGCTTACTACGGTTATTGCATTTTTGCTTTTAATATTTTGCCTAACCGCAATATCATTAGCAACAACAAGCGCATCTTATGCAATACAAATTAAGATAAATATTTTATGATTTTAAGGCCGAAATTATTGCGTGATTTCAATATTTTCCCCTACTGGCTTTTCTCCAATGCTGAATATCTCCAGCCTTATTCTGTACTTTTCTGGAATAAGTGAATGCGCATCAAGTGCCCTATATGCCAGCCTGGAAAAGAAAATGCCATCGTTTGGGCCACAGCCAGCCGGATTCAGGTAAAGCCTCACAGTCATACCATCAAGGTCTCTCAAATCATCGGTATTGAGATAGTCTTCAGTACCAGTGACCTTCAGTATGCGGGCTTCCATTTCAATTTCATGTTCGAGTCCCAGTTTCCCGGAAAATTGAAGGGACTTAACCGGAAGGTAATAATTTGAGGCATCAGGATTAACGGGTTTTACAAGTTTTTCGTTTTTCAATAATGAATCGATTACAGCAACCATGATGTTCAATAGGAATAAGGCTTATAAATATTTTATAATTTTAATGTTGATTATTCTCCAGCAGGTTATCCCGCCAGAACCTATCATTAAACCTATCATCACATAACCAGATATTTGATTCGTCCTGTGGCGACCGGGTGGACCGTCCGGCTGCCTGCTTTATTTTTATGAGTGCAAATTCAAAGTAAAGCAAATTATATGCATTTCTTTTCAGTGTTTTTTCAAGGTATTTTATCTTGTCCCTTCTGTAGTCATCAAGCGGTATCAGAGGAAGCCCGGCTATAATTACATCGCTGATCAGGCTCTTTCCATTGCTTACCAGCTGGATTCCCTCCAGAAGCCTGCCCCCATGAACAGAGAATATGATAATCTTACCCTCAGTGGCCCTTTTCTCTATATAAGAATATGAAATTTTCTTGCTCTCAAATATGCTTTTTGATCGCATGCTCTCAGGAAGGAAATTTGCCAGGCCCGGAACTTTTGTATAGGTATCACCGAAAATTATTTTATATGATGGGACGGCGACAAGCACGCTCTTTTCTGATTCAGAATATTTTTTTATAACAAACTGCATGTATTTTTTCAGCATCAATGCCCATTCTTCTACGTTATCACGGTAACGGCCGAGGGTTGTGTATCCTTCAACTATCCGGTAGTTCTTTACACCCCCTGCATTGCTGAATATACTATCAACCTTAAGGTACAGCACGTCCTCCATATTCCATACCTTTGATATATGGTCCACCGATGGAAGTGTGCCGGACATGAATATAACCGGATTGGGTTTTAAGAAGGAAAGATAGCCAGAGGTATCATAATACATGAGCTTTAATTTAAGTTCTTTCTTCTCTGTGCTATTAATCGTGGAATATATGGCGCCGTTCTCCATCCTCTGGTAATCATAAAGGAAATTATAGACAGTCTCAAGATAATTCCTGCTCCTCTTTTTCAATGGCCGGTTCTCGTTTTTCTTCTCAAATTCATCACTAAATGTTTTCAAGGGTTCCAGGTCTGATATTCTGGACTGAAAATCATTTGAAAATTTAAATGATTTCAGGTTTTCTGTCCCCCGTGTTGAGCTCATGTTGGAAAGCAGGTTTTCCAGTATGAGGTTAGCCTGGACTCTCTCATATGAATTATAGCTTTCTATGGGGAAGTCCTTTACAAGGAGGTCTATAGCCTTTTCAACTGTTTTTATCTGCAGGGTTCTGCCAAAGTTTTCAATCACAGAATCCAGATTATGTGCCTCGTCAAAAACTATATAATAATCATCAAGGTGGATCATTTCTTCCCCATCAGTGCCCTGAAATACATTGAAACGTATGGATGGATTCAACAGGTAATTGTATGTCATGGCAATAATCTGGGCATCCACCATGCTGGCCCGTACGGAATAATATGGACAGTAGGATTTCATATTTTCCTTCTTTATGGCGACAAGGTTTCCCTTTGTATCTCTTCCCAGAGCCTTTGAAGCAATATCTTGCCTTATAAGCTCTGTGGAATCCTCTTCCATATCTGACAGAAAATCCTCCGGACTCCTTATGGACTTTAGTTCCAGTTTAACGGTTTTATCCTTGAGCGGGCACCCCTTGCATACGTTCTTCTGACCATCCTCCTCTGAGTCGTACCAGCGTTCCTTGAGAGGACACAATTTGTTTTTCCCGAACATATACAGTGTTGGTATATGGAAATATTTCTCATTGTCCTCATAAAGCCTTGTAAATTCATTATGTGTCCTGGTAAGATAAATAAGTTTTTTTCCAGTAAGTAATGCCAGATAAAGTATGAAACTGGTTTTTCCTGACCCGGTTGGGGCTTCCACTGCAATTTTATTTTTTTCCTCAAGGTTTTCGGATACTGTGCTGATTAGGGCATCCTGCCATTCCCTGGGGGTAAATTTTTCCATCATGTTATATTGATAAATTGTATAATTATGTATTCATTTAATTTTTATTTAATAATTGCCATATCTGCGGGCACCCTGTGTTAACAGGAGAATTCCTGTGAGACGCACACCCTACTTAGGTTATTAATCCAGTTTTATAAACATTCAAACAGTAAAATAAATATACACATGAAACATAACGAATTTCAAAGTGGTTGCACGGACAATAGATGGTTTATAGGCTATGTTTTTTCAAATCTTGCAGCAGGGCTTACCACGCCACTGATCCCATTATTCATAGTATTTTATCTGAAAAGCAATGTAGAATTTGTTGGGATTGTATCTGCCATATCCTCACTGGCATCCGTGCCTGCACTTATAATGTGGGGAAACCTATCAGATAAAGTCAAAAGAAGAAAAATATTTATTATAATAGGATTCATGGGATCTTTTCTTTCTCTACTAATGGTGCTTTTTGTACACAACATGCCATCCTATATATCCATGCTAATAATGTTTCAGATTCTTGCAATGGCCAGTGTACCCGTTTCAACACTGCTAATCCTTGAAAATTCTGAGCAATCGGCTTGGCCAAAGGTTATGGGAAAATTCAACAGCTACAGTGCCGTAGGAACAGTAATAGGGCTTGGAGTGGGTGTGGTGATACTGACTCTGTTCAGTGGAATAGGGGATATTCTGATGCCATATCTTTATGTTATTGCCGCCTGGTTTTACCTGATTGCCGGGGTTATCTCCATAATAGTCCTGAAAGAGCCAAAACAGGAAATAAAGAGGGAGAAAATAGGCTACCTGTTTGCCCTCCATGTAATAGAGAGGGTACGTTATTTTCCAACCCATCTTGTCCATATACCGGGAAAGGAAAACAAAATAAAAATACCGGGCCACCTGAAACTGTATTTAATTACCACGCTCATCTTAATGATGGGATTTCAGTTATTTTTCATTCCATATCCAGTGTTTGTTATCAAAAAAATGAATGCTAGCGAGAATGACATATATATTATGTACCTGCTCAACAGCCTCTTCTCTGCAGCAACATTCATACCCGCAGGCAAATATATCAATTATATAGGTTCAAATAGAATGCTTTCTATTTCCACCTCCATAAGGGTTATACTGTTTCTTTCAATGGGGATATTATCATTTTTTGTATTTGATACAGTGGGATACCTTCTGTTTTTTATATTAATGTATGGTATCTTCGGAGGCATATGGAGCTTCATAGGAATAAGTGAGGTCACCAGCATTTCAAATATGGCCACGTCTACAATAAGGGGAAAGGTTATAGGATATTACAACTCACTCAATGGTGTTGGCCAGATACTTGGTGCAGGGCTTTCAGGTTTCATTGCGTACGATATAAGCTATTCATTTGATTTTATACTGGCTGCTATTATTGTACTAGCAGGGTTAATGATTATTGTTTATTCCAAACCTCCAGATATACAGTATTCCCAGAAAAAGACTGTAAGGATTCAGTCCTGAATTCTCTTTATAAATAAATGAAAAAGATTTCTGAAACCGTCATTCCATGTCTTTAACTTTGGTTTGCTTATCCTTATTCCGTATTTAATTGGGACTTCTATGAGTTTTCCGAGCCTGACAGCATCTATTTTTATATCCTCAGAAAATGACATTCCATAACTTAGATTACCCATCTTCCTGTAAAATTCTCTATAAAAAATCCACATTCCACTCTGGGAATCGTTGAGGTTTATCTTGAACAGGAGCCTCATTGTAAAGTTAAGTACACTGTTTCCGATATAATGGAGAGATGTGTAATTATGCTGGGTTCTGAGTGTCATGCGATCGCAGGATATAAAGTCCACAGCATCCATCTGAATTATATCCAGCAGAGGCCTGACTATATCTGTAGGATAAGTGTTGTCACCATCCATGCATACTATAAGATCACCGGTTGCGTGTTCCAGGCCCGTCTTATATGCACGTCCATATCCTTTCCTGCTCTCATTTATTACAATGGCACCCCTGGCAGCTGCTATCTCCTTTGTCCTGTCAGTGGAATTGGTATCCACCACAATTATTTCTATTCCATTTACAGCCTGCTTCAGGCCATCTATCACTGTTCCTATTGTGCCCTCTTCATTTATTGTGGGGATAACCGCGGTGACATTCATTCATGGATAATGGCACTACATATTAATTATTTTTTAGTATCTAAGTTTACTATTAAACATATTTTTGTATGTTTTCCACTCATGCCTAACTATACTGTCTATATTTACATGATCTTTAATTGCATTTTCCACAAAACGTACTGTCCGGGGATCTGAAGGATAACCAGATCCAAAATTTCCGAATTTATCATGCAGTTTTTCTATTTCACTGTCCCTTATGACTTTTGCCACTATGGATGCAGCAGAAACCTGTGGGTAGGTGTCGTCTGCGTGGTGCCTGCATATTATTTCCCTTCCTGAAGCTGACCGTAATTTTGATTCCAGCCTGGATTCGTCAACGTCAAAGCTATCTACATATACGACGGAGTCTGCAGGCAGCGAAGATACGAGGTTGAGAGCATAATGCTCTTCCATAACATTTAATTTTTTGTCCCTGACATATCTATCAATTTCAGCCGGAGGTATTATTACATGGTTCTGCACGAATCCGGAAAGTTCCTTATAAATGAGTTCCCGCCTCTTCGGGCTCAATTTTTTTGAATCAGCAACTCCAATACGCTCTAGCTCACTGCTATCACCACAGACCACAGCCATTACCATCGGGCCTATCAGGGGTCCCCTTCCGGCCTCATCTATTCCGCATTTTGCCATCTTTATGGCATACTTACTGTAATTAAAACTGTTTGTATATTTTTAACTTAAAAATGGGAGACCTTTGAATTGCAGTGGATCAAGTTTTTAGGAATTCGCCTCATCAGCAGATGAAATCTGATAGCACTATATATTTAATTATAAAATTTGAATGTCCTATCCAGGGAGGATAAACTAAATGGACAGTTATTCGCTAAAAGATGGTGAAATAGAGATTACAAATGAATTCCCAGATGGCCATATGGATGAGTTTCTACAGGGTGCCAATGACAGTGAAATGGGTTTCCGCCTGATGGCACATAGCTTTCCATATCCATACACAGAGGAGGATGCACTTGCATTTATCAATAAGAACCGTGAATCAGGAAATGAAATGTTTGAGATCGATTTCTATATTATGTACACAAACAGGTTGGCGGGTGTTATTGGACTGTCTGACATAGATTATGAAAATTCACGGGCACATATAGGATACTGGATAGCAAAAGATTGCAGGAATAAGGGGGTGGGCAGGAGGGCACTGAGTCTTGCAATACAGTTCGCAGGGGAAAAACTGAAATTAAACAGCCTCTACACAAAAGTGTTAACATTTAACATCCCGTCAATAATTATACTCACCAGGAATGGATTCACAATTGATGGCATCTCCCGTTACTGTTTCAGATATGAAAATAAATTTTATGCTGCCTTTATTTTTTCTTTATTGCTTTAATATTTAGTAGTTATAATAAATTCACAAAAAACCCTGTTATTACTAATGATCTGGATGATGTTAATTTAAATATAATTCTATTTATGGCAATATTTATAAACAATAATTCTATAAGTCCTTTCATATGACGAAATACGTTTTAGTTTCGGACTCTACCTTGAGTTACGACTACAGAAATTTCCCGTTGCTGGATTTTTTACCATGCGCTCCGGGAAGCAAGGTACCCGGAAGAGTATACAGATTCTTAAGAGGACCATCTCCTGAGGCATTGCCAAATGGAGAGGCCAAAAATGCTCCATATGCTATAAGAAAAATAGAGGCGGGGCTTTTAAGGGACAATCCTAAAAAGGATGTTGCAGTTGCCCATATGGACTATCTTTCAAATTTTATCACAGATGATACTGAAATCATCGGAGTATCCACAATGGATCCCCTAGGTATCGGTCCGACAACCATGTCATACGCTGCATTATTTGGAGGAGCACTTGATTCATGGGTAAGACGTGAGTGGGATATACTCATGGAGAGAATCAACCAGATAAGGAAAGGCAAAAAGGCCAAACTGGTAATAGGTGGCCCCGGTGTCTGGGAATTTACAGTCCTCAGGGATGAAATCGACAAATACCACTTTGATTATGTGGTTTCCGGGGAAATGGATGATATAATATCAGATCTTTTCCGTGGAATAGAACATGATGATATTGATAAGAATATGTTTACCAGGGGATACATGACATATGATGACCATTTCAGGAGGGTTGTGAAGAATGATGACCTCTTTGTTGGAAGGGGTACCGGAATAAGGGCATATCCATCACTTGAAGATATACCAGAAATTGTCAATCCTGCATCAAAGGGAATGGTAGAAGTAATGAGAGGTTGCGGTGTTGGATGTGATTTCTGTGAGGTTACACTTAGGCCATTGAGATATTACTCCCTGGACAGGATAAAGAGGGAAATAGAGGTAAACGTAAGGGGTGGAAATGACCATGCATGGCTGCATTCCGATGAAATATTTGAATACAAGCATGAAAAGATGTTCACACCGAACCAGGATGAAATGGTCAACCTGATGAAAACTGTAATGTCAATAAAGGGTGTAACAGGATCAAATCCCACACATGGCAGGATATCCATACCCGCTGCATTCCCTGAACTCATAAAAAAGCTCAGCGAAATACTGAAGGCAGGCCCGGACAACTGGATAGGAATCCAGACCGGAGTTGAAACAGGAAGCGACTCACTTGCATTAAAGCACATGCCCAATAAAACAATGCCGTTGAGGATAGGGCCGGACGGTTCCTTCCATGAAATAGTATGGGAAGGCGTTTACAATGAGACCAAATATTACTGGAGGTCAGCCTTTACAATACAGGTTGGGCAGCAGGAGGAAACCGATGAGGATAACTGGGACTCCATTGCAATGATTAACCAGCTCAGCCATTCTTACGTTGATGGAAGGCCCTTTGAATTCACTGTTACACCGCTGGTAAATGTTCCACTGGGGAGAATCAAATCCAGAAGCCTCAACTCCATGCTCAACCCGACACAGCTCGGTGTTTATTATGCATCCTACAGGCACCTTGCAAAAATGGCAGCCAGGGACGGGTTCCGTGACTCCCATGGCAATATATTCGCCAGGGCGGGGACAGGAACAATACTCGGCGTTGGCGGTGAAATAATGCTCAAGGTTGTGGAAAAAATCGCCAAAAAGAATGGTGTTGATATAGATAAGGTAAAGAAATGGGGAATAGAAAATTCAAAAGAGATTTCCTCATTGAGTATGCTCTCGAGAGCATAAATCTTTAAAGTATTTATACATATTTTTTATAATCTGCCATGGTAAATTACAATTTTTTAAAAAGAATACTCGTTGTTGGAGAAAAAAATCTTCTCTCAAGGCTGTCAGAATACCCTTTAATGGGCATAGAAAATTCCTCAAACTTAATCTTAATGCTTAAAAATGCCCCCGCCGATATAGAAACGTACAATGAAAAGGTCAGAGAAATGGAGAAGAAGGGGGACGAAATGAATATAAATTTCAGGCACGAGGTCACAAGTGGGGCAATCAGTTCCAGCTTAATGGACAATCTGCTCGACCTGATAGAAAAATGCGATGATATACTTGATAAAACCTATTTCGTAAGCAGGGAGCTAAATAGATTCAATATAAATTATTCCATGTCCCCTGATGAAAAGAAAATAAGGGACAATTCCTATACGAATTTCATCCAGATACTGGAATCGAACAAAAAGGCACTGGATTATGTCCACAGCATACTCAATGAAAATGACCTTGGGGAAATGAGGTCTGACAGAAAAAATATTGAGGCCATAGAGGAGCAGGTAGACGAGATCAAGGATAATATCATTGACTATACATATAAAAACTCCGGGAAAATGTCATACCTTGTATTCGAGCACCTGAATACACTTGCCCATAAGCTGGATGACCTTCTGGACGATTGTGAGGATATCTCAGACCTGGTATTCACAATAATGCTTGCGGTGACAAGTTGATATTTTTTATATTCTCACTCATCTTAACATTCTTTCTCACACTGCTTGTATCAGGCAATAATCTTTCTGCGGCGGTTGGTACATTGATAGGGTCACGGATAGTAGAAAGATACATAGGGATTTTAATCGGTTCTACCGGATTTTTTATGGGGCTTATAATAGAGGGAAGATTCCTTCACGGGGCTTCCCTATCACTGGTTCCACATTCATATATGTATATTACCTATGCGTTTCTTATATCGTTCCTCATATTTTTCTTTGCAAATCTCGGAAGGGCACCATTATCACTCACCATGGCACTGGCAGGCACAGCCCTTGGCATTGATATCCGTATAGGCTATGCCATAGATTATAAATTTGTCATGCTGATGATCGCCTTCTGGATAATTGCTCCTGTAATATCCATAATCGTTTCATATTTCACAGAAAGGGGAGTTTTCCACAGGAATTTTAAAAACGTCTGGAGCGTTGCAAAATGGTTAAAACTGTTAATACTTATTTCATCATTCCTGACGGCGTTTACACTTGGTGCCAACACACTGGGATTCATAGCAAACGTTGAGGGATTTAATGTTACAACTATTCTTATTATGACATTTGCCATATTTGCAGGCTCATTCTTCCTGAGCAGCGGTGTGATAAAAAGGGTTGGGGAGGAAATGTATTCCATGAGGTACTCCAATGCCCTTGTCTCCCTGGTAGTTTCATCCGCCCTGGTTGAAATTGCCACATTGTTTGCTGTGCCGCTTTCGAATACACAGACCCTGACATCCAGCGTATTTGGTGTGGGCATTTCCTATAAATACAAGGCAATATATATGAGGCCATTCCTGATTATTATACTTACATGGGTGCTATCACCGTCCCTGGGATTTATACTGGGCTATCTGGTTTGATTAAAGGCTATGGGTCAGATTATCTATTCTTCCTCCATCAACCACAAGGACCTGCCCATCCATATACTCTGATTCCCTACTTGCAAGGAATAAAGCTACATCGGCAATATTCTCAGGTTTCCCGGTCATGTTTAGCTCAGTTTTAGACCTGAAGGACCGCCTGAGATTTTCAGCCTCTTCCTGGCTCTTTCCACCAAGTGTCATATCCGATTCTATCCATCCAGGAGCTATGGCATTTACACGGACATGCCATTCCATGAGATCAAATGCCAGTCTCTTTGTAAGCATTGTAATTGCGGCCTTGGTCATTGAGTAGAATGTCGTGCCTTTAGCTGCAGTTCCCACCCCTGCATTTGATGCCATATTGATAATAATTCCATGGCCTTTCTTAAGATCATCCAGGCATTCCTTCACAGTGTATATGGGGCCCATGAGATTAATATCAAATATTTTCTTTACCATATCATCATTGAACTCATCCCATGAAAATGCACTGAGTATGCCTGCATTGTTGACAAGTATGTCTATAGTTCCCATCTTACTGTGTATATCATTTATCATACGGGCCACTGAGGCATGATCTGATACATCAGCCTGAAAAATTTCTGAACCGGTAAGTTCCTTTTTCAATTTTTCTGCGGATTCCCTATCATGATTATAATTTATGGCTATCCTTGCTCCCTCTGCTGCAAATTTTCTTGCTATTGCCCTGCCAAGTCCCCTTGAGGACCCTGTTATCAGTACTATTTTATTCTCAAGTTTTGCCATAATTAATAATGTGTACAACTTATAAAAAATTTAGCGTGTATCAGGGAATTTCAAAATCACCTGTCTCGCAAATGTTAAATATCCTTATTAAATGGCTTAATAATGATCAACAATTATGAGGCTGTCTATAAAAAACAGCATTACGGGCTGGTTGGCAGCCATTCTGCTGTAAAGGTTTGCCACTGGACAAAAAGTGAGCTGCTGGGCAAGGCCCCATGTTATAAAAACACATTTTATGGAATAAAGTCACACCAGTGCATACAGATGACCCCCGCCCTTAATTCATGCTCTGAAAACTGTGACTTCTGCTGGAGGTTCCAGGGATTTGACTCCATGCACATAGACAAGGAGGACGATCCGGAATTTATACTGGAGGAGAGCATCAAGGCGCACCTTAAGCTTATATCTGGCTTCAAGGGAAATCCGAAGGTAAAGAAGGAATTATTTGAAGAAGCTTCACATCCCAGGCACATGGCCATATCTCTTACAGGGGAGCCAACTCTTTATACAAGGCTCGGGGAACTCATAGAGGCGGCCACCAGAAGAGGAATAACAACCTTTGTTGTAACTAATGGAACAATGCCAAAGGTACTGGAGAACTTAAATCCGTTACCTACCCAGTTATACGTAACCGTTGCTGGTCCAAATAAGGAAATATTCAACGATGTGCTCCATCCTTCCATAGGAAATGCCTGGGAAAACTTCAATAAAACCCTGGATCTCCTGCCATCCCTAGATACAAGAAAGGTGATAAGGCACACAATGGTCAAAAACGTTAATTTCCCATATTATGATGAGTACGAGGCCATGGACAGGCGTGCCGATCCGGATTTCATAGAATCCAAGGGATATGTTCATGTGGGTCAATCAGCTGGAAGGTTATCGTATGAAAATATGCCGACGCATGATGAGATTATGGAATTTTCTGGAGAACTGGCCAGAAGGCTGGAGTATGTTGAATACGCGGATAGATTTGAAAGCAGGGTTGCGATGATAGCCAAAAACCCTGACATGGCAAAAATAGATGTTGATGAAGAAATACAGAAAACCCTTAATAAGCTTGATCCCAGGCAATAAAAATTAATTGATTATTTTATTTCTATTTTATTGAGCTTTTTTTGCGGTTTTTCTTCCGTTGAGATATTATTACTGATTATTCTGGTTCCAAACCTTAAAAGCTCCATGCCTCCATCGAAGAATTTTTTTCCCTCCTGAAGTGCAGTTCCCACAATATGTGGAACCTCTATATTTATCTGTATAACAGTTTTTTTATCCATATACAGTAATTAACTTAATGTTATATATAGATAACCGTTTTTCAGCTCTGCACCGGTGGGTTGCATATTTGCCATTGTTTGGGGGAGGTAGAGTATGCGTTTCCAGTTTTTCACCTCTACTATCAATTCCCCTGCACGGTTATAAAGGTTTAAATTTTCTTTATCCGCAAAGGGCAATTTCATCTTAACTGCAGTCTTTCCGTTTTCCCGTGTAAATTCTATTGGCTTCCCCTTATAGAATACAGAGTACGGATCTTCACCACCGTATAGGTCCTGGCCGAACTTGAGTACCTTATCCTTGCCCATGAGTTCATAATTTTGAAGGTAACTTCTGAAAACTTTTATTTCTGGGAATGATGCATCTATTTCACCCAGGATTTCCGCCTGTGTTGCCCTCCAGTTGCTGAAGAAGTCTCCTGTATCCTCTGGATATATCTTATTTGCTATCAATGCATCCACGGGATAACCATAGAGAAGCAAATAGGTAAATGCCCTTTTTGTTTCGTTGAAAGACATCTGGTCGGCGTTTGTTACAAGCCTTATGGATGTAATATCGGGGTCCTCCAAGATTTTGTGTATTTCCCCAAGGTCATCGTAAAGGGTTTCTGCACTCTGGAAAACCTTGTCGTTTGGCATCGGTATTCCAGAGAATGGGCGCATTATGGGCCTGGCGATCTTGGCAGCTGTTCTGCTTATGGGGAACACCTTTTCCATGTACCAGCGCATGACCTCGGGGAATGAAAGCATCCTCAACGCCTCTCCGGTAGGTGCACTGTCCACAACTATTACATCATACTCATTATTCTTTATGTAATCATTTATATATAACAGATAGGTAGCTTCCTCGAATCCAGGAAGTATGGCTATTTCATCTGCTGAAATTGGGTCAAGCCCCTGGTACTGGAAGAGTGCTGTAAGGTATTCCCTGAGATCTTTCCAGTGCGATTCTATTGCATCGTTAATATTTATTTCCTGTGCATAGAGGTTCTCAGAAATTTTTGTTGCCTCTGATTTAACTTCCACGTTTAGTGAATCACTGAGGCTGTGTGCCGGATCCGTTGACATCACTATGGTTTTTTTATTGTTCTTTGCCAGCATTGATGCTGTAGATGCTGCCACGCTTGTTTTTCCAACTCCTCCTTTTCCTGTGTATAATAATACTCTTGTCATTATATTACCCCTGATTCATTAATTCTGTCCACCACAATAAGTGCCAGGTCCATAAGCAGGCCCAGATCATCAGATCTTCCTATGCCATTCAAATTCGCAACTGACTTAAGGATATAATCCTTGGCTATTTTGAAAGCATATTCCAGAGAACCTGTTTTAAAAAGGATTTCCCTGAATTTTTCCTTATAATCTGGACCATTGTATTCTCCTTTCAGTATGCCTACCAGCATTTTTTTATCCATGGAGTTAGCATTTGAAAGTGCATGTATAATAGGAAGCGTTACAACATCATGGTTAAGGTCAACCATTGTCGGTTTCCCCATTTCCTGTTCATTGCCGACTATATCAAGTATATCATCTGTTATCTGAAATGCCATGCCCATATTAAATGCAAAATCACTTAATTTCTGTCTTACTGTTTTGTCAGCACCGGCAGCCATTGTGGCGCCCTCTGCACATGCAGAAAAAAAGTATGCTGTCTTATTTTTAATAATGTTATTGTACGTTTCAATGTCAAGTGACAGATTTCCTATATTCAATGCCTCTATAATCTGGCCCTCTGCAAGATGTGATGAACCATCCGCCATTACCTTTGAAACCTCCTTTCCATATCTGGAACCAAGCTCGTAGGCCTTTGCGAAAAGGTAATCCCCAACTACTATGGCATTGTCCACTCCATCACGGGAATAAAGTGTTTCCCTACCGCGCCTGTATTTTGATTTATCTATTATGTCATCATGTATGAGGCTCGCAGTATGTATCAATTCATAACCTGCTGCAAGGTCAAGAATTTTATCATAGGGTTCGCTGCAGGATATTTCATATGACAGTATCGTTAGAAGTGGCCTAAATCTTTTACCTCCGGCATCTATGGTATATTTTGCCATATCAAACAAATATTTCTGGTCCGTTTCTATAGATTTCAGAAGCCTTGAATTAACTTCATTAATCTTATCCCGGAGACCATACTGCCATTCATAGAAATTTTTCATTGAAACACCAAATTATAATTATGTATTGAAAATTATGATTTAAGGTTTTGTAGAAATTTTTTTTATGCAATATAAAAAGCATTATTTTGCAATTACTATTTCTATGGATGAAACATTGGAAGGACCATTTTCTCCTTCTAGAGTTTCAGTATCGAGTTTTATGCTTTCATATCTGGCTGTCTGGATAAACTTGTGTTTAGTGATTTCTGCAATATCCACGGCCTTGCTTATAGCCTTTCCTCTGGCTTTTATTACTATTCTGCTTATATCAGAGTTGTTGAACTGAGTCACAATAGCAAGTACATAGTTCATAGTTGGTTTTTTCCCCACAAAGATTATGTTTTCTTCAGACATGTAAATTACCCAACTGTACATTTATTCAGAATATATAATAATATCGTTAACTTTTCATTTAAGTCTTACCATTGTATCAGTGTTTATTACACCACTGATTTCCCTGATTTTATCAACCTCCATGTTCAGTTCATCTATAGTACTTTTGATTATTCTCACTGCAACATCTATTCTGCCAGAAAATTCATAAACATCCCGGTAAATATTTTTAAGAAGTTTTATGGTTGCTGACGCCCTTCTTGAATCAAGTTTTATTAAAACAATCCCCTCTATGGAAATGGCGGTTTCAACAGTGAATTTCTGGATTATCCCAGAGTCTACCATATTGAGTATGCGCTTCCGTATTGTTCCCTCGGAAACGTTCAATTTTCTTGCTATTTCCATATTTTTTTCTCTTGAATTTTCACGTAATAACTCCAGAATTCTATAATCCATTTCATCCATTTTACTCTATTTCAGCAGATAATTTAAATTTATTTGTACGAATATTTTTCTATCTGTACAGTCCCTTATCTGATTCTGTTCTCTTTTTTACTGATTCCCGTGGAACCTTCATCATCCTGATCATGGGAGCAGCATTTATGCTATACTGTGGAAGCCCTGTATTCGGGTCATTTCCAACTTTCATTATAGACATAATTTCCGTTTTAATTTCCAGCACCGTGCCATCCTCAAGGGATACACGTATCCACTTAGGCTCTTCGTCCAGCTTAAACCCCATAACAGCATTATTATTTTCTTCGTCCATAATATCTTAGTAATATATCTTATAAATATTATACTATCAGTGCGCATACTTAAAAAAACTTATTAATTAAAAACATATTACCGGAATGCAAGGGTAACTAAGCTTGGCCAAAGGTGTAGGACTTAAGATTCTATCTCGAAGGAGTTCGCGGGTTCAAATCCCGTCCCTTGCATCATATTGATTATTTGTCCCGGTATCTAATATGGAAATTAATATTTTAAATCTGGCAAAAATTCATCACAAAGGCTTAAATTCATAAATATGATTGATTTTGATGGAAGAAAATTATAAAATCAAAACACTTGCACAGGTATTAATAAAATCCCTGAAACTCTATGGGAACAATTTTATCTTCGGGACAACCGGCGCAGGAATGGCCGAGATTCAGGATGCAATATCTGTCGAAAAGGGCATTAAATGGATACAGGCACTGCATGAATTTACTGCAGTAAGCTCGGCTGAAGGTTATGCACTGGCAAAGAACAGAACCGGAATTGCCCTAGTGGATAGAATAGTGGGCACCCAGAATTCCATAGGAGCATTATATTCATCATACCTAAATATGGCCCCACTACTGGTGCTGGCATCAAGGGATATTCCAGGAACTCACCTTCTGAATGACCCCACAAGCCATTATTCTTCAAAACACCTTGATATCATTGAGCCATGGGTCAAATGGTCCAATAATTCACAATCAGAGGAAATGATGGAGGAAGACCTTTCCAAGGCTTTTTTTATAACACAGCTAGAACCTAAGGGAATATCATTCCTCACATTGAGGCATGACCTCATGCAGAAGCCCTATGATGGGATGGCAATAAGAACAAAGAAATTTTATTATAATAGAAGGTTGCCGGATAATGATACTATTAAGATTATAGGGGATAAAATACTTTCATCAAGTAATCCAGAAATCTTTGTTTCCCATGCAGGGAGAAATATGAACTATGTGAATACAATGGTTAAATTCGCTGACAGGTTTGGGATGGGTGTTAAGGAACGCCGCTATTTCATGAGCTTTCCACTTAATAATCACATGCACCTGGGTTTTGTTCCAAGAATGTATGTACCTGAAACAGAAAATGATGACCTACTGCTACTTTTCGAATTTGGAATACTCCCAGGGAATTCATTTCCAGTGGATAGGGATATTATAGATTTTTCCACTGAGTTTGTAAGGCGCAGGGACATATACAGTGGCGGTGATTATGGCTCATCCAATTTATTCAATTCCATTGACATAGAATGTGATCTTGGCCCAACACTGGATCTAGTAATGAAAAAAACAGAAATTAGCCACAGGGAAAATGAGATAATTGAAAATCGCAGGGCTTCTGTTATTGAAAAGCATGAAAAATTAATGAAAGAGATACAGAATATGGCGGCCAGGGATATCAAAAAAGGATTACTCACTGACAATTCCATTGGATATGTGCTCAATGAGGAATGGCAGGAAGGAATGGCACTGGTAAATGGAAGTATCAAATCCTACAATGGATTGAACCAGCAGATAAACCTCGACACCCCGGGAACGTTTTTCAGTAATCCAAGCGGTCATTTGGGGTCTCCGGTGGGCATGGCCTATGGCACATTTCTGGCCAGAAATGAGGATAATTACCTTTCCGGAATAATGGATTATAAACCGGTAGTGTGCATTACAGGAGATGGGGATGCGATATTCGGCAATATTACGTCTGCACTGTGGAGTGTGAAACATTATGGCCTTGGTGTAATATACATTATTTTGAATAATGGATCATGGGCTATAGAATGGCCATACTTTGAAAACACGACAGAGAAATATATTAAAAATTCGAAGGATATGCAATTTATAGATATTGATAATCCCCGGATTGATTTTGCTACCATGGCTAAGGCATTTAATGTGGATTCCTACATAGTAAGGGACCTTACGGAATTAAGAACTGCATTTAAAAAATCTATAACTGGTGCTGTTAATGGAAATCCATCACTTATTGATATTATGCTGCCGAAATTCAGGGGAAGTTAATTTTATTTGTAACCATGATACATTTTAGTTATATTCAAATTTTACTCTGATCTTAAAAGAATGGCATGATGATAATATTCCTTTTATTTTACTGCGATAAATCAATTTTACCCATCATACTTCATTTTCAGGTTCCAGTTATTTTAGTACAATTTCAAAGTGGATTAGGATTTAGAATGGCTGTGCTGAAAGGATTAAGATAAATAATCAGTTAATAAATATATCACAAAACGTGCTGGAATGTGGTTCTGAAAGTCTGTTTAAAATTTGATTCTTTTATTACATATTGTTAGCCCATATAATCAAAAAATTATAAAGTTAAAATATGTATAAGCCATACTAAAAAGCCCGTGTGGGGTAATTTGGATATCCTGAAGGCCTGCGGAGCCTTAGATTCGGGTTCAAATCCCGGCGCGGGCGCATTAATAAGTATTTAAATCCGTTATAACAAATAAGTGAAATACCATACTTGCGTTTTTATTCGATTTTTCATATGCGATAAATCTACTGTTTAACTGACTAACATAATGAGCCGGCATGCAAAATACCTTAGTATTCCAGAGAATAAAATGAATAAACGTTTAAAATACATTTATAAATAAAACTTAATTTAAAAATAAAAAAATAAAATTATTTTTACGGGTCTGATACAATGCTAAGGTCTATGTTCAGTGAGAAGTCTGATCCCTGGTAGTGATTTACATCATGTCCATCACTGTTGCCAAGTCCAACCCATATCTCCATTACAGCACTTCCCTCTGGACTGAGAGATGTGTTGAAACCGGAGACAGTTGTTACGTTGTATATGTAACCTGTTGAGCTCTCAAGATCGCCCATAAAGCTGCCCTGTGAAACCTGTGCTGCGTTTATAGATGCATTTGCTGAGTTGTATGTTGCGTCAGATGAGGTTGTTATTGTTGGCGCGTGTGGAGCTACCATAAATCCAACAGTTCCGTTATTGGTTATAACTGCCAGAAACTCGACATATTCACCAGGAGCGAAGTTCGTCACATTTACTGTATACTCTCTTCCACTTGTAGCTGTATCATATCTCTGTGTTCCAAGGTATAGCTTGTACATACCGCTGGAATGATAGTATGGTTCAGACACTCCTATTGTGTAAACATTCCCGTTTGGACCCACAGCTGTTAAAGGCGTATTCTGGGCGTTTGTTTCGACTAGGGTCAGATTATTCTCCCAGGTCAAATGACCTGCTGTTCCATTAATGGCAACGCTAGAACTCCCAGAGAATGCAGAGAAAGCAAATGTTCCTCCCATTGCTATGAGAATTGGCACTACCAATAATACGGCTAACTTTTTATTCATTTAGTCACCAGAAATAAATCTGTCATTTGTAAATAATAAAACAGGAAATTAAAATATGGTGCATTAGTTAAAACAGTTAGACCATAAGATAGATAAAAAACAATAGTTTGTACAATACATAAGTATATAATGTACTAATATTAAATAAATACCACAACTCAGTACTTTTAATAAATAAAGATTAAACTAATTACATACATCCAATTTATATGAATAGAAAACTGCATCTGGCAATTATAATAATTCTGGCAGTCGCTATTATTTTTTCTTCATTTATTATACTTGAGCCCAGGGAGCATAGCAGGGAAATCTCTGAAACCAATTTCATATCAAGCGCGCAGGTAAACCTTGAGGCCAATATAACAAATAATAGCCTGTATAGTTCTAATCACCTTTACAATCCAACCGTTATATATGAAAAACTGCTGAAAAATATGACAGTATATATAACCGCAAATTTTCTGTCTTCCAGTAAACAAACAGTATTTATTGACTATTCCATAGGTGTAATATCATCAAGCCCTTCATGGTCCAAGCTATTCAGCTCAAACAGTTCAACGCTGGAATTCAACGGAAGCCGGACTATTTCAGGCATGGTGATTCCTTTAAACCTTTCATGCCTTTATAATCAGTCGGCTGAAATAGATAGCCAGCTTGGATATACAGGAACAAGCCCTACAGTTGACATAAATATAACTGTCCAGGATCCTGTAAGTGGAATTTCCTCAAGCACCTACCTTCTGATAAGCCAGGGAAACCATTACTATTCGGTGAAATATGGCAGCCCGGCCAGCATGACTGGAACAGCAGATATAAAAGATGCCTACGGCAGCAAGCCTATAATAGGCCTGCCGGTTTTATATGGATATATAATAATAATTCCATCAGCCATACTTTTTGTTTTCTTGGCTGTCACGTACATTGGTTTTCCGAAAAAGAAAAGCAAACTGGATCTGAAACTTCAGGAGTTCGGGGACCGGATAATAGATGTGGAAGCAATGCCGAAGGGTATTGTAACAAAGGTGGATACATTTGATGAACTGGTTAAATTATCGGATGCCTACCATGAACCATTATTCTATATAAAAAAGAGTTCACTTTTCTTCGTGTCCCATGATTTCAAAAATTATGTCTATTCCTACAGAGGGGTTGAGAAATGAAAAGAATACTGTCACTTGTACTGGCATACATAATAGTGTACCAGCTATCCTTAGCTTATCTGAAAAATACATGGATAACAGTGTTGCTATCACTTATTCCTCTTCTTCCAATGGTTTTCAATATAAGGCTGAACATTAACATGGATATAGTAAAGATGGCAGCCATGGGAATATTTATGGAAATTTTCCTGCTGGAGCCGGGAATAGCCTTCCATAAAATTACTTTCCATTTCTATGCTGGTGTTCTTCCCTCAACACTGGCATATTCTGCTATTACCGCATTTTCATTATACCTTGTACTGCTCTGCATTGAAAAATCAGGAATAAAGAATTTTGCCATTGAAGGATTAATATTCGGGTCCACAGTCCTATTATTTTATTATCCATATTATGTCCTGATTGACACAAAAACAATATTTTCTATTGCAGTTTTCAACATAATTTTCATATTCTTCCTGGCATTGACAGTGCTGTTTATTTTCTATAAATCAGGATTCAATTTTGCAGGAATTCTCAGTTTTCTCTTCATATTCATGGTTTTTACATCACTTTCTATCAACATTGATGTTTCTAAATACTACTATCTTATGTGGGAAATGATTACCCTTTCCCTGGTTATATTTATCTCAGATTTTATAATGAAATCCTCATTTAATTTCAAAAACGTGTTTTCCGGAAACAGAATCAATTTGAAAAAGGCACTTAAGAACTCAAAGTGGCTTATTGTTATAGTGGTTATTGTGAGCATAGCATCAATAGCAATAGCGCCGGGAATTTCTGATCATAGTTACTTCGTTATAGGCGATCCAACAGGGAGCATGTATCCTGTTATAAAGCCTGGATCCATACTTTTTGTGGGGCCAATAAAAGCATCCTCAGTGAAAGTTGGTGATATAATAGTATTCAATGCTCCATGGGAAAATGGTACTTTGTTTGCCCACCAGGTGATAAGGATATGCTATATAGGGGGGCATGAGTATTTCAGGACCAAGGGTGTGGCCAATCCATCACAGGACCCGGACCCGGTGCCGACCTATGATGTTAGGGGGCATGTCCTCTTTTCTATTCCATATCTTGGATATACTTTGATTTATTCAAAGATTATACTGGCAATTGTTTTTGTAGGGATTGCAGGCATGCTTCTGTATCCGGGGAGAAAGAGCAAAACGTGGAAAACGAAAAATGTTAGGTGGTAACAATGGTATGTGTAGAAAATTTAAGAGAAGTGGTTTAATATGGTAAAGAATTCAACTATAGTTTTTGACAGCAATGAATGGGAAGAAGTGTATAACGGAATAGTCAGCAGTAGGGGGGATATATATAAGGTGGACCTAATCCTTCGCTCAATAAAAACAGGAGAAGAAGTTCCAGTGGTTATGCTCAGGGGAAGTTCTGATAGCAAGATAAAGAAAATCAAAGAATTTACAGAGAATGTATCAAGGAATCAGTATACCAGAAAAATTGCAATATATGGAGGTGTGATTCCCCCGGAATTGCGTGAAATATCACTTAAATTTAATATTACCCTATGCCACAAGATAATACTGAACCATACAAATATGTCAAAGATAATTGAAGTGCCTGCGAGCCAGGTGGAAAAGCCACTACAGCAACCTGAGAATAAATATGAAAAAATACAGCGCCGTGAGAAAATATTTATAATCAAGGAAATACTGGATACAGTCAATTCCAGTGAGGGGATAAATATTACAAAGATAATATACAAATGCAACCTAAATTACCAGTATGCCATAAAATTGCTTGAAAATCTTATACAGAAGGGTATGGTGGATGTTATGGAATATAAGAACGGTATTAAATATACAATAACTTCAGAGGGGAAAAATTACCTGAATGAGCTTAAGTCATTATAAAAGGAATATGGAATAATATAATGCTAATCGAGGTCGGGCTGCCTGTATGAATTTATACAATATTATTGATGAATTATTAATCATATTATAATATAAATATGACATAATATGACAATATTTAAATACCATAAATTTAAATTACTACATCCATTAATAGATACGTATTTTGATAGTAAAGTTTACCTACTTATTACGATATTCGTTCATGAACTGGAAATAAAAATATATGGTTTGTATAAAAGGTTTATTTTACAGTGTTTATATGTGGCACTAACTTCAGTATATTATATTAAATTTATTCGGCACTATAAGAAAAGTTTAATATTAAGGATTGAATTAATATTTATGGTCAGGAATAATGATGAATATGCATTTGAACTTGAAAGCTGGTGTATTGGGGCTCATGGTACAGGCAATAACTATTCAAAAATAGTGAAAGACTCCACAGGACTTAAGATATTTTTATTGTTTCTGCCAGGTACCATTATTGACAAGATTAATATTTTAAAAAATGTAAGTATACCGGAAGAGATAGAGCGGGAAAACAGAATTGCAGTTTATTCTGGCATGGTAGATAGCAATATCAAAAAACTGGCAGATTCTATTAACATACAGCTGGTTAAATCATTGCGATTTAATTCTGGTCTTTATAATATTATTGTAAGGGTTAACAACTATGCCGTAAAAAAACCATTCCTGAGTTCCAGAGCCAAAAGATCCAAGGTTGATATACAGAGGGAAATACTGGAATCCATAATATCAAACCCGACCACGTCCATAACTAAAATCGTGTACAGATGCAATTTAAATTATAGATACTGTACAAATTTAATAAGCGAAATGTTAAAGTTGAGTTACCTGCAGATGATTGAGGATGGATCAGGAATGCGGTACACAGCAACCAGTAAGGGCATTAAATATTTAAATAATTTAAGAAAATTGAATCCGAGTTAGATCCGGTCGCTTGAGAAGGTTGGAATTTATCCCCCATGAAAGTGGAGCCCACGCCTGATAGTTAAACATTAAAACACAGGCAAATGGATTGATTTGTAACAATTATACATATACATTTAATAGCCCGTATTCCGGTTTATAATTATGGTGCCAGGATTTCCGGGCCTTATAGTGGTTTATATTATAATCGCATCAGTACTAATAATGTACTTCGGCAGATTGATTGCAACCCTTTTCAGAGATATCGAGAGGAAAAAGAATATAACGGACCTTCTTTTCCTGAAGCTATTGCTTGAGTTTATTTATTCAAATGACCTCATGGATGAACTGGAAAAAACCATATCAGGCATCAGGATAACTGGAGAAGGGAATGTTTTGGAAATATTCAGGAAAATAATACCAGAGGCTGAGACTGAAATCGAGGCTGTTTATGAGCCACTTAATGAATACAATGAAATAAAAAATGATTATGACCTGCTACATGAAAACTACAGCTGGCTGCTTTATTTTACAGTTATATATGGGACAATCGAGGCGGTTATTTACATTCTATACCATATACAGATTATAGGTGGATACCACACCTATTATTTTCTATCAATATTTCTTTATTCTGTATATATTATTGCCACTGTCACATCTACAGTGATTGTTGCATCAATATTCTGGCTTATAGTCAGAACAAGGAGGAGAATGCAATTGTGGGATTCTGTAGGGGTGGGCAAATTTACAGAGTAGATGAATATTAAAAGTTTAGGATGGGTATCTTGATAGGTAAATTCAAGTTTGATTGTGCATAAAATAAATCATGAGAGCACAGTATATATTACTCCCTTTTCACTGTAAAGCCTGTTTTCAGCCTCATCGAATACAACGCTGTGTATACCGTCTATTACACCGTCGGTAACTTCTAGGCCCCTTCTGGCAGGGAGGCAGTGCATGAATATATAATTACGATCTGCAAAATCTACAAGGTCCTCATTGACCTGGAAATTTTTGAAGGCTTTTTCCTTTTTTTCCCTCTCGCTTTCCTCTCCCATTGAGACCCATACGTCTGTGTACACTATATCTGAGGAATCCACTGCAGTTCTTGGGTCTCTTACTATCTCTATCCTGCTTCCTGTTTTCAGGGCTATGTCCCTGGCCCTGTATAATAGATCCTGATCCGGATCATGGTGTTCCGGGCACGCAACTGATATATCCATGCCTGTTATGGCAGCACCTATAAGAAGTGAGTTTGCCATATTGTTTCCATCGCCTATGTAAGCCATTTTAAGCCCTTCAAGCCTGTGCTTTTTCTCCATTATGGTCATAAAGTCTGCAACAATCTGCATGGGATGCTCCCTATTGTCCAGTGCATTGAGTACCGGTACCGTTGAATATTTGGCCAGTTCCCTGACATTCTTATAATCGAATGCACGATATGAGATCACATCAAGAAACCTGGACATTACCCTGGCGGTATCAGCTATTGTTTCACCGTCACCAAGGTGCATATCCTTCGGGCTCAGGTAAATAGCATGCCCATTGAGCTGCTCCATTGCAGCCTCCAGTGATATCCTTGTTCTTGTACTTGGCTTTTCAAAAATCATTCCAAGAATTTTTTTTTCAGAAAATTTAATTGTCCTGTCCTTCTTGAGCTTTATGGATAAATCTATTATATCTTCAAGGTCGTTCTGCATATCAGCAACGGAAAGTATATCCCTTTTCATAAATTCCATAGAAAAAGAATAAATTTAAAACTTTTTATTTATTAAATCAGTATAGAGTGTTATTGCGGCCTTACTTCCATCTCCTACTGCGGTTGCTATCTGTTCCTCACTGCCGGATAGAACGTCTCCTGCCGCGTATATTCCAGGAATGTTTGTCCTTCCCTTCTCATCACCAATGATAAATCCGTGGTTATCGAGTTTCACACCTATGTTTTTAAGGAAGGATGTCTGTGGAATCACACCTATGTAAACAAATACACCATCCAGTTTCACAGTCTTCTCCTCACCGGTTTTCAGGTCTTTATACTTTAATCCATTGAGTTTCTTGCCATCACCCAGAAATTCTTCGGTTTCAGCATTCAGTATAAAGGGGATTTTCTTTTCATCTATGGATTTTATGTAGGCATCCTCACACTTTTTAATTTTTGAGTGTGCTATAATGGATACATTTTTGGCTATTCCATCAAGGTACAGGGCTGATATGGCTCCTGAATTGCCGCCGCCTATAACTGCAACGTCCTTGCCCTTGAATAAATAGCCATCGCATGTGGAGCAGTATGATATCCCTTTTCCGTAATATTCATCCTCACCCTTTACGTTCATTTTTCTGTGGGTTGTACCTGTTGTAACTATAACAGCCCTGGCTGTGAAATCAGAACGGTTCGTTGTGATTTTGAATTTATCTCCTTCCTTTTTGATATCCCTTACATCTATCTCAGTAATTATTTTCCCGTACTGTGCATAGTGCTTCCTGAAATTTTCTGCAAGGTCAGCACCCTCTATGGCCGTATATCCCAGATAGTTCTCAACAAGCGGGGACACTGCAGTGTTTCCTCCTGGCACCGATTCACGTTCCATAATGGCAACGCTCATGCCCGATCTTTTTATGTACACACCTGCAGAATAGCCTGCTGCACCTGCACCTATTATAATTACATCATAATCAGTTTCATAATCTCTTTCTGTAGAACTAACATTAAACTGCATCATTGTATGTCACCGTTAAAACATTATTAAATAATATTTATACTTTTTAAAATATGGAAAAAATTAAAAAAATCAGTATCCGCCCATTCCACCGGGCATACCGCCGCCCATGCCTCCTGGCATGCCACCGGCTCCTCCGGCAGGTGCTGAAGATTTTTTGCTGGCAATGACATCATCTATCCTGAGTATCATTGTGGCTACCTCCACGGCGCTTTCTATTGCATGTGTCTTTACACGGAATGTATCAAAGACACCAGCCTCAAGCATGTCGCTGATTTTATTTGCTTCCATGTCAACACCGTAGTTTTTGTTCCCCTTTTCGTGCTCTGATTTCAGTGATATAAGGGTGTTTATTGGATCCATTCCTGCGTTTTCAGCCAGTGTTCTGGGGATGATTTCCAGGGCCTTGGCGAAGGCTTCTATGGATAGCTGTTCCCTTCCGCCTACGCTGTTGGAGTATGATCTGAGCTTCATTGCAAGCTCGGCCTCTGTAGCACCTCCTCCAGGAAGGTATCTTCCGTCCTCCTTTGTTATTGCAACGACCCTTATTGCATCATTGAGTGCCCTTTCTATCTCATCCACAACGTGCTCTGTCCCGCCCCTGATAAGTATGTTTACGGCTTTGGGATTTTCGCAGCCAGTGACAAATGTCATCCTGTCATCGCCTATTTTTCTCTCTTCCACGGTTTCAGCCTTTCCCATTGTTTCTTCAGAGATATCGTCAAGGTCTGTTACCATCTTTGCACCGGTAGCCTTTGCAAGTTTTTCCATATCGCTCTGCTTTACCCTTCTTACAGCGTATATTCCATATTTTGCAAGGTAATACTGGACTGTATCATCAATTCCCTTCTGGCACAGAACCACGTTTGCTCCTGATTTCTTTATTTTTTCTGCCATTTCCTTCAGGGTGTCACTTTCCTGGTCAAGGAAGTCCTGTATCTTGGACGGGTCTGTTATCTGGACCTTGGCATCTATCTCTGTTTTCTTGATTTCCAGAGCAGAATTTATCAGGGCTATCTTGGCATTTTTTACAACAGAAGGCATCTTTGAATGGACCTTTTCCTTGTCTATTATAAGCCCGTTTATGAATTTTGTATCGGCAGCGCTCCCACCGCTCTTCTTGTCAACCTTTATGTTGGCTGTATCAACCACGGTTTTCTTCCCATCGGTTTCTGAAACTGCATTTATGGCGTTAACCACAAGGTCTGCAAGGAATTCAGCACTGACACCGGTGTTTTTTCCTGAAAGTGCAGTTATTGCTATTTTCCTGAGCATCTTGTCATCATTAGCGCTAACAGACATGGCTGTGAGCTGTTTTCTTGCCTCTTCTGCCCCCAGGTGGTATCCATCAGCTATAATGGTAGAATGGACTCCCTGGTCAAGCAATGCCTCAGCCTGCTTCAGAAGCTCACCAGCCAGTACAACCACTGTTGTTGTTCCATCGCCTACAGCTGTGTCCTGTGATTTGGATGCTTCAACAATCATTTTTGCAGTTGGATGGTCTACATCCATTTCCTTCAGTATGGTTGCACCGTCGTTGGATATAATTATATCACCGATGGAATCAACCATCATCTTATCCATGCCCTTGGGGCCAAGTGTTGTCCTTACTGCATCTGCAATGGCTTTGGCGGCCTCAATGTTATTCTTCTGGGCATTTTTGCCCTGCTGCCTTTCTGTACCTTCCTTTAATATCAATATTGGGGTTTGACCTGACATCATAACAATCGATTCATAAATATGTTCTTCAATATAAGCTTTTCTAAAATTAAAATATTAAAATTAAAGGACTGGAATAATTTTAATCCGATGTCCCTGAAAGGCCTTTTTTCTTTGTTTCTTTTCTAACCTCTGCAGGGAGGCGGCCCAGGCGGTAATCTCCCTGATCTAAAAATTTTATCAGTGTTACTAGCCTTGGATGGACCCTCTTTATTTCATTATAAATATCAAAGGCAACCCTCCTGAGGTCGGGGTGCACCTGGGGATTGGACCGCAATTCAATAAAGTATGTAAGCTCATTTAAGTTTGCGCTGAATACCACCGGATATCTATATGCATAGGGTACTGTGTACTGTGCCAGTTTTTCCCCATATTTTTCCCTAATTCTCCCATATAGTGTAGCTGCTTCCTGCATTAATCTATCATATCTATCCCTCAGGTCCGGTATCCCTGCCAGGTTTTCAGGCACGTCGTATCCATAGTAAGTACCCAGAGGTTTCCTTATGATGGAGAAGAAACGGTGCCTCTGGAATTCCCTGAACGCACCATAATTCATATTTATCTCAAAGGTGTAATTTATTGATTCAAATGCCCTGCCGATCTTATGCCTCCTGTTTGCCCTGATCGATGCAAGTTCATTAATTATGGATTCTTCCTGCTCAGGTGTCAATGATGCACCGCCGTATGCGCCTGTATTCTGGTAAATGATCATTTTTGTGGCCATATCAATTGCAGCACCTTCATCCATATAATTTATTAGCCTTATCCTGCCTGGCACTAAACTATTATACTGAATATTCTTCCCCAGCGAATCCCTGGAGTTTATATAATCAACCTGGGCCTTACCATGTGATGTCACTGCATCATCAATGAGTTCTGGAAGTTCTGGCTCCAGCTCACTGTATATCATATCTGCATATTTCAGGCTCTCCGGGGTCCCATAGGCGTTTAGCCTTTCGATAAGTGAGATGAACGCCCTTCCATTGCCGGATAAACCCATATTGGTAAGTGTGGATGCCGGCAGAACGGACCTTATCTCATCAAGTACAGCAGACCTGAGGGATGACCTGTAGGATTTTTCAATAAGATCGCTATCCTGTGATTTTAAATCTGCATAGGTGTAATTTTTACCGCCAACCTGGAATATGAAACTCTCAATGGGATTGTTTTCTTCCATATATTTCATCATAACCGGATAGGATTCAGAATAAAAATCAAAAAGGTCTGTACACATTTTGTTATACTCATCTTCCATTTCAGGCATTCCTGCATCCCTCCCATGCAGGTAAAGATAGCTGCCATTTACCTTTCTGTTATATTTGACATACCTTGAGGACTTTTCAAGGTATGACAGCCCTATCCTGGGCTCTTCTATTACCTTGGACAGCACATTGGAAATGTTCTGGATGCCAAGCTGTGCTGTTGTAAGCTCCGCCACGGATTCGTCACCGTAATCCAGGAATATTCTTTTATAGAAACTGCTGGCCCGTTCTGGATTGTTTTTGAACTCCCTTTCATAAACATCCCGTATATCAAGGTTCAGGGTCCTGCTGTACCGTGACATCAATGCACCACGATCAATCATATCTGTTTTAATAAGAAATACATCCCTGTTCCTGTTGGAAAAATCTGTCATGCTGATAGTAATTATAAGATAGATAAAAATATAACGCCGCCACCGCACCATTTAGTTACAAATATGATTGTATAAGATTTTTATATACATAGCCCATACAGTACCATGAAATTAATAGTTCTGGGAGGATCAGGATTCGTTGGAAGCAACATCCTGAAGCAGATGGATGCCGAAGAAAAGGCTTACTTTTCAAGAAATAATTCACAGGAGCTGGACAGCCTCGGTATAAAATATATAAAAGGGGATATAAGAGAATATGAGGATGTTAAGAACGCTATTGAGAATTATGATGTTGTAGTGCATGCAGTTGATGTACTGGTAGAAAATGAGGAAACCCATGAGGATTTATCATTAAAGGGCATGAAGAATATAGTCCAGGCAATGCAGGAATTGAGGGGAAACAGGAAACTCATTTACTTTTCCGCAATAAATGCAGACAAGGGTAAGACAGATTATTTCAGGTACAAAAGGCTGGCGGAGGACAATGCAAGTTTACTCAAAACTTCACTTATAATAAGGCCATCAACAATGTTTGGGCCAGGTGATAAATTTACAAAAATGCTTATAAAAGCCGCAGGGGGACGTGTCCCCTATCTACCGAGAAGTGGAAATATGGCTCCGGTCCACATAAATGATGTGATTACCGTAATTAAAAATTCCATGGAGAGGTCAGGGGTAATAGATGTATGCACAAGGGAAAGGGTATCCTTCGCGGATATGTTCAATGTAATCCGTGCCAAACTGGGAATGCAGCCTGTAAAAGAGGTAACTTCCACAATATTCAAGCCATTCATCGGGTCCCTTGAAAAGAGAGGGGTCCTGACAAAAGAACAGTTCTACATGCTGCAGCTTGACTACTATAAGGAGAATACTTCATTATATAGATATGTAACAGAGCCCATAACCTATAAGGATTATATATCTTCTACAGACATTGAAAAATTAAAGTAAGACATTTCCCACGGCCTCATTATTTATCATATTTATCAATTTTTGCATATATTCTATTGGGTATTCCCCTATATGGCCTGAGAAATCAGCATCCGCACTCAGTGAAACCAGATAGGATAACGCTATTCTCAGATTTGAGGAGGCGAGAATAAGATATGCCGTATATTTATCGCCATTATCCATTTTCTGTTCTATGTCAACCCATTCCTTTTCCTCCCTTCTCAGGGATTTTCTAACATTATCAGGGAGAACCGTATCATTATCGTAGATATTTTCATTCAGGGTGTCCAGTATATCCAGCATCTGCCTGATTTTCTCTATATTCCTTGCCTCTGATATGGCCAGCCCCAGAAATGACTGCACAATTTTTATCTGTGATTCATAAAGAAAGAACTTATGATCCACAGGCAAATTTTTTTCTATCAGCTCACAGTATTCAAATAAAAGTTCATCTTCCATGGAAGTAAATTTAGCTCTCTTTAATTAAATTATTCGTTTTTAACGGTAGTAGCTCCGGGCAGATTCGAACTGCCGTCTGCTGGTCCAGAGCCAGTAATGCTTGGCCACTACACCACGGAGCTATAATAAGTCATTACATTGTAATATAAAAATATTAATAAATTATCATCACATCATAACTGATGTTTTCACTGGGCAATGAAATAAGACTCACAGTTTTCGGGTCATCACACGGCCCATACATAGGTGGTATAGTGGACGGACTGCCTGCCGGGACGGAAATCAGCAGAGAGTATATCCAGAAATGGCTTGACAGGAGAAGGCCAGGGCAGAGCCTTATTACCACACAGAGAAATGAGGAGGATGCCATAGAAATTATTTCAGGTTCCAGGAATGGATTTTCTGACGGGTCTCCATTTACATTCCTTTTTAAAAATAAGGACTATATCGATAAACATTATGACGAACTGAAAAATAACCCGAGACCGGGACACGCGGATTTAACAATGTTTTACAAGTATGGTGATTTCAGGAACTATGAGGGCGGTGGCTTTTTCTCTGGGAGGATGACGCTTCCCCTTGTTGCTGCAGGTGCACTGGCCATGAGCATACTGGATGTCTATGGAATAAAAATTGTGACCTACATTAAATCAGCCGGAGGCATATCAATGAAATCTGAACCACCTTTAGAACCTGAGGATGTCTATGCATACAGAACCAGGATGCCGGATAAGGACATGGATGAATTGCTTTACAGCAGGATACTGAAAATAATAAAAGAGGGGGATAGCCTCGGAAGCATTATAAAAACATCTGTATATAATGTTCCTACAGGTGTCGGGGAACCGTTTTTCAATTCTGTGGAAAGTGAAATATCCAGGGCCATGTTTTCCATACCCGGGCTAAAGGGCGTGGAATTCGGTGCAGGGTTTAATCTCGGGGGCATGAGGGGATCTGAGGCAAACGATGAATTTTATACTGATGGGAAAAAAATTATGACAAGGACAAACAATTCTGGTGGCGTTCTTGGAGGAATTACGGATGGTATGCCAGTTGAATTCAGTGTGGTGATGAAACCCACATCCTCAATAAGAATACCGCAGAAAAGTGTTAATATAGCAACAATGGAGCCATCAGAGGTTAGGGTTACGGGAAGGCATGACCCTTTCATATCATTCAGGGCCGTTCCTGTTATACAGACATTAACTGCATTTGTTATACTTGATCTGATGGCATCAGGGAGGAAATTATAGGTGTAGAACAAGATACCTGAATGAGAACACTGAGATAAGCATTGATATGAGAAGGACGAAACCTATGGAGTATTTTGCCGTGCGCAGCGATGCAAGAACTGTCTGAATAAGATTGTGGAAGGCATTTTCCTCGCCCATGGTTACGTTCACATATTCAGTATACATACCAACCATTGCAGGGGCGGCACAGTCAATTGCCTCGAGAACAGTTTTATTTATGAGGTTTGCAACTGATTCCGCATCACAGTGCATTCCCAGCGGGTTTATGTCAAGCTGCCCAACATTGACAACATGATTGTCCGTTGTATATATATCCATATTCCTGACCCGGGGATCTGAACCTCCCCTTGCCATCTTTATTATGTCCCTGCTGATGTTATTTGAATCAGTAAGTACTATGGCGTTGTAATAGTCCTTTATCTTTAAAACCAGTACCTGGACACCCATAGATGCTAAGCCATCGATTTTCTGGTAATTCCTTGCATAGCCGATAAAAGCAGGATATTCGGATTGTACTAGGTTGAAGTTTTTTATCAGGGGATCTATGATCATATCACAGTTATGGAGTTCCTCAGCATCCTTTGTGAAACTGTTCTGGGCATCAAGAAGTGCAAAATGGCTGGCTCCATTTTTCTGAAGTGCGTCCATAACCTTCAAACCTGATTCCAGTGAGATATCATCAAAGGGCCTGCCATATGGTATAACTGTTGAAAATCCTGAATTCCCGAATTTCTGGAGGGATACATCATAACCGTCAACATTGAATTTAACAAAATCTGAAACATAATCTGCATATTCCATGTTTTCTAGCGACCTTTTTATTGAATCGGCGATATTTTTTATATCATCTTTTCCGCTGCAGTTATTGCTGTTTGTTGTAGCTGTATGGAAGACCATTATATTGTCCCTTCCCAGTTCATTTGCAAGTTTCAGTGGAAGATTGCTGGTGCATAAATTGCCGAAGGGGCCGGGATGCACAAATGGAAACACCAGTGTTACAAGGTCCCTGTTTTCGGCTTTTACATTGGCAGTCACAACAGGGACGCGCCTCTTCCTGTTGTAGACATGATTAAAGAACTTCTCCCCTATTTCACCATCCGTGTCTCTGTTAAGAAAGAACTCAATAAGCTCTGATGGTTTTGATTTGTATTTTTTGGTAAATTTTATGGTGGTTAATTTTAAGAACAGATATGAGAATAAAATGTAAACTAGTGTAGCCACAATCATGGGTATAACAAATTTCAGGGCCACACTGGATACATGGTAAAAGATCAGCGATGATGCTATATATGAAAAAGTATAATTTGCAGAAAAGACAGTGGCCGTTCCAATATTTGCCGGATAATATATATAGAGGACGAGGAATCTCAGGAATGCAGGAAATGCTATTCCCAGTGCAAGAATATAATAATATGGCATTGAAATAAACGGATTTAGGAGTATGCCCACCCAGAAGAATAATGTTGCCATGCCTATGGAAATAAAATCCAGATAGGCTATGCGGTTAAAATTGAATCCTTTATTTGTTAATCTTATTAATGTAAAATCCACTATAATCAGGATAAAAAATGGTATTATTAGTATGACAAGTAGATTCCTGATATGCCCCAGTATTAGATAATCTATTATGAATATTATGAGTAACGGCACCACAAAATAGTACCATTTTGGTGATTTCTTTGCATACCTTGAGAGGCCTGCAAGCGTCTTTCCCTTTTGCACCATAGGGAATTGAAACTTAAGATATAAAATATTGCAGTCTGTTTTATCCGGTATATGCGTAAATAATAGTTTAATAAATTTGTAATCCGGTCCTTAATAGATATAATTAATCTTTAAGTTTCATTATTCTGTACTGCCCGTAGCCGGTAAGAACCCTTACATATTTTGGGACTGCAATATTGTCTGTATTGATATCTATGGACAACCCATCCAGGTCTGCTATCTTTTCTCGGGAGGATATGACACATATATTTTCAAAACCTATTGATGCCAGAATTCTGTGTGATATTTGCTGATTTCCACGGCCCAGAAGGAAACCCTGACCACCTATGATAGATATTATTATTTTTGCCCTACCAGTTGCCACGAAATGATAAATTTGATCCTCTCCTGCATCGGCTGATATTAATTGTTTACCTTTAATAACGTCAAAGCCCAGCATATTTGTATGCATGCCCATGGAATTTATCAATGCCTTGCAGGTACTTCCTGGGCCGATTATATAATATGTTTCTGGGTCCATATTATCTAGGAGGTATTCTGCAATATCAAACACTGATGATTCTGGGTATTCTGCCTTGGATGAAATTACCACACCAGCGGTGTCAGGAACCATCAATTCACCGAATTTTTTTACCTCCAGTATGCCTGATCGGTATTTTTCCTCATTAATATCGTCCACTTCGGCCCTTATATAGCTTATGTCCTGATTGCATACCCTGTTAAAAACTTCTACAGCATTCCTTATATTCATTGCAAATACAGAGCTGTACATTTTTACCCCTGAGGGAATGCCAAAAACCGGCAGGTCAGTACCTGCAGTAAGGATGTCTCTGGCAGTTCCATCGCCGCCCACAAAACAGATGAGATCTGTCTCCTCTGCAGAATGGACAAAATTAATGGTATCTTCTCTGGATGATGGCTCCCCGGGATAATAGGAAATGCTGCAGGTTATCCCAGCCTGATCCATCTCCATTGAGCCCATTGGGCCAGAAGGTACTATGAATTCTATTCCCTTACTGTTGATTCCTTTAAGAAACTCAATAGCACGTTTGACTGATACTGAATCACTGATGTTTTTTAAGGACAGGTTGTCTGAGCCCTTGTTATTCCTGATTCCACCGTAACCCGCCAGGGGATTGACAAAAAATGCCACTTTTTTCACAATCATATATTATACACCTCTCCTTCCACTGGCACAATAAAATTATTGCTATGTATAGATAAAACCTGCTTAATTGATTCGCTGGACATATGTGTTGGCATAAAAATTCTGGACCTGCTGGCACTGAATGCGAGTATGGCTTCAGAAACTGTTGAATGCCCGTATTTCTTTGCCTCATTCTCCATTCCATCCTGGTATGTTGCCTCATGTATGAAAAGTTCAGAGTTTCTTCCGTTTTCAACTGCAGCGTCAGTGTATGATGTATCCCCAGAATAGAACACAGTTTTTCCAGAGGATTTGAACCTGTACATATATTCTTCAACAGTGTGCTTTCCTAGCATGATATTTAATCCAGGCTCATTTTCATTAAATGTAATCCCTCTCATCATGAAAGCCGGGGTATGGTAATATTTCAAGATTCCAGAAATGCTTTTTGAAAGTTCAGGGGGACCTACGATGTTTACTTCTGTATCTACACCATGCAGGGCCCTCTGCCAGATAAATTCGGAAATGCCTCCGGCATGGTCAAGATGCAGGTGTGTAACCAAAACTCTCTTTATTGCGTCAAGATTAATACCCTGATTAATTAAATATCCCACCGTATGTGGACCGCAGTCCAGAAGCGTACTATCATCAATCAAAAAGGATGTATTTCTTTTTTTTGGCACAAGCCCTGCTCCCCATGTACCGATGGCCAGAATCTTCATTGGCTTATATTGAACGAAAATATTAAAAGCTTGATACTGCAAAACCTTTAGTGCCCAGTCAGCCTGCTGATTATATCATATAGATTGGTTGATTCAACAGTGAAATCTGAATATTCAAGTGTCCTGTAACTTGCAGTATTGAAAGCAACGAAGTATCTGGATTTCCTTTTCATGGAAAGATCCATAAACGAATCCCCAACACTCAGTGTTTCCTCCGGAGACACACCCAGAATGGACTGGATATTAGCAACATTTAGGTCTTTTTTGGCGGGGTCAACATTTTTGATAAATTTATGCGCCGTGGTATCAACCTCGTTTCCTATGTAATAATCCATACCCATGAGTTCTGCAATGTATTCCGCAAATATATGGGATCCTGCAGAAACAATTGCAGTTTTAATCTTTCTGTGCCTGAGGTATTCAAGGGTTCTCATTACATTCGATGTCATATCATTTAGATTGATGTATGTCCTTATTTTGGTCTGGGTAAGGTTTGCATATAAATGATCAGGCACTCCGTTTCTGTGGAGATAGTCGAAAGTATACACCATTTTCCCTTCATTACTGTGTTTTCTCATTGCCCTGTTAATTATTACGTCCCATGAATTTCTATTTTTCAGTAATACCCCATCCATATCAAAGGTCACCAGTTTTATGCCCTCCAGGTAGTCCTTTCCAGGAGTATTATATATTTTATTTGCTTCTTCTATTTCTATCATTAAATATATATTTAGTCTTTATATTAAGTATTTACTATATATATTTTATAATTATATATATTTTACTGGCATTTTTATCCTTCCGTATATTAGTATTTATCATATCAGCATAAATAATTTATACCCAAGAAACATATGACATCCAATGTCGGATGCTCCAGTTCTTTTTATTTTCAATAAAACCAGAAATGATTTAATATCAGGTACCGGGTGGTGCTAACGACCATTTATTACATCATTGCGTCAGCAGTGATCCTTATAGCCTTATTTATAGGGGCTCTGAAATTCCGTATTTTCGATTTTAAAGGTACGGTTGCAGCCCTTATAGTCGGAATAATAATTGTTGTGCTTGGATCCCTTTACTGGCTTATACTGATGCTTATCTTTGCCATTACGGCACAGGTGGCAACAAAATTCAGGATTAAGGATAAGGCTAGAGAAAAATTACAGGAAGGTGAAAACGGAGAAAGGCACGCATCAAACGTGATTTATGCTGCATTGATAGGCGTTGTTATTGCAGCTATGAATGGGCTTAGGATTGATGGTTTTCCATATTTTCTTATTTTCGGTGTTTCATTTGCATCCGTAAATGCAGATACCTTTGCCTCCGAAATAGGAGTATTCGATAAGAATGTGTATATGATAACAAGTTTCAAAAAGATAAAACCAGGTGTTAATGGAGGTGTATCCTTATTGGGGGAAGCAATGGCGCTCCTGGGGGCATTCATAATAGGAATTGCATACATTATACTGGATTTTCAAGGTTTTGCGATAGTTCCCCTTATTGTGATTACACTTTTAGGATTCACTGGATGCCAGGTGGATAGCCTGCTGGGTTCACTGTTTGAAAACCGCGGTAAGATGTCAAAGGGACAGGTAAATGCGTTTTCAACGCTGATTGCTGTTGCCATAGCCTTTTTGATATATCTTTAAACTGATTCTATGTTAATTATTCCAGTCCACACTGATAATTTTATGTTATCTGGGAGGGATACAGCGAACTAAGATATGATATCTCCATTATTTGGCATGCTATCAAAATGGAATAATTATCCTGTCCAAACACCGGATTTTTATAGTTTTCATAAGATTCCAACATTTTATAAAAAAATGTTAAATACAGATTTTCAATAAAAATTATTTTGATCCACCACTTAATTTTTCCTCGGCAACAAGGTTAACCGTTAATCCAGCATTTTTGACCTTATCGGGTTTTGTCTTCTTCAGATAAAGTGAGTAGCCTATTGCAAAAATAGAGTAGAGAGCTATAATTACGATTCCGTCGGTGATAGGGTAAACCGGTGGTACCACAGATTCGTAGAGAACGAATATGAAAATAACAGTGGCTATGCTTGGAAATACATAATGCTCTATAGGATGAATGATCTTTTTAATGCCAGTATGCTTTTCCTTAAGCCTGTAAAACATTGTCATTACACTAGTATTGAGAAGTATATGTGTGATTATAAGGCCCCCCAGTGCCAGGGTTGTGAGCAGGTCAAATGAGTCAGTAAGTGCTGTTACCACCATAGATGAGTCTGCGTTTCCACTTATGATATCCTTTACAGGAATTCCTGCCCCGTATGTCACAAGGAATGTAACACCTACTGCAAGTATAGAGGCCATGGTGGCAACAAATATTAATGCGTTTGAAGGGGTCTGGTATTTTTTATGTATCTTTGAAAAGAATTGAGGTAGTATATAATCACGGCCCATGGCGTAATAAACCCTCCCCCCATTTGACTGCATGGCAACAGAATCTGAAAAGGCCGAATTGAAAGCTACCAGTGAGAACATTATGCCCCCTATAGCTCCGGTATATAAAGTAGCAGTAATAACTCCTGGAATAGCACTGCTTGTAAAGGATTGCATCAATGGTATCCCCCATCCCACTATCTGTGCATATGAAACCTCTGTCAGGGTTATCCCGGTAATCAGAAGACCGAACACCAGGGACCTGGTAATGGCTTTTGGGTGTGTTGCCTCTTCGCCCAGGGGGGCTGACCCACCATAGCCAATAAAACTGGTAAGACCAAAAACCATTCCTAGGCCTAATCCTGCAATTGGGCCTCCCTCTGCAGAAAACCATGACCTGTACTGTGGGAAACCGTATGGGTTAAAAACGTTCACTGTATTATCAGGAGCCTTAATTATAATTATGGTGGATAAAACAATCAGAAATATAATTTCAAAGAAGGCTGCCACCCTGATATATTTCATCTGGGGTCTGATTCCAACTATTGCAATTATTATGGGTACTATGATGAAAACAAGGATAAATGGTAACCATATCCATGCAGGCATCCCAACATGTATAAAATACTGCACAACGCCCGGAAGAACAACACCTGCAACGAATACAGGAATTGCAGCTGTGCTCACGATCTGGTAAAATGGGTACATTAGTCCGGAGAATATTGCAGGGGTCGGTCCGAAAGCCGTGGCAACATATCCATAATAACCACCGGCACTTGCATGCCTCTTGGATAGATGGTAGAGGGTATTAACCTCAAGAAACATTGTCAGCGTGGCTATGATAAATGACAGAGGAGTCAAGAAGAATGCAAATGCTGCTGAGGCAACGACAAATGCAATTGAATCGCAGGCTGGTGCCATGGCAGAGATTTCTTCTGCAATAGCCCCAAAGGTACCTACCTGGCCTCTCCTTAGAGTTTTAGGGAAATCTTTAGATTTATTATTATCCATAGGAAGTTAGTATTATACTAATGTATATAAATCTTTTTAGTGTACGCAGGCACCGTACTGGATGTAAATAGTATGGAAAAGTATGTTATACAGCTGGTGAATATATAAAATAACAACGGTTAAATAATATTTCTATTTCTATAATTATGTTTGATAACTGGAATTCTGCATGCGCCATGGCCATGGCATTCGGCAAAATTGATCTGCCTAAATCCATTGGGAGTCCAATGAATTCTGGAATTTTCTATAGATCTGTTGGTAAAATGAGGGGCCAGATTAGGGATTACAGGGCAAGCGTGGATGGAGCGACTTTCGGGATACATGTGGTGGAATTTCTGGATAGGTATGAGGTACATGTTGACAGGTTTGATCCCTATAAGAAGCCACTGGAACATCTTATTGTGGATAGCCCGGATACGCTTATGAAGATTCCAATTTTAATAAGGATTTTAAAATGAGGAAGGATAGCATTAATCGCCTGTCCCTTTCCTTATTATGTCCATTGCCCTCTGAATCTCTTCAACTGATGCCTCATTTTCCAGGGTGCTGACATCACCTGTTACCTGGTTTAGATATACTGCCTTTATTACACGCCTCATGATTTTTCCAGACCTTGTTTTTGGAAGCGCATCAACTATGTGTATTTCCTCCGGAACCATAATGGGGCCGAGTTCAGTCCTCATGCGCTTTTTCAGGGAATCTATCAATTCACTGCTTTTTTCATAACCCTCTTTTAGGGTTACAAAGGCAACTATTGTATCTCCCTTGACGGTATCCGGCTTTCCAAAGACTGCTGCCTCTGCAACCTCTTTCATGGATACAAGGCCATCCTCGATTTCTATTGTTCCGATTCTGTGGCCTGAAACCTTCAGTACCTCATCGCTTCTTCCCAGGAGCCAGTAATAGTCGTCCTCGTCCTTTATGGCATAATCACCCATGAGGTATTTCCCCGGATATTTAGAGAAGTACACATCAACATATCTTTTATCGTCATTATTTACTGTAAGCATGAGCCCGGGCCACGGCCTATCAATTACTATATATCCTTTCTCCCCACTCTTTGCAGGTGTCCCGTCCTCTCTGAGTATTTCAGGCATTATGCCTGGCATGGGGAATGTGGCAGAACCGGGCTTCAGGTCAGGCATTCCAAGTGCCATGGATGGTGCTATGGTGAATCCTCCTGTTTCTGTCTGCCAGTATGTATCTATTATCGGGCACCTGCTCTTTCCAATTTCTTCATAGAACCAGTGCCATGCTGCAGGGTTTATGGGCTCTCCAACAGTGCCCAGCACCCTCAGGGATGATAGGTCATGCATAAGTGGATATTTCTCCCCGTACTTCATTAATAATCTTATTGCGGTTGGGGATGTATAGAGCATATTTACACCGTACCTTTCCACAATGTCCCACATCCTGTCAGGTTTTGGGTAATCTATTGCACCCTCGTACATTATGGATGTTACACCCAGTAACAATGGGGCAAACACAATATAGCTGTGCCCTGTTATCCACCCTATGTCTGCTGCACACCACCACCTGTCCTCCTCTCCGGGGTTGAATGCCCACCTCATTGTATTTGCAACCCATACAGGGTATCCACCATTTCCATGGACTATTCCCTTGGGCTTTCCTGTGGTTCCTGATGTATAAAGTATGAATAATGGGTCACTGGAATCCAGCTCCTCTGGCTTAACATAGGAGTCCTCGACAACATCATCGTAATAATAATCACGCCCTGATTCCATTTTTATGCTTTCCTTTGTGTTTTTAACAACAATTACATTATCTACGCCCCTGCTCAGATCTATTGCGGCATCTACTATCTTTTTCAGATGGACTGTTTTTCCCTTTCTGTATCCGCCGTCTGCTGTTATGATGGTCCTGGACCCGGAATCATCTATCCTCTGTGCCAGCGCCTCCTCACCGAATCCTGAGAATACAACATTGAATACGGCTCCGATTCTGGCACATGCCAGCATGGCTATGGGTGCCTCAAGTATCATGGGAAGATATATTGTAACACCGTCACCCTTCTTAACTCCAAGGTTCAGAAGGGCCTTTGCCAGTGCATTTACCCTTCTGTATAGACCAAAATATGTTATTACTTTCTCCTCTCCATGCTCCGGAATCCAAATGTATGCGACCTTGTTCCTTTTTTCATTATTAATATACCGGTCAAGACAGTTGTATGAAACATTAGTTTTTCCGTTTACAAACCACCTGTAGAAAGGCTTTTTAGAGTCGTCAAGAACCCTGTCAAAGGGCTCAAACCAGTCTATTACCCTTGCCTTCTCTTTCCAGAAGCTTTCAGTATTTTTAATTGATGCTTCATATTCCTGAAAATACTTTGTCATGTGGATTCTGTATTTCTCATCTACAGGAAGTGTATCTTTCATAATAATTGAGAACAAAATGTTATTTAAATTTTTATTCCCGGAGGATAAAATTTCGGTTATATTTTAGAATTCTTTATAATCCGTATTTTTATAAAACAAGATAGGTATATCCTTCCTGCTGCCTTTTTATAATTTCCTTCAGGCTTGCAGGAACATAAACTACTCCAGGGGCCAGTTCATCCTTTTCGATGCTCCTTGCCTGCATTGATGTTCCACATGCAACAACCTGTACTTTTTTGTTCTCAAGCATGGGCTTTATCCTGTTTCTTTCAACTACTGCCGCTATTCCACCGTTAAGGTATACCACTTCCACAAGATCGGTACCCTCCATTTCTGAAAGGTGCTCTGCTGCGGTGATAGACATGGATATTTTTTCCTCTGAATCTACTGAAAGTATTATTTTCATAATAAAAGAATTACAGTTGTTTATTTACTAATATCTAAAATAGGGAATGTTTATATACATTATCATCTAATTCAAAGTTCGTATCTTTTTAATTCCTATATACAATTCTAAATTATTTGTTTTTAAAATAAAGCATAGAAACATATTCTGGTATAATAAAAATATTAAATACTTATTTCAGTTTCTCTACCAGTTCCGGAACAATTGTAAAAAGATCCCCCACTATACCGTAGTCACACTCCTCGAATATAGGAGCGCTCTTGTCCTTATTTATTGCTATTATTGTTTTGGACCCACGTATTCCCGCTATATGCTGTATCTGCCCGGATATTCCCAGTGCTATATAAAAATCTGGTCTTACTTTTTTACCTGAAAGCCCCACCTGCTTATCCTCACTTAGCCATTTATAATCCAGGCAAACGGGCCTTGAACCTGCTATTTCAGCATGAAGTTCCTCCACAAGTGGTTTAATTTTCTCTATGTTCTCCTGGCTTCCAAGCCCTCTTCCTATGGAAACAATAACCCTGGCGTTTCTTATATCTGTTCCTGCAGTGTTTTTACTCTTCACATTAACTATTTTATAATTGCTCTTATCCAGGGTCATGTTTTCAACCTCAGACTTTTTATCAGATTTTTCTGCCTCACATATGCCTGGTGATACAGTGAACATATGGAAATTACTTTCTTCTTCAACAACAGTTTTACCGCCATGGAAGAACCTCTTTGTCACTGTTTTATCACCCTGTTCAAATGAGAATATTTCAGGCATGCATTTCATTTTAAGCCTGTAGGATAGTATGCCTGCAAGCTCTCTTCCAGTGTTGGTGGAAGAAATGAATATAAAATCATACTTATTTTTTGACAGATAATCTACGAGGAATTTGCTGAGATTATCTATAAATCCATCCCTGTAGAAATATACTTTCTTGGCACCATATTCAGGCAATTCCTTGTCTTCGGCTGATATAACATCTATGTCCATCTTTCCACGCAGGTATGTTATTATTTCCCTGGCATTTTTTGGTTCATCTGAGAATACTAATGCTTTCATTTGACCACCTTCAGGATTTTCGCAATTTCATCTATTCCCTTCCCGTCCTCATATATAATTTTCTTTCTCTGGCTTTCCGGAGCTTTATCTGATAGCACCCTTGAATCGTCCTTGTAATCAGGTTTCCCTTCTATGATATTAATGTTCTTCTTTCCAGCCGCCATTATTTGCATAACCTTTGGAAGCCTGGGCTCATTTATTTCCTGTGCCACAGAGACCACCGCCGGAAGCTCAGTTTCAACTGTTACATCCTCACTTTCTGATTCTACCGTAACATTTGCTGTTTTATCCTTTATTTCTATATTAATAGCATTTGTTATGACATTCAATCCCAGTTCAGAGGATAATATGCCCGCCAGCAATCCGGAATAGGAGTCTGAAGATTGGTCGCCCAGTACGATAATATCGTATTTTGATTTCTTCAGTTCCTCCCCAAGAATGGCGCCTGTAACAGCAGGGTCAGATTTCTGGTATCCCTTTATGACAGTGCCGTCATCAACCCCCATGGCATAGGCTTCCTTCATGGTGGATGTTGACCTCTCTGTTCCGAATATAAAGGCCGTGACCTTACCTCCATACTTCTCTTTAAGCTGTACCGCTGCTTCCACAGCATTTTTACTGAGAATATCCATTTTCAATGGAAGGTTGTCCATTATTGGCTCATTATTATCATTTAATTTTATCTGATCCATATCTACTGTCTGCTTAACAAGGACTGCTATATCCATAGGAGTTTATCTTAAAACTATATTTAATATTTTCAATAAAGAAAATAACACCTGTATGGTAGAAAATTTATCATCTGATAATAGGCAGGATTTTTATTTTTCCAGTGTCTCTATAAATTCACCTGACCTTCTTTCTATGATCTTTATTATTTCATCTATATCCTCTTCCTTCAGCATAAAATTCTTGTTTATGGTTTTGTTTTTATCTATTACTCCCATAGTAAAACTCCCGAAGATATATCCCTTTAAAAAAGCCACGAACTCAGATTCGTTTTTAAAATTCCATAATTTATATGCCTCCTTGCTGGTATCCTTCAGCTCATCAATAAAATTTTCAAGATCTCCCCTTTCCTGAGATTTAAGTGCCATGTATATTACAATATAATATAGAATAAATATTTTATGTGTTTTTCAATAAAAATTACAGGTCACATTTTCCTGTCGGGCATGCAGGGTCAAATGTGGCATCCAGCTTCAAAAGCTTATCAGGCATCTTCATGGTGAGGTCAATTTTTTTTTCCTCATCGCTCTTTTTCTGGCCTGTACCTGCATAGAGCACCTGCTGGCTCTTGCTTCTATCCCTGTATACTGTTATTCCCTTGCAGTGGAGTTCCTTTGCAAGGCGGTATGATTTGGCAATATCATCAGGAGTTGCCTCGAAGGGCAGGTTTATTGTCTTTGAAACGCCGGAATCGCAGTATTTCTGGAATGTTGCCTGCATCAGTACGTGCCAGTCCGGATCAATTTCCTGGGCCGTTACGAAGAGTTTTTTTATGTCCTCAGGCAGGTCAAGATTTCCCAGCTTGCCGGTTTCTGCTATCTTTTCCATGATTTCCTGTGAAAACAGGTTTCTGGATTTCAGTGCATCCTCCAGTAACGGGTTGACCTCCAGAAGTTCCTGCCCATTCAGTACGTGCCTTACGAATGCTAATGCAAACAATGGCTCTATTGAGGAGGAGCATCCTGCAATTATAGATATGGTTCCAGTAGGAGCTATTGTTGTTGTGGTTGAGTTCCTCATTTTTATTCCCTTCTCCTCGTATTCAGAACCATACCATCCTGGAAAAACGCCTCTCTCTTCTGCAAGTCTCTGGGATTCAAGGTGTGATTCATCATTAAGTGTTTTCATCACCTTTTCACCGAATTCTAAAGCCTCATTGCTGTTGTACGGTATGCCCAGCATTATAAGTGCATCGGCGAATCCCATTATACCCAGTCCAATTTTTCTTGTCTTCCTGGTCATATTCTTTATAGATTCAACCGGGAATTTATTTGCGTCAACAACGTTTTCCAGGAATCTGGTTGCAACATCGATTGTATTCCTGTATCTGTCATAGTTGAATGTTCCATTCTCGACAAATTTTGCAAGATTTATCGAGCCAAGGTTACATGATTCGTAAGGCAAAAGCGGCTGCTCACCACAGTTGTGTACGACAATTCCATTGGCTACAAATGAGTGAGTGGATGGTTCCACAAGATCATATACATCACTCTTTCCTGAATATTCTATTGTGTTTATTCTGGCGATGAAAGATGTTTTGTAGGGCCCCCTTGTATAACTTTTTATTATTTCATTTAACCGGGCATTTTTCCTTTCAGATATAAATCCTATCAAATTCGCGTAACTTACTAAGTCCTTCCCTGAGATGTTCAGTTCATGGAAATCATGTACAGTGTATAGTCTCATATTCCTGCTACCATCTGGTAGCATTTTTATGCCTGCCTTTTTACGGGATTGATAAATAGTACTGAATATGCCGAAGTTTAATAGCAATGTCTGAACCTGTTTCAGTAAGTCAAGGCTTATAGATCCAAGCCTGATGGCATATCTGGACTTTCCAGCTTTTAATACTGTTCCATCAGCCTCAAATAATGCCTGTAAAAAGCCTTTTTGCATTTCCATTGTACCGGCAAAAACATTATCTGGAACCTTAAGTTTCTCCTCTACTAAATCATAGGTGGCTGCGAATTCTTTGAGTCTTTCTGATGCTATTGTTATGCAGTTTCTGCTTTCAATATTCACCATGCCTACATGGTAGTCACGGTTATTGATAGATGGCCTTATTATGTTATTTACATAGCTTTCAAATTCAGGAGCAAATACCCTGTCCTGATCATAGAAAGAAAGAGCAGCACGTTCGTTATTGTTTCCTCTATTTACATGTCCATCCCCTACAAGCCATCCAAGAACCCTGCCTTCCTCCAGGTTTCCATGAGGCCCAAAGGATCCGCCCTCGTTTAATATCCTAATTTTTTCCCCTACTTTAAGTTTCAATGCCTCTATCCAGCCCCTCTCTTCACTGTATATTTTGTGGTCGCCTGTAACAGTTATATCAAAGCCTTCACTTGTTGTTATTCTGTATACATCCTTGAATCCTGTATAAATAACGTTTGAGGACTGTTTGAAACTGCCACCGAATCTACCATCAATCTTTACGTTTAAACTTTCTCCCTCATCGTACAGCTGTTTGGCAGTTTTTATTCCTTCTGATGTATATATTCTGGTGTCTCCTGTGACACAGGGGTTTGTTGATTCTATATATCCTATGTTCTTTACCGGATTTTTCTTGTTGATTTCGTCGAGGAATATCATTCCTGGATCACCGGTGGTCCATGCATGGTTTATTATAGAATTCCACAGGGTCGATGCCTTTACCCTGTTCATTACCTTGCCGTCCCGCGGGTTGATAAGGTCTATATATTCATCGTTGTCAAGCTTCTCGAAAAATTCATCATTTACACCAACAGATATATTGAAGTTGCTCAGTATTTTGTTCTCTGCATCTTTGCTTGTTATGAAATCCATTATATTTGGATGGTTGTAATTGAGAATTCCCATATTGGCTCCCCTTCTCTTTCCACCCTGTTTTATTACATCTGTGGTAACATCGAATATTCTCATGAATGATACAGGACCGGAAGCAACGCCCTTGGTTGATGCCACTATATCATCGCTGGCACGTAACCTGGTGAAAGAGAACCCGGTTCCGCCACCGGATTTATGTATTTCTGCTGTTGCCTTAAGCGTGTCAAATATAGAATCTATGCTGTCATCCACAGGCAGCACAAAGCATGCGCTGAGCTGCCCTAGCGGACCCCCGGCATTCATCAGGGTAGGTGAATTTGGCACATATTCAAGTTTGGTCATCATGGTTTCAAATTTATCAATCCAGTAGTTTACCATGGTTTTTTTGGTCTGCATGAAATCCAGGAATTCCTCATAGGTGCCATCTACGCTTTTCTCCTGCCTGAGTTCATTGAATGCCCTTCTCAGTTCTTCGTCCTGGGTTTTGGTTATCCCGGAATATACGGTCCCATTTTCAGGGAGCTTCCCCGTTTTCCTGTATGATATATAATCATAAAGCCCCTGTATGATCCCAAGATGCACTGCCACACGGTGAAACATCTGCTTTGGGGTTTCTATAATCTTTCCATCTGAATCCTTGAAAAGGTACCTGGCCTCAAGCACCTTGACTGCATTTACGCTAAGTTTCAGGTCATCTTTTACACCGAGAAATTCCTTCTCCTGCCTTACTGTATTCCTCTTTTCCCTGTAAAGTATATAGGCCTTTGCCACAGATATGTATGAGGTGCCATTTATTTTATGTGTCATAAGTACATTTTCTACAGTATCCTGTATTGTCTCAACTGTGGGCTCTTTTCCCATGCCTTCCAGTTCCTTTGTAACATAATCTGCAAGCTTATTTGCCTCCTCCATTGATCCGGTTTTTACCGAGAGCATAGCCTTGAATATTGCCATTGCTATCTTTTTCTTGTCGAACGGGACGCTGGAGCCGTCCCTCTTTATAACATTATTTAAAACATTTATCATTTTACATCACGGGTGTATAACAAAAACACATGAAAGAATTTAAAACTTTTTTTTACTTGGTCTTTAACCACGATAAAGGTATATTTGATCTATTTAGAATAAATATATATGACCTAAATAGGTAATAAATTAAATATATATTTATTGAAAATAGGTATGAGTTAAAGATGGTTTGCAACTATAAAGAATAAGAAAGTTTTTGAAAGCTACAATAATATCATAACATGGACCTTGATGAATATATATCAAAACTGAAAAGTGAATCTGCGACGCCAGGTGGTGGGTCTGCTGCTGCAATTACATCCATGTTTTCTGCATCACTGAATTCAATGGCCTCCCTTTTATCACTTGGCAAAAAAAAATTGGAAATGCACAGGGAGAATTTTGAAAGCATTTCAGTAGATTCTGGAGAAATAATAGAAAAGCTCAGGAAGCTTAGTAATGATGATGAGGATTCATTTCAGGGCATAATGGATGCACTGCACATTGATAAATCCGATCCGAAAAGGAGAAATACCCTTGACACAGCCATTAAAAAAAGTATATCTGTATCATGGAGAATAGCCGGTGTCTCCATGGAAAATCTAAATAATGCATTATTTCTGTGTGTTTATGGAAATAAAAATCTTATCACGGACACTATTTCTGCTGCGTATATGTCATATACTGCCATACACACATCTGTGAACAATATAAAGATTAACCTGAAACTCCAGAAAGATGAAGAATACAGGTATGAGGAAATGGCAAGGCTGAATCTTTTCATGGAAACAGTTGAGGATTCTATGAACTCTATCCGGGAAATTGAAAGGAGATTATAGCCGGAGCAAAAATCTTTACTATCAATAATGTATGTTGCAGTTATGTTGAAAGATATAACTGAAATTATAAAAGATACTGGAATAACTGATTATGAATTATATGGCAGATATGCCGCCAAGATCGGAATTTCAAATGCAATTCCTGGGAAAAAGCGCGGAAAAATTATATTAATGACAGCAATGACCCCGACACCAGCAGGAGAGGGAAAAACCACAACTGCAATAGGCCTTGCACAGGCACTGAAAAGGATGGGCAAAAATGTTGGCATAGCAATAAGGGAGCCATCCCTTGGCCCATGTTTTGGTGTAAAGGGAGGTGCAACCGGTGGCGGAAAATCCACTGTAGAACCAGCAGATAAAATTAACCTTATTTTTACTGGAGATTTTCCGGCAATATCAGCGGCACATAATTTGCTGTCGGCCATGATAAATAATCACATATATTTTGGAAATGAATCCGGAATAGACCCGAAGAAAATATCATTTCCCAGGACCGTAGACATGGATGACCGTTCACTTAGGTCAATTATTGTGGGAAATGGGCCGAAGTCCAATGGGGTTCTTGCCAACGATTCCTTTGTGATAACAGCAGCATCAGAAATAATGGCCATAATGGCATTGTCAAAGGGCTATGATGATTTAAAAGAAAGGCTGGGAAATATAATTATAGGGTATACAGCAAAGAATAGGCCTGTTTTTGCAAGGGACATAAAGGCAGAGGGGGCCATGGCTGCACTGCTTGCTGACGCACTAAAGCCCAATCTTGTGCAGAGTGCGGAAAACGTTCCGGCAATTATACATACCGGGCCATTCGGCAATATAGCCCATGGCACATCAAGCATACTGGGTGATTATGCTGCAATGAATCTTTTTGATTATACAGTTACGGAGGCAGGATTCGGTTCGGACCTGGGCTTCGAAAAGTTCATGGACATAGTTACCAGGGAAGCCGATATAAACGTTGATGCAGCAGTAATCGTTGCCACAATAAGGGCAATGAAACACCATGGCGGGGCTAAGGACATAGATGTGGAGAATATACCGGCCATGGTAACCGGAATACAAAACCTCTTCAGGCATATTGAAAATGTTAGAAACTTTGGAATAGAACCAGTTGTGGCCCTGAATGTCCACCCTCTGGATACGGATAATGAAATAAAGAAGGTATCTGAAATGCTAGAAAGGAAAAATATAAAATTTGCAATTTCCAGGGTATACTCTGATGGCGGTGAGGGAGGCCTGGATCTGGCAAATGCTGTGCTTGATTCCATAAGTAGCAACAGGATAAAATATACATATTTGCTGGATGACCCTGTCAAAACAAAGATAGAGAAAATAGCAACAAAAGTATACGGTGCTGATGGTGTTGATTTTTCTAAGGAGGCATTGCTGGATATAAAACATGCTGAGGAGAACGGTTTCGGAGGATTTTATATATGCATGGCAAAAACACAGGCTTCTATTTCAGATAACCCCGGACTCCTGAATTCTCCGAAAAATTTCAGGGTAAAGGTGAATTCTGTGATGGTTAACGGCGGGTCGCGCTTCATTATTCCGGTACTGGGAAGCATCATGACCATGCCAGGGCTGCCCAAGCATCCTGCAGCAGAGAATATAAATATCGATGGTGAGGGGCACATAACCGGCCTTTCATAAATTTTCAAATAGTTGACTACTGAAAGTTTATTTAGGTATACCTAATTATCCTTGGTGAGGAGCCAGAAAAAACTTAGCAACGCATACTATATTTCCATAGGTGCCATAAGCATATTTGTGGCGAGTTATAATATAGCCATAATTTCAGTTGCCCTGAAGCCCATAGAGAGGGCATTCAATGTTAGTTCAGGCATAGTATATTTGCTGGGTGCACTTATCTTCGTCGGCGCAATGATTGGTGCAGTGGTAAGCGGGGTATTTTCTGACAGGTTCGGCAGGGTAAGCATCCTTGCCATAGATATTGTAACATTTCTCCTGGCAGGAATAGGGAGCGCCTTATCAACAAACATTGCAATGCTGATGTTTTTCCGGACGCTTGTTGGGGTTGGTGTTGGCATTGATTATGTTGTCATATTCACCTATATTTCTGAAATAGTCGCAGGAAAGAATTCCACGAGGAATCTTGCGCTCATAATGTTTTTCGCCAACTTTGGGATCCTTTTCTCCTACCTTATAGGGGGGTCTCTTTTAACCCTTGGACCCACAGGGTGGAGATATGCATTATTGTCAGGTGCCTTATTTTCAATAGTTCCCCTGATCATGCGTGCAGGGATTAAAGAATCATCACTGTGGAAATTTAAGAGAATAAAATCTATGAAGGCTATAATAAAAGATGTTACATCCAGAGGAAACAGAAAATATCTTTACAGGTTTTCAGTCCCTTGGTTTCTATACCAGATAGGAGACCAGAGCCTTACAATGTTTCTTCCATTTATACTGATCACGGCACTGGGGGTCTCTGCTGTCAGTGGGGCTTTTTCAGCCGTGATAGTGAAAGCCTTTACAATACCGGCTTCTATTCTGGCATTCCTGATCATACAGAGGCTAGGAACAAGAAAATTGCAGGCAGCTGGATTTATCATAAGGTCTGTATTCCTGGGTATTCTGGGATTCGGCATATACTTTGCACTTAGAATGCCCGGCATCGAAATAATTATACTTCTGGGGCTTGCATTCTTTTTCGGGTCCATGGGCCCGGACAAAACAACGGTAATAATGCCTGTGGAAAATTATGACGAATCCATAAGGGCCTCAGGTCAGGGCTTCAATGAAATGGCTGGCCGTTTCGGTGGATTGATAGGCATACTTGCCTTCTCCCTCTTCGGGCTCGCGGGCATAGACATAGGATTGATATTCCTTTCAATAACATGTATACTGGGCTTTTTCTTTACCATAGCATACAGGGATAAACAACATACCGAAAAAATATCAAAAAAGGCTAATGAAATAGATTAAGCCGGAACAAAATAAACATCGTTGACTGTAAAAGTCTGGAACTTTTTAAACCGTGCAACTACCTCCATGCCAATTTCCGGTTTTTCTCCCTGCTCCATGAAAAGCCTTGACATGAAAAGGGAGTCGATTCCAGGGAACTCCACAAGTACAAGTATGTAAGGGACATCTCCACGGAAAGTCTCCCCTGAATAATAGCATGTTGTAAATGAGTGGACTTTTCCCTTAAATGGAAGATCCATATCCTCGGTCTCTGATCCGCAGTACATGCAGTATTTCCTGTATGTCCCGTATTTGAATCCACAGGATTTGCATCTGGACCCCAGGAGCTTACCCCTGCCAAGTTCTATAAAAAATGGGGAATCTTCTGCATAGCTATGCCTGTATTCAGTTGTATAGTTCCATTCAACCACAAGCGGGTCTATCTTTAACAATTTTCCGTATCCCATTTTAAACCGCCTCCATAACCGTCACTGCCTCATATGCTCCTGTTCCGGCATGACTGTGTATAATCCCCAAATGCGGGTTTTTGACCTGAAGCCTGTTATTGCCCATGTGCCTATGCACTGTCCCCTGAAGCTGCCAGAAAGCGTAAACTGCCTGCATAATTCCCGTTGCGCCTATTGCATGCCCCGAGGCCTGGAGGCCACCCTCCATGTTGACAGGTATATCCCCATCCAGCATTGACTTGCCCTCCTCTATGAATTTTCCACCCTGCCCGTATGGACAGAATCCCATATCCTCATATGCCTGTATTTCAGAGGATGTGTAGGCATCATATAACTCCGCAAAATCTATTTCTTTCTGAGGATTTGATATGCCCGCCTTTCTGTATGCCATTCTGGCTGCAAGCCTCCCGGCGCGGAATGAGTGGACTCCAGGATATTTCAGGTTTTTATACATATCAGGGGTCTCGTTGGGCAGGAGTGGTACCGTGCCGAAGGGTCTGTCCGCCAGGCGCATGGTATCGCTGGAAGAACCTATGGATTTTATCAGCACAGGCTTTCCAGAATAGGATCTGGCGACCTCTTCCGATGCCAGTATGGCACATGCGGCACCATCTGACATTAGGCATATGTCCAGCATTTTTATGGGGCTTGAAACCACAGGAGATTTCAGCACATCATCAACTGTAATGTCCATTGGTGCCTGTGCATATGGATTATGCATGGCGTTTCCATGATTCTTCACAGAAACCATGGCCATCTGTTTTTCTGTGGTTCCGAACTCATACATATGCCGTGTGGCCATAAGAGCGTAGTATGCAGTGTAGAATCCTCCCAGTGGATAATCAAAGCTGGCATCACTTCCCAGAGCAATGATATCGTTTCCACGCCATGTTCCCACATGGGACATATTTTCAAATCCATATGCAAGACAGGTATCCATTGTGCCTGATGCTATTTCCTCATATGCGGTCTGGAATGCGAGCCCACCTGTTGCACCGCCACCCTCAATTCTCTTAGATGGCTTTCCTGCCAGTCCAATGAAGTCGTTCGACATTGCGCCTGCTATGAGCTGCCCCTGGAGATGGTCAGAAAAGTACGCCGATACTGATCCATCTATGTCATCTATTTTCATCCCGGAATCCTTCAGTGCGTAATCCAGTGAATGCTTTACATTCAGCCTGAAATCCTCATTGAAATTTGTTTTTTTAAACTGTGTCAGGCCACCTGCAATCATGTAAACATTTCTATGGCTATCTGCCAATATTATCACCCCTGTATTTTTTTACCAGTGCCTCGCTTATTACCTTTTTCCTGATTTCGTTGGTTCCGGCACCGATGGTCAAAAGTATGGAATCCCTAAAAACCCTCTCTATTTCAAAATCCTTTATGTACCCGTAGCCGCCGAAAATCTGCAACGCTTCCCTTGCTATGTATTCAGAGGCCTCCGATGCATAGAGGATGGCTGATGCTGCATCCAGTGAATCCATCCTGTCATTCTGCACCCTGTTAAGCGCCTCTATTGCAAAAAGCCTCGAGGATTCGAATTTTGTGTACATGTATGCAAGTTTTTCCTGAACCAGTTCAAAATCGCTTATAGGCCTCCCGAACTGCTTCCTTTCAGATGCATATGATACTGCAAGGTCAAGGGCCCTTCTGGCTATGCCAATAGAATTGAATGCCAGTACTGCCCTTTCAAGATTTAGCCCGCTTAGCAGAACCTTCTTACCACCATTCAGGTCACCAACAATCCTTTCATGCCCAAGTGTGATGTCATTGAAGAAAATCGTACCTGTGGGGGAACCACGCATGCCAGTTTTATCGAATTCCTGCCCTCTTGAAAAACCCCTGTCACTGGATTCCACAACAAATGGGGTTATATCACTGCCCGTGCGTGCATATATCAGGAATACATCTGCATATGGTGCGTTGGTGATGAATGTTTTGCTTCCATTAATCTTAAAATTTCCAGAATCTTCCTCTGCCGTGGTTTTCATGGATAGCGCATCTGAACCTGATGAGGGCTCTGTCATTCCCAGTGAACCTATAGTTTCACCTGAGCAGAGATGCGGTACATATTTTTCCCGCAAAAATTCTGAGCCATTCCTGTATAGGTTGTCCAGGCACAGGTTGCTGTGGGCGCCGTATGAGAGTCCCATAGAACCTGAAGCATAGCTTATTTCCTCCTCTATGATTGCCTGGGAAAGGTAATCAGATCCTGATCCACCATACTCCTCGGGGACCGTGACCCCGAGGTATCCCTCCCTGCCCATTTTCCTGAACAGGTCAGCGGGGAAGAAATTTTCCCGGTCCATTCTGGCTGCAACAGGCATAATTTCTTTTTTTGCAAACTCCCTTGCACTCTGCTGGATCATTAGATATTCGTCCTTCAACTATACACCCATTAAAAATATGGCTCCAATATATATAAATATGCAGTGACAAGAAAAATATCTCCAATTCTCCATTTCAAAGCATATATATGCGTAAAGGCAATTCAATTTCATGTTAGATTACAGCAGGATTGAGGATGCGGAGAAGGAGATCAGTGGAAAACTTCATAGAACCCCATTGTTCCATTCCACAACTTTCAGCAAAATGTTCTCATGCGATGTTTATTTCAAAATGGAAAATTTCCAGAAAACAGGGTCATTCAAGTCCCGGGGGGCGATGGTAAAATTTTCCAGGATTACAGATGATCAGAAGAAGATGGGAGTTATAACAGCCAGTGCAGGGAATCATGCCCAGGGGGTTGCATTCGCCGCAGCATATTACGGCATCGATGCAAAGATTGTAATGCCCGAAACAACACCACCGACAAAAATTAACGCTGTCCAGTCCTATGGAGGAAAGGTAATATTGAAGGGGAACAGCTATGATGAGGCCCATGAATACGCAACAAAGATTTCCGTTGAGGAAAAAAGGGAGTTTATTGAGGCGTATAATGATGAGGACATTATAGCGGGCCAGGGGACAATAGGACTGGAAATACTTGAGGATGTCAAGCCAGATATCGTTATAGTTCCCATAGGCGGGGGTGGCCTTATTTCAGGAATATCATTTGCCCTAAAATCCTCTGACAAAAATATCAGGGTGGTGGGCGTGGAATCTGAAAAGGCAAATTCCATGGATCTTTCATTGAAGGAGGGTAAGATAGTGCCATATACCAGCAATGATACCATAGCAGACGGTATTGCAGTGAAGTATCCTGGTAATATAACCTTCGAACTTGTGAAAAAATATGTGGATTCTGTTGTGACCGTATCTGATGAGAATATTGCATATGCATTATTCAAATTGCTGGAGAGGGAAAAGGTCCTGGTTGAACCCTCCGGTGCGGCAGGGCTGGCGGCTTTATTTGAAAGCAAAATAGAAGTCAGGGGGAGGAAGGTGGTTATTGTGCTATCAGGCGGAAACATCAATTTCCTTCTGCTCTCCAATATAATATACAGGGCGATGGAAATGGAGGATAAGCTTTTAAGACTTGAGTTCAAGATACCTGACCACCCCGGAACCATGGAAAAAATAGTCAGTGCAATCTCATCCTCAGGGGCAAATATATATCATGCCGAGGTTGACAATCTTAACAAAGATACACCCATTGGATACCAGTATCTTCTATTTACAATAAATATACTGGACAGGGAAAGAATTGAAGAATTGCTTGGAAATCTGGATAAGCTGGGATATAAATATAAGATTGTTGGATGATCTTTATTTCAGGATTTCAAAGGTTTCAAATTTATCGTTATCTGCTGGGGCCGCATCTACAGATGTTATTTCTGATAATGGAATTTTCCTGCAGTATGCCTCCAGTATGGAGATCATTTCAGGGTCTCCAGAAAAAACAGCTTTTACGGAGCCGTCCTCCATATTTTTTACCCAGCCAGTAATTCCCAGTTCAGAGGCTTTCTTTTTAACATGTGCCCGGAAGCCGATTCCCTGTACATTCCCGTGAAATACATACTCCACACTTGCCATAATTTATTATTGCTTATACAGATAAAAAATTTACTTATAATTTACTTTCTACATAGTCCTTTACTATTTTTCTCAATGTTTTCCTCAGTATTTCAGAAAGGGCTGCAGTAGAAATACCCATCTGCTCGGCAATCTGTGTGAGTGATAGCTTCCTTTCCGGGTCAAAATACCCATACTCATAGAGCAGAAAAATAATCTCCTTTTCCCTGTCCGTTATGGCATTTCCCTCGTCAAATGAAATATCAGAAATGGAAAATTCCATCCCCTCCCTCTGCAGATTACGCTTTAAATCCATAAGTTTTGAGATACCAGGGAGAGAAACGCGGTATGACAGGGATTCTGGATTAATAACCCTGCTTCCCAGTATTACAGCCTCTGAGTTGCCAATTACAGAGCAGGCACTACAACATGAACCCTTTGCCCATACTATTCTTTTTCCTGTTTTAACTGTATCAATGGTTATCTTCTTTATTTCAGGGAGTGCAGAATCGGCATCCTCATCTGACCTGAAAGATATTCTATGTGTAGTTGTTTTCCCATCAATTTTAAGGCGTTCAATACTGGCATCTGGAAATGTCTGAAGTATGTAATTTGTGATCTCACAGTCCTTCCTCCTTACCGTAATGACTGCGGTGATTTCCCTGCTGGATTTAGACACGTGATGGTATGCGATTTGTATTTAAAACTATTTGCCTTTGTATAAAAGCAGGGTACCTAACATGTAAGGTAAATGTAATAAATACCATTTTAAAATGTTATATTCGATTAAGATGGGAATATCATATCCAGTCTGGGACAGTGCAATGTTCGCATATACGATTTCAGCGCATATCATCATAGTAGGAATCACGCTGGCAATGGCGCTTTTAATAACTATCGCAGAATATATAGCACTGAAAAGGAAGAACAAATACTATGAGGCTCTTGCCCATAAATTGAGCATAGCCCTGGTAATCAATTTCGCCATAGGGACTGCATCAGGAGTTTTCATGGCGGTTGAATTGATGCTGTTCTGGCCTGTATTCATGAGGCTTGTAGGGGCTGTTGCAATGCTGAGTTTCTATGCCGAGGTTTTTGCCTTCCTGGTTGAATCAATAACACTTATGGTTTATGTATACTTCTGGGACAACTTCAAAAACAGGTGGAACCACTGGCTTGTATCCTGGGGAGTTTTATTTGGCACAGGTGCTTCGGCCTGGTTGATTACCAATGTAAATGCATGGATGAATACACCCACAGGGTCATTCAACATAGCAAAATATATCAGTTCAGGGGGTGCTGTTATAACCGGTGTAAATCCATTGAAGGTCTTTGATGAGCCATCAACAGGCCCGGAGTTATTCCATATGTTCATGGCAATGTACTTCGCAGGATCAATGGCACTTTTAGCCTATTTTGCATACAAATATTTGAAATCAAGGAATCAGGAAGAGAAAAAAATCGACAGGTCCGCAATGAAGATACTTTCTGCGATCGGAATTGTAGACATAATTCTTATAGGTATAAGCGGTTCTATCGAACTCTCAACTCTCTTAGTGGTAGAGCCACTGAAATATGCAATGCTTGAACTAAATATGCATCCCGTAATGTCCGGTGCTCCCGAGCATATATTTGGATTTATTGTGAACGGAAAATCTGTAGATTTCATTCCACTGGCCGGAATACAGTCCCTGTTAGCATATCCTCTCACAAAGGGCAATGCCGGATACATACCGGGGCTTTCCTCATACCCATCCTATACATGGGCGCCATCTGTTATACATGACACACTGGATCTCATGGTAGGTTTCGGGTTGCTAATGGGATTGTTCTGGTTTATTGTTCTTGTGCTGAGGCTGATGAAAAAAGATATATTCAACATGAAATGGGTTCTCTACGGCTTCATAGGCATGGGTTTCCTTGGAATGTTCACCATGGAAGATGGATGGTATACCGCAGAAGTTGGAAGGGTCCCTTATATAATACTGATGCCATACAATTCAGCAGGGCAGCCAATAATAGCAGGGCATTATGGTGTGATGACCATAGCAGAGGCTGCATCCACGTCCACAATCGTTTGGTATCTGGGGATAGTGATAATTCTATTCTATCTGATAATAATACCTTTCACATTCTATTTCAATGCCAAGGTACTGAACCTGGCAAATGTGGATGATGAACTTAGAAAGGCTGAAAAGGATCTAAATATTAATAGTTCGGGTCAGGATATAAACAGTGTAAATGTGGGGGCGAGATAAATGTCTTTTTCTTATCTTAATGCAGATGGAGTGTTTCTGAAAATAGTAATTGCCGCAATGGTAACATTCCTATTTTCTGAATTCATAGCAGTGTTTCCGATATTCAGCAACTATGAAAAGCATAAAACAGTTGTACTAAAGCATATAGTGCCCATATGGGAGATAACCGGCACAATGATTGTATTCTTTGTGGTGGAACTTGAGCTGATATACTCCGGGCTTACACCAATAGCCTCATACCTGTTTATACCGGTAATAGGAACCTTTGTTGCTTTATTAATACTGAGGAATGTTGCCATAATATATGCAGAATTCATATGGAAAAAGGTTGACAGCAGGCCATTGATGATGTTTTACTCAGGTGCAACTTTCCTTATGGTAATCGGGTTTGTCACAGCTGTTGCAGCACTTCTGGTAGGAAATAGTGTATCTACAGCAATACCATCGCTCCCACCACTGCTCCATCTGAATACTGTAAACCTGTCAAAGTCATATGTGGATTACACTGCGCTCCTTACCTCTCCTGTTTATTCTGCTGTATACTGGGAATTCCTGTTCGGCACATTATTTATAGCATACGGAATGTCACAGGTATTTTACAGGCTTGCAAAGAGAACAAGCTGGGTTCCACTGCTTACCATAATATTCGGGCTATTCCTCAATGTAAATGCATGGAATGTTGTGGCAACACTGGCAGGAGCAAAGTCTATAGGATACTATATGATACTGCCTGTTATAATAACCCTTGCAGTACCACTGCTTTACATGGCTAAGTCTACAACAAATCTGGCATCATATAAACCATTCTGGTTTGTTGCTGTTACAATTTCCGTGCTGTTCCTGGAGCTCCCCATAACAAGAATTGCAGGGAATGCTTATTCGATAAATGCCTTTGCCTCACCAAATTCAATGCAGGCTGCAAATTTCTGGCTAAGCATAATAGGTGGAATTCTATTTGTACTGCTGATGATAATGTATGCTTTTGTATATAACAGCGGTAAGATATCATTCAATCCTGAAAAAATAGAAAAGAGTAAACAGGAAGTCCCTAAATAAATTATTATTTTTATTTTAAAATTAAATCTATTTCTGATTTATTTTTAATTTTTCAAAAAGTAAAGGATGTATTCTGCTATATTTTAACTTCAATACTTGCTTATCAGTGTTACTACATCCTCATCATTCACTTTATAATCGAGCCCAACCCTGGCTTCTATTCTCCTTGATGGCCCGGTTATGATTGCGTACCTGAAGGTGGAGATCATTTCCCGGCTGATCTTCCTGCAGACGTCCCTGACCGTGGCGCCCTCGCTCAGTATTAATGGCCTTTCATAATCTACCTCGCCCGCCTTATTTCTCATATAAACACGGACCATATCCAGTGATTTATAAATCATATTCTTCATATTTTCCAGATTATATCCAGTTTCCGCTGAAACCTCTATATAATTGCCAAAATTTTTTAGGTGTTTTTTCAGCTGTTCCTCATCATGTGGCATGTCTATTTTATTTACAACCATGAAAGATTTTATATAAACTATATTGCCCTTGAAAAAATCTATGAGATCATCAATATCTATGCTTTCCCTGATATATATATCTCCGTTGACAATCTTGAATTCCTTGGCTATATCCCTTATATCATTGTTATCTATGTCCACATTTCTGGGCTTATGTATCCTCAGGCCACCGTAATTTGTTCTTTTGAACGATATATCCTTACGCTTCCTGTTCAAGACTATCCCGGCTTTATAGAGTTCTGCAACTATACGATCGAGTCCCTTGAGCTGTATGTCAGTTACCATTACTATAAGGTCTACGTTACGTATTGTGCTAATTATCTCCCTGCCACGCCCTGCCCCAAGTGCAGCATTGTCTATAATACCTGGAAGATCAAGTATCTGTATCTGTGCCCCATTATAATTCAATGTCCCCGGAATAACAGTAAGGGTGGTGAATTCAAAGTTCCCAACGGTGCTTTTTTTATTTGTAAGTGCATTAAGTAGAGAGCTCTTGCCCACATTTGGGTACCCTACCAGTGCCATTGTTGCATCTCCACTTTTTGAAACGGAAAAACCATAGCCCCCTGACTTCTTATGCGATTCCTCCTCAAGCTCCAGCTTGGACATCCGTGCCTTGAGAAGGCCTATGTGTTTTTCCGTGGCCTTATTTTTCTGGGTTTTTTTAATTTCGTCCTCTATTTCCTTTATTCTTTCCTGTATTGTCATTTTCTCACTATTAGCTCATACAACCTGATAGTTTCAAAATCAAAACTCTCTGACGCAATTTCTGTAAATAGGTAATTTTTATTTTTCCTTATAAATGATTCTATATCTGTAAGGTCAGATAGTATAATATAAATGTTCCCGCATCTATTCAGGTATTTATCTGCAGATGCAAGGAACCTGCCAGTAACCGCAAACCCATCACTGCCCCCGGCCCACTGCGGGCTTTCGTTTTCCACCGGGAGGTAGGGGGGATTGAATATCAGGGTATCGTATTTTCCGTGGACATTCTGGAAAAGGTCCGATTCGATTACTTCAATGCTAACGTTATTGATACGTGCATTATGGTTTATCAGTTCAACGGCATCATGGGATATGTCCACTGCCGTCACTGTATGTCCCTGGAGTGCAAGATTTATGGAGATTATTCCTGTTCCAGCTCCCATCTCCAGAACTTTTTTTCCGCATTTTACATGATCTATTAAGAGGTAGGTATCCTCTGCAGGCCTGTATACCTCATCGGAATAATCAATATTAATCATTGTTCTTTATAATACTACAGGGATATTTTAGTGTTTGGTGTTTTGTATGAAAAATCATGCATTTATAAGATGCTCCCTGCATTAACCCTGCCATGCGATGAATTTTATGAGAATGGTGAAAAGTAATTATGATGAAATTACACGTGTAGTGCCATTGTGTTTTACCATTTCATAAGATGAGTCCGCAACTGATATCAGTTCACTGTGATGCGTTATCATTATCATCTGTGGCACTATGTTATCACCCTTCAGTGAATAAAGTATAATATCCTTCAGATTATTCCTTCTGTCCTCATCCAGGAAATTTGTGGGTTCGTCCATTATGATTGTACTTATCCGGTCAAGAACATATTCCGTTACTGATAGGCGCAACGCAATTGCAAGTGCGGTTTTTTCACCGCCGCTGAGTGATTCAAGTGTCTGTTCCATGGAATTCTGTGTTACCTTTATGTCAAAATTCTCATCAATTCCTATATCGTCAAAATCGAGGTTGAATGATTGCAGGTATTTTCTGGTTAGGTTTGTCATGGATGCTGATGCATCCTTCCTTATCATGGACTGTATTCCATTGTAGTCAAATGACTCCCTGATTTTATTCAGGGTTGAGATGGTGTCCATAAGCTTGCTGTACCTCCCTGCATCCCCCTGAAGTTTGCCTATGGTATTTTTATCCTCGTTTATACGTTCACTGTATGTTTCCACAAGGGTACTGAACTTCGTCTGTTCCTTTATTGAATCAGAATGTGTATTTTCTGCATTTCTTAGTTCTGTATCAACATCCTTATATGTATTCAGTTGCTCCCTGGCATCAGAAAGTTTTTTTTCTACGTCAATTATTGATCTGTTCCTTTCCTCTATTTCATCATTAATGGATTTGACTGAAGCCTTAAGGTTTCTGGCCCTCTCCACATCTGATCGCATGTTTTCAATCTCCTTTGAAATGGATTCTATTTTTTCATATTCTGAGGGATCCGGTTCAAATCCTATTTCCCCAAGAAGGCTGGCGGCATCCCTGCGGGCCTCCATAAGCATATCCCTTGATTCACCTAACTCCCTGATCAATTCAGTAATATTGATCCCAGAAATTATATTTGAATATTTAACATAATCATCCTCATATTTCTGATATTCTTCTAGTTTCTTTGATATTGCATCATTTTCAGCTGATTTATCCATGAACAGTTTATGCCCACTGTAGTTGCTTCCCAGTTCTGACTCCAGCCTGGAAAGTTCATTTTCAGTTGACTTGATATCTGACAGGTATGAAACGGCAGTGGCAACCTCGTGGCTGTTCAGCTGCCGGTACATGTTTTCCATTTGGGCAATCTCCGAATCGATCTTCTGTTTTTCCACCTTGAGGCTATCAATGCTGGCAAGGATTTTTTCCTCCCTTTCCCTGTATTCCTCTGAAATTTCTGCCATGTGGTCCTCTGTAAGTTCTGTGCCGCATAGGGGGCATTTACTTTTTCCCCTCAGTGTCTCTTCGTTTTCCCTGATTTCTCCCAGCATGCTGTTATAGCTTACAACAGTGGATTTGATTTCAGAAATCCTTGTTTTTTTACTGATTATCTCCTGGTTGATTTTCTCCCTCCTGCTGGCAGAATCTGCAAGTTCTTCCAAACGCATTCCGCCTGTTTCCAGAAATTTTTGGACAAAGGCATTTTCCGAATCTATACGGGCTCTGAGGGATTTTACAATTCCCACAAGGTTGCTGTATCTTTCATGGCTTTCCCTGTATTTTATTATCTGCCCATTATTTTCGTTATATTTCCTCTTAAGTTCAGAATATTCCATATGCCGACCGGCAAGCTCCTCTATCTTTCTGGAATAATTATTATATTCCTCATTTGATGTTTCAAGTCTTCTTATATCCTTTTCAAGGTTTGAAATGCCAGTTTTTTTTATAAAATATTTATTTATGGCATCCCTTTTAATGTAATAAGGATTGGATTCCAGGGCATTCAGCCTATCAAGTTTCGATTTCAGCTGGAGAAGATCCGATTCCATGCCTTTTATTTTTCCCTTGCGGATGTTTATTTCATCCCTGTAGCTGTATATATTTGATTCCAGGTTTTTTATTCTGGATAATATCTCATCTCTTTCCCTTACCATGTTTTTTATTTTTTCCAGATCGGCAGCCAGGTCCTCTGTTTTCCTTTCAGCCACAGCAAGAGCCTGAAGGGCATCAGATTTTTGTGATTCCAGATCCTTTATTTCTGAATTGAGATCCTTTATGCGGTCATTTGCTCCCTGAAGGGTTAATGCCTGATCCCTAAAATTTGCTATAATATCCCTTATTTTTTCTGCACTTTTTGAAAGTGATGTTAGACCTATGATATCAGAAAATATAGTTTTTCTCTCCTTTGGGGTCCCGGTTATCAGTGAATCCATCTGCCCCTGCTCCACAAATACAGAATTTTTGAAAACCTCCTTTGAGACATTGAGGATTTTTGTTATTTCCGCATTAACCCCCTCATATGTTTCAGCCACCATGGTGCCATCTCTTTTAACATATGCGAGCCTCTCGGCATTCTTTGCCTTTTTCACACCGAAATGGCGGTAAACCTCGTAATGTTCACCATTTATGTTGAAATTAAGTGTTATTTCAAAGTAGTTTTTGCCCTTCTTTATGAGCTCGTTGTTTTTTTCATTATTCCTGGATTCCGCAAAAAGTGCGAACTTGATTGCGTCCAGAACACCTGTTTTTCCAGCTCCATTTTTTCCTGTTATAATATTAATGCCGGGCTCGAAATTTATTTCCGTATCCTCATGTGAAAGAAAATTTACTATTTTTAGCGATTCTATGATCATTATTCCACCTTCATTATCTCCCTTATGAGCCGGTATGATGTTTCACTGTCTTCATTTTTTATAGAATTGAATATGTTTTCGGCAAGAATTGCCATATTGGCATCATGGAAATATGCCATAAAATAGTCCTGAAGTTTTGACATATTGGGCCTGGCCTCAACGGTTTTAACCTCTTTCTCAAATACCGGGCCACGGATTATTACATCCCTCAATGCATTTATTTTCATTTTAACCTCTTCACGGTTTGCATCTCCATGTATTGTTACAGAAATGAGGGGGTCCTTTCTGTTTGTCCTTTCCCTTGACATGATTTTATCTATATCCTGCATATAGTTTCCGTAATCAGATGATACTGTATCCTGATATCTTGTTGATTTCAGCCTTATCCTCTGGGCCTCCACAGTACCATTGTGGATTTCAACAAGATTTACGGATTTTCCATTTTTTACGAAGTTCTTCACCTCATTTGTGCTGTTCAGGTCCGTTGACCCTGCATAAGAAAACACAGGATACCTGTCTGTTACCAGATGAGAATCATGCACATGCCCGAAAGCCAGATATTTATAATTTACAGGCAAATCCTTTGAATCCACCTCGCAGGCCTCTGCTATGAGATATGGTGAAACCCCCTGGTGTGACATTAGAATTGAGTTTTTATAGGGCCTGGCCTCAACGTCTGCCTTCCTGTACTGCTCAATCAGGCCATTTTTTCTCAAACCTTTCATATTGGATATTCCTGATAAAAGTATATCCTCTCCTCCATAGTTTATGACAGTATTCTGGAGGCCCTCTGTGCCGAGGAGTTTCACACCGAGAAAATCAAATATCCTGGATGCAACCTCATCTGTTCTTTTAGGGCGGTCATGGTCACCCATTATAAGATACATTACCTTGTTTTTCTTATACAGTTTTATCATTGCTTTTTTGAATTCGTTCATGGCCCTGTTTGATGGAGACCAGGTATCAAATAGATCTCCTGTATGGACAAAAAAATCAACATTTTCCTCCAGGCCAGTATCTATGGCCTCGTTGAATGACTCATAGAAATCTTCCTCACGCAGGTCCATCATGTACTGCCTGTATCCCAGATGTGTATCTGATAGATGTAGAAACCTTGCCATCAGAATTCACCCAGCAGGTCCCTGGTTTTTTTCCGGACTTCAGAGGGGTCATTTCTCTTCCTTACCTCCTCCCTGGCCTCCCTTAGAAGCCCAATGACATCAATATCTGAACCTCCTGCCCTTGTTTCCCTGTCCCTTATTTTTACTATGGCAGGCATCTTCACTATTTCACCCACTATTATGGCCTCTCCTGTATCCAGTGAAGGGAGGTCAGCCATGAGATATCCTGTTATATTCTCACTGCTCTCAAGTATGGCATTCTGGTCAGATGGATTGGTAACACGGAGGATAATCTGTGAATTGCACTGGCTCAGTACATCAGCGTCTATCTTTCCAGGGCGCTGGGTTATAACTACCAGGAATATCCCGAATTTTCTGCCCTCGCCAGCTATCTTTTTTATCATCCGGGCAATATTGCTGTTATTTCTTGGAGGCACAAAATTATGGGCCTCCTCTATGAATACAAATACGGGATATTTGAATTCTGATGAAAGCTTTACATCGTAAATTGAGCTCAAAACCCTGTATGAAAAATAATTTGCCAGAAATTGATCCATTCCAGACAGATCCATAACAGACATTTTTCCTGGTCCAAGGTAATCGGTTATACCGGTTGTATAATCCTGGAATATATCCTTTATTTTATTCAGGAACGCCAGCCTGCCCCGTATTTTTCTGTAGTCCTCCTGCGGAAGCGACTCTGCGGTCTGCAGGAAGTCTGCAAGATCCTTTCTTCCCTTCATTCTCTTGTAGATATCATCAACTATTGAATTTAAATTTGTATACCCTTCCTTTATATCCATTATTCCCTTTACATCCTCCGGTGCCAGGTCACTGAACCTTATTGTAAAATTATTTACAATACCCACATCATCATTTGTGTAACGGCCTGTGCTCAGCGGTGTCCTGAAAACGCTTATGCCATCAGAGTATATCTCCCCATTAACACCCTTTTTCATGAATACATAATCGGCATGAGGGTCAAGGACTATTATTGATGCACCCTTTTTCAGCAGCTCCTCCATAATTACTGATGCTGTATGGCTCTTTCCGGCGCCTGTCTGTGCCAGTATGGCAAGATGCCTTCTGAGGCCGTTGACATTCAGGGATACTTTTACATTATTGTCAGGAAGGCTGCCTATGTCAAGGGCCTCCTCAGGATCAAATGAGAATATTTGCTGTAGTATGTCATCACCAGCAGGGTAAACAGGCATCCCTGGCCTGACTATTTCCCTGGACTGCGTGAGAAATCCATCTTTAATCTTTCCAAGAGTGGTAGAAATGCATATATTCACAAAATCGTTGAGCCCGTTGCTTGAATACCTGTCAATACTCTGGTAGTCCATATTTTCATTCATCAGCTCACTCTTGGATACGACCTCCTCTATTCTGCCTATTACGATTTCGCCCTTAATCATAAGATAAACATATTCCCATTTCTTTATATTGCTTTCATCCGATATGACAAACTGGAATTTCCCAGATGTATTTTCACCTATTGTATAACCTATTTTAAGCCCTGATTCTTGCACGTCTTTCACCCCTGGTTTCATAGAATGTTATGCCCAGTTTCCGCTCCAATGCGCGCATATATATGCGCTCCATTTCAACCGACCTGAATTTTACCTTCTTATCCACATCAACCAGCCACAGATTATAAACCTTGTAGCCCGTATATCCATAAAATATCAAATTTATTATCTTTTCATCCATATTATATGCCCTTGCATCAAGGACTTCCCTGAGGAAATCCCTGGATATGACCTGGACTTTTAAAGGCAGGTCTTCCGGGTCTGGCAGGACATCAAGTGATACATAACTTATATCAGTGCCCTCCAGGCTCCTGCGGTACATAACAGGCTGTGTATATCCTTTATCCATGGCAAATGACTTTATTAGATAATGGTCATTTCTGTATGTCCCAGATTCCTTTTCTATGACCTTTAATGTTTCCGGGTCCTTTCTTGCGGTTCCCAGAAGGTATTTCTTGAAACAGTCAGTATAGCTGCTTTTTGCCATGAATATTAATGTAATATTTTTATCAAGTGCTCTTTTGATCATTTCTTTAAGGGTTTTTACATATTCGTACATGAAATTTTCATAACCCTCAATGGGAAGCGGGTCTATCCTGTGGGAGAGCCTGCCTTTCAGAGACCCGTCAATGAATATATACTCAGGTGAATTTTCTTCCATGAATTTCAGTATGGATTTATGTTCAGAATGTTCCATGAGGAGAATGGTAAAATTCCTCTGGTCCACAGGGTCAACGGCAACTATATCTGCAATGAAGTCAGATGTTATTGTATTCCGGTAAAGGGTGTAAGCCCTGATCAATATAATATTTTTCCCGTTATACAGCATCCTGAGGAACTGGGAACTATCGGTTGCTGCAACGTCAATCTTCCCCGGGTCACTGGGTTCAAATTTATGGTAGCTGGATTCGAATAAATTTCTGTAGAATTTATATATGTCAGATGTTTCATCCAGTTTAAGGTCCCTGCGTATAGAATCCTTATTTTTATCAAGATAGTTCATAAACTCTGAGAAGGTATCCATTTGAAATCAATATAATTCATTCAAAAATAAATCTTTCCATAAAACAGAAATACCTCAAAAATAAAAACCGTAAATTTAGGATGCACCATAAAAGTTTAAAAGCAGTGCTACATTATGAGTTATTGCTACCAGTATTTAGGTTACAGGGAATATAGGTGTTGTTATGCTTCAGAGTGTAAAGATTGAAAACGAGAATATGAAGGGGGTCATTGAAACCGTAAAATCCAAAATTAACACATATGAAGTTATAGCCAATCCTGCAAGCATAAAATTCCTCTTTTTTGACAGTGACAACCCGGATATAAACCAGCAGTTTGATGATCTCCGGAAAGTCCTTGTTCCTGAGGGTTATATCCCATTTCTTGTTCTGGATACGGAACATTATGTAGAGGTGGGCATAAGGCCAAAATCATCCTATAGAAGCAACAGGGTTAATCTGGTAATGCTGGTACTTACCCTGGCATCAACAATATACGTTGGTTCAATATATGCAAGCAGCTTTGTGCATCCTGGCCCCTTTGCCGAGGAATACAAACTGCTCTATGGATTTATATTCTTTTCGCTGCCGCTTATGTTTATCCTTGGAATACATGAAACTGCCCATTATATAGTTGCGAGAAAATACAGCGTGAATGCATCACTTCCGTTTTTCATACCTTTTCCCTATCTTATAGGCACATTCGGGGCATTTGTATCATTACGTGATCCTGTTCCCACCAGGAGGGCTATGGCAGAGATAGGTGCAGCAGGCCCCATAGCTGGATTTGTTGCAGCTGTTCCACTAATGTTTCTGGCACAGTATTTCGAGCACATATTCAAGCCCATAGGAAATTATATACCATTTGTGCTTAACTATCCTGAAATATACCATATTTTCGGCATTGTAGAACCATCAAATGTTCCGGTATTTCCCATGGTATTTGCTGTGTGGGTTGGAATGTTCGCCACTGCGATGAATCTCATACCGGCTGGGCAGCTGGATGGTGGCCATATTGCAAGGGGGATACTAGGACCAAAATCATACATAATAGGTTATATATTCATAGGATTTTTGCTATACCTTACCATTGCATTCCATTACATAGGTTGGTTTTTCCTTGCACTGTTTGTGATATTCATGGGAATGGTCCATCCGCCTGCATTGAATGACTATGAAAAAATATCAAAGTTTGATGTGGGAATAGCAGTCTTTGCACTTGTCATGTTTGTTCTGACATTTACGCCACTACCCATTAAACCCTAAAAAATTAATAACTAAAATACCATATGGATGCAAGGGGCTTGTGGTCCAGTGGTTATGACGCTTCCCTCACACGGAAGAAATCGCCGGTTCAAATCCGGCCAGGCCCATTTTTTGTCAAATGCCGGAAAGATATTATTTTTCTTATATAATCTGCAGTTTATCGTAGGCTTTAGGTAGTCCAGACTATGATAAAAATATGTCATATGGAAATAATGGTATGCATCTAAAAACTTTATTGATTTGAATAATTATACATATATAAATACCGGTAAAAGAAAAAATTTAAGTATAATATGCGGTTGAACTTTTGGTGATAAAGATTAATAAAAAAAGCATTTTGATTTTAACAGCTATTTTTGTGGCGGCTATAATGATAGGAATTCCTGTTTCAGCGGCGGCAACTCCTTCCACACCTTCCTATCTGGCTGCAGGATCTTCCATGAATTACATGTTCACTACTTCAGGATATACATACTGCCAGTCATATTCAGTAATTAATGGAATGACAGCTACAACAACAGATAATACTACAACCACGCCAACCACGTCTTATTACAACGTTACTATAAGTGCTTCCAACAGTACAGCTGTTAATATAACAGTACCCACAAGTACAGGAACAACAGCCTTTACAGATATGCCAATAAATAATGCAAAATACGCCGTTCCTGTATATGTAGGCAATACATCTAAAAATGTTACTATGTATCTAAACGGGGAAAATGGTGTTTATTCTTTTACACCAAGACCCTATACTGTAAATTACACAAAAGCAGTAGGTATGCCATATTATAAGGCACCGTTCGGTGCAGTAAAGGCGGTGGAGTTTGTGATAGATGAACATATAATCACCACAAAGGCAACGTCTAAAACTGCAGCATCATATTGCAATATTACAGGAAGCATATACGCAAATCCTTCAACAGACCTTATACTTGCATACAGTATCAACGATTATTCCTTTTCAGTGTCCAGTGGAACTACCTCAGCAAATGAAACATATACTGCAGCATCCTCTACATTCACAGGAACCCTTGCAGACACAAATGCCGTTCCGATACACACAGATTATGCCGGAGCATATGTGGGTATAGCTATTGCGGCAGTTATACTGGCAGGAGTCCTGTACTATTACTACATAAGGAAACCATCAAAGCCAACTGCAGTTAAGCATGAGAACAGTAATCAGAAGGATGAAAACAAATAAAAATTTTTAAACATAATTTCCATTATATTTTTTGTCCCTGTACAGCAACATAATTCCTGGAATTATTAATATTGCCGTCAGTAAAAGAAACTCAGTATTTGTCACAAGACCGAAGAGGATCATTAACCCGAATCCAGCAAAGGAAAAGATTGATAACCCCAGGTAAAATAGTTTCATATGCATTTTAGATTTGTGTGTATACAGGTATATTCCTGTAAATGCATCCACACCAAATTCCATCATCAGGAATATGCCTGATATGGACAGTAGCTCTGCGAAGAAGCTTTCTATTGACGGCATAAAGAGCATCACGGCATTTATAGATTCGGCTGCCACCCCAATCATGAGGAGATTTGCATAGGGACTCTGCCTTGTTTTATTGAGATATCCGAACTGCCGTGGAAGAAGCCTTTCCCTTGACATTGCATACCAGGCCCTGCTCAGGATATATGTTGTGAGCCATAATGAACTGGCAGTGGATGCTATGACCGCTATATCCATTATAAAGGAGTAATGTGGTATTATATACCCTGACCACGTTGCCAGTGGGTCCAGACTTGCAGAGAGCATGCTCATGGGCGTTTCAATATCCATTAATGTCATGGTTATAAGATAAATACAGAACACTGCAATCAGGCCTAGTATGCCTGTAGTGCCAGGCCATTTCTCCCTGTTGAAGGATTCCTCTGATGCATATGAGTCAATTTCCCAGCCATCCATTATTGTTGCAATCACCGGAAATGCTATCATGAATCTGTAAGGATCATTAAAAAGTTTATTAAACCCGAAAAACCAGCTATAGGATATATTATTTACAGTATGCCCCGGAAGGAAATAAACGGCTATTACTATGAACATGGCAATTATAGAAAGTTCAATAATAAGGAATATTTCTGTTAGCCGTGCTGTTGGCCTTGCACCCAGAATGGATGCCAGCAGCGTAATGCCTATCCACATGCTGCCTATTATAAAAATAACGGCCGGGCTGCTGTATGCCGAATAATTTATAATGCCTGTATTATAGAGAAGGGCCGCGGTGTATTCCCCTGCAGGTATAACAATAGGTGGAATAGAAAAGAAGTATGCAAGGGTAATGATCCAGGCCTGCATTGTGCCGTATCTTCTTGAAACAATCCTGCTCCCCCAGTGATATGAAGCGCCGGCATTTGGATACAGCCTGTTGAATTTTCTGAATATTATGGCTGCTCCCAGCCACACGGGAAAGGTCAGGATGATTGCCATTAAAGAATAAAAGCCAAGATAAAGTGCGATGACCCCATAGGAAGCGGCAATGCTGAAGGCTGGGGCGACACTGGATGTGGACAGTGCTGACAGGTCTGCAAATTTGTGCACATTGCTTTTAAGTGTGCCTGAGCTTTTATTAAGTTTAAATACCATTTATATTCACTTAAGTAAACTTGATAAAAGTGAAGTATACTTTTATATTTAAATATATTTAAAACGTTTACACACTGCTGTACCTAGCCTAAGCCAGCAAACAAAAGAAAGGATAAATGAAATAACTTCAGAATGTGCTCCGACCGGGATTTGAACCCGAGTCATCGGCTCGAAAGGCCGGAATGCTTGGCCTGACTACACCATCGGAGCATGTGAAAAGAGCAGCAAAAACATGCCCTTCAAACTGTATGCCATAATTGCATTATATTAATTAAATATTTGTTTTGTAATGGTCATTTTACGGTCTTCTCCCAGAGATACAATATCAATGCTTTTCCCTGTTTCTTCCTCTATGAATTCCAGGAATTTTCTCATATTTTCGGGCAGTTCCTCATATCCGCCTGAAAGTATTGCGTCCTGATTTTTTATAGTACCCCATCCAGGGAATTCCCTGTACTCGACCCTGAGCTTTTCGAAATCTTCAAGGCGCCTAGGGAAATAATCTATTTCATTCCCATCAATAGTATACCTTGTTGCAACCTTTATGGTTTTCAGCTGTCCAAGAACGTCAACCTTTGTTATTGCAAGAGAATCAACATCGTTCACCATTGTGGTGTACTTCAGGAGTGGCAGGTCCAGCCATCCAACCCTTCTTGGCCTACCTGTTGTCGTTCCATACTCGCTCCCAAGGTCTCTCAGGGTGCTGTCGTTGAGTATTTCCGATGGAAATGGGCCTGATCCTACCTTGGATGTATATGCCTTGAATACACCTATTACGCGATCTACCTTTCTAAAAGAAAATCCGGATCCTGTGGACAGTGCGCCTGCCAGTGTGTTGGATGATGTGACAAATGGATATATGCCGAAATCGATATCCAGCATTCCACCCTGTGCACCCTCGAAAAGGATATTTTTGCCGCATCTGTAATGGTTGTATATTGTGTTTTCTGTGTAATCCATGTATTTGAGAATTAAACTGCCATAGGAATAGAGGTCCTCCACCATTTTTTTCCTTTCTTCCGGGTTTTCGTATACACTACCCTTCAAAAGCTCCCTTTTCATATTGAATATGGTTTCAATTTTATTTGATATTATTTCCTTATTTGAAAGGTCGATAAGCCTTATCCCTGTCCTGGCATACTTATCCTCATATGTTGGACCAATGCCCTGTGAGGTTGTGCCTATATTGAGTTTGGACCTTACTGCTTCCTCTCTTTTATCAAGGCACTTATGCATTTTTGTCACTATGTGTGCCCCTGCACTTATCTTAATTTCTATATCTTTTTTCGATTTTTTTAGCAGTTCTATCTCAGATACAAGTTCTTCAGGATCAATGACCATGCCATTTCCCAGTATGACCATTTTGCTCTGCATTGCACCAGATGGCACCAGATGAAATTTGAATTTCTCACCATTTATCACAACAGTATGGCCAGCATTGCTGCCACCGTTAAAACGGACCACATCGTCATAGTCCCTGCTTATAAAATCTGTAATTTTTCCCTTTCCCTCATCACCAAACTGCAAACCAAGAATGACAGAAATCATTTAAACCTATATGTTATGATAATGAAGTATAAAACTATTTATTTTAAAATATGAAATTACCTTAAATCTGAAAAATAGAATTATAAATTAAAATAATATTCAACTTAGATATTTCTGGACTTCCTCAATTGTGTATATATGGAATGTCTCGCCCACTTTTATGGAAGCGATTTCAGGCTCCTTCATAGATTCAGAATCTGCCACTGCTGATTTAAGTGCTGCGATGCCAAGCTTAACTGCATCTTCAAGGGACATGTCATCCCTGTATTCCTTTTCTATATAATCGGTTACTGCATCCTTTCCTGCACCAATGGCAACGGACTTGTATTCGTTTATTGTGCCTGCCGGATCACAGTCAAAGAGTCTCGGCCCTATTGTGTCCGTTCCTGCGAATATAATTGAAACACCGTAAGGCCTTACACCGCCAAACTGTGTGTACTGCTGCATCTGGTCTGCAACCTTCTTTACCAGATTTTCAATATTTGTGAGTGAGCCATAAGTTACCTTTTCCTGCTGTGCACCAACTCTCGCAAAATCTATAAGCACTCTTGCATCGGCTACGAGGCCAGATGTTACAGTTGCAACGTTATCATCAACAAGCTGTATTTTTTCCATTGAATTTTTTTCAACAAGTCTGCTTCTCACTTTCTTTTCTGATAAAAGCAATACGCCATCCTTGAATTTTATACCTAGGGCTGTAGACCCTTTCTTGACTGCTTCTCTTGCATACTCAACCTGAAATAATCTCCCATCTGGGGAAAATACTGTTATTGCTCTATCATAAGCCATTTGACCCTGTTGCATTTATTCACCTCTTCCTTAATTATAACATAAGATTATAATCTTTTCTTTAAATGCATATGTACATTTCATTATAAAATTTTCCCTTAAAGGTTTAAAGAAAAAAACATTAAATATAGAGCCGTTAATTAATCAAAAGCATAATAAATATAATATCCACTTTATTATCATATATGGCCATATTCAGAACGGTATTTGATAACTTCCTCCATTTGAGAAGAAATGGGTATTTCCTTGATGCCGTGGAAGATTTCAAAAGATATGGTGGCACATCCATGAACATAGTCAATTTCCCGGAATACATATATCCACCGAAAAGGCATTATGAGGAAATTTATAAAGAAACCATTACTGTGGCCGGCAGGGTTTCACATGCCGGGATTAATACAGTTATTACACTTGGGCCTTATCCACTGGATTATTTTTTCTTCCGTTCCTCAGGAGATGACCCTGTGGCTTCTATGAAGGCTGGGATTGATATGGCGGCGGAGTTGATCAGGGATGGCATGGCGGATGCCATGGGAGAAATTGGATTTCCACATTTCCCCGTGGACGGGGATGTGTATGGTGATTCTGGCAAAATTCTTGAATATGCACTGGATGTTTGCAATGATTACGACATACCATTGATACTTCATACAGAGGATATGTCTTCAGATGGCTATGCAAAAATTGAAAACATAATTAAAAGGCATTACCGCACTGACAGGGTTATGAAACACCATGCAAATTCCGTGGACCTTGAGTATCCCGGGCATATCCTCAAATCACTGGTTGCATCCAGGAATAATGTACGGGCTGCACTTGAATCCGGAAAGGATTTTCTGCTTGAAACTGATTATACTGACCAGAAAGAAAAGCCGGGAAAGGTTATACCAGTATATTCTGTCCCCAAGAGGTGCGAAATGATTAAAAATTCATGTGAAAATTATATTGAGGTATTCCACAGGATATTTGAGGAAATACCATACAGATTTTACAGAAAGGAATTTTTTAACCTGTGAATGTGGCTATTGCATGAAGAAACACAGTATTTTAAACGTTCACAGCCAGATACAGCACACACTGATAACTATTTAAATGGCTATGATATTCGCAATCATAATGATTGATGTTAGCAAATATGACAAGCTCCTGGAGGATATAAAATCCATGCTGTTTTCTGAGAGAAAATCCAGAAAGCTGAATAAAATAGAGCCGAATTTCTATAAAAATATATATTCATTATTTGTTGAGCTGAATGCAGAAAAAGAAATGGTAGTATCCACAGACATAACAGAATATATGGAAATAACAAAACTTCTGGACGATGCTAGAAAAAATTTCAAGGCATTTTTCCAGGTCAGATTCGAAAAAATTGCAAAGTATTCTGTATACGATGATATAGAGGAATTCCTGTACAATATGAGCCCTGAAGAAAAAGGGATAATGAGGGAACTAAATGAACAGATGAAAAATTATTACAACGATTTCATCGGTGCAACCAGGCATGTAGAAGAGCAAAAAGAGGAGGAAACTTTGCAGGAGGAAATAGAGGAACCTACCAGAAAAATACCTGAGCCAGAGATTGAGAATAATGAGGCCACAGAAGATCTAATTCCTGTGCGAATTTTAAAGGACCAGCCCCCAATAGCACAGCCAGAGGGGGATTACTATCTGCACAAAAATGATGTAATATATATTTCACCTTCTTTTGCCAGAATGTTGAATAGCCATGGTATCTGTGCATATATTTCAAAAGGTAAAAAATTATAAACACATATTATATTGTCATTATATGGAAAAAATATGCGATGTTACTGGATGCAATGAAAAAAGTTTTCAAACGGTCCCGGCAGACCTGGCCGGGAAGGTATTCTCACTGAAAGAGGAAAAAACCAAGGTACATTTATGCAAGGCCCATTACAAGGAGTATAAAAAGAATACAAAAAAGGAAAGGGAAACCCAGAGAATGGACTGGTAAAAGTTAAATGGAAGGCATTTCAATAGTTGTCACCGTTCTCAACGAGGAGAAAAATATTAGGGATTTAATGGTATCCCTGATACCACAGGAGCAACCCTTCGAGGTCATAGTAGTTGACTCTATGAGCTTTGATAAAACTCAGGATATTATGAATGAATATTCGGCGAAATATGATTTTATCAAATATTACCGGGAAAGGACAACAAGGGGAGCAGGAAGGAATTACGGCGTTTCAAAATCAAAATACAATTACGTAGCGTTTATTGATGGAGATGCTATTGCCGGGGAAAACTGGATCAGGAACCTGAGGGCATACACTGGATATTATGATGTCGTGGCAGGCATTACAAGAAACACCGGGAATATGAACTACTCCATGGAAAGATTTAAGCTATTTTATAAAGGATTTGATGTTACCATGCCATCATCAAATCTAATGTATTCCAGGGATTTATTCAATAAAATAGGGGGATTTGATAGCCATTTTGTTACTGCCGAGGACATAGACCTGAATATAAGGGCTATCAGCCAGGGCGCAAGGCATGCTGTATGCAAAAATTGCATAGTGTACACCAAAACCAGGGAAACCTTCAGGGATTTCAGAAAGCAGGCATACTGGAACGGATATGGCCGCTGGCAGCTTAAGGAGAAGTACAGCAATAAAATAGATTTCAAGCATCACCTAACGGCAAAAGAATTATTTTCACCGGTTTATATGGTTAGAAATTTTTACGGGCTAAGAGGTTATATGCATGGAAGATTCGGCCGTAAAAAGGGATAACGTTTATTTTGAAATGAAGCATGATAAAATTTTCCTTTCTGCATTCCTTATATGGAATAAAACTGTTGGCTTTGAGATAGCGAACTTCTCTGCCAGTTCATCCAGGCTAATTGATCTGGGCCAGTCAAGATAACCGGCATTCAGGGCTTCATGTATAACTTTTTTTTCAGTTTCAGTCAGGTCAAAAAAGTTAATTTCTCTGTTCAGCCGCCTTGATATGTCCATTATCCCATCGCCTGAATCAATTTTAATATAATCATAAAATTTTAACCGGTTATATTTTTCTATGCTATGTATATTATTCATCATAGATTCACGGTTCGTATGAATGATAAAATAGCTCTCACCGCCATTCATGGCAATAAATGGATACATGGGAACCCCACCTGTTTCAAATATGGACTTCATTATACTGTGCCCTGTTTTTGTGCCTGTAAACATATTGACGTGCTTACCTTTGAGAAAGTGTATTTCCCTGAAATCCATGCTATGGTTATCCATTATGGTGCTCCCTATAGAATATGCTATCAGGGAATTCTGGTCATTGTATATATTATAAATGTTTGATATTATTATTTTTGACTGGTTGTTGTCTGTAGATTTGGAAAGGCTGCAATCGCCGTCTACATGCAGGGTCAGGAAATACATGGTAAGCTAGCATTTGCATATATATAAATTTAATGTAATACCACTATATCTATTGCCGAATCTATGTGCATTTGCTGAAAAATTTAACATATTATATTATGCCATTATATATGGCTTAATAATTGTATTTTATGATTACAGATGATACTTTGCGGGAAGGTATGCAAACACCGGGGTTTTCATTTTCAACTTCAGAAAAAATTGAGCTGGCGCGATTGATTTCAGAATCAGGCATAAAAAGGGCACTTGTTTCCTATCCTCCGGCACACAGGTCTGAATTTGATGTTACACGCAGTATAGTAAATAAAGGCTATTTTACAGAGACTTTCGCACTGGGGAGGACATTGAAGCAGGATATAGATATTATCTATGAAACTGGTGCAAGCATATCCCTGCATCTGCCCTTCAAGATTGATAACATGGATCCCATTGTAGATAATATAAAATATGCGTGCTCAAAGGGGAGATCGGTTGAAATTGGATTCGTGGACATTGATATGTTTAATGTGAATGAAATTGTAAAATTCTGTAAAAAAATGGAAGATGCTGGAGTTGATGTTATCCAGTTGCCTGATACAAGAGGAATGCTGGACCCCGGCAAAATATGGAGCGTCATCAAATCTGTCAAAAACGGAACAAAAATAAAAATTGAAGCACACTGCCACAATGATCATGGGATGGCTGTTGCCAATACTGTATCTGCTATCACAGCAGGTTCTGATTATGTTGATACCACGATCTTCGGGACAGGTGAGAGGAATGGAATAGCTGATAGCATGACCATTTCAGACTATCTTGTCAGAAACGGCATTGAGAAGGGGATAAATCTGGATAGGTTGAAAATTGCATACAATTATATGTACGGTTTAATAATGAAAAAAATAGGCTCAAAATTCTTTTCTGACAATATGCCACTGTATGGAAATAATTCTGTAATACAGACAGCAGGAACTCATGTTGCCTATAGTTCTGTTTTTGAGGAAAAAAATTATTCAGTTAATGTTTACACAGGAAAAAAAATGATTATGGAAATACTGAATAAAAATGGAATTAATTATGATGTTAGAAATCTGGATCGCATTGTGTCTCTGGTTAAGGATGAATCTGCCCGTAGGGGCGAGGTGCTTACCGTAAATGATATAATCAAAATTGCAGGTGAAATTGCATGAAACGGGTATTAGAGATAGGGCAGATAGTTGCAGGGCCCACTGCAGGACTTGTACTGGCAGATATGGGTTATGAAATAATCAAGATAGAGAAACCGGGAACCGGGGACGTATCCAGGAACCTAAATGGTACAAGTTCCGGCACCTTTCTGTACTACAACAGGGACAAGAAGAGCGTATCACTGGATATAGGAAAAGAACAAGGAAAGGATATTCTGAGAAAACTCATAAGAACTTCCCATATAATTATTGAAAATATGGCCCCCGGTACCATGGATAGGCTTGGGTTTTCCTTTGATGAGTGCAAAAAAATCAATCCAGATATAATTTATTTATCGTTAAAAGGATACATGCAGGGACCGTACCACGGGAGAAAATCCCTGGATTACCCAATAGAGATAGAGTCTGGGCTTGCGTATATGACCGGCATGAATGGAAAACCTATGAGAATGGGAGCTTCCGTTGTTGACATGGCTGCTGCCATCATAGGGGTTTCCAGAATACTTCAGTTTATCTCTGAAAACAAATCTGGCTTTATAGAAATAGGGCTATTTGAGACCGCAATGTTCCTTGCAGGTCAGCATATTGCCACATACCAGATCGAAAATAAAGATTTGCCACCGATCAATGAAAAAAATTTTGCCTGGGGTGTCTATGATTACTTTTTATCAGCGGACAATAAAAAAATTTTCATTGCGGTTGCAACTGATGCCCAGTGGAAAGATTTCTGTCAGGCTTTTGAAATGAAAAATTTCATTGACAACCCGGACATGGAAACCAATACGGCTAGGTATACACATAGGGACACACTTATTCCTGAAATTCAAAAAGTATTGATTTCTTTAGATTATAATACCATAAAGGCAAGGCTTAATACCTATAATATCAGTTACGGGGTTCTGAACCGCCCGTGGGATCTGCTTCATGATACTCATGCAGGGAGATATCTCATGGACACGGCATATCTTGATAAGGATTATAAAATTCCTGGAATGCCATTTGCCGGATCCAGAAGGCATGTGGCTCCTGATCTGGGAAGGGATACAGAATCGGTTTTATTGGAAGCAGGTTACACCGAAGATCAGATAATGGCGTTTAGGAAAGAAATGGTTATATAATGAAAAACTCTAACATATTATAATACTACTTTATATATACATATATGATGCATTTTTATGCAAAATAAACCTTATAAGGGTAGTGTTTCGGATAGGTTAGAACGCCTTCCATTCAGTTCGGTGCAGAGGGATTTCCTCCTCATGGTTGCAGGCGGCGAGTGGGCTGAGACACTGATGCTTCTGGGCAATGGTGCCATACTAGCACTTGTTGTATCCGTGCTTGGGATATCAGACAGCCTCGGTGCCACAATAATAACAACAGCTTTCTTTCTGGGTGAATTTTTTGGAAGTGCTTTTTTCGGATGGCTAGCAGATAGGCGTGGCAGGAAATTTGTGTTCCTGTATAATTTATTAGTATTCTCAGTGGGAATGCTGATTGCAGGTTTTATGTCTATTCCTATTCTGATAGCTATATTTGTATTCATAGGAGGTATAGGTGTGGGAGGGGAATTCCCACTGGTGGATTCATTCACCACAGAAATGATGCCAGGAAAGGTTAGGGGGAACAGGCTGGCCTGGGTTTATACTATAGCTGTAACCGCAGGATTTGTAATAGCAGTCCTGACCTTTGCAATGCAGAAGGTCGCTCCCGTGTATTATTCCTGGAGAATACTTTTCTGGTTCATGGCAGTAGTCGGATTCGGCATATGGGCTGTCAGGACAAGGTTAAAGGAATCGCCCAGATGGCTTGAAGTGCACGGAGATTATAAAAAGGCAGATACAATAACTACCGACTGGGAGCAGAGGACCATGAAGGCAAAGAACCTGAAAGAGCTGCCTCCCCTAGAGCATAATACACCAATAGAGGAAAACAAAAGCAAATACGAGGATATATTCAAGCCTGATGTCAGAAAGAGGACAATAATGATGCTTATATTCCAGTTCTTCCAGTCAGGGATATTCTACGGATTCACCGCCCTATCACCTTTATTCCTTATTGAAAAGGGATTTGATCTTCCAAAAACACTGGAATTCACGTTTTTGATATATGCTGGCTTCTTCTTCGGTTCAGTTTTCAATCTGTTCATAATAGACAAGGTAGAAAGAAAATGGGGGATAATAGGCACAGCAGTACTTGCAGGAATATTTGGAACGGCATTCGCTGTTGTGAACAATGTATATCTAATAGTAATATTTGGGTTTATAACAACGTTCATACTGTGGAACTTCTCGAACTTCTTCCATGCATACCAGGCTGAAATATTCCCTACCAGAATAAGACCCACAGCAGCAGGAACAGTTTATGCAGTAAGCAGGGTATCCACTGCAATACTTACACTGCTTATAGTTGACATATTCCTGCCACATGGAGTTCTTGCAAGCTTCGGTATAATATGGGTATTCATAGCCATAGTTGTCGTTGATATATGGGCATTTGGGCCAAGAAGCTCAAGGGAGCAGGTGGAAACCATAGCCCAATAAATTTTTATAATGTATTTTTTTATTTATCTTTGGAGATCAATTTACTGTAAAACAAAAAAGATGCCGCGAAGTTAGAAATTATTGCTTTTTTTATGCTATCAGTCTTATTAACAATATTTAACTCTTAAGCGGGAAGCCCTTCGTGTTGGCGATGGGAGGAGGTCATCCATCCATTGCTTCAATAATTCATTCGGGAATAGTAAGCAATCTTATAAAATCTGGAATATCGTTATTTATGGCATATGTTTATAGCAATAGAAACCAAGTCCAAGGAATTCCAAATAAATGGGACCGTCCGAATTTGAATCGGAGTCACCAACACCCCAAGCTGGTAGGATACCAAGCTACCCCACGGTCCCTTTTTTTTATGAATACCAAGATAGGATATAAAATTTTCAATATGCATGGTTTAATAAAATTTATCCATGCTCAATAAATATATTTTTTAGAGTTTATGAGTATGAGATTACTTCCCCAAGAAGGTCCGCGTTTGAAAGGATCATTCTCCTGCAGCAGTATCTCTCAACACCGAGGTTATCCAGAATTTTAGATTTTTCCTCGCCTGTTGGATCGTGCCCGGTATCTTTCCTGATCTTCTTTGATTCCTCTACGAATCTAACGTAATCGGATCCTACCACCTTTCCACAGCTGAAACATCTTACCGGTATTATCATGATATCACCTGTAGGATTTCTGCCTCTTGGCACGTGCTCCTGAACCCATAGGTTTCTTCGGCATTTTTCTTCTTATATCATTTACCAGCATGGTCCTGTCATATGTCCTTATGGTGTTTTCCAGTTCATGGTCGTCAGAGAAGTATTTCACTATCCCCTTAGCCATGGCGGTTCTGGCAGCATCGGTCTGACCTGTATTGCCGCCACCCTCGACCTTTATTTCAATGTCTATTTCATTTGCCCGGTCTCCAAGTATCTTCAGAGGCTCCATGAGTTTATTCCTCAGAAGGTCTATTGGATACAGTTCCACCGGCCTGCCATTAATCAGGACCCTGCCAGTGCCCTTGCGGGTTACTGCCCTTGCAATGGCAGTTTTTCTCTTCCCTATTGTAAGTATCTCATCGCTCATTGGTTCTCACCCAGTATTTTCGAAATATCTCCTAATGTTATGAAACCTGTTGCATTTATATTCATAGCCTTATCGATCTTGATAAATTCCACATCCTTCAAAGATCCAGGTATCCCACTGTATACCTTGCATCTTTTAAGTGCCTCCAGACCCTTTGTTTTCTTTATTGGCAGCATTTCTCCTATAGATCTCCTCATTATCTGATCAGGAGTTCTTGGATAGTATGGACCTTTTCTAACACTGCCTATGTTTCGTCTATGGTTGAATTTGTCAAGGATGAATTTTCTGCTTCCGGTAATGGCAATTTTCGACGCATTTACGATAACAACCTCTTCCCCGGAGAGAAGCTGTTTGGCAACATATGCTGAAAGCCTTCCATAAATATGATTATCCCCGTCTATATATATCATTTTCATCACTTTATAATTTTTAAATCGGTTCCCCTGGGATTTTCCTTTGCAAGTTCCGTTAACTCTATAAACTCGCTGCCTGATTCTGCAAGCTTAAGTTTAGCTTTTTCACTGGCTTTTAGTGCAGCTATCCTTATTTTTTTATGCAGAATCCCTGATGATAATAAATTACCCGCTATTACCACTGTTTCTCCTTCAGAAACAAACCTGTCAAGTTTCCCCAGGTTCACGTTTGCATAATGGTTTCTTGAAGAATTCAATCGAGAGGCGATATCGCGCCAGAATACGCTCTGGTTTTCCCTCGATCTTTCAAGCAGGCTATTTATAACGTCTATTAGATAGACGCTTGTCTTTCTCTCTACTTTGACCGACATATTAGTGTATTGATAATTAATTAATAAATCTATTTATAAAAGACCTGTGAAGGCTATATGGATAATAAATAGTCGGTAAAGCCTAAACGATTCCCAGCCATTAACATAAAAAATGGATTGCAACAGCTGTCTAAGTTCTGGCAGTTGCAATTGTATATATTATTTTAAATATATATTTTCATTAACAAATTATATTGGTCAGGAATTGATATATTAACCAGGACATATTTCCAATTAGTTCCTGACTTTTCTATGTCAGCGCCCTGTTCCTTGGCTCGGGTGCCAGTTTATATGTTATAGAAAACCCGATTATTTCAAACACTACTAAGAATATCAGAACATAAGTAAATGGCAACGTGAAAAGAATCAGTGGAAATGCTATGGTTCCCACTATGGCGCCTATTCTGGATACAGATGTGGCAAATCCCATGGCAGTCCCCCTAATTCTGGTTGGAAAAATCTCAACAGGATAATCATATGTAAGGTTTGTTGGGCCCATGTTGTGGAAAAGATGCATGGTGGCAAATGAAAAGAATGTGAGAAGAATTCCCAGTGCGATGAAATTTGAAACCATGGCAAATATGGCCAGGGATAGTGCAGCCCCTCCGAAACCTATGAGTTCAAGACTTTTTCTTCCAGTCTTCTCAACGTAGTACATACAGATAAGAAATCCTATGAATACTGGAAGTTCCTCAAGGAGCGTTGCCAGCACAACCATAATTATGTTTGAGTTGCTGTAGGCGAATGCAGAAGGAGTGTATTCCCATACACCGTAACTGGAAACATCATAGGAAAACCAGGCCACTGAAACGAATATGGTATAGTAAAGATACTTTTTTGAAAATAAATCTCTTACCCTGGAATTGCCTTTTTCCACCGATGGCAGTTCATTTACCTCCACACCAGCAGATTTGCCCAGATAGTTTGACGATTCCAGCGCCTCAGAATCCCTGCCCTTTCCTGTAAGCCAGAAAGGACTCTCCGGAAGGTTCCTCCTGGATAGTATGACAAAAAAGGGAATTACTGCACCTGTCAGGTAAAGTACTCTCCAGTTAAATGTTACAGGAAGATACAATATTACTGGTATGGCGACAAGCAGTAGGACTACACCGCCTATTGTCCATGAAAATATATTGAATACGAGGAATTTGCCCCTTTTGTTTTTTGGTGAAAATTCTGCCTGGATTGAGGAACTTATAGGATAGTCAGCACCAATCCCAACGCCAGCCAGGACCTCGAAGATGATAAATTCCAAAATATTTGTGGAAATAGCGGTGAGTATCAGAAATACCATGGTTATTATTAAATCATATTCATATATTTTTTTCCTCCCATATTTATCTGAAAGATTACCCAGGATTATACTCCCGAAAAACATCCCTATAAAAAGAGATGACCCCATCAGGGCTATGTAATATACATAAAACGGAGTACCTGAAAAGAGATGAAAATAATCCCTCATATAAAGTATCGCGATTGAGTATATTGAGAGGACATAGCCATCCATAAAAATTCCCATGGAAGAAAGAAATGTAATTTTCAGCAGAAATGGGCTGACCGGTATTTCGTCTACTCTTCTGTGGACAGAAATCATCTTTATCATGACTATATGCTATATATAATCATAAAGTTTGCCGATTTTTTATTTGAGCCTGTTAATGGTCTGCCTCAGTATGCCCATAATTTTAAAGAATTCTGATTCTGTAATATTAGATCTTGCAACTATTCTCCCAAGCATGTTCATGAGTATTTCACTTTCTGCCCCGGTGTAATCAATTCTGGAAAGCAACTCCCCCATTCTCCCCATCAGGACATCCATTTTTTCCCTGCCAATTATATCGTGTGTTATAGTTGCATTTCCAGAATAGTTGTATTTTATCATTTCGTAGAGAATTATTGCAACTGCGTGTGAAAGATTGTATACTGGATATTCGGGGCTGCCTATGATTTTTATGAAGAAGTTGCAGAGCCCCAATTCTTCATAGTTTAACCCATTGTCTTCCCTTCCAAATACCAGTGCTACCTTCTGCCCGGTAAGCCCATTATGGGTCCAGAATTCCTCCGGCCCTGTTGGCACCCTCCTAAACTTTTCCCCGGACTTTGATATATCTGATGTGCCTGCAATAATATCAAAATCTTTTACTGCCTCGCTTAAAGTATCAAAAATTTTTGCATTTTCCAGGATATACCTGCCATGCATGGATCTGTATAGTGCCTCGGTTTCAACGTGGGTTTTTACAATCCTTAGATCACTTATCCCGCTGTTGGCCATTGACCTGGCCACTGCACCTATATTGCCCTGGTATTTAGGCTCTACAAGCACCACGGAAATAAACTTATCAAGTTCCAACATTTACTGACTTTCTTTTACGTTGTCTTTTGGTTTGTCAGTGCTTTCTTCATTTGTCTGCTCAGGTTTTGGTTCCTCAGCAGCCTCTTCCTTCTTTTCTTCTCTCTTGTACAGTTCTTTAATTTCCACATCCTTGTCGGGTATGTATTTTCTGATATCGTTGGCTATCTTGAACTTTGAATCTATCCAGTTAACATCAAATTTGGCATTTTCCGGAATCTGTATACTGATTAGATCGTTGTTAATATCAACGGTGAACTCCTCGGAATCTGTATAATCCATATCTATTATGGCATTTACCTTCTCCTTCACATCATCGATAACCTTTACAACCTGGTATTTATAATAGAGGTCTTTTCCTGCCAGTTCGTGGTTATAGTCTATAAGAACCCTTCCAGGAGTTACTGATATAATTTTTCCGACTTTATTGTTGATATTTACCTCCTTTCCAATTTCAGGATTTATTTTATTCCTCTGGAATTCTCTCATGGGAACTACTTTGATATTTTTATTGTCCCTCATTCCGTATGCGTCCTTGGCCGGTACAGTAACCTCATACTCCTTGCCGATTTCCGCCTGTTTAAATGAGTCATTAATTTCCTTGAATAGTCCCTCAGTTCCTATAACAATAACAGCATTTTTATACTTCTTTTTGTCATCGAATATATCTTCCTTTTTTGCCAGATCTTCCTTGCTAGTTGAGATTAATTTTTTGTCCTGCCCTGCTCTCATTTCAAAGCTCAGTTCTATGAAATCACCATCATTCATCAATAATCACCGATAATTTACTGTATGGAATTATTTATTTCTATTTATATTTATTGAAATCATGTGTTTGCGTGCCAGTAGCTTTAGATATTCCAAGAAATGTGGTATTTAATCAACCTTATACTGAAGATATCTTTTTGATCATAAATATCTATATGCCAAAAATTATCCATCCATAGTGCCACCACGGCGAATTATAAAATGCTTTCATAGTATCCCAATCTAAACACATTTATATTAAATTGGAATGTTATTTTTATGAAAATATATATTGATGGAATATGGAAGGATTCATCAAACCAGGCAGTTCTTAATAAATATAATCCCAGCACAGGAGAGGTTATAGATACATTCCCCGCTGCAACTAAATCAGATGTTGATGCAGCAATGGATTCCTCTGAGGAGGCATTTAAATCCTGGTCTGAAATGGGAAGCCCTGATAGGGCAAAAATACTTTACCGTGCCGCTGACCTTATAGCCAGAAGCAGGGGTGACCTGGAAAACCTTTTAACACTGGAGGTCGGGAAGATAAAAAGGGAGGCTGCTGATGAGGTGGATGGTGTCCTTGACCAGATACAGTACTATGCTGAATTCGAGAGAAAACTTACAGGGGACATAGTTGAGGGAACAACCCCTGACAGGAAAATATTCCAGTACAAGGTTCCATATGGAATTGTTGTTGCCATAACACCCTGGAATTTCCCGGCTGCAATGGTGGTCAGAAAACTTGCACCGGCATTGCTTACAGGAAATACCGTAATTTTGAAGCCCAGCTCTGATACGCCATTAACCGCCGAATGGCTGGTAAAGAAATTTATAGAGGCTGGAATTCCAAAAGGCGTATTGAACTTTATAACCGGGAAGGGATCAGAAATAGGTGATTACATAGTAAACCATAAGAAGGTGGCACTTGTTACTATGACAGGGTCTACTTCAACGGGTCAGAGAATAATGCAAAATGCATCGTCCAACATGGCGAAATTGATTCTGGAACTTGGAGGGAAAGCACCTTTCATGGTATGGAAGGATGCAGATATAATGAAGGCACTGAAAAGCCTTGTATGGGCGAAGTATCTGAACGTCGGGCAATCATGCATAGCAGCTGAGAGGCTTTACATACATGAGGACATATACGATAACTTTATGTCCAAATTCATTAAGGTAACAAAAAAGCTTTCAGTAGGCAACCCGGAAACATCCGATGTCGGGCCTCTGATAAATAAAGGTGCCCTATCTGATATGGAGAAAACTGTTCAGGAGGCTAAGAATTCCGGCTATAAAATACTCACGGGCGGTGCACCGCCAGTACTTCAGGGAAAATTCGGGAGTGGCTACTTCTTCGAGCCCACAATTATCGATAACGTTGACCAGAAATCTAACCTGTTCCAGAATGAAATCTTCGGGCCAATAATAGGTACACAGAAGGTTTCCACGATGGATGAACTTTACGAGAAGGCCAATGACTCTAGGTTCGGGCTTGCCTCATATCTATTTACGGAGAGCCCGGAATTGATGCTTGAAGCCTCGGAGAAAGTAAGGTTCGGTGAACTATACATAAACATGCCCGGCCCTGAGGCATCCCAGGGATACCATACTGGATTCAGGATGACTGGCCAGGCAGGAGAGGGTAGCAAATACGGAATTGGGGAATATCTCAAATTGAAGAATGTCTACGTGGATTATTCAAGAAAACCATTGTTTATAAACACCATAAACAACAGCGTGTTTGATAACCTTTAAAAATTTTATAGGAGATAAATTTATTTAATTTTTTATATATAATTTAATATAATGTTACCTCATTTATATACATGTAATTATTCCTGTGTCCGCATCGATGCTTATTGTTGATCCGGTTTTTATTTCAGATACCAGTTCTGTATTGTAAACAAGTGTTTTCCCTGCCTGCATGAATGTATCTATGATTCTGTTTGTAACATCAGATTTTATTATAGCCGCGTCGTACTTTGAAAAGTCAATACTGCTATCATATCTATCGAGAATAATTATATTGCCCTGGCCAGAACGATCAATGTCTATCTTTCCAGTAATGCTCTTTCCTGCGGGATACCCACGGCCAATGAAGGTTCCGATGGAGAGTACCCTTATATTATTAGTACCTCCAAGGTAAAATGATGGAGATCCGGAAACAACAATGGTTTTCTCGCCGGGCTTTAAATTTGCCAGCGGGGATATTTTTGAGATTATTTCATATATATTTTCTGACTGTGCATATTCTCTGGGAAGCACTACCGGAATTACACCCTTCATCAGGTTCAGGGACCTTGCAAGCCATTCAGACTGTACAACTGCATATATATCATTCACAGGCCTTATGGCAGATATGATCTTTGCTGTATGGCCCGATATTGTAAGTGCTATAATAGAATTCACATCAATGGTGCTTGACATTATTTTAACACCCTTTGCCACTGAAAAGGCTATGGGGTCAACCATGAAATTTTCCGGCTCTGGAAATGACATGAACTGCGATTCAACGTATTTTGAAATTTCGTAGAGATATGTTACAGCTTCAACAGGGTATTTTCCCATGGCTGTTTCCTCCGAGAGCATAAGTGCGTCTGTATCGTCCAGGATAGCATTGGTAACATCTGAGACCTCTGCCCTGGTGGGTGAGTCGGAGTTTACCATTGACTCAAGCATCTGTGTAGCAACTATGGTGGGCACAGCGTATTTATGTGATATGTTTATTATCCTTTTCTGTGCCATTGCAACCTCCTTCAATGGTAACTCCACACCCAGGTCTCCCCTGGCAACCATAATAAAATCTGAAACTTTTACAATGGATTCTATACTATCATATCCGCTTTTTGTTTCTATTTTGCTGATTATATCACCCTGCCCCTTTTTGTCGAAAATATAATCCTGAAGTTCGTATACATTCTCACGGGACTGGACAAATGATAAAGCATAAAAATTAACATTATTTTTAAGGCCTTCCTCGATGAATAATTTATCCCGGTCTGTGAGTACCCCCAGTTCTATATATTTCCCTGGTATGTTTACCCGGGACCTGTCATGTATCACGCCATTATCCATTGACTTTGCCTTTATTATGCCATTATCCAGGGAAACTACATTGAACCTTACACGGCCATCGTTAATAGCTATAACTGTATCCTTATCAAGATAGCTGGAAATTTTATAGTTTATTGAAATATCTGATTTTACAGGGCCTACATCTGAGATTGTATATATTTTTCCGGCATCTATATTCAGTGTCCCGCCGGGGAATTTTCCAGTTCTCAGTTCAGGGCCCTTTAAATCTACCATTACCCCAAGTTTCCTGTTATGCTCTGAATTAATTTTATATATCATTTTGCTGACATCAGTTATATAACCCGGATCTATGTGTGCGGTATTGATCCTTACTGTTGAAAGCCCCTTGTCCGCCATTTTTATGATTGTTGATTCGTTAAAACTGGCAGGGCCGATTGTGGCTACTATCTTAGTTTTTGTCATAAAAATGGATAATTCATAATTAAATAAGCTTATTGGTTAATCCAGGAATAGAATCTTTAAATTTTTTCGAGAAGCTGGATTCCCAGAAGTTCAGAGGAATCCTCCATAATGCGCTTAAATGCCTTCAGTATGCCTATTCTTTTCTGTTCCTCCTCATTTCCTATAACCGGGCAGTTAAGATAGAATTCATTGAAAGATTTTACAAGGTAAAGCATGTAACCGGCTATGATATCCGCCCGTAAAAAATCCACTGAATTCTGAAGATAATATGGATATAGATACATGGCTTTTATAAGGTTTTTTTCGTATTCATTGTATTCTTTGCTGCTACCCGTAGAGTTTCCGGCCTTGGAAAGCACGCTGCATGCACGGGCATATGCATACATTATATACGGTGCCGAATCCCCCTCGAAGTTTAGCGCTTCAGACCACCTGAATGTAAGCGGCTTGTTAGCATTTATTTTCACTATATTGAACCTTATGGATGAGGATGCTACAGCCCTGCTGATCTGGCCTATGGTTTCCTGAGAATAATCTGGCCTTTTTTCCCTTATTATTTTTTCCGATTCTTCTATGGTTTTTTCGTAGAGGTCATTTACCGTGATTATATTCCCCTTTCTTGTTGACATCTTTCCGGTGTCAAGGGATACAAATCCATAAAACAGGTAATCTATTTTAGATGGAAAATCAAGGTAATTATGAAGCACATAGTCAAGGTTTTTTGCGTGGTCCTTGTGGTCTTCCCCCAGCACGTCTATAATCCAGTCAAAATTTTCTGATTTGAACATATGGTATACGAGGTCCCTGGCAAAATAGAGGGATGTCCCGTCCTGCCTTGTCACAAATATTTTTTTGTCCCCTATCTCAAGGTATTTTGCATTTCCCTCCAGCTTTAGTTCATCGGAAAGGCGGTTTATCAGCGAGGACACGTCCCCGTAAAGTATAAAATTAGATTCCCACACATATGTGGATATGTGTATCCCCAGTTTCTCCAGGGTTGCTGTTATTGATTCCAGGACTATGGCTGCAGTTTTCTGTATGCTGCTTATTAATTCACGATCCCCCCTTTCATATCTTTCATCCAGCTCCTGTATTTCCTTTTTGATGTTTGGATCCTTTTCCATGTTCGAATATATCTTCTGGTAACCATCAAGGAGGTTTTCTACAGTCATTGGCTCTCCATCATGATACTTTACATGACCCAGGTACAGGGAGATGACCTGCTTGCCGGAATCGTTAACAAAATACTGTGTGCATGACCTTGTCCCGAAACGGTTTATTATCCTGTATATGGAATCGCCGATTATTGAATTCCTTATTCTGCCTACGTGGATTGGCCCGGTAGGATTTGAGCTTGTATGCTCGATCAGTGCCTTGGATGTATCCTGAAATATGTTAGGATACATTCCGAAGGTTTCAATGGAATTCTCCACAGCGTTGAGCATTTTACACGCCTTGATAAAGAAGTTGATATAATTCCCCTGAAGCTCTATTTTTTCAATATAATCCTTATTCAATGCCGCCTTGATTTTACTGTATACCTCCTCTTTCCTATCCTGGAATTTAAAAATCTTCAGTGTAAAATCACCGTAGTCCCCGTTTATATCCATGTCATTTTCCGATACACTGTACATTTTCTTGATTTCTTCCAGTATATCCTTTCTGTAATCGTCAAAGAGAAGCATAGAATGGTAATAATTTAAATGTAGTTATATTTTTTTATATTGAAAGATCCATAGCATGGCCTCAATCGATTGGTAAATATAATACCTTGACATTATAAAGCATGGAAGTGCTGGAAAGGACCATAAATGGCAGTAATGTAAAAATATATATCGGGTCCGGACTTGAAATAGAAATAAACAGGGCCCTGGAAAAATATAATGGCAATATTAGTTTTGTAAGTTCTATCCTGAGGAGCATATATTCAAAGAAGATCAGGGCTATAAATTCCACAAAATCATTTATGAAAGATGGGGAAAGGGCAAAGTCCATGGCATCACTGAATGCTGTATTCAGGAAGTTGATCAAAATGGAGGTGGAACGTGATTCCTCAATTTCTTATATAGGTGGAGGCACTCTCGGAGACCTCACAGGTTACGCTGCATCGGTGTACAAAAGAGGTGTCCATTATCTTGGAATCCCAACCACGCTCCTGGCCCAGGTGGATAGTTCTATTGGGGGTAAGAATGCCATAAATTTTATGAATATCAAGAATGCCATAGGTACGTTCTACAACCCAGAGGCTATATTCAGTGACACTGATTTTCTTCTGAATTCTGATCCAGCACTTCTCAGGGATGGAATAGCCGAAGCAATAAAAATGGCGCTGATTATGGACAGCCATCTTTTCAAGTACTTCACCGAAAATGATATTAAATCTATATACTGTTCAAAAAACCTTCAGTACATAATAAAAAGAAGTGCAGAAATAAAATTGGACGTGGTTACAGCAGATTTCCTCGATTCCAGGAAGATACGTTACCTGTTGAATTTCGGCCATTCGGTTGGGCATGCCCTTGAATCATACTCAGGAAACACCATATCCCATGGCACTGCGGTTGCAAACGGCATGATTCTGGAAAGTTATATAGCGTACAAGTCCGGTTATTCCAGCATGTTGCATGAGGAGATCAAGGACGCTGTAACACGATACGGCATACCATTGATTAATTTCAGGGATATAGAGGCAGATAAATTGATCAGTTATATGAAAAATGACAAGAAAGTTGAACATGGAAAACTGAACATGGTTATGCTTAATGAGAGTGGCCGTGCCAGTATAGAGGAGATTGAGTTCCAGCAATTACGCAGATATATTAATCTTTACAGGGATGGGACATGAAATTTTCCTGCCTTATTGGATTTCCTGTGGGGCAGTCAGCCGGACAGGATATTTACAGTAAAATTTTCAGAAACCACGGGATAAACTCAAGATATTATGCCGTAAATTTGCACAGGGAAAACCTCGAAGGATTTTTTGAATTCGCCAGGGAGAATGTGCTGGGGTTCAATGTTACTGCGCCGTATAAGGAGATGGCTGCAGAACTGGTTGACATTAAAGATGAGGTAGTTTCGGCAACGGGATCGGCCAATCTTGTCAAAAATATAAATGGCAAACTTGCAGGATATAACAGTGATTATAACGGTTTCCTGCTGCTGCTCAAAAATAACGGAATAGATCCTGATGGCAAAAAAATCGTAATCATGGGTTCCGGTGGTGCAGCAAGAACCGTGGCATACGCATTGAAAGCTAACCACAATGCAGATGTGTCCATTGCTTCCAGAAAACCCGGTGTGGAAATTATGCCCGGCATTATATCATCGGGATATGATAGCATAAAAGGATGCGACATCATAATAAACTGTACCCCCCTGGGAATGTATCCAGATACTAGAATGGCAATACCTGTTGAAAAGATTCCAGCAGGGGCTACAGGAATAGATGTTATCTATAATCCACTGGAAACCCCATTTTTGAAGGCTGTAAAATTGAAAGGAGGGATAACTGTCAACGGGGCGGATATGTTTATCGGGCAGGGAATTGAAACGCTGAAAAAGTTATATGAATTTTCAGTTACATATGAGGAGTTCAGGGATATTTTTTATGAAAAAATAAAATAATATTATAAGATAACATCCCATGATAGTGGAGGCCAATGGTGGAATTTCAATAATTTCCGCCTTCGTTAACGGGCATGGGGCAGCAGCTGCACTAAAGCTGCCTATGCAAACTGAGATTACACCAACCGATCAGGATTCTTTTCCTTCTACTGAAATCGGGAAGCTGGTAGATTATATAAGAAATATATACAAAATTTCTGGAAATTACAGTATCAGCATCAGGAGCGAGATTCCACCTGGCATGGGTCTCAAAAGCAGCAGTGCACTTGCAATTTCAGTGGTTTTTGGCCTATTGAAAATGAATTCCATAAATTTTACCGATAACGAAATACTAAGGAATGCTGCCAGGGCATCAATTTATAATAATACATCTGTAACAGGTGCCATGGATGATCTGGCAATGTCATATTACGGTGGGTACTGCTTAACAGACAATGGGAATTTCAGGCTACTGAGCAGGCATGAGCTGGAGGAGGATTTTGTACTGATCTGCACCGGCAAAGATACAGTTGAAAGTATCAATCTTAAAAAAAAGGATTTTTCACCATACATAAATTTCTATAACCGTCTTGAGGATAATTTAAAGGCAGGGAGGGTTTATGAAACAATGGTGCTAAATGGTTTAATCTTTGATGATGGAAATGACAGTAAAGCAGTTAAAACAATCCTTGCCACTGGTGCATTCCTGGCCGGGAGAAGCGGAAAGGGCCCAGCAATTTTCGGTTTATATAAATCGGAGGAACATATTGACAGGGCCAGCAAACTGCTTCTCTCCGATGGGTACAGTATAATAAAAAGTAGATTTAATAACAGAGGTATTCATATAAGTGAGCCATGAATATAAGGATAAAGAGAGAGAATATTGGAGGGATAATCTTTGCACCATCATCAAAGAGTTTTACCCAGAGATATGTACTTTATTCTGCATTTTCAAATAAGCCCGTACGTCTGAACAATGTATCGTTTTCTGAAGATGAGATTATATCAATGAAAATTGCCGAGAAATGCAATGCGGTAATCGAGTATGACAGGAAAAATATGCGTATAGTGCCTGACTTCCGCTGCCCTGAAAACATGTATGTTGGTGAGTCTGGCACATCCTACAGGCTCTCTATTGGGCTTTTATGCGCCAGAAATTGCCAGACATCCATAACCGGGGAACCCTCGCTGGCCAGAAGACCGGTTGATACCTTAATCAGTGCACTTTCAGATGCTGGATCCAGGTTCAATAAAAAAGAGGATGGCTTTTACGCAGTAGATGGGAGGGGGGCATCCAGTACCCCGGTTGAAATCGATGGAAGCGTGAGTTCACAGTATGTTAGCTCTATGCTATTTTATTATTCAATTTTGGGTGGTGGATCCTTCAGGGCGCTTAATACAGTGTCAGGAGGTTATTTAAAAATAACTGAAAACTGCCTTGCAAATTTTGGGGTAAAAGTTGAGGAAGATGATGGAAGATACCAGATTATTAACCAGAAATGCCCTGAAAAAACTGTAGATATTGAGGGAGACTATTCATCTGCCTCTTACTTTATAGTACTGGGAATTTTCACTGGCAATATAATCATCAAAAACCTTAATTATATGTCATTACAGCCAGACAGGAATATAGTGGAACTAATTAACAATGCAACGGGAAGTGTAAAACCAGTAAGCCAGGGCATTGAAATAAGAAAGGCAGATCATATTAACAGAATTATAGTTGACGCAGCAGTATCCCCAGATATGGCACCGGTAATATCTGTGATAGGGATATTTTCGGAGGAGGGCGTACAGATTTATAACTACCAGCGCCTGAGGGAAAAGGAATCTGACCGGTTCATGGGCATAGTTAATATGTGCAGGAGCTTTGGTGCTAAGGTAACAGTAAATGATTCCTGCATCTATATAAAAAAGGGCCGCAACCTATTCCCGGATTATATGGAATACAGTGACCATAGAATGACCATGAGCAGTATAATAGCTGGAGTAATAGCGGGTTCAGATACGGAATTCGGGAAGTGTGAGAGTATAAATAAAAGCTATCCAGAGTTCCTCAATGACCTTAAAAAAATTGGAGTTGATATATATTTCGATGCAAATTTATTTTAGAAAGCCTTTACAATGAATGAAATCAGTGCATTAAAGTCAGTTTATAAGAATGAAAATATATATTCTATAATTATTATTTCAAATATTATATAAGTTAAAGAATTGAAAATACTTAAATATCCCTAAGTAATTAAGATAAGTCAACACAACACCAATCTACAGCAAATAGATGGATAAGCACAATGTGCCTTTATGAAATCTATATTCCAGGATTGGGACAGATGAAGTTCTCATCGTATGATGGGTTCCGATATGTAAGGTAAAGCCGCTAATTTCTTATTAATAAGAGTGGAGGTAGGATTAACTCCGGTTGATCCTGCCGGCGGCCACTGCTATCAAGTTCCGACTAAGCCATGCGAGTCAAGGTATCGTAAGATGCCGGCACACTGCTCAGTAACACGTGGACAATCTAACCTTGAGTAAGGGATAACCTCGGGAAACTGAGGGTAATACCTTATAATTGCTTAAAACTGGAATGTTTAGGCAATAAAAACTACGGTGCTCAAGGATGAGTCTGCGACCTATCAGGTAGTAGGTGGTGTAATGGACCACCTAGCCTCAGACGGGTACGGGCCCTGGGAGGGGTAGCCCGGAGATGGACTCTGAGACATAAGTCCAGGCCCTACGGGGCGCAGCAGGCGCGAACACTGTGCAATGCGCGAAAGCGCGACACGGGGAGCTTGAGTGTCTTGGCATAGCCAAGACTTTTCTCATTCCTAAAAAGCATGAGGAATAAGTGCTGGGTAAGACGGGTGCCAGCCGCCGCGGTAACACCCGCAGCACAAGTGGTGGTCACTTTTATTGAGCCTAAAGCGTTCGTAGCCGGTTTTGTAAATCTTCAGATAAATACTGAAGCTTAACTCCAGAAAGTCTGAAGAGACTGCAAGACTTGAGATCGGGTGAGGTTAAACGTACTTTCGGGGTAGGGGTAAAATCCTGTAATCCTGGAAGGACGACCAGTGGCGAAAGCGTTTAACTAGAACGAATCTGACGGTAAGGAACGAAGGCTAGGGTAGCAAACCGGATTAGATACCCGGGTAGTCCTAGCTGTAAACATTGCCCATTTGATGTTGCTTTTCCGTTGAGGGAAGGCAGTGTCGGAGCGAAGGTGTTAAATGGGCCGCTTGGGAAGTATGGTCGCAAGACTGAAACTTAAAGGAATTGGCGGGGGAGCACCGCAACGGGAGGAATGTGCGGTTTAATTGGATTCAACGCCGGAAAACTCACCGGGAACGACCTGTGCATGAGAGTCAACCTGACGAGCTTACTCGATAGCAGGAGAGGTGGTGCATGGCCGTCGTCAGCTCGTACCGTAGGGCGTTCACTTAAGTGTGATAACGAGCGAGACCCACATCTTTAATTGCAAATGTATATGGGAATATGCATGCACTTTAGAGAAACCGCCAGCGCTAAGCTGGAGGAAGGAGTGGTCGACGGCAGGTCAGTACGCCCCGAATTTCCCGGGCTACACGCGCATTACAAAGAACGGGACAATACGTTGCAACCTCGAAAGAGGAAGCTAATCGCGAAACCCGTCCATAGTTAGGATTGAGGGCTGTAACTCGCCCTCATGAATCTGGATTCCGTAGTAATCGCGGGTCAACAACCCGCGGTGAACATGCCCCTGCTCCTTGCACACACCGCCCGTCAAACCATCCGAGTTGGTGTTGGATGAGGTTTAATTCGAGAGGGTTAAATCAAATCTGATGTCGGTGAGGAGGGTTAAGTCGTAACAAGGTATCCGTAGGGGAACCTGCGGATGGATCACCTCCATGTGAAAGGCAGCTTTGCCTTACAAATTTTATTTTTTATAATTAGTTTTATTTTGATTTGATATTTCTGTTAATGATATCTTACATCGCTGTTGTTCATAATAAAATAGTTTATAATGGCATGAATATAACCGTTTAACATAGTATTAAAAATATATATCACAAATATATGATTATCATAATGATAGTATAATTTAGAAAAGATTTTATTTTATGTTTATCTTATCTATATTAATGGACAAAAGTATCGAGGACCGGCTGGTGGAACAGCAGGAAAAAATAGAACGTAAATTTCAGGGTATAGGAAAGGGGAAATATGCCCGTATTCTAAAAATGGCCAAGAAGCCAAACGGCAACGAATATACTAAAGTTGTCCTTATAGCCGGATCTGGTATTGTTCTGCTTGGTTTAATAGGGTTTATTATATATTATATAATGCAGATAGTATTTTAGGTGGAATGAATGATGGAATATGACTGGTTAACATCAGATATATCCGATGTTATAAAAGTAGCATGCGATAAACGCATTAAGAAACTGGATGAGAAAGATGACAGGGAGAAAATAGTCCCCATGAACGTTGCTGTTAAAAATATTCAACCATCAAAGCGAAAATTTGACGTAAATATAGTTACTTCTATGCATTTAAAGGATCCCTCCATAGAATGGAAAATGAAACTCAGGGATGAGTACAGCTTATCCGAAGAAAAAAAGGAGCTAAATTATGAATTTGAACTGGATGGAAACAAGAGCAGGGATCTGGGACTTGAAATAGATACGCCCATTGGCGGATATGAGGGTGATGAACTTGATGTGCACCTGAGCATAAAATCCGAGGACGGGATCAACAGTTATGAAAAGAATTTTAAAGCCGTCCTGGTACCTGTGATAAAAATAGCAAAATGCACCATAGGAAAGGAACTGGACATAGCCATTGACCTCTCAAATCATGCTGAAAGGGACAGAGAGGAGAGAAAGGCCAGAAACCAGAATGCAGAAAATGAGGTTATGGCCATAATGTCACCATATGAAATTAAGGGATATTTCTTCATTGAAACCATGCATGCAGACAGAATTGAGGTGCTTTCAAAAGCCATAAGAGGATTTAAGGGGTTTGTAACAGGCGACATAGACATTTCTGAAATTGAGAAGTACCTGACGCCTAAACCGGCTGTAACCGGTCTAGAGATGGGTTCCCTCATTGAAATAGTTGAAGGCCCATTCAAGGGCGAGAGGGCGAAAATAACTGCCATAGATGCAGCGAAAGAAGAGGTCACAGTACAGCTAATAGAATCCATGGTGCCTATACCAGTAACAGTAAAGGCAGAGGCAATAAGAAATCTCGATAAGGCATGATAATTAAATCTAACTCAAAGGAATCTGAAAAGGTATTCATCGAAAATATCAAAAAATTTTTTGATAATCCTGAGGTTCTGCTTCCCCAGTGTACAGATAGTTGCTTCATGTGCCCCATAAAGGGTTACAGCAAAAAAATTGAGAAAATGAAGGATTCCGGTAATTTCGGGAAGTACCATAATTCGGCTGACCAGTTCCTTGCTGGTGTGTCTGAAACGTATAAAATTCTGGAAAATGAAAAGGCCCCTCTCATGGGAATGATAAAAACCAATTATGGATCAGTGAATTATTGCAAGAGAGGCAACGCAGATGAAATAATCATAGCAGGAATACAGAACTATGATAATGACATATACAGGCTCCTGGCATTTACAAATGTAGTAAAGCTCAAGAAACTCAGGGTTTATTCAACAAAGAATTATTTCACAGCCACCTGCAGGGATAAAATTGATATGAATTTCATTGAAGATTTGCTGAAGGAGGAAAATGTCCCATATTCAGTAAATGATGGCAGGCTAGTTATCGGAAATTCTGGAAATAAAATTAATGTCCAGATATACGATGGTGCATTTGAGGTCTATGAAGATTTTGATGGCAATATAGTCCATATAATGCTTAAGCACATGCTTCTCCCTGACATACCCTTCGTAATTAACTCTGATTTCATGGACTTTATACCTGATAACCAGGAAATAATCAATGAATTTATACAGAAAAGGCTTACAACGAAACAGCTCATGGCACGGATAAGAAAGGATAAGACCGCATACGCCATAAAGAACAATTATTACGTTATCGGATCACAGCATTACACGCTTGAGGAATTCCTTGAAAAACTTGAGTTCGATGAAAAATTGAGGCCGTTTATAGGAGAGAAGATATCGTCAAGGGGTTTTGTGCTGGATTCCCCCAGCCAGAGGAAGATTCTTGAATACCTGTTTCCCCAGTACAAAACAGAAATAGTCAAACTCCTGTACAATTTGAGCGACGCTGAGATCAAATCATTGAAGGGCAACCCAATGGAAGTTATGGAAAATGCCAAGCTGCTAAGCAGCAAGAAATCAATGGCATCAAAAATTATGGACCCGTGGTCTGAAAATTCAAAATATCTAATAGACCTGCTAACTTACTATTTTAACTACGGCAAAGCTGATTCTATAAAGTTCGGCAGAAAAAATATGCACAATGATATAGAAAAATCAATTTACTATGCCTTTCTAAGGGCCATAGGTAACGATGAGGAATGGATATTTTCTGAAAACCAGATACTTCTGGGAAAAAGAATATATGAGTATATGGATGACATGGTAAACAATCAGAATGTCAATGAACAGCTTAAAAAATTAAAGGGGATTATTTAATAATGTCCAGGCATATACTATCAAAGAAGGATTACAAGAATTTTATGCAGAGGCTTCAGCATTTCAATATAGACGGCACCTCCATGGCGGATATTGAAGTCGACAGCAACAAAAAAAATGAAATTTATTATTTCAGTGGAAAACCAATATTTTACAATGGCATGCCAACACTGTACCTCATAAATTACCTGAAGATCAGAACACATACAGTTACAGTTGATAACGGGGCTGTACCACACCTGATGAATGGATCAAACCTTTTTGCTCCTGGTATCCTGGAGATGGATCCGGAAATAAAGAAGGATGATATGGTATTCATTAAAAACCGTGATGGGCTGTATATAGCAATAGGGGAGGCCAATGATGATGCCCAGAATATTATGTCAACCAGGAAGGGTGAGGCAGTGAGGATATTGCATCACCTGAATGATAAGATAATGAAAGATCTATAGGATTACGAAAATACAGTTATTGAATTGATTTAAACAACAAAATGCTTATCTATAAATTATATATGCATTCTTATGGAAACGTTAAATGTAGGAGATACAGCTCCGGACTTTGAAGCTGTAGATCAGGATGGGAATAAAGTCAGGCTTTCTGATTTTAAGAATGATGTGGTTGTGCTATATTTTTACCCGAAGGATAACACTCCAGGATGTACCATGGAGGCGAAAAATTTCCGTGACAACATGGATATTTTCAAGGATAAGGGGATAAAGGTCCTGGGGGTAAGCGTTGATTCAAGCGAGTCACATAAAAAATTTCAGGATAAATTCAATCTGAATTTTACCCTGGTAAGTGATAAGCAGAAGGATATAGTAAAAAAATATGGGGTAATGGGGCTGGCAACGGCAAAGAGGGTTACTTACTTAATAAAGGATGGCAAGATAGTTTTTGTATACCCAAAAGTAAGTCCTAAAGAACATGCAAAAGAAGTTTATGACAAAATCATGGAATTAAAGCTGGTAGAATAATACCGGTGTTTATCCTTTTACAAAATTGCTTTTTATGCTGAAATTTATCAATGAAACAACAAGTGTTGCAAGAAGCCATAACACTGCTACCATGATAAAAAACGGATTAAACTTGATTATAGAATATATGAGAATTGCCACTGGAATGACGTATTTAATTAGAATCCATAAAATATTATAAAAACCCATAAAAATCTAAAATAAAAAAATAATTTTATCCGAAAAGAGAGCTGAGTCCGGCCATTGCATCTGCGTCGGAGTCTTCCTTCTTTTCTTCTTTCTTCTCTTCTTTCTTTTTCTCTTCCTTCTTCTCTTCCTTTGCTGGTGCTGCTGCTACAGGTGCTGCTGCGGCGCTTTTTAAAACGTCCTCTATATTGACGTTTTTCATGCTTTCAAGCAATGATTTAAGCCTTGCATCATCTGCGCTTACTCCTGCATCGGTTAAGACCTTTTTCAGGTTCTCCTCATCTATTTCCTTTCCTGCTGAGTGAAGCAGTAAAGCTCCATATATATATTCCATTTTGTCACCTCATCCAAATAAAGACCCGAGACCCGCTGCTGCGTCATCTTCAGATCCTTCATCTTTCTTTTCCTCTGGCTTGCTTTCCTTTTCAGGGTTTTCATTCTCTATGTTTTCATTGTTTAAATCTTTATTTATTAATGAATTTAGAGTTGTAGCGTTTATTACAGCTTTCCTTATAAAAATATCTATATTCTTTTCATCCACAAAGTTTGTGGCGAATGCCAGACTCTGGGCCTCTAGATATGCCCTGGACATTAGCTCAGGTATTATCTCGGGTACAAGGAAGTTTGTCTTCAACGCCAGTGCCTTAGCCTTAAGGAAAGCTCCGGCAATATCTGATACTATCTGCTCTACAGTAATAGACAGGGCATCAGATGTGTATATCAGTCCATCGCTGTAAGCAGCTATCATCTCCAGGCCCACGGTAACTGGAAGTATTTCCAGTTTCTCCATAACCTGAGCCTTGTCCTTGGATATTACAGATCCCTTTTTGACCAGCGTAACCTCGCTCTTAATTACTATCTTACCCTTTTCTATTCCTGCAGGTATGCCTGCCTTCTGGAATATAGATATCATTGGCCCTGGTGGGAACGATGTTTCCTTGGGTTCTATGACTATATCCTCCTCGGCAATTTCACCACCACGTGCTGCTGCCTTTGTCCTCCTGGAGACAAGGGTATCGTAAACCTTCTTCGGGGATTCTGTGGTTGTTATCAGGGCCACCTGTCCCTTTGTGTATTCACTTAAGCCTTTGATATTCTTCTTATTGGATTTCTCCAGTGCGAGCCTGAGCAGTCTTGCCCTGAAAACCTGTATCCTGATCTGCCCCCTGACATCGTTTCTTATCTTCTGGAACTCCTTATTTCTAAGTCCCTTTATGCTTATTACGGCAGATACCGGGCTTTCATTTATTTCCTCTGTAATGGAATTAACCAAATCTACCTTCCACTGTGCTGGCTCTCTCATTCTATATCACCTAAATTAATTTCAACCGCACTGCCCATTGTACTCTTTATATAGGCAGAGGATATGTTTCCCTTACCCTTGTCAAGATGTGAGATTACCCTTTTCATTACTGTGTTGATATTTGTGTAAAGGTCCTCATCACTCATGGATCTGGTGCCTACAGGGACATGAAATGTAATCTTGTCCCTGCTCCTGGCCCTGACACTCTTCTTCAGATTTTCTATAACAGGGGTTGGGTCCTGTCCGGGAGCCATTGGCTTGGGCATTTTGCCCCTTGGACCCAGGATAATACCCAGGTTTTTACCTATGTTCCCCATCAACGTAGATTCGGCAACAAAGAAGTCTATGCCCTTGGCTACCTTCTTAAACGCCTTTTTGTCATCCGCAAAATTATTCAGATCTTCTAGAGAATACGTGAAATCTGCATTCTTTGCCTTGAGGCGCATTTCTTCACTGGCTATGAGACCTATTTTTATCTCCTTGCCCCTTCCTGCAGGGAGGATAATCTCCTCATTTATCCTGTTTTTTGGGTCTGCCATATCAACATCTTTGAGGTTTATTCCAACCTCAATGCTTTCTTCAAACTTGCGTTTCTTGGATTCCTTTACTTTTTTTATATCTTCTATAATACTATTTGCCATTACTGCTCACCGACATCTATTTCGCCGGCCTTGATTTTCTGCTGTATTTCAGCAGCGTTCTTTCCTTCCACTGTTATTCCCAGTGAAAGCGCTGTACCCAGAACTTCAAGGACAGCTCCTTTCATATTGTATGAAAGTAAGGCGGATTTTTTGGACTCCGCAACCTTCTTTATCTGATCCAATGTCAGATTTCCGGCATATGATTCCTTATTTTTGCCGGATCCCTTTTCAATCCCCGCCTCTTTTTTCAGCAAAGCTGAGGTTGGGGGAACTCCTATTATAATCTCATACTTTTTAGTGGATGGGTCCACAACATTAACAGTTACAGGGACCTGCATTCCTGCAAATGATTTTGTTTTTTCGTTTATATCCTTTATAACCTGACCCAGATTCAGTCCCAGGGGACCTAGGGCCGGGCCCAGAGGTGGACCTGTTGTTGCCTTTCCACCCTCAACCATTGTCTTGACTGCTACCATTTATTACACCTTCAATTATACCGTATTTCTAACTCATTTTTAATATTTTCTTTTTATTATTATTTTGGCAGGTATTTCTGGGATTTCAACAACCCGTCAGGAAAGCAACTACAGCGGTACCTCCCTGCATCGCCCCTCAGAGCCTTCTTGCATTATCGGCTATATGTTTCCATTCAGGCACCGGGGGCAGGAGTTTATCCTCCGGAAGCACCATGACCTCTATAATAACTGGAGACGAATCAGAAAATGCATCTTTTATTCCTGGCTCTATATCTGAATCCCTTTCAATACGTATATATTTCATGGAAAATGCATCAGCAATTTTACTATATTTAGTATCATAAAAATCTATCCCACTGAGGATCCTTCCATAATCTGAAACCATTGTCGCCCGTATCCATCCAAATGATCTATTGTTGAATATGAAAACCTTAACCCCAATATTATATCTGGCCACAGTCTCAAGTTCCCCCTGAACAAAACCCATGCTCCCATCAGATGTGAGGCACACTATCGTGGATCCAGCTGCGTAGTATGCCCCTATGGCCGCAGGGAGTGCGAAACCCAGTCCCCCGGCAGAGTAGTTAAAAAGGAATTTTCTTCCCGGTTTTGTGCAACGGTAGAACGCAGAAGTGTAAATGGCACCTACTCCGGGATCTGCTGTGATGATCCTGAATTTTTCGTCGTATTCCATCAGGTATTTTATAAATTTAGCAGGGTTCACATGGGAATTATACTTTACTGATCCAATAAAGCTGGATTCCCATATATTTCTGGCATCCAGTATTTCATTCGAATACTTCCTTTTTTGAACAATTTTCCGTATTAATATATTGATTCTTGAAAGAACTTCAAGGGCATCACCAAGAAGACCGATTGCAATTTTATAGTTATTACCCAGCTGGGATACGTCACTATCCAGCTGTATAATCTGTACATGCCTGGATGGATTGGGAGACTTCCACCATGATGTTGAGGCAGAATCAGTATTGGTGCCAATGAAAAATATCAGATCCGCAGAGTCCACCTCGTTACGGGATATTTCACTTCCACCCCTGCTGCCTACCACACCTATTGATAATGGATGGTTCTCAGGAAAACTGCCTTTCCCTGAAATGGTTGTACCGACGGGTATGGAAAGCATTTCTGAAAGTTCCAGAATAGGTGCCCAGGCACCTGAATAAAGAACGCCCTGACCGCATATTATTACAGGCCTTGAAGCCTCAACCACCATTTTTGCAGCCCTGGCTATTGATGCGTCGTCACATGATTGCCTTATGGATGGGAATCTGGAAAATGTATCGTCTGAATAGAGTTCCGATTCACTGACACCTTCCTTATACACATTTAAGGGAAAATTGATAAAAACAGGGCCGGATGGTGGGGTTGTTGCTATCCTGAACCCGTATCTGATCATCCTGGGTATATCTCCAGGCGTAGCCACATTCAGAACCTTCCTCGTCACACCAGAAAACATGAAGGTTTTATCGTATTCTGTAAGTACGTTTTTCTTCATGGAATCTGTGGAAATATCACTGGAAAGTTCAATCAGTGGTGTCCCGCTGGTATAGGCTTCTACAATGGCAGGTAGAGTGTAGGATGCCCCAACTCCAGGAACTTCACATACTCCGGGCTTTGATGATACCCTGGCGTATGCCTCTGCCATTATTGCAACATTCCTTTCATCCCTGCCAGATATGTGGTTTATCCCCTCAAAACTTTCCCATTCATAATATAATGGGAAGGAAGTTTCCCCAATCAGGCCGAAAACATGATCCACATGATATTTTTTGAGCATTTCTAAAATAGACCTGGCTCCGTTCATATTAATTTAATTTCAGGTGATATATATTGTTTGCTATTGATTGGCAAACACATAAAAATATGAATTATATGAATATATTTAGTATTCTATATATGTAAGAAATAAAAAATAAGATATATAAAAAGGATATCCGTTATAGATGAATGTTAATATTATTGATGGCAGAAAGGAAAAAAAATTTGATGATTCAACAAAGGTTCTCATAGATATTTTCAGGGCAACCACAACAATACCGCTAATGATTTACAGGGGCGCATCTTCTATAATACCTGTGAGAACGGTAACAGAAACCAGAAAGATGAAATCCAAAAATCCTGATTACCTCACAAGCGGGGAGAGATATGGCATCAGAATTCCTGGATTTAATTATGGCAATTCACCCAGCGTTATAATGAATACGGATTTATCAGGAAAAACCCTTCTGTTCACATCCACCAATGGAATAAAGGTTCTTTTTAAAATTATTGAATACCCTGGTGATATTTACATATCATCTTTTATAAACTTCACTGCAACATACAATGCAGTTAAGGATATGGAAAGAGTGTCTATAATAGTCTCTAACAGGCCAGATGGAATATCTGATGAGGATTACATATATGCGAATATGCTAAAAAGCAAACTGGAAGGTAATGATGTTAACGTACAGGACTACTGCAACCAGATAAGGGAAAGCCATGGGTCGAAGAGGCTCAAAATCATGGGGGCTGGAGCGGACATAGAGAGCTCATTACAGGTCGACCTTTACAAAAACCCGATTATATATAGCGATGGAAAGATTATGCCACTGGTAAAGAACTAGATTTCAATAACACTGCCTTCAGTGAAATCACTCCCCCGGGAATTTGCAAGGCAGTTTAAGAGGTATTTTGCCCATGCCAGCTTTATGCTCTTTCTGATCATGGAATTACTATCATAATAATTTTTTTTATTAACATGGTTAAAATCGAATCCTATTAAGGTTATTATTCCAGCACCAAGATGGTCAGCAAGAAATGCAGCCCGGTCCCCATCGCTGAATCCACCAAAATTATAAAGATGTATCAGGGGGATATTCTGTGTCGTAGCCACAGAATCTGGGAAATATTTTGCATAGTGCAATATTTTTTCCCGGTTATCTCCATGTGCATGCAGGACTATTGAAGACCCTTTCCTTGAGGAATCTATTATTGATTCTATATTCCCATCCAGGTCAGATACTATAATATCAGGTATCCCCCGCAGTTCCATATATGTGTCTATGGCCGAATCGGCAACAACAACGTATCCCCCTGATACAGTTGTAAGGGCATCCTCAAGGTCAGGTCCATTTCCGATTATAAAGGCATTTCTCCCACGGTACCGTTCAAGTAAAGATATATCATTATGAATTAATCTATGGAGTTCCATAGATGATGTATAATCCTCTGTCCTGTTTATCCCAAGAGAATCCGTAATTCTTAGGTAAAGTGGAAACCATTCACAGAATTTCATTTTATCTCCATAACATTTCCATTTTTGCTCTTTATGGATGAAAAATATTTATGCACTGCAGAGGCAGAAAGCGCAATTACAATTCCGGCTATGATATACCCGAAATACACGGTCATCACAGAGAGAGGTATAAAACCAACAATGTACCTTATATAATTTATCATGCCATAGAATATCAGTGCCATGGAGAGTGAAAAGGCAATCCCGTACCACATTCTGGACATGCCATGCCTTTCCTCTATGTAAATATCAAAGGCATCAAAGAGCTCCTTTGAAACAAAGGACGCAAATATCCACCATACAAAAACTGTAAGGAACAGGAGAATTTTGTTCAGTATAGGCACCCTCCTGACTGTGGATTCATAGCTGTATGCAATTCCAATAACTATGATGAAGAAGGAAACCACGTAGGATAGCATGGAAATCTTTGCCTCCTGCGAATACTCTTTCATATTCACTGCAAGCCTGACAATAAGCTGGTTTAATTCCACTGCCCTTGCGACAAAATACGCCCCCAGGATTATAGTTACCAGCATTACTGCACCGCTTCCCGGGTTAATTATATAGGATTTTGTTAGTATCATATAATAAAGGGTAAAAATCAGCAGTGACAGGCCGTAACTTAACAGAAGCAGCCCTACGGGGATCGTAAATTTTCTTGCTATTTTTTTGTCCCGTATTCCCCGTATAATGTAATAATAAAGTGATTCTATATTTTCGTTATGCCTTACCAGAATATGCTTTACATACCTTATTTTTATTCTTGATGATATTATGGGAGTTATATAATCATCCTCAGCACCGTCTGAAACCAGTATGAGATCATCATAATGCTCCATGCTGAGCACATCGTCAAGCTGTTTACTCAATATTTCGTCAGATTTTGATCCCACATCATCGTCCCCTGTGATAAGGGCAATTTCCACATTCTCATTTTTTCTCTTCAAATCCTCATAAAGTTTAATTGTACCAAAAAGTGCATTTGCATCTGAATCCTCGGGATCCACTGAGATTAGCTTAAGGGCTGCGTTATAGCAATCGCCATACCCTGTAACAGGACCTTCTATACCAGCCTTTATGCCGTAATCATTATCACGGTCCACATTCAGTATTAGAGTTACCATACCTTATAATTAATAAAGGAAATGTGACTATATAAGTTTTATCAATTCATGGTTATAAAATAAATGTTATATTGAAGGCAGGGAGAGTATAGATAAAGTTTATCTACTTTATTATAAAATACCCTGCACTTTTCTGCCTTGCCACCCTTTTTACAACCTTTTTATCTATCAGTTCCTTTAGCCCTGCATTAACAAGGCCCTTCCCCAGTGATGCTTTTTTCATTATATCATCTGCTGTTTTCAGCTTTTCCTCTGAAACAGCTCCCATTGCCTTTAAGGAATCGTATATCTTTTCTGCATTGCCTGATAGGTCTGACATTATTGCCACCTCATAGTATATATTATATAAATATATAAATATAATTAAATCAATAATAAGGAATAAAATTGGATAAAAAAATATAGAAAAAACGTATGTAGAGTTTATGCTTAACTTTTATATGCTTTCCTCTGGAAGCAGGGGAAATTCCACTGTGATATGGGATGAAAATGACATGATCATAATAGACTGTGGCATTAGCCTGAAAAAATTTCTGGAGAAAACTTCCATGCTGGGCATTGATGACCTTGAAAAGTCCATATTTATTAGCCATGAACATTCAGACCATTCATCTGGTGCCAGGGCCATATCGAGGAAATTGCATGCAGATGTTTACTCACGGGCTAGAACACTGGATAAAATGAGATTTGAAAAGGGTTATGGCATAAACGGCGAGGTAGCCATAGGAAATTTCACAGTTACCCCGGTTTCAGTGAACCATGATGCTGTGGACCCTGTAGTATATATAATACGTAATAGGGGAATACGGATATCAGTGGTTTCCGATCTGGGAATTGTAAGCGATGAACTCCTGGATGAAATGAATGGTTCTGACATCATGGCCATTGAGGCAAACCATGATCCAGAGATGCTGAGAACCGGCCCCTATACGGAAATGCTCAAAAGGAGGATAAGAAGCGATCACGGGCATCTTTCCAATGAACAATCAGCCGAGGCAATAGGTATCTCTGCAGGGGATAATACAAGAATTATACTTACCCACCTGAGTGAAAAAAACAATACGCCTGATACTGCACTGGAAACTGTTAAGGCATATCTCTCCAACAGAAATAAAAGGTATATTTCCATAGAGACCGCATCACAGGATTTTGGCAGTACACTTTACAGGCTATAACCACCATAATGATAAATTAGATTATACCAAAGTTTTTGTATTGCATTTATATATTCGTGGCATGGAGGATTACGATCTTGTTATAATAGGAGCAGGTCCAACCGGACTTTTTGCCACGTTTCTTGCAGGGCTCAGGGATATTAAAAGCGTAACCCTGGAGGCCCTTGACTATACTGGTGGACAGATACCTGAACTTTACCCGGAGAAGATGGTATATGACGTTCAGGGTATACCACGGATAAATGCCACTGAGCTCAGGGATAAGATGTATGAGCAGGCAAAATTATTCGATGGTGAAATCAAGCTAAGCAGCAAGGTAACAGATATAATACCGGGTGATGATAAGTTTACCGTAGAGGTAAATGGGGAAAAGGCATACACATGCAAGGCAGTTCTTGTATGCACAGGCATAGGGGATTTCACACCAAGAAAAATTGGATGCCCTGGAGAGGAAGAATTCAAAGGCCGCGGTGTTGAGTACACAGTCAAGGATATAAACAGGTTCAAGGATCAGGTAGTCGCCATAGTAGGTGGTGGAGATTCCGCCCTGGATTATGCAAGTGAACTTGCAGGCACTGCGAAGAAGGTCTATGTCATTCACCATAGCGAAAAATTCAAGGCAGCTGAAAAAACACTGGACAGCGTGATGAACAATAAGGAGATATCATTGCTTATGAATAGCTCCGTAACAGAAGTATCGGGCAAGGATAGGGTCACCAGCATATCGATTTCAAATGCACAGGATAAGAGCGTACAGAAATTAAACATTGATTCCCTGATAGTTGCAATAGGGCATGTTGGCAAGGCAAATACATTCAAATCTGTAAATATAGAGATGAGCAAAAATGGCAGGAATATACTTGTAAACGATGAATTCCAGACAAATATAGAAGGCATATTTGCAGTTGGGGATGTGGCTACAATGCCAGGGGAGCCCGTACACCCAATCATAGCGATAGATGGTGGGAATGCCTATGTTGCCATCAACTTTATAAAGAAATATCTGACCCCCAATGCAACCATTTTCGGTGGCCACAGCTCAAATCTTAATATTTAAATAGATATAAAACGATAAGCTGTGAATGGATGTAGAAGAGGCTATAGAAGAGTTAAAGAATCGTAAGGCAGAGAAAATACTGCTTCAGATTCCGGACGGATTGAAACCGGAATCATTCAATATATTTAATAAATTTTCAGAACAGTTCAAGGTTATTATTAGCTCGCAGTCGTTTTACGGTGCATGTGATATAGGGAACATGGAGGTTTACAGGGATGTTGACTGCATCGTCCAGTTCGGGCATTCTGAGATCCCCAATATAAAATATACAAAACCTGTTATTTTTATAGAATACTATTATAAGACTGTGGAACTTGAAGATGATGTTTTTTCAATACTGGCGAAAGATGGGGTTTCAAATATAGGCCTTCTTTCATCCGTACAGTATTATAAGGAAATGCAGTATGTCAGGGAAAAACTTGAGAAACTTGGATACAATGTAATCATAGGCAGCGTTGATGGAAGGCTGAAATATCCCGGGCAGGTTCTGGGCTGCAATTTCAGTTCGGCACATTCCATATCGAACAGGGTCGATGCATACCTACTTGTGAGCACTGGCCTCTTCCATGGAATAGGTGCCCAGTTATCCACAGACAGGCCAGTTTACATACTGGACCTTAACCAGAAGTCCATAAGGAACATAAAACCAGAAATTGAAAGATTTCTCAGAAAGAGATATGCCAGGATAGAGCCAGCACTGGATGCAAAAAAATTCGCCATAATTATAGACACAAAAATCGGTCAGTACAGGAAGAAACTTGCGTACAGCATTTACGGGAAGGTAAAGGAAATGGGGAGGGATGCCATAATAGTAACGGCAGACAATATAAATCCAGTGGATATAGAAAATCTTATGTGTGATGCCGCTGTATTTACAGGCTGCCCGAGAGTTTCCATTGATGATGGTGAAAAATTCAGGATACCCATACTTACACCTATAGAATTCGAACAGATCTTCGGGTTCAAGAGCAATGACAGGTATATAATGGATGAGATAGTGGGAGTGGATTCCTATTCCCCGATAAGATAATTATTTCCATGCCCCACAATTTTACAGTTAACGTCCGTGTATTTTTTATAGTCTCCCTTCAGTACAACTGGCCTGTAATTAGAATCCCTGGCAACCATGGTTCCATTCTTACCCTCCTCAGTAACCATAACCCTTTCCTCCCTGCCGAGAAAACGATCAAGTTTTTTCTCCATCTGTGTACGGTGCAGATCTATGATTTCCTGGGACCATTCCTTGAGAAGGTTTGAATTCAATGGGGTTTTACTGTAATCTTTAGTGTAGGGCCTGGGGGAGAACCTGGTAACGTTTATAATATCAGGGCCGTAATTCTCAAGGAATTTAAGGGTTTTTTCGAAACCTTCCCTGGAATCATTGTAATATCCCAGTATTATATCCGTGGCCACTGACATATCTGGATATACATTTACGAATTTTTTCCACACGGCTTCCGCCTCCTCTATGGTATATTCACGGTTCATTGCCTCAAGTACAGAATTTTCTGCGCTCTGCACAGGAATATGAAGAAATTTGAATACCTTCGGGGATGCATATGCCTGAACAAGTTTATCAAGTATGTCATAGGTATTTCTGGGTTCGAGCATTCCAACCCTGAGGAGGAAATCACGATTTATGGAGGTTATGCTGTTCACCAGGTCAGCCAGATCTGTGCCTATATCCTTTCCGTAGGCTGCAGTATCAAGGGAAGAAATTCTTATTTCCCGTATATTTCTATCAAGCTCCATGTTTACCTGCTTGACTATCTTATCCACTGGCCGTGAGAGAAGTTTTCCCCTTGCTATATGGGAAATGCAGAAATTGCAGCTTCCAGTACATCCCTGGTTTATGGGTATCCCATCATATATGTCGGAACTGATTTCTATGTCATCAAGGGCACCCTCATAAAAGCTTCTGAACTCACGTGGCTTGATGACCCTTACGTTTTCAGATTCTATGGTATTGCCATTAACTGTGGCCAGGCAGCCCAGTACCTCAACCTTCCCAGATTTTCTTGACAGGGATGAAATACGCTTTACCATCCTGTCCTCTGTATGCTTTATTACAACGCATGTCCCTATAAGGCTCAAATCAGCATCCTCAGGATTATTAACCACCTGATTATTTTTATCCTGAAGCAATTTATTGAGATAAAGGGATGATTCGGATTTTTGCAATGTACATCCATATGATTCGAAATAGATTTTCACATTTTTTAATTACAATTACGTTAATAACAATTTTTATCCACTGCACGGATTTAATTTTTTAACATGAATCTGGAAACCTGCTGCCATGGCGGGAAATGCCAGTGCATTTGAATAATGTATACATATGCGGTCATATTAAGTGTTAATTTCGATATTCATAAATTATATATTTCATTTTGAATGTGAAAAAAGTTATATATTGCTTTAAAATATAATTTTATGACGGAAGAGAATAATTCAAGGAAGTCAGAGGATAATAAAAATTATGAATGTGACCTATCTGTTAGATGGGGGCATATAGACCCCTCAATTTTGCCATTTGATGATCTTGATAAGGAAATTATGTGTTTTCTTAGATATAATGCCAGAATGTCTAATGCCGAAATAGCAAAGATGCTTAACACAAGCGAGGCAACCGTAAGGAGGAGAATCAATGAACTTGTAAGAAGAAAAATTATAACGGGATTCTCAGCACTTGTGGATTTGCATGCTATAGAAAATAGCATAAAGGTATGCATAAGGATAGATACCGAGGGAGATAAACTGGATTCAATTGCAGAATCACTTGCCGCCAACCCGAATATACTTTCTCTGTACAGAAGGAGGGGGCAGAACCAGCTGCTACTCCAGGGGCTTTTCCTGAATCTCGAAACAATCCAGGAGTTTGAGGATAGCCTTGCAAGGAAGGATGGCATTGTAAAATATGACACAATGGTTGTTTCCAAGGCCTTCAAGAAAGACCCATGGGTCGGAATATAAATAAAATTGATATATAAATTTAAAAGCCAGGATGGGCAATCCTGATAATTATCATAAATGTATTACAAATTTCCTTTAATTGAGGAAATTGAATATTTCATTATACTTCTTCTCATCTATCTTCCCTGTTTTGAGCACAAGCTCCTTTATACTCTTTCCTGTTTCCAGGGATTCCTCAACTATTTTTGCCATGGTATCGTAGCCTAGATAGGGGTTCAGCAGCGCCGCAGATCCGAAGCTTCTTTCAATGTTTTCCTTTATTTTATTGCGGTCAGGGATTATTCCCTGTATAGCCTCCTCATCCAGCATTTTGATTCCGTTTGCAAGCCTTTCAAGGGACTTTGAAATCTCATAATCTATGTGTGGCATCATAACGTTGAGCTCCAGCTGGCCTGCTTTCACTGAAAGATTGACAGCCTGCTGTGATCCAGTGATAGAATGGCATATCATGTTCATTGCCTCGGCTATTGATGGGTTTATTTTACCGGGCATAATTGAGGAGCCCTGCTGTACTGCCGGCAGAACGATTTCATGAAGGCCTGCACCTGGCCCTGAATATAATAGCCGGAGATCATCAGAGATCTTGCTGAGATCCAGTGCCATGTTGGACATGGAATTCATTACCCTGGAAAAATCGGTCATGAACTGCATAATGCCCATGAGATTTTCACCGGGGCGGAAATTGAACCCTGTTTCTTCTGATATTTTCTTTACAGCGTTTTCCTTATAATTTTCCGGTGTGTTCGCCCCGTTTCCAACTGCGGTCCCGCCGATGTTCAGCTCCAGTATGTAATCAAGTGCCGATTCAAATTCCTTTAAATCGCGTTCCACGGCAAAGGCCCATGCATTGAACTCATCACCCAGGGTTACCCTTACAGCATCCTGCAGATGGGTTCTGCCCGTCTTATAAATGTTTGCAAATTCCTTGTATTTGGATTTAAGCGATTTTATCAGTGCCTCAGTGTTTTTAATTAATTTAGTGGATTTCAGCATAATGCTTACACGCATCATTGTTGGATAAATGTCATTGGTGGACTGGCTCATGTTAATTACGTCGTTAGGGTGTACGTATTTATATTCCCCCTTTTTATGATTGAGTGATTCCAGTACAAGATTTGCCAGTATCTCGTTTGTGTTCATATTGAAAGACGTCCCGGCACCGGCCTGGAAAACATCCACAACAAACTGTTCATCAAATTCACCGGAGATTAACCTGTCACAGGCTTTGCTTATGCTTTCATACAGTTCCTTGCTCAATTTCCCGCCAGTAAAATTGGCATAGGCAGCACCCTTTTTTACTATGGCCATAGCCTTTATGTGATCACGATCCCTGGATTTTATTCCGGATATGTTAAAATTGTTTTTAGCCCTGAGGGTATTTATCCCGTAATATATGCTGTCATCAATCTGGACATTGCCGATTACATCTGTCTCCGTTCTCATGATTAATAATGTTACCTTGGTATAAAAATATTTTAATCGAGATATTGAAAAAAATTATAAGCTGTTATGCATGGCACATTTAATGTATGTAAAATTTACAGATGCTGGAATGGTTGTCCCAGACATGCTCACGGTTGGATACATAGAGGGAGATGGCATAGGGCCTGAAATCACCGGTGCCATGATAGATGTAATCAATAGTGCCATTGAGCTAGCATATGGTGGCAGCAAATCCATAGAATGGCGGAAAATCCTCATAGGAAACGATGCGTATGAAAAATTTGGGATATACATACCTGATGAATCAATAAATGAAATCCAGAAGACATCCATAGTTATGAAATCCACATTGAACCTTATGCCGGATAACAGGGATATAAACACCATACTGAGGAAGCGGTTAGGGCTTTATGCCAATTTAAGGATGGTTAAGTATATTCCTGGCATGGAGATTCTGGTAAAATCCTTCGACAGGATCAATATTACTGTGATACGGAACTCCTTTGCAAGTAATCATGTTTTCTACCATTCATCAGAAAGCACGGACGACCTGATAAAATTTATTTCTGAAAATTATGATTTAACCATCACACCAGATTCAGGCATATACATGTTCAGCCAGAGCAAATTCAGGACCCTGAAGGTTGTAAAGCAGGCAGTAAATTACTATAAAAAATACGGCCACAAAAAAATAACAGTTGTGGATGATAGGGAAAATCCAGAATTTGGACAGTGGTGTTACGATGAACTGCAGAGGCATGATGGTATTGAGTTCGAAATGATCAAAACAAGGGAGTTTATGAAGAAACTTGTTGCAGAACCTGAAAGCCTGGACATTTTGCTGATGGATACTGTGCTCAGCAGATTTGTGCTTGATTTCCTTACCGGTGCTGTTAATATTGAGTACGGTGCGAGCCTTGGAGATGAGTGTTCCCTATTCGAGGCGGTGCAATCATCCTCTCCACTTGAGGCAGGATATGATGCCGCTGATCCACTCTCATTTATACTTTCAGGCTGTTCCATGCTCAGGCATATAGGATGGATTGAACCTGCCGATATAATAGAGAGGGCTATTACTGCTGCATTCCTTGACAATAAAATCCCGCGGGACCTTACAGGGAGGCAGGATGTAACACCTGTGAAATGCTCTGAATTCTCTTCAGAGATAATAAAGAGAATGGAAAAGCAGAGATAACCATTAGAATTCTGAATAGTTTTCCTGTATTGTCCCGGAATAGTACCATGTTAGGTTGAATTGAAATGTCCCGCCGGTTTCATTGGTGCCAGGCCATGTCTGCATATTTATGGGAGGAGGCAGGGGTGGCGATATCTGCCGGGGAAGTATGTGTACCGTTATAATCATGGCCATGTTATTTGATTCCAGTATTGCCAGTTTCCATATACCTGGAGTTGTGACCTCAAATTCCATTGTTGTGTTATTTTCCGGGCTAATTGTAAAGGTTAATCCGGTGAAGGGATCCCCTGCCAGATTTATGAATGTGTTCCTGGATGGTACCATCATATAAACGCCCATGTTGCCTGAAAAGGATAGCAGCGTTGCCTCCACTGGAGATGTGCCGTTATTGTAAAGGGTCAAATTGAAAGGTTCGTTCTGGTATTTTGTTAAAGTTAATGGCTCATCAGAGTTATTTACACTAATATTTTTAACCGGGTTCAGAAAATATACAGTCACGGTTTTATGAAATATTGAAGTACCGGTGTTTACAGTGATATTAAAATGCTTAATCCCGGAATAGTTGGATTTATATGTTATAAGTTCAAGTATGTATGTTACAGCTGTGGCATTATCTCTTTTGTGCCCCATTATAGAAAATTTTCCCGGGTGCACAGAGAATGAGGGTATGATGCGGGATCCGTGCTCATTTACTGTTATATTAACACTTACATTGTCCGGGCTCTGTTTATCTATAACGTAGTACGAATCAGGAATAATAACACTGCTGTTATTTGTATTATGGAATGGAAGTGGCGCAAACCCCAGAAGTATTATAATTATTATAATTATGGTGAGATACTTCGCATAATGCCCTGGCATGACAAGGTTATTCATTGGAAGGGCACCCTTAATTCCCAGGAGGAACAGAAGAACAACAAGAATGAGTATATACGGATACAGAATCGCGGCAAGAATCAGCAGGGCTATTGAAACATATGAAATGTACCTGAAGCTCCTTCCTGCTAACCCTGAGAATACCAGGCCCCCATCAAGGAATCCAGCAGGTATAGCGTTTATGGCAGTGGTTACAAGGCCGGTATATCCTGCCAGTGCAAGTGGGTCAGGAACAATTGATACAGGAATAAAACGGTCAATCAAAACTGGATAAATTACAGGAAAATTAAGATATGATATTGGAGACCTTACTAAACTGCTGTACTGTATAAATGGGGATGTAATTGAACCTAATGTTATAAGGATAATAGACAGGGCAAAACCGGATAATAGAGAAACGGTGCCCGCCATTACCATGGATTTTGATTCCCGGAACTGGCTTTTATTGGAGTTTATGGTTCCAAGGGTTCCAATTCCCGGAGATGGAACAAAAATTGGAAATCTATACTGTATGTGCCTTTTTTTCAGATACAGATATTTACCCCCTTCCCGTGTTAAAAGTACACCTAAAACAGGCACCGCATAGAGCAGTATACCGTCTAAAATTCCGCCATGAAATGAGATGTGTGAATAATAATCTGATGAATAGGAGTATCCGGCATATACCAGTGTTATTATTGAGATCAGGAACATGATAGTTTTAATGCCAGCCCTTTCCCTGCCGAGGTTTGAGCTATTTATGACTATTATCTGGCTATCAGGAAAGTCATTTGTAAATGCAGTAACACCTATCCTATCAAGGTCTGCCAGAAGCAATTCAAACGTCTTTTCGTTCCCTGGAGTATTTATGTGGAATATTATAGAATATTTAGTATTCTCAACATCCGAGAAGCCGTAATATTTTTTAACAATACCTTCTATGATCTGAGAATCTCTCATATTATAGCATCTACTAAAATCTCCTTTATTAACTTTTCACTTATTCCACTATCTGAGATTGCACTGAATAGTTTTTTATTTCTGGTCTTTTCCCTGATATGTATACCGTGCTCCAGCATGGACGATGACAGCCTGTTAACAACAGGCTCAATCCCTATTCCTGTTATTTCATTTCCACGGTTTATTACAATGGATTGTGAATTTTTCCTGAAAATTCCCTGTATCAGTAGGTTAAGTTCATCCCTGTCCAGATCGGTGATGTACAGGCTTATATTTCCTTCCATAGCAGGATTATTTATAATGCCCTCTATCTTTTCCTTTCTGTATTTATCTATCAATTTAATATTCTCAAGATTTTCATGAAAAATTTCCATTGAATGGCTGTAAACGTCCTTTAAATCTACCTTCATATATTCCTGCTCTCTCACCACTGTATCATGGAGAATCTGTACGTATCTCAATGCAGCGGGCCCGGCGGCGAATGTAATCCTCTGTATCCCTTCCTGTATTGTCTCGGTTTTCATAATTTTAATGAATCCTATCTCACCTGTGTTTTTCAGATGTGTACCACCGCAGCCCTCCGAATCTATGCCATCAATCGTTACAACCCTTATTTTTGAAGAGACAGGCACACCGCCCTCGAAGAGCCTGAAGCCATATTTCTCTATAGCAGGATTCCAGCTTACGTTAGCAACGGTTATTTTCCTGTTCTGTTCTATGGCCTCCAGGCACATATCTTCTATATTCCTGATATCCTCCAGTGTGATTTTTCTGTAGTGGGTTACATCTATTCTGGATTCATCAACATCTTTTTTGACACCGCTCTGCCATATATGCTCACCGAAATACTTTCTCATTATCCCGAGAAGCAGATGGGTTGCAGAGTGGTGTATCATTAACTGCCTTCTTCTGGCATAGTCAATTACGCCCTTTATCCTGGAATTTTGAGGTATATCACCATCGAGAAAATGCACTATGGAGTTGCCGTATTTCTGAACATCCGTGACATTTACCCTTTTCCCGTTTGCAATAAAGTAGCCTAGGTCACATGGCTGGCCCCCTCCTTCCGGGTAAAATGCAGTCTGGTTAGGTATTATTCTTTTATCGCCTGAATACAGTGCAATGGCAGTGAACTCAGAAATTTCCGTGTTGTCATAATAAAGGGGTCTGGTATGGACAGGAGGGTACTGTTCATGCTTTTTCTTCTTCACATTTTTCTTTTCATGCCCTGCAATAACTATTTCCTGAAAATTATCGGGCAGTTCCATGTCATTTCCAGTAATTTTTCTGTAGCTCTCTTTTATGAGTTCCTCATTTATGCCCTCAGATTCATACAGGGTGATCGCATCTTCCAGCCTCAATTCTCCTGATTTTATGTATTTTCTTACCTTTATTTCTGCACTTCTTGTTATCTCTTCATATTTTTCTTTTTCTATGGATATGATATCAGATATGAACCCCCTGTCATAATTTTTAATTATTTTTGAAAATACGCCGTACTGAAAATCCATTAGGTCCATGAAATCCTTTTTGAACCCTGTGTCCTCAATAAATTTCAGGGATCTCCTTATTAGTGTCCGCGCCAGATAGCCTACCTTCACATTAGATGGTATAACATAATCTGAAAACATCAGGAGCAGAGTTTTCGTGTGATCTGCGAGGGAATACAGGGCCCTGAGTTTTTTCAGCCTCTGGAGAAATTCTTCCCCCATTTGCAGATTATTCTCTTCCATATAGGGCCTTAACTGTTTCAGAAGATCGGATTCCCTGTATGGATCTATTTCGGCAGATAGCTCAGATATTTTTTGAATTATCTTATCATCAATGCCACTGACGGAGGAATTCCCCATTATGTGGCTGATGGTTTCCTGGAATATTGATTCATATACTGTGGGAGTTCCGGCGGAGAGCCATACCAGTCTTTCAAGACCGTACCCGGTATCAACGATCTTCAATGGCATGGGAGAATATTTGGTTCCTTCTATGTCTATATCGCCCTCCGGATCTTCTTTCAGATCCATGAAAACCAGTGTGGCAACCTCAAGTCCCCTAACGAAAACCTCAACTGCATTGCCCGCATTGCCACCACCGAACCATGGCTTTTCCTTGTATGTTATTATTTTACCATCTATACCAAGCCTGTCAGTCAAAAATCTGTATGAATACTCAACAGTTTCGTTTTTCCAGTAAACATATTTATCTTCATAATTGAATGCATCATGGCATAGCATCTCGAATGAGGTGAGATGCCTTCCGGTTTTCCCAACAAGATCCAGGTCAAGCATTCTTATACTGGGCTGTGACATTGCAATGGGATTGCCAGGAGGTGGTACCATGCCTGATGTAACCTGGGGCTGGAAGTCATAAATTGAGGCGTTTACAAGCAGCACATCCTCGCGCCATCTCGGAACAACCGGGTAAAAATCAAGGATTTTATGCTTCATGCTGCCTTCCCTGAAAAAGTTGAGGAATTCATCACGCATTTCGTCCAGCGTGTATCGCCGTTTTACAGGAGAGTTCCCTATAAATGAGTAACTTTCACATGCGGGGTCCCCACATGTAGTTTTACCCGGATCCGAAGTCCAGAAGTAGGATGAACATACTGAACATTGCTTCCTGATAAATTTATTATCCCTGAAAAAATCCAGATCAAATTCTCCCTGTGCCATTTTACATATAATGCATCTCCATAAATAAATATAATTGTCATGCTGATTATTTATATTAACTGTATTTCATAATGATAAACAATATTTATATTCTTATTATCTATTTATATAGCATGGAGGAAGAATTAAAGAGGCCCTCATGGGATGAATATTTCATGCGGATGGCATATCTTGCCGCTTCACGTTCTAACTGTACAAGAAGAAAGGTGGGGGCTGTTATTGTCAGGGACAATAATGTACTGGCAACCGGATACAATGGTCCACCAGCACATACTGTCAATTGTGATATAGTTGGCTGCATAAGAGACGAGTTGAATGTCCCCTCTGGGGAAAGGCATGAACTCTGCAGGGGATTGCATGCTGAGCAGAACGCAATAATACAGGCAGCGGTCAATGGATCATCGATTAAAGGATCAAAGATATATGTTACAACACATCCCTGTGTGGTATGTTCTAAAATGATTATGAACTCGCATATTGATGAAATCATATTTGCCGAAGGTTATCCGGATGACCTCGCAGAACTGATGCTTCTGGAAAGTGATATAAAGATCAGAAAATTCAATCTTTCGGACAGGGAGGTAGAATCCATGATCGGTGTCCAGTATATACATAAAACAGGCGAGGATTAATTTTTTACTAATTTTATATATATAATTTTATACTTATTTTGAATATAATAAAAATTTAAATATAAGTTAATAATATACAGTTAACAACTAAAGGTTGTTAACTGAGGTGATAATAATGAATGGAAGAAGAGATGATGACTGGGACGATATATTTAACGACATGTACGATGAGTTTGGCCTGGATATGAGAAAAATTAACAAGGAAATTGCCAGGTTCTGGGAATCCATAATGAAGGACGACTCGAACAGCAAGATAATGGGTCCGTACGTGTATGGGTTCAGCTATAAGGTCGGGCCTGATGGGAAACCGGTATTCCAGGAATTCGGAAATGTTCCAAGAAATTCTATTGGACAGAGAAACGATACCCAGGAAGGTTACAGGGAACCACTGACAGACCTCAACGAGGACAAAGAAAATGTGTACATAACCTATGAACTGCCGGGAGTGGACAAAAAAGACATAGACCTGATTGTAAATGAGAACAACATAGAACTGAAAGTTGACAAGGGATCCAGGAAATACTATAAAAATATTGAATTCAACACAGGCGTGGATATTGACAGTGTAATAGCAAAATTCACCAATGGCGTCCTTGATATAACTATTAAGAAGCTGAACAGCAAAAGCGGTGGAAAGGCAGTTAGAATAGATTAAATATCTATTTTTATTTTTTCGGGTGTTTTTATGGATGACGAACTATGGAATATTTTAATGGCACTGGAAAACGGTACCAGAAGGGAAATGCTGAAAACACTCGCCAATTATGATTCATATGCCCTTGAACTTAGTAAGATGATTGGAGTTTCCCAGCAGGCGATAAATAAACAGCTTGACATTCTGGAGAAACTGGGATTTATAACCACCAGTGGAAGCATCCCATCCACCATTGGCCCGCCAAGGAAAGTGTACAGGTCCATGGGCTTTTCAACCATTACCATAGATTATTCTAGAAATTTCATGGAAATCAAAAAGAGGGAGATAAGTTATCCTGACCAGGATACCGAAGGCGATACAATCAGCCTTATAGACAGGCTTAAATCGGTAAATGATGAGATAGAAACCCTGGACAGGAAAAGGAGTGAGGCTGTGGGAAGGAAGGATTTAATAATTGAAAAACTGCGGCAGCAGGCCTCAGAATACGATGGGTTTTACAGAAATGTGATTTATGAATACCTTGAAAAACTGGATTTCTCTGAAGTTGCTGAAGAAACTGGGCTGCCGGAGGATATGGTTGAAAGGATTATAGGGAAATTTATCTCACCTTAATTTATAATTTGCCTGTATCTGGTATGTGTCATATCCAAATTTCAAAGTTAAATGTTTTATATCAATGATATATATTGTGACATATGAAAGTATCTTTCAAGTTTGATAAGGATGTGGGCTTTATATCAGATGATGGAAAATATGATGTAAAAATAAAGAATTCTATTGTTGGAAATGATCAGTATCATTCACCCACAGAGCTTTTAATGCTGGCCATGGGCGCATGCAGCAGCGATGATGTGCTGAATATACTTAAAAAAATGAGAAAGGATGTAAAAAATTATAGGTGTGAGGTTACCGCTGAGAAAAGGGATACCGATCCAAAAATGCTGAAATTTGGAGAGATACATTATATCTTCGATGGAGATGTTGACCAGGATTCTGTAAAAAAGGCAATAAATCTTTCACTGGAAAAATACTGCTCTGTATCACTTACAGTAAAGAATGCAGGAATACCGGTATCCTACTGTTATACCATCAACGGAAAGGACTACCGTTAATTTTTCAACCCATTTCCAGTTAACACCAGCATGGATTTTCCATTGTAGTGCCCCTTCCTGTATGCAGCATATACCGTGGCGGAACTGTATTCTGTGTAAAAACCTTTCTGGGCAAGGTCTTTCCTTGCATTCATGATTTCACTTTCTGATACAGAAACACAGCTATTCCCACTATTCATTATCCTCATCATGAGCTTCATGAGTACCGGGCGCTTCGCCACAAGAGCATCTGCAATTGAGGAGAGGCTGTTATCTGGATTATACTGCAAACCGTTTGCCAGAGAGCATAGTGGGGAAATATTTTCAGGCTGCACTCCTATAATTTTTGGGATTTTGGCAATTTCCCCTGACATGTAAAGGTGGGAAAGGCCGCTATAAAGCCCAGATAGCAGGGTTCCCGCAGAGACCGGTACAAATATGTTGTCTGGCATCCTCTGAGATTGGAGGAATATTTCATATGCCAGCGTTCTTATCCCATCACGGAATTCAGGATTAAGTATGTGTGATGCGTAAAAACCCGGGGATTTTTCGGCAGCCTCCTGAACAGCATCCCTGGTACCATCAATCTTTATAATGCTGGCACCATAACTGCTTATCTGCCTGAGCTTGTTTTCATTTGCATTTCTGGGCACGTATATGTTTACCCTGTAACCCGCACGGGCCCCGTATGCCGCCACAGAGGCACCGGCGTTTCCAGATGAATCCTCATTTATTGCATCCACATGAAATTCCTTTTCGTTAGTTTTTATATATGATATAAGATTTCTTGTGCCACGGTCTTTATATGAATAGGTGGGAGAAAAATAATCCAGCTTGAGATATAGATTGCTGTCCAGATCAACAACAGGAGTAAAAACTTCGCCCAGTGTTATTCTCTCTTTAACATAATCAAAATTCAGATCCATGTTGTCAGAGAACTTTTTTTCTGGTATGATTTCAAAGGGTTCATTGCACACAGTGCATCTTAATTCATGTTTTATTCTTGGATGTCCGTTCAGACATATTGATTTCATAAAAAATGTAATACGTTAAAAAATAAAATACTATGCAAAAAATATGGTTTATAGAGATGAGTAATAGGTCTCGTCGTATGGTTCTGGCTTGAGTCCCTTCCTCTCCCTTATCTTGGCCACAATTCCAGCCTGCAGTTCATAGGGCACACGCTGGTATCCTGAGTTTTCTGAGCTCCATATGGCCTTTCCACCTGTGGCGCTTCTTATTGCTGAGGCAAATCCGATCATGCCGGATACAGGAGCGTTTGCTACTACTGTGATCTCATCACCGGTCTGCTGCATGTCCTCCACAACGCCACGCCTCTGCTGGAGCTCGCTTGTAACAGGTCCCATTAATTCCTGTGGCACGCTAATGTAAACCTTCTGCATGGGCTCCATAAGAACCCTTCCGGCCTGGCACATTGCACCGTATATTGAATTTCTGCCAGCCGGTATTACCTGTGCCGGGCCCCTGTGTATGCTATCCTCATGAAGTTTAGCATCCATGAGGCTTACCTTTAGTCCATATACCTTTTCATTTGCCAGTGGTCCCTTATCAAGGGATTCATTGAATGATTCTATTAAGAGCTCCATGGTCTCGTCAAGGTACTGTATTCCCTTTGTCATATCTAGCATTATATTGGCTCCGTGCACTGAAACCAGGCTTCTTGCCTCGTTATGATCAAGACCTGCCTCTTCCAGTATTGCTGCAACTGCTTTCTTATCCTTTATTTTGGATCCATCGGGTACCTTACCATCAAGTATTGCCTGGACAACACCCTCCGGCAGTGGCTCTACCTTGAAGTAGAATCTGTTATGTTTGTTGGGTGATTTTCCCTCAAATGGGCCCCCTACTTTATCAACAGTTTCACGGTATACAACAAGCGGTGCAGATGTAACAACGTCAACGTGATAATCATTTTTTATCCTGTACATTGTTATTTCCAGATGCAATTCTCCCATTCCAGATATAAGATGCTCACCGGTTTCCTGGTTTATATCAACCTGTATGGATGGGTCTGCCTTGGACACAGATCTTAAAACATCAATAAGCTTAGGAAGATCTGCAGTGTGCTTTGCTTCAATGGCAAGTGTAACCACCGGGTCTGAATAATGTGACATTGGTTCAAAATCTTCCATTTCTGGAATGGATGATACTGTTGAACCTGCTATTGCGCCCTTGAGCCCAACAACAGCCGCTATGTTCCCTGCTGCTATTTCATCTATAGATATCCTATCAGGACCCACCATCATGGATAGCAACTGAACCTTGGATTTTCCTGCTCCAGTAACATAGAGCTCACTACCTTTTCTTATTATTCCAGAGAAAACCCTGCCAACGGCTATTTCTCCTGCGTGCGGGTCTATAAGAATCTTGGTGATCATCATGCTCACGGGGCCATTATCGTCGCACATTTCCATGGCCTTCCCTATCTCGCTGTTAAGATCTCCATGCCATATCTGTGGTATTCTGTATTTCTGGGCTACTGCTGGATTGGGAAGGTTCTTAATTACCATATCCAGAACTACTTTATGTAATGGGGCCCTTTTGGCCAGTTCCTTCTGTTTGCCAGCTGCAACCAGATCTGCTATATCTTTGAATGTAACCTTAAACAGGCCCATGGCCGGAACTGAAAGTGCCCAGTTATGATATGCAGAACCGAAGGCAACTGTTCCATTTTTTACATTGACGAGCCAGTCGTTTGCAAATTCCTTTGGAGCATATTTTGTTATTAGCTTATTTACATCAGTAATAACTTTTATGAAACGCTTCTGCATTTCGTCGCCATTAAGCTTCAGTTCATTGATCAGCCTGTCAACCTTATTAATGAAAAGTACAGGCTTAACCCTTTCCCTCAGTGCCTGCCTTACAACAGTTTCTGTCTGTGGCATTACACCCTCAACTGAATCAACTACAATGACTGTTCCATCAACTGCTCTCATAGCCCTTGTGACATCCCCCCCAAAGTCAACATGCCCGGGAGTATCTATAAGGTTTATGAGGTACTCTTTTCCCTCAACTTCATGAACCATGGAAGCATTAGCCGCGTTTATTGTTATTCCTCTTGCCTGCTCCTGTTCATCGTAATCCAGCAGCAACTGTTTTCCAGCAAGTTCCTCGCTCATCATTCCTGCACCGGCAATAAGGTTATCACTGAGTGTAGTTTTCCCATGGTCTATGTGAGCCGCTATATCAATATTCCTTATTAACTCTGGATGTTCTACTAATTTCATTGCCTTTGCAACATTCTCTTCTTTTCGCCCCATTAATAACACCGTTTAAATTCTATAATCCTGTATGAAAAATCATTATTTAATTATTGTTAAAATTTATTTAAAAGCTAAAATAATTTAACTTTTTATCTGTATTTCTATTCTAACACCATCAGGTATGGATATCCTCATTAATTGCCTTAAGGTTCTTTCGTCAGCATCCACATCCATCAGGCGTTTATGTACTCTCATTTCCCATCTATCCCACGTGGGAGAACCTTCTCCGTCCGGGCTCTTCCTCACAGGAACCTTGAGTTTTTTTGTAGGCAGTGGAACAGGTCCATGTATCTCTACCCCTGTTCTTTTTGCTATTGATTTGATTTCATCGCAGACAACGTCAACTATTTTGTTTTCTGTGCCACTCAGTGAAATCCTTGCTTTGTATGCCATATATCATCACGCTACAGTTGACTTTTCAAGGTCTATGCACTGACCGGCTGCAACGGTCATGCCCATATCCCTGATTGCGAACCTTCCCAGCTGTGGGAATTCAGATACTTTCTCTATTACAAGAGGCTTGTCCGGTATAACCTTTACCACGGCTATGTCCCCTGCCTTAATGAAATCGGGTTTGTCCTTCAATGTGGTTCCATCCTTAGGATTTATGGTTCTTATGATTTCGTCAAATCTGCATGCTATCTGTGCTGTATGGACATGGAATACTGGTTTGTATCCTGCAGCGATAACACTGGGATGCTGTAGAACCACTATCTGGGCTGTAAATGATTTTACAACGGTAGGTGGTGCAGATGAAGGCCCACAGACATCTCCTCTCTTCAGGTCATTCTTTGCTATTCCCCTTACGTTGAATCCTATGTTATCTCCTGGTTCTGCCTTTGGCATTGTTGTGTGGTGCTCCTCTATTGATTTAACCTCACCGGATTTGTTAGCAGGCATGAATGTTACCTTGTCGTTTATTTTTATGACTCCGGTTTCCACTCTTCCTACAGGGACTGTTCCTATTCCGGTAATGGAGTATACATCCTCAACAGGTATCCTGAGTGGTTTGTCTGTTGGTTTTGGCGGGACCTTAAGGTTGTTAAGTGCTTCCATAATTGTTGGGCCCTTCCACCAGGAAAGGTTTGCACTTGCCTTCATTATGTTGTCTCCCTTGTAACCGCTCATGGGTATGATCGGAACATCCTTGTAACCTATAGGTGCAAGAAGTTTTGTTACCTGATCCTTTACCTCGTTGAATCTCTTTTCACTGTATGGTGGCTGTGTTGAATCCATTTTGTTTATTGCCACAATGAGCTGGGGTACACCGAGTGTCCTTGCAAGGAAAGCATGCTCCCTTGTCTGTGCCATAACTCCTTCTCCCTCTCTGGCTGAGACTACAAGAACTGCGGCATCTGCCTGGCTTGTTCCTGTTATCATGTTTTTAACGAAGTCCCTGTGGCCCGGAGCATCAATAATTGTAAAGTAATATTTGTCAGTCTCGAATTTCCTGTGTGTAAGATCGATTGTAACTCCTCTTTCCCTTTCTTCCTTAAACCGGTCCATAACCCAGGCAAACTCGAATGTTGCCTTGCCCTTCTCCTCGGATTCCTTCTTGTACTCATCAATTATGTGCTGCGGTATTTCTCCGTGCTCAAACAATAGTCTGCCTACGAAGGTAGATTTTCCATGATCGACATGCCCTATTATAACTAAATTCAGATGTGGTAATTCTGCCATTTTCTTTCACCTTTAACCAGGATTAAATATCCTTTCTTTACCATATAATACTTTAATATTTAAATATCTTTCTTTATGTGTTACATATATCAGGAGGGAGTAACGTGACATAGTGTAACATTGACAGATGCCTTAACCTCCACATAAAGGCATATTGATAATAATAAATATATACTAATTTAAAATAAGGCTGTATGGATACCAAATTTAACATTATTTCAAAGGATAAAGATTCAATTAAACTGGAAATGATAAATTATGATAATACTCTCCTCAGGCCCCTGGCCGAAGAAATATTAAAAGATGACAAGGTTGTAGATTCTTATTATTATATAAAACATCCTGAGATCGACAATCCGCAGATATATGTAAAAGTAAGCACCGGAAAACCACAGGCTGCCATAAAGAGGACAATAAAAAGAATGAACAAGATTTATGAATCACTTTACTCGGACCTCGAAAAGGAACTTGAAAAATCAAGCCTGAAAAAAGAAAAAAATGAACAGTAAATACGTTCTTGAAATATCTGGGGAGAACATTGAAATTGCCCGGACAGAGATAGGGTATATAGAGCAGACATACCATAATTTTAATATAATTGAATGCAGGCAAAAATATGTGCTTGTTGAAGGGAATCCTGATAGGTTAAAGGATTCTGCCTTTGTGAATTTTATTTCGCAGGTTATTGAGGAAAACACAGACTACCAGAAATTTACTGGAACAGGAATACCGGATGGGCTATTTTATGTAAGAGTTTCGGGGACCCTGAAGGAAAAGGCAGAAAATCTGGAATCTGAAATAGGAAAACTTATCGGTGGCCCTGGAAGGGTATCTTTCAAAAATCCTGATTTCAGAATAAGGGCAGTATTGATGGATAAATGGTACCTCTGCATGGTGGTTTATGAAAGGAATAAAAAAGCCTTTGAGGAAAGGCGTGCCCCCATGAGGCCGTTTTTCTCACCTGTATCTCTTCATCCGAAATATGCCAGATATCTCGTAAATACTTCAGTTACAGTTGAGGGAGAAACTGTACTGGACCCTTTCTGCGGAACAGGGGGGATACTAATTGAGGCAGCAATGATCGGCAGGAAGATAATAGGCAATGATTCTTCACTTAACATGGTGATGGGGACAAAACTCAATTTCAAATATTTTAAAATTGAAGATTATACTGTTTACAACAGGGACATATCAGAACTTGACACGGGGTATCCTGTGGATGCAATAGTTACAGATATGCCGTACGGGAGGAGCTCTGGCATAGACAATCATGATATAATTGATCTATACAGGGAATCGTTCAAAAAATTCTATGAACTTTTGAAAAGCGGGCGGAGGTGTTCCATTATAATAAATAACATGGAATTCCTTGAATATGCAAAGGATTATTTTTCCATAGAAAATGTTGTGCCTGTGTACCAGCACAAATCACTGGTAAGGCAGTTTGTTGTCTTAAAAAGGATCAACTGACAGGTTTTACATAGATTCCTACATTTTCACCGGAAATATCCCAAACTTTGCCCTGTGGGTTGTTTGAAATTCTTATTTCTGTGCTGAGGGTTTCATTCTTTATCAGATCCATGAACTTTTCAACAGATTTCATAATATCCCCATCTGCATTTATCTCGGTAACAATGTTCTGTGAGTATTCAAGATCCAGGTCCTTTCTCATTATCTGAATTCTTCTTATGATTTCTCTTGCATATCCCGCCAGCATAAGATTTTCATCTATTTTCCTGTTTATATAAACAGATATGCCAGTTTTTTCATCGCCTGCGTATGCATAAGTTTCCAGTGGCTCTTCATGGACATCCAGGTATTCCGCTGTGAATTCATGGCCTTCATATGTTATTTTGCCCTTTGTTTTGAGTTCACTGTATAGATTTGTTTTTGACAGGTATTCTGTAAAATTGTTGGTATCTCCCCTTAATAAAGGTGCAACCTTTGAGAATACCGGTTTTATTGTTACCTTTACAGGTTTTTCGTCCTCTTTGATAAATTTGATTCTCTGTGAATTGAGTTCCGGTGATATTATATCAAGTATGGATTCTTCTATGTTCATGTCACTGTAAATTAGCACCTCACTTACAACCTGCCTTCCCTTTATATTAGATTCCTGCCTGGCCCTCCTGGAAAGCTCCATCACAGATATTGCATATTTGAATTCATTCTCCAGTTCTGTGTCTATATAATAGGTGTCAGGTTCAGGATATTTCTCAGAATGTACTGATCTTTCAGGCCCGGAAAGTTTCAGGTACATATATTCTGTGTAAAATGGTGCCAGTGGCGCGAGCATTTTTATAATGTTTATCAGTGTATAATAAAGGGTTTCGTATGCCTTTCTTTTGCTGTCGTCCAGATTTCCCTCCCAGAATCTTTTTCTTGAGAGTCTCAAATAGTAATTTGAAAAATCATTGATAAGGTCCATAAGGTTCCTGAGGGCTATATGCATATCGAATTCATCCATGTTCTTCCTAACATTTGCAATGGTAGAATTAAGCCGCGAAAGAATCCATTTATCCAGAAGGTTGTCCGGTGCCTCAAGCTTTTCAAATACGAACCCATCTAGATTTGCATTGGAGGCGAAAAACGAGTAGACATTGGACAGGGTGCCGAATACCTTCCTGCTTGTATCATTTATAAGTTTTTTGTCTATGGATTTTGAATTCCATGGTGCCCCGGTATAGAAGAACAGCCTGGCCGGATCAGCACCGTACATGGATATGAAATCATTTGCTGTAACGAAGTTGCCCTTGCTTTTGCTCATCTTCTGCCCATGCTCGTCCAGTATAAAGCTCATGGACATGACATTTTTATATGCATTCCTGCCGAAGAGCAATGAGGCAATTACATGCAGCGTGTAGAACCAGCCCCTTGTCTGGTCGATGGCCTCTGTTATAAAATCTACCGGTATGCTTTCCGTATTGAATTTTTTATTGAACGGGTAATGCATGGCCGCGTATGTTGCACTTCCCGAGTCGAACCATGTATCTATAACATATGGTTCCCTGGTCATGGATTCTGAGCATTCAGGGCATTTAAGCTTCACCTCATCTATGAATGGCCTGTGCAGGTCGTCCGGGACGGTTCCGCCATATTTCTCCAGATCGTCCCTGCTTCCTACTGCAAGGTAATGCCCATTGCTGCATTTCCATACCGGCAATGGGGTCCCCCAGTAACGGTTCCTGCTCAGGGCCCAATCCTTGGCGTCATCTAGAAAGTTCCCGAACCTTCCATACTTCAGGTATTCTGGATACCAGTTTACACGGTCATTGTTTTTCTTGAGCAAATCCCTTATGGTGGACACCTTTATGAACCAAGCATCCAGAGGATAGTACAGGAGCTTTGTTGAGCACCTGTAGCAGAATGGATATGTATGCTTTATTTTCTGGCTTTTGAATAGAAGCTTGTTTTCCTTTAGATAGCCTATGATTTCTGGATTTGCATCCATAACAAATTTTCCCTTCCATGGGACACGGGAATCAAATTTTCCTTCGGTATCCACCGGATTCACAAGCTCAATACCGTACTTTTTTGCTATGTCAAAGTCATCAGCACCGAATGCAGGGGCTGCGTGCACTATTCCTGTTCCGTCCTCTGCAGTTACGAAATCCCCTGTAACAACTTTAAGAGCGTTCTTGCCCACGCCCAGAAATGGCATGAGCTGCTCATATTCCAGCCCCTCCAGATCCTCGCCCCTGACCGTTTTAATTACAGTCGGGTTTTTGAAGAGTGAGCCAACCATGTCTGAAAGGAGATAATACTCATTTCCCTCAAAGGACACCAATGAATACTGGAAATCTTTGTTTACAACCAGAAGTTCATTTGATGGGAGTGTCCAGGGTGTTGTGGTCCATGCCAGCAGGTACCTGTTTGTGCTCCCCTTTATTCGGAATTTTACATAAACTGACGTATCGTCTGTGTTTTTATATCCCTGTGCAACCTCATGCGAGCTCAATGAGGTCCCACATCGGGGGCAGTATGGAACAATTTTATAGTCCTTTACAAGCATGCCCTCGTCGAACATTTTCTTGAGGGCGTACCATTCACTTTCCATATAATCATTTCTCAGGGTAACATAGGAATCCTTTTCATCTATCCAGTATCCTATTTCACTGTCTATTCTGTTCCATTCATCTATATATGTGAAAACACTGTTGCGGCAGTATTCATTGAACTTCTCTATGCCGAAACTTTCTATCTCCTTCTTTGTATTAAACCCGAAATGCTTCTCTGCCTCAAGTTCTACTGGCAAACCATGGCAGTCCCATCCACCGGTCCTTCTTCCTATGTCATAGCCTGACATGTATTTGTACCTCATTACTGTATCCTTTACAGTTCTGGTCATGAGGTGCCCAACATGTGGCCGCCCATTGGCAGTTGGTGGGCCCTCCAGAAATGTGTATTGCTTGAGCCCACGATCTTTATGTAATATATTTTCTATTATTTTATTATCCTGCCAGTATTTCCTGATTTCATTCTCGATATCAATTGATCCCTTATTTACATCTATATTCTGGTAAAAATCTTCAGTCATTAGCAGATTAGTAATAAAATGTATTTATTATTTTTTATAAATGCCGTAATATTAACTGAAAAAGCTTTGCCTCAATTTCTGTACTTACTGTAAGAATATATAAGATCAATCAGGCTTTTTTCCATTTTTTCATTTATTGTGCCATCATTTTTCTTTTTAATTATGTAATCCTTTGCGTCCTTTATCCCTTTCTTGGATGTTATTGAGTATATACTTCCCCTAACCGCCCCTCTAACACTATCGGGCAGTTCTTTCAGGATGGTTCCTAACATATAGTTGAACTCATCTTCCCGGCGCATGTCAAGTTTTTTGACGGCTTTTTCACCATTATTTTCCTTGTAATTCTTATTTACCCTGGTACCATACCTTTTGTATCTGTAATTGGACATTCAATTTTATAGGTTAAATTTATATTTAAGATTTGTTAATTTTTCTTTTGCCTGCTGAATTGTATAAACATTATATATCAGGAAAAAATATAGTTTAAGGTTTGATATTATGAAAATGCCAAAGCAAATAAAAACTTACTGTCCATATTGCAAAACACATACGGTACATGATGTTGAAAGAGTACGTAAAAGAAAGGCCAGCGAATTAAGGGCCGGGCAGAGGAGGTTCAGAAGGGTTACTTCTGGATATGGAGGTTTCCCAAGGCCCAGATACGAAGGAAGGGAAAAGCCAACCAAAAGAATTGCACTGAGATTGAAATGCACAGTATGCAAGAAATCGATAACACCGCCGACACAGAGGGCAAAGAAATTTGAAATAGTGGAGGCATGAATATGGCAGATGAGTTCAAAAAATTAAAGGATACAGGAAACAACTTCCTGAAAATAAAATGCAAGAGCTGTGGAAATGAGCAGATTGTTTATTCAAAGATATCCTCAGTTGTCGTTTGCAATATATGTGGTGCCACTATAGCCAAACCCACGGGGTCCACCCTCGCAACATCAGGGGAACTTGTGGAGAAGGTAAAATTATAGGTATATTATGACCAGAGAAATGCCTGAGGTTGGGGACCTTGTAGTCGTTACAGTAAAGGAGGTACAGAACTACGGAGCTATTGTACAGCTTGATGAATATCCCGGAGTTTCAGGGTTTATTCATATTGCCGAGGTTGCGACAGGCTGGATAAAGCATATAAAAGACTTTGTCAGGGTTAACCAGCGTACTGTGTGCAAGGTATTGAATGTAGACCCGAACAGAAGGCATGTTGACCTATCCCTGAAGAGGGTGAATGAACACCAGAAAAGGGAAAAGATAGAGGAATGGAAAAACGACCAGAAATCATATAAATTACTGGAAATAGTTGCAAAAGAGGCAAACATCAGTGATAACGGTAAGGTAAAAAACATAGAGAATTACCTTATATCTGAATATGGAAGTGTCTATGATGCCTTTTTTGAGGCTGCGTCTTCAAAGGATTTTATGAAAGACAGGGATGAGCCCTGGAAGGATGTTTTTATTAAAGTTTCAAAGGAAAATATATCCATACCCATGGTTAAGATAGGGGGTGAAATTGATATGTATTCACTTGCATCCAATGGAATAGAATTAATTAAAAATGCCCTGGATATAGAGGATGATGACAGTATAGAAATTACATATGCAGGTTCTCCAAGATATAGAATTTCTGTGGTAGATGAGGATTACAAATCCGCCGAGGAAAAACTGAAGAATGTTCTTGATACGGTTTCCACAAGATGCAAGAAAAACAATATATCTTATAGTTTTACCAGGGATGAACAATGAAGACACTTATAAGAAAATGCCCGCATTGTGGATTGTATACAATGAAGGATTTGTGCCCGGTGTGCAGCAGTAAAACAGTGATGGCCATTCCAATGAAATATTCACCATCAGATAAGTTCCAGAAGTACAGAATAAAATTGATAGAGGAGGATAACAGTGCAAAAAATAATGATTAAAACCTATGAAGAACCAGAGTTAAATTCCCCGGTATTCGTAGGAGGACTTCCGGGCATCGGAAATGTGGGAAAGATTACAGCAGATTATTTTATAGATAAACTAAAAATGAAAAAGATGGCAGATATATACTCAGAATTCCTGCCGCCACAGGTATTCATTTTTGATAATGTGATACACCTGGTAAGGGTATCTCTTTATTATAAAAAGACAGGCAAAAAAAACGACCTGATATTCCTGACAGGGGATTTCCAGGGAACAACGCAGGAAGGGCAGTATGAGCTGTCATATGCCATACTGGAATTACTCAAAAAGTACGATGTTTCCAGAGTTTACACACTGGGAGGATACAGTGTTGGAAAAATAGTAGAAAAACCCAGAGTGCTTGGGGCAGTAAGCGATAAAAAGCTCATAAAGCCTCTTGAGAAGAATGGTGTTGTCTTCCCTTCAGGAGAACCCAGTGGCGGGATAGTAGGATCTGCGGGACTTATACTTGGGCTTGGGACCGAAATGTTTTCAGTTCCCGGTGCATGTTTTATGGGTGAAACCTCAGGATATTTTGCGGATCCAAAAAGTGCCAGGGAAATAATAATGGTTCTCTCCAGGGTTTTAAAAACAAAGATTAACCTCAGCGACATTGACGAAAAAACTAAACAGCTTGAGGATATAACAGAGAAGATGAAACAGGAAGCCCAGAACAAAAACTCAAAAGAGGATCTTGGGTATTTCGGATGAATATCTTTCAAATGATGTATATGATAACAATATAAAGTAATTAATGAGGTACCTTGCCTCTTTTTACTATAAATTTAAATTATTCTTAATCGCCCTCTGTATTTACACAGGATATTGTACGAAAACCCTTTCTGATATTAATATCATTCGTAATAATTATCATAGTGTTAGCTTAAAATTGAGATTCGTAATATATTATATATTTTGATTGCATTACAATAACTGATGAAAGCCGAAGTTTTTAAGGCAGGCAATATCAAAAAACTCAAAAAAAATTTTAATGACATTAATGATTCTGAAAAACCTGTGTATGCAATGGTAATTAACCTATTCGATGCATTTCCAGAACGCATATCTGTTATAAAAGTTTACAGGGACAGTGACATAGACCTGAAAATAAGGATGGGGAATAAGGACTATAAATATATAAAAATCCTGACATCCAGTGATGGTATGTTTGAAATCATGAAACTCCCGCTTGACGAACGAAAAATAGGTAAAACCAGCCTTTACGATTTGATTCACAGGGACATGGATGAGGGAAATCAGCTTTCACGTGGAACAAGAAATGAAATACTGAAATACATAGATTTTAACAGAAACAGGAAGAAACTTCTTTACATACTGAATGACAGGGAGAACAACAGCCATTATATTATGAAGGAATCAACAATAAAAGATATAGTCCTGCATGATATTGAATACATGTATGCCAGGGATAGTTCCTACAGGGTTTACAACGGCACTGTGCCTGTTAAATTCATAAACGATTACTGGACTGGCTACCTGAAAAGGCGGAAGAAAACGGAAAAGGACGTGTGGAAATCATTGATTACCGGATGACTACATGGCAGCAGGGACCCATGAATTTTCCCGATCTGCAATGGCATTATAAAGGTTAACATCCAATACCAAAAATTATTAAAGTTATTGATTATACGCAATCATGGATTATGATGTTGATGTGGCAGTGATTGGTGGGGGCCTTGCCGGAATTTCAGCGGCAATTACCGCTGCAAATAAGGGCCTTTCTGTTATAGTTCTTGAACGGGGTGAGCATTCCGGGTCAAAGAACGTATCAGGTGGAAGGATGTATATTCATTCCCTGAAGAAACTTCTGGGTACAAAATTCAAAGATGCACCCCTTGAACTACCAATAAAGAAAGAGACATTTGAGATTTACACTGGAGAAAAGAAGATAAGTTTTTCATTCGAAAATAAGGAAACTGAAAACAGTTATTCTATACTGAGATCAAAGTTCGATGCATGGTTTGCATCAGAGGCGGAAAATCTGGGTGTTCCCATATCATACTCCACACTTGTTAGCGGTATTGACCACGAGGATGGGGGCCTTGTATTGAGAAGCGACAGGGGGGATATAAGAACGCCACTGGTGATAGAAAGTGACGGCGCTGCTGCATTTGCATCCCGGTACCTTGGACTTGTGAAGGAAAGAAAGTTTCCCATGCAGCCTGTTGAAAAAATTGAGGATAACCCGGATTTCATGCCAAAGCAGTTCATGGTGGGAATTAAGGAAATAATAGACAAAAAAACAGAGGAGGATTACGGGGAGGCCAGAACTATTCTGGGCCTTTCCGATGGCATAAAGGGTGGTGGCTTCTCCTATACAAATAAAGAAACAACCTCTATCGGGCTTACACTAAAGCTGGATTCACTGGAAAAGCATAAAGAGAAGGCTTTTAATATAATTGAGGACTTCAGGGAAAAACTTGGGATAGAGGGAAAACTGCTTGAATATTCTGCACATTTGATACCGTTTTACCGTTTTGACAGCCTGCCTCCCAGATATGCGGATAATTTAATGGTTACAGGGGATGCTGCAGGATTCCTGATCAATGATGGCTTCACCATCCGTGGCATGGATAATGCCATAGAATCCGGAAGGCTTGCAGGAGAGGCTGCTAAGAAGATATTCGATTCCGGCAACTACAGGGATACCTTCATCTATGAACAGATGCTGGAGGATAGCTTTATACTCAAGGATATGAAGGCAGCTTCAAGGATATCGACACTGTTCGGAAATGAGAGGACTTTTGATGCATACCCGAAAATGATGGCAGGAATCATGGAGAGAATGTTCTCTGTTACTGATGATCCCAGGGATAACATAAAAGATGTTATTCGTGGTGAGGTCAAAAAGAACGGTATCGGATACTATACCCTTATAGAAGATATGCTAAAGGTGATATGATGGATTTAATAAAACGTCTGGGATTAAATAAGAATGAGGTTGGCAACACCAGCCATATAACCGTAAATACGGATATATGCAAAACATGCGTGGACAAGCCATGCACAAAGGTATGCCCGGCAGGCACCTACGAAGAGGACAAGGAAAATGGAATAACTGTTCATTACGAGAGATGCCTGGAATGTGGTGCCGCACTGTATGCATGCCCATTCGGCGCGCTGGAATTTAAATATCCTGAGAAAGGCGTGAGCTATATATACGGATAAAATTACCTGCTCTTTTCACGACCTTTTATAATCTCTTTTTTGCAGCTGCAGGATGAAAAATCACAGGATTTTATTGCAAATTCAGGGCACAGATCCAGTTTATCTGGATTCCTGCTTTCTATGGCCTCCACTATTTCCCCTATGGCCTTACTGCATATGCCTATAATTTTGTCTGTATCAAAATGGATATCCCTTGCCACCACAATGTTGCCCAGCCTTGGGTAAACAGTTATCAAAGCCCCTTCTTTTCTGTTTCTCCTGGCACACATTATTGCGAGCTCAGAGTAATAGGTATCAGGAAACCTGCCTGGATACATGGAATTGTTAATTTTCAGTAGATATGGCATAATGGAGTTTTCGTCATACATATTTTTAATAATATACTTGTCGTCACCATACAGGGGAAGGGTTGAAACCCTGTTTATCTCTGAAATTTCACTTCCACTTGCGCTGAGAACCGACCCATTGATGGAATCTATGACGAAGAACTTGATATTGTTTTTTTCATAATATGATGATGGTATGGATGCGCCACTGTCGGAATTTCTGGAATCGCCTGTTATTTTATGATAATATTTTCTGGGATATATCAGATCATAAAACCTCAGATCAATATTTTTTGTATCCTCTGTGTACAGTGTTTCCAGGGTTGATTCCATTTCATGATCCTCTGCAACGGTTGCCACATTTTTTATCCATGCTGGATCTTCCGGCCTCAGGGAATGGCACATGCACACTCCCGCCTCTGAGAACTGGCATCCGTATCCGAAATATGAGCATCTTGGAAAATCGCTTATATCCCCATTTTCTATTCCCCTCTTTATAAGAGAAAACCTGAATACCATTTCATTTTCAACGGCTGCAGGGTCTCTGACAGATACGCGGTAAACATGGAATTTTCCCCCGGTGAAAAACACGAGAAAATTATCTGCTGTGAAATTCCTGTTCATGGCTGCATAGAACAGCAGCTGCTCCAGGTCGGATCTGTACACAGTGTATATGTTTTCCATGTTTACCCTGTCCACATTTTTTGTTTTGAATTCCACAATGGAATCGTAAATCATGAAATCCGCTCTCCCAACAACGTTTAATCCTATATGGGTTGCCGTAAGTATTACCTCTGACCCGGAAAATCCTGGCATCTGTTCAAACCACTGCCGGGCAAGGAAATGAATCTCCTCCCCATATTTCATTCTTGAATTGACGCTTTCTGGAACTGCGATATCGGGATATTTTCTTGAAAAATACGAATGAACAGGATTTATCAGATCCGTTACATAAAGGTAATCTGGAACGGTAAAGCTTTTTATCTTTATTCTATCCTCCAGTATCCTTGATATATAGGTATCATCCTCCTCACTTATGATTGAGGATTTTATAGCCTGTAAAAATGACATATTTATATATTGAAACCTGGTTAAATAAATTTTGTTTATTTCATGGCAGGGAAAACTTTTCTCCATGCTTTTTCAGCATTTTCAGTGCGGCTATGTCATTAAGTACTTCCAGGAGATTCACATCCTCCACATTCAGATTGTAGTTTTCACGCAATTTTTCACTTAAGGTGTTTACATCAACAGGCACATCCATGAACTTCTTTGAAAGGTTGTATGTATCCTCATAAACGTTCCAGGGGAATACGAACCATGCCCATTCTTCCTTGGAAAGCCCTTTTCCGTAATAATCAGGTGTATAGCTTGATCCGTTCACATAGAGCATGGATGTTGTCTTCAGTTCTGAGGGATTGAGCGATTTTATATAATTATATGAAAGCCTCATGCTCTCGCCGGTATCGGTTATATCATCAACTATTAGGACCTTCTTTCCAGACACATCATAATTCAATTTTTCCTTGAGAACAGCTTTTCCGTCCATGGTTGCAGTTACTCCCCAGTGCTCGGTTTTTATTGAAAGCAGGTCTTTCTTGAAAAGGTAATCTGCCACCATCCTTGCCGGGACTAATCCTCCTCGGGCAATGCCAACTATAATGTCGGGATTATAGCCATCCTTGACGATCATTTTCATTATTCCCTTTGTCCAGTCCTCTATGTCTTTCCATGAAACATATGTAGCTTTGAATTCCATCCTTATCTATGGATAAGTGGATATTGTTATTTTAATGTTCTTTAATGCATATTATTAAGCCTCCTGAGCCGTCTCAACCGAGCTCTTCCGCCTTCCTGCAAGTATTGTAGGGGAAATCGCAAAAGCAATAAGGACTATGACAACTGCTGGAATTATACCGTATATGGATTTCGTTATGCTGACGAAATCTGCACTGAGAACCACCGGTATGATGGCTACCCCTATGTTTGTGGCAACACTGTACATTGAGGTTGCAAAACCTGCCCTGGCAGGATCATCAACATAGTTTATTATGGAATTCAATGCCATGACCCAGAATGCATTTCCGAAAAATCCGAATATAAAGAAGGATGCCGTGATGATGGATGCAATATCTGTATACACCAGGGTATAGAGCAGTACAATCGCGAATATAAAGGAAACCAGGCCTGCCAGGACTGTACCGGATCTTATTAAGTGGTAGCGTTCAAAAAGGAATGGCAGTATGAGGGCACCCAGGGCTGATCCCATAAATTCAACACCACCCATAACACCGGATAGTTTCAGCAGGAATACACCTGTAAAATGGAATCCCAGTGCAGTGGCTGCTATATCACCGAATAATATGGATATTGAGGCCATGGAAAGCCCTATGTACCAGTTTTTGACCATGCCCGGCTTAAATGCACCCCTCAGTGATTTGCCACGGTATTTTTCCGGGTACTGGGGAAGGTAAACAAAGAGCCATATAGATGCAATTACTGTCAATGCCGCGGGAAATGCCATTATTCCTGCAAGCGAAAAGGCCAGGTATATATATGGGCCAAGGAGTGCTCCGGCTGACATTCCCAGGAAGAGAAAGCCTATGCTCAATCCTGTTATTGTGGCAGATCTTTTTTTATCCATGGATTCTGCTATGCTGCCAACCGGTGCAAGTGAAAATGGATATGCACTTGCAGCTATTATGGATAAAATAAGGAATTCTGAATAATCGGTTGCGAATATCCGTATGAATAGCCCTGCTATGGAGAATGCCATGGCAAGGTATATGGATGATTTTACCGTAAATTTGGCAGAAAGTACGCCGGCTACAAGCCCTATGATGGCCATTGTATACCCGTATACTGAAAGCACCAGCACTATTTCTGACAGTGACGCTGAGAGATGCGCCATAAGCTCCGGAATAACCGGCGAGAGGATGAACCACCCGAAACCTATTGTGAAAACAAAGAACCAGTATGGCACAAGTTTCTTCAAATTATCCATGACAATGTATGTCATTCACATAAATAAAAGTTTACGTTCATGGGCATTTATTTTCAACCTATCAGATATATTTAATAAGGACTAAATAATAAAATCCCATGGACTTTTCATTCAGCGATGAGCAGCAATTATTGAGAGAAAATACGGCAGAGTTTCTGGAAAAAAATCTGCAGCCTTTTGTCAGGTCTATAGATGACAATGGGGAAATCCCGGAAAACTTTTTCAAAAAAGCAGGTGAAAACGGCATTATATCCCCATTAATCAACGGAAAATACGGTGGGCCTGGACTTTCCTTCATGGATTCTGTAATAATATCAGAGGAAATTGCAAAGGTAGATACAAGCATGGCAACCTCTGTCTACTATTTGCTGAATACATCATGGGCATATATATTGCAGAAATACGGAAAGGAAGAACTGAAGGGCAGGCTGCTCCCGGATATTGCCAACGGAAATAGATTCATAGGGATTGCATCCACTGAGCCATCAGGAGGAAGCGATGTGGCAAACATAACCACAACCGGTGAAATAAAGGATGGGAAGGTAATTATCAACGGCGAGAAGATGTACATAAGTGGTGCAGTGGAAGCCAGAAAAAACGGTGGCGGGCATCTGACACTGGTTAAGACAGACAAAAGCAGGGGGCATAAGGGAATAACCATGGTATATGTCCCGGCAGATACTGAGGGTGTGGAGATAACAAAGCTGCAGAACATGGGAAGAATGGGCATATCAACTTCTGGAATCAAATATGATAATGTTGAAGTCCCTGAGGAGAACATAATAGGCAAAATAAACGAGGGGTTTTATTACTCCATGGACGGATTCAACCATGCAAGGATAATGGTGGCAGCGGCATGCAACGGCCTATCAGTAAAGATGCTTGATGAGGGTGTGAAATATATAAAGGAAAGGAGTGCATTCGGAAAGAAACTTGGCGACTTTGAGGCGATAGCCTTCGAGGCAGCGGACCTGAATACAGAAATTGAAATGGCATCACTGCTGAATTATAAATCAGCCTACATGGCAGATATGAATGACCCGGATTTTTATATATTCAGCTCAATGTCAAAGCTAACATCGCCGCAGATTGCAATGGATACTGTAAAAAAGGTAATGATGTGGTTCGGGGCATATGGATATACCAGGGATTCCGGCATAGAAAGAAGTGCCAGGGGCATATTTTCATACCTGGTCGGTGCGGAAGGGGCGTTGAATATAATGAAAATGATAATTTCACGTGCCATGCTTAAATAGCTGCATTTTGCACCCAGGGCAGGAGACAGGAAATGTGGCAATAACACCGCCAACCTTACCTTCCATAATCCCGGGGATAAATTAAATACAGTGGTGCTGATGCAATTTCATGGCTGATTATATCAATGTGCATGTGCACAGGGGAAAATCCAGGATTAGCCCGGAAAAAGAATGGTTCGATGTTTACACCATGGAGCCATTTGAGAATAACAGGGCAAACAGGGATATAATAAACCAGCTTTCAAAATATTTCAATGTTGATTACCGGAACATAGAAATTGTCAGAGGATCAACATCAAGAAAAAAGGTGGTAAAAATAAATGATTAATTTTACTTTTGACGTTTTCTATTTTTATATGGCACCCTAAGGATAGAATGCCAGTGCATAAAATGGGCAATATAATAGGTATCCATCAATAGGATTTTATACAGATAACAGGTATAGAGAATTATGTTCAAAAATAATTTGCTGGAGGGCAAAAATATTCTTATAACAGGCGGCGGCACTGGACTTGGAAAACAGATGTCAGAAACGTTTCTTAAACTTGGAGCATCGGTATCCATAATAAGCAGGAGGGAAAGCCACCTCATAGAGGCGACGGAGTACTTCAATGAAATGGGATACAGGATCGAGGCAGAAAAATGTGATGTAAGAAATCCAGATGAACTGAAAAAAGCTATTGATACTATAGAGGACAGAACAGGGAGCATAAATGTGCTTGTTAACAATGCAGCAGGAAATTTTATCAGCAAAACAGAGGACCTGAGCCCTAAAGCCTTTGATACGATAATAGGGATAGTTCTTAATGGCAGCTCCTATGCATCTCTGGAGATGGGAAAGCGATGGATCAAAAATTCTGTAAAGGGTACAGTGCTTAGTATAGTAGCAACCTATGCATGGACAGGGTCAGGGTATGTTGTGCCATCGGCAGTGGCCAAGGCAGGTGTACTTGCCCTGACAAGGTCACTGGCTGCTGAATGGGGGCATTATGGGATAAGAACTGTTGCAATTGCACCAGGGGCATTCAAAACAGAGGGCGCCTGGTCCCGGCTTTTACCTGGAGAACAGTATGAAAATGAGATAATAGAAGGGAATCCTGAGAGAAGGCTCGGAACAAAGGAGGAAATAGCAAGCATTGCCGCGTTCCTAATATCTGATATGGCGTCATACATAAACGGGGAGGTAATTACAGCAGATGGCGGGCAATCCCTGTATGGAGCCAGCATGTTCAATATGATGGAAAAGCTACCAGAAGACGTATGGAAGATCATGCGACAGAGATAATAAATGAAAATTGTTTTGATAATGTATTTACGTATATTTTTATATAAAGATTATTATGTAGTAGAATGGCCTCTAATGCCAGAATACGGTATCTCATAACAACGCTCGGTTCAATTATAATAATGCTTTCAGGAATCATTGGATTGCTTGTTCTATTTATTTCCGGGCTTGCAGGCGCTGCCCAGCTCATGTTTTTCAATCCGGCCGGATTCTCAGTGATAGGAAGCTCAGTGCTGATGGCAATTTTTCCCGTGATATGGATAATACTTGCCTATATCATATATTCCATGGCCAGGGGAACACGCAGAAAGGATAAACTAGTCAATGGAGTCATTATAATAATTCTCGGTTTCATCATATTATTTATGGGTGGTGGATTTGTGATAGGCCCTGTCCTAGACATAATCGGTGGATTCCTGCTGATACTATGAATTAACACTTAATTTTTTAATGTATCATAAATTTTATTTTGTATTATAACAGTAGGATACCCCAACATACTTAGAATTGCCATGTACATTATTTCCTCTTGGTGTAGCAGCAATTTTATTGGCCATTACCATGCAGTTCTATTCAACTATTATTTGGATCGTTGAATTACCATTATCTCTGTATTTAACATACTAGGTATATCCCATTTCTAACATACAATTAAAAGTAGAAAAAGTCCTTTATAACTCATATCTGAGCCTGCACATGATGATTCCTTTTCATTGTTCCTAGCTATAGTTTCTATCTTATGTTAATTCATTATCAACAATACTTCATTTCTTATCTGTATCAATGACACCAAGATAACATATAATATTAAAAATATACTTATATATACAAGAGGGATCGTCCCGAAATCTGTTAGGTATTCATTATAGTTCGCTATATCTGTGATATCTAGTAGTTCTATGAAATTTTTTGGTTGTTGAAGAAGTACTATTATGACCTGTATGATAATTCGTATATCTCTAAATTACAATAATATTCACAATAAGTTTGGGAGCATACTTCATTACTCAATCTTCATTAACTATTTTATCCCAAATTTGCATGATTAATGAGATATGGTTTTCTGCTATATCCCGCTAATGTTTTTAAAATTAATAAATATGACAATTGTCATACGCATTATAAAAGTTAGGACACATTATAGATATATTAACTTGAACAATCTAAAAATTTAGGTTAGAACAGAGTTCACAGTAAAAATAAATCTACAGTGCCATAGAAAGAATGATTACAAAGTTCATGTCAGATGCAAAAGCATATTACTTCAAAGAGTTTCTTGGTAGCGATGTTTATTTAATAATTACATGGGATAGGAAATGATGCCAGAAATCTTCGAAATAGAAAAGTCTTTAAGCTAAATAAGATTTGGTTTCTATGATTCCTACAGCTAGAGAGTTAGGAGTAAAAAGTAGACTTGGACTTTTTACAATTTTTGTGGCAGGGGCCCTTCCAGCGATAATAGTAGATTTTGATGGATCAGCATATTAATATGCTGCCCCGTTTATTATAAATGCAGTTAACCTTCCCATATTCTATCTCTGTATATTGATCAGTGGTTATGCTGCAGGTATTGCAATATTCAGTGTCATTGGAGGTTTTTTGTTTGATAAGGTTTCACCTAAAATTACAGTTTCATTATCGATAATTATATTTTCAATATTTACTATAACGACAGGCTATTCAACTACTGCTATTGAAGTTCTTCTTTCAAGGTTGATTGTGGGTTTCGGTGTCCGTATGTTTCAGGCTTCGTCAATAGGTGTGTTAGGAGATACAAATCCAGAATTCAGAGGTACAGGGACAATGTTATGGGGTGTTTTTGCTGGAGTAGGAACCACAGCTGCACCATATATATTCCTTCCATTTCTTCCTGCCTATCATATCCCATTTCTTATATCAGGAATCCTTGGATTTATAGTAGCCGCTATTTTCTTCGTAATTATCCCACCAGTGTTTAAAAAAGAAGAGAAAGCCAAAAATCCCTTGAAATTGGCACTTAACCGTTATACAATATTCCCTATAGTTGCAATGTTTTTCTTCGGCTTTACACTGTTAAACATACTTGGATATTATTCAGAATATTTGATCAATGTTGTAACCTTTTCAAGTGCCGAAGCAGCGGTTTTAATTTCTATGCTAGGTGTTGGAGGCATAATTTTTGGGTTGCCTGCAGGATTTTCAAGTGACAAAATAGGAAGAAAACCTATCCTAATTGTTGGCATACTTTTAGTTTTTATATCTATTATTTTCATTACCTATTCACCAAAAATTATATCCTGTTTATAGTTTTAACAATAATGTTCGGTACAGGTTGGTCAATTTATTCTGTTTTAACCCCGACTGCTGGTCAGGATATGGTTAAAGATGAAGCGGTTGGAAGCGCTAGCGGTGCAATACTGATGGCATTCAATATTGGGGGATTATTGGCCCACTTTTACTGGCTTCATATATTAGTATCAAAACGTTCAGAACGGGTATGCTATACTTTATGGTTATTCCTGCGGCTATCTCAGTGATAATCACGATTTTTATGAAATTTCCAGGGAGAACATCGGAAATTGTAAAAGAGCAAACAAAAGAGGGTTTGTAAATATTTAATTTTTCATATATTTATTGAACCATGCAAGTTTTCTCTCAAGCCTGTCGACCATATTGTTAGGCACCCCTGCTCTCGCATGTTCATGGTTATCTCCCTGGTATCTTATCAGTTCGCTATCTACCATATTAAGTTTCAATCCCACAAAAAATTGCTCCGCCTGTTCTATTGGACACCTGTAATCCTCTTCTCCAGTGATTAATAAAACTGGGGTTTTTACATTTTTAACATAAGTTATAGGAGAGTATTCCATGAGTTTTTTCATGCCTTCCTTACTATATGGATCTTTTATATTCATTTGTAGTGAATTGAACCAAAATCCAATATCACTAGTACCTATCATACTCAGCAAATTTGATATGCTCCTTTCAGAGATGGCACATTTAAATATATTACTATGTGTTACGATCCAGTTTGTCATAAAACCTCCATATGACCCTCCTGTAAGGGCAAAACTATCTGATATGCCATATTTATTCACTACAAATTTCATTGCTTTCTTTATATACTCAAAATCATTTCCTCCCCAGTCTCCAACACATTCTTTTTCATATTCTTGCCCGTATCCTGTGCTTCCTGGCGGATTTGTATAAAGTATGTTATAGCCATTAGAATAGAAGTACTGAAATTCAATATAGTATATATGCCCATAGGCCGTCTGTGGACCCCCGTGTATAAATACTATGGTAGTGGAATTTTTATCCTTGAACATAAAGAAAACTTCACCACCATCAAGTGCAATTTTATCTGCTATACTTGGATTAATGCCCTCGTTAAAATTATAACCAGTTTTATATTTAATTATAGATGGGTGAGTGGCATCAGTATAGGTATAAACCAGTTTACCATCATCTACAATGTCAAAATCTATAATTTTCCCATCTATTTCTGTTATTTGGCTTACTGTGTTTCCTGATACACGATATATATTAGATGAAGACTCTTTCTGACCTATGCAGTACAAATCATCACCATAAAATTTTATTTTGTAAGCAGAGGTAAAGAATAGATCTGACAACACGGAATCATAGGAATCGTTTGCAATTTTAATGGTTTTTCCCTCCTCAGGATAAATAATAGTATTGATTTCCCATGGATCAAGATCGATATGCCCACTTAGGGCAATTTTACCAGAATCCGAAACTGCAAACCCATTAATCACCAAAGATTTTTCAGTAATTCTTATCAGCTTGTTCCCATCTTTATCAATCTCATACAGATCCGCCATGCCATAATCATCCATATTTTCTGTTGTTTTTATTACTATCCTATTCTTCCCTGATTGTATATCCTCTACATCAAAATTCCCAGAGTAAATTTTTGAAATGCTCTCTCCTATTTTATACAACGCGTATCGGCTTCTGAATAACCCTACACCGTTGAACCTATATTTAATTTTAGTGGTTATAAATGGTTCATCATTTTTCTCATTTTCACTTGCAATCACAAAAACCCATTCATCCATGACTATAAATTTTTTAATTTTTCTAAATCTAGCAACTTCAATAGGTTCTGATTGGTGATCCATTTTCATTAGGCTTTCTCCTTTTTCGTCATATCTTACATAATACAGCATACCGTCTCTATATGCTGGTAAATGTTCATTTACACCTGAGGTGACCTGTTTTAATTTATCGCCTAATTCCATTATATGTGAGGTATACTTTCCATTCTCTATTCCTCTTTTGGTAAAGAATATTCTCCCCTCACTGGAAAAAATCTCTCCAACTAAGGTTATTTTATAAGCATCGTTCCCTTTCATAATCACTTATTGAATACTAAATTAAATAAATTTACAATGAGTATTGGAAACTCTGATGCGCTCTAATGGAAATTTTGGTATATCAGATTTAATAATATCAGCAATATTATACACAATCAAGGATAGTTACCGATACATTTATAGTTAAATTAACGTTATAATTTTATGAAGTATGTTATAAAGGGAGAAACTCTATTTGATGGAAATAATATTTTGAACGCGAATTCCGTGTTAATTGAAGATGGCATAATTAAAGAGGTGGGGAATAACATTAAATCTGATGATGTGAGAGAGTATAAAGGTGCATTTATAATGCCGGGTATGATTGATTCACATATACATCTTACTGGGGCCAAATCTGGGAATCTGATTATGGAATCGTTAATAGAAGATCCCAATATTAAGCTCCTTGCTACCATTCCATGGCTAAATAAGATATTGAAGGCTGGATTTACCACTGTACGCGACTGTGGTGGAACAAACGCAATCTACCTTAGAAATGCAATAAAAAATGGCTATTTAACCGGGCCAGATATAATTGCAGCCGGAAAACCTTTAAGCCAAACATTCGGACATGGAGAATTTTCACATACTATACCTATAAAATGGAACGAGGATCGTGGAATGTCGGAGATATGTGATGGAACTGAAGGATGCATTAAAGGAGCTAGAACTGTACTAAGGCAGGGAGCCGATTTCATAAAAATTTTCAGTACAGGAGGTGTGCTTTCACAAAGTGATAGACCAGACCAAGAACAATTTACAGTTGAAGAGATAAGAGCCATTGTTAACGAAGCAAGAAAATCTGGAACTTATGTTGCAGCTCATGCACACGGTGATCAGGGTGTAAAAAATGCAGTAATATCTGGAGTTAAATCCATAGAACATGCCACCATGGCATCCGATGAAACTCTTAAATTAATGGCGGAAAAAAATGTATCACTAACCCCAACACTTTCAATACAGGAACTACTGTTTAAATATGGTAGGGAAATCGGCGTAAATTCATGGGGCTTAGAAAAAATTACAAACGTAATAGATGGTATAAAGCAGGTATTACCAAAAGCCAAAAATCTTGGAATAAATATCTTGTGTGGCACCGATCTTGGGTTTGAAACAGGAAAAGATATAGATATTGGAAAAAACTGGAATGAACTTATACTTATGACCAAATATGGCAATATGAATGCCATTGAAGCCTTAAGATCTGCTACAGGAAATGTCAATAATATTGGAATCCACAGAGGGCGTTTATCCATAGGGTATAAAGCAGACGTTTTAATTATTAATGGGGAACCATCTGAAAATATTTCAGATATCGCTAAAATTGACCATGTATACCTAGGCGGAAATGAGGTGTTTTAGAATGGATTTTAATAAAATGCTAGATGAGTACAAAAAAATTCTTAAAATCCCATCGATATCTGCGAAGGCAACAGGTATAAATGAAACAGCATCGTACCTCAATTCGTTACTCAAAAATATGGGAATTAAGGGTGAAATAATGCACACATCAGGAAACCCAGTTGTCTATGGAGAGTATTTTATAGATGCTCCTAGAACACTTTTAGTGTATAACCATTATGATGTTCAACCAATAGACCCAGAAAATAAATGGACACATGCACCTTTCGGGGCAACAGAAGAAAATGGGAGGATTTACGCTAGGGGGGCAGCAGACAATAAGGGAACACTAATGGCTAGAATTTTCGGAGTTATGGAAGCTATCAAGGACAATGAACTACATGTAAATTTAAAATTTTTGTACGAGGGGGAAGAAGAAATCGGAAGTCCGCACCTTAAGGATTTTATAATAAAAAATAAAAATAGGTTTGCTGCTGATGATGTGATAATGGAAGGAAGTCAGATAGGAGAGGAAAATAGACCAGTTATTGCACTAGGAGTCAAAGGCCTCTTATACATAGAACTTAAAAGTAGAACTGGCACAACAGATCTACATTCTTCACTGGCTGCCATAGCACCGAGCCCGGCGTGGAACTTGATAAATGCATTAAAAAGTATACAGGATTGTGAAAAAGTGCAAATACCCGGTTTTTACGATAATATTACTCCATTATGCAATAAGGACATGAACATTTTAAAAGATTACCCGTTTAATATTGAAAAAATGAGAGATTCATACGGGTTAAAAAATTTCAAATTTAATGAAAAAGATAATTTAATTAGAGAATTATTTACAAGTCCCACATGTAATATAGCTGGTATTATATCTGGATACATAGAAGAAGGCACAAAAACCGTATTACCAGCCGAGGCTATGGCAAAAATAGATTTCAGGCTGGTTCCCGATCAGGATCCTGAAACAATATTTAAATCAATGAAAGGATATTTACATAATCTGGGTTTTGATCTTGAAATCAATGCATTAGGTATGGAGAACCCAGTAAGAACAGCACCTGACACAGAGCTGGCGCAAAAAATGATTTCATCGGCTATACAAACTTATGGTAGCAAACCGATTATTATGCTCAATTCTCCGGGTACACAGCCAATGGCCCTATTTACTAGGGAACTTGGAATCAAAAACGCGATCAGTGCCATTGGAGTTGGCGACAACCTATCAAAGGCACATGCGCCCAATGAAAGCATTAGTATAGAAAATTTTAAACTAGCAGTAGAACATACAAAAAACTTTTTATCAAAATTTCAATAATAGAAAACAAAATATATTCCATTAAGAGAATGAATTAGTTTATATACACATAACTATTGAAGATATATGGGTTCAGAAATTGAAGATTATACAGTAAAAATTAGGAGATATATTCATGCCCATCCTGAATTATCCTTTAAAGAAGAAAAAACATCAGAGTTCATTGTAACAGAGCTTAAAAAGATGGGGCTAAAACCAGTAAGAATAGCAGGTACGGGTGTTTATGCCGACGTACTAGGAGAGGGTAAAGGCAAAACTGTTGCAGTTAGAGCAGATATAGATGCGTTGCCTGTTCAGGAAGCAAATAAGTTGGAATATAAATCTTTAAATAAAGGTGTTATGCATGCCTGTGGCCATGATGCCCATACTGCCATGGTTCTTGGTCTGGCTAAGAAATTAACATCCCAAAAAATTAAATTTGGTGGAACTATAAGAGTGTTTTTCCAACCTGCTGAGGAAAACCCCCCGGGTGGTGCAATAAAAATGATAGAGGATGGTCTTTTAAATAATGTAGATTACGTAATAGGTCAGCATGTAGATTCTAGGCTCCAAAGTGGATTTGTTGGGTATAGGGCTGGTCCAGTTTCTGCAAATTCAGATACTTTTTATATTAAAATTAAAGGTAAAGGTGGACATGGCTCCATGCCAGAAAGGGGAATCGATGCAATTTATGTCGCTGCTCAATTTGTTGTTATGCTTCAGTCGATTATATCGAGAATTCTTTCTCAAACATCTGCTTCCACAATAACTGTTGGAACATTTAACGGAGGATATAGACATAATGTACTTGCAGATAGGGTTGATCTATCCGGTACAGTAAGAACAATTTCAGATGAAGAGCGAGATAAGGCAAAGCGATCTATAGAAAATATTATGAACGGATTAAAGGCGGCGTATGGCATAGATTATGAGTACATATATGAATATGGTTATCCAGTGATGATAAATGATTCATATGTAACATCGATACTTAAGGAGGAAGCTGAGAACTTAATTGGCAAGGATCATGTTATAGAAGTCAATCAGGCACTTGGAGGAGAAGATTTTGGTTATTATCTCCAACATAGAAAAGGCACATTTTATCGCTTAGGAATATCAAATAAAGAAAAGGGTATAATTGCACCCAATCATAGCCCGGAGTTTAATATTGATGAGGCTGCTCTTCAAATGGGTGTATGTCTTTTGTTAAAAGTTGCTTTAAGACTTACAGAATCTTAAAAAGTTAAAAATTTTACCAACATGATATTTTTATAAGAATTGAAATATGGATTATTATCTTTATACAAGTATATAAAATAATATTATTACTCCGCCTCCATTGCTTTGTTTGGTTTAGCAGATTTATCTCCCGATGGAATCTTAATCTTTGGGGTTAATGTTATCAATATGAAGCTCAATAACATAGGTATAATCATCACATACAAGCCTGCCAGCTGGTACCCGAATAGACTCACCGCAGCACCCATTAGAGTGCCCCCTATAAGTGAGCCGATATTAAATATTAAAAACATAAAGCCTACAGCAGAGCCCCTCCACTGATCTTCTACTGTTTCCTGAGCAAAGGCTGATACATTTCCATATATGCCATAGCCAGCTCCAAATAGAATTATACTTATTGTAATTACAAGAAATATGGGTGTGTGTACGAACATTATTACATTGGCTATTAACATTATAAGCGCTGAAACTATGATCACAAATTTTCTTTTAAATTTGTCTCCAATAATGCCCCCCGGAAGTGTTGCTATTAGTAGTGCCAGTCCAAATGTCGAGAATGCCACTGCCGCAGCCCCCTTCGAAAATCCATAAAATTCCATGTAGGGAGTTGCATAACTATCAAAAGCAAAATAGGAAATACCAAAAAATAAAAATGACGCTGATATAAATATGAGGGGTTTGTTTATGATTTCAATCATACTTTTTTCTGGCTTCTTATAAGCTTTGTACTTGGATGGAACCAAAGCTAATACAACAACTATTAAAATAGCCCCGGCAATACCCGCTATTATAAATGGTATATCAAAGGTTGCCAAGGTTGAGTACGCAGAAAATATGTAAGGTGCGACAAATAATCCAAGTCCAAATGCTATGCCTTCAGAGGCTATAACAGTTTGTCTTCTTTTCGGCCTTATATCTCCAAGGAAAGCGATTATCTCCGGTTGAATCATGCCTGTTCCGAATCCAACGAGGAATCTATATGCAACAAGTTCATATTCATTTGTCACAAAACCAGTCATTGTAGAAAAAATTGATATTATGGCAAGAGAGATAATTATGCCATTTCTTGTAGTAATTTTATCAAATATAAACCCTCCTATAATACTAAATATTGCAATACCTGCTGCAAATCCAGAGGACGCTACGCCGATATAAAACGCATTTACATGTATTATACTAGTTATAAATGTACCGCCAAAAAAGTACAGATCAGCATCAAAGCCAACAAGGAACATACCTAAAGCCACGGGTATAATCACCTTTAAGGCGCCACCAACTGTCTGCGCCTCCTTAACTACGTCGATTTGCGTGTGATTCTCACTCATATATAAACTAAATCATACATGATATTTAATTCTTCCGTTAATGGGAACCATCATAATAACGGATATTAATACTATAGGTGATTTTTTTAATTTGAATTTCTCAATTTGTATATATGCCTGTGCAAAAGATACAGTGGCACCAGAATTATCAGGGTTGGCAGTGCGGCATAGTAAGTGAAATATTTGAATGAAAAGAAAATGTTTGATATGGCACTGTAAATTACCAGAATAACCGCTACAGCACCGATAGCATAATCTGCCATGGCAAGCCTGTCCATGATAAACCCATTTACACCCTGTATATTAATCTTTATGCTGTTTAAGTATAGCGCTTATTTTTATTTTAGTAGTTGTCAGAGAAGGTGAGTGCCTGTTCGGTTACAACAAAGTAACGTGAATTTAATTGATTCACAAGCTGAACCATTTTAATATTTAAATAAATCAGTTAACATATAAGGTAACGAATTAAAATACTTTTTAGAAATAATTCGTTGTGAACTAAAATGATTTCCGTAACAGCATGGGAATGGATTGGCCTATTCATCGGCATGTTAATTGGTGGCCTGGCAGAGGCATGGGGTATTTCAAACCCGGAAGTTTTGATCAGGCTAGGCAGATGGAAAGACCGTTTATTTGTAGGATGTATAGCAATTGCAATCGGTGCAGGTGCACTGGCATTATACGGACTTGCAGCGCTTGGAGTATCCTTCCACTGGGGAGTTAAGCCTGACTATGTATGGGGAGTTGCACTGGGTGCAGCCATATTCGGAACAGGAATAGCAATATCAGGATACGTCCCGGGTACAGTCTGGATGGCCCTCGGTGAAGGCAGGAGAGATGCGGTATATGCTGTCCTGGGCGGACTGCTTGGTGCGGCATCATGGACATTGATTTATCAGACATCCTTCGGGCACTGGCTTGTAACATACGATAATTTTGGCCAGATCTACTTCGGTGGAACCGTTGACACAGATCTGTATGTAGGTTTCGGTATAGCAATTGTATGGGCAATTATCATGTTTTCAGTGGCGTACTTCCTTCCAAGATATAAGGGCGGGAAAAGCTGTGCTTATAATTCGCTTCACAAGGAGAAAACCCTAAGTCCGGAGGAACAGGGCAAATACGTGGAAACGGCGGGAATGCTTCTTGAAGGTGCCTCAATGCCCCTGGGCAAGCATAATCTTCCGGAGAAGGTGAATTACCATTGGACGGTTTCATCCAAGCTCTTCGGAGTTGTCATGATGTCTGTGGGCATAATAATAGGATTGACTGTGGTGCTTGAAATGTTCCTGCACCAGATATTCGGAGAATCAACAACATATTCGTGGATAGTTGCAAAAATCTGGCTTCCTGCAGGCACATGGAAATACAGCACACTGGTTGTACATACTATAGGATGGGAGCCATTCAGTGATATAGGCACATTATTCGGTGCATTCCTGGCATCCATATTCTTTACAAGGAGGTTCCAGTCATTCAATAATGTGATACCCCCTTCATGGGAGAAGAGATTCGGGAACAGCCAGATAAAAAGAGCAGCAGGTGCATTCTCCGGTGCTTTCCTTATGCTACTGGGTGCAAGAATGGCAGATGGATGTGCATCAGGGCATATACTTAGCGGAGATTTGCAGATGGCAGTAAGCAGCCTGGAATTCTTCATAATCGTGATGATATCACTGCTGATTGTTGCACACATAATATACAGAAAGGTGGTGGATTAAAATGGAAACCATAGAAAATAATGAAAAGGACAGAGAGGAAAAAGAACCTAAATGCAGGAGCGAGGCGGGGATAAAGGCATTTATCATAGTAATGACAGGAATTACCATAATTACCGCAGCACTTACATCGGGAACATACAGCGGTTATGACCCTGATGCCTATTCTGTAGCCATAACCGGCTTCTTTGTAATAGTAACAATAATCATGACTGCCGTATGGTACCGCTCTAAATACAATAATTATGCATACAATCCCAATAAGAAAGGCAAAAAATAATTTTTATTTTTATATTACTCGACACAATTTTTTTGTGATAAATATTCAGGTTCAGGGTAATGAATACAGAGATTTGTGCATAAGCAAGCATGGTAACATATTCAGAAATTGTTTTTACCGATTTGCCGGTTTTAAATCAAAATAATTAATATGCCTTATTGAATTTATTACCTATGGAAATAGATGAATATATAATAAAGACCAGGGAATATTTTCATGAATATCCTGAACTGAGCTTCAAAGAATATAAGACAGCAGATAAAATTGAGGAGGAGCTGAAGGCAATGGGCCTTGCCCCTAAAAGGATAACCGAAACAGGAATAATAGCAGATATAAAGGGGAAGGGAAACAAAACCGTGGCAATCAGGGCAGATATAGATGCATTACCGGTAACAGAGGAAAATAAGGTGCAGTATGTATCCAGGAATGAGGGAGTTATGCATGCCTGCGGTCATGATACACACATGGCAATGCTTCTGGGCGCAGCCAAAATGCTTATTGCAGATAAGGAAAAATTGAATGGGAATATAAGGCTGATTTTCCAGCCTGCTGAGGAATTGCCTCCAGGAGGTGCCGTGGATATGATAAAACACGGTGCACTTGATAATGTTGATTACATCATCGGACAGCATATAATGGGATTTCTGCCAGCCGGCCATGTGGCAATATACTATAAGGAGATGATGGCAAATGCTGATGAGTTTGATATCACAGTACATGGAAAGGGCGGACATGGTTCTGCCCCGCAGGATGCAATAGATGCCATATATATCACTGCACACCTGGTAGAAATGCTGAATACTATAGTATCCAGGGAAATAGACCCCAGGGACCCTGCAGTGATAACAGTTGGAACCATAAATGCAGGATATAGATATAACATAATAGCTGCACATTCCAAACTAACGGGTACAGTGAGAACGTTCAGCCTGGAGGTGCAGGAAAAGATAATAAAAAGAATTAAAGATGTCTTGGAGGGATTGAAATCAACCTATGGAATAGAATATGAGTATGAATATAAGAAAGGTTACCCTGTTTTAATAAATAATGAAAAAATATCCAGAGATATAGAAGAGGTGGCTGAAAAAATTTTGGGAAAGGAGAATATCGAACATCCGAAGCCGGATATGGGCGGGGAAGATTTTGCATACTACCTCCAGAAGATACCGGGAGCCTATTATTTCTTCGGTGCCAAGAATGTTAAGAAAGGGATAAATTCACCAAATCACTCTCCCACATTTGATGTGGATGAGGATCAGCTATATACAGGAGCCAGAATACTGAAAGAGGCGGCAATGAGCATTCTTAATAAATAGTTCAACATTTATTTTTATATTTTCTTCTGAAAATTGTGATTAAATTTATTTACCCTGAAATTATAAAACATATAGAATGCCTGAGGAAATATATACATATGAAAACCGAAAAATCACGGGGGAGAATGGCTTCTCTGCAGAAATTATACAGGAAAACCGCTGGAGGGAAATTTCTATAGAAGGCAGCATCAATATCAGTCTCTCACTTGAAAATGGAGTGTACATAATAAGGCATAATTATCTTGAAGAGGGATATGTTAAAAAGAATTCTGTAATGGAATATGAAGGGAAAACTTTCAATATTGATCGTGAGGGGCTTAAAAATTTAAAGATGAACAAAATAAATTTTTATATCTTTTCAGGAGAAACAGAGGTAGCTTTTATCAATGTTTTCAGAAAAGAGGTAAACATAGATGTGGATGATCCTCAGTATATAGTTCCGGTAATGATTTACATAGCCATACTCTCTAAAAGATTAAAAACCCGTGGAAATAAAATTTACCTGAAGAACAGGAATCTAATAGCTTTCAGTTCTACGATATATCTATTTACCGGCATCCTATCATTAACAGGCCTGGATATCGAGAATAATTATGAGATGTTGCTGGTATTAACCCCGATAGCTATTTTAGCGGTGCAGATGCTTTATTATATTTTAATAAAGGGCCAGTTATTTTAGATGCATCCCAAACTATTTAAGAAAGCAATAATTTCAATATCATGAGCCTCAAATCTGAATTAACCCTTGATGTTATAGATACACATACTGAGGGTGAACCCACACGTATAATTTTCTGGAATGATATACCTAAAAATCTGCCGGACGCATTATCAGTAAGGAACTATTTCATCCAGCACTATGATTATATAAGGACAACTTTACTTCAGGAGCCCAGGGGGCACAAGGACCAGTTCGGTGCTGTGCTGCTTCCTCCGGTAAATCCGGGAAGCAACTACACGGTAATATACCCGACAACAGATTCATATCTGGATATGTGCGGGCATGCCACAATAGGCGTAAGCACCGCACTGGTTGCACTTGGATATGTTGAATATGAAGGAAGTGAAAAAGTAATTACATATGATACCGTGGCAGGTACGGTGAAGGCAAGGGTGAGGGTAGAGAATGGAGAACCGGTCTCAGTATCCATAGTGGATGTAAAATCCTATTTTGTAAAGAAAATCAGCATAGACATTGAGGGAAAAAGCATACCTGTAAACATATCATACGGTGGCAATTTCTATGCCATAGTGGAGTCTGATTCTTTAGGAATTGGTGTTGAACCTGCAAACATAGGAAAACTTCTGGAATACGGAAAAATCATCAGGGAAAAATCAAAGCAGACCATCAGGGAGATGTACCGGGATAGTAAAAAAAATCTCGAGCCTTTAGCGATGATTACAGATAGCAGGCACGATTACCGTGCAGTTGTTACCTTTGCAGGGAATAGCTTTGACAGGTCTCCATGTGGAACAGGTACAGCTGCAAGGGCTGCATTGCTTGTCCATGATGGAAAACTGGATGTGAACGGGCAGTACACCAATGAATCCATAATAGGGTCCAGATTTACGTGCAGAATAATCTCATCTGAAAAGGTTAACGGCAATATTATCATTGTGCCGGAAATTACAGGAAGGGCATGGATTACACAGCTATGCAAAATTATAGTGAATCCTGAAGATCCATTGAAACATGGATTTCTTGTACAGTGATGGTTATGGTTGGAATGGTGCAATAGATTATTCTTGACTATAAGCAGATAACAGGCATAGTTTTTATATTCCAGAATTATTATTAGAATCAATTATAGGGCGGATTACAGATGGATGAACATAAAAATGCTGTATATCAGCAAAGATAAAAATAAACGTAAGAAGGGCATTTCAACTGCACAACTCCTGTTCCATATTGACCCTGATGTGGGTCCAGATCAGGACATAAATAAGTTTATCAGGATACTGGAGGGACAAACAGATTCGGTACTAACAGCCTATGGATGGACATCTGGAAACGAAGTGGCACAGTTGATTCTGGCAGAGGGGCTGGATACTGAAGAGGTAAAGCCAGGATTTTGCAATATAGAGGCAGAAGGCGTTTAGCCGATAAGAAGAAACGTAAGGATCTTAAAAGCGATATTTCTGATTATTTATCCGGGTACTGCCAGAAGTCTAAAACTTATGATGGATTGTTTGATCAGATTCAATTCTTTCCTGAGACCAGAATTAATTATTATGATTCAGATATTCACATAGACAGAGAGAATATAGTCGAAATGATGAAAACATTAACTGAAAAGGAAAAATCAGAAATTGTCAGGAATGTTAATGCAAGAATTGACCAGGGAGATGCCAGTGACAGACTGGGAAATGAATTGGAAAAATATCTCAATGATGTTGGGGAGGAATACGGGATCGAATCCTATATTGATGAATTTGAGATCGAAAGCAAGAATTATTTTTCATTCAAAATTTTTATTGGAAACCGTGGATTACTCAGTTCTTTTTATGGTACTTTCAAAGAATTAGAAAAAGCACTGGGAGAAGAAGTGAAGGTAGAGGCTGCAGATAAAGTGACCTGTCCGTTCTGTAAAAGAAAAATAATTAGGTATGTCGCAAGTTACATGGCGCTAAAGGCTAATTCTTAACAGTAAGCTTATCACCAAATATTTCCCGCAGGATATTTTCATAACTTAAAAATACCTCATCTTGCAGCTTTCCCCTTCCCTTGAAATTATTGTGTACAAGGTGAAATTTAATTTTTTCTCCCTTTGATTCCAGTAAAAGGTGGGGTAAGGAAAATGGAGTTCCGTTTGTGAGTTCAACTCTATCAATACTCGAACACTGGATAACTGTGAATTTTGGGGGTACTTCCTTTAGTTTTGATTCAAGATTGGCTTCTATTTCTTTTCCTCTTTCTAGATTTTCTGTAACCAGGTTTCTAACAGCATCCTGATTTACCTTATAATTTGAAATCTCGCCTTCCACGGGGACCATTCTGGAAGGATTACCCATATATGAATAATACAAATCCGAGCGCCTCTCTTTTTTATCCATTACCAGGAATTGGTATATTTCCTCCTTTGTGAATATAAGATGGTAGGTCGTATCCCATATGGATGCATTATCAATTGATCCGATCACCGTAATCATATTTTCTTAATTAGCCATATATATTAAACTTTTTGATTTTTTGAGGATAGTCAAAATTTGGTCGATTTTTTATGATTAATGAGGGAATATATGTTTATATAAAGTATATGTTATATAATCTCTTTAGGTTTGTTTAACTTTAAACTATCCAGATCTAAGATGGCATAGAAATATCTAGGGAATATTTGGTGTTTGAGCTGGGTTTCAAGCATGGAAATGGTTGTTGTACTTCCAGAACTTGAACAGCCTTTAAGAATATCGATTTATAGTCTTCAAAGTGGATTGATCAGGTGGGGGTATTATGACAGTATTCTCTGGTTAGAATCAGATTTAAGCCATGAAAGGAAATTTAAAAAATCCATAGAAATTCAGTGCAAACAAAGTTTACGAAATGGACCGGTCGGGATCTGATTAAAGTTTTAAGCGAATACCTTGACAGAGAACTTCAAGACTGGCAATAGTATGAAGTTAGTGGAGTGTTTTTGTTGAGTTGTTTTCCTACGCCAGTTAACCGTTAAATGTTTATATGTCAACACAATCAATGTTCATGGTCAAAACTACGATTAATCTTGATGATGAAATCTATGCAGAAATAGTCAAAGAATCAATAGAAAAGTATGGCAGCACCAAGAATATATCAAAAATCATTAACCAGCGCCTTAGGAATAAAAAAGCAGATGCGAGGAAAAGTGGAAAGCGAATCGTGTTCAAGGTCCGGGAAGACCTTGCATCGCTCGATGCGGACAACGAGATAAGAAAGGGATGGGAGGAGAGCAGTAAATGACAATACTGGTTGACACAAATGTTCTGGTATATGACTCTATAGAAAATTCCCCACATCATGACAATGCAAGTAAGATTATCGATAAGTCTGGGGATCCCCTGATAAATTCGCTTTCGATCATTGAACTTGGCTTCGTGCTTCCTAGATACGGACTAGACAATGAAAGTGTTCAGATGAAGCTTGAAGAGTTATTGCACAGCGATTACTTCACAGTTTCCTGGCTATCGAGGGGCATGCTCGAAGGGGCGTCTACATTCATTGCTGAAAACGGCCTCACTTTCAGGGATTTCAACGATTGGATAATCGCCTTTGACGCACATTCAAGAAATGTACCCTTAGTGACTTTTGATAAGACCCTGTCCAAAAAATGCAAGAAGATGGGCGTACAAGTTATTGAGATATGAGCTACAGAATGGACCGGTCGGGATTTGAACCCGAGCCCTCTTGCTTGCGAAGCAAGCGATCTACCGCTGATCTACCGGCCCTAATTGATCTCACTGCCGATGTGGGAAAGCCGGGCAAGAAGTGCATCCATCTGTATGCTGTCAGTTCCACCCTCTACTATCCTGAATTCAGCCTCGGCCAGTGCCATAATAATGGCAAGCTTCTGCTTAGGTGCTATATGCTCTGCCCTTATGGATGAGTGCATACCCTTTATTATATCTATCCCGGAAAGGCCGTATTCAATGAGCATCTTGTCAAGGTAGTTCCTGGCATCGTTGAAATTGCCTTCAACTGCCATATTTATTAAATTCTTGAACTCATCTCTATTTACCTCACCGGAAATTTCGTATATTCCGGTGGCACTGACCTTCCCTGACAATTTAACAGCCTGGAGAATATTTATTGCCTTTCTCATATCCCCATCGGAAATCTCGTATATGGCATCCAGGGAATCATCATCTATTTCAAAACCCTCCTTCGATGCTATATCCTTCAACCTGCCCTTCATTGATTCACGGTCAATGGGCTTGAACCTCAGTACAACGCATCTTGACTGGATCGGTGGTATAATCTTCGATGAGTAATTGCATGAGAATATGAATCTTGTTGTATTGTAGAACATTTCCATGGTTCTTCTCAGTGCTGCCTGGGCATCGCCTGTCAGGTGGTCAGCCTCATCCAAAAATATTATCTTGAAGCCTAGATCGTTGGATGGCCTTATCTTTGCAAAATTCTTGATATTTTCCCTTATAATATCTATGCCCCGGTCATTTGATGCATTCAATTCCATAAAATTTTCTTTCCATGAATCTCCAAATAATGAAATTGCAAGTGCGATGGCAGTAGATGTTTTGCCTGTGCCCTGTGAACCTGCAAATATGAGATGTGGTATATTCTTATCTTTGACATAGGCATTTAATCTGTTGATATTTTCTTTTTCACCTATGACATCGGATAGTTTTGTTGGCCTGTATTTTTCTGTCCAGATATTTAGCATACTTTTTTTTGATAATTACTTTATTTATAAACCTATCTATGCAGTTTATTTCAGGGTGCTGTTTACAATTGAGGGGTAAACATTTCTTACACCGGCTGTGTTTTCTATTTCCAGTATGCACTGGTTAAGATCCATTCCATACAGCCCCGATACAATTATCGCTATTGCAGAATGGTCTCCAGATGTTGAAAATAAGCTCTTTACAAAAACGAAATCCTTTAGTGTTTCCAGTGTCTTTGTATACTGTTCAGGCATGATGTCGAGTCCCAGTATTGCCTCGTCTATGCCCAGTTTTTTGACCTGAAACCTTGTGGTATATGCTATTATTTCCTTATCGCCTTCCATCTTCTGAAGACGATTCCGTATTGTCCCAGGGCTTACGCCACAGAGCTTTCCCAGATCCCTTATTGACAGCTTAGAATTGTCAAGCAGATACCTGGCTATTTCCATATCCAGCCTGTCAGCCATATTACCTCTATTATGTTAAAGAATAAAAATTTATGTTTATAAAGTTATAAATAATAATCAAATGTTCATTAATTTATTATTTAATGTATAATTTTACTAAACAAATACACAATACTTTTATACTTATAACCAATTGAGTATGGATAACAATGGAAAACAGAATGCCTTTGATAGGAGAGAAGTTCCCAGAAATGGAAGTTGTAACCACACAGGGAACAAAGAAATTGCCGGACGATTACAAGGGAAAATGGTTCATGCTGTTCAGCCATCCCGGAGATTTTACACCGGTGTGCACCACAGAGTTCTTCTCATTTGCACAGAGAAGCGATGAATTCCAGAAGCTGAATACAGAACTTATAGGCCTCAGTGTTGATTCAAAGATATCGCATATGGAATGGATCAACTGGATACATGACAACCTGAAAATAGATGTAAAGTTCCCCATAATAGCAGACCCTATGGGTAATGTTGCAAGGTCACTGGGAATGATCCATGCAGAATCTGCAACATCCACAGTAAGGGCTGTATTCATAGTAGACGATAAATCCATTGTAAGGGCAATATTATACTATCCACTGGAAATAGGGAGGAACGTATCTGAAATACTGCGTATGATAAAGGCACTGCAGATGGTGGATAAGTTCAAGGTTGCAACCCCTGCGAACTGGCCTGACAATGAAATAATAGGGAACTCTTTCATAAATCCCCCGCCGGCAACCATGGCTGATATACCGGAAAGAATGAAAAAGTACAAGGGATACGCCTGGTGGCTTACCTATAAGGATGCACCGAAAGAGGATGTTGATGAGGCAAAGAAGGTTTCAAGAATGAAGGAGGTGAATTAAAATGCCAATGTATGAAACAGAAAACAGCTTAGATGAGAAAACAAAGGATATGTCAAGGGCCAGGCAGTCCTTAATAGAGGAAATGCAGGCAATAATGTTCTATGATGAGAGATTAGATGCAACAAAGGACCCTGTATTGAAGGATGTAATAAAACATAACAGGGATGATGAGAAGGAGCATTTCTCGCTTCTCCTTGAGTACCTGAGAAGGAATGACCCTGAGCTAGACAGGGAATTAAAAGAAATACTATTCTCCAAAAAGGAATTAAAAGAACTAGGAGATTAAATAAGTAATAATTTTTTATTTTTTAAATAAAATGAAGGATGTGAAAATATGGAAAATGATGATAATAAATGCCCTGTGATTCATTCAGCAGGAAGAGGAATGTCATTGAGAGAGTGGTGGCCTGAAAGACTTGATCTCTCAATACTGAGGCAAAATTCAGTGGAATCCATTCCATACGGTAGGGATTTTGATTATGCAAAAGAATTTAGCAGGCTGGACCTGGACAATGTAAAGAAAGACATAATTGGCATTTTTAGTGATTCACAGGGATGGTGGCCAGCAGATTTTGGCAATTATGGGCCCCTATTAATAAGGATGGCCTGGCATGCAGCTGGAACATACAGAGTTACAGATGGAAGGGGTGGAGCCGGACATGCACAGCAGAGATTCCCTCCTGTAAATAGCTGGCCCGACAACATTCTGCTTGATAGGGCTAGAAGGATTCTCTGGCCAGTGAAGCAGAAGTATGGAAGGAAACTGTCATGGGGAGATCTGATGATCCTTGCGGGCAATACAGCCCTTGAGAGCATGGGTTTCAAGACATTTGGATTTGGAGGTGGTCGTGAAGACGTATACGAATCGGACATTTCCGTATATTGGGGACCAGAAAAGCAGTGGCTCTCAAACGAAAGACATACAGGTGAGGGTAACCTCATGGTACCTCTAGCTGCGGATCACATGGGACTCATATATGTTAATCCCGAAGGCCCAAATGGAGAACCAGATCCGGAGAAAGCGGCGAGGTATATTAGACAAACATTTGCAAGAATGGCGATGAACGACGAGGAAACAGTTGCGCTCATAGCGGGTGGTCATACCTTTGGAAAAACCCACGGGGCGGGGCCAACATCATATGTGGGACCTGAGCCCGAGGCTGCACCAATTGAAAACCAGGGGATTGGTTGGGTCAGTTCATATAAATCGGGTAAGGGTGATGACACAATAGGCGGTGGCCCTGAAGTAACCTGGACGGAAACGCCTACGAAATGGAGCATGGGGTTTCTGGAAAATCTGTTCAAGTATGAGTGGGAACTAGAAAAGAGTCCAGCAGGTGCGTGGCAGTTTGTTGCCAAGGACGCTGAAGCAAATATACCATACGCGCATGACATCCAAAAGAAAAAAAAGCCAACCATGCTTGTGACCGATCTTGCTCTAAGATATGACCCAATCTACGAGAAAATATCAAGATTTTACCTTGAAAACCCGGATAAATTTGCAGAGGCATTTGCAAGGGCTTGGTTTAAGCTTACACATCGTGACATGGGGCCAAAGTCAAGACTGCTTGGACCATATGTACCAAAGGAAGACCTGATCTGGCAGGATCCCATTCCCGCTGTAGATCATAGATTAGTTGATAGGGAGGATATTTCCAAACTGAAATCTTCTATACTGCGTTCTGGCCTTATCATAAGGGATTTGGTGTATACCGCGTGGTCTTCCGCTTCAACATTCAGGGGTTCCGACTATAGAGGGGGAGCCAATGGTGCAAGATTAAGACTTGAACCGATGAAGAGCTGGAAGATAAATCAGCCTGAACAGTTGAAAAAGGTTCTGCAGACATTGGAGAATATAGGAGAAAATTTTAACGAAACAGCAAAGGACGGCAAGAAGATTTCAATGGCTGATCTAATAGTTCTCGGTGGTTGTGCCGCAGTGGAGGAGGCTGCGAGAAGAGCAGGGTTCAATATTGAAGTGCCATTCATACCTGGAAGAACAGATGCTCGACCTGATCAGACAGATCCTGACAACGTAGCAGTACTTGAACCGAGAGCTGACGGTTTCAGAAACTATCGAGACCCTGAATATATGAGGGGTGTTCAGGACGAGTTTCTCTTGGTGGATAAGGCACAGCTATTAACCTTAACCGTTCCGGAGATGACTGTACTGCTTGGGGGCATGAGAGTTTTAGATTCCAATTATGGACATTCTCAGGATGGAGTGTTTACAGAAACTCCAGGGGTGCTTACCAATGACTTCTTCCTAAATCTTCTTGACATGAACATTGAATGGAAGCCGATGGATGAATCCAGGAATCGCTTTGAGGGAATAGAAAGGAATACCGGGAAACGCCTGTTCACTGCTAATCGTGCTGACCTCATCTTTGGAGCACATTCAGAACTTAGAGCTGTAGCAGAGGTTTATGGAAGCAATGATGGAAAAAAGAAATTTGTCGAAGACTTCGCTAAAGCCTGGGAAAAGGTAATGAACCTTGACAGGTTTGATGTCCACCATTAAAATTTAAAAATTGTTAATTTTTATTAATTTATTAAAAGGATTTCTATAGTCAATATTTTTGAATTTGTCCTGAGAACAGTGGACAAGGATAATGTAATACTTTTACTGTAAATTCAAATGACACTTTACCATTATCCTTAATCAACCTCTATATTTATATATTTCCTTAACAGCCATTCTTCATTGATGCCCATTGCTATGGCAACAACCAGCCTTAGCAGGGAGTCACTAGCAGGAAATGCACCTTCCTCTCCATACACTCCTATTTCATCAAAATTCCACCATTTTGTGCCCCAGCTTACACCCAGGTCAAAATATACTGTAGGGTCATGGTTAGAATGGGCAGATGCACTAAGTGCTACATAGTCACCTATTGGTAATGGTAGAATAGTAACAGCTATTTCTGAACTCACTGCTAAATATGCTGGAATGGATAACCCCTCTACAGTTGACCCGAGTTCCCCTACCCCTCTGGAAACTGATGTCCCAAAAACAGCAATTATATCAGCAGGAGAAACCCCAAATATTTCTGGTATTTTTACAACTTCCAGCGCTGCCTCATGATTTTTGGGTAATTTATAGTAGGTCCCACTGCAGTCACCGGCAACCCCCTTAATATTCTTGGCAATTCTGACTGTTAAATCCATATTTATGGTATTGCCATGAGAATATACAGACACCATACCCTAATCCCCATTTTTAACCACATGCTGGGCACCCAATGGCTTTCCACTGTAATGAAAGGTAAAGTTGATTGTCAGATCATTATTTCTGAAATAATGTGAATATCCCTCAATGGTTAGCAAAGTTTTAACCTGCTTACCATTAAAACTTATTTCCTCCGGTTTGTTAACTATGTGTGTATTGTCAACTGCAGGCATGCATGCCAGTGCTATAAATATTATCACCACCAGAGCACTAATCACCAATTTTTTATTAACCCTTTCTCTCATAATAATATTAATGCATGTTTATATATATTTAGGTAATAATATTAATAAATAGTTTACCAGTATGGTATACTGAATTTATTGAAAATCAGCAAATAATTTTTAACTTAAAAGGCAATGACATGCCATGTTCAGTATAGTGGTACTTGCATCAGGCAATGGTTCAAATTTTCAGGCAGTTGTGGACGCAATTGATAACGGTGTCATAGGCAATGCAAAAATTTCTAAACTTATATCCAACAACAAAAGGGCTTATGTTCTTGAACGGGCCAGGGAAAATGGGATAGAATCTATCATTGTGGACACAAAAAACAGTGATTACAATAAAATTATATCCACAGTTCTGGAGGCAGAAAATCCAGATATCATCCTGCTTGATGGATACATGAGGATTCTTCCAGATTATATAATAGATAGGTATCCATTCAAAATCATAAACCTGCATCCATCACTTCTTCCTGCCTTCGGTGGGAGGGGCTATTATGGGTCAAAGGTTCATGAGGCTGTAATAAAATCTGGTACAAGATATTCTGGATGCACGGTGCACTTTGCCACAAATGATGTTGACAATGGCCCCATCATAGACCAGAGGATTGTGGAAGTAACAGATGACGATACCCCTGAAAGCCTTGAGGAGAAGGTTCACGTGGAAGAGCATAAATCCCTGGTATACTCTATTAATCTGATCATGACAGGAAAGTACAGTATTAATGGAAAAAGGGTTTTAAGAGAATGATCATTTTATAATCAAAAGTGTTCCTGCATAGAGTATGTATATTGCAAAGCCGAATATAATAGCGGCAGAGATAATTTTAATGTATTTTTCGTATCCTGTTCCGAAGCGCCATACCACATAGGGAAATATGAATATCCATATAATTATTCCAGAGAATAATCCTGTAACGGAAAATATGCTTAGCTCCTTCAGTAGAAAGAAACCTGCTGTAAACCACCATATTATCTGGAATGGATTGGTAAGTCCCATTGTCAGGCCAAGAAAGTAATTCCCCTTCCTGGTCTTTGATGGCATTCTTGACCTCATCACGGAGAATCCGAGATAGAGCATGAAAGCCCCTCCGGCAATATAAATTATCTTGAGTATTACGGGGCTTATAATGCCATTTGTTATATACACTATAAAAAAGAAGGTCAAATCGGCGGTCATTGCACCAAATCCTACCCCCATGCCATGAAGTCTTGATTTTAATGATTCATTTGCTATTATAGAATTCACTGATCCTGGAGGGCCTGCCAGCGATAGGCCCAGAATTATACCCAGTGCATAGGAATAAAGGAACATCCTTGTTTATATAATTATGATATTTTAAAATTATAGTAAATTCATATTTTTCAATAATATATACCCGGCAGCAAGATCCTCGAGCCCGATTCCCAGGCATTTGAAAACTGTTTTATTCCCCTGGTATTTGCCTGGTTGCAGCAGAAATTCAGAGAGATTGACAACATTGTGCCTGTTCCCTATTTCAGAAATTTCTGATGATTCCAGCTCAGACTGTTCTGAGTTTTCCTCCAGGACAGTATCGGATTTTTCCATTACATCCTTATCTGCCTCACGGCTTCCAAGAACATTTGCTCCTATTAAGTTTATATGGTAATTTTTCCCGAGCATGGAATAATTAAAAATTGGTTTTACTGTATCTGTTGCCGATGAAATTACATCTGATTCGGAAAGGCATTCCAAACTTTTTACTGGTTTTATTTTATTCCCGAATTTTTCAGCAAATTTTCTTGCATGATCAATGTTCCTTGAATATACATACGCATCATCAATATCATAAAACTCTGAAATTGCTGCGAACTGGGATTCTGCCTGAAATCCAGACCCTATCACTGTATAGTTTATTCTTTTCTTTTTCACAATTTCTGATGTTACCATGGCGGCAACTGCTCCTGTCCTGATCTGGCCAAGTACGTTTGCGTCAATGGCAAACAACCTTTCAGGGTGTTCTGATTCAAATATTAAAACAAAGAATCTGTATCCATTCTTTCCCGCTATATATGTCTTCAGCCCTGCTATTCCACGTTTACCGTAAAATGCAGGCATCGTGCTGAAAACAAAATCCTTCCTGCATATTCTGTCCCTGGGAGAAGAGGATGATTCGTTTTTTCCACATGAGATAAATGCCTCCCTTAGCTCAGAGGCGCATTCTTTCACGGGAAGATTATTTTTAACGTCGGAGTCATTCAGATAGGTTATCATATTACTGATACCAGTGTTAGTTATTATTAGAACTTTATGCTTATTTTCCATATTTACCCTGTTTATTTTCGTGGTCCAGGAAAGATGATTTCAGTAGAAATAAAAGGGATTTCAGCACAAATATTATAATGTGCTGGCAATCAAGCCCTATGGCAATACTGCATGGAAATAAAATATACAGTGAAATAAAGGACAGGAATAGCATATTATTCATATTGCTGGCTGGAACCACTGAAATATCGAAGATACGGGGAATATCTGCTGCAGGGGAAACTCCTGAGTTAACAGCTTTGACACCGGTACTGGATTCCGAAATAATATGGTCCGGAAAATGCATAAGCTATGATGTTGTTCCCATGACTGAAAACGGGATTCCCACACCATCAATAATTACAAGGGCCGCCATAGAAGCATCGAGAATAGAGACACTCATTGTGGATGCAGGCCTGGTGGAAGACCCAAAAATTCCATTTATGAAAACAGGGCTCGGCCCGGCATTGAATGGTTCCGAGAGGACCGCACTTCCTGACTATGACAGGGCACTGGAATTCGGAAAATACATAGGCGGTTTAATTGATGGAAGATACAGATACATATTCATTGCAGAGAGCGTCCCGGGTGGCACAACCACAGCATATTCTGTGCTTTCATCACTGGGTATTATGGACATGACAAGCAGCTCCATGAAAGACTCACCTGACAGCATGAAAAGAGAAATTGCCATGAAAGTGCTTGAAAGAATAGATAAAAAGGCAGGCGTGGAAGAAAAAATAAGGGAAACCGGTGATTACATGATGCCAGTGGCACTGGGCATAAGCAGTGCAGTAAAAAATTCCAGTATATTCTTTTCTGGTGGTACCCAGATGGCCACAGTATTATATCTCGACAGCCTAGTCAATGGTGGAAAAAACAGGTATGTATTCACAACAGGCTATATTATGAAGGATAAAAAGGACCTGATGGAAAAGCTTGCCGGGGATAGGATAATTTATTCTACCACAGATTTCACCGGCATGAGGGGCCTTGAATATTACGAGGAGGGATATGTGAAGGAAGGAACAGGTTTCGGGGCTGCCTTTGGAATTGCACATATTCTTGGAAATGATAGTAAATCTATCTATAACAGTATTGGGAAGGTGTACAGGAGGCTGGCTGGTAGCACCGGTAAGTAAAAGCCGGGAACAACTTTGGGAGATATCCAGTGGGTTGAGTTTTTGTTAATTCAGAATACCACAACCTGCCTGCCCAGCGCCTTTCCATCTTCCAGATTCTGAAGGCCCTTAGAAGCATTTTCCAGGGCAATTCTTGAACTGACAGGCTTTCTGTAATTGATCAGCCCCTTTCTGGCAAGGTCAACCACCTCATGCTGCTCTGACAGGGTGCCCACATATGAACCGGTTATGGTCTTTTCCATAGACACGGTGAAGAAAGGAGAAATTGATTCCTGGATGCCCGTTCCCATTAGCCCGACCATGACATATATGCCCTCCTTAGAAAGGGCCCTGCTGTATATAGATAAAGTTCCTTTTCCCACAAGGTCAATTACTCCCCGGAAACCATGCCCCCTTGTTATTTCTGTTATAGCCTTATTTGTGTCCCCGGAGGCCGGGTTGATGTAACCATCCATCCTGCATATGCCCTCAGCAAATTCAATTGAATCTTCCCTTATATCTGCGCCTATTATATTCACCTGAGGAAACAGCAGGCGCAGGTACTGAACCGCATAAGATCCCAGGCCTCCCAGCCCCACAACAGCAACATAATCATCAGGCTGTAGTTTTCCATCCAGCTTTTTAACTGCCCTGTAGGTGGTAAGGCCTCCACATGAAAGCGGTGCAAGTGCTGGCAGATCTTCGATGCCTCTGGCATCTACAAGGTACCTGTAATGTGATACCAGAAAATATTCCTGAAATCCCCCATCTATATTTATCCCTGGAACCACAGGCCTATCAGGGACGTTGGTCAGCCCTGCTGCAGTGTAGCGGTCGTCCTCAAGCCACTGCCATGGATATACAAGAACGGGGTCTCCAGGCTTAATCCTTTCAGGTACAGAATCACCTATGGCAGCTACTGTGCCTGAAATTTCATGTGACTGTATGTGTGGCAGTTTTCCCGGAGAACCGCCCTTATACCATATACCCTCCCATACATGAACATCACTGTGGCATATTCCTGCCCCACTGACCCTGATAAGTACCTGGTTTCCCACTGGTATGGCAGTATCTGTATATCCCATTTCCAGCGGAGATTTGAAATCGACGAGAAATGCAGCCCTGTGCCTATCGGGTATTCCAATTTTATTCATAAAATAAATGAAGATTACTGGATATATATGTTTTATCAAATGAACAGTTGCATTCCATTATCTAATATTTTCAACAATGCCCGATAGTGCCTCCATAGACATGGACATTATCCTGGATACAAATGGCCTTTTTGGGGTAAGGTTTTTTATGGAACCGGTTCCGGTTCTCTCCTTGAACTGATCCATCACCGTGTCCATATTCCCTATGCCATCAATCAACCCCTCTCCCTTTGCCTGATCCGCTGAGAAAACTAATCCTGTGGCTATGCTGTCCATTTTTTCATCTGTAAAGTTTCTCCTTATTTTCACCTGTTCCCGGAAGGCGAGGTAAATATCGTTCATTATGCTGCTGTATATTTTGCTCTCCTCATCAGTCATGGCCCTGAATGGAGAATTGATATCCTTGTATTTCCCGATTTTATTAATCCTCATTTTGATTCCTAAATTTTCCAGAAATTCAGAGAAATCAGGTGACATGCTTATAACACCTATGGAACCCACAATGGATGTACGCATTGCAAATATTTTCTCTGCCGAGCATGCAAGCCAGTATGCACCGGAGGCACCCACACCCTCTATCAATGCATATACAGGTTTCTTGTCAGATATTTTTAGCAGCTGGTTATATAAAATTTCAGTAGAATTTGCATCGCCCCCACCGGAGTTTATTACCAGCAAAAGGCCTTTTACCTTATTTTTCTTCTCCATATATTTCAGTGCAGGCATATATGAGTTCAGCATCCCTCTGTTAATGGTACCGTTCACATTTAAAATGGCTGTATACATGTATTAATATATACATTCATCTATTTAAATTATTGTTAAGATTTTTATTATAATTATCAAGTGCCCCCACAGGGTCAGGGGAGGAGTATATGGATCTCCCAATTATGACATAGTCTGCACCAAGCATAATGGCACTTACTATGTCTCCCCCCTGAGCACCCACGCCCGGGGATATTATTTTCATGCCCTCTGAGTGTTCCCTTACCTTTTTTAGGTAGTATGGGCGGTTTCCAGGAGCAACAAGCCCGAAAACTCCGGCGTCACGTGAGGTTTTTATTAGTTCTTCAGTTATGCTGTCCAGATACGATTCCTGGGACATTGAAACAACAGAAAAAACCTTCATGTTACCTGCACTTTTTACCACAGCCCTAAGGGATCCCAATCCTGTGAATGAATGGCTGATTATCCCGTAGGCACCGTTATCCCTGGCCTTTTCAGTAATTAATCTTACAGTATTATCTATATCTGCCAGCTTGAAATCACATATAATGCTGGAGTATCTTGACAGTTCATTTACAATTTTAATCCCGTTTTCAAGAATTATGGGCCAGTTCACCTTAATGGCGAATACCCTGTCCCCTATAGATTGGGCCAGGCTTATGGCAGTATCATGGTCATACACATCCAGGGCAAATATGATTCTGTTATCCATTAAAAACTGTATACCAGAACTATATAATAATCCTACCTGTATGAATACAGTTATATAAAAATGAATAATCAGCAGCCATGGACAGGGAAAAATTTATAGAATCAGGAATGATAAAATTCGGTGATTTTACACTAACATCCGGGAAAAAATCCAGCTACTATGTAGACATAAAGGAGGCGTGCACGGATCCTCAGACACTATCCTCAATATGTGATGACCTTGCCAGGCATACAGTATATGAAACAGTGGCTGGCATGGAGCTCGGGGCTGTTCCACTGATAGTTGGGGTTGCCCTCAAGACCGGAAAAAAGTATATTATTGTGAGGAAAGGGGAACGTACACATGGCACAGGCAGCAGGATTGTGGGAAAAGTTGAACCTGGATCCAGAATAGACATCATCGAGGATGTGGTGACCACCGGCAATTCAATACTGAAAACAGCCCAGATTCTAAGGGATGCAGGTGCTGTAATTGACCATGCTGTGTGTGTTGTGGACAGGGAGTCTGGCGGATCTGAACTGCTCAGTGAAAACGGAATCAAACTGGTATCTGTTGCCAAAATATCAGAACTCCTATAATTTTGATGGAAATTTAAGGGAATCTGCAAAAATACCCACCTTAGAGCGGAAATACAATGATTTCCCCGTAGAAAATACAGTATAATTTACTGTAGAATAAGATCAATGCCCCATGGGTAGAAATTTATGCCAGCAATGTCAGGTTTTTCCTGGGGACCTGACATCCAGCATGCCTTAACGGGGAGATGGCCTTAGGAAAAGGTATCGTCGATACGCCCTATTTCTATGGATGTGGTGGCGTTTCCCACCATTATGCCATTGCAGTTTGCCAGTATTGATGCACCGATATAGTAACTTCCGTAGTTGGCTGTTCCGGTTTTAACCTGGACATGGAAGAGCTCACTGAGGTTTTTTATTTCATCCTCTGTCGCCTCAGGAGATACAAGCATTCCTTTATTATTCAGAACCGCAACACTTCCCACTGTTTTTACCCCGGCTATGGTGGATTTAATAACCTCCACTCCCAGTGTATCCGCTATAACTTTTTCAGATGATTCGGTGAAGGAGGGATGTACTATGGCAACCTTATCGCTGGTTATAATATTATTGCCTATTGCATTCAGCCTATCCTTCAGAAAAACTATTCTTCTTCCGCCCAGATCAACATGTGAAAAATCAGCCATTCCGGATAGTCCGGAAACTACTATGCCGTTTGAATTGAAAACAACCATTGTGCCAACTAGGCTGAAGTTATCTACTATGACACCAGCTGTTTTGACCTTTAATGTTTCCTCAATAGAGCTCCTTGCCTCGTCAGAAATGTTTTTCGGGACGAATGCAAAATCGTTGAACACCTTTACGTATACACCAATGAAATCGCTGTCAAATATGGATAATTTTTTAATCATAGGATTACGGGAGAATTACTTCGGTTGTGCCATCTTCGAGTTTGATTATTTTCAGGCTTACCTTTGTAGGTATGTGCTCTCTCCCACGCTTCCATATAAACTCATTAACCTTATTATCCACCCATATCATGCCTGGCTCAGATTTTGTGTATTTGGCTACAGCATCTTTTATTATTTCTATAGCCGTATCTGCCCTTCTTCTTCTGGATGATGCCCTTGCAGGCCTCAGTGATATGTTTATAAGCTCCTCTGTTGATAATTCATTATTTTCTACCATTGCTAACACCTTAAAGTTTTAAGTTTGACCTTCTCCAGTTCTTCCTTTTCGGATTCTGGGTCATCTTCCTGTCGGTTCTAAGCATAACCCATCCGGGTACCCTTCTATTTGAGTTAACGTGTTTCATTAACCTTAATTTTTTTCCAAGTGGTTTGTTTTTACTCATATTCATCTCCTCTCTATTTTTGTTTCCCTTTTAGTTCCTATTAGACGTGATAGTATACCCTTTAATTCCTCGTCTCCTATAACCCTGTTGATTCTGCCCATGCCTGCCAGCTGTATCAACTGGTTTTCAACGTTGTTTACCAGGTCTGGCCTCACGAGTTTTAATGTGCTTAATCTTTCACGTGCTTCAGTGGTTAGTATCTGCCTCAGGATCTGCTGCCTTCTTGCCTCCTCCTGTTCCATCTGCCTTTTGCTTTCATCATCTATTTGATTCTGCTGCTGGGCATTTCTCTGCATTTCCTCGAGTTTTCGCTTCCGGATATTATTTAACTCGTCATCCTCATCCATTTACAACACCAGAGTTAGATATTAATCCAATATTCATAAGATTTGTTATTAAAGGTATTTCTCAAAAACCTTGTCCTTTTCAGCAAGGTTTTTCATTACCTCCTTTGCGGCCTTATCCACCAGGGACTGGCCAGCAGGTGTAAGCGACCTGCCGGTTTTTGTGTCGTTTTTTAAATATCCCAGCTTTTCAAGTGTCTGCAGTATGTTCCTTACTATGTACCTGCTTCCCTCCACCGGGTGGTAGCGTTTTGTGCCCCTGTCCTGGCGCCCGCCATACTCCTGGCTCAATCTGGATATGCCTATGCTGCTGTTCAGCGCAACCTTTCTCATTATGGATGCCATTCTTGTATAATACCAGTCGTCCTGTACCCATGACCTCTCCTTGCCGATGCCATCCTTGAGATAGTTTACCCATTCTGGCATCTTAACATCTTTCTCCTTGAATTCTGACGCAAGCTTATTTAACAATAAATCTGCAGGAACTTCTTTAACATTCACCATATTATCACGATGCAGGTTTATTTATAAACTATTTATAACATTTTCGTTATTTTTAAAAAATTTCGGTTTTGCCATAATAAATAGCAGGATAATTATATTGACAGGAAGATCCATGTAAACATAGTAAAATAAGGAACGAAAAGCAATAAATGATAGGCCAACTGCAAAAACCATGGATATGGCAAGTATCGCCAGTGACAGTATAAAAATAAAAAGCATGGGATATGTACCAAAAGAATAATAATTGAGGTTTGATGTGCCCGGTGGAAGTTTATTTAGAAGCCTGCTGATATTTATGCTTATTATAGCATAAAAAAGGGTAACCCCATCAAAAAATTCAAAAAAGTCATATATGGAAACCTGCCGTGAAATTATTGCAGTAACCAGGACGAAGGCAGCGGCTATCACAGAGAATATAATGAGCCCGAAAATGCTTTTATAGAGAGTTATTTCTCTCTTCGTTACTGGAAGTGAATTCAACACCTCTATGCCCTTGCCCTCAACAACCAGAAGGAAAATGGCATAAAATGATGATACAAACTCCACCAGATAGAGCAGGGAAAAAAACCCGGAATCGAGGGCAGATGCGCTGTCAACTGCGAAGAAGAATGGTATTACGAAAAGCACGGGTAGGAATATATATGAGAGATTCTGTGTTTTCCTGAAAGTGCTCTTTATATCCTTATTCAGAAAAGCCCTTAGCATTCCATGGGTTTTCACAGTGGAAAATATTTTTTCGCTGGACTGGTTCTCCTCGGAAGTCATTAGAATTTCATAAATTTTGTACCTTATTTTTGAATAGACAAAAAGGATAATGCCAAGGAACAATATGGACAGGAATAGTTCCAGAACCCTGTAAAGCAAGGGCAGCTGGTAATTGTAGAATACAATATACTCGGTATTTATGGGAAACGCAAAAATGCGTACGTAATATGGCAGAGAGGATATTGCTGCACTGACATATCCGAAATATGCAGGATTTTCCAGCAGGAGATAAAACAGCCCGAGAAACACAAATAACATCAGGATACGGATGACATTTCTGATTGATGTATGTTTTTTGGCTTTCTTTCCTGAATAGATAAAAAGCACGGATGATATGATAAAGCTGAGCATCATAACCAGAAAAGCATACAGCAATGCAAGGAATATGGTTTCATAATCCCCGGTTAAAATATAAAAGAACACTGCAGATGGAAGTACTACAAAAATGTATGAGGATGAATTGTAAATGAACCATGAGGCAAATGGAACATTGACATTGACCTTTATTGGTATTGATTTAAGTGGGGCCATTATATTATTGTTATATACAGAGTTGAGGAAAACTATTGAATTATATATTCCTATTATGAAAAGATAAAGGAATATTATGAGGCCAAATGATGCCAGGGCCGCGGTATCACGTTCGGCAAAATAAACTGAATCCAGCAGTAGAAATATCATGGTAAAGAGCACTGCATTGGATAAATAGGACATGAGGATGTTTCGCATGAAATATGACTGTTTATTGCCTGAATTCACATTCTGCTGAAATTTCGGCGTATCCTTTAAAGCAAGGTAACGCTGCTCTACCATTATTAGTTTACTCAGAAATAATGTTTTATTATTCATTTTATGGAATCCCTCAACGAATCCAGGAGGTTATCAAGGTCCTCATCGCCTGTTAATTTCAGGAAGATTCCCTCAAGGTCATTATTGCTTGAACCTGCCTCTTCCCTGAGCTGTGCGAGATTACCGGTTCCTGCAATGTTCCCGTTATAGAGTATGGAAATTGTATCACACACAGTTTCCGCTATTTCCATTATATGCGTTGAGAAGATCACAGTTTTCCCCCTTGCCGTTATATCTTTCAGCAGCTCCTTTATTATTTTAGAAGATTTTGGATCAAGCCCGTTCATGCCCTCATCCATTACTATTACCTGGGGATCGTGTATAAGGGAACCTATGATAGCAACCTTCTGCTTTGTCCCGAAAGATAGCGAGCCTATGAATTCATCCAGATATTTTCCTATTTCCAGGGCGTTTGCGAATGCAGTAATCCTGTCCTTGAGTACGTGTTCATCTATTTTAAATACAGAGGCAAGGAAGTTAAAATATTCAACAGGCGTCAATGACTCATAAAGTGCAGGTGTTTCCGGTATATAGCCTGTTATGGATTTTATGGCATCTGGATTTGCATTGACTGAGATGCCATTGACAGATACATCCCCTGATGAGGCAGGCAGTATTCCTGCTATTATCTTTAGAAGCGTTGTTTTTCCAGACCCATTAGGGCCGAGCACACCGTATATCTGGCCACCCTGAATTGATAAGTTTATGCCATTCAATGCATTAGTGGTACCATAACGCTTGTAAATATTATTTATCTCTATGGTGTTCAACACTATAAATAGTGAGCAATATTATAAATATTTTTGTTGCTATATCATTATTTGCTGGATTACTACAAAATTATAATAGAGATATGTGGAATATTAAATGGAATATTTCCCCGGCAGTAAATGTAACAGCGGCCGCCCCCAGTGCCAGAAAAGCTGCCCTCAGTCCTGATTTCAGTATTGGTGTGTTCAGCGAGAGGGCAACGATAGAATTTGAAATGCCCTGTGCAACAAAAACAAGGATTACTGCAAGAATAACTGCTATGAATTTAGAGAGGAATATAAAAGGGAGTATGGGTATAACAGCCCCGGTAATATATGAAAGTGCTGTATTCAATGCCGAATTTGTGGCTTCCGATGAGTAACGATCTATCATTTTCTGGACGCCCTTGCTTTTAGAGAATATATGCTTTCTGTTGAGCATGGCAATCTTATATTCAGATTCTGATTTCTGGGCCAGGTAGGCACCCAGGGTCATGCTAAATGTTCCGCTGATTCCCACCACAACGCCGCTCAATGCAATATCTATATGACTGGTAATTATGGCAGAGAGCCCGGCAAGCGTGGCAAGAACCTCCACCAGCCCGTCACTCATGCCGTAGAGGAAATCCCTGCTCTTTTGAATATTCTTTGCACTGCTTGAAATTTTATTTGCGAATATTTCCTCATGTTGCATTTCCGAGACTATAAGCTCGTTGACTTTGTTCCTGTATTTATCATCCTGTGTATAATTATCTAAATATTCCTTATATTTTTTAATAGACTGGTATTCGCCGTGCTCCAGAAGATTAATAATCAGGCTACCACCAATCAGGTTTCTTATTATTTTCATGAAAAAATACTTTATCTTCCTGTAGGATACCTTATTGACATTCACATCTGTCGACTTTAATTCCTGGCCCCAGAAATTGGCATGCTCATTCTCTGTGGTTGCGAGCTTACGGAAGTCTTCCTTCAGTTCTGGATCACTGGTTTTTCTGTAGAGATAAGTATAAAATACCATATCGGTTAATTCATCACGTAAAAATTTTAGCTGATATTTGGTGTTGGTATCTGTAGCCATATCATGTTATAATATAATTATATAAAAGTCCTTTCAGGAAGTTCGGTGTGCCTATTGAAATTTTTTCAGTAAAGCTTTTGGTTTTATTTACTTCCATTATATATGCAGGTGTTCTGCCATAAACACTATAGTACTTTACAGCTAATTCTGGATCGCCGAAGTAACGTAAGACCTCAACAAATGGGAATTCTTTTAATGTTATCTGTCCGGTTCTTCTTCCATATAATGGAGACCTATAATCAGATAGATTTTACATCATGGATATATTGGACCCAGAAAGTATAAGAAATATTCTTGTGCTTTTCAATTTATTGTCCAAGTAATCCTGCAAAAGGGATTGTAATGACTTATTATTAAGAGCGTATGAAAATTCATCTATTGCTATTATTGATTTTTCATTTAAAGTATTTTTATACCGATATTCGAAAAAGGAATCCCAGCTTTTTATGGAATTTTTAATTATAAAATCATCTTGAAAATAATTTCCCAGAATAATAGAAGACCTTTCAAGCATTAATTTTTCTGATTCCTCCCTGCAGGTAAGCAAAACACCTTTATGTTCATTTATACATTTTTTGATTAATTCGGTTTTTCCCATCCTTCTTCTACCGGTTATCAAAACCAGTTCTGCCATGGATCTTTTATATGCTGAGTAAAGCATATTCAGCTCATTTTTCCTGTCTATAAAAAGCACATATACTCTAAAGTATAATAGCGTATTGCAGTTAATGTATTATTGCATGACTTTGATAATTTATAACAAAAATTGAGAATCCAAATTTATTTAGATAATTTAATAATATTATGTAAATGTATCAATAAGAAAGTATTTAATTATCCTACCATTATATTTTTATGGATAGCAGTGCAGTACTAAAGGGAGTGAAAATTGTTACAGACCTGCCAGGACCAAGGGCAAAACAGGTTATTGCCGAGGATGAAAAATACCTTGCAACCTCCACCAAGTCCCTGCCGGTTGTTGCATCAAGAGGCTATGGATGTTACATAGAAGATGTTGATAAAAATGTATTTCTAGACTTTTCCAGCGGCATAAGCACAACAAATATAGGGTATGGCGATGAATATGTAATTTCTAAGGTCGAGGAACAGTTGCATAAGCTCTGGCATTTTGCCGGCACAGACTTCTTTTATGAGGAGCAGGTAGAGGCTGCAAAGGCACTCATAGGCGTGGCACCCGGGAGCCATGATAAAAAGGTCTTTTACGCAAACAGCGGTGCAGAAAGCAATGAAGCGTCCCTGAAACTTGCCAGGAGTTATACAAAAAGACCCCAGTTTATAGGCTTTATCGGAGGATTCCACGGCAGAACCATGGGCGCCCTTGCGTTCACAGCCTCACAGCCTGTGCATCATGAGGGTTTCTTCCCTGAAATGAATGGCGTAACACATATACCATTCCCTGACCCATACAGGAATCCTTTCAACATAGATGGATATGAAAACCCGGAAGATCTTACAAACGCAGTGCTGGATTACCTGGAGGATTATGTTTTTGGACGCTTCCTGCCATCTAATAGTGTTGCCGGGATACTGGTAGAGCCAATACAGGGTGAGGGTGGATACATAGTGCCTCCCAGGGACTTCCATAAGAGACTCATGGAACTGGCACACGATAATGAGATACTTTACATAATGGATGAGGTACAGACAGGGTTCGGAAGAACAGGGACTTTCTTTGCATCTGAATACTTTGATGTTGATCCGGATATCATGTCAGTGGCGAAATCCATAGCATCCGGCATACCCATGGGTGCATCTGTTGTCAAAAGCAAGTATGATTTTGAGAAATCTGGGCTGCATTCAAACACATTCGGCGGTAATCTTCTTGCTGCTGTTGCAAGCAGGGCGACAATAGAGGAGATAAAGAATAAGGATATGCTTACAAATTCTAAAAATGTCGGAAACTATCTGAATAAAAGACTTAAAGAGCTCAGTGAAAAATATGATGCCATAGGCGATGTTAGGGGGCTGGGGCTCATGCAGGCAATAGACTTCGTTAAAAATAGAAGGACAAAGGCACATTTTGCAGCTCTGAGAGACAAAACTATTGAAAATGCATATAAGAGAGGATTAATACTTCTGGGGGCCGGGGAAAGTGCCATAAGGTTCATACCACCCCTGATCATAAATGAAAAACAGGTGGATGAGGCCATTGACATACTGGACAGCTCCATAAAGGCAGGCCTATGAGTTAAGATAGGATATTAGTGTTGTCAACGGGAGCCCGTCCTCCCATTTCAAAATAAAATTCCCTGTTTTTGTTATTTTCTGTTTAGGAAGAAGCTCATAAAGCCCTTTCATTTTTCCACTGTATTTGTAATCGCTTTCTATTGAAAAGAATCTCCAGAAATCACCCTTATAGTTCTTGAGCCGGTATGCGTAGGTTATAAAAAGTCCAGAGGAAATGCACCTGTTATGAAGTTTTATTGCCTGTTCCTGTTTCGTCCCTGAGGATTCACTGAATGCGAGCTGTTCCCTGGATGAGGATTTTACCTCTATAATCAGGGAATAATCATCCCTGAGCGCGACGAGATCTGCACCGAATGACCCTGCGGCCCTTGCCACATAAAATGGCCTATCCATTATTGTGTATACAGTATCCCTTGATACTGGATCAAGATTTTTGGCAATTCTTTCCACGGTATTCTTTGTGCCATTCAGGATGTTCATTAATTCCCTTTCATATATGCTACCATTCATTATTATCAGCTTATTTCAGGCCATTTTTTATATCGTTCAATAGCTGTAATCTATGTTCGGATCTTAATTTCCCCTCGTTGAATTTTGCTTTTTCAGCGTCATTCTCCGGAATTAACTGTGGTATCTCTACAGCATGGCCGTTCTCATCCAGCGCAACGTAGGTAAAGAATGCCCTTGTTGTGACATTAGTAGTTCCTGTTGTTACATTTTCAGATGATACATCTATTTCTATTTCCATGGTTGATCTGGTAGTAAAAGTAACAAAGGAATGCAGATGTACTATGTAACCCAGTTTAATGGGAGAAAGAAAGAACAGGTTGTCTATACTGCCTGTTACCACCTTCATTCTGCTGTGCTTGAATGCTGTTATGCTGCCTATATTATCCATCCATTCAACAAGCCTTCCTCCGTAAAGGTCCCCGAACATGTTTGTATCTCCGGGAAGAACAATGATTTCAGAATGTACTTCAGATTCGCTAACCTTTTTTCCCATACTAGCTTATTGCAGATAATTTAATAATCTTATCATATATGCATATTTATGGATGGTTTTCCATGGAAAGATTTGTAATAGCAATAGATGGTGGAAATTCGGTCAAAAATGGTGATTGCCAGATTACCAAAAGGCTTGAGGATGTATTCGCTGGCACGGGAAAAATAATATCAGAAAATGAGGTAGCTCTTGTATTGATGAACATGGAAAATAAATACACAGACATGCAGAGTATACTGGAAACCCTGAATAACTATGACAGGGTAAAGTATATAAACGGGTATTCCAGGGACATTATAAGCATTTTTACAAGGGTTGAAGTAGGTGATCCCAAGAGGATAGATGTTAATGAGGATTCAGGAATGGCAGATCGAAACAGCGTGGAAGGACCACACTCATCTTATAAGGGCGATTACCTCGAGCCAGTTGATATACTGGAAAAATCAGCCATAATGGCTCTCATGGCCGATGGCTATCTGCCCCTAATATCTGCACCAGGCGCGCCTGTAGTGAAGAATTTGCAGTACTACAGATTCATTAAGGGGAATGTAGATCCCAATATGTATTCATCACTTCTGGCCACCCTCCTGGAGGCTGATACCCTGATGATTATAGCAGATGTCCCTCTAAAGTCCATAAACACATGGCATAACAATAATGGCGGTGTAATAAAAATAAATTATAAGGACCTGCAGGAAAGGTATGCGTCAGGATATTATAGGGACACTGGTTTCAGCAGCATGATAAAAGCGATTATAAGCTTCATTTCTAAAGGCGGAAGAAGATCATTAATAATACCTGCTGGCAGCATGGATAGCGGCATAGAGATCTCACACTAGCCCATCCTATGCCTTATTAATTTCATTTTCTTCCGGATATACAAAGCATTTTCTGCATCGTGGCTCATAGCTTTCAGTGCCGCCGATTTTTATCTGCTCCCCGAATACCTCTTTTCCATTCATGACCCTCTGGGTGAATGTGGCATCCTCACCACATTTTGCACACACAGCTGTAAGGGAATAAACCTGATCCGCACGTGCAATTATTTCCATTGACGTTTTAAAAGGTGACCCGGTGTGGTTTTTATTCAGGGCTGCAACATAGACAATTTTATCCTCACTGGCTATCCTGTCGGCAACTTCTGGAAGTATGGAATCATGATCCCAGAACTGTGCCTCATCTATTCCTATTACATCCACGTTTTTTGATAATTCATACATCTTTTTTACAGCATCATTATCTGTATTAAGAACAATAGCAGGCAGCCTCATGCCCTTGTGGGTTGTAACAAATGTGGTGTCATATCTTTTGTCAATTTCCGGTTTGAAGAGCAGTGTATTCCTTCCAGCAAGTATTTCCCGCTCAAGAAGCTCAATTAACCGTGATGTCTTTCCAGAGAACATGGGGCCGGTTATAAGCACCAGTCTGCCCATACTGATATTCTTCATACCATTGTATTGTTAACTTGTATATGTTTTTCACTGCAAGATTCTGTGGTGCATTATTTCTATGAAAGAATCGCGGTATAATTACCACAAAAAAGGATTAAATGTATTTTAGAAAATATTATGTGGATGGAAATAATAATGAATGCATAGAGGGTTGATTAATGGAGGCAGAAATAACAAATTTCAGGGAATATTATGATAATAAGATTATAACGGCGTTAATAGGCATAGAGGCTGATGTAAACAATGTTGACAACATAGGTAGGATTATTGGAGAAAACAAGAATGTGGAGGAGGTTTTTGTTGTAACCGGTGAGTATGACCTGATAATAAAGGTGAGATTCCCTGACTATATTGCACTGGAGAAGTTTATAGTTAATAACCTTAATGCAATACAGGGTATAAGGAGATCCAAAACAATGATGGTACTGTCCATCATTAAGGATATTTATATGAGGTGAGACCATGGATGAAGATTTGTATAATGAGGTTATGGCATTGATGGATGATCTGGAGGATGATTCTTCCATACCTAGAAATGTGAGAAAGATGTCTTCGGACGCAAAGGAGAAAATGAAGGATACCAAGGAAAGCCTGGATCTGAGGTGTGCCACTGTCATATCAGAGCTTGATGACATATCAAATGATCCCAATGTACCATCCCATGGAAGGGCGGCTATTTATACCATAATAAGCAAGCTTGAAGCACTTGCAAAGTCATGAGATGCCTGGCAGTATAGGGAAAACCTTTATTTTTATTATATTAATTTTTTTTTGTATAGTTAAATATATATAACATTATAATATTATTATACGATTGGAATGGCACTTTCAGAAGAAGTTAACAAATTAGCCAGGTATTTAATGATGTCCGACATACCCAGAAGCGTGGCATACACACTTGTATATATAAAAGACAAGGGTGAAATAACATCTGTGGAAATAGAGCGTGAAACAGGCCTTAGACAGCCAGAGGTATCTATTGCAATGCAGTGGTTGCGGAGAAAAAACTGGATAGTAAAAAGAAATATGAAGAAGGAAGGCAAGGGAAGGCCGATTCACGGTTATAAATTATCAAGGGACTTCAATGAAATTCTTGAGGAGATAATAAATGAACGTGAGAAAAAAATAGATGACATAAAAAATACCATCAACCAGCTCAAAAATTTCAAGGATTAATGATGATCATGGTATTTTTGATATAAAGGTATTAATCCAATACAGGCATCAGTATATATGTCATCCATAAAGGAAGGTATATTTGCCGGTCTTAAGGCCGGATTTCTATATTTTGTCATTGCCTCAATAATAAATGTTATAGTAATTTATATCTTTACAGGGGAATTTGCCATAGCCTATGGCGTTTCCACATCATCCTCAAAGCTTTCCCTATTATTTACATTACTCACCATATATCAGGTTCGTGATATATTCATACTCGGCCTTCTTTTCGGCGTTATATTCTCCCTGCTTCTTGCCAAATATTTTGAAATTATACCCAGAACAACTTTGAACGGGAAAATCAGATTCATGGTGATAGCATACTGGCTTGTGTTCTTTGTAATAACAACTGCCTACAGCCTTGGGATAACAGGAATATATGATCTGATCTATTATTTTATATCCTACGCTGTTGTCAATTTCTTTCTATCACTTTTATTCGGAAAATTTCTGTACAGGTACAATTCAAGGTATATTGTTCAAACAGAATAGAAATAACCATCCACTATCTTTACCCTTATATGGGTATTGACCCATTCTTCGGAAATTTTTTTGCCATCCATAAAAATCTCTGGCATGTAAGGTGTTTTTACAAGCATTTCTCCAATATTATTAATGTCATATTTCACATAATTCAGGGGCATCCCGAATGACCCTTTCCTTATATCATCGAAGGGGTTCATATGGGTTGTTAATGTTATGTTATCTGATCTTCCTGTTATCAGTGGGACGCCTGTAAATTTATTAAACTCTGTCTCTGTTTTAACATCATTAAATGGCATTATACAGTATTTTACACCATTCAGGTATATGTGTTTGTCAATTATGGAAGAATAGAGTTTTTTATCTCCTATAATAAAATCCGGGCTGTTTTTCAGTATTCCGCCGATTCGGTTAACCACGGTGGCGCCTGAAAATGATACTGGAAGTGTAATTGAATAAACCAGCCCCAGGGGAGTGGAGTGCCTGATGTTTGAATAAAATACCGGCCTGCCATCTATCTTGGGCATCCAGTAATTGAGGATAAAAGTAAAGGAAATTATATCCTTCATGCTGAATTTTATAAGTCTGCTATCACTGTAAAACATAATGCAGGACGTTTCTGGATTCTCGGACTTATCTGATTTTTTGCCGCTATATATAAACTCGTAAAATTTCAGGATATTTTCACTGTACCTGACTCTTGAACGATATTTTATTCTTCTTATTACGGCCTTGCCGAGGGTAAGGAAATCATTTGGGTCTGATATAATATATTTCACATCACTGGCTGTGGCAAGCCTAGCCATTCTTTTGCACATTATGAGAACCTTTATTTTATGATACTCCACATAATTATTTATAATCTTTTCATCCGTGTTTTCATCAATTACCAGAACCTTTGCGCCTATTTTTATGGAAGAAATAATAGAAATAACATATTCAGGGGAAAAATCAAGTAATATTCCCACTGTATCGCCCTTCCCGATATTCAGCCGGTGCTCCAACTGATATGCCATGGAATCTACATATGAGAGAATTCGCGAGTATGTTATGTATTTATCATAATATATCATCACAGGCCTGCTTCCACTTACCTCTGTATTCCTGCTAAGCAGTGTGTATATAGATAAATCAGGTATGTTAACGGGTCCTTTAATGGCACCAATCATTATATTATAATAGCAGGATGGTTTTAAATTTTATTATTTAAAACGTATTTTATATTCTTTATCACATCTGTAATGCTATAATAATATCCATATTTATTATAGGACATTTCCCCGCTCCTTTTATTTACATATGAAGATGCCACTGCAGCCCTGAAAGGAGGCATTCCCCTGGATAATAAGCCTGCTGCAATACCTGCAAGGACATCCCCGGTCCCGCCCATGGCCATCCTGCCATTTCCCCCGGTGGAGTATTTGGTATTTTTCCCATCAGTTATTATATCTGTTACACCCTTCAATAGCACAGTAATGCCATATTTGCCTGCTATTTTAATAGCATTCTCTGCTGTTGGATCAAGTCCCGTAAATGCCCTGAATTCAGCACTATGCGGCGTAATTATTGCATTTCTTCTGGCTATCCTGTCAGGTGAAAGAAGCCTGAGGGCATCCGCATCTACAACCACCTGTCCGGTAAAGTTATCCAGGACATAATTTATAAGTCTCCTGGATGGGTCATTTCTCCCCATTCCCGGGCCTATAAGCATGGATGTGATCCCATCCATATCCTCTTTGCGAATTGTATCAGCGTCATAAAACATCAGTCCAGGATTCCGGGAAACTATCATATCCCTATTTAATTTCGATGAGAATACCTTTACAAGGTCAGGGCCGGTGCTGTATGCTGCCATGGAGGCCATTATAGCTGCACCGGGAAATGTGTTTCCTGCAAAAATTCCTGCCACGCCATTGATGCCCTTATGTGCCATGGGATTATGCGGCGGAATATATACAAGATCTCCCGGCCCGGTAGATGTTTTTACGGCGTCCGGTACACCTATGTCTGCAACTATAATTTTCCCGCTATTTGATTTTTCCATCCCGGTTTTTACATCTGTGAATGTAACAGTAAAGCCAGGTTTTATGGCCAGACCTGATGGGAATCCTGAGGGCACATCTACAGAAACTATAGTTTTTCCAGACCTGTTTATGGTGCTGATAACCTCATTATATGGTTCCCTAGGTTCCCCTTTTATTCCTATTCCCAATATTGCATCTATTATAATATCACTTTGTGATATAACGTTCTCCAGGGATGAAATCCCATAATAGATGCCCTGATAGTCATTAATAGCCCTTCTAGCTTCCTGGGTTTTTAGCCCTGCTATACCCTTTATGAGGGCAACAGAAACTTTATAATTTTCCCTGAGCAACTCTGCACAGCAGATTCCATCACCGGCATTATTGCCAGTTCCACAGACCACAGCCACTGCTTTTCCCTTTGAAAATGTGGTTTCAATGAAATGTGCGATGGCCTTTCCTGCATTCTTCATAAGTTCGTAGGTATCACCGTATATACAGGAATAATTAATATCCATAGACTTCTCATCAAGATTGTCCATAATAAAATATTGAATGGAAATACTTAAATGTACCATATTTAGCTGATAATAAAACGTTAAAAATTTATAGTAATACCATATATTATAACTATGTCCAGAATAGTAATGCATGAAAGAAACAAGCCGTATATGATAAAAGTTGGAGATAAAGAATTGCATCTGTGCGCCTGTGGCCTTTCAGAGAACAAGCCATACTGCGATGGCCATCACATGAAAACCACCGATGAGGGCGACAAGTTATATCTCTACGATCATGAAGGCAACAGAATAGAGGTAACCTCATTTTATAAAAAAGAGTGAAATTTTTAACCGCTCAGCTTGCCCGTCATTAATCATTTTTTCATTTTTGTATAAATATCATCATCGCGGTATTTGATTATTATTTTATTGTATATTAATCTTATAAGATATTATAATATTGAATAATGGGGCTGCCCGAATTTGAATCGGAGTCTCAGGCTCCCAAAGCCCGTAGGATACCAAGCTACCCCACAGCCCCTTGCATCTACAGTTTAAAAAAGTATATAAAATTTATATTTATTGCTTTGGCGCGGGATTTTTATTTTCATCCGGGCGTTTCGGTATAAGCCCAGCAATTCTGTGATTTGATACATAACCATAATATATCATCATCAGAACCAGCCATATTCCGCCCACAACGGAGATTATAAAAGCCAGGTACTCCATAGCAGAATCAGTTGTTACTGCCGGTATATAGGCTGAAATATTGGCATTTCCGAATACGTATGGGTATTCCCTCAATTCAATGAAAGTTAGTGATATTATTGTAACAAGTATAACGAATGGCTTATATGAAGCGATATAGGTTGTCTGCCTGAATGCATAGAGTATTGGTATGATTAAAGCCAGTATTATGGGTATTATTATCAGGGACGAATTAACTGTATAGTCCTTTGATGTGATAGAATAATAGGATGGCATAAATATTGCCAGCCCTATTATAACCAGTATCAGGGGCATGAATCTGCCAAGGGCGGTTTTTATGTCAGAAAGCCTGTAGAATACCATTCCTATTCCATTCGCCAGGATCAATGCGCCTATAATGAACCCTATAACCCCAAGATGTGAATAGAAAACACCAAAGTTTGTATAACTGCTCGAGTAAGCTATTGCTGATTCTGTTCCGAATCCATAAAGATGTACGCCGTAACCACTCGCTATAGCAGCGAGTATTGATAATGCCATAATTCCCATTATGAATGTTGCCACTGAATATATAACATATAACTTCCTTTCATCAAAGTATTTATTCTCATGCCATACGAATTCTGCATATATTATAAAGGAGTTCCGCGTAACCAGGAAAAATATGAATACTGCAAATAATGGAAACAGTGCATATGATATTGATGGCATCAGTATTGGTATTATATTTTCCATATCCACAAGCCACAGGACGAAGAATGTACCTACAACCTCCCATACAGGGACGATGTATGAAAGAACGTTGACACGTATCTTATTATCCCTGAACCTTGTTGCTATGGGAACCACTGCCATTAGCTCGGTTGCAAACATTGTAACCATTGATGCTATTACCACGATTAAAAAGAGCACGTCGAAATTTATGCCATAAAGTAAGTTTGTCATTTAATTCACCTCATCCCTGCCTTTGCTGTAACGCCCTTTCTGTTCTTTCTTTCCTCTTCCATTTTGATATCGTCTTCTCCCAGCTTAAGATCTTCCTCCACATTTGATAGTTTCATAACCTTTGCCGCAAAGTAGAAGGTTACCGGGAAGATGATCAAATAGAACGCTATAATGGCTATGCCAAGCGGGAACACAATTGGAGATGTTGAGGCAGCCTGTGCTATTGTCATGGTACCATAATACTTGACCCCGTTTACGACGAAGCCGCCGGGGACAGGAGATCTAATAATGAATGGAACCCTGCCAACCTCAGCAGTGTACCAGCCATCCTCCATTGTAAGCACACCCATTATTGAAACAACCATACCGCCAAGTAGGGTGAATCTGTGGCTCAACGGATCTTTTTTCCTGAAGTACTGTACTACAACATAAAGCCAGTAGAAGCCCATCAAAACACCAAATCCTACCATGATATCCAGTGTGTCGTGAACAGCGTATGGTGGCCATACACCGTAATCAGTAACCCCTTTATACGTGGTTAACGGAATTAGTCCAGGAATGCTTCCCTTGCCGAATGTCAATGGAAAGGCGAGCAGTGATTGGGCATAAGGAAGTGATGGCGCATATGCCAGTTTATGGTTTATCAGTATTCCAAATATGTGCTCGGGTGCCATTGTAGCAAAGGATGTTCCTACAGTTGCGTGTAAGTCAAGCTCCAGCGCAGTGTATTTTATTGGCTCTATAACCATTAATGTGGACAGCTCGTTGGATCCTGTTATGCCCAGATATATAATATCGAGTATCATGAAAACTGCGGCTATATTTATGCCTCTTCTGTAAATCATTTTTTCTGGCATGTTGTTTGTCTTCATGTATTTATATATAAGATAACCCAGTATCATAGCAATTCCGGCATAATAAACTGCTCCGGACATATGAAGTTCTTCTGCTGCAGTGGACGCTGTTATGAAGGGTGCAAATGGGTTCACGTTTGTAACAGCTCCTGTTGTTACAAATTTCTCCACGTTGAATCCATTAGGTGTGTTCATCCACGCATTTATTTCTGTAACAGTGAAAGCAGAGAGGTAGGTTCCTATAGTCACTGCAAGGCTTAAACCCCAGTGCTCCCATCTATTCTTGAAGTCCTTCCAGAAGTATACGTACATTGGAAGGGCTATGGCCTCAAGAAGGAATGAAAATACCTCCACATAGAATGGCCCCATGGCAACTTCACCAACAAGCTTCATAAACGCTGGCCAGAACAGGAACAACTCCATTGCCATTACTGTTCCTGAGGCTGTACCCACGGCAAAGAAAATAACCAGGGCCTTTGAAAGTTTATATGCCAGCGTATCATAATACTTATCCTTCTTTTTCAGTGCAAGGAATTCTGCAATTGTGACCATAATTGCCAGTCCCATACTAAGGGACACAAGCAGTATGTGCGAGGATATTGTATAAGCGAACATTGCACTATCCCATACCGGATATGATATGTTGAACATGTTTATCTTTTATAAATTACAAAGTCATATTTAAAGGTAATTTTATACTGATAAATAAAGAAATTAATAAAGTATCATATCTATGAATTTTTAGTCATAATAACGCAATTATGAAAAATTAAACTATGGTGGGTGTAAATGGCTTCACAATATTCCTGTCTGCCGCCCTCTTATAGTAGAGAGTCAATGCCTCCCTGCCCTTATCCCCGAAGTCTACAGAAAGGGAATTGACGTACATTAATATAAACCTCTTTTCCAGTTCGAAATCATCATACCTTGAATATTTCATAGCATATTTCACGGCGTCATCCTGATGTTCCTGTGCATATTTTATTGAATTTTCGAAATCCTTTTTATATTTCAGTTTATTTTCAAGGGGCATATTTTTTCTGATCGCATTGAATCCTAGTGGTATGGGAAGGTCTCCTGCGTATTTCTTCCACTCATCGTAAAGTTTCAGTACTGGAACCAGGCCTTTCTCCTGGAATGTGAGCTGTTCATCGTGTATAAGAATTCCTGCATCTACCTCATCATTCATTATAGCATTAACGATCCTGTCGAATCTTATTTCCTTGTATTCGCCTGCTTCAGGTGCGAACATTCTGTATAGAAGTTCAGCTGATGTGTATCTTCCAGGAGTGGCAATTACCTTTCCCTTTAAATCAATATTCTTTTTGGCTATTACCAGAGGACCGTAAGATAAGCCAAAACTTGCTCCAGACGTTGTCAGATCATATATATCAGAAACATGCATGTATCCATTCGCAGATATTGCGGTTACATCATATTTTCCGTCTATTGATTCCTTATTAAGTGTTTCTATATCTTTCACTACCTGTTCATATTCGAAGGAGGTTTCTATTTTGTGTTCGAACATGGCATAAAACATAAATGCATCATCTGGGTCAGGTGTATGTGCTATTATCATTTTCATAAAATATTAATTGCAACATGGTTAAAAGTGTTTTTTATTTCTTTGAAAATTATTCAAAATTTATAAATTTTTTGGCAATCAGTTAACTGCGAACTTATAGCCATACTCAATTATTCCGCTATCGCCATCCTGCCTTATTTTCCTGAATACCATATGCACCTTTGTGCCGATATCGATATTTTCTTCAGGCGAATCAACTATCTGGGCAGTTATAACTGGCCCTTCTGAAAGCTTTATAAGTGCCAGTACATAGGGAACCTGCCTTTTAAAGGATGGTGGTGCATCATGCACAACTGTGTATGATATTACCTCCCCATTGCCGCTGAATTTTACCTTTTCCATTTTTCCTATGGATTCTCTATGGCATTTCGGGCATACGTCCCTGGGTGGAAAATATGAATTCCCACAGTTTTTACATTTATACCCTATAAGATTATACCTATATTCAGTTTCCCTCCATATTCTTGATAGTTCCGTCATTTTTATTCACCCAATATATGAATTATTGATGAGGCACCGGTGCCTGCCATGTTATGCAGCAATCCATATCTTGCGTCCTTTATCTGATTGTCCCCCGCCTTTCCTGTTAACTGGCGGTAAGCATCAACTGCCTGCCCGACTCCAACTGCACCATAAGGGTCTCCCTTTGCCTTAAGTCCACCAGATGGGTTTACAGGGAGGCGCCCTTCAAGTTTAATATCATCGTATACCATTTTGCTGGCCTTACCCTTTTCTGCAAATCCCAGGTCTTCAAGTTCTAGTAGCCCGTATATTGAAAATGAATCATGCACCTCCATGAATGAGATGTCATCCCTCTTTATGCCTGCCTTCCTGAATGCCTTTTCAGCTGCGAGTTTTGTGGATGTGAGCGTATATATTGACTGCCTTGATCCAACAGATAGATAGTCCTCTGCCACTGCTGAACTCAGTATGTGCACTCCCTCCTTTTTATTTTTCTTCATATAATTTTCCGAGGCAAGAACCACTGCTGCAGCGCCGTCGCTCAGGGGGGAACAGTCCATCATATTAAGCGGGTCTGCCACGGCGGTTGCGTTCATGGCCTGCTGCAGTGTCAGTTTGTTCCTGAACTGTGCATCCGGATTTCTAGACCCGTTCAGATGGTCATTAACGGAAAACATTGATAATGCTTCCTTATCAACATTAAAATCATGCATATACTTTCTGGCTATCAGTGCGGCCATGGCAGCAGGTGTGGCACCAAAAAAGGCCTCCCATTCACGATCAAGTATGGAGGATGATTTTTCAAGTATGTCGCTGCCATGGATATCTGTCATTTTTTCAACTCCTCCTACAATCACCACATCATACTCCTCAGATTTTATAGAAAGGTATGCATCCCGCAGGGCAGCTGCTCCCGAAGCTGTGGACGACTCGACCCTCAACGATGGGATTCCATCAGCTGAAAGACCGGAAAAATCTGCTATCAATGCACCAATATTTTCCTGTTTATTTATAATGCCTGCCAGTGAATTGGCACCGTAAATGGCATCCACATCCTTTGAGTATATGCCCGCATTTTCAACTGCCTTCAATCCTGCCTCAACAGCCAGGTTTCTCAGAGACTTATCCCACAACTCACCGAATTTTGTTTCTCCGGCTCCAATAATATATACCTCATTACTCAAGACTTTCACCCATAACAATTATTTTTCTGAACTTTGTGTATATTGCATAATCAATAAATGTAACATTCTCTATCATCTTTCTCACACCAGGTGCGTTTTCCCGCTTATAGGTTTTCATGTTCTCCGTTATGGTTATATCAAAAGCGTCAGAACCTGCCCCGGAACCGAAGGAGACTGCCAGTATTCTATCCCCTGGCTTTGCCTCATCAAGTATTGCTGAAAGCCCGGTCATGGTTGACCCGGAATATGTGTTTCCTATATACGGCGTAAGCAACCCGGTTTTATACTGATCTTCAGTGAAACTCAGCATTTTTGCAACCCTTGTTGGGAATTTCCCATTGGGCTGGTGGAAAACAACGTAATCATAGTCACTGCTCTTTGTCCCCATTCTTGACATCATGGCCTTTGCCGCAGCAACAACATGTTTGAAATAACCAGGTTCGCCGGTAAATCTTTCACCGTGCCTTGGATATGGCTCTCCTTCTCTTCTCCAGAAATCAGGTGTATCGGTTGATACAGATAAAGTATCGTTGATTTCTGCAATAACATCATCCTTGCCAATAAGCATGGCTGTACCTCCTGCTGATGCGCTGTATTCAAGGGCATCTCCCGGGGCACCCTGTGATGTGTCTGACCCTATGGCAAATCCGTATTTTATATAATTGGCATCAACCATTGCCTTTACATTCTGCATTCCTGCGGTACCGGCCTTGCAGGCAAATTCATAATCAGCAGCGAAATATTCCAGCGGCATCCCTATAGCGGCTGCAACAACCGTTGCTGTGGGTTTTACAGCGTACGGATGGGATTCTGATCCGACATAAATGGCACCAATATCATGAGGATTTATCTTTTTTCGCTTCAGGGCATTCCTTGCCGCCTCCACAGAAATTGTGGCAACGTCCTCATCCGGTGCAGGCACTGATTTGCTCAGTATAAAGAGATTGTTTTTCATTTTTTCCGGATCATCGCCCCATATTCTGGCAATTTCCTCGGGTTTAATTCTGTATACAGGAACATATGAACCGTAACTAACTATTCCAGACATAAGTGGATAGTATTAGGAAATATATAAAAATTCACGTTAGATAATTCGTTGATTAACGATTTAAAATTGTTTTTTCTGCCATGAAAGTATTATAGTTTAAATGGTTTATTAAAAATATTTAAATAGAACTTCTCGTTGTTATAGTATGGTAGCTATAGATGTGGGAGAAGTGATATTAATTCTTGTCCTGATAATAATTGTTGCAGTTATACTCTCTGGTATACATATATTAAAGGAATGGCAGAGGGCACCGGTTTTAACACTTGGAAGATACACGGGATTGAAGGGGCCTGGAATTGTTTATGTGACGCCAATTATAAGTAAGATTACAGTAGTTTTATCAACGAGAATACAGGCGGTTGCGTTTAAGACAGAGTCTACATTTACACAGGATAACGTTCCGGTAAATGTTGATGCAGTTATGTATTTCCAGATAATCGACCCGGACAAGGCAGTGCTTAATGTTGAGAATTATGCAGCAGCAACACAGCTTGCAGCACAGACAACATTGAGGGAGGTCCTGGGAAAATCATCTTTCGATGAAATACTGTCAGAGAGGGAGAAAATAGGTGAGGCGGCAAGGCAGATAATTGATGAGAAAACAGAGCACTGGGGAGTGAAGGTCTCATCCGTGGAAATCAGGGATGTCCTTGTACCGCAGACACTGCAGGACGCAATGTCCAGGCAGGCTGCTGCTGAGAGGGAAAGAAGGTCCAGGGTAACACTTGCACTGGCAGAGGTAGAGGCAGCCGGTAAAATGGTTGATGCAGCCAAACAGTATGCAAACAATCCAACAGCCTTCCAGCTGAGATGGATGGATATAGTATACCAGATCGGGCTTGAAGGAAAGGGATCTCTTATAATGATACCTCAAAATGTACCCACAGTAGGAGATACATCACAGTTCTTTACAGCAACCGCGCTGAATAATATATTGAGCAAGAGTACCGGAAATGTTGGCAACAGCACTATATCCGGGAGTAAACCATAATTAACTGGTCTATTGTGAGTTCCCCGGGCCTCTTTTCTGAGAAAGGCCCGTTATAATTTAGTATTGTTGATAATTTTTTTCTTCTCATTGTAAATATTTTTATCAGAAATGCATCAAAATTTTTTATATCAATATCGTAGGGTTTTTTCCTGATTTCTATTATTGAGGAATCCACACCGGGCACCGGAGAGAATACCTGCCTGTTAACACTGGAAATTATTTTTATATTTGACCTTAGGCCAGCGTTTACAGATAACCTGGAATAATCTTTTGTGCCAGGTTTGGCAACCAGCCTTAATGCGAATTCTTTCTGGACCATCATTACTGCCGATTCAAAGTTAAAATCCAGCAAGTGGAAAAGTATTTGCGATGATATATTGTAAGGTATATTTCCTATTATGTGGCTATAATTTGCAGGCTGGATATCCAGGAAACTTTCTTTTAGAATTTTAAACTTACCTGTATAAATGGATTCTGCATGCTTTATTGCAAGGCTTTCGTAAAATCTATGATCAGGTTCAACTGCAGTAAGTTTTACAGGATATGAAAGAAGTATATCCGTAAGTATTCCATCTCCCGGGCCTATTTCAAGAACCTCATCACCGTCCTTAATTGCCAGTAACCTTATCTCCTTGGCCGCAATATTCTTATCCCGTAAAAAAACCTGCCCGAATTTTTTGGGAAAATTTCCGGTCATTTTGCAACAAATAACTTATATTTCTCGTATCTGTTCTGCAGTTCGTCCATGATCCTGTTAACGATCATCTTTTTCGGGTTATGCACGCTCTTCACCCGTTCCATAATATCATCAAATGAGGTGAATGGCCCATTTTTCCGTTCTTCAAGGATGGCCCACATGCTCTTGTTACCCAGCCCGGGAAGGAGCTCAAGGGTATGCATTCTTGTATTAACAGCCTCGGCATTATTGAAGAAATCAATAAATCTCTTCTGGTTTCCATCTATTATATTCTCTATTGCATATGGCAGTTCGCTTACGGCAGCGCTGGTTAGCTCCTTAAATGTGATCCTCCTTTTTATCGAAATAATTTTGTCCCTTTTTTCTGGAGATTTCCCTATATATATCCTGTCTCCAACTGTAATTACGGCATCAGGTTTTGGAACGATTTCAAGAAGCTTGAATTCATTTTCCCCTATTGCTATTATGAGCGGCGACTTCCTGAAATTTTTATCTTCTGCCCTGCCCTGTGGCAGATAATCGATTATATAAGCATATTCTTCCATTTACAAACCCTTGAGTATATCTAATATACTATCTAAAACTTTGTTATCAACGTTGATATTATATGAGTTCAATATGGCTATCAATTCCTCGGGGGTTGCAGGTTTGATGTCAATTATTTTTGTTATTACTTCCCTTGAAAATCTATGTACCTTCCCAATATCAGCATAAAGCTGTGCAATGTCGGTATCACGGCCATACTTTAAAAATTTCTCAACGTATGCGAGGGTGGCGTTCTCCGTGGGGGTTCTGTCTTCCATGCCTGCTAATAAATCGTACACCTCACTGTTGGTTTTATAGGTTATTTTCATTGAGGCAACCTCTTGAGGTGGACAGGAGCAGATATTATCTTTCTCTCGGTGTTGCCTATTTTAATTTTTAAAACGTAGCAACTTCCCTGCATACCTATGATTTTTCCTGTTCTCCCCTGGAAGTTATGGAAAGGCATTCCATTCTGAATTGCTGGGTCTATTACAACAGCCACTGTTTCGCCCACTTCAAATTTCTTTAAAAGGCTGTTTACCTTCGGCATACCCCTCTGTTTTATCTTCTTAGTTAACTTGCTTCTTGAACCGGATCTGGTTCCATTGGACATTCTTGTCATGTTTATTCACCTCATTATTTTTATTACATCAAGGCTTTTTACTCTCAATTCTTTACCATAGATAGATGACATGCTCGGTACTGTTCTGCCATTATCCCCATTGATAAGCTCCTTAATGTATGTTCCTGACTGGGAACAAATTTTTATTGTGGCTTCCTTATCATGTATATCTTCTATATTTATATATTTTATTTCTTTTTTTCTTATTAGGTCAGCACGATTTCCAATTACTCTTGTTGGGGTTCTCTGTGAAATTACAAGATTTTTGAATTGATTGGCGGTATTTTCCATTTTATCTCTGGATATATTCTCATCGCATTCCACCGTTGCCATATATATCTTATCATACGCTGCTTCCTTTATTTCCCGGATTTTATTTTTGCTGGAAAATTCAACATTGGAAATGTATACCCCTGAATCAGACAGGTTAACCGCATTCATGAACTCTTCCAGATTTATATCCCTGTACACAGGATCATCTACTTCCATTACAAATTCACGTCCATTGCCGAGCATCATAACATCCACATCCTCCCTCCCTGAACCGTGAAGCTTGTAATTTTTCCCGCCGGTATATTTTAACAGCAATTCACCTATCACAGATTCTATTGAATCACCAGTGCCGTTTATCCACCTTGTCTGTGGTATGTCCCGGCGTTTTTTTAAGTATGTCCCATATATGTAAAGAGGTCTAACTATTAGGCTCACACTGTCATACACAGTATTTATTTCAATCAGTATATCAGGATTTTTAGAGAATTCTTTCCCTGTATGATCAGAGAAATATTTTCCGAACTCGCGGTTGAATTCTTTCTTTATGCTTTCACCCTTATTCCCGTATTTGTTCTGTATTTTCTGCTCCTGAATCAGTATATCCGGGTCGAACTTGGATCCTATCAAAAATGTGCTGTACTCCATGCTGCCTATGGCATCAACTGCCATGTTCAGATACATGTCCAGGTTACTGAAGATTCCGTTGCATATATAACATTTTTCAGGAATATCAATCTCCCCGAAAAATGCCCGGTAAGTGAATACCAGTTTCTGGCCCCGATCATAGTCTGTCAATCCAGTATCAATGGAGGCGAAAATTCTGCCGGTGCATCTCATGCAAAGTTTATTTGAGAATAAGTCCTGAATATCGTTCATAAAAATAAAAAAATTATCTGGCCTTCACAACTTTTTCAATGCTGGGCCTTTCCTTGATAAAAACTCTTGAACCACATTCACATTCGATATCAGTGGTTCCGAATGATTTTTCAAGCTGTCTACCACATCTTATACATTTATACATGGTTGTTTATCTCCTTTACAGTCTCGCTGCTATATTCCGGTGTATAGGACCCACCGGCAAATTTATAGCCGCAATGCCTGCATTCCCATATCCCATTGGCAACTCTCTTTACCTTTTTCTGCTTACATGAAGGGCATATATAGAAACTGGTTTTCTGCTTGTAGACCTTATTCCATGCCTTTCTTACCGTAACACCGTACCTTGGACCAAAACGACCAGAGGCCCCTACTTTTACTGTGTGTTTTGTCATATATTCACCTTAAATATGTTTCCCTTAACTTGTTACCTATATTACTTGATGTTTTTATAGCTTTCCTTATTTCATCAAGGGAGAATTCTCCTATATCACCCTTCTGCATTGCATGTATATTATGATCCTCTGAGATTGTAACGGTAATCCTGCCATTTGAAACCTGTTCCTCTTCCAGATCTGGATCACACACAAGTTCATCCCCAATTTTTACCATTGTAACAGAAACAGGCGTTGCATTGACCGGAAGCGCATAATCCTTCTGCCCGATCTTTGAGGCGGGTACAACAGTATTTTTCAATGCGGTAACAGCCGCAAGCGTTGCAGCGTCTATTATATTGCCATCGTAGTTCAGGACATCTATATCCACGAATATCATCCAAACACGCTTACCGGATTCTATTACAAGTTTTGATGTGTCTACCATCTTGCTTTCCCTGATACCCCTGTCCACAACTCTGGAGTACTCTATTGCCTGCTCACTTGGAGGGCCTGATTCAAAGGTTGGGAATGCCATGGGGAGCAGCTCTATGTTGAGGGCCATGACGCCACTGTCCGGAGAATCCTCAAATGGGTCTCCCTCCTCCACCTTTATGCCTGCCACAACCTTTGTCTTCCCTATTTCTACCATTGCAGAACCTGCTGCCTTTGGCACAAAATTTTCTGTTATCTTTATTTCCCTGTAATCATCCAGGCGCCTTCCATCCAGGCGCTTTCCTGTTTTTATACTTTCAAGTATGAATCCTTTTCTGATTTCTGATAATACTGCACTTGCATCCATAGGCATTTTATTCACCATCCTCTAAACTGTATTTATCCATCAATGCATTCCTCTGTATTTCTGAAATGCGTGGCATTGCCTCCATCATCATTGAAGTGGCCTGATTAAATTCTTCCTCTGTAACATCCCCATCAAGCTGAAGCAGGACAACCTTGCCTGTTCTTGGCAGGATTGCCATGGGTATATCGGCCTGCCCAAAATTATCCTCATCCTTGGAGAGATCAAGAACAATTTTACCATCCGCCTTTCCAGCTGTGCAGCCAACCACAAGATCCCTCATGGGAACTCCTGCATCTGCCACTGCCACAGAGGAGGCAGTAAGGCTGGCTATTCTTGTACCTGCATCGGCCTCAAGAACCTGAATAAAAACATCCACCTCTGCCCTGGGAAGTTTTTCCAGTACAATAGCAGATGAAAGTGCCTCAGAAACCACCTTTGATATTTCCATGGTTCTCCTGTCCGGGCCCGGGCGCTTCCTTTCCTCCACAGAATAGCCTGACATATTGTATCTTGCCTTTACTATTGCGCGGTCTATATTCTGTGCATGCTTCGGGTATGCTTCCCGTACATAAACTGCCACAATAATCTTGTTTGCACCCCATTCTATAAATGCTGATCCGTCTGCCCTGTCCACAACGCCTGTTTGTATCTTAATCGGGCGCATTTCATTGGTTGCACGGCCATCCAGCCTGAGTCCATCATCTCTTATAAGTTTAATATTTCCTTCCATTAATTTTCACCCTTCATCTTCTTCAGGTATTCTTCCATTCTATCTGTTAAGCCAATTGTATGGGCCTCCTTTTCCACTATTCTAATTGCATCAATAGCCTTTTTCACATTATCTATTTCCCCATCGACCCATATGAATCCATTCTGCCCAACTATTATTTTTGTATCAGTATAGGTCTTTATGATATTGATCATGTTTCCGCCCTTTCCAATAACCCTGGGTACCTTGGGGGGCTTAACCGATATAATTCTTCCTGTTTCAAGCTTTCTCATTCCATTATCCCTCAGTGAAATCCAGCTTTCCTTTATTTCATTGGACACTGATATTCTTGCATAAACGTAGTCCCCGACCTTAAGGTATCTTTCAAGGTCCCCTGAGGAAACATGCCATGGGGTATCGTTCATATGCAGCAGTGAATAATAGGGGGAATTTATATCAACAGTCCACATTGTTGGGCCGATATCCATTATCTTCCCAATGATTTTATCATTTACCCTGGGAAGGTAGGGGCTGTTGAAAGGAGCCACATCAACAAATTTCTCACTTTCCTGAATAACTCCAAAGTATTCAGAGAAGAATTCTGAATTATATTCGTACATGCCATTTCGGGGTTTTAAATCGCCTGTTTCTATTTTATCCCCCGGATAAACTATTTTTTTTGTCTCCAATTGAATACACCTTTTACTTTATGAAATATACCTTCGTAATATATTTATCTTTGTCATTAATTTAAAATTAATATATAAATAATTTTAATACGTGCATGTTTTTAAATTATTTTAGCAGTTTTACGTCTGCCTCTCCGTTTGTTTTCCTGTTGACCAGGTCTATCAGATCGCCCTGCATGCCGGCCGGTATCTCTATAACGCACATATACTCTCCTGCATTTGACCATTCCTCCTTAAGTATAATCCCCATACGTGATAGGTCTCCATAGAGCCTCCCGTAGGCATCCCCGGATAACCTTACAGCCAGCCTGGCCTTTTCCATTCTTATGGGTATTAACGGCCTTATGGCCTTGAGTACCATCTGAACCTGTTCCTCAACACTTTTAAAGGGATCTATGCGGACCTTTGCCTCGTCCATGGCTTCCTCAATCCTTATTGCAGGTATGGGTGTGTTGGTCTGTGGATTTATTGCCTCCCGGACAATCTCATTTATAACCTGCCTCCGTTTTGTCTCCAGTATCTCCTTTCTCTGCTCGGTTGTAAGCTGTATCTGCCCCCTCTTCACTATTTCTATCGCAATCTGGGCTATGTCTGTGGTTTTGAACACCTTCTTGAGTATTTCTTCATTGGTTCTTTCACCTTTCTTCGCGTCCTTGAATACCTCGGGAAGCGCCAGATCATTCTCAATATCTATTTTGCCCTCACGTATTCTGGAAGTTGCATCAGGATCCACGAGAATTTCAAATTTATAACTTTCATATTCAAATCTTGCGATTACTGCCTCATCTGTATTTACCATAAATGATAATAGTTTATTTAAATAAAAAATTATACATTTACCTTTTTTCTTGGTATGGAGGCTATGAGAAAGAATATTGCAGCGACGCTTGCAACAAGGACAAAAACAAATGATAGCCTGTGATCAAAAATAAATAAGGACGCAAACAGTGTACTGCCAAGGAATCCCGATATTGCTTTCCCTGTATAGAATACGCCATTATTTGCTGTTGAGAATTTTGATCCAAAAATATCCCCCACCAGGGAGAAATACATTGATATCATTGCACCGCCAAAAAATCCTATGAATATTATGGCAAAGAGGTATTCATGCAGTATGAGGAATACAGAACCCAGTATAAGAAAGAGGTCTATGATCATAACCACCCTAATTCTGCCTATCAAATCGGATATATAACCCAGTATTGGCCTGCTGACACCGCTGAGCAGTGGAAACAGGGAGACCAGCACCGTGAATTCGAAGAGCGGCAATGTTTCCCCGAGATAGCCAAAGGAGGCTGATACAACTATAAGGGGAACGCTTCCCAGGATGAATGACATGTATAGAATCCAGAATCTTTTGTTTCTAAGGTTTTTTGACGTTTTCTCACCGGTCATGGTACCGGATTCAGGGTATTTTGCCATTATGAGAAGTGCCGGCAGCAGGATTATTTCTGCCACACCTATTATAAGCATGGGAGTTCTGAATGATACAGCACGGGCTATGAATATGTTGGCAATTGCGGCACCAAGGCCGAATCCAAGAGAGACAAAACCCACAGCAAATCCCCTGCGGCCACGGAACCATTTTACTGCAAGGTTTGTGGCTATACCATAAAGGATTCCTTCTCCTATGCTGCCCAGAGACCATAGTATATAGAATAGGTACAGGCTGTGTATAAATGATGTCCCTATAAAGCCGGTTGCAGAGAGCAGGGCAGACAATATGCCTATATTCCTGGGACCGTTTCTATCAGCAAAGTACCCACCTATCCCCTGAAATCCTGTAGAAAATATTGCGAATAATGTAAAGGCAAGTTCAATCTGTACCAGTGATACATTGAGCCCTGTCTTCAGGAGTGGCTCAAAAACATTCCAGGAATACTGGTACAGTGAATTAAAAGACATAATAACTATTCCTATGACCAGATAGCCCCTTCTCACAGCAAGAAATTTAATAACCTGATATAAACGTTACTGACATTTTACTGGGCCTTGGCCTTTCTCCTCCTCTGGATAAACCTGTGAACTGAGAATGCTCCCCAAACAGTTTCTATAACACCGAATGGATACACGCCTGCCAGCGTTCCGTACACTGCTGAGCAGAAACACATAATTGCAAAGAGGAGTGAATAAACAGGAGATCTTGATTCCATCAGATAAAATACCATCATCATGGCAAGCACCGTAGACCCGTATACCGTCAAAGCCGTAATTAACACAGACATATATTTGAATGCAGTAAAAATAATTACGTTTTTAAATTATTACAAAAATTGTGGTTCCCAGCAATATGGCTGCAACGAGGTAATCAATTCTTTTCGGGGTAAGGGTTGAAAGTTTCTTTATCAGTATCCTGCTCAGTGCAATTGTTACCAGAAGGAGTGCAGCTGCCGATGCAATTACAAAAACTGACAGTGTAAAATAAACGAAATGCATGCCGTAGACAACTGCAATCAGTATAATCGGGACTATTGCAGGATCCGGGATAATGCTCACAAATAGTATAGACTTTTCAATTTCCCTGTTTTTTTCAGTTTTTTCTTCATGCCTCGCATTGAATATTATATAAAGGGCAACAAAAACAAGAAGGGCCACGGCAAATAATTTTAAGTCCAGTTCAGGAAAGAAGTACATCCCAACAATTGCTATGGCGAATGAAAGTATGGCAGAAAATATTCCATGAATCAGGCCGAGGCTGAATGAAATAAAACCTGTTTTTCTGGTTTTCAGCTTCCTGCTTATAGAATATGATAAGATGGGGGTCCAGTGGTCCGGTGCAATCATATGCAGGGAGGCTATCAGAATTGATAAACCCAGTACTGCCACGGGAAGAATGAGGTAAAGTTCCATCATAGGCATCGAATAAATATATTGTATATATTGTTATTGCCAGGGGAATTGCATAAAACTCAAAAATTATTTTAAAAAATTGTTAAATATTAGGTAGGTATGGTTAAACAATGGAAAAGATTGAGGTAAAAAATCCTGGCCAGTATTATGTCAACAACTGGATAATTTACGATGCACTGGATGGGCCCGCAATAGATGAGAACAAATGGTCTCTCCGTATCACAGGGCTGGTGGCAAAACCCGCAGAGTATACATATAAAGAACTGAACAGAATGAATGGAATTGAATATATATCCGATTTCAACTGTGTAACAAAATGGTCAATAAAGGAGGCAAAATTTACAGGGCCATCATTGAGGGATCTAATAATGAAATCAGGACCGGCACCTGAGGCCGAGTGGGTTATGTTTGTTTGCGCAGATGGATATGATACACCTGTTCCATTTGATGATGCAGTGGATGAAAAAAGCATACTGGCACTGAAAATAGATGATAAGCCACTTGGAATCAAACACGGGTTTCCAGCAAGGCCGTTTATACCTTCTCTATATGGGTGGAAGAGTGCAAAATGGATAACAGAAATCAGATTGATGGAAAAATATGAGGATGGTTACTGGGAAGCCTATGGTTACCATGAAAGGGGAAAAGTTGAGGACCAGGAACGATTCAAGGGATTTGCCTGGAAGAAGATTAGAAGGCATTCAGAAATAGATAAATGATCTATTATTTTATCAGAAGTTCCAGTGGTGCATGATCAGAACCGGTAACACTTTCCAGTATTCTTGAATCCTCAACGTGACCCATGAAATTCTCACTGACAACAAAATAATCTATACGCCAGCCTATGTTTTTTTCTCTGGCATTGAACCTGTATGACCACCAGGAATAATGCCCTGGCTCTTTATGAAAATACCTGTATGTATCAACATATCCATGTGATAACATTTCTGTCATAGATTCCCTTTCCTCATCAGTGAATCCCGGGTTTCTTTCATTACCCCTGGGCCTTGCAATATCAATTTCCTCATGTGCAACGTTGAAGTCCCCCGTAATTATTACCGGTTTTTTCTCCTTTAGCCTGTCAATATATGCCAGAATTTCCTTATTGAATTTGATCTTAAAATCAAGCCTGGGCAGGCCATGCTGGGAATTGGGGAAATATGAATTTATCACATAAAAATTGTCATATTCCAGGGTCTGCGTCCTTCCCTCGGAGTCAAACTCGGGATTCCCGATCCCTTCCTGATAGTTCAATGGTTCATCCCTTGTCAGGGCCATTGTGCCACTGTAACCCTTCTTATCTGCAGAATTTATATATATTTTATATCCGAGATGATGTATCTCCTCCGGAATATTGAGCTTGTCCACCTTGACCTCCTGCATGAGCAATATATCCGGATTTTCACCTTTAACTGTATCTATAATTCCGTTTTTTATGGCAGCCCTCAGCCCGTTGACATTCCACGACATAATTTTCATGGATTAGAATCGTTACTTTATATATAAAAGCCCATGATCTAAAGAAACATCAAAGGGCAAATGATTTAATAGCTTAAATAAAAAGAGTCATTATAAAAATTATGGAAAACTATTTCTTTTCTCCATATGCTGCCCCTCCAGGAGTTTCTACTATAACCTCATCATTCTCTTCCAGCACAGTGGAAAACTTGCTGGGCATGGATTTTTTCTTTCCATTGCTGATTATATATAGCTTTCCTGTTTTTCCAGGGAATCCTCCCCTGAGTCCCCATGGCGGTATTATGAACCTGTCTGCAATTACAGATATGTATGTCCTGCTTCTCACCTTAAATGACCTCACGATTCCCTCTCCGCCGTGGTATTTTCCCTTGCCATAGCTATTCTTTCTCAGGTTGTTTCTTGTGAAGAAGAAGGGATATTCCTTTTCGGCGATTTCCACAGGTGTATTCAGGGTATTTGTCATATTGCTGTGTATGCCAGATTCTCCATTGGAATCATACCTCCCTCCATTTCCGCCACCTATGGTTTCATAGTAAGACCAGTATTTATTCCCTATCTTGCCGCCCAGCATCATATTCATCATTGTACCTGATGAGGCTGCCGGTATATAATCCAGAAATTCACTCAATGCCCTCAGTGTAACATCTGCTATTCTCTGTGTGGTTTCAACATTTCCTCCGGAAACCGGGTAATTATTCTCGGGGTTTACCAGGGATCTGTGTGGCGCTTTAATTGTAATAATAGAGTAGAAACCATCATTTGTAGGTATGGAATAGCGCATTGCACTTCTTATGGCATACGCCACTGCTGAAAATGTTACACCCTCAACTGCGTTGAGTGGGTATTCTATCTCACCATGTGTGCCCTCAAAATCAGCTATAACGCCCTCGCCACTAATTTTAAGGTTTACATCTATATTGATCTTCTCGATTCCCTTTTCAAGATAGTCCTCAGCAGAGTATTCCCCGGGCTGCCATGATTTTAACGCCATCAGTGAAAGTTCCCGTGAATGTTCAAGAAGGGAATTCCAGGATGAGAGGATCTCATCCGCACCGTATTTTGATTTTAACTCATTTATCCTGCTTATACCCATTTTATTTGCAGATATCTGTGCGTTCAGGTCCCCCCTTGCAGTTTCAGGATCCTTGAAATTTGCCAGGATTATCTTAATTATATCGTCGGTAATAATAACCGGCGGTATGATGAGGCCCTCCTGGTAGAGATTTCTTGCATCCGGGTTAAGGCTTCCGAAAACAGGACCCCCGACATCAACGTTGTGTGCCTTGTTTATTACATAGCAGAATATTTTACCATTGTGGTAAACAGGTGCTATGATTGTGACATCATTGAGATGTGTCCCAGATATGTAGGGATCGTTTGTTATGAGCATGTCATTTTCCTTTAATGTTACACCGTGCTCACGCATGTAATTAATAATATTTCTGGACCCGATTTTAAAAGACCCAAGATGGACAGGTATATGTTCTGCCTGCGCAATGATCCTGCCATCGGCATCAAGAACGGCACAACTATGATCCATTCTCTCCCTTATGTTGGGAGAAATGGCAGATCTTTTCAGTGCAACACCCATTTCCTCGGCTATAAACTGTGTAGCCTTTCCTATTATTTCCCAGTCAGTCATAATTTCACCGCCCTTAATTCATTGTTTTCCCCGCGGAATATCTTCCATTTTGGAGGTACAAAGGTACTTGAACCATCCTCCTCAATTACGGCAGGCCCTGTAATTTCCTTCCCTACTGGCAGGCCTTCCCTCTGGTATACATAAACATTTTCCCATTTCCCATTTATATAGACCTTCCTCTCAACAGGTTTGCTTTCTATATTTTTGCCTGATTTAATATCAGGCTTTATCCTCTTTTTAACAGCAAAAACTCTTATTGTGAGTATTTCAACAGGCCTGTCCAGGGTGAACCCGAATGTTCTGTTATGAGTATCTGTAAAATCAGAGATTATGCTTTCCCTGTCAGCCACTTTAACAGGGATGGTCAGCTCAGACCCCTGACCCACATATCTGCAATCTGCGTATCTCAGGAACTCCGGTTCCTTTACCTGGTATTTCAGCTTCTGCTCCAGCTCTGTAAATCCACCCTCCAGATCCTCTGGATAGGACATCCTTGCCTCGTATTTTATATTGGCAAGCATCAACCCCAGTGCACTGAATACTCCGGGCTCCGGTGGTATTATTACATTCTTTATTCCCAGTTCATCTGCCACGGGCATTGTAACCTGTGGCCCGGCACCGCCGAATCCGAAAAGGGTGAATTCTGCCGGATCCAGCCCCCTCTCCACAGTGACAAGCCGTATTGCCCTGGCCATTTCAAGGTTTGCGAGCTTTATTGCAGATTCTGCAACCTCATAGGGGTCTCCAAGTTTTTCAAGGGCCTTCAGGGCCAGGTCCTTTCTCAGTATTTTATCAGACCCGGACATTTTGTCATTTATGATTCCCATTACAAGGTTTGAATCGGTAAGCGTGGGTTCCTTCCCACCACGGTTGTATGCAACTGGCCCTGGTTCTGATCCAGCACTCATTGGCCCGATATTCAGGGCACCTGTTTTATCCTTCCATATTACAGTGCCCCCACCAGAGGATACCTCGGAGAGATCTATAAATGGGAATCTGACAGGATATCCGGAACCCTTAACTATCCTGCCATGATGTGATGACCCCCCCACCTCATATTCTGCAGTAATCTCAACATTATGATTTATCACAGTTCCGGCCTTGGAAGTTGTTCCTCCCATGTCAAAGCTGATAACTTTGTCGATACCCAGTATGGATGAGAATTCACTGGCTGCTATGACACCTGCAGCAGGGCCGGATTCTATTATATTGACCGGTTTTTTAATTACCTCATCTACTGATACCAGGCCACCGGCATTTGACATCATATTTATTTCAGGAGATCCGAATTTATCCAGAACCGATTTCAATCTCTTGAGATATCCTGACACCACGGGCATCAATACTGAATTGACAACAGTAGTTGACGTCCTTTCATACTCCCTGGGCTCGGGAGATACGCCATATGATATTGATATATTGTCAAAATATTCTGAAAGATAATTTTTGAGGTTAACCTCATTTTCTGGATTCATATATGAGTGTAAAAAGCATATTGCAACAGATTTTACCTTATTTTTTATAAGGGAATTTTTAACGTTTTCCATGCTATCGGTATCCAGCTTCTTAATTATGTGCCCATTGACATCCGTACGTTCATCTGCCTCGTACCTGAATTTTGATGGTATGAGCGTTTTCGGCCTGTGGAAGTCAAGATTGTATAATTCAGGCCGGTTCTGCCTGCCTATCTCAATTACATCCCTGAAGCCCTTTGTTGTAATAAGTGCTGTCCGCGGGAGCTCAAGCCCGTACTGGCCAAGAAGAGAATTTGTGGCAATCGTCGTGGCGTGTATAAACTCATCAATATTATTATGGAGGTATTTACCCAGCCCTTCCAAAACTGCCTGCTCAGGATTGGCGGGTGTTGTCGGCACCTTATAATAGTGTATTTCCCCATCTATTATTATGATATCAGTAAATGTCCCGCCAATATCTATAGATACTGTAACCATGCTATTGGGATTGGTTTTTACGTTATTAACATTTTCCCGAAAACCTAAGAATTTTTGAGGCCATGGATAAAAATTTCCAATAAATGCCATCTGCCCGGAAATTAATAATTATCATGGTGAACCTTCATGGATCATCCTTGACAGCCTCCTTGTTATTCCCCCATAATACCGGTTCCCGTGGAGGATTTCCCTGTAAAAATTTATGGCCACATCGTAATCGTGGACATTTACCGGCTTTGGCACCCCGTCCTTCCCGCCAAGGCAGAAAGAATATTTTACAGGATCTGAAAATGATGGCGCATCCCCGTATATAATTTCTGCGAGGTATGAAAGGGCCCTTATGGTGGACTTTTCCAGCCCAGGAATCTCCATCAATTCCTGAAAAGTCCCTGGATTATACTCATAAAGTTCCCTCATCCTGTTCCAGTCAATTCTATAATTCAAATCCAGAGCCGGTGCTGATTCCATAAAATTATCCAGCGACCTCTGCCTGCTGTATTTTAGGGGATTATCTTTAATTATATCAATAATATCAGACCTATTTCTATCACTTTTCCTGGTGGACAGATCCAGCTTTATCATGTTCTCAAACCCAGAAATACCGTTTCTGGCATCATTATACAGGTCCCTGCTGCTGTTCTTCCAGTGGTACCTTCTCGCCAAATGCGATTCTGAATTCATTCCCTGGTTCACGATTGTATAATTTCCATGATAATCCATTATTATGAACTGCATATACAGGTTGAACCCATCCTGCAGTAGTTTTTCATCAACCCTTCCTATCAATTTTGCATCCTTTCTTATTCTATCTATTTTCCCGGATGGTATGTTTCCTTCCGCTTCAAGTGAATCAAATTCATCCTTTATTGTCCCCATATGCCTGCCCTTCCCGCCCAGTATTTTCAGGCTGTCTCCCTTATTTATGTATTCCTTCAGGGCGCCAAGGGTTGCAGTGGTGGTTCCACTGGAATTCCAGTCAAAGCCAATGGCCAGGGACAGGGAATGGAACCAGAATGGATCTGCAAGCCTGTTCAGATAAAAATCCTCACCGTAATTCCCTATTATTATATCAGAAATTATACCGCCAAGCTTTACCATTCTTCTGTACAGATATTCTGGAGGATGGCCGTAATGCAGGGGCAGTATAGAAGAACCGTGGTTTTCCACATCATGATATTTTAAGAAAGATATATATGTTTTTCTCACGGGAAGCGCTGTACTGTTTAATCAGAGTAAGCCGTAATCTCCGGTTATCTGATCCAGCAGATCATCCTCATCAGGGCCGACGCCTATGCATGTAACAGTTCCAGGGATAATCTGTGTAAAGCCTGCGTCTGTTATTATTTCACTGATAACACCGCGGATTTTGCATTCCTCCTTTATTTTATATATTTCCTGGAGGCTATCCACCTTTACCACAACCTTCTTCTGGCCGGTTGCATACCATTCATTGAACGTTTTCTTGTTTTTTTTCATTGAGATAAGGGTGCATGCAACTGCAGCATGTGCCACCTGTGCAGCAATTTTCCCCTTTCCCATTGAAATATCCTTTCTTACAGCAATAACCATTTTTACCATGGAACATCCTTCATTTTAAATTTGTACGCCAGTATATTCACGCCCCTGTGTATTGGTGGGGTTATAACAAGTATTACAATCACAGGCAGCAGGTCACCGTAAACGGAAATAAAAAAAGGTCTTGCAAATATAAAGACCATGAAAAATGACACCAGAACAAATGGCCACTGGTCCAGTATAGAGCCTTTGGCACCACGCTTCATGCCGATCCTTCTTTTTACGAATGACCCTGTTATATCCCCCAGAAGCGACCCAAAACTCATTGGGATGAGAACCAGCACGGCATCAAGGAGATTTTTGCCATAATCAGGATACGGTATATTCAGAATATGGACAGCATAGTAAATTATAATGCCGGATAGAACGCCGATAAGGGAGCCACCGATGAATCCGGACCATGATTTTCCATCCCCAAGAATTCTCTTGCCCCTGTATGTTTTGCCCATGTCCATTACAAAATGACCGCCAGTAATCACCGCCCCTGGATTTGCTATAAATGCCGGTGCAAAAAGTATTATCCCGTATATTGTGAACAGTATGATATTACCCATAAGTTTCAACTGCCTTTAGTACATCAGCCTTTGTAATTATTCCCTTGAGCTCAGCACCATCTACTATCAGCACAGCGTTGGAGTATTTTAAAAGTGGATATATCATTGATATGGGGCTATTTTTATCCAGCTGCGGCAGGACTTTCCCCATTACCTTTTTCACTGTCAAAAGCTTCAATGATTCTATGCTTGTGCCCTTTATAAGCATGTCATTGATGTCAGACTCGGTAATTGTCCCGATGATCCGTTTATCAGAGGTTACAACCGGAAGCTGTGAATAGCCTTTTTCCCTCATTTTGTTCAATGCGGATATTATAGAATCGTTCATTTCGCATGTATCAACATCCTTTGTCATTATAAATTCGGCTTTAATATCTATATCCCGTGCGCGGTTTCCGGAGGTGTTCAGATATTCAAATATCTTCCTGACCTTATCGTAAGCAGGGTTTATTTCTCCCTTTTCCAGCCTGGCAATGTATGACTGGCTTACACCACTGATCCGTGCCAGTTCCTTCTGGCTAATACCCAGTGATTTGCGCATTTTCCTCAATTCTTCAATACTCGGAAGCATTTAATTGATATAATTAATTACTATTAATAATTATTTAAATTCCATGCTCAATTATCATAAATAATAATTTATAAGCCCTGAATATACCCATATAATGTTCGTAACCATGGAAGGGATAGATGGGTCAGGAAAGACCACACTGATAAACTCACTGAAGCCGGCATTCCCTGATTTTCATTACACAAAAGAGCCAACTGATGCATTTCAATTCGGCGAACTCAAAAAACTCAGCAGCCCGGAGAATTCCTTTTACAACTTCTTTCTTTTTACATATGACAGGCTAAACCACCAGGAGGAACTCAAAAGCAATAAGAAAATAATATGTGATCGTTACCTTGCATCCTCCATAGCCTATGAAGGCCCAATGATTGAAAAGTTGATGGGCGACCAAAAGGAAACGGTACGCTGGATGGTAAATGTATCTAAAATGATGATGATGCCTGATATTATTATTTATCTTGATGTTGATATAGATACAGCAGTGGACAGAATAAGGGCCAGCAGGAAAAACCTTAATTTCCGGGGAAGGCAGTTATCAATACTGGAGGAAAGGCAGGGACTTTCCCGCATAAAAGAGTATTACAACTATTTTCTGGATAATATATCAGAATTCATTGAAAAACCGGTTGATGTAATAAAGATAAATGGTAATGATCCCGCAGAACTGGTTCTTGAACAGGCACGGAAAATAATAGAATCCATTTAATCAGGCTGTTGTTACAATTATTTCGTCCCCAAGTACCATTATCGTATGCTCTGACTGTGCGATCATTGCCTTGCTATGCTCTTTCAGCACTGCAAACCCGGATATGTATTTGCTTGACATTTTCTTTCTTAAATATTCCTGGTCATTATCCATTATCTTTGATACCCATCTTTCAGCGAATGGGGCAGTGTTGAAGTTTTTATAGAGGATTTCTTCCCTGTCCTGCTTTCTGGGCTGGTCAATTATGTATATATTTCCAAGCTGCCCGTTGTGGATCATCCCTAAGCCGGTGCTGGCAAATGGCTCTATTGCTATTACCTTATCTGTTTGAATGGTTTCTCCATTGCCATCGTCGTAATTCGGTATGAAAATTTCTGAATGAAGATCATAACGGTTAATTCCATGCCCACCCAGATTTTTTACAGGCTTGAACCCATGCGAGGTGATGACATTGCCTATTTCCTCTCCGATTCTGTAAATGCTGATCATGGGCCTCAGTATTTTTATGGCAGCGTTGAGCGCCTCCCTTGTTGCATCTATTAAATCACTGTAATTTCCTGTATTCCCAACCTCCATGGTGGCGGCATTATCTGACATATACCCATCCACCATGGCACCCAGGTCTACCTTGACAAGGTCTCCTGTATGAAATTTCTTTTTATCGCCCTCAAATGGAGTGTAATGGGCCGCCTCGTTATTGATAGATAAATTGACCGGAAATGATGGCAGTGCTCCCCTATCCCGTATATACTGCTCTGCCTTTTCAGCGACATCATAAAAAAGGGCCCCAGGTTCTATGAGTGTTTGTGCGTATTCCAGTGCATCCCTTCCGATTTTTCCGGCAAGCATGTATTTTTCCTTTATTTCATGATCCATAAATATCATACATTTATTTCTTCATTTAACATTAACTTAACCTAAAAGTTAGGATTTTTATAATTTTCCTGCGTTGAACTGTTCATCGGTCATTGGTGTTTCTTTCTCTGCCCATCTGCTATATAGTGTTCCGAGCAGGTAACCGAATACCAGAAGTGATATTATCCCAAGCCCGAGCGTTACCACATAGTAAAGAATCCCATAGGAACTTATATCAAAGGCACCGATTAGGAGATCGAATATTAACCACAGAATTAATCCAAAAATCTCGCCCTTTACTATCATATTTTTGCCAGGCAGTTTTCCGTGCACGTAAGCAAATATTATTCCGAGGATCAACCCTACGATCAAGCCGCCTATTATGCCCTCAGCAATGGAAAGATCAACAGCTGTTGCGTACAGTTCAGCCGCAGTGATGTGAATGCTGGAATTAATTGCCGACTCAGCAGCCGCCTCCTTTGCGAGTACTTTCATCACATCAGCCTTAAAAACTGTAAGTGTTACGTAACTGAAAATGCCTGAAAATATGCCATACACAAGCCCCGCAACAATTCCTGCCTTTGCCCCTGTACCTGCCTTACCCATAAAAAAGGATACTGCAGTTGTATTTAAATTTTGTTCTAATCAAACTATAACAATTAGGAATGCCCTTAAAAAAGGCATGTATAAAATTATTTTAACCATGCTGTTGATATCCATACCATGGATATGACCAGATATGCCAGGCAGATGGTACTGAAGCAGATTGGGAGGGAAAACCAGGAGAAATTGCTGGAAAAATCAGTGTTGATTGTTGGGCTTGGGGGTACAGGCAGCGCAGCTGCTGAAATGTTTTCCCGTCTGGGCGTTAAAAAATTGGTTTTAATAGACAGGGATAAAATAGAGATTACAAACCTGAACAGGCAGATTCTTTACAGCATGAATGATCTGAAAAAATATAAGGCTGAAGCGGCTGCAGGCAAGATAAGGGAGGTTAATCCTGATATAGATGTTGAATTTTATAACAGGGCTTTTGATGCTGATATGGCGTACCTGGTTGGCGCAGTAGACCTTGTTTTCGACGGAACAGATAATATGACCACCCGGTTTATAATAAACGACGCATGCGATAAGTACGGAATACCCTGGATATTTACATCTGCAATAGAAACGTACGGGGAATTCAAGGCAGTGATCCCGGGGAAAACCTCGTGCTATGCATGTTTCAATAAGGACCCGGCTGAACTACCATCATGTGAGGTTTCCGGTGTCATGAGCACAATTCCGGCAATTGTTGCAATGTACGGGGTAAACATGGCAGTTAAGGTGCTTCTTAATTATGAAATTGATGGGAGCCTGTATTTCATTGATGGGTTTGCCTTTGAAATAAACAGGATAGGCATAGAAAAAAATATAGGTTGCAGATGCTGCCATGATAAAAACTATATGTATCTGGGCAGGGAGTATTCAGGAATTGGAAAATCAATTTTATTATAACACAGTAATTTTCACAATTTCACTGATTACCACTATTATAAACACCACTCCCAGGAAACGGTAGATAACCTTCTGATCCAGTTTATGCGCCAGTATAGAAAAATAGTATCCTGAGATAAGTGCTATCAATCCTATCACAATTGCAGCGAAAAAGTCTATATGCCCTATCCTGAAGTAGCCAACAGAGCCACTGAAGGCAGAAAGGAACATCGCCAGTGTGGCTGTACCTACCATATTCTGTGCCTTCATGGAGAAAAGCAGAATAATGACAAGGATAAACATTATTCCCCCGCTGGTGCCAATTATCCCGGTCAATGTCCCTATGGGTATGCTCAGGAGGAACCCCAGCAAAAGTGCAACAGGCCTTTTGAGATTGATTTTTCTGATCCCCTTTTCCTCTGCCCTGTAGGATTTTTTTATGACATAATAACTCATATATGCCGCCATAGCCGTGAAGGCGATCTCCAGTGGGAGTACGGGCACTATATGTGCAACGAAGGCCCCTATCTGGGCACCGACTATGGCACCCATGCCAAGGATCAACCCGATTCCTATATCAAGGGTCTTCTTTTTAAGGTAAACGTATATAACTATGGTTGTTGTAATAACATCAACCAGCAGGCTTGTTCCTATTGAAGTTTTAAAATCTATGCCCATATATGATAAAACCGGAACAACAACAAGGACACCACTGCTGCCTGTTATGCCAGTGAGGGCGCCAACAGCGATTCCAACGATTAAGAGTATTAAGAGAAGCAGGTACATACTGGTGAATTGCAGCCTCCCTAAAATATCATATCAAAAATGGCAATATCTTTATACTAATCCAGTTACGTTTATTACTGTTAATAATATTGAACCATGTGGATAAGGTCAAAAAGTATATAATAGACACATCGGCAATACTGTCCGGAAGAATTAACATTTCAACCAGCAATTATATTTATCCGGATTCTGTAATAAATGAAATCAAAAATGGTTCCCTGGAAAAGATTCTTGGCGTGGCGGATATAAATATCCAGGCTCCTGAAAAAAAATATGTGGAAATGGCAGTAAATGCTGCAACGAAAACCGGGGATTACAATGTCCTCAGCAATACAGACATTGATGTGCTTGCACTTGCAATGGAATACAATGGAACAATAGTTACTGACGACTATGCCATCCAGAATGTGGCCAGGCAATGCGGCATAGAGTATTCTGGAAGTGGCATTGAACCCATAAAAAAAAGCATAGTATGGAAATACAGGTGCACAGGATGCCATAGAATATATGATAAATACATGGATATATGCCCCGTTTGCGGCCATACAGTGAAACGTTATTCCAGGAAGTAATCTATCTTCTGTGGAGCTCGTAATCCAGCATATCTATGATTTCCCTGATATTTTCCTTATACCTGGATAGGCTATCGTAGAGATTTACAACCACAGGCATCCATTCAATGAGATTTTCAGGTGGCATCAGTGTAATTTCATAATTGCTCTTGAATTCCTTTACTGTTTTTCCAGAAGGCCCGTACATTACCCTGAACTGTTTGTATATATTTTTATAAAAATCGAATGGTTCGTAAACTGCCGGCTGGATAATGAAGAGATGCTCGAAATATCTTCTTGAAATTTCAATATGGGCAAATATTTTACTGTATTTTTCACCGTTGTTGAAAAGCCTCAAATGCAGTTCCCAGGGAAATGATATTTCCTTTGCAAGGCTGAATACCTCTCCCTTGAAAAAACTGGGCGTTGCGTCATGGAAACCGTGCTTTATCAGGGCAACTGCGATATCATCTGTATGTTTTTCAGGATATAAAAGTGAAAATAATGACTCGTCAGAAATTTTATCCTTATCCACTGTAATTTTACTTCCGTCCTCAAGAACTATTTCCTTTGGGAATTTTACAGTTATATTATTAACCTCCATTATAGTTTATATAAAGGTAGTAAATTATATTTTTCACAGATTAATGGTTAATATTTGAATACAGTTCACCTATAAATTCATGCGAATCCATAACTATCCCAAAATCTGAGTGCCGGAATATTGGCGCATCAGGATTTTTATTTACAGCCATAACCCTGCCTGCATACCTTGTTCCAACTACATGGTTATCAGATCCGGATACGCCTATAGCAATATAAAGTTCGGGGGATACTGAAACACCCGTAAGCCCGATCTGGAACTGCCTGGGAATTCTTCCCATGTCCACCACCCTTCTTGTTGCTCCCACAGATGCCCCTATTTTATCTGCTATATCATATATTTTAGGTATGTCATCTGCCATGACCCCTGTTCCTATACCGAATATAACAGGGGTATCCAGCGGGCGCAGTCCGCTGTCCAGCTTCTTTCTTTCAATAATCCTGTATTCCGGAGCAGCCCTGGACCTAATTTTAGTGGTTTCAAAGGATCTGCTCATAAACCGTACCTGAAACATGCCCTTCCTGACAGTTGCCATATCAGGATCTGTTTTTGATTTTATAACAGCAATTATTCCTCCTCCGAATGATGGCTTGTACTGTATCATTTTTCCATTTTCCATTTTTATGTCAACACAGTCCGCAGTTAAACCCAGTCCCATGGATGCTGCAACAAATGACATTATATCACGGCCATTTAGATTCGATGGGGCGAGAACATGCCTTACCGGGTTGTCCTGTATATACTTTGCCACATATTTCGCCATAGAAACACTGCTATAATCCTCCAGGTATACGTACTGATGACAGGCCATTCCCTGAAGCTGTACTGGATCTATGTTCCCGATCACTGTAATTTTGTCATTTGTGCTTTCGGCTATTTTGGAAGAGATCTCCATGGAGATTTTAGGGTCATCCACGGCAAGTCCCAGGAATATATCTCCAGTTTCTGGTTCACTGATATATTCCCTGTGGGGATCTGAAGGGCCTTGACCTGCCTCATGCAGGATCTCTATAAACTTATTGAAATCTATGAATTTGTTATTCCTGGAGCTGTTGAGTGGAAAGGTATCTACTACCTCAGTGGGCGATTGGCTTCCCTTCCATGGTGTAATATCTGAATCATATACCTCAACATCCTCTATTTTAACTGAAGGATCTATCTGCCTTGCCCTATTGATCTTTTCGCTGACTGAAAAAAATGCCGGAAGCGGTACCTCATATTTTGAGATGCCATCATCCTCATCCCGGGTCACCTCAACACTTTTTTCCATAATCTCTATTCCTGATACACCAGAGAGAAAATTATAACCGGACATCCATGCTGTTTCAGGGGGTACCTGTGACGTTTCCCCATCCAGCGAAGATTTTCCTGTAAGCACAATATCTGGATTTATAATGTTCACAAGGGCCGATAGTATGTGCGATGTTACAAATGTATCAGAGCCAGCGAAATTGCGGTCACTTAATAAAATTCCATGGTTTATCCCCATACGCATTGAATCTTTAAGGATTTCAGCGGCATCTGGTGGGCCCATGGATGCAGCATAGGTCTCATATCCATATTTTTCTGATAACTGCACAGCAGCCTCAACCGCCTTTTTGTCATATGAATTAAATAAGAGTTTTACCCCGCTCCTTATTATTCTCTTTGTCTTTTGATCAAATTTGATTGCGCTTATATCCGGGATTTGCTTAACAAGAACCAGGATTTTCATGGTAGCTCCACCAGTATCATCCCGTTTTCTACCTTTGTAGGGTATGTTTTAAGGTTGTCAATGGGTGCACTCTCATCCTCTGGCCCTGAAACAACATTGCCTGTCTTTATATCAAAGGAGGCAAAATGCGCAGGGCATATTACGTTGCACTTTTCTATAAAACCTTCTGACAGATCTGTCTGCTCATGTGTACAGTAAAGGCCGATTGCGTATATTTTCCCTTTTATATTTGCAATAAGCAGGGGAGTGCCCTTAACTGTAACGGCCTTCAGGGAATTGTCATTAATTTGATCTATTTTAAACACAGTCTCCCACATGGTTATAAATATTTAATCTGATTATAAATATTGTGCATCTGACAGTTCAATAAAATTACCATGTGATGTTATGATTCAAAACATCCTGGCAAGTGAAGATTTTCATTATTTATTTTGAGCTATCCTGCAGTTCAACGACCCCTTGAATCATCTTATGATAAATAGTATCCCACAATTTCAGGATTGGTTATGGGATATTTAGATTGTGGGTATCATGGTCTATCAAAGCAGCTTTTAATTAATATATATTAGCAACTTATATATATGTATAAACTAATAATTACAGATGAAGGCTAAACTAATAAGATCGTCCACACAGTTAAAACTGGGGGAATCCCCGGTATGGCTGAACGGAGTGCTGTACTACGTTGATATACTCGGTGGCAAAATTCATTCCTATAATGGGTCTGTGAAAACACTTTATAGTGATAAGATTATACCATTTATAGTACCGTGCAATGACGGACTGGTTTTTGGGACCAGGGATTCAATAAGGCATCTCTCATTAACCCGGATGGAGGTTGAAACATTGTTTACATTACAGCTCCCTGAAAATGTGAGGTTCAACGATGGGAAATGCGACAAAAATGGTTTTCTTTTTGCAGGAACAATGGACATGAATGAAAAAATGCCTTCAGGAAAACTATACAGGTTTGGCTCAGAAGAGGAAACAGTGCTGGAGAGCATAACAATTTCCAACGGGACAATATGGGATCCTGATATTGAAACTATGTATTATATAGATTCACCCACTAGAAAGATCAGGGTTTTTGATTACGATATGAATAAATCTGCAATAATCTCAGAAAGGAAAAGCTTTGACGTTTCATCCTTCGCAGGTGTGCCGGATGGGATGACCCTTGACTCCCAGGGGAATCTATATGTTGCCTTTTATGGTGGCAATGGCATAATAAAATTCAACAGGTCAGGGGAGGCTGTCAAAAAAATTTTTGTGGGAACAAAAAATGTAACATCGTGCATATTTGGAGATGATGACATGAAAACACTTTACATAACCACCGCAAGTGACAAAATCAACAGGGGAGGCCATTTATACAAGTTCAGAAATGATATACCTGGCATCCCATCAGATGAGTTTAAATTTTTACATCAATAGAGAGTCTAACATTTCTATATATTTTATATATTAAAATATATAGTATATCGATTAATTATATATATAATTACATTATAATTTTCTGAGGATAATGGCAGATATATTTGAAGATCTTGATAAACAGAAATTTGGATGGTTTCATGCAAGGTCAATACTGACTACAGGCATGGGTGCTTTTACCGATGGTTACGACCTTTCATCAGTCGGGATAGTTCTTGCAATAATATTAAGCGCCTACGGAATTACAAAAAGCAACCCCAATTATGTGGTCTTTACCAGCCTTATAGCCGGTTCTGCACTGATTGGGGCAGCAGTGGGTGCAATAATTTTCGGTGAACTGGCAAAAAGAGGGAGGAAAAAGTTCTACGGCGTTGATGTATTGATACTGGGCGTTGCTGCCATAATGCAGATCTTTGCCATAAATGTCTATCTACTTATAGCAATAAGGCTGATACTGGGAATAGGAGTTGGCGCTGATTATGTAATGTCGCCAATGATAATGGGGGAGCATTCAAATGCAAAGGACAGGGGTAAGACAATAGGCTTCGGGTTCGGTATGATGTGGGGCTTCGGCGCGATACTGGCCGCTTTTACTTATATGATCTTCGGCCCTGTTCTTGGAGTTTCCGATGCAATACTCTGGAGGGTAGTCCTTGCAATGGGTGCTGTACCTGCACTCGCAGTGGTTTACCTTAGAAGGAAAATGCCGGAAACGCCAAGGTTCATAGCAAGGATAGCAGGGGACAAGAAGAGTTTCGAGGATGAGGTGAAGTACGTAGCCCACAGAAGTGTAAGAATACAGGGGGATATACAGGATAAGCACAATTTCAAATACTATTTCCATAAATACAAAAGGGAATATATTTCCGCTATGGTTCTGTGGTTCTTCTATGACCAGGTAGCATATGCAGGCATACTATTCGGGCCAACCCTGATTGCTTCCAAGATGGGGCTTTCACCTGATGCGTGGACATATCTAATGGAAGTATTTACAATAGCAGGTGGAATTGTCATGCTTGCACTTATTGACAGAAAGGGCAGAAAACTGCTTCAGATTGTTGGATTCCTTGGTATGGGAGTGTTCCTTCTCATATTCGATGGAATCAGCAAAGTGGGGATTGTTGCAGCGCTTCCAATAGCCGGAATGATGGTATATGGAATAGGGATGCAATTTTTCAACCAGGCGGGCCCGGGTTCAATAACTGCTTCCGGAATGTACGGTGTTGAACTGGCACCTACCAAGATCAGGTCACAGATACAGTCATATACAGTTGCAGCAGGAAGAAGTGGTGCAGCTCTTTCATCCTTTGTATTCCCGGCCCTTTTCCTGGTACTGGGAGAATCATTCGCATTTTATTACCTTGCAGGCCTTGCAATAGCCGCATCTGTAGTAACCCTGATATTCATACCTGAAACTAAAGGCTCACTGGAAAAGGCCACCGGTGAAATAGGGGAAATGGGCGATATCACTGTTGCTGGCGGGAAATAATTTTTAATATTTTATACTCTTCCATGGCTTTCCTTATTTATTATTGCAGTTGCAATTAAATGCGCCATTCTTACAGGTTCTGGAATGTTGCCTGTATTTACTGTATTTTTTATAAGCTCCACGGCACGGTTCAATTCAATGCCTGCCCTGTTTATATACAGTATTCTGTCCCCATATCCTATTTTATCCACAGGAGTTTCTGTTATAATTTTTATTCTTTCCTCACTATCCTTGAAATGAAGTAAAAGTGCACGGGAAATCTTTTCTATTGATGGATTTTTTCTTGTTACTGCTATAACAGGTATGCCGGTCTTGCTGTATACCTTCTGGATGTCCAGAATATTGAAACCTGCAAACGTTATCCCATTGCACATTACAAAATCTATGTCGCCCCTGAACCTGCCCCGGATCATTGACATAACTATTTCAGTGGAGTCCATGCCATCTACTGTGATTTCCCTTACAGAGATACCCTCAACAGGGTAATTCAAACGCATGATTACCCCCACAATAACTGTTTTAATATCTGTAAATTTATTAAATGGGCCATCGTCCAGGCCCAGGACCCTGAGTCCATGTTTCATATGCTTATCTTGCTTTTCAGTGAAGCTGCTATTTCTTCAGAAACTGTAATATTGCTGTATTTTGTTTCTATTGTATCTGTAACGGCAAGTTCGTTTACATATCTCTCTATCTTTTCATTGCTGTTGTTGGCAAACACACCGTGTATTGCACAGGCATATATGTTCCTTGCACCGTGTTCCCTTATGAGGTTTGACGCCTTTATTATTGTGCCGCCGGTGGATATTATATCATCAAGTATTAGAACGTTTTTATTCATATAATCCTCTTCCGGGAGGATCATTTTAACCGTTGTTGAATCTATTCTCTTTTTATCTATATAATACGCCGGAATACCCAGCTTATTGCCCATTATTTTGGCCCGTTCATACCCGCCATCATCAGGTGACATTACAAAGTCTATATTTTTGTTTTTAAAATAATTGTATACAGGGCTGATGATTTTTATATTTTCAAATGGCACGTCAGAATAATCCAGTGTCTGCTCATCATGCAGTTCCACCGTAATAATCCTGTCCGCGTACTGATTTATTGCCTTTGTGAATACCTTTGATGACACGGGCTCGCCGTTGTTATACCTCATATGCTGCCTTGCATATCCAAAAAATGGTATTATGGCTGTTATGCTCTTAGGATCCTCTTCCTTTATGGCATCCAGAAGCAGGAGGTACTCTATAATATCAGAATCGCTTCTTGTATTGCCAACCAGAAGAACGTCCTCTCCACGGACATCATCAATTATTTTGAGGTACATCTCATTATCTGGGAATCTCTTTCTGACCACACCGGAAACATTGCATGAAAAAATATTTGCCAGCTTCCTTGACACATTGTAAGCGGTAGATGAGGGGACAATATACATTTTTATATCTATTCTTTATTATTAACTTTTAAAAAAGGTTTTTGTTTATTTTAAATTTAATATTGCAATATGGCACATAAAAATAGAATAAATTATCTATATTTTATCAAAAGCCTTCCCAGTATCTTTCTGTCCAGCATTTCCCTGTATCCATCGTTTATGGACTCCAGGTTAATTTTGCCCCCGATTTCCGGATGTATTTTTGACCTTAACAGATCAAGCCCCATTTTTAGATCGTCACGGGTTGAACTTATGCTGCCCTTTATGCTGTTTCCCTTAAGTATTATTAATCCCAGCGGCAATTCTACAGGTTCAGGCTTCAGATTTCCTATCACAACCATTCTTCCGCCTGTTCTAATACTCCTCAAACTTTTTGAAAAGGTTGCCATGCCCACATCTTCCAGGACTATGTCAGCACCGCCCCCGGTAATTTCCTTAACCTCTTTGCTATAATCGTTTTCAGGGCTTACAATGTGCTCTGCACCGAGGCGGTACAGTTCCTCCTCCTTCCATTTTGACCCGGATTCTGCAATTGGGTGGCCTCCCAGTGCCTTAACCATTTGAATTGCGTGCACACCTACACCTCCTCCGGCTCCGGTGATTAGAACGTAATCGCCTTTTTGTATCTTTCCCATTTTTGCTATGGCATGGTAGAGCATCCCTATAACACAGGCGGCTATTGGAACTGCTTCCTCCGCGACCTCCGGTGGAACCTTTACAAGTGATCGTTCGCTAACATTTACATAACGGGAATAACCGCCGTTTATTTTTTCACCGTAGGCAATTTTCTCAGTGCAGAGGTTTTCATTGCCTGAGAGGCAGTATCTGCATTTCCCACATGGTATATATATCAGGCTGGAAACACGATCACCAACATGGAAATTCTCTACATTCTTCCCTATTTTAACAATTTTCCCACCAATTTCGTGCCCGGGTATTACTGGCAATGAAACTCTTGGAAAAAATCCCTGCTGTGTAAGTATATCACGGAAACATACACCTGTGTATGTCTGTTCCACTGTAACCTGATCATCTTCTGGCTCTGGAGGATCATAATCACGCAATACAATATCAGAATTCAATTTATCCAGAAATCCCGCTTTCATCTGTTAAAATGCGTAATATATATTTAAAAATTATTAACATGCATAAAGGATTTAAAAAATAAATTAATCTGCTTTTTTGGTTTCCTCCACAGGCCCCTGTGAGGTTTTTTTCATTTGTGTTTTACTCTCAGCACGCATCGCATTTGCCTCCAGTGTTTTATTCTTTGTCTCGAATGATAGCAGGTACAGCACTATTCCCCCTATTATAACCATTATCGTGTCGTATATAAAAGAGTAGAATAATCCGATATACGCGTAAAGTGTCAGCGCAGGCAGTGCCAATCCGAATTCAAAGAGTTTTTCCCATCCCACTGCAAGTCCTCTTGACTTTGTTGTTGACACCTCTGCGGCGGGTAAGTACTGTAAAGTACCCACCAGACCCACGTTGATGAAGAAGAATAAACCGAACATGGCTATTACAAGGGGTATGGTCATCACATGGTATACATCGGCAATTATCAGCACCATAAGTGGAATAGCACCGAGCACGAAACCGAAAAGCCCCATTAAACGCCTCCCTATCCTGTCTACAACAATCAGTGTAAGTATAACACCGAATGTTCCTATTATATCAATTATCAGGGTTCCTTCCTCTGCAAAGAAGGACGATGCGCCAAGATTTTCAAGTACAACACTGGCATACACGCTTACCAGATTTACTGTAAGGGCATATGCTGCACCGATCCAGAATATATAAGCGATTGTCTTTTTATTTCTGGAGTTGAAAAATTCATGCATATTTTCCTTTATGGTCTGGGGTTTGTCAACTTTTATGGTATCCGGATCTATATCTATGCCCTCCTTATGGAGTTTTTTCAATATTTTCGGTATAAGGTCCTTCCTTCCGGATGCCTTTGCCCATCTCAGTGATGCGGGCATATCAAACCTTAAACCGAACAGGATTATCGCAGGAACAGCAGCTATAAGGAAGTCATATCTCCATGCGAGAAGGACCCCCACGTAATATGTAAACGCCATTCCTATTACCACAGTGGCAATTGTCCCGAACATGAAGAATAACTTTTCTGTTGATAGAAGTCCGCCCCTTCTTTTAGAGGGTGAATACTCTGCCAGAAGTGGAACTGCGGCAGCATAATCCATACCAATGAATATTCCCAGTGCAAGCCTCGTAAGAAAGTACATTATATATCCAGTGGAAACCGCACTAAGGACGGCGAAAACAGCCATACCGATGGTATCGTACAGGAATATTTGCTTCCTGCCTATTGCATCTGACGCTATACCGCCAAATATTGCTCCACCGGCTACACCGACCCAGTATGCTGCCGTTGCAGCGGCTACCAGAACTGCGGGAAGGTGAAACAGTATTCCTACAGCTATAAGGGATATGGATGCACCGAACTCATTGAACGCATCCGTAAATGGGCCAAGTGCAGCAGTAACAGCAAGCCGTCTCTGGAACTTTCCCACCTTTGCATTATCCAGAACTGAATATGTGTCACTTCCTATCATAGTTTTACATTACGTCATTATATTTAAACGTAATTCATATTTATGAATAATATCTAAATATTATAATGCATATAAATTGATATTTTTTGTAATTTGCCCTGATGATATTATAATGTTTATGGTATACGCCGTAGATTTTTTTATTGGTATATAATATTAATTTATACGACATTAATTATGTAAAAATAATCCCACAGTTTCCTGTGGAAAACTATATAACTACTGGTAATATTCCATAATATGACAGTGGCAGTACTGGAAACAACTATGGGAACAATAGAAATAGAGCTATTCGATAAGGATATGCCTGTTACTGCAGGCAATTTTAAGAAACTGGTTGAACAGGGGTTTTATAACAATACCATATTCCATAGAGTAATACCTGATTTCATGATACAGGGTGGCGACCCAACTGGAACCGGCATGGGTGGCCCAGGGTATAAAATTAAGGATGAATTCACAAAAAATAACAAAAACAATAGAGGTACCATAGCAATGGCAAATGCAGGCCCTAACACCGGTGGTTCACAGTTTTTCATAAATGTGGTGGACAATAATTACCTTGACAAAATGCACCCCGTCTTTGGAAAGGTTGTCAGTGGCATGGATGTTGCGGATAAGATCAGCAAGGCTAAGAGAGACAGGAACGATAAACCACTGGAAAAAATTGTAATAAAGAAAGCATTTATAAAGTAACATTATTTCCATTAAATATATTTATTATAACTTATGCAATCAATTGATTTTCATTTTCTCATTTTATCAGCAGATGCCAAAACTATTTTTCAGTAAATATTATTTTTACTCTATGAGGCATTTCAGGGTAATAAACAGGAGAGATATAGACATAAATAGGGAAATTGAGAAATACAGTGCGACCAGAATACTGATATCAGATGGGATAAGAGTTGACCGCGGAATTTTAAAGTACAGTGTGAAAATTCAGCGTATTTTAACGCCGTACCAGCTGGAAAGAATAATAGCAAAGAATAGCATGGAAAGGTACGTTATAATAATATCATCGGCTATATTTGATTCGTGGAGCCTGAATGTGGTAGATGATATACAAACAGTTATTGAAAAATCTGCATACAATGGCAGTACCATAGTACTGGAAATTGTAGGTGGAGAAACAGTCAACGGAACGATAATGGTGTAATCTATGGGCAGAAACACACAATCTTCCCGTGAGTATGTGAAATCTATTGAAGAGGAAATACTTAACATGCGTGCATATATGAAGAGGGAGGATATTGAAATCCTGAAAACGGTTCTATCCATGGCTGAAAAGCACTCAAATAGTATACATGAGAGGGATCAATTTTTTATTGCCATTATTCTGGAGCTGTACAAAAAGATAGATGAGTATGGACAGGATAATAAACGCAACTGGTTCTGATACCATATATCTCTGGTACTACAGATCAGGGAAAATAGTAAAAAAAGCTTTCAATAACCGTACATGGATATTTGTTTCCGGAGATAGCTATGATCTGGGCATTCTTGAAAAAAGTCTGGATGCAACCAGTTATATTTACCGGCATACACAGATGAATGATATTTATGGCACACGCGATGGAATACAGATATACCTGAGACCATCTAAAATCCCTGATATTGCTGGAAGAATAGAACAGGCATTCGGATACAGGCTAAAAATATACAATGCAGATATAAACGTTATTTTACGGTTCATGGCAACAAGAAATCTGGAATTCTACGGCCTGAAAAATTTATATGAGGATGATATGGATATCAGCAGCGCTGAAATATGCCCTGTTGCAGAAAACAGAAGAATAAGGTATGTTATAATTAACGGGCGTAAATACAGCAACGATATATACAGGGAGGTTTACAGCTGCATACAGGATAATGATATCATTGTGTACAGAAATTATTCCAGGGAGTTCATAACACTGCTGAAAGATATGAATAGGCATGGTTATATAATAAGCAGCACATTTAACCGTGAAAAATCATTTGAATCCTATGGCAGGCATTCCTATATGCCAGGAACTGTAAGGATTAAAAACAAAATATGCATAGATGCCGATTCATTAATTTACAGGGAATCAGGGCTTTCAGGAATATTTGAACTTTCCAGGGCATCCCTGCTGCCTGCAGAGACGGTATCCACGGTAACACCGGGAACGGTGGTATCTGCAGTTGAAATAAAGGAGGCATTGAAAAGAAAAATACTGATTCCGTTCAGAAAGGATGACTATGAAATACCAAAAACACCCCATGAATTTTTCAGTGCAGATACAGGAGGAATCATTTTCAATCCCGAACCAGGCATATATGAAAATGTATATGAAATAGATTTTTCATCAATGTATCCTGGCATAATAGTCAATTACGGTGTATCCCCCGAAAATATTTCCGGACAAAAAACCTCTTTTCTCTCATCCTTTTTGCGTGGTCTCCTGGAAAGGAGATTGTTTTACAAGGCCATAAGTGATAGGTCTGATACATACTCTAGGAGGAATAAGGCATTAAAAACACTCCTGCTCAACTCATTCGGGTATACAGGTTACAAAAATGCAAAATTCGGCAGGATAGATGCACACGAAAAAATAACGCATACTGGCAGGACAATAATAGAGACAGCAATGAGGATTGCAGAAGATAATAATTTTAGGGTTTTGCACGGGGTTGTGGATTCCCTATGGCTCTCTGGCAATGGCAGCATAACAAAAACCATAAACGACATATGTGAAAAAACCTGTATACCCATTGTCCTGGATTCACATTACAAATGGATTGCATTCATGCCACAGAATAATGGGATAGGGTCTGCAAACAGGTACATAGGGCTGCGCACCGATAATACGTTCAAGGTCAGGGGCATAGAAATGCGCCGGAGAGATTCGCCCCCGCTGGTCAAAAAATTCCAGGAGGATGCGCTTAATGTTTTAAAATGTGAATTCCATGAGTTGCAGGATAGATTAGAGGATCTCCATAGGCTGAAAAAAAGATATATGAAACTTGAGGGGTTTAACATGGATGATTTCAGGATACAGCTTGGCATAAACAGGCATATAGAGGAGTACAGGGTAAAGAATATTACATACCATCTTATGAAAACTGCTGGATATAAGCAGGAATTATATCCTGGCATGTTAATCTCAGGAATTATAATTGATAAGGCGCACAACATTATACTGGACAGGACAGAATTTTTTGACAGGAAATACTATTCCGATCTCCTTGAGAGGGCCTCTAGGCCATTTGATTTTATTATTTCAAAGTCTCGCAATAATGTCCCTTATTTTAATTGAAAGGATGGAAACAGGAACATCATTTATTGATACATGTTTTGAAACGCCGGAACGATTTCCACGGCCCTGGATAGTGGATGACACAATGTCCATGCTCTCAAGTTTTCTTATTATTCTGTACATTTCTGCCTTTTTTATATCAATGCTATACGATTCTCCAGTTAGTTTGACCTGATTTTCTACTGTGTGGACATCCACTGAAAGTTTGTCAGATAGGAGGCTACATATTGATAGCAGAACAAGAAGCTCTCTTCTGTCCAGAAGCGATAGTTTGCTTTCGGTTATATACGGATTGATAAGGGAAACAGCTGAACGCACATCGTCGTTTTCTATTGAATCTGATAAACGGTATTCAGCCATATATGCTGCTTTCTGCAGAAGCTCTATGGCGAATCTTGCACTGCCCACAGGGGCGGATATCTCCGAAATATATTTGAGTATGGAATCAGTATATGCTCCATCTTCAAGGGATAGTGCGGCCCTTTCAGATATGATCCTGTATATTTCACTGCCACTGTATTTATTGAATTTTAGCTCAACGACAGTACCATATTTCCTGTCCATGTAACTGAAGGGGTTTTCCATTGATATCAGTATGGTGCTCAGTGATGTGCCGTAAATTTCAGATGCACGGAACAGATTATATAAACCATCTGTATCGCTTTTCAGAAGGTTGGTTGCCTCATCTATCACAAGTACAGTATTTCCACGAAATGATATTACTGAATTCAGTGTTGAAAAAATGTCTGGAAAGGACAGGCCACGGTATGATACTGGCTTTCCAAGTCTTGATAGGACGTGTTCAAGCAGGGCCTTGACATTTTTAAATGAAAGGGCATTTTCATAGATAATGGATTTGCTGTCCCGCATAAGGAATTTTACTGTTGATGTCTTCCCGGTTCCTGAATCCCCATGTATTATTATGTTGTTTGATATCCCGCTACTGGAAGGGGCCAGAACAGATGATCGTATGGCTGCAATCTTATCATCCCTGAAGAATAATTTTTGTGGAACATATGAAATGTCAAGTGGTACAGGATTTGAAACGATCATGATAAATGAGTTTTAAACAGATTATAAATTTTCCTGTTAAATATATACTAAAAATGCTGATTTATACGGATGCTGCTTTTCCAGAATTCATAAATAAAAATATGCCTGCAAACAGGTATGTTTATTACTATATTAGTATATATGCCCATACCATTATCAAATAATATGTGTAAATCTTTAATAAATAAAGCATAAATTTTATGTATACTGAATATTTATATTAATATATTATGTTTTTTATGAGATAAATATTTAAGTATTTTGGTAGTCTTATCATTCAATGCCAGAGGAAGATAGTGATAATGTAATAATGGATGGATTTGAAGTAATAGGTGTCAATCCAATACCTAAAAAAGAAAGAAACATGACTTCGTGGAAATTTTTTATATTCTGGGCAATGGCCAGTGGCGCAGCACTTGTTCCCATAGCCGGTGAAAAGCTTTACAACATGGGATTGATATATGCAATTATAGCCATTCTTCTGGCAACAGGAATAGGACTAATACCTGCAGGCCTGATATCAGATATGGGAAGGCAGATACCTGTACCATCCCTGGTGGTGGCCAGGAAAACGTACGGGTATATGTCATCTGGTGGCTATTCGCTTATATTCACATTTTTGAATCTGGGGTATTTTGGGCTTAACGATAGTGTGGGGGCCCTTATAATTAGCAGCCTCACCCACACATCAATAATTGACTGGTACATTATTATGGGCGGCATACAGATACTGCTTGTTCTGCTGGGAGCCAGATGGCTTGAATATTTTTTCAGGTACACCGCACCTCTTCTAATAATAAGCTTCGGAATACTGACCTATTTCCTTTTCACCACATACAGGATAAACACTGCATCGTTGCTTTCCCCCATAGGGCCATTTACCTGGGGTGCTGCACTGGATTTCCTGCTGGGTTTTTCCATACTGGCATGGACCTATAAAATATCTACACAGACAAGATTCGGAGTTCCATTCTCCGGCAGGGAAAAAGTAAAAACAAGGGCTGGCTACTTTGTTGCAAGCCCGCTGGGGATAATGCTACCTGTTCTGCTTATGGGAATAGTTGGATTTTTCGGCAACAGCGTTGATCCGGGAACAGGATGGAATGTGGCAGTACTGGCATTTCCAGGCATTCATGGGATTAACAGGATTATAATAATTATAGCTGCTGTACTTCTTGCACTTTCACTGATACATCCAAATGCCATGAATCTTTATCCAGCAACGGCAGACCTTCTAACGTCCCTCCAGCCACTATTCGGGAAAAGCGTATATGGAAAATGGGCTCAGCCGGTGGCAACACTTCTTCTTGGCATAGGCGGAATAGTGCTGGCAATAGCAGGCATTCTCGCACGCATATCATCTTTTATAGATATACTGGAAGCTATCATATTCCCATTCACGTTTATACTAATTTTTGACTGGTTTATGCGCCTGAGGCATACAACAAAAATAAACGATTATTATAAAATACCAAGAACTTTGAAAAATAACGTAAGATCAGGTGCATTAATTCCTGCAATAATAGGCACAGTTATAGCGATATTTGGGATAGGCCCATACGACTATATATTTGCATATTTCCCGGAAGCACTTTTTGGGTCCCTGGTAGGGTTGCTGATTTATGCAGTTATTTACCATTTCAGTGCCAGTGAAACAGAAAAACATGATAGCGAAAAAAAGGTTGATTATGATAAATTTGACATGGAATCAGAATAATAGTGGCATCCCTTCTAAATATCTGGCTTCCAGATTAATAAAAATAAATTGTTATTTCTCTTGAATAAGGCTTTCTATACGGTTGACGACATAGCTTTTATCCATGCTGGAAAGAAAATACCCCAGCCTGGGGCCCCTATCTTTATCTATAAAAATCCTGTAAAATAATGTGAATATATCTTTTGGTGTTAGATTTCTTTCGCCTATTATACTGTAAATTATAGAGTGTATTGATTCAGATGTCCAGTCAGACCTGTTTATTTTATCCAGGAATTCCTGCATTATGGATTTCTGTGCCTCTGTAAGGAGAAATTCCTTATCTGTAAGCGCAAATTTGATGTTATCAGGTGCGTATTTGGACAGCCAGTATTTTGCTATTGTAATCTCATTTTTAAGATAATCGTCTATTTCGTCCTTATCATAGCCACTTCTTTTCAGTGCAGATAGAAGGGAGGAATCATTGCTGTATATCTGAACCAGTGTTACAATATGCCTGAAATTTATTTTCTCAGGGGCATCCAGGATTTTTATTCTGGACATTTCATAGATGCGTTTAAAATTCTCATTGTTAGATTCGTCCAGCCCAAAGTATGCCCGCTCCATTTTTTCATAATCATCTATAAGGTTAAGCAACCCCATACCCGGATCGAAGTCTATATGCCTTCCAGGATCATTCTTCGCTATGAGAAATCTTAATATTTCCGGCGGTGCGAATGTTGTCACTTCTGAGGCAGTTATTGCGACACCGGTAGATGAGTGCATTACCCCGACACCTTTCAAAAGTATCCTCTCATACATAAGGGGAACAGGGGGCGAGATTTTATAGATCTTCTCAGCTATTTCCTTTCCTGTGTCGTATGATCCACCTGCAGCAGCATGGTCTTTTCCGAAGGGTTCTACAGTTACCCCCAGGGTGAACCATTTTGCAGGCCATTCAACACGCCATGGCATTTTTCCGTCATCCTTTCTTATGTCAGCCCTATCTTCATTCCCACATGCACGGCATCTGTAATAGGCATACGGCTCTTCATATTTTGTGACAGTTGATGAGTTAATTTTACCGCACTTTGAACACCTTGGTTCATATGGATACCAGTTTTCGTCCAGATCATAGCCGGCAATGTCATGCATAATTTTTGCAATTTCCTGCCTGTGGTCCATTGCAATATTTATTGCATTTGCAAGTTTTCCATCACGGTAAAGTCCTGTTGTGCTTATTACTTCAACATTGACATTTATTTTTGCAAGGGTCTCCAGGAATGGCTTCAAAAAGTAATCTGAGTATTTCCCGTTGCCGTCAGGAGCCGGTATATAACTGAGGGGCATTCCAACATACTGGGAATAACTGCTATCAAGAAATGGATATACCTTTCTCAAAGGGTCAAGGTCATCGCACAGATAGATAAATCTTGTTTCCAGTTTTTTATCCTGCAAAGCCCTGTTTATTATATCACCGGTGAGGATTTCCCTCATGTTTCCCACATGAATGGGGCCTGATGGTGATATCCCTGTTGATACTGTCTGTTTTCCTTTCAGGTTTTCAACCAAGGCGTCAGCCCAGTACATTATTATCCCACCATTGTGGCCCTTATGAGGGACCTTACACGAACACCGTTGATTTCATCAGTACTCAATTTTGAAACAAGTACAACGCATAATGATACCTCTCCACCCTTATTCCTTACATCGTCAATGGTTCTTTTCATGGTTTCACCAGTGCTGATTACATCATCCACAATAACGATTTTCTTTCCACTTACACCTGCAAAATTACTGCTGAAAAGCCCTTCCTTTCTTGATGGGTGTGGCCTGTATACTATTAACTCCCTATCCAGGAGATCTGACATCATTGTGGCATATGGAATCCCATTTATTGTAATTCCCATAATGGATGTGAATTCATCATCCGGCACCTCCTCCGTAACTATATCCGACATTATCTCCGCAATTTTCTCTATCCTGTTGCCGAATACACCAATGCTTCTCCACCCGATCTTTGTATCAGATATTCTGCTTCCCTTAAGATCCTTGCTTAAAAGCCACGTTATTGTATTCACCGAAAGATGAAGCTCTGTAGAAATTTCCTTATCCGACATGCCCTTATTCTTCAATTCCATTGCCCGGCTGTATAATTCTTCAAGACTTTTCATAATCTTACCTCTTTAATGCCTTCCCTTATCCTGGCTGCAACAATTTCAAGGTCGTCAACGCTTGCAGTTTCCCTTTCCCAATTTATCTTTTTTCGGTAATATCTCGGTATGATGTGTACATGGTAATGCATCACTACCTGGTTTGCAACCCGGCCGTTATTCTGCCCTATGTTCAGGCCATCTGTTTTCAGTGTTTCCTTTACGGCTATTGCTATGCGTTTAACCACAAGCTGCAATTCCATATATATTTCCTTATCAATATCAAATATATTTTCATAATGGTTTCTTGGTATTACAAGAACATGCCCCTCCTCAATGGGGGCATTATCCATAAAGGCCAGTATGTTTGAACTTCTGTAAACAAATGCAGCGTTTTCCTTGACCGCTATTTCCCTGCAGAAAATGCATGTTTCATCGTACATTTAAAGTATATTATATACACTATAAAAAATATTTCCGTTTACGTATCTATTGAGCCATTAAAACTGAATAATTAAAGTTTGCAGAGTATGTTTTTGCTTAAAACAGCCGGCACCACATCTCTGAATAATACCGGCATATTCATAAATATCCTTTATTTTATATAAAATAGGTAGAGCCTACATACAGATAATGCAGGAGTCTTCCGGCTTTCCAGTTAAATATATAAGTTAAATCAATATAATCAGGAATGAAGGATATAAAGGTTATAGGCAGTGTAAACATTGATATAATAATGTCCTCCCAGAAATTGCCCACAACAGGTGAAACTGTAAAGGCTGACAAATATTATTTGTATCCAGGCGGCAAGGGTGCCAACCAGGCTGTTGCCGTTTCACGTACTGGAGTAAGACCAGAATTTTTCGGAAAGCTGGGCAATGATTACTTTGCCGAGATAATAATTAATTATTTAAAAAAAGAAAATATTGATATTGCAATTAAATACGGGCAGAATACCGGCATTGCAATGATAAATGTAGAGGCTTCTGGAAGGAATATGATCACTGTGTATCCCGGTTCGAATGGAAACATGTCCATAGATGATTTCCCTGATGTCAGGATAAAGAACTCTATAGTACTGTTTCAGCAGGAAATACCCCTTAAAACCATAAGGGATTTTATAACAAAATTAAGGGAAGATGGCAATTTCATTATTACTGACCCAAGCCCGTACAGTGCAGATAAATACATACTTGAAAATTCAGACATCCTGACCCCAAACCAGACTGAAGCACAGTTGCTGGCCGGGTGTGATATAAACAGTATTGAAGATGCTAGAAAAGCTTCAGAAATTATAAGGGGAAAATACAGGAATAATGTTATTATAAAACTTGGATCAAGGGGTTCTCTGGTAAATTACAACGGCGAAATAAAATATTTCAGAGCCTATGCCGTAAAGGCAGTTGACACAACAGGCGCCGGAGACTGTTTTAATGGTGCATTCGCATCTGAATTCCTCAGGACAGGAGATGTTGATAAAAGCGTTGAATTTGCAAATATTGCTGCTGCTCTTTCGACAACAGGATACGGTGCGTTCCCATCATTTCCCTACCAGAATCAGGTGATTAGAATCCAGGAAGGCAATTGAGTTAATCCGGGTAATATTATATATCAATATAAAATATGAGATTATGACAGGAACAATAAAAATGAATGACCCGCCACCGAGGGCTTCCCTGCAACCCGGGAAATCTTTAAAGTATAATGTAAAGCACACCATAATGATCATGAGCGGAAAGGGAGGAGTTGGAAAATCCACTGTTGCAACCAATCTGGCCGTTACACTGGCACAGAAGCAGTTTAAGGTGGGGCTACTGGATGCAGATATAAACGGTCCGGATGATCCGAAGATGCTCGGCGTTGAGGAGGAAAAAGCCTTTGGCAATGAGGAAGGAAAAATAGAACCTGCAAAAACAAAATACGGCGTGGACGTAATTTCAATGGAAATGGCTCTCCCGGCCCATGACACGCCAGTAATATGGAGGGGTGCCATAAGGCATAAGGCTGTTCAGCAGTTTCTGGAGGATACATCATGGGGTGACAAGGACCTCCTTGTCATTGACCTGCCACCAGGAACAGGCGATGAGCCACTCAGCATATGCCAGCTGGTGCCTGATGCCGATGGGATTGTAATAGTAATAACTCCCCAGGATGTTGCACTGCTGGACGCTAAAAAGGCGATAAATTTTGCGAAAAAGGTCAACATGCCCGTTCTGGGAATAATAGAGAATATGAGTGGATTTGTATGCCCGCACTGTGGCCAGGAAACAGATATATTCAAGAAAGGGGGAACCGAGCAGATAGCAAAGGAGTATGGCATCCCCTATCTAGGCAATATACCTATTATGCCTGAAATAGTCCAGGACTCTGATTCTGGCATTCCGGCTGTCTCCAACAATGACTATATCAAAAAATTCTTTGATACAGTAGCGGATAATCTCATAAAGAATTTAAAAAAATAAGCATGGAAAATTAATTTTCTTATTTTTATTGAAGGGATATTTTTAAATAAATATTCATGGTAACTATGGAAACGTATACCCAATGTGAGCCATGAGTTTTAATTTATATTCTCTTTAGGATCAAAATTTTGAAACTATTTGAAATTTCATCTACATTTTTCACGGTTACAGGGAGAAACATATCTGAAATTTTTGAAAGTTCAAAATCAACAGGATTTTCATAGTTTCCGGCAAAAAATATATCCCCTGTTATGAAATAATCCGGCCTAAGGGAATATACTTTTTTGTATGCCTGAAATCTTGCACTTCCCATATTGTGGAAAACAAGATTGGATATTACAAGATCAAATTTTCCTTTAAAATCCAGAATGTCTGCCTCTTCAACAGTGCATCGTTTCTTTATTCCAAGTTTTTCAATATTGGTTCTGGCCTTATTCAGTGAGGAGTTTATTAGGCTACCGGAAAAATTATCTATGCCCGTAATTATAGCATTTGTATAAAAATCCGCAGCTACCTTAATGGTGAACCCCAGGCCGCATCCTATATCAAGTATTTTTATTGCGGAATTCCTATCAAGAGATATGGATTTAAATGCTTCATGAAATTTGTTATAAATTATTGTTCGTAATTTTTCTGATTCTTCATATGTGGAATGATGATATGTACCAAAATCTACTGCCATGCTGTAACAATTTTATAGCATATATAATATTTATGAAATATAGAACTAATATAAAGAATCAATAAATAAAATTTAAAATAATACCAATGAAATGGCAATACCGGATAATAGATTTATAGATTGCAATTTTCAACCAGTTAGTAGTCGTGGACTTAATACCTCGCAAAAGCTTGATACTTATATCCCGACTCTATCAACCTCTTCTTTTAAGAGTGGTTTCAGACAATGTCTATTTTCAGGGGCGACTTCAAGCTTAGATGCTTTCAGCTTTTATTCGCGTATGACGTGGCTACTCGGCAACTGCCCTGTCGGACAACCGATAAACTAGAGGTCACGAACCCCCGTTCCTCTCGTACTAAAGGCTCCTTCCCTTCAGACATTGAACACTCCCACAGAGAAGCAACCCTACTGTCTCGCGACGTAGTGAACCCATCTCAGGATCCCTTTTAATGGGCGAACAGCCCCACCCTTGGTGTCTTATGCAGCACCAGGATAGGAACAGACGACATCGAAGTAGCAAACCCTCGGGTCGATGTGTACTCTTACCGAGGACAACTCAGTTATCCCTGGGGTAACTTCTCTCTTATCACCTGCCCTCATAAAGAGGGTACTAGGTGGTTCGTTAGGCCCTGCTTTCGCATCTGCGTTCCCTATTGGCTGGAACACAGTCAAGCTAGCTTTTACCCTTATACTCTTTGAAGGATTTCTGACCCTTCTGAGCTAACCATTGGAGACCTCTGTTTTCTTCTTAGAGGCGTGGCGCCCCACCCAAACTGCCTACCAATAGTTGTCCCTTTATTCAAGGTTAGTGACGCAACTTTCAAAGGGAAGTGTTTCATCGTTGTCTCCATTCCGGCCACGACCGGAATATCTACGACTCCTTCCTACCCTACGCATTGAGAATCGCGTCACAGCCACAGGCTGCAGTAAAGCTCCACGGGGACTTCGCTTTCATGTGGGAGAGACTGGATTGTGCACCAGTACATTAATTTCACGGGGCTGAATGTGGGGACAGTGGGACTCTCGTTGAACCTTCATGCGAGCCGCCAATTAAGCGGCTAGGTATTACGCTACCTTGAGAGGGTCATAGTTACCCCCGCCGTTTATTGGCCCTTCTTCTCCTTGAACAGAGCTTTCAGGTACCAACACTGGGCAGGTTTCGACCGCTATACACATTCTTACGGACTAGCAGCGGTCTGTGTTTTTGGTAAACAGTCGGGGTCCCCTTGCCACTGCGACCTATCCTCTTTCTGGATAGGCATCCCTTCTACCTAAGATACGGGACTATTTGGCCGAGTTCCCTCACATCCATTATTCCCAAACGCCTTAGACTATTCATCTAGGGGCACCTGTGTCGGTTCTTGGTACGAACTCAGGCTTGACCCATGTATATTTTTCACAGACTCCAGGACTCGAAAAAATTCCCATACGGGAACGAATATTACTTTGCAAACTTCTCGTCATTACAACTCTCCATTTGCTTATAAATACCCATACGTAGACAGGCGTACACTCCCTATCCCAAAGCATATATACATGGCAAAACACCTGAGGCGCTGGAATATTGACCAGCTTCCCATTCGATCACTTCCTGTTAGGGGTGACCTTAGGATCGGCTAACCCTCGGCTGACGAACATTGCCAAGGAACCTTTGCCCTTTCGGCGGAATGGATTTTCACCATTCTATTCTGCTACTTTTACCAGGATCCGCGATACTATACGGTCCATCCCTCCTCTCGAAGAAACTTCTATCCATATAGCACGCCCCCCTACCACATCACCTTTCGGTGGTCTAATGTATCGGTAACTGGCTTTAGCCTCTTCCATCTTGGAGGCAAATAACCTCGGTGAGTGAGCTGTTACGCACTCTTTAAAGGATAGCTGCTTCTAAGCTAACCTCCACACTGTCTTTGGTCATTAACCTCTTTAAATCGCACTTAGCCAATTTTAGAGACCTTAACATTAGTCTCGGTTGTTTCCGTCACGGGCGTAAAGCTTATCCCTACGCCCTAGCACCTGGTCTCTACGATTCTAGCAAGTTCGGAGTTTGACAAGGTGGTGCAGTATTTCTACTGCTGGCCACCCAATCGGTCGCTCTACCTCACCAGAAATCTCCACCAAGGTCTACCTGCGGGTAGTATTGGGGGGAACCCGCTATTGCCACTCTAGATTAGCCTTTAACCCCTATACCCAAGTCATCCAAACGATTTGCACATCAGAACTGGTTCGGTCCTCCATCTAGCTTTCGCTAAACTTCAACCTGCTCAGGTATAGATCGAGTGGCTTCGGGTCTGCCACAGATGACTAAACGCATTTATTACGTTACTCCTCCATTGCTGTGCGAGTAATCGCTTTCGCTACGGCTGCTTCTTTTAGAATTAGCCTCGCCATCCATCACAACTCCCTGGCCCGTTCTTCAACACGGACAATAGAACACCGGTCCCTCTTTCGAGATCATTCCTTTAGTGCCCTATAAAGTTTTCACTGCTTGGTTTCAGGCTCTTTTGACAGCCCTTCCGGGTTGCTTTTCAGTTTTCCCTCACGGTACTTCTTTGCTATCGGACTTGAGTAATATTTAGGGTTGGATGTTCATGCCACCCATATTCCCACGCGAATAACGACGCATGGTACTCAGGATATCTTTCCTCGTAGCCACTTTAGTTACTTTCAGGGGACTATCACCCTCTATGGTAAAGCTTTCCAGCTTTTTAAAATTCCTAAAGGAGGCATTGAGAAAGATCCGTACTCCACATATCTATTTCTTTTCAGAAAAGATTCGGTTTGCCCTCTACCGCTTTCGATCGCCTTTACTCACGGTATCTCTATTGATTTCTCTTCCTCCCGGTACTAAGATGTTTCAATTCCCGGGGTTCCCTCTCCTTTCGGAGTGTATGAACAGGAAGTCCCATTCGGAGATCTTTGGATCAACGGCTCCATGCACCTCCCCAAAGCATATCGCAGCTTGGCACGTCCTTCATCGGTTCTCAAACCAAAACCATTCCCCAAGCAGTTTGTATGATACACAATCTATATCTCATTTATTATCCGGTATCATGGGTTATTTCTAACCTCGCCCTTCCTTATTAATTATGAATTAATAAGTGCATTCATTTATTGGTATAATTGATATTACAAACTGTGATATAAACGTTTTGATAATAGCCCGGCGTTGTAAAAATATGGCATTATACGAATAAAATAACCAGTTTTTTAATGTTAAATTTATAAAAATATCAAAATTGCCATGAAACCATTAAAAACGTTGTATAATCAAGAAATCCTAAATATAATATATTATTAGTTAATATAATAACTGAATATTTTAATAATTATATTTTAATTCCAGTAGGAAATTGGATTTTTATAAATGCATTCAAAAACAGTGATATACGGAAACCTTTCCGCATAATTTAACACACAACTAAATGTTGGCATTGGCCTGTTGTTACCGAATTTTACGTAAAAATAAGTATATCTCACCGTTCTCTCTTACAATGCTTTCTATTTCCAGTTGTGAATATCTGGCCATTTTCTTAAATATTTCGTCAGAGTACCTGAATTTCGCATCCATTACCATAAGCTTAACTGTATTTTTCTCTTCCATGGTTATCCCAATAGATTTCATTGTAGAGAGTAAAAAATTAAATGGGTCACCGCCACAGCTGATGTTTCTGTAATCCTCTTCCAGCATAACGTCATATTATATTTCAAAAATTAAACTATAGGTAAACTTGCACCTAACAAAAAAATAATAACACTGTTATTGCTATAACTCTATGGAACAGGAACTCAAAACGCTTACCCCCTCTACAAGGCTGGTTTTAATCACATTGAGGCAGTTTAAGGTTGCAAGGCTGTGCCAGATCATTGAAAGTACAGGACTATCAAAGAGATCTGTTCTATATTCTGTAAAAAAATTGAGCGCCATGGGACTAATAGAGATTAACATATGCCTTTCAGATACCAGGCAGAGGTTTTACTGTATAAAAATAAACGAATAGGTGCAAAATTTGCATCTTAAACAATGATATTATAGAATTTTTATATGTTAGGTAAGAGGTAATAACATGTCAGTTTATTTAGGACAGAAAGCACCGGAATTTTTTGTGAATACAACAAAAGGTCCTGTGTCTCTTGAGGATTATAAGGGAAAATGGGTAATTCTGTTTTCACATCCGGCAGATTTTACGCCAGTGTGTACAACAGAGTTTATGGAATTTGCCAGGAAATATGAGGAATTCAAAAAACTAAATGTTGAGCTGGTCGGGTTAAGTGTTGATAGTATTTACAGCCATATAGAATGGATGAAAGATATTAAAGACAAATTCGGCATAGAAATTCCATTCCCGGTCATAGCAGATATAAATAAAGATGTTGCAAGGGCATATAACATGATGGATGAAAAAACTGGTTCAACCGTGCGTGGAGTATTCATCATAGACCCAAACCAGATCGTAAGGCTTATGATTTATTATCCGGCAGAAACTGGAAGAAACATAGAAGAAATAATTCGTACTGTCAGAGCATTGCAGATTAACTGGAACAGGAAGCTCGCAACGCCTGTCAACTGGAAACCAGGAGAAGATGGAATTGTGTTGGCGCCTGGAACACTGGAAGAGGCCATAGCCAGGGAGAAATCAGGAAATAAAACATGGTATCTTAAGTTCGAGCAGGTGAATTGAATGGATCCTGAAAAGAAAATGGAAGAGGTCAGCAGGGTAATGCAGGAAGCCACTAAAGACAATAAAGAGTTTATGAACTCTTTCATGGGCCTGGTGCAGAATACAATGATGCCGGGATCTCTGTCTTTAAAGCATAAAGAGTTAATAGCACTTGCATTGAGTATGGCGGCAAGATGTGAATGGTGCATTTCATATCATGTAAAAAGTGCCCTGGATGCCGGTGCAACCAAAAAAGAGTTAATGGAAACCGGTTATGTAACCGTTCTCATGTATGGATCTCAGGCGCTCATGGAGATGAACAGCCTGATTGACGCCATCGAAAAGTTTGATAAAAAAATGAAAAATTAATGTTCCCTGTAAAGCACAGGCTCAAGTTCTTCCACTGCCTTGCTTTCAAGTTCTTTTATATTTTTTATTACGTCAGAAATTGGTTTTTCTTCGGTTACAACATATTTTACCCTTCCCAGGGACATATTGTAAGAACCCGGGCAAAGAGAGTTTTCAGTCACAACAAACATGTCAGGCTTCAGTGAAAGGATGCCTGCCATTGCAACCTCCCTTCCCCCATGTGTCCTGCCGAATCCAGGGTTTTCATACTCTTCTATCTTGTTTGTTTCGTCATCTATCAGGAATATTGAATTACCATATTCCAGAGGGCTCAACATATTATCTTCATCTACTACACATGCTACTTTCATGATATAGTATAAGATAACTAAAAATTTAAGGTAATTGTATAATCTAAAACTAAAAAAATTAGTAATACCCGTGCATTTCTACGGAGTATTCTGGTATAATTATCCCACTACCATTTTCAACATGGCCAACTTCCTTTACAGGTACCCTGTTTCTGATTATATTGAGAAAATCAGTTTTATTTTCCGGATCTATAATAACAATAAATCCCATGCCCATATTGAAAATTTCAAACATCTCACTGAATGAAAGATTACCCATGTCCATCAGCCGTGAAAAAACATTCTCAGGTTCAAATGGGCTGTCTATAACGTATTTCATATCCTTCATCCTGGCGATATTTTTGATGCCCCCGCCGGTGATGTTTGCAAGGCCCTTAAGTGGGACGATGCTCATTGCATCTAGGATTTCCCTTACGTATATCCTCGTTGGCTCCAGAAGTACGTCAGCTACCGTTTTATTTTCCCCAGGGAAAGTTTCCTCGTAGCTGATATTATTATCTTTTATTATCTGCCTAACAGTTGTGAACCCGTTGGAATGCAATCCGCTGCTTTTCAGGGCAAAAATCAGGTCACCTTCCGAAATTTTTTCTCCGGTAATTATCTGATCTTTCTGTATGATGCCCAGAGTGGTTGCTGAAATATCTATATTTTTAACCAGATCTGGAACTATGGCAGTCTCCCCGCCAACTATATTGACATTTGCTATCTGGGCCCCAACATTAAACCCTATGCCGAGCTGTCTGGCAACCTCATTATCCATATCCTTCAGGGACAAATAATCAAGCATGGCAATAGGCTCAGCACCAACTGTAATGGCATCGTTTACATTCATGGCAACACAGTCTATCCCTATTGTATTGTATTTGTTTGCCTCTTCAGCTATTATTGTTTTTGTTCCTACACCGTCGTTATTAAAAGAAACTGCAAAGTTTCCCAGATCAATTAGAGAAGTGAATCCACCAAGTGGATTGATAGTCTTGAATTCAGACCTTCTGAACTTTATCTGCCTCAAAAAAGTGGAAACGAATTCTCCCTGTGACTTTCTGTCAATAATCTTCCTTTCCATGTATAACAATTACATTATTAATTAAAAGTTTATATATTTTTATATTAAATTTAAGGCAGTATTTTTTTGATTTTTTTGTTTTGACTTAATAGAAAATGAAAAATCTTTTAAAGAGATAAAGCATTACTCTTTAAAGGTGACATTAATGGTACAGAGAGAAGACGTGGATTTTGATCCAAAGCATATAGATGAGAATTTCCTTAGCGACGAGAAGAATTACCCCGTAACTGGTGAAGAGGACGGACTTAAGGTTAGGGCTGGTGGAATGCAGAGAATGGATGATAATGGAAAACCCTATCCAACAAAATTAGGCATACACGGAACAACTGTTGCTATTGATTGGGACGGGTGCATTGCCGATGGAGCTTGCATGGATGTCTGCCCTGTTGACCTCTTTGAGTGGAAACTCAATCCCGGAAACTCAGGAACTGGAAATGATAAGAAGGTAGAGAAGGGAACTCCTGAATGGGAAAAGTACAGAACAGATAAATCAAATCCTGTAAGGGAAACTGAGTGCATATTCTGCATGGCATGTGTTACAGCCTGCCCGTGGAGTGTAATAAAAGTTAACAACGAATAAATAAATTAATTTTTATTGGTTCATAAGGGCTTCATATGCCCTGATTGCATCTTTTCTGTTTATAATTATTATTGTTTCATTTGAGCAGGAAATAAGTTGCAGTACATTGATTTCATAGGAAAAAAGCCTTTCATTTATTTTCATCACAAAACCTGGTGTCTTGACTATTTCCATGGAAGAAAAAATATGAAGTGAACTAACATTCCTTTCAACAACAGCACTTTTTGGCAGATCAATTTTTTTATTTTTCGTTTCGTCTACAATGTAAACAATGGAATCTGTCAGATATGTGGCTGAGAGGAAATTTAGAGAGTCTATCCTTTTATCCACGGTTATTACCATTATTTTATCCTGAAGCGTTATTTTGCTCTCTGACAGCAGCTTATCAATATGTGTTGTGTCTGCTGCGGAATTTTCCATGAAAATTTTATTCAGAGCAGACCTTATGGAAATTATATTGTATCCTTTCTCTTCCATTGATATTCTTCGTGATAGCTTACTGACATTCAATATTCCCATCCTCATTGAGATTATGAGCTCTGGATTTTTTTTGATATAATCCCTGACCATAGTCTCAACATTTCCCCTGGCTATTCTTTCCATAATATGATATATGTAATTATAATATAAAATTTTATATTAATACATATTTTATATGATTAATTCCACTAATATAGTAAATATTCACAAAAAATATCATATACACAAAAAATATGATTTGTCTATGGATAAGGTATTATTACTGTATTCAGGAGGCCTTGATACCTCTGTTATGGTTAAATGGATTCAGAAAGAAATGAAAAAAGAGGTTGTAACATTAACACTCAATATAGGAAACAGCAATCTTGAGGAAATTAAGGAAAAGGCTATCTCCCTTGGAGTTTCAGATGCAATAGTCATGGATGTTAAAAATGAGTTTGCTGATAATTATATTAAAAAGGAAATTTTTGCCGATGGCATGTACGAGGGATACCCGCTTTCCACGGCAATCGCCAGGCCGCTCATGGCAGAAAAGGCTGTGTATTATGCCAGGGAATACGGCTGTAATACAATTGCCCACGGATCCACAGGGAAGGGAAATGATCAGGTGAGGTTTGAGGTTACTGTAAAGGCGATAGATGAGAATATCAACGTTATCGCCCCTGTAAGGGACTGGAACATGAACAGGCCTGATGAAATAAGTTATGCCAAAAAGAATGGGATAAAAATACCAAAGGATGGGAAATATTCAGTGGATGAAAATATATGGGGAAGGTCTGCAGAAGGATCAACCATAGAAAACATATCAAATCCACTTGAAGATGATGTTTATGAGTGGGTATCACCGCTGGAGGAAACCGGAAACGGCGAAACAGTTGACCTCGAGTTTGTAAATGGGATTCCACATGCTATCAACGGTAATGAATTCAGCCTGGAGGAGATAGTTGAAAAAATGAATATTATTGCTGGAAGGAATGGGATAGGCCTGATAAACCATATGGAAGACAGGGTAACAGGAATTAAGAGCCATGAAGTATATGAGGTGCCCGGGGCTATGGCAATCCTGCATGCCCATAAGATGATTGAATCGCTTACATTGAATAAGTATGAGATCGATCTCAAGGAGTATATGGATTCACAGTGGTCCAATTTTACCTATAATGGATTATGGCATGACCCTGTTATGGAGCACATAAACGATTTTGAGTGCAGTGTAAATAAATACGTCAACGGGAAAATTAAACTTAAGCTGTACAAGGGCAATATGATAATGAAATCCATAGAAAGCGACAATTCCATATATAACTATGAAAAAATCAGTTATGATAACAGCAATTTCAACCAGGATTCCGCTAGGGGATTCATAGATATATACAAGAACAACACTGTATATACAAATAATGCAAGGAAGCAAAAAATTAGTGTTATGCAGTAAACTATATTACAGGTAATTAAAATGAAAATATGGTCTGGAAGCGCATCCCCCGAGGCTGGTAATAAGGCATACAGGATAATGCTTGAGAAGGATATAGAGGTTGACAGGCACCTGATACCCTATGAGATACTTTCACTTTTGGCATATAACCTGAATATTTACAGAAAGGGCATAGGCAGGAAAGAAGATACACTGAAGACCTTGAAGGAACTGTATGGCCTGTACAGCAGGAAATTGGATCTTGACCCGGAACTGGAGGATGTACACGGGAATATAGAAAGTATAGCAATGGAAGAAACAGATGGAAGTGCTAAAAATATGAGGATGTTCCTGTCAAGAAATGAACAGGTACATACAGATGTTGATTTTTTCCTTGTTGATACCCTGATTGATTATGAAAAGATTATATACAGTACGCTCCAGGAGATAAATAAGATCAGGCAGAATGGCATCATGCCAGGATACACACACTACAGGCAGGGGATGCCAGTTACCTTCCAGACGTACATGGACTTTATAAAAAATATATTTGTATATAATTTTAATAAGATCAATAATGCTATAGGTGAATTGAAAGAACTGCCTCTTGGGTATGGTTCAGGGTTCGGCTCAATGTCAGATGTTGATTTTACAGAGGTTGCATCCTATATTGGAATGGAGAAAAATATTAAAAATCCATTATTTTCTTTTATGCTGTACCCTGATAATTATATAATGGTAATGTCCATCATAAATTCCTTTCTTATCGACATATCAAGAATATTCCAGGATATGATAATTTTCAGCGGCGATGAAATGAAAATTCTGGAACTGCCGCCAGGTTATGTTACGGGAAGTTCATTGATGCCTAATAAGGTAAATCCCGATTTTATGGAAATATTTCAGGGCTACGCGGCAAAATCAGTATCCATAATGAACCTTCTTTATTCAGGTATTATAAACAAAACCACAGGTTATCACAGGGATTTTCAGGTGCTGAAGGATGAGATTATTCCATTTATGGTAGAGTTAAAATCAATACTGGGCGGTTTCCCAGATCTTTTTTCGGGGATAAAATTTAATGGTGCCACATCAGAGAAAATACTTGGCAATTCCATATATGCAACCTACAATTCAAAATTAAATTTCAATTCCACGGGAAACTGGAAAGAATCATACAGGATGGTGGGCGATAAGATAAAATCTGGAAACCGGTTAAAATCCTATGTGCCTGCAGATGTAATAACCTACAGGGATTTCAATTTTATTAAACAGATTGTGGATGGGAATACCTCATACTTAGAAACCAGCAGGAAAAGGCTCCTGGATACGATAGGGGATATTGTAAGGGATATAGTATAAAAATTATAAAATTAATAAATCAGTATTAATACACACTTTTTGTCCCAAGTATTATAGAGTATGCCATTCAAAGAAAACAGCAGTATATGAACATTGAATTATAACCACTGGAAGAATGAAATCAGCATAAAAAAATATATAATTGGATGACACATTAAGATGATATATGATTGACACGGGGGCCATGGAAAAAAAGTGGAAGGAGTACTGGTACAGCAATGATATTTTTAAATTCAAAAAAGGGGATAAGAATTATACTATAGACACCCCGCCTCCCACAGTATCCGGAAAAATGCATGTAGGCCATGCATTTTCATATCCACAGCAGGATTTTATTGCAAGATACAAGAGAATGAAGGGATTTAACGTGTTTTATCCCTGGGGATTCGATGATAATGGGCTTCCGACTGAGAGATTTGTGGAAAAGGAGAGGAAGGTAACAATAGATAACACACCATTGAAAGAGTATATACAGATATGCAGGGAGGTGAGCAGGGAGGCAGAGAAGGACCTGTACCAGGCATGGTATGATACAGGATTAAGCGCTGATTTCAAAAATTATATAGACACATCATCGGACTTTTCCATAAAATTATCACAGGAACTGTTCATGGACCTGGCGGAAAAGCAGAGGGCATACAGGGATGAGGCCCCTTACATAACATGTCCTACGTGCCGTACAGCAATTTCCCAGATAGAGATGAAAGATGCCATAATAAACACAGACCTTGTTTATATTAATTTCAACGGGATTGAGATAGCCACAACCAGGCCGGAAATGCTTGGTGCATGTATTGCCATATTCGTAAATCCACAGGATGAAAGGTACAGCAGCATGATCGGAAAGAAAGTTGAGATTCCACTGTATGGATATAAGGTAGAGGTCATGGCTGACGAATCCATAGATAGAGATTTCGGTACAGGTGCCGAAATGCTCTGCACATTCGGTGATCAGAACGACCTGTCACTCTTGAAAAAATATGGCCTTAAAGCCCGTATTATTCTTAAAAATAACAGGATAAATGATGGCAGCATAATAAACAATCTTTCAATCAGGGATGCCAGGAAAACTATTATTGACATGCTGAAGGATAATGGGTATATTATAAAAATAGAAAAAATAAAACACTCAGTAAATACCCATGAAAGATGCGGTACACCAATTGAAATAGGCATCAGCAAACAGTGGTATATAAAGGACCTTGATATAAAGGATGAGCTGATCGAATTCGGAAGTAAAATTGAATGGGTTCCTGCACATATGAAAACAAGATATAACAACTGGGTAACCGGGCTAAAATGGGACTGGTGCATATCCAGGCAGAGGTATTTCGGCGTTCCTTTTCCGGTATGGTACTGCAATCAATGTGGTGAAATCATTTTTGCAGACAGAAAGGATTTGCCGGTAGACCCCAGAATTGATGACAAAAAAAGGAAATGCATGAAATGCGGATCCACGGATTTATCCCCCGAAACGGATGTCATGGATACCTGGGCGACATCGTCTCTCAGCCCAACGCTGTATCTGTCACATATAGATGAGATGGACATGTATCCCATGGATGCAAGGTTCCAGGGACATGACATTATAACATCATGGGCATTCACAACAATACTCAGGTCATACCTGCATTACGGGAAAATACCATGGAAGAAAATAATCATAAGCGGCAATGTTTATGATCCATTCGGACAGAAAATGAGCAAGAGCAAGGGCAACATAGTGGAGCCGAAGGTAATAATAGACAACTACGGTGCAGACGCCCTGAGATACTGGGCATCAACAACAATGCAGGGTGAAAACATAAAGCTGAGAGAACAGGACCTCATGCGTGGCAGGAAAACCGTCATAAAACTGGAAAATTCTTTAAAACTCATAATGCTACTGTCGGATGGCAAAAAACCTGCAAAGGTTGATGTACAGTTTCCAGTGAATAAATGGATAATATCCAAAATGCAACATACAGTGAAGGAGGTAACAGAGTACATGGAAGGCAGTGAGGTTATGAAGGCAAGGATAGCCCTGGATAAATTTTTCTGGAATCTCTACTGTGACAATTATCTGGAAATAATAAAAAGTGAGGCATCAAAGGAGGACAGGAGAAATGAAACACTTTACACAGCTTTTTATGTTATGGAAAATGTACTGAAAATGTACTCCCCCATCATGCCATTCATAACCGAGGAGTTATATCACCAGATGAATCCGGAGGTCTCCAGTATTGCCCTGGAGAGGTATCCAGAATTTGATCCAGATCAGCTGTATGGAGAAGAGGATATAGATTATATTATAGGGATAATAGACAGGGTAAGGAACCTGAAAAGTCAGAAAAAACTCTCAATGGCGGCACCGCTGGAGAGCGTAAGGATACATGGAAATGCGGATTTAATAGAAAAGTATGGCTACCTGATCAGCGGTATAATGCATATAGGCAAAATGGGAATAATAAATTCTGATGAAATTTTTATAGATAATTAATAGATATCCAGATATCTATTAATCTCCCAGTCAGTTACATACTGCCTGAAGTTAGCCCATTCGTTTTCCTTGATCCTGATAAGATTATTATAAATATAATCCCCAAATATTTCTTTCATTAGGCTGCTTTCCTTGAAGGCTGCTATGGCCTGCCCCAGGGATGCTGGCATTGATTCTATTCCGTATTTTTTCCTTTCCTCCTCATTCATCTCAAATATATTTTTCTCAATAGAATCTGGCGGGTCTATTTTATTCTCAATGCCATCCAGGCCCATGCCAATTATTGCTGCAAACTGGAGATACTGATTTCCAGCAGAATCAGGATATCTCAGCTCAAGCCTCTTTCCCTTAGGTGCAGCCGAGGGGATTCTTACCAGTGCACTCCTATTCCTATTTGCCCATGCAATGTATACAGGAGCCTCATATCCGGGAATCAATCTTTTATATGAATTAACAGTAGAAGCAAGTACAAGTGAGGAGGATTTTACATTCTTCAGCAACCCGCCCAGATAGTGCATAGCATAGTCACTTAGCCCGTGTTTTGTTGATTCCTTGTAAAATAGATTTTCATCTCCTGAGAATATGCTCTGGTGTACATGCATGCCATTGCCATTAACTCCCTTTATGGGCTTTGGCATAAAAGTGGCATAGTAGCCGTACTCATTCGCAGTTTCCTTTACAACGCTTTTTATCATTATTATTCTATCAGCCATTGTTATGGCATCTGAATATTTCACATCTATTTCATGCTGCCCGTATGCAACCTCGTGATGTGATGCTTCTGGGAAATAATTTAAGCCCTCCAGCTTTCTTATTATTTCCTGCTTTACGGTGAAAGATCTGTCCAGTGGCTCCTTATCAAAATACCCCCCATAATCGCTGGGCTCAATGGTAGCTTCGCCCTCCTCGTCCTGATTGAAAATAAAATATTCAAGTTCAGGCCCGATATTGATCCTCTTATTTTCCTTTGAAAGCCTTTCAACCTGCCTTTCAAGAATGTATCTGGGATCACCCTCAAATCGTGTCCCATCAGGATTAAATATTTTACAGATAAATCTCACCGTTTTTCCCGCATAATTTTCGTTTGTGAGTATTGTATAGGATGATAACTCCGGTACCGCTTTCATATCAGAGTTCTCAATCTGTTTGTATCCAACAATTGAGCTCCCATCGAACATAACGCCGTTATAAATTACATCCTCAAACCTGTTGTGCGGTATTGTCAATGATTTTACAGATCCAATAATATCTGTAAACTGTAATTGCAAAAACTCTACTTTATCTTCCTTTAATTTTTCAATATAGGATTCTTCATCCTGCATATAACATAATACAAGCGAGTAATAAAAACTTTTATGGCAGCAAAAGAGATATTTGAATTATTTTAACTTGATTGACCGTGCTATTGATAATCATATAATTATGGAACCTGATAAAATGCCATTAATATACGGAAATATTTAATATGGAGCTATGATAATCGGTTACATTGAGAATTTTAGAAAGAAATACTTTAATGGATATAATCAACTCACTGAAAAATTCCGTATTACTTCTATTGTTATTCTTACTTCCTTTACATATTAATCTGGAATCCATGAAAATTGTTATTTATCCGGTACTTCTTATCTGTTTCGGGGTTGTGTATTTTATATCTTATATTATGTCAGGGGCAATTATGCAGTTACTTGGAAAGGGATCGGTTCTTCTTGCTGGCATAATTATTATGCCTGCTATTATTTTTATCTTTTATACACGTGCCCTGCCAGTATTCCTGATAATGACCATAATGCTGTCCCTCGGCAGCGCCATCATCGATTACAGCAGAAGCGGGCATGGGGGGAATGAAACCAGATCCTATCTATATTCTGCTTTTATAATAGGGGTCGTTTTCCTTGCAGAGCATTATAGTGTACTCAAAATTATTTATATATTTTACATAATAGCAGGTTTAATTATGGCTTTTTCACTGGCATTCTACCTTTCCGGGCATATGGAAATAAATTACAGAAAAACCACACTGATTAAAAAACTGAAGAGATATATAATTTCATTAGGTGACATTAGAAGGGTTAGAAACGGCTGGACTTTGATGTATGCCATAATGATAAATGTACTCCTGTTCATATCGGTGGCCATTGCCCTGGTGACTGTCCCATTGCTTGCACTGGGTCATGGAGGATCTGCCACAATTAATGCATTCCTGGGAATTGCAGCACTATCGTTTCTGGCAATTTCACTGGGAAGCTCAATAAATTCACGAGTGTTTAGTGGGATATCTTTCCTGGCGATATTCCCGTTTTTGCTGATCATGGGATTTCTCATTTCTATAAAAAACACAGAATTCAATCTTATCACTGGCTTTTTAATGTTTCCTGCAGTAGCATTATTCTTCCCTGGCTACAGGAAATATTTTACAAGGAAATTCCCCGGGAGTGAGATTTATTATGCAAATAAGTTTGCAAATTTTTTTTCATGGATATTTATACTGCCGGTACCGTTTATAGTGCTGGAATTCCTCCGTATACCAGTATACACCATAGTCATAGAACTAATAGCATCCATGGCAGGCCTGATAATGATACTTAAATTCACAAACTATCCAGAAATAATATGGACAAAAAAACATAAAAATTAATAAAAGAAGTAATAATTAATCCTTATGAATCCGAGAGATGTAAGAAGAATGATGAACCAGATGGGAATAAAATCCACAGAAATGCCTGATGTTAAAGAAGTTATACTAAAGGGCAGGGACAAAGATTACGTAATAGAAAATGCCTCAGTTACCATGATTGAAGCGCAGGGGCAGAAAACATTCCAGGTAATGGGCACATTTAAGGAGAAGGCAAAGGTGCAGCAGGAAGAAGAGTTTAACGATGAGGATATAAAGCTTGTAATGGAGCAGTGCAATGTTTCCAGGGAAAAGGCCATGGAGGCACTTAAAAAAGCAGGAGGAGAACCCGCACAGGCAATTCTTGACCTGGGAAATTGAAATGGATTATCTAGAAGACCTTCTTTCTGAACAGATCCCTACCAGTGAGGAAACAGAAAAGCTAGGCGAAATTTCCTCTGCAATTATCAGGGAAATAAATGATATATGTAGGGCAAATAATATAAATGCGTCCTGCACAGAGGTAGGGTCCGTATCAAAGAATACAAATTTAAAATCAAGTGATATAGACATATTTATCACCTTTGATAAAGCGTATCCTGTAGATTATATAGAGAAGAAGGGGCTTGAAATAGGGCACCGGGTGCTGAAAAACGGCACAGAAAAATATGCTGAACACCCATATGTTTCAGGTTATGTTAAGGGAATAAAGGTAGATATTGTCCCTGCATTTAAAATAAACAATGGTGAAAAGATAGTTTCTACTGTGGATAGAACACCACTGCATACCCTTTACGTCAACAGTAACACCAATGAAGCAATGATTCATGATATAAGGCTTTTAAAGGTATTCATGAAGAGGATCAACGTATATGGTTCTGAGATAGCCAGATCCGGATTCTCAGGGTATCTCTGTGAGCTTCTTATAATACATTTTAAAAATTTTGACCGGCTTATGAAGCATATGGCAAACCTTAGAGGCAAGTTGATCGTTCCTGAAGATGCTGAAGATAAATTCGCTGAACCTGTAATAATAATAGATCCGGTAGACCCTTCCAGGAATGCCGGTGCTGCAGTCAGTGAGGAAAACCTTTCAAGGCTTAAACTCGCCTCTAAAATATACATATCCGGAAGGCTTGATATTCTTAACCACACACCTTCGGTCAACAGGGAGAGAGGAACACACATAAGGGTTTTTGTTATAAAAAAACCGGATATTATAGACGATATTATATATCCGCAGGCGGTGAGATTAAAAAACAGGATATGGGATATACTTCATAATAATGGTTTCATGCCTGTTGCCTCAGAAATATATATGGGTAACGATATAGAAATTTTAATTGAATGTAAACTGGAAAAATTGCCAGGAACAAAAGTGCATATGGGTCCGCCTGTTGAGTCAAATGAGAGTATCAGGTTCATTGACATGTGGAACGGAAATCCAAGGTTAATGCGTGGGCCTTATATCTTAAAAAACAGGGTTTATGTGGATGTAAGAACCGAACAGAGGGATATGGAGGGGATTATCAGAAAAGAACTGAGAAACTCTGACATAGGGAAAAATTTGAATGAGTTCAGGGATGAAATAAAGATCATAAATGGAGAGGATGCTGATCTTGAAGTTGTGCGTAAATTCTTTTCAAAGTATCTTTTCAACTGACCTATCCGCCTGAAAATATCTCCAGGAGAATAAGGTTGTCATCAGGATTTATTATATGATCCGATGTTGCAGGTACACCGTTAAGTATGGCTACAAATCCATCCTCATTGATTCCCATGGAATCGTATAGTTCTGATAGCCTCACAGGCTTTTCTATCCTAATTTTTTCTTTTTTCCTTCCCACTACTTCTATCATGACAGCTCCGGGCAGATTCGAACTGCCGTCATCGGATCCAAAGTCCGGAATGCTTGTCCACTACACCACGGAGCTATAATTAATCATAATAATAAATGGATATTAAAATGTGTTGAGAATGTATATGATATAATAAAAATAAAATTATTTTTTGGCTGAGCAGTTGAATTCATCACTGCATGTTTTGCCAAGGCTTCTTAGTATTGAGAAAACAATACCCAGACCCTTCTGTGCATCCTCATCCTTCATGGCACGAAGTGTCCCCATCATTCCCCCTACAGGTGTAACTGTATCATTCTTGATGGCGTTTTCTACAGCCTTCACCATATTAACATAGTGTGGGGCAACGCTCAGATCCAGTTTTCCAAGAGAATCAAGAATGGGTTTCTCGTTCATGATCAGGTTCATGGTAAAGTCATTGGATAACAGGCCCATAACCATACCCATTGCACCATCGTCGTTTAGTATTCCCATTACAGGATCCAGCAGGCCTTTGTTCTGTATTACAGTAACCATTTCAAGCAGGTTGCTCAGTGCCTTGACGTTCTTTTCCTCTGACATTATCTTCAATAATACCATGACGGAGTCAGTCTTTGTTGTAAGAGAGAGTACGTCATCGCTTGTCAGTAGGGTAAAGATTGTTTTTAATGTTTCATCGTCACTCAATATGCCGGATATTACATCCAGAAATCCCAGGTTATCGAGCTTTCTAATAAGCTCTACTGCCCTGGTCAAACTGGAAATATATTCCGGTTTCATCAATTTTTCTAACTGTTCATCTTCTGACATCATGATTAATCACCAGCTGGCAAGATACTTGTCCAGTGCCATATCTCCATTTGTCCACATGAAGTATTTGGTAAACAGTTCCTTCTTTATATGGTTTGTGGCTGATGGCTGTGCTATTTTTTTGTCTCCGCCATAGAAGGTTGTGTCATCTACTGATATGGCAAATCCTTCAAGAGGGTTGTCTGCTATACATACAACTTCAGGTGTGTATGTATCCATCTTTGTAGGAACTCCAAGCCTGTTAGCCAGGTCCTGCATTGCCACCCTGGATGTCTGGACTGCAAGGAATCCAAGCTTTGGAACAGTTATCTGATTTGAGTCTCCGCATGAATATACGTTCGGATATTTGACAGATCTCATATGCTCGTCTGTAACCATGAAACCTCCATCATCGAATAGGTCAGGTGTGGAATTTTTAACTGCATCGTTTGCCTCATACGGCGGCAGTATCACGGCTATATCAGCCTTTATTGTCTTTCCATCCTCACTTACTATTTCATCTTTCTTTATTTCGCTGACACGGAAATTCCATACCATGTCGAATCCGGCCTGGGTATACATTGTCTTAATGACTCCCCTTGATTCCTTTGAAATATCTGTAAGTACCTCTTCACCTGGTGAGAATATTGTTATGTGTGTCTTGTCCATGACACCCTTCTTCTTCAGGAATGCAGGTATCATAAGTGAAAGCTCGAAAACAGGCCCCTCACATGCAGATTCTGCAACATCCGCCCAATTTTTCGGGTATTTGCCTCTGGGGTTCAGTGTCCCCTGATAGAACACACCGGATCCTATTGCTATATTTCCGCCTTCAAATTTATTTAATCTCTCATAAAGTGCAGTTGCAAAATCAGGTTCGCAGGCACTTGCGCCATATTCGTTCCAGCCCTTCAGGTGCTCTACTCCCAGCTTTGCCCCAAAGGCTACAACAAGGTAATCATATGTGATATTTTCCTTTTTACCATCAGGTGTTGCATATTCAACCTTATTTTTCTTTGCATCTATTGCAGTTGCTTCACCAAGAATAAACTTTATTCCCTTTGCTGGCAGGGCTGTAGCCAGGTCAACTTCTAAATCCTCCGCTTTGAAAACCCCTATACTCACATGTGGCATTCCAGGCCTGAAAGCAGCGTATGGTGTTTTATTAATTAATGTTACATCGATTTTATCTCCAAGCAATCTCTTTGCTGTGTAGGCAGCAGTCAATCCAGCAAACCTTCCCCCTAAAACAAGTAATTTAGTCATATTTCATCACTAGTGTTATAATATTACAGTTATATATTAACTTTTTTATCACAATTATGAAGAAAAATGCTTTTTTGGTAAAAAAATGTGTAGATACTTTATATATACAATAAATATGTTTATATATAGAGATTGAATAAATATTATTATGATTGAACACGTCATAAAAAATAAATAATCAATTATTATATTTCATTTTTTGGAAGTTGTGATATTTTTGTAACCTCTTCTATGAATCTGGATGTGGTATATGAACCACCTGATTCCATAGGTATTATGCCCTTATTTATTATATTTTTCAATGATTTTTCTATAACAGATGCCGTGTCATCCATTCCTATGTGCTTCAGCATCATTATGGATGATAGTATTGATGCCACTGGATTGGCGATATTCCGGCCTGCAATATCCGGTGCACTTCCGTGTACAGGCTCGAACATAGAATTTTTATCTCCTATATTTCCGCTAGGTGCGTAACCAAGGCCACCTGCCAGTGAACTTGTCATGTCTGATATAATATCTCCATAAAGGTTTGGTGCAATAATATATTTATATTTCAACGGATTTTTTATAATGTTATATGCAAGAGAATCTGCATATTCGAATTTTATTTCCTTATTATATATTTCTGACTGCCTACGTGCGATATCCCTCCAGATTGAGTACATTTGCACAGCGTTTGCCTTATCTGTAACAGTAATATTGTCTGAACCTGCAATTTCGTATGCCTTTTTAAAAAACCTAGTCAGATTTCTCTCTGAAAGTATGCCCATTGTATAAAATATTGCACTGTCGGAATCTCCAGAAATATCAACATTATAATTGCATATGCCTTTCCCCATTTCAAAGGTTTGTTTACCAGGAAGCGTGCCTGAAATTCCGGAGTAAAAATCCTCAGTATTTTCCCTCAGTATGGTAATATTAATTTCGTTCCCCGTTATTCGTTTAAATGAAATGGCCGGCCGTATATTCATGTACAGATCAAGGTCTTTTCTTAGCTTTAATATGACATTCTGTTCCATTACTCCTGGCTTAACGCGAAAATCCCCTATAGCCCCAAAAAATATGGATTTATAGCTCTTGAATTCCTCTATCTCATTATCTGTTACTGTTATACCTCTGTTAATATAACGTTCAGATGATATGTCATAATAGACAAAATTAAGAGACTGGTCCACCGAATGCAGCATCCTGCATACCTGAGGGATTATTTCCTTACCAATGCCATCACCCGGTATGACTGCTATATCTACCATTTGCCTGACCTCACGTAGTTGATAAGGCCGTTGCTTTCTATTATATTCTTCAGAAATTCTGGGTATTCTTTGAATTCAACCTCTTTTCCACCGCAAAATATCCTGCTGTTCCTGAAATCAACTGTAATTTTTTCAAGGCTGTTTGCACTGACCTTTGCCTCTATAACCGGTATTCCTGTATTTATGGCGTTTCTGAAGAATATTCTTGCAAAACTTTCAGCAATGATGCATGAAATCCCAAGCCCCTTTATGGTTATTACCGCATGTTCCCTGCTTGAGCCCGACCCAAAGTTTTTGCCTGCAACTATTATATCCCCCTTTTGAATAGATCCGGCAAGGTCAGGATATTCATTTTCCATGAAATGTGGTGCAAGTTTATCCGGCTCTGACGTATTCAGATATTTGGCAGGTATAATCTGATCTGTGTCCACGTTATCTCCTAATATTATTGCCCTTCCGCTTATTTCTTCCATCATTTATATCTCCTCCGGTGTCCCTATTCTTCCAAGTATTGCAGACGCAGCCACTATTGATGGGTTTGCCAGGTATACCTTAGATGTTTTATCACCCATTCTGCCGATAAAGTTCCTGTTTGTGGATGATATGCATACTTCATCCGGCCCTAAAACTCCCATATAACCGCCCAGGCATGCGCCACATGTTGTGCCTGAGAAATAACCCCCTGATTCTACGATGGTATTTATAAGGCCTTCCCTTAGGGCCTGGTTGTAAACCTCCTGACTTGCAGGGACAACCATCAGCCTGACCCTTCTGTCAACCTTTCTACCCTTTAATATTGATGCTGCTTTTCTAATATCTTCTATTCTACCGTTGGTGCATGAACCTATATACGCCTGGTCGATCCTTTCATGTATTTCTGAAACATGCCTAACATTATCCGGAGAATTAGGTACCGCCACTGAAGGCTCTATTTCTGCCATATTTATCTCTATAGTTTGCTCGAAATCAGCATTATCGTCGGATTTTACTATTTTATATTCTCCGGTGTTGCGCTGTTTCAGGTATTCTATTGTTTTTTCATCAGTGTCAAAGAATGAACACTTGGCCCCTGCCTCGGTGGTCATATTTGCCATTGTCATCCTTTCATTGATGTCTATATATTTGATATCCCCTGAAAATTCCATGCATTTGTAGGCAGCACCTCCATTTTTTATTATTGATAAGATATAAAGGATTATGTCCTTTCCCTCCACCCCTTTAGAAGGTTTGCCCTTAAGATTTATTTTAATGGTCTCAGGGATTTTGAACCACATTTTCCCGGTGGCAAATATTACACCGGCCTCTGTGCTGCCGATTCCGGTTGATATAGCAGAAAGAGCACCGTATGTATTGGTGTGAGAATCTGCGCCAGCTATAAGCCTGCCAGGTGCGGCAAAACCTTTTTCCATCATAACCTGGTGGCAAACACCTCCGCTTCCTATATCATAGAACCAGGTTCCATTATCCAGTGCAAAATCTTTTGATTTTTTGTATTGCTTTGCAGAATTTATATCCTTTGGAGGTATAAAATGATCTGGAATAATTATAATTTTATCGCTTTTTGCACTCATTCCAAGGTCATTGAATGCATCAATGGCTATGGGTGCTGTTATATCATTAGCCATAACATAGTCTATATTAGCCACCACATAGTCTCCGGCTCTGGAATCTGTTCCACTTTTTTCTGAAAATATTTTTTCTACTGCTGTTTTACTCATTATTTACCACCTGTAATAAATATTCATCATCAACTGTCCTGTTCTCATTTTTTATTATTTTTAATATATTATTTATTTCATCCTCTGTTTTGTATATGCCCCTGCTCTCAAGTATATACTTCACTGCTGCCTTTCCTGAGTGCTTTCCTATAACAATTCTTCTTTTTACCCCAAAAATTTCAGGATTTATAGCCTCATAGGTTTTTGGATTGTTTATTATGCCATGTACATGTATTCCTGCTTCGTGGGAAAACGCATTTTCCCCTGTTATTGCCTTGTTTTTCTGCGGAATCACCCCGCTGGCACAGGCAACATACTCAGATATGCTGTATAGTTTTTCCATTTTTATATCTGTATAGGAATCAGAAAAACCATAAATAGCAGATACAACCTCCTCCAGTGATGCATTTCCTGCTCTCTCGCCTATTCCATTGATGGTTACCTGAACTTCATCAGCACCTGCCATAATTCCTGCTAATGTGTTTGCCGTTGCCATGCCGAAATCGTTGTGGCAGTGAACGCTAATTTTCTTGTGGGTAAATTCTTTTATTTTCATTATAAAATAATACATAGACATTGGATTCATTATACCAATAGTATCCGGAAAATTTACAGTATCAACGTCAATTGCCCTTATTATTCTTTCCATAAAGTCCATGTTAGTTCTTGTGGCATCTTCAGGAGAAAATATCACATTCAGTCCATGAGATTTTGCATATTCAACAGATTCTATTATCTTATCAAAAACCTGCTCCCGTGACATTGCCAGTTTATACTGCATATGAATGTCTGATGTTGCGATGAATAAATGTATTATTCCAGAGCCTGATTCTATGACACGATCAATATCGTTCCTGTTGCATCTTGCCAGTGAACATATATTTCCTATATCTCTATTAATGTGCTTCACAGTTTTTAGCTCGTCCGGTGAAACTGCAGGGAAGCCTGCCTCGATTATATTTACTCCCGCATCGTTTAATTTTGTGGCAATCTCATACTTTTGGTTCATGGAAAATGAAACACCCGGTGTCTGTTCACCGTCGCGTAGTGTTGTGTCAAATATGCTTATCTTCTTTTTTATCTGATCATATCCCATCCTGCTATACTCTCCCATATTGAAAAAATCGCCATAGCCTCTACTATCATAAAAATACATCTTATTACCTCCAAAAATTTCTAATGAAGATAACGTTTACTCAAGCAACAAAAAGTATAACTGCCTGATGAACGTTATGGAATTCATTGATAAGTTAATATACATGATATTATATAAATTTTGTTATTGAATTTTCTAATTATGTTATCCCGAATTTATATCTGAGAGCCATAAAAATAAATCTCTAATTATTTTCCTTTAATTTCTTTTGATATTTTTGTTATAGATTTCTTTCGCAAACACTCTGGTTGCAAGCTATTTTTTAAATCATAAAAATAGGCCCATAAATAGATAACAATTATAGATGATAGAAAAAATCTAGAATTTTACCAGTGATGCTATGAAAAATTAGGTAAATATGATAACGTTGATTATGAAATGGTTAAAACTAGAGTGTTTACAAGAAATTATTGGCAGAGCCTGAAATCATAGATATTATCAATGATGGATACTGTTCCAAGCAGGTTTACACTGGATTTCATTGCCAGGTCTATCAATACAGAGCACAGTGCAAATATGGAAGATGAATGTTAGCTATTTGAGGTGGTTCAGTCTTCTCCCCAGCTGGAAGCTGGATACGATGTTGCTGGCCCATTTTATTTTATTCTTTCCGGCCACTCAATGACCCACCGTATTGAATGGTATGTGGTAGCAAATATGGTGGAGAAAGCTCTTTCGGCTGCGTTTCTTGATGGAAAAATCCCAGAGATATGATAGCAGGCACGACATATCCCCCTGCAAAGTGCTCTGAATTTGCGTCCGAGATCGCAAATAAAATGGAAAAGGCATAATATATTAATAGAAATTTCCCTACTTCAGGATCAATATAATTCAGCTTTGGTGCTATAATCTTAATTTCCCCTCCGTTTCAATTAAATAGCTATGGAATTATCCTGCCTATGATTTCATTTATAGGCGGTATTGATCTGATACATGAAGAGATTCTCAGGGAAGCTACCATATTTCCAGCCATGCATGCAATTTCCTCTTTATAGCCAGAAAGCAAAGCGGCTATATAACCGGCATCAAATGCATCGCCTGCCCCTATAGTATTTTTAATTCCGTAGGTTTTTAATGCCATGCATGGAATTGTCTGTTTATTCTTTATGATCACTGATCCTTCCCGGTCAAGTTTCAATATATAATCTGCATTGCCTTTTTTTCCTAACATGGCTATTGTATTTTCCAGATTCATTTTTGAATACGCCATGGCTTCATCTCTGTTCAAAAATACTGTACTAGAATAATCAATAAATAAATCTAGCCCCACAATTTCTGATATAAGCGGACCTACGTCAAAGAACACCTGTTTTTTCTGCAAATTTGCCTTCCTTGCAGTATCTAGGATTGTATAATATGTCCTTCCCGTATGCACAAGATTATAACCTTCAAAAAAAATCGATTTTGAATCTGATATCAGTTTGTTATCAATGCTATCCAGCATTGTGCCCGCCCCGAGGTATCCAAGGAACGAATGGTTCTTCATTGAATCGACAACATTAATGGAAGTTGCGGTTGACATACCATTTTCTCTTATTATGTGTTCTGTATTTACCCCACTGGCTTCGAGCTCTTTCACTAGATGATCCCCAATTATATCTGTTCCTATCTTATCTGCAAATGCAACTTTTAACCCAAGCCTCGAAGCGATAATTGCCATGGCGGCAGGTCCACCCGGGTATATTTCCATATCCTCTGAAATATGAGTGGTCCCGGCCATAATGGGAAAATTTTTTATATTAAGGGATATATCCACAACAGCATCCCCGATTATTAGTAGGTCATAATTGCATGGCATCCAAAAATTTACCTCCTAGATCTCTTATATCACGTTTGGAAGAATTGTCAATAGTTTTTACCCATTCATTTGGAATGTTATTAAATCCTGCATAGGATCCAGCCATTGCTCCCACCATTCCCCCAATAGTGTCAGAGTCAGCCCCGAGATTGCATGCCAGTAATATTGAATTCCTGAAATTACCCCCTGAATATAAGAATATTGATATGGCTGCAGGAACCGAATCTTCAGTAAGAGCCCACTGAGGTTTCAATATAAAGTTATAAAGATTGTTGAGGAAAGAATCAAAATTATTGCCACTATTTGCAATACCTATAGCTTCCTTTATCCTGAGGGAAATTGATTTAGCTGGATCGCCCATTAATTGTGCCCCCATGTCGGCACCTTCCAGTGATGCTTCATAAACAGCTTGAGTGTCTTGCCCAACTGAAACAGCTTTTTTCACAGCGAAACTGATAGCCGCAGCCCCTGAAATTGCCAGAGCAGTATTATGGGTACATAAACATGCATTTATTACATCCTGTACGGTCTTTTCGCCATCGGAAAAAGCATCGAAAATTCCGACGGGACTGATTTTCATGGCACAACCATTTGTGGTACCATTTTTTCCGGTCAGGCTGTAAGGGACTCCGGATTTTAAATTTTTAATGGCACTTCTTGTACTCGGTCCTATGAGGGTTGTATTCAATATATCGTTGTCATCTGCCCATTTTACAAGCCTGTTTGCCATGTCTTCAGGGTCTACCTGCCTTCTGGAAATAATAGAATCTGCAACCATATATGTGAGTTCGGTATCATCGGTATATTCTCCACGGACAAGTTTGGAATGCACAGAACCCTCCATAGGAGCTTCCAGAAAGTTTGTTACCTTCCCGTATTTAGCCTTTATCTGGTCTCTGCTCATAAAAGTGGTAGGCATTCCCATTGCATCGCCTATTGCAACTCCATAAAGCACACCTAGTATTTTATTCATTAAATAGTTTTTATCAATATTCATTTCGTATCATCCCATATTCTTACGCTTCTGCCCTTACTGGTTTCTATCCCCCATATATACCAGGCAACTGATGCTGCCAGGCCTGCACTGAAAATTCCGATTCCCAGCCACATATATGATACTATAGGTAAATTAACCGCCAGGAATATAACCGGAATAGACCCACCCAGGGAGATAACCCTTACAATTGCAGAGTAAAGCCCTCTTCTTTTGGTAGCCCACATTTCAGACTTCAATGTATCCTCTGCAAGGAAATATATATTTATGAAAACCGAAACACCTATAAATAAAAACCAGAAGATAAATGTGTTTGTTATCCATATTTTTAATGTTGGTATGAACAGGTATGCAAATACAACAACCAGTATTGCAGAAATCAGCAGAAAACGTTTCCTGCTGAATCTGTCAGCAACAATCCCAAGAAATCCTGCAAGGAATGCTACGATCCCGAATATAAAAATTAACCAGTCAGTAAGTTCCGGGAAAAAGTAAGGGCCCAGTGTCAGCACAATCAGGCTGAATCCTGCAGTATAGGCCCATCCAATTATCCCGCCTACAGCTATTCTGAAATAGAGGGAGGGCAGTTTTCCCGGTTTCTGTAGATGGTCCTGTTCTGGAGATGCCCCGTAATATTTTTCGAGTTCTTTATTGGCACTGTTGAATCTACCCTTTGACTCAAGCCACATAACAGATTCGGGCAACCTCAACCTGATAACATACATTACAAATAGTGATATCAGCAAGGTTATTCCAAGCACAGCTCTCTGTGCAAATATTGATGATATAGCCAGAAGTGCCAGTATAGCTGCTATTGACCCGCCTATATTGGTAAAATTAAGTTCAAGAAATAATGACCTGCTGCGGTATTTCCTGGGAAACAACTCATGTGTTGCTGTAAGAATGGTGTTATATTCACCACCGGCGGCAAATAGAAGCATACCGATAAAGATCAGGATTGTTACATATGTAAAGCTGAAGATTAGGCCTGTAGCACCAACAGCGTATATGGCCAGTGTGATGAATAAGGTTTTTTTCCTGCCGATTTCATCAGCCAGCGGCCCTGATACTGCACCCCCAAGCAGAAGCCATAAAGGCGGCCAGATCGCCAGTAACCCCAACAATGCACGAGGCATGGCAACCCAAGAAGTGGCTATATATGATAGAGAATATATATATGCTTCAACCGCCGTACCTATTGAAAATGCAATAAATAAGAGAGTATGAACAGGGCCCCATTTTAAATCTTCAACCTCAGCCGCCGGATTCATTAAAACAAAAAACATTGTAGCATATAAATCTTATGTAAAGAAATAGTCAGTTACCTAATGCTAAAATAATCGATTAAGTATATAATATAATTTTTATATTATAAAAACATGATCCGAGGTATATAAGTCAATAAAAATTTTCAATGCCTTACAGGTTAACACATTTACTCTTTAATAGTGTATGCCGTGAGCCGGGATTGAACCAGCGACCTCCAGATCTTCAGTCTGGCGCTCTCCCAACTGAGCTATCACGGCGGTAATGGCATATTGCGAATCTTTATTAAAATGTTTTTATCGTAATTAACTTTATACTTGATATTTGAAAATAAATTTGTGAAACTATTTATAGGTTGATTTATTCATTAAAACAATGAAAAAACTCTCAGAATACCTTAATGTATTCTTCTTTTACAGATTAGCAGGGATGATTTTACTACTTAGTGGTTTAATCTTTTATCTTTTCTGGGGAATAGAATATTCAGGATGGAAAGATTCTGGACTTATATCCTTTGTTGTTCCTCTGATACTTCTTGGTCTGCTTACATTATGGCTTGCCAATGAAAAGGAAAAAGAAGCAAGGAAATTGGTAAAGAAATAATAATTTTTAGTTTAATGTTTAATTTTATATTGTTTAAAAATTCTATATTTTCAGTTTATGCATAAATAGAAATAAGGGATTTTATTGTTATATCATGCTAAACAGCAAAAGAGTGAAAGAGTTTAAGGAAATAGACATAACAGAGGTGCATTTCCTTAGGAGAATGTATGTTTTAAAGGGTTTTGACGTGAAAAAAGTAATATATGAAAGTTTGTATAATATGGCCTTATTTAAGGGGGAGAGAGGGGTGCATTTCCTATGGAAGTAAAAAAAGGTATACCCATGCGAACAGCCCTTTATGATGAACATATAAAATTAGGAGCAAAGATGATAGATTTCCATGGATGGGAAATGCCTCTAGAATATAGTTCCATAATAAATGAACATATGTCTGTAAGAAAAAATGTAGGTATGTTTGATATTTCTCACATGGGTGATATAGTTATTTCAGGAAGTGATGCAGATAATTATGTTGATTATATTTTTCCATCCAAAGTTTCATTGTTAAAGGAAAATGAGTGCATGTACACTTCTTTTCTTAATGAATCAGGGAATATGATAGATGATACAATAATATATAGAATATCTGATAATAAATTCTTCTTGATACCAAACGCTTCCAATATTGATAAGATATATAACTGGATGCTTGAAAATAGGAAAAATTATGCAGTGGATATTAAAAATTATTCAAACCAAATAAGCCATATTGCAATTCAGGGGCCTCAGTCAATAAATATTGTAAACAATCTTGGGATGAAATTCCCGGAAACTTTTAAATTCCTATATCATGAAGCGGATGTACAAAATGTAATAACAGGCAATAATAATATTATAATCTCCGGTACTGGATACACTGGTGAAAAAGGAGTTGAACTTGTAGTTCCAAATCAAATTGCAGAGGAAATGTGGAAGTCCGTATTAAAAGAAATAAAAAAGATTGGAGGCATGCCATGTGGACTTGGAGCAAGAGATACTTTAAGAATGGAAAAAGGAATGTTATTATCAGGACAGGATTTTAATGAAAATAAAAATCCATATGAAGCTTCAATTTCGTTTATTGTAAATTTCGACCATGAATTTATAGGGAAGAAAGAATTGTTGAAACAAAAAAATGAATATAAAGATATTTTTAGAGGATTTAAACTAGAAAACAAGAATATACCGAGAAATGGCTTTGGTATATATGTAAATGGATCAAAAGTGGGGAATATAACAAGTGGAACAGTATCTCCAATTTTGGATACAGGAATAGGATTGGGGTATATAGATAGGAAATATAGTAAAACAGGAAATAATGTTGATATCCAGATCCGTGGTAAGTTAATAAAAGCAGAAGTTTCAAAGCCTAAAATTTTACCATAATAATTATTTTTTATTTATTATATTTATATAAATATTATTTATTAGTTTATTACATATATATTATATAAATAAAAATAAGTGTGTCGCTTTATAATATAATAATATAAACTTTTATATTTATTTATATATTACATTCTTTTATTATTATATTATATATTATTATAATTCTAATTTCTTCTACATACCTATACCATTTTTTAGTTCCAGTGGAAATGTACCTCTCCCTCCCTCTACTAAAAATATCTGTTTAGGTTTCCTATTTATACTATCTATTTAGAAACATTTAATAATTGTAGTTTAATTTCCATTAACTGGGCCGGTAGATCAGCGGTAGATCGCCTGCTTTGCAAGCAGGAGGGCTCGGGTCCAAATCCCGACCGGTCCATTTAATTTGTCAATTGTATGCTTAGTATTCTGATAATAATTATATTATTATGATATTGTGTCAAAATTATCAGGAATTAATTTCATGGATAGAAATGGGATTAGGTAGTAATTTATTTTACTAAGGAAATGTTTCTTCCTATTCAAACAGTTTAAGTCCATTTTCTTTAAAAACTTTGAAGTGCTTATCCAATGTATAGAGTGAACACCCGTTGTTTATCGCTATTGATGCTATAATTGCATCCATTCTCGGAACTGCTCTTCCTTTTCTTTCCGCGCTCAACTCCAAAACAGCAGAGAGTTTGTTGTCATTCTCATTGTATCCCAATATTGGTATCTGTAGAACCAAATGATCATCTTTGGAGTATTTTTCTATACCATAAAGTACCTCATGCATGTTAACCGGGGTTGTGCAATATTCTTCTTCACTTTCAATAATTTTAAGCATAAGCATTTCCCATTTTTCTGATTTCTTTTCAAGTATCTCGGTGATGATGTCTGTATCCAGTAGAATCAATTCTTATCCTCTCACCTTTTCTTTTCAATTTCCTTAAGAAGTTCCTCTTTATCTTCAAATTCAATACTTCCCCTTAATAATGTAAGACTCTCCTTCTTGCTCTGCGACTTAATCAATCTTTCTAAAAGTTCGATGAAACTTTCATTATCTTTTTTGAATCCCATTAATTCATCATATACTGACTGTTTGATCGTGATAGTTTTAGGCATAACATATGTTTACGTTTAAACATTATATAAATTTTTACAAATATTATGATAATATCTACATCATCCTATTGATAGATAAACCATTAATTTTTATACGTACTTTAGATTTATTGTTATGATAGTCGCAGATGTTACATTTTATCCTATAGGAAAAGGAGTTTCAGTTGGTGATGCTATAGAAAAAGTAGTCAACCATATGGAAGAAAACAAATCAGTTAGATGCTACCCAAACAGCATGGCCACTGTAATAGAAGGCGATAATCTGGATATACTGTTTGATATCGTGAAGGATGCTGAAAAGTTCCTTGAGAATCTTGGATTTCCACGTATTGAAACTATATTAAGGATTGATAACAGAACAGATGTGGAAAATTCAGTTGAGAGAAAAATAAAACATTTTAATAAATAAAATTATAATTTTTTAAATGTCCCGGAAACTACCCATGGCGGTTCTGTTCCCAGAGGTTCCATCCCAGACACAACACTATTATTCAAAATTTTCTCATTAACCTCTATTCCCAGGCCAGGTTTTCCTGATAGCTTCATATATCCATTCTCTACAGAATATCCGGTAAACAGGCTTTTCTTCCATACAGGCCACGACTCCTCGAAACTTTCCTGAATAAGGAAGTTTGAAAGCGTGTAATCAACATTAAGGGTGGCTGCAGTCTGTACAGGTCCAAATGCATTATGATACGCCACAGGAACACCGAAGGAATCTGCTATTGACGCTATCTTCTTTGCCTCAAGAATCCCCTTTGAATTGGTTATGTCCGGTTGTATTACATCAACCATTCCACCGGAAATATACCTAGCAAAATCCTCCTTATTTAAAAGTCTCTCACCAAGGGCAACAGGTATATTTACCCTTGCCCTGAATTCAGGCAGGAAATGCTCCAGTTCTGGATGAACTGGCTCTTCAATGAATAATGGATTATACTCTTCCAATGCAGTTCCAGCCATAACAGCGTATTTCGGTGCAAATCTTCCATGACATTCAATCAGCAAATCTACATTGTCACCTAATGCATTTCTCATTCCACCAACTATTGCAGCAGATTTTTTAACAGAATCAACTGTAATTTTATCATAACTATTTCCAAAAGGATCAAATTTGAAGGCTGTATATCCTTTTGAAACCAGTTTTTTTGCCTTATTTATAAAATCATCCGGGGTAAGACAGTCAGAATACCACCCGTTGGCATATGCCCTGATTTTATCATTGAATTCCCCTCCAAGCAAATTATAAACAGGAGACCCGAGGTTCTTCCCTATAAGATCCCATGATGCTATCTCAAATGCACTCAATGCGGCTGTTTCCTCTATAGATTTTGTAACATAAAATGCATTCCTGTAATATTCACGGATATTTCTTTCCACATCAAAATAATTTTTATCCTGAAATATTCTTGCAACCTCATTCAAGCTCTCCTTTACAGGAAGTGTCATCATGGTTGTAGGTGCCTCTCCAAATCCCACTCTTCCCTCGGAAGATGTTAATTTCAGTATTAATATTGTAGAGCTCCACGGTGATGATTTCTCCTCTGGAGAACCAAGTTCAAATATTTCAATATTTTTTATAGTTTCCATGAATTAATAAATAGTGAATATAATATTAATCTTTTCAGTATGGATAAAATATTATTTTTTATCAAATTTCTTCAATGTAAAACGCCTGTTACTGCCAAAGGGTGAGAACTGTTTGCCATTTCCAAAGTAAAACTTTGAGAAAAATTCCACATAAAGAAGCCTTGCACCCTGTATTCCTGGCTCAAATACTGCAATCACAAGGTTGAACAGCTGTCCCACAACAAGTATAATAACTCCTAATATGATGAAATAGAAAGGATCGGTAAGTGTGGCCCTGAACACTGTATTGATAACCAGAGCAAGGACAACAGACGCAAGCAATATGCCCACAATCCTCGTATATGATAGTACATGGGAGATGATTGAAGGAATTTCCATCAGGCTCAAGGTTCCCTCAAATATTACAACCATAATGAATCCCACAATAAGCATAACGTATCCTATAAGTGATGAAAACTCAGTGGGGCTGAGGCTTATTTTATGTATAAGGTTGAGTCCCAGTACTGCGAAAGCCCATGCCATAAGTATCCACCCTATCTTTGCTATGGCTGCTTTCCTGTGGTTGATGTAGAAGTTATTGATGATCCCAAGCACAAAGCCGAAGGTTACGAAAGCCAGGCCTATGTATCCAGAAATAACCAGCAATAAACCTATATGTGTAACAGGAACCGGAGCGGGGCTTATCTGGAAAGGAACAGGATATATTGTAAAGCCAAAGAATTCATTGAATACTATCCCGAATATGATTGCTATAATAGAAGCAGGTATCAATGCCTTTGCCAGCGTTTTCAGGGAATTCTTGCCCATTATCATTAACACGAATCTGGATATTTTTTTAGGAATATGGCTTTTTGCCGGTGGGTGATCTATTCTGTGTATTATGAAAAGTGATACAAGCAATATCACAAGGCCGTAACCAGCATCTCCAACCATTAATCCAAAGAAGACGGGGAAAACGAGTGCGAATATAAGTGTAGGATCAAATTCATACTCCTCAGGGAGCGAATAAAATCTTATGAAGAATTCAAATATCTTGAAATGCTTTGGGTTGGATAGCTTTGTGGGCGGATCCTCTTTTGTTTCTATAACTTTTATCATCACAGTGTTATTCGAATCCTTATTTAGTACACTGGAAACATTATCATACTCTGATGCTGGAATCCAACCTTCCATTGCAAATGCATTTTCAGATGATGCTATATTGCTAAGTATTTCTTCCTCCTTGACATATATTTCAAGCTGTTCTGTTATCTGTGCTATGGTTTCATAATATTTATCTGAAAGGGCATTTAAAGAAGAGGCTATTCCACTGAGGTATTCCCTTGCCTCTGTTATAATTTTATTTTGTGTCGCAATATTATCTTTTACTGTGCCATTTAATTCAGGAACTTTCATAATTCCATATGTTTTTGAAGAAATCAATGAAAGAAATTCAGGTTCATTTTTCCTGTTGATTGTAACAATGGAATACCCATTTCCCATATCGGTGACAACTGAATAATCAGTTCTTAGGTTATTATTCTCCTGGTTGCTTTCTATAATGAAGCTTTCCACATAATCATTGTTGAGTATGGACAGGTCTTCCCCGAATCCTGATATAATCTCAAGTGGCTTTAAAATAGTCTGGCTTTCCCTTATTACGGAATTATACCTGTCATCATCATCCTTGAGCCTGGAAAGTTCTCCAGCTATGGTTATTTTTGATATGCTGTCTAAAAGTTCCTCCTGCGATGAAAAATACTTTTTTTCCCTTACAGGCCTTTCTGGAAGAATGGATAAAAATCCCCTGAATTTAGATAAATTATCAGCAAGCATTTTATAGTTGCTGTTTGAAATTGGGACGTTGAATATTTTTGCAACCTCCTGATCTGTATTTTCAATCTGAATTACATTCAGGTCGTGCATATCATCTATTATGGTGCTTTTGTATGTATTCAGGCCGATAACCCTGATCTTTACCATCTTTACGGGCTTTAGCATTCAATCACTTTTTTTGATATATTTTAATATTGTTTCGTATACCATTTCTTCCATTTCACGTTCCTTCAGGTCTATCTTCATAACCTGGGCCCTCGCTTTCTGTGTATCAAGTGCATCTATCATTTTTTTATTTTCTGCCTCCTTTATTTCTTCAAGGCCCTTATTGTAATCATTTATAATCTGATTTTCAACATTTTTAGATTTTTCATTGCACTCTGCAATCTTCTCTGCCAGCTGTTTCTCCATTTCATTTTTTAAATCCTGAATAGCTTTCTTTTTGGCATTTTCCCTGTCCCTGATTACCTTTAACTCATCTATCTCAGTCATTTATATATCACCATAATAATTATGGCAATAAATACTATTGCCATTGTTATATTAACCATAAGCATGATTTTCCTAATTTTTTTAAATTTATCTATATTATTCATCCTGCCCTGCCACCACATGGTTTTTCACAAATTTAAGTGTTGAAAACGAATCCCTTTCCATCTCATCAAGATGTTCCCTTATTATTTTTAGATTTGAACGGAATCTTGGTATCATAATATTTTCAATGGCATTGGACCTCCTGTTTGTTTTGTCTATTTCATTCAGCAGTTTCCTCATGGATGATTCTTTCTGTGCAACTACCAAAAGTTCATTGAATATTCTGTCGAAAATAATCATTGCATCATATATGGATGCGGGAACAGAAGTAGCCATATACTGGCTGTCCATTATTTTTTTTCCAATTTCTGCTGACATTTCTGGAATTTTTACACCCATAATGTTCTTTCCACCTATTTTTATTTCCGGTGAGGAGAACATGTATGATATCCTCTCAATTTCCAGTGTGCCATCAATAACCTCAGCCATTCTAATAGCATTTAAACCATTTTTTATATCATTCTTGATATTTTCCTTAAGGCCCTTTATTTCATTGCTTATTTTGAAAAATTCCATAACCAGGGATTGCCTTTTCATTTTAAGAAGTTCAAGTCCTCTAGAAGCTACCTTTACCCTTTTTTTCGTATTTATTAATTCAATCCTGGTCAATCTGATGTTATTTGCCATTAGTTCTCCCACTTTCCATATTTCTGTATATGAGCGGATTTTACCTTTTTCATTTCCTCCTTTGGAAGTATTGAAAGCATATCCCATCCAAGGTTTAGTGTCTCTGTAATTGACCTGTCTGTATTTTCCTGATTCACATATTTGTTCTCAAAATCTTCAGCAAATTGAAGGTATTTTTTATCCGAATCGCTCAATGCTTCTTCCCCCACAATCTCGCTCAGCGCCCTGGCATCCTTTCCCTTTGCATATGATGCATAGAGCTGATCTGCGAGGCCTCTATGATCTTCTCTGGTGTGGTCTGCACCTATTCCCTGATTCATTAGCCTTGAAAGTGAAGAAAGAACATCCACCTCCGGGTATATATTTTTCCTGTTAAGATCTCTTGAAAGCGTGATTTGACCTTCTGTTATATAACCTGTTAGATCAGGCACCGGATTTGTTATATCATCTCCCGGCATTGTAAGTATTGGTATCTGTGTTATGGAACCCTTTCTTCCCTTTATCTTTCCTGCCCTTTCATATATTGTGCTGAGATCAGTATACATGTACCCAGGATATCCCCTTCTTCCGGGTATTTCCTCCCTTGATGAGGATATTTCCCTTAAAGCCTCGCAGTAATTGGTCATATCTGTAAGTATGACCAGCATATTCATATCCTTTTCATATGCCATATATTCGGCAGTTGTCAATGCAACCCTTGGAAGGATAATTCTGTCCATGGATGGATCGGATGCCAGATTTAGAAATATTACAGATTCTGATAGAGCCCCAGAATTTTCGAACTGTTTCATGAAGTAATTGGCCTCCTCGCTTGTTATCCCTATTGCACCGAATACAACACCAAATTTTTCATTTCCGTTCAATGTTTTAGCCTGTCTTGCAATCTGCGTTGCAAGCCTGTTGTGGGATAACCCTGCACCTGAAAATATTGGCAGTTTCTGGCCCATGACCAGAGTATTCATCCCATCTATTGTAGATATACCTGTTTCTATGAATTCACTGGGTTCTTCCCTGGAATATGGATTTATTGCTGCTCCAGTTATATCTACCTTCTCCCTTGAATAAATTTTTGGCCCCTTATCTATAGGTTCACCGAATCCATTGAATATCCTCCCAAGCATGTCATCTGATACAGGAAGTTTGAATGTGTCCCCTGTAAAAGACACCCCTGTGCTGTCCGGGCTCATACTGGTTGTTGATCCGTAAACCTGTACAACCGCAATACCGTTTCTTGTCTCCAGGACCTGCCCTTTCACCCTTTCACCATTATCAAGTATGACATTTACAATCTCGTTGTATGAGGCATTTTTTACATTGTCCACAAATAGAAGCGGACCGTTAATTTGTGAAATGGATTTATATATAATATCAGACACTTTCAACACTCTCCATTATATTGTTATATTCATTATTTATTTCCTTTATAACATCATTGTAAAACTTATTAAAATCTTCTTCCTTGATTTCTTTCATTCTTGATATTTTCATTCTAACCGGCAATGTTGCTGTCTGTGTGACTTTTAATCCAGCATCTATGGATTTTTCCTGCATTTCATTCAGTGTTTTAATAATCATCAGCATTTCATACTGCTTATTTATTGAACAGTATGTATCTGTATCATCAAAAGCATTCTGCTGCAGAAAATCCTCTCTGATAATCTTGGCAATATCCAGAACGTTCTTCTGCTTTTCCGGAAGTGAGTCATATCCTACGAGCTGGACTATCTCCTGCAATTCCGATTCTTTCTGAAGTATGCCCATCATCAGTGCATGCATCTGTGGCCATTCCGGATTTATATTTGATTTAAACCAGCCGGAAAGGGAATCAAGGTAAAGCGAGTAACTGTTGAGCCAGTTGATAGATGGGAAATGCCTTCTTGAGGCAAGAGAAGAGTCCAGTGCCCAGAACACACGTGTAACCCTTAATGTATTCTGAACAACCGGATCAGACAGGTCACCACCTGGTGGTGAAACAGCACCTATTAGGGTGATTGACCCTGTTCTTTTATCCTGCGGAATTATCTGGGCATTCCCGGATCTTTCATAGAATTCAGATATTCTTCTGCCAAGATATGCTGGGTAACCCTCCTCTCCTGGCATTTCCTCAAGCCTTCCAGATATTTCCCTTAAGGCCTCTGCCCATCTGCTTGTTGAATCCGCCATGAGGGCCACATCGTAACCCATATCTCTGTAATATTCTGCTATGGTAACTCCTGTATAAATACTAGCCTCTCTGGCTGCTACGGGCATATTAGAGGTATTTGCTATTAAAATTGTTTTTTCCATCAGGGGCTTACCGCTTTTCGGGTCCTGCAATTCAGGAAATGTTGTAAGTATCTCTGTCATTTCATTGCCTCTCTCACCACATCCTACATAAACTGTTATATCTGCATCGGACCATTTTGAGAGCTGATGCTGAATTACTGTCTTTCCAGACCCGAAAGGACCTGGTACTGCCACTGTTCCTCCCTTTGCCACAGGGAAAAATGAGTCTATTACCCTCTGTCCTGTGATAAGTGGGATTTCAGGTGCGAATTTCAGGAAAACCTTTCTCGCCTGCCTTACTGGCCATATCTGCTTTAACTTTACCTCCACGACCTTATTTTCTGACTGAATTGTACATACCGTATCTGATACCCTGAATTTTCCAGCCTTAATAGATTTTATCACACCATTAACTTTGTATGGGACCATTATTTTGTGGGTAATTATATCGGTTTCCTTCACTGTGCCAAGTATATAACCTTCTTCAACCTCATCACCCTCTTTCAAAACGGGCTGAAAATCCCACTCCTTTTTCTCATCCAGTGGAGGGGCACTTGCGCCTCTAACTATGAAGTCACCTGTTTCTGACTGTATAATATCCAGGGGTCTCTGTATCCCATCATAGATGGATTTCAAAAGTCCAGGGCCGAGTTCAACGGATAGTGGCTTGCCTGTAGATATTACCGGTTCCCCTGGCTTAAGCCCACTGGTATCCTCATATACCTGAATGGTAAATCTGTTTCCAACTATCTTTATTACCTCGCCAACAAGGCCCAGATTACCCACACGCACCACATCAAACATCTTTCCATCAAGATCTGTCGCTGTCACAACAGGGCCGGATATACTGTATATTTTTCCATTATTTTTCATTCAATCACCAATATCAATTCCCAATATCCTTTTTGCAAGGTCATATACCGATTCTTCCTCTTTAATTCCCGGGATAGGAATAAATATTACAAGTGGGTCCATTGAACCAGCATACTCATTTATTTCATCAACCTTTAAATTTTTCTGGAAGGACTGTGATGCTAATATTACATTATATTTTTTAGATTTATATAATTCCCTGAGCAATTTAGTCCCATCTGCAGGGTCTGCTATGAAGGTATCATTAACCCCAACAAGCTTGAACCCCGTAATTAGTTCTTTTTCTCCGATAATGCAAAGACTGGACATTTATATCAGCATCCTCTCTATTATATTACTATCAAGATTATATGACTTGCCAATTACAATTGCTCTTAGATTGTCCCTTTCCCTCTCTGCCGCCAGGATATATGCAAATATATACTGGGAGGCTGTGTCGCTAAGCATCACAGGAACGTACTGCTGATACAGTGCATTTCTCATTGAAGCCTCAAAGAAACTCAAATTTCTATTTTCCCTATAATAATCAATTGATTCACTTATGTTAAAATTCTTGAATACAGAAAGCAGTTCAACAACATCACCAGACCGGAAAATATCAGCAAGTGCCTGCTTGGAATAATTGCCATTTTCTATAATGCTCTTTTCTATCTTTTCATAATCTACCTTCAGCTCAAGTGCCTTGGCAAGTGTCATTATATTTTTTAAGTCAATTACGCTTTTAATGTATTTTATGATCTGCCCCTCGTCTCCGTTATAGAACAATGCCCTTTCAATTAAATCATTATAATACCTGAAATCCATAGAAGAAAGCAGCATTGATGTATCTCCAGTCTTTTTATATTCTTCAAGATCCTTTAAAAGATAGTTATAACCAAAATTTAATAGATAATTAATCACCGAGTCCACATCATTTTTCTCCAGCAATACCCTGAAATCATCACTGGTTAGATTGCCTGCAAATATTCCCATTGGGATGTCCCTAAAGCTCATTATAAAACCATCACCGGGCTTTATCTCATGATGTATTATCTTTGAGGTTATAATTGCCTTTATGGTTTCTATATCCCATTTGGAGACATATGTTTTCATAAAGGATTTCATAGACGGTGGAATGGCAAATAATGCAAGCTTGGAATTTTTTACCACATGCCGGTTTATTGCAGTTAAAATTATCTGGGTGTCGTCATCACTTAAAGACGTAGCCTTATCAATATCCTCTCGGTAGCTTTTTTCATATAGTTTTAATCTTATATCCTTTATATCAAGTTCCAGCAGTGATTTTACAAACTCATCACTAAGATAGTCACCAAAATGAACTTTTAGCCTCCCATAACTTCCTGAATATGTAGTGTTTATAAGAATCACCACTATTTTATATTCTCATAGAGGTATGTTTCTATGTCATATGAAATGGAATCAAATATGCTGGTTAATCTCATGTCTGCTTCTTTTTTCCCATCCTCACTTCTAGATAATATTCCTGATTTGATAGTTTTATCTACTTCAAATTTTACCGAGTCTGAAAACTTAAGGCTTTCCAGTTTATCTTTATCGTTTTCTGAGCAGTAAACTGTGAATTTTTTTCCAAGTTCCTTTTCAGATTCGATTAACATGGCTTTCAGAAGTTCCGGATAGTTGGAGGATTTATTCAGAGATACAACATAGGATTTTAATCGCTGCATGGTGTTATTAAGGATCTCTTTCTTTCTGTCATCAATAATTTTCTTTGACTGGAGTTTTATCGAATCCTCAGATTGCCTTATAATGTTTTTTATGTCGTTCTCTGATTTTACTGTGTAATCCTGTTTTATTCTCGAGAGTTTATCATTGCAGGCCATGGTAATACTTGTCATCTTTTCTGTATACTCATCCCTAATCTGCTTTAATTCCGTTTCAGTAGAGCTTTCTATTTCATTTAAAATATTTTCAAGAGACATAAAAATCCATTTTCATATTACATGAAGCAGTAATATAATTCCCAGAACAAAACCTATAATCCATAGCGTTTCCGGTATAACAAAGAAGAACAGAACCTGTCCAAATTTTTCAGGTTTCTCGGCTATTATACCCATACCAGCTGCCCCAATACCCTGCTGTGCCATACCCGTCCCTATCAATCCACCGGCGATGGCAATAGAAGCGGCTAAAGCCAAAATAGCATCTGCGTCAGTTATCATAAATATCCTTATTTCCTGATTGAAATAACTTATTTAAAATTATTTATTGCTAAAACATTTATAAAAATTTAATGTTGTTACAAAAATTATAAAGTAAAATAAATTCAATCACGCTTCCCTGCAAAGTAAAGGGCGAGGAGTGATGGTATCAGTACCCATGCAAGTCCTATTAGGACCACAGAGTAAATATTTATTCCGACACTGGAGGCACTCAAACCACTATATACACCCAGGTGATAATCTGCTATGATATCAGGATAGTAGGAAGGTGAAATTGAATCCAGTATCAGAAGATTTTTCAAAAGATGCGTGATTGATTGTATATGTAATAAGAACAATAATGCCTCTGATAACGTTGTCCACATAAAACCGAGAATGAATAACAAACCAATACCAGTGCCCAGTATTTGCCCCTGCGTTTTCTCAAATTGTGTTATTAAATACATTAATCCTGCAAAACCTATTGCCTCGACAAGATATCCAATTAGCATTGTTGCAAAGGTACCTGGGGATATATACACACCTGTATAGTGCTTCAGTATAACATCGGCAAGTCCGAAGGATATTAGAAGTCCCACAAGGAAACTTACAGAATTTCCGGTAAATCTGGATATCATCAATTTTCCCTTTGTAATGGGCCTGGCTATTATAGATTCAAGCACGCCTGAAGTCTTATCCTTACTATAATAAAAGTAAGCCGAGAATATGCTCATAATTGGAATTAATAGTATGCCAAAGTATATGGCTAACTCATTCTGCAATGCAACTCCTGGTTTAATATACGTGTATATGTAAGACACGGTCGGTACAACCTGTTCTGTTTTATTGTTTATAAAGAAATTTACATTTTTATCCAGATCTTTTGTGGTCAAAGACGGTGTAATGATAAGCACTCCTGGATGTGTCATTTCAGTGACATTCCCGCTACCAGCATTATTAGCATTAACTCCCGCAGATGCTGTTGATATATTATAGGAAATGGATAGGGGTTGGTTGTTTATAGAGGAATTAATATAGGGCACGTAAACCATTGTGCTTATCTGTGAAGGGTTTGCTTTATCCTTTAAAATTACAGCGTATATGGGTTCAAAGGAATAATTAAAATATGTACTGTAACATGGATCTATTGTAGAATAACTATCGGACTGACCCATTTTACCATTATAATAACCTATTTCATTATTATGATACGCTGCCGGATTTCCATTTGTATATTTATCAGTGTAAATATAATAAAAATTGGAGGCATTTGAATGTACCGTAAAATTCAGGTATCCATGATCATTTGAGCTTCCTGTGTAATTTTCTATAGTATTTATGGAAGCATTTCCAATAGAGGATGTAATGCTTAAACCACTGACAGGCTGGCCATATCCGTTTATAACATAATCACTTACATGTATGACCCCGCCTGTATCATTTACATATGGCAAAACCAGATCGGTCTGTGCAGGTGCAGCAGTGTCAGAGGAAATACCTGCACCATAGGCAGTTGCAACTGTAATAAGAACCAGAAGAACAATTAGTATAATGGTAAATTTGCCACTCAAAGTTCTTTTAATATCGTATAAAAAACCGTTCATTTTACCTCACCATATTAAGAAAATAGTCTTCAAGTGTTTCGTTTTCCATGCTGATATAATCAACTTTATAATTTGCCGTGACAAGTTCATGGTTTAATTCAGCAGGGTCAGTATTTACATTATTTTTTATCACATAATAATACCCATCAGATTCGGTATCCCCAAAATTTGCAAGAATCCCATTCAATTTATCGTCTGGATTCTTAACATGGATTTTTATTCCAGTTGTTCCTAGATTTTTCAGGTTATCTCTTGTCAGTACCTTAATTATAGTACCATTCTTCACTATGGCTATCCTGTCGGCAACATTCTGCAATTCTGATAGTATATGTGAAGAAAGCAGGATGGATTTTCCCTGTTTTTTGAGTTCTATTATAAAATCACGCACTTCCCTTACACCCTGGGGATCGAGTCCATTAAGGGTCTCGTCGAAAAGAAAATTATCGGGATTGCCCATCATTGCTGCTACAAGAGAAAACCTCTTTTTCATTCCCTGGGAATAATATTTCAACTTTTTATCCCGATATGCATATATGTCAAACTTTTTCATAAGTTCAACGATCTCCTTTTCCGCATCTTCTGATTTTATCCCATAAAATCCCGCATAGTATTTCAGAAGAGGTATGGGCCTTGAATCTGGCTGAAAGGTAGGTAGTTCAGGTACCCACCCTATATGTTTTGATGCATTTGCCTTATCTTTTACCATGTCCAAATCATCAACTATAACTTTCCCTGATGTCGGGAAAATAATTCCTGCTGTAGCCCTGATTGTTGTGCTTTTCCCTGCTCCGTTTAATCCCGCAAGGCCAAGGATCTCCCCATTGTTAATTTCCATATTGAGGTTATTAACAGCCTTGAAATTTTTGAATGTTTTTGTGAGGTTGGTAATTGCAATCATAAAAATGGATAAGAATAACTATATATTAAACTTCCCATAAAAATAAAATGTCATTCTTTTGAAATTACTTCAACCCTGCCGCTATTTATCCTGCTCTTGCCAGAATCATCGTCTATAATTATTGTAATCTTTTCCTCAGCACCGCTGAGAATCCCGTCAATTCTCTGCCTCAGATAATTTACATCCTCTCCATCACCCATTATGGTAAGCTTCTCCCTTATGCTGGTTAAAATTCCCTCAACGGTTGTAATATAACCCTTGGATGCTATCCCTGGAGAGATCTCCGCATCAAGTTCTGGTATCTGTACACTGGCATCAGGAGACCTGTAAACTATGGTTTTAAGGTCGTTCTTATTTTTAATTTTGAATTTGATAATCTTTGGGGAATCACGGTCATGCCGTTCAATTGTAACGTTCCTGTAACTGCAATTCCTGCACAGGTATGTGTGTATTGTTATTTTTCCCTCATAGGGTATATCATTATCTGCCTCAAGGTAAAATAAGAATTCATTGCAATTCGGGCATCTGGCCTCTGTCTTTATTTCTTCCATTTAATCACCCTGCTCAAGCCACGAATATAATGGATCAAACACTATATATTTTTTGCTTTTCAAATCGGAAATATTTTTAGCCGCAGACAGGAACATTGAAATTTTTATATCCTTTATTATGTTGTTTACCTCGAATTTTAACTCCTCATATGATGTATCTGCTGCCTTCAAAAAATTCCTGGCCATGGCACCCATATCCGCACCCATGATTATTGATTTTACAATATCCTCTCCATTTCTTATTCCTCCGCTTCCTATTATCGGAATGCCCACTGAACAGAATTTGATAGAGGCAGGTGAAGGTATCCCCCAGTTCCAGAAGGTTTTGCCGGTGTGCATTTTTTCCCTATTCTGTATTTTTTCTGCCCTGTAATACTCAATAGCAGCGAAGGAAGTGCCACCCAGTCCACCCACATCTATTGCCTTTACACCCGCATCCCTGAGCTCCAGGGCATCCTCCCTGGAAAACCCACTTCCAGTTTCCTTGGCAATTACCGGATATGATTTTGCAATTTCCTTTAACCTTGATAGCACTCCCTTTGCATTTCTGTCTCCCTCTGGCTGTACCATCTCCTGTAGAAAATTGAAATGCACTATGAGATATTTTGCATTTATTAAATTGAATATATATTCAATATCCCTATCTGAAATAGGAGGTTTATCCTGGCCTATGAGCTGGGGTGCGCCGATATTTGCAAACTTTGCAGGAACATTAAAATCGTTTATTACTGAAAATGTACTGGCAATATCCTTTTTTTCAATGGCGGCCCTCATGCTTCCCACACCCATTCCTATATGAAACTCCTCTGCCGCCCTTGCAAGGTTAGCATTGATTTTTCTTGCCTTTTCAGTCCCTCCGGTCATGGAGGAGATCATAAATGGGTAATTAAAATGGGTTCCCAGAAAATCTATTCCTGTATCTATAGAATCATAATCAACTTCTGGCAATGCCCTGTGAATCAGCCTTATGTCATCCCAGAAATTATGCTCGGATGTAACGTTCATATTTTCAGCAATATTAATATGTTCTTCCTTTCTATTTTCTATCATTCAGACCACCGTTCCGGTAAAATTATTCTTCCCTATATTATATATTCGTTCTGGATATAGCCCATTTATCAGATATACGGGTATACCCAGGTCAGAAATGCTTTTCATCTTTGTGTATTTATTCATTATGCCTCCAGTTACATCTGTTATCATCTCATCGTGCTGGAATTCCCCTTTAATATGTGTCAAAAGCCTGGCATCTGGATTGGTCTTGGGGTTTTTATCATAAATGCCATCCACATCCGAAAAGAATACAACTGCAGAGGGGTGAAATCTTCTTGCAACATCATATGCTATGTTATCACCTGAGTATATGCCTATTTTTTTCCCATGAATGTATGTATCCCCATAGGATACCGGTGTTATGCCCAGCTGAAGGTATCTTTTGAATACAGCATAATTTTTTTTGTTATCATAAACAAGTGAGGATACTGGAAGTGGAACATTGTAAATGCCGTTATTATATAATATTTCAGAGATTTTGAGGTTCAGTTCCACCATATCGTTATGGACAATATTCATGCCCATTATGGTTTCCTTACCTGCATAGCCTGGCAGCCCATACTCTTTGGCTTTTATATGCCCGAAGGACCCGCCTCCATGTACGATAATCATTTCATCATTCATGCCCTTAAGTGTTTTAACTATTCTTTCAACAACAGCCCCGTTAAAGGATTTGTATTCTGACTTCTGTGTAATTACACTTCCACCGAGCTTGATTATTATCATTTTATAAATAATATTTATAAAGTTATTAAATTTGACTCCATCAATTTCCAGCTAAAGTATATTTTTTAGGAAAAATAAAAATTAATGGCGGATCTTTTTAATATCCCTTGCCAGATTTACCAGGTTATTCAGCAACTGCCCGGCAAATTTAGCCGTCATATCATCTGTCAGTTTTCCATTTTCATCGAATTTTTGCTGTGCAAATGTAACAAATACCTCAGGCATATTTACTGGAATCATATTTAGAAACACACAGCTCTGCCTGAGATGGTACTGTGCCCTGGAACCTCCCAGCATGCCTATGGATGCACTCATTATAGCCACAGGCTTTCCCTCAAAGGGGTTATCTCCATAGGGCCTCGACGCAACATCAAGTACATTTTTCAGATATCCCGGAACTGAATAGTTGTATTCAGGTGTTACTATGAGCAGGCCATCTGCATCCCTGACCTGCTTCTTGAAGTTTTTAACGTTTTCTGGGTAGTTATTCTCCTCATCCTGGTTCATAAGGGGGAAATTCTTGATGTCCAGTATTTTCAATTCAGAATTTTCTGGCATTAAATTCACAGCGTTTTCCAGTAAATACCTGTTATACGACTCTTTTCTCAAGCTTCCTCCAAATCCTGCTATCTTTATTGTTTCCATGAGGTCTCATAACCTTATCTATTAAATATTTTAGCGATACTTTTTGAAAGTAACACATAAATAGAAATTAAAGATATGTAAACAATGTTTATTGTCAGGTATTCCGAGATAGGGTTGAAGGGAAACAAGACTAGGAGAATGATGGAAAAAACCCTTATGGAGAATATAATTTCATCACTTCCAGAAAATTTTGGTTTAAAATATAAAAAAAGCGACGGGCGAATATATCTGTATTCGGAAGAAAGTTTATTCTTAGAACTTTTACCACATATTTTCGGTATCAGGTCCTTTTCTCCTGCCCGTGAATATACATTTAACACTATAGAGGATATAGTTTCAAAATGTGTGGAATATTATTCAAACTATGTTTCAGGGAAAAGTTTTGCAGTCCGTGCTACCAGAAAAGGAACACATAATTTCACATCAAAGGAACTGGAAATAGCGGTGGGAAATGCTCTTTACAGTAAGTCTTCCGGTGTAAATCTGGAAAACCCGGAGGCTCCTCTTTTCATAGAGGTCAGAGACAAAAATTTCTATACATTTACGGAAAAAATAGGTGGGCCAGGAGGTCTACCATTAAGGTCTGAGGGCAGGGCGATATCACTTTTTTCAGGAGGCATCGATTCTCCTGTAGCCACTTACATGGTAATGAAGAGGGGAATGGCTGCAGACATACTTTTCTGCTCCCTGGCACATCCATCTGATACAATTTTCATGCTGAAATCAGCCAGAAATCTCCTTACAAAATATTCAAAGGGTTACAATGGGAATATATTCATAATGGATGGATCCTCACTGATTACAGAAATCGTTCAGCATCCGTCACAGAAATATGCCAATTTAATTTTCAAGGAATTGCTGTACAGGTACGCCGAGGCCCTGTCCAGGAAGTTTGATTATGATGCAATTGTTACCGGGGAATCAATAGGGCAGGTCTCTTCCCAGATACCAAAAAACCTGAAATCTCTTTCCATGGACATAAGAATGCCCATATTCAGGCCATTAATAGGTTTTGACAAGGAGGAAACAATTTCATATTCCCGGGCTAAGGGATTGTATATGGAAGAATCCATAGGTGAATTCTGCTCACTGTTTTCAAAAAACCCAGGTATCAATACAGATTATATGGATTTAAAGCAGGAACTTGAAAAATTCCCGGTTGAAAACAATTTACATGAAATAATATCAATCAAAATGGATCAGATAGATTCCTATGTTAGCTCAATTCGGGGAAGCAGGATGGACAGGATACCTGAAAACAGCATTATAATAGATTTGAGGCTTCCATCAGAATATGAAAAATGGCATATTCCTGGTTCCATTAACATGGATTTAAAAGGTCTGAATTCTATAACTGAAACTGGAGATAAAAGCAAAAATTACTTCTTTTACTGCAAGAAAGGGCTTAACAGTGCCTATGCATCATCAATTATGATTTCGAAAGGATTCAAATCGTTTTACTCTACAGAAAAGGATTTAAAAAAGGCGTATGCCCTGAATAATTGAATTCTATTTCAGTATTTTCCCTGTTGCAATCTGCCATAGATAAAGATCCAGTATTCCAGGCGCAAGCCCGTAAACAGATGCTATTGAGTTGAAAACCCTCTCCTTTTCCAGGTAATCTTTTCTTGTCCCTAACTTAATATTATCAGTATAACCATAATCCTTCATTAGTTTTAGTATGTGCTTATCCAGTATTGCAAAATCAAATATGCCGATATTCCTCAGAAAATGTGAAGCTTCTTTATACCCAACACCTTTTATATTATTTACCAGGTATTCCCTCAGTGAAAAATGATCCATCCCTGCTATGAGTTTTTTGATGTTTTTCCTAACAGGCCTGGCACCCACAATATATGATGCCCTCTTATTATAGAATCTATATTTTGCAGCTTTTAATTCATCCCTCAGTTTTTCCTCCGGATAATCTATAAAGCCATTCATTATTGTTCTCTGGGTTCTTATTCCCATTTCAGCTGAGGTATTCGCAGTGAGTATGCAGAAGCATAGTTCAATGAATAAGGAATCATTTCTGGATTTTCCCATATTTATAAAATCTATGGCCCTTTCATTGATTTTTTTACCAAAAATAATTTTTGATTCCATTATTTTAATGGATAGTTCATCTTCTTTAATCATAAAAATGAAAAATATTTTTAATCCTTTTTGAAGGCTTCGTATGTTCTTTTGGCTCTCTCAAGTCTCTTTTCCACGACCTTCCAGTCAACATTCTTCATGAATGCATCCAGGTATGGGGCCCTCTTGGCACCGTAGTCTGTGTAGTAAGCATGCTCGTACACATCTAGAGGAAGTATCATGAGTGCATTCCATATTGCTGATGCATTGTGTATATCTGCACCAAGCACTCTCAGTTTGCCTGTGTTAAGGTCAAATACAAGATGTGCCCATCCCCTGAATGCTGTTCCAACTGCCTTGAAAAGGGCAACAAAGTTTTCATAGCTTCCAAAATCTTTCTCTATAGCTGATTTAACTGATTCCGGCATTGCCACATGATCCTTGTTCAATGACTCAAAATAGTATTCATGAAGCATTGACCCATCATAATTGAATGTTTCTTCCAGTTTCATTTCCCTGAGGTCACTGTAATTCTGATTGGCTTTGGTCAGATCAACGCTGGGCAATTTTGACCATATTTCGTTGAGTTTTGCCACATATCCCTTATAATGGAAATCAAAGTGGTAGTCTATCTGCTTGTCTGATATGCCGTCCAATCCTCTAGGTCTTGCATTTTCCTTTACTTCCCATGTTTCTGTAGCCATATTTATCATATTGATATTAGCTTATCATTTAAAAATTTATTGAAATTCCTACAGCTTAAAAGTGGTATAATCCTCTCACAAATATCTGGGTCCCCTATTATTTAAGAGGTAAATTTAGACAGGAATGTGTATAGATTTAATCCATGAATTTAACAAAAATTAATAATCCCATCATGATACTGCAGGCATGATTCCTGTTGTATTGATCGGTGGCATCCCCGGTGTTGGCAAGACCAGTATTTCTGGATACATAGGCAGGGAATTCAATATCAATATCGTGCTGTCAGGAGACTACCTGAGGGAGTTTCTGAGACCATATGCAGAAAGTGGGCTTATGGAAGTAAGTGTTTACAGTGCATATTCCGCATTCGGTGAAAAAAATAATGAAAATATAATAAAAGGTTATGTAGAGCAGTCAAAATCTATGTATCCAGGAATTAATGCAATATTCAGGAGGGCATTAAGAAACGGTGAGCCACTTATACTGGAGACACTTTATTTCATTCCTGAAATGCTTGATGAGGATATCAGGGATAAAATAATAAAGATATATATACACATTTCAGACATGGATTTGCATAGTACAAGGTTAAAGGAAAGGATAAACTATACGCATCTGAATTCTCCCGGAGAAAGGCTTGTTGAGCAGCTTCCAGTCTACAGTGTAATGGAAAAATACTCTATGGAAAGATCTGGTAGCGATGTTTTGATTATAGACAACAAAAATTTTCATGAAACTGAAACTGCAATAAAGGAATATATAAAATCAATTATTGGTGGGAAAGTGCATTATTGATGTCATCCAGAATTTCTTCAGGTTCCTCTATGCCCACCGAGAGCCTTATAAAATGGTCATCCACTCCCAGTATTTTCAGTTCATCAGGTGTTAGAGACCTGTGAGACATTGTTTTGGGTATGGACGCTATGCTGTCAACCCCGCCCATAGTATTGGCCGGAATTATACGTTTTAAGTTCCCTATAAATTTCATGGCATCCATGCCAATTTCAAAGCACACTATTCCGGAATAGCCTTTCATATATTTAACGGCGGTATGGTAATCCCGGTGTTCTGAAAGCCCGGGGTAGATAACCCTTTTTATGTACTTATTGTCTTTAAGCCCTCTGGCAATTTTCATTGCATTTGAATTTATTTTTTCCATTCGTATATCAAGGGTTTTCATGCCTGTCTCTGTGAGAAATGCAGAATTTGGATCAAGTGTGGTTCCCAGCGTTCTTCTCATGGCGTCTATTTTTTCCATTAAATCTCTCCTTCCTGCCGCAAGACCGGAAATAACATTATTGTGGCCAGCAATAAACTTAGATGAGCTATGTATAACTATGTCTGCACCCAGTTTAATGGATTTAATATTATAAGGAGTCGGAACAGTGGAATCAACAATAAGCAGTGAACCCACCTCATTGCAGCGTTCGGATATGGCTTTTATATCATTTACCCTTAATATTGGATTTGTAACGCTTTCAATAAAAACAATTTTTGTATCCTTCTTTATAGAACTTAAAATATTCTCTGTGCCTGGTATGGACACATCTGACCTTACTCCCCATCTACCCATGAATTCCTTTATGAAATGGTATGATCTGGCAAATGTGTCAAGATGCGTAAGTATTCTATCGCCTGGCTGAGAAAGTGCCAGCAACGTTGTTGTTATTGCCCCCATGCCTGACGAAAATACATTATAATCCTCAGATCCTTCTATACGCATTATCTCCCTTCCAAGATTTTCCACGGTGGGGTTGTATTCTCTAGTATACCGGTATTTTTCACCCTCTGGGACAATATATGAGCTTGTCTGGTATATTGGAAATGTAACCGGTTTTGCATATATATTCTCAATACCGTCATTAATCATTATAATCCTCCAGGATTGCTGTTTCCCTGATACTGTATCTTAAATTATATGAACCCATTATTTTTTGTACATCAGATAAAATTTCATCCTTTTTTGTATTCAGGTCTGTGAATATCAGTATAGATGGCCCAGCACCGCTAACGCATGTTGATATTGCATTTCCATCAATGGCCTTATTTCTTATGTCACTATAAAATGGGAACATGGATTCCCTGGACCTTTCAACTATGTCATCCATCATGCCTTCCCGTATGGCATCGCGGTCTCCCTTCATGAATCCATAAAGCATGGTGGAAATCCTCGATGCATGCAGTACATGATCGGCCATGCTGATCCTATCTGGGACCATTGACCTTGCCTGCTGCGTTTTTTTCTTTATGCTTGACTCCGGTATTATAAGAAGTAGCTTCATATCGTAATTTATATTTATCTTCCTTACCCTAACCGGGGAGGCTGAACTTATAAGCGTCAGGCCACCATATATCCCGGATGATACGTTGTCGGGATGTGCTGAACCACAGGCTGCTATTTCCCCGTACATAGAATAGTATACCATTTCATCAGGACTCATATTAAGTTCAAGCAATTCGTTCACTGCCTTTACTGCTGCAGATGAGGATGCCCCGCTGCTCCCCAGCCCAAGCCCAATAGGAACACCCTTTGTAATTTTGATTTCAAGGCCTTCATTTATGCCCTCATCCTCCAGAATCTTCATAACCCCAAGTCCTGCAGAATTGTTTTCAGGCTTCTCTGGAGTGGAATCTGATATGATCTTTATGCCGGATTTTCCTGTTTTTTTTACTGTTACAGAATCAAAAAATGCCATATGGGCCAATGATAGTATGTCATATCCAGGCCCGAGGTTTGCCGATGAGGAATAACTGCGCTTTGTAACTTCCATAGTGATAGCATGAATTCATAAAATAAATTAATTATCTAATGTAATATGATTCCAGGTAATAAAGACATAAACTATCCATTCTCAGTCCCTTTCACTCCATAATAAAGGCATATCAATATTTTAAAATACTATTTAGTAAATATAGGGACATGAAACCAAATGAAGGAATCACTCTCAGGGTTGCTGAGGCGAATGCGGTCGATCCTGGTATGGCCAGAGTTAGACTTGATGAAATATCCCGATTAGATCTTGATGTTGAAATAGGGGACGTTGTGTCCATTGAAAAGGTGAGATCAACCGTAGGAAGGGTATTTCGGTCCAGGCCAGAGGACGAAAATAAGGGTATTGTAAGAATAGACAGTGTTATGAGAAACAACTGTGGGGCATCTATAGGAGACAAGGTAAAGGTAAAAAAGGTTGAGGTTGAGGAGGCAAAGAAGGTTATCCTTGCACCAATTATAAGGAAGGATCAGAAATTGAGGTTCGGTGAGGGCATAGATGATTTTGTTCAGAAAGCTTTAATCAGAAGGCCACTGATAGAACAGGACAGCATAAGCGTTCCTGGATTAACTCTCGCAGGCCATACAGGACTTCTCTTCAAGGTAATAAAAACAATTCCGAGCAAGATTCCTGTGGAGGTTGGAGAGGAAACCAGAGTGGAAATAAGGGAGGATCCGGCATCTGAAGTTCTTGAGGAGGTAACAAAGGTTAGCTACGAGGATATAGGTGGGCTTTCGGATCAGCTGGGCAAAATAAGGGAAATCATAGAACTCCCACTGAAACATCCTGAGCTTTTCGAGCGGCTTGGAATAACACCACCCAAGGGAGTCCTGCTCAATGGTCCACCAGGAACAGGAAAAACACTCATAGCAAAGGCTGTTGCCAACGAAAGCGGAGCCAATTTTTATGCTATCAATGGCCCGGAAATAATGAGCAAATATTACGGACAGAGCGAGCAAAAATTGAGGGAAATATTCCAGAAGGCAGATGAATCTGAACCATCCATAATATTCATAGATGAAATTGATTCCATTGCGCCTAAAAGAGAGGATGTCCAGGGAGAGGTTGAGAGAAGGGTTGTTGCCCAGCTTTTGACATTAATGGATGGGTTAAAAGACCGTGGACATGTTATAGTAATAGGCGCAACAAACAGGCTTGATGCTGTTGATCCGGCACTTAGAAGGCCTGGGAGATTTGACAGGGAAATAGTAATAGGGGTTCCAGATAAAAAGGGAAGGATGGAGATACTGGCCATCCATACAAGAGGAATGCCACTGGGAATGGATGATGAAAAACAGAGCGAATTCTTCAGCAGAATAGCAGATATAACATATGGTTTCGTTGGGGCTGACCTGGCGGCACTTACCAGGGAATCAGCAATGAACGCATTGAGGCGTTATCTTCCAGAAATCGATCTTGATAAGCCCATTCCAACAGATGTCCTGGAAAAAATGATCGTGACAGAGGATGATTTCATGGAGGCACTGAAAACTATTGAACCCAGCAGCTTAAGAGAGGTGACAGTGGAGGTCCCGAACATAAAGTGGTCAGATATAGGGGGCCTTGAATCTGTAAAATCAGAGCTGAGGGAGGCAGTTGAACTTCCGTTGCTGAAACCTGATGTATTTAAAAGGCTGGGAATCAGGGCACCAAAAGGATTCCTTCTTTACGGCCCACCGGGAACAGGAAAAACACTTCTGGCCAAGGCTGTTGCCAACGAAAGCAATGCAAACTTCATATCTGTTAAGGGCCCGGAGGTACTTTCAAAATGGGTTGGAGAAAGCGAGAAGGCCGTCAGGGAAATATTCAAGAAGGCAAAACAGGTTTCACCTGCCATAATATTCATGGATGAAATAGATTCAATAGCACCAAGAAGAGGGGCTTCCATGGATTCTGGGGTTACAGAGAGGATTGTTAACCAGCTTTTAACCTCCATGGATGGCATTGAGGTCCTGAACGGCGTAGTTGTCATAGCTGCAACAAACCGTCCAGACATAATAGACCCTGCACTGCTGAGGGCTGGCAGATTTGATAAAATTATATACATACCACCACCAGAAGAGGAGGGGAGATTGAAAATACTTGAGGTCCACACAAAGAATATGCCTCTGGCAAAAGATGTAAACCTTCAGGAAATAGCCAGAAGAACAGATGGCTATGTGGGTGCTGATCTGGAAAACCTTTGCAGGGAAGCAGGCATGATGGCATACCGGGAAAATCCAGATGCCACAGAGGTTAACCAGGACGCATTTCTGAGGGCAATGAAATCTATAAGGCCATCAATAGATAAAAATGTGGTAAAGTTCTACAATGACCTGGCAGCCACGATGGGAAGGGATATAAGCGAGAAGAAGAAAACAGAGGACATGGGCTTATATCAGTAATCAATTTTTTATAAAAATATAACTCCCAGAACCTATTTTTTCATCAGAAATTTTTCTCAGCACTATTTTATCGTCCTTTCTGAATCCCAGCACTATTTTATCGTCCTTTTCCATTGCGGATACAAATTCCCTGTATGTCTTATTGATATAGCTCTCATCAATATCCTCCTCACCGATATTATTCCCGGCAAGAAGTTCGTTTATGAACTGTGGAATTCCGGGTATCATTATGGAGGAATATATCAGCATGGAAGACACATCTCCTTTTATTACAATATCGTCCATAAAGCCTGAAGCATGTATACGGCTATCCGGGTTCAGAATCTCTCCTATTATTCTTATTCTGGGATTCAATTTCCTTATTATCATGGCCGATAAAATTGTTTCAGCATCCATTGCCATCTGATCCCTGTCCTCCTCCCTGGAGAATATAATCACAGAGGATGCCTTTTTTATCCCCGCCTTTATAAGGTCATTTTCCCTTAAAAAACTCCCCTTGACGAAGGTATATTCATTATCGCCTTTAACCTCATTCTCATTAAGGATTACTATATCTATGCCATCATTCTTTATTTTGTCAAGAACCTTTTTCGTGCTTTCATTGTAATTGCACAGGATTATATGCTTTTTTTCAGTGGCCATTCTATCACCTAGTTTTGAAGACAATCTTATATCTATGAGCATGCTGGTTATCCCTGCTGTAAGGTATCCAAGGGAACCTATGCCCACCACCATTATAACCATTCCATTTGTCCTTCCTAAAAGCCCGTAAACAGGAGTATCACCGTAACCCACGGTTGTAATTGTCTGCATTGTCCACCATAAACTGGTGAATAAGTTATGGATGCCACTTGAGGGTACTGGATTTTCAATATAAAACTCGCTGAATACTGAATAAATTATAACAGCTACGGATAAAATAGAAGCCTTTATTATGTGGTTTCTCGAATACTTCCTAAATTTTTTGAAAAAGAGGAAGAATGGATTCACCGTCTTTTATGGCAAATTTATATTTATTATTTTTTGAAGTGTATTGTGTACCCAGGTTTTAAGGTTTACCGGTCTATTACATGCTGATCTGATTTTCCGGGACATACCTGAGTATACCTGCAACTCCACCGAAAGCCGTTTTCAACAGCCTTCCCTCGTCACTGTCCTCTGATACCATCTCAACCTTTGTTCCAGCCTCTTCAGCCATTTTATAAAGGTCTTCTATGAAATCGTCCTCCTTTTCAAAGTTCATGGGTGTGCCATCATTATCGCATACCGGCTGTTCAGTGGGTTCAGACGTAAATGTTTTCTCCATATTGCATGTGGGGCATCGGTAAAAGTATTTCCTTTTCCTTATGCTATCTGACACTATAAGCAGTTCAAGGTTCTTCATTTTCAGGGCATTCACTATTGCCTCCTCACCGTATACACCCAGTCCGCCATCAGATTTTTTTATTTCCCTGAGAAATCTATTTATTATGTCCTTTTCACGTGTAATACGCATGTCTTTTATTGATTCTGATGCCTTTTCCACAAGCTCTCGCAGCCCTGATTCATCAGTATATCCTATATCAAAAAGATCCTTTATTTTTTCCTTCACTTCATTTCTGAGATAATCCTTTTCAATAAAATACTCCTTGGTTGCCCCGGGACCACCAACAAATATGGTGATTATATCCTTTATCACTGGCATGAATGTGCTGTTTGCTATATCTCCCATTTTTTTGAAGAACTCATTTGCTGCTATTTCTATAAGCCTCTCAAACCTTCGCGATGACTGCCCTCCCTGCCTGTGCTTGCTCGGCACAAGAGAATACTCGTAATCCACAACCTCAATTTTTGTGCCCTTCAAGAATCCTATTGTGGATTCCTTTCGGTCTATTACAATAAGCCCGTACAGTTCCTTTTCCCTGAGCTGGTCAGTGAGCTGCTCCAGGTGAAAGCTGGAATCACATTTATAAAGGAAAGTCTGGATTGGCTGTGGCGGTTCTATAATTTTTGTGTACATCTCTGTCTGATCCCCTCGTGTTGCAACATGCCCCACAAAGAAGACCAGGCCATGCTCAGGTGGCTGTTTATAGTACTTTAATCGGGACATTATCGATTCTATCGCACCCAGTACATTCTTCCTGGTGGTTTTTGATTTTATGTTTGAAGATGTAGAGAACTCCTCCCTTAAATACTGTACAACATCAGAAATTTGCTTGTCGGGAGGAATATAAAGTGATATTAATTCCGTTCCACGCCCATGGAGTTCAGACAGCTCCTCCATGGCTTTTCTAAATTCGTAGCGTTTATAATCCTCGTCGTCCATTATAGAAAATTTTATAATAATATTTAACCTTAATGAAATCAAATGAATAGTGTTGTTATATCACTTGGCGGATCAATAATATCAAAGGATAGGCTTAATCTGGAACTAATGGAAAAATTTTCTGAAACAATGAAGCTTATTTCCACATACGATAAATTCGGGATAGTTGTAGGCGGCGGGAAGCTCGCAAGAACGTATATATCTGATTTAAAAAAATATAATGTCAATGACAACATACTGGATGAGATAGGCATAAATGCAACCAGAATAAATGCACTTGCCATGACAACCTTTTTTGATGACGTAAATTCAAAAATCCCCACAACAATCAACGATGCTGCAGAGATGATACATAATTACAGATATGTTGTCATGGGAGGCACAGAACCCGGGCATACAACAGATACTGTGTCAACCCTCCTTGCAGAGAGAATAGGATCAAAAATACTTATAAACGCAACCTCTGTTGACGGGGTATACTCTGCAGATCCAAAGACAGACCCTGATGCGATAAAATACTCAGAATTATCATATAATGATGCTATTTCCCTTTCCATACAGAACTCAACTGGAGCCGGAACAAACGTTTTTATGGACATAACATCCCTGACCATAGCCAAAAGGGCAGGAATAAAAATATTCGTGGTAAACGGTTTTAACTTAAACGAGTATAAAGATATTCTTTATAATAAAAAATGTGATGGGACAGTGATTCACTGATTATTCCCGTATTTCCTTGTTTGATACAACGTATGTTATGACCAGCATAAAAACGGTCAGCGCCAGCAGCCCCATCATATAGACAAGTACGGTGTGTGCCTGCCCCGAGTTAAGAGTTCCGTTTATAATAACCATCCTTATGGACTGTGCAGACCACGATACTGGGTTGTACCTTGCAACATGCTCCAGCCATCCAGCCATCAGGTCCGGGGGAAACATTGCAAAGCTTGCAAACATAAGAGGGAGGTTGATCAGGTTTACTATTCCGAATACTGATTCCATCTTTGTGGTACGAACTGCAATAATGCTGAAAAGCGATGAAAATATAAATGAAATCATAAGCACCGCAGAAACTATAACAACTATATCCAGAGCGTCTATGCCGTGCTGAAGCTTGAGCCCGTCCGGTATAAGGAAGGCAACTATAAACAGTATAACTATCTGGACAAGGATCCTCACAACGGATGAAAGTATCCTGGAGAATACTATGGATGCCCTGTTAATTGGTGCTATCAGGAATCTCTGGAGTATTCCCAGCCTCCTGTCCCATATTATATTGACACCGGAGAACATGCCGGTGAAAAGTCCGATTATGGTGAGTATTCCGCCCATAAGATATGTAATATAATCCGGGGCACCCTCGAAGAAAGCCGAAGAAGCAGCCCCCCCGAATTTGGCTATATCAAAGGCACTGCCGAAAAGAACAATCCAGAATATAGGTTGGATAACCCCAACCACAGCTGAAACCGGATTTCTGTACCATCTTTTTAAATCCCTTACAGTAAGGGGAATCAAACCGCCCATCTTTATCTCCTCGTCATCATTAATTTAGCATAGTCAACATTGCCCGCCTCGGAGTCAATGTTCCTTCCTGTATACTCTATAAAAACCTCGTCCAGTGATGGTTTCCTTATATTGATCGATTCTGGTGAAATACCGTGTCCAGAAAGGAACTTCATCAATTTGGGGAGCACCTCATCTGAATTATTGACCTTCATCCTTATATCTCCAGTTTCCATGCGTTTTATTTCTATTGCCTCCGGGAAACCCTGAAGCACTTCATACTCTTTATTAGATTTAACCCTCAGGGTAATTATATCTCCCTTGAGGCTCTTCTTTAACTCATCAGATGTTCCGGATATCACAATTTTACCGTGATCTATAATTGAAAGTTCATTGGCCAGCGCATCCACCTCATCCAGATAGTGTGAGGTAAGTATTATGGTGATTCCGAACTCTTTCTGTACTGCCCTTATATATTTCCACAGGTGTTCCCTGGTTGTTACATCAAGTCCGAGGGTAGGCTCATCAAGAAACAGGACTTCAGGAGTATTCATTAGCCCGCAGGCAAGTTCCAGCCTTTTTCTCATACCACCAGAATAATTTTCAGCATGTCTATCCCTGACGTCGTAAAGATCCACCATATGAAGGAGAACATCTATTCTTTCAAGTGCCTCTTTCTTAGGTATATCATACAGATCGGCGATAAGCTTCAAATTTTCCCTCCCGCTCAAATCTCCATCCGTGGTAAGGTCCTGTGGAACAACCCCGGTTATCCTCCTGATTTTCATTGAATCGTCCATGAGGTCAAAGCCGGCAATTTTTGCAGAACCGGATGTTGGTTTCAGGCTTCCTGTAAGCATTTTTATCAGTGTTGATTTCCCTGCCCCATTCTGCCCCAGCAACCCGTATATTTCGCCTTTCTTAATTTTAAGGCTAACAGCATCCACTGCCTTAACCTTGCCGTTAAATATTTTTGTTAATTTATCTATCTCAATACTGTATTCCATTTTCTGTTCATCCCCTTTTTCTAACTTTCTCAGCAATATTGCCTATCTGTTCTATTATTTCATCCTGGTGCGATTTTATATATTCCTTGTCAGCCTCTTTGATGCTGTTGATCAAATCTTTTATGGCTTTTCTCAGGTTTCTGAAAAAGAGCTTGTTATCCATAAAGTTTGATGTGAGAATATCATAGTTTTCCTGGTTGTCTTTGCGGTATTTCTTCCCTGCCTCCGTTATTATAAACCCCTCCGGTGTTTTTTTTATGAATCCTGCCCGGATCAGGCGATCTATAGCCGGGTATATCATACCGGTGCTCGGTTTATAATCCATCTGGAATTTTAAAATAATGCCCTTAATTATTCTGTACGGTTTTTTAGGTTCTGTGGAGACCTGCTCCAGTATTAGCATATCAGATAGATGGTATTTCATCGCACTAATAATACATATATTGTATTTATATATATCTTTTTAAAAAAAGATATTATTTGATAAATAATAAATCTTTTTCAGTCCTTGATAATTTCGGTATTGTCTCATCAAGCTGTGAAACAAGGGAATCCCTCGTATGTTCATCACGTTTATTCATGAGCCGCATTGCATTTCCGATGGCAACGTGGTAACCATAAAAAATTTTTAAATTTTCATATTTATTTGTAAGCAGTTCACTTATTTTTGAAGATTGCATAACTCCTCCAACGCATCCGGTGTTAACAGGAATATCAAATTTTGTTTTCATGCCGTCTATCATAATTTCTATCTCCTTCGCTGCAAGTTCCATGACATTATTTGAAATTTGATCTCCTTCCATTGCAGCCCTGTCAACTATCATTGCCAGTGAAGCCATAATCCTCTTATTGAAATGCGACTCCATATCAGCAACAAGGTCACGTAATGGCAGTTTAAAGTAATCCTCAAATTTTTGAATAAGCGTGGTTTTTTCAATGAAGCCATCATAGCTCTTTTCTGCCATTTCCAGCCCCTTTCTGGCAATCCAGTACCCTGAAGCAGCATCATCAGTCAGGTAGCTCCATCCTCCGACCCTGTGCAGCACTCCGTCTTTAATATATGCGCCAACAGACCCGGTGCCTACTGCAGTTACTATTCCATCATTGCCCATTGTGACTAGATATGCAGCAGCCCCCCCATCGTTTGTTATTACAGGATTTGCAGGAGACAGCTTATCTATTGATTCTATTATAGAATTGATTTCTGCCGTCGCAGCTATGGAATCTCCGTATCCAGCTATCCCGTAAATGGAATCAGAAATCTGAACCATTCCGGCCATCTTTTCTGCGTTTTTTATGGCCTTGAGTATATTTTTTCTGGAGGTAACAGCAGTAACACTCCTTACATTGCTGGGTCCTGAAACTCCGGCCCCCATTAATTTTCCAGAATTTTCATCAACTATTATTGCGACTGTTTTAGTACCTCCCCCATCCACTGCCAGTATCATGGTTCATGTAATAAAAACTGGTTAAAATCCTTTTTTCTAGAATCAGAATAGTGTTAATACGAAATTAGTAAAAATAATACGAAAATTTTATTTATTTGTTTTTAATATACTTTTGATAATATGGCTATAAAGGCAGGAATATTAGATTCAACATTAAGGGAAGGGGAACAAACTCCGGGTGTGCTTTTCAACAGAAGGCAGAGGGTGGAAATTGCCAGAATGCTTTCAGATGCTAAAGTGGCCATGATAGAGGCGGGGCATCCACTGGTGTCAGAGGATATATACTCTGCAATAAAGGAGATCATGGATTTGAAAGCATCCGGTATTATCAAATCAGAAATAATCGCGCACAGCAGGGCTGTGGCTTCAGATGTTGATTCAGCAGCATCCTTGAACGTGGATAGAATTGCTATTTTTTACGGGGTTAGTGACATGCATTTACGCTACAAAACGCATAAAAGCAAGACTGAGGCCATGGACATTATTTATGATTCAATAAGCTATGCAGCCTCTACAGGTATTCCTGTAAGGTTTACAGCGGAGGATGCATCCAGAACAGATATAAATTTTCTCAGAAACATTATAAAAACTGCTGTGGAGGCAGGTGCTGACAGGGTGTCAATTGCGGATACACTGGGAGTTCTTACCCCGGAAAAAACAAGATTCATTTTCAATAACATCTCTGATATAAATGGCGTTGAATACGATTTCCACGGGCATAATGATATGGGGATGGCCCCTGCAAACGGCCTTGCAGCGCTGGAATCTGGCGCAAGCATAGTCCACACTACTGTCAATGGCCTCGGAGAGAGGGTAGGCATAATACCCACCCAGGTCATGGCCGTGCTTATGAAGTACCATATGAATATAGATGCGGCAAATCTGTTAATGATGAAAACTATCTCCAGGAAAGTTGAAGAATACAGCGGCATAAAACTGCCTCCAAATTATGCTATTACAGGCGACTACGCTTTTACCCACAAGTCAGGGGTACACGTGGATGGAATAATCAGCAATGCCAGCACATATGAATTTATGGATCCGGCGATGCTGGGCATGCAGCGTTCCTTTACAATTGATAAATATTCAGGAAAACACGCACTTCGTGAAAAACTCAGGGCAATGGGCATTAATCTAAACGACAGTGGGCTATCAAAAATTCTGGCCCAAATAAAGAACAACAACATGGTTTATTCGGATGAGGACCTTAAATCAATTATAAGCTCATTAAACACACAATGAAATAATTTTCTGGCTTATAAATCTCCACCAGCCAGACGCATCATTTGACCTTCTAAGGGCAGAAATTACCAAGTGCCATATTATATCTCCGTCACGTGATAATTATTACCTACGAATTTAACGTTTTACTTCATGGCTCATGGGATTGGGCCTCCCAGCATTAATGTCAGATAAAGCGATAACAGGGTCATAAAAAGCACGGGGACGGCCAGTATAAACCCGGTTTTCATGTAATATGCCACGGAAATTTTGATTGCATTTTTTCTTTCCAGGGTATAAATCCACAGTAGAGTTGCCAGTGAACCGATTGGGGTGAACTTGGGGCCAATATCATTTCCTATAATATTTGCATACATAAGGGCTCCGGGGTGTACAAGGCCGGATATCGCTATATCCCCGATCATAACAGATGGCAGGTTATTCATGAAGGTGGCATTTAATGCAAAGAAAAATCCACTGAAAATTACCGGCAGAGGTCCTGGAAACATGGTAAAGTAATTCAGTATGCTAATATATACTCCATCAAGACCATTATTACTCACACCGAATACTATTATATACATCCCCAGGGAGAAGAACACCACCTGCCAGGGTGCAATTTTGACCACATGATTCGCATCAATTTTCCCGCCGGTTCTTGCAAGCACATAAAAAAACACGGCAAATGGAATTGCTATAAATGAAATTGGTACATCCACGAATCCTGAAACGAAATACAGGATCATGAGCAATATTATAAGCGGAAAAGCAAGAGTAAATATCCTCCTGTCCTTTATAAATGACGATGGGTCAAAGTTCATGTCAATATGAAAATCCTTAACTATGGTTTTTCTGTAATACAGGTAGAGAACCAGTATGCTTGCAGCAATAGAAACGGCATCAGGAATCATCATGATTTCTGTGTATCTTGAAAAAGTAATATGGAAATAGCCGGCAGTGACCAGGTTTACAAGGTTGCTCACTATAAATGGAATGCTGGATGTGTCTGCAATGAAGCCTGTTGCCATTATGAAGGGCAGGATCCTGTCTCTTGGGGTGCCTGATCTGTAGAGTATGGAATAGACAATAGGCGTGAGTATAAGCGCTGTTCCGTCATTGGCAAAAACAGCGGATATAAGTGATCCAAGAAGTATTATCAGGATAAAGAGCTTTTTTCCACCTCCCCTGGAATATACTGCGATTTTGTATGCTATGTATTCAAAAAATCCTGCCTCATCAAGTATCAGAGAGATGATAATTACAGCTATGAATGTGAATGTCGCATTCCATACTATATCCCACACCTGTATTATATCTCTTAATGTTGAAATACCCAGAACCAGTGTGACGGCAGCACCGGCCATTGCTGAATATCCGATTCCGATATTTCTGGGTTTGATGAGAACCATCAGAAGTGTAACTGCAAAAATAAGCAGGGAAAGGTAAAATAATAATGTCATTAATCATTCTCTTTACATTCAACGCAGTTGCAAACATAGTCGATTTTATTCCCCGCCGATTCAACCACAGAAATAACCTCTTTTAAGGAATCACTGGATAATGAATATATTATACTTTTTCCTGATCTGTAGCTCAATGTTAAACCGTTCTCCCTTAACTCCTTTAATTTATGGGAAATGAGTGGTTGATCCATACCTGTTTTTTCAACTATTTCGCCAACAGCCATGTTTTGTATTGATAGCATCTTCAATATTTTAAGCCTTACTTCATCTGAAAGCATTTTATAAATATTCAGATCTGTGATTTTTTCCATTCAATACAAAATTAAAATTATATATAAATAATTATTCATATGTAAAAATTAACATATATAATAAATATGTAATTATGATAACCGATATATGAAACTTCTAGTGATATCTGATGTACATGGAAACTTTGATGCCCTGGAAACACTGGTGAGTCATGAGAAATACGATAAAATGGTTTTCCTGGGGGATGCTGTTGATTACGGGCCGGAACCGGATAAGGTTCTGGATTTCCTGAAAAGCAACAGCGATGTAAATATAATGGGAAATCATGATAATGCAGTTCTTACAGGGGCTTCATGCAACTGTTCTTTCGATATGCTGGAATTGAGCGATTATACCAGGGAAAACATAAGCATGAAACTTTTGAGTAAAACCGATATGGAGTTCTTGAAAACATTTCACCTTAATTATGAACTGGATACAGGAAATGGCCTGGCATATCTGGTACATGCATCTCCATATAACAATCTGGACGGGTATCTCTTTGCAAATGAGGCAGAAAAGGTTTTCCGGGATAAGCAGTTTTTTGATAAGTATAGATACATACTGGTTGGCCACACACATTTTATGATGGTTTACAGGAATAAGATAATAAACCCGGGCAGTGCCGGGCAGCCGAGGGATTTTTCAGGAAAGCCGTCATATGCAGTGATAGATACAGAAAATGAAACAATAACCATGAGAAAATTTAACTACGATCGTGACAGGGTGCTGGTCAAATTGAAAGCACTGATAAAGGACGAAAATATCTATGAAAAATTGAAAAGATATTATGTTTGATTCTTCTTTCTCTGGGATATATTTATAAATGCGATTTAGATTATCGGCAATGAATTACGGTGCCAGAGCTGGTTTGGTACATGCTGCCAGGGCTCTGTATGCCCTTAACTGGATGGACATGGCGCCTGCTCTTGTGTATATAAAGGCATATATGCACCTGACAGTTGTACAGCTGGGTACCCTCGTAACCGCATTTTACATAGGCATAGCGATTTTCCAGGTACTGGGAGGATATCTATCCTCATATATAGGCGATAAGACAACATCCCTGATAGGACTTCTTTTTGTATCAGTTTTTGCCATTATATCAGGGCTTTCAAACAATTTTACAGAACTTATAATTTCAAGGTTTTTCGCAGGAATGTCTGCTGCACTTTTCTTCTCACCGGCACTCAGCCTCCTTGCATCAATAGTACCGGAAAACAAATATGCGTTCCATATAGGGATATATAATGGTGCGTTTAATGTGGGTGGCGGTGTTGGCATAATAGGATGGGCCATTCTTGACCAGTATATGGGATACAGGATCCCATTCATAATAGCAGGTGTAGCCACCATGGCACTTTTCGCTGTTCTTACCATTCTTTTCAGGGATATTAAAAATGTAAAAACAAACAAATCAGACATATTCACCAGTTTTAAGAAGGTATTCTCCAGCAGAACTATAATCCTTATCGCCTTCATAGGAATAGCAGCCATGGTGGCTGAAACCATAATAGGACAGTTTTTTGTATATTACCTGGAATCCATAAATTATTCGGCAGACCTGGCAGGCGGGATATCTGCACTGTATCTCCTAATTGGATTCTTCGGGGGTGTGATAGGCGGCTACCATTTTTCCAGGACCAATCACAAAATAGGAACATTCATGGCTATAAATATAGTACTATCACTGTCCCTGATAGCGATAGGATTTTTGCACAGTTATATACTCATTATAATACTGGCAATAGCCATAGGAATGATAACCGTCTATGGAATGTCCATTACATACACACTTGTCAGGTATCTGGCCCGCAGGGATCTTGTTTCGTTAACCCTGTCATTTGTAAATACACTGCAGCTTCTGGTGGCAGTGGTCGTGCCTGTTGTATTCACTGTTCTGTATTCAGATTATAACTATACAGTTTCATGGATTGCCATGGGAATAATCGGCCTCATATTCCTGCCATTGATATTCCTGGTCAGGGGGAACCTTATAAAGGCTGTACCATCATAGAGGTTTACCAAGCAAACCCTTTGCCCGCAGTACGTTTATTATACCTCCGTTTTCAATGATTTCCATTAGAAATGGCGGTAGCCCCCTGAAGGCAACCGACCTCTGATTAGTTATATCTGTAATTCTACAATTTTCTAGATCTACAGTAATTGTATCCCCCTCATCCACGACATCATGCACGCCACTGGCTTCAATAGCCATAATTCCGGTGTTCACAGCATTTCTCAGGAAAAGGCCATTGACCGATTCTGCAATAATGCAGGATATGCCAAGCTTCTTAAGATTATCCGCAGCCGGCCTGCTTGATCCGGTTCCAAAATTCCTACCCCCTATTATTATATCACCTGCCCCTACCAGAGTGGCCCAGCCTGGGCGATTTGCCTCCATGGCATGAAATGGTTTTTCGGCTTCTGGAAGTGTGTAGCATATCTGCGGATATATTAGGTCAGTGTTAATATCGTCTCCGAAAACCCAGGCTTTTCCTGTTATGTTATTCATTAAGATCACCTTTTATATATCCATAAAGAGCCGATATGGCAACTGTTCTGGCTGATGCAAGGTATATGCTTGCCCTGCTGGACCCCATCCTTCCTTTAAAGTTCCTGGTTGTTGAGCTTATCACAGTATCACCATCACCCACAACCCCCATGTGCCCTCCGAGGCATGCCCCGCAGGTCGGATTTGTTACAAGGCCATTTGCCTCTATAATTGTACTGAGATACCCGAGCCTTTCAGCCTCCATGTATACCTTTCTGGATGCCGGGGTAACTGTAAGGCGGACATTTCTGTTTATCTTTTTACCCCGCAGGACTTCGGCTACATCCCTGATATCTGAAAGCCTTCCATTGGCACAGGAACCGACCACAGCAACATCCACGTTTACCCTTCCCAGTTCAGAAACTGGCTTCACATTGTTTATGATTCGGTCAGGCATGGCCACCATTGGCTCAACAGATTCCATATCTACATGTATCTCATCAAAATATTCCGCATCGCTATCTGGTGTTATTGCACGGTAGTCCCTGACTCCTGCAGAATCCATATAATTTCTTAGAATATCATCCGGAGGAAACACAGCAAATTCAGCACTGAGTTCAGCACACATTGTTGATATCGCACTTCTCTCATCCATTCCCAGTGTTTTTATCCCTGTCCCCGCAAATTCAACATTCTTGCCAGGTATGTCCCCAGTAATAGATGCTATATGGAAAAACACATCTTTGGCCGACGATCCTCTCCTTACGCTTCCATTTAGCTCTGCCTTTAATGTTTCACCGACCATGAACCAGGTCTTTCCTGTCGCTATTATATTCATGAGCTCTGGAGTTCCAAGGCCTCTTCCCAGGGTATTGAACGCACCTGTTGCTATAGTATGTGAGTCTGTATTTGCAATAAGGCTTCCCGGTTTAAACCATCCGAGCTCACCACCAAGCACATGTGAAATTCCTCCTCTTCCAGTATCAAAAAAATCTTTGATTCCCCACCTGGAAACGAGTTTTCGTAATCTGTTCACCCTGTTTGCTATTTCTATGCTGGGTGCAGGAACGTAATGATCGAACACCAGTGATATCTTCTCTGGGTCAAATGGTCTTAAAGGTGGATTTTCTACAAATTCTGGATGGAGCGCAGCCATATCAACTATTATTGCCCTGTCGACCATGACCGTAGCAATATCTCCTGGGGAAATGGTTTTTACAGGTTCTGTTGAATGGTTAAACAGTATCTTTTCTACTATATTCATTGAATGCTCATGCTGTTCTTTTATAAATCAATTACTATTTTAGTATTAAATTTACGAATTATGCATTCATTATATATAAATTTCTAATAGTATTTATTATAATAATTAATGCAAAACTATTCCCATTATTCATACAAATTTTCAGTAAAGGCCGCGAAACGTTGGGTTTTTGGAATCAGCCTGAACATATTGCTAGAACTTAACGGGCAACCGTTATATGCGGCAGTGTTAAATGCCCCTGAAATCCATGAAAACTCTTACTAAACGTAATGATACCCAACGCCATTATTAATTCCCCCTTTTCATATATAAATAATAATATAAAGAATAACACATAAATATTAATGTCGAATTTCGTATTATATGTTAAACTTACATGTAAATAATTTAAATATATCCAAATCAGAATTCAACAAAATACTGCCAATATTCTCATATTCTATTGCCACATTCTTTTTGATGGATTTTGCATTCTTTATAGAGGATATTGTGACGACCCTTCATTTCTCATACATAGAATCATTCATACTTCTGGGGATACCATTCATTGGAAGGATGGTAACGCCATTTGTATATTCATATGCCGGTAGAATCGGGGTACCAAGGCTGGCTTTACTTTCTATTACCATTATGGCCCTGATTTCATTCGGGATGGGATATGAAACGACATTTGCTGAGCTATTTGCAAGCAGGTTCATGATAGGCGTATTTTTCGGCCTTGCAACATCAGCATCCATAGAGGTATCCTCCATAACGGCTGACAGGAAGGTAATAGGGCTGACAATGGGGGGATGGGCCATTGGATGGCTTCTGGGTGCTATTTTTTTCATGGTACTGGGCTCATGGGAACTGGTTTCAATAGCAGGAATTATATTCGCCCCGGCACTATTATTTTCAAGAAAGCATAATGTTATATCACCCATGTTGCAGAAATTCCATTTCAATTTTTCATTAAAAGTGTTTATCATATTCCTTCTCGGATTTACACCTGCATATGTACTGGAAATAGTTCCATCATATCTTGGGCCCTCATCATTTGTAGAGTCGATAGCAGCATATTCTGTTGCCGTATTTGCATACCTGCTCCTGCCGGCAATGATGGCCCGTTTTTCACTGAAAAAAACACTGTTTTCATCGCTGATAATAGTGGGTATCAGTGGAGTATTATTCTTTGCAACACTGAATCTGGCATTTGCCATAATATTCACCATGTTTGGTCTGGGTGTAAATTCCCTGCTTCCAATTATAAGCAGAAACCTCAATGTTGAGGCGGATAAGATTGGACCCAGCATGAATTTCTCTGCAGTGGCAGGATTTATATTCCCTGTCTTCCTGACACTTGGAAATGAAGCATTGAATGCTGCAGTTGCTGTATTCGTTGCAGCATTGTTCCTGTTACTTTTTGTGGCAATAGAATTCGGAAAGCACGGTTCCAGAAATATAAATTTAAAAAAAATATTCACAAACCACTGAAATCAATATTAGATTTTTAAATATATAGAAATATAATCATATTTTTATGTTATCTATATTGTAAGGGTCATCGGCTGCATATGGGTTCTTTGGCTTCTGTTTTTTTATCGCCCCATAGATCATTACAATAAAACCAATTATGCCTATAAAACCCCCTCCGAGGATAAGCGCTGCCATTGTATCAAACTGTGACCCTGTTATATGCCCGTATTCCGGTGGCGTGGATGTGCTATTAAAGTATACATATCTGTATGTCCCCGGTTTTAAATCTATGAAAAGTTCAAGTCCAGCATCGGATTCGCTGGCCTTCTGTTCCTTTGAATTAAGTGCAGTTACATTTTTTACAGAAGAAAGGCTAGAATAGTTCACCAATCCAGAGTTTGATACAGCACCGTCAACCATGACTATATAACCTGATTTCACAGTTATATTGCCGGATACGTTCAATCCAGTTGCCTTAATTTCAGTGTAATGCGTGCTGGATGTACTTTTAAATGAATCCTCAAAATATTCAGTTCCTCCTGCTGCCATGGCAATTCCCACGATAAGCATGGCGATACCGATTACCAGTATCTTTTTATTCATAAGATACATGAGCATTCTTTTTTATTTAATACTTTTGAATTGAATAAATGATTTTTGTTAAACTTTAATTAGCAATATTGCTTAATGTATTATGAAAAAGGACGTTAATGAATATATAAGCAATATAATAAATTCCGGGCCATCGGAGGAAATGTATTTTGAGGCTATACATGATGTATTCAAGGATTTAATTAAGGAGTATATAAGAAAAAAGATAAATGAAGATGACGAACTGAAAAAGCAGATCACTGAGGTCCTGGAGGAATTCATGGAGGCAAAGGTAAAGGAGTATGATTCCCTGGCCAAGATGGCCAAGGTAACTGCAAAGATAGGCATCATGAGTGCACCGTCAGGAGTAAAGCAGGAGGCATTGAACGACTTCATGGACACATTTAGGAAAGAAATAGAAGAAATAATTAAAAGTACATTATGACTCTTTAAAGTCCTTTATGATCTGTGTTTTTGAATTAAGGTCAAAAAGTGTCATTATTGATGGGTTCGGTGAGAAATTCATCATTTTCTGATAGTCTGTCTGGGACTGCCATGTGGAGGCGTTGATGTACCTTACACCCCTGTAATTTCCCTGCGAGAACGAGTGGATATGCCCTGTTATAAATATATCAGGAACTTCTTCGATGACATGGTAATCCCTCTTTGATGGTATTATGGGAGTTTTTCCTCCATATACGGGAGCCAGGTGCCTTCTCTTTAGGAGTTCCTCTATGGCAGATCCAACACTGGCATAACTGGCACCGGGCACCAGTTCTATCATATCATTGAGTGACATCCCGTGATACACGAGAACATTCTTATTTTCAAGGACAAGATTATATGGATTTGGCAGCAGTGTAACATTTGAATTAAAAAAACTCTTTATCTTCTCAGAAAACACAGGCTGTGGCTCCGCAAGCCTTACAATATCATGGTTTCCGGGCATTACAAATATATTAATATCCTCCGGAACCATGTTCACATATTCTGCCAGCTGCTGATACTGTTCATATGGATTTAATATTTCCAGGTCTCTATCCTGCCCTGGATACACGCCTATACCATCCACAACATCCCCGCTCAAGATTAGATATTTCAGCTTGGATGCCTCATCCCTTGATGCCTTTATCCAGGAGATCATTTTAAGAAAGTCATCTTTCCTGAACGTTTTGCTTCCAACATGTATGTCAGATAGGGACGCTACAAACACAGGATCTTTCTTCTGTTCGTCTATCATTTTATATGGTATATCGGGCCTTATAATTTCATCTGCAAAGAGAACCGGTTCCTTTCCATTTGCGCTTACCGATCCTATAACACCGAGAACTTCATCCTCCAGCACCAGCTCGTTATTTAACCCCTTTCCCTTCAAAAGGAAAACTGTTATGCTATCTTCCAGGTCTTCCAGAAGTAGTTTTTTATGTCCATTTTTTGTGCTGCCCACATCTGACACCATACCAACAATCTTTACCTTTCCCTGGGACTTTTTTGCACTTTTGATGGTGTACGTTCCCCTCATTTCTGAAGACTGGGCAACAATTCTCCTCAAACGCTGGTATCTGTCCACGAACATCTCACGAAAGTCCTCCACTGAGCTATGGGCCTTAATGTCCGGCATATATACCTCAAAATCCATTTTTTTACGTTCAGGCTGCCTTATTAATTTTAAAACATCATTTACTGTGAGAAAACCGGCATCCAGGACCTCCTTTGTAACCAGATGTGGAAGCAATTCACCCATGCTGGAATCAAGTATTCTATCAAGGGCATCCTTTGTCACAATGATTCCCTTCTCCTGAAAATACGCAAGTACGCTTCTACGGTCCTCAATCAAATCCATTGTATCATTAATGCATACTTCCATTAATTTTTATTGATTGCCTGGTGAAAGGATTTATTGTTTACGGTTCATCTGTATTTCCAGGTTATATATGGCACGGGCATAGGCGATAAATTCATGAATAATCTTAAATAGTCTATAAGTCTTACTTTTCCATGTTTAAAGAAAAGTTTCAAAATCTAAAAGAAGGCTATACATTCGACGACGTTCTGCTGAAACCATTGCATTCCTCAATAGAGCCGAAAAATGCAAATGTTTCCAGCAGCTTTTCCCGGCACATCAAGGTTGGAATACCCATAATAAGCTCTCCAATGGATACAGTAACAGAAGATCCAATGGCAATAGCCATGGCACGCTATGGTGCACTGGGAGTTATACACAGAAACATGTCTTCCAACGAACAGATAGAAATGATTAAAAAAGTTAAAAAAGAGGAGAGCATAGTAATAAGGGATGTGTTTTCCATTGATCCTGAAACACCTGTAAATGTGGCCAGGACCCTGATGAAAACCAAAAATATAGCCGGGCTCCCGGTAGTTTCTTCAGGCAAACTTATTGGTATTCTGACCAAAAGAGATCTGGAATTCTCAGATTCCAACGGGGCAGTGAAGGATATAATGACCAGGGACGTTATAACTGCGGACCAGAACGTATCCATAGAGGATGCCAAATACATACTATATAAGAACAGGGTTGAAAAACTTCCACTGGTGGATTCCCGTGGAAGATTGATGGGGTTAATCACTGCAAAGGATATCAAGACCCGTGAACAGTTTCCCAATGCCTCACGTGACGAGCAGGGGCAGTTAATGGTCGGTGCTGCCATAGGCGCCTATGATATAGACCGCGCAATAAACCTAGAAAAGGCAGGTTCAGATTTTCTGGTTATAGATACCGCACATGCCCATAACAATAATGTCCTCACATCATTGAAGAAAATAAGGAAGGAAATCAGTATAGATATTGTTGCAGGCAATATAGCGACCGCAGAAGCAGCCGAGGATCTCATATCAATAGGGGTGGATGGACTCCGTGTTGGAATTGGCCCCGGCTCTATATGCACCACGAGAATAGTTGCAGGTGTGGGAGTGCCTCAGCTTACTGCAATATCAGATGTTGCTGATGTGGCTTCAGAATCGGGCATACCTGTCATAGCGGACGGAGGTATACGGTATTCCGGTGATATGATCAAGGCACTGGCAGCTGGAGCATCAACGGTTATGCTAGGCTCACTCCTGGCAGGCACAGAGGAGAGCCCTGGAACAGAAATGATTATCAACGGGAGAAAATACAAGGCATACCGTGGAATGGGATCAATAGGCGCGATTAAGGCTGGCAAATCAGATAGGTATGGCAAACTTGGGGACAGTGAATTCATAGCAGAGGGAGTAGAAGGATCTGTACCATACAGGGGAAAGGTATCAGAAAACCTGTTCCAGTTCATTGGAGGCATAAGGACCGGAATGGGATATCTAGGCGCAGCTAATATACAGGAACTGAGAGAAAAGGCTGTATTTGTAAAAATTACCAACAATGGCCTAAAGGAAAGCCACCCGCACGATATTAGAATTGTTTCAGAACCTCCCAATTATCAGAATTCTGGGATTTACTGAATATAGCATATTTTAAAATTTTTTAAATTTTAATATTTCCTCTGGGGTTATATATTTATAAACATCTTTTATGAAAACTATTTATAACTACCAGCATTTTAGATACATGGACCGGGAGGATATTATAAGGGTACTCCAGAACCGTGAGATGACCCAGGATCAAATAGCCGATGAAATAATTGGCAAGTACACCACCGATGACAGATCCAGGAAGGGTTACCTCAAGATTGGTGCACAGATACTTGTGGAAAATGAACTGGAATTCCTTTTAAATGAAATGGTAGAAAGCCATATACTGGGTATGAAGAGAATAAACAATGGTCTGCTGGAAAAGATATATTATCATATAATCTGAAAATTTCCATGGAATTCACATTGAATTAATTATCATATTTCCAGTACTTCAATATATTATAAAAGAATGAAGTATAATGGACGATTCTTATATTGGAATAGAGGGTTATTCCACCACCACTCCAGGAATCAGGGCCCAAATTAAGTATGATCCAGAAAGTTTCATTGTAAACGAAATACCCATAGAGTTGCCACAAAAGCCTGACGGGAAATATACTGTGCTGAAAATAAGGCTAACAAACTGGGATACCAATAAATTTCTTATGCACCTGGCGGATAGGTTACATATAAGCAATAAGCGCATAACCTATGCTGGAACAAAGGACAAACTTGGGATCACAACACAGTATTTCTGTATAAACTTACCTGCCGGACAGGATATTGGGGAAATACACATAAAGGACGCTGAGATTTTATCCTGTTTCCGAACGGATCGTATGATCAAACTTGGAGACCTCATGGGAAATCAATTTATAATAGGGATAAAATCCGATGATAGTATTGAAGAAAAAATAAATAATACAGTAAAACAAATCATGGAAAACAGGGGATTCCCTAATTTCTACGGAGTCCAGCGTTTTGGCAGCATACGGGCAAACACCCACAGGATTGGCAAATTGATTTTACAGAATAAATATGCAGAGGCTGTAAAACTCTATATATACGATCCTGAGTTTGATGTTGAGGATTATAGAAAGCATTTTGGAGAAACGGAAGATGCAGAACTTGCATTGAAGGAATTCCCGGAATATTTAACCTTTGAACGATCACTACTTGGGTATATTGCCCGTGAAAAAAAATATGATAATGCATTCAGTGTTTTTCCCAGAAATCTCTCAATCCTTTTTATACATGCATATCAGTCATATCTTTTTAACAGAATACTCAGTGCAAGGATGAAATTAACGGGGAGCATGTACAGTGTTATGGAGGGAGACCTGCTGTACTCTGTGGATTCTTACTGCAATCCTGATAAACGTGAATTAATAAGGGCCACAAAGTATAATATAGATAAGCTGAACAGGCTTTCTGAAGAGGGCAGAATAAGGACAGCCCTGCCTTTGATAGGCTATAATACGGAAATGTCAGGCGGTGTTGAAGGAGAAATAGAATCGCATGTTATGGAATCAGAAATGATTTCCACAGAAGATTTTGATATTTCTTCCAATCAAAAACTGGGTTCATCCGGGGATTACAGGGTAATGTCTGTCCTGCCACTTAATTTTATGGTTCTGGAAAAAAATAGGGTTAATTTTTCCCTGGGGAGGGGTATATACGCCACCTCCCTTTTACGGGAGATAATAAAAGGTAATTTATATTAATCCAACTTTCTGGAGTTCCTTTTTAACCTTTATCACAGCCTGTTCTATTTCACTTTCTTCCTTGGCGCCGGTACATACAACCTTGCCTGATCCGAATAGAAGAAGCACGACCTTTGGCTCCTCCACCCTGTATACAAGCCCCGGGAACTGTTCCGGTTCATATTCTACATTTTCAAGTCCAAGGGACATTGCTATATCTGTAAGATTAAGGTCAGATTCCAAATCGTATACGGCAACAATGTTTTGAACAATTATGTCCGGGTTATCATACACATCGATCTTTGCCTTCTTAAGCTTATCAATAATGATATCTATTGTTTTTTTAACATTTTCAAGGTTTTTAGCCCCGGTGCAGTTAACCTTCCCGCTCCTGAAAATAAGCACAGCCGTCTTCGGATCCTTTAATCTGTATATCAATCCCGGGAACTGTTCCGGTTCATATTCTGATCCCTCAAGTGCCAGTGCAATTTTGCTTAAATCCAGATGTTCTGCAAGTGAGGTTGATGCAACTATGTTTTCAATTGTTATCTTTTCCATTTCGCTCATATTGATCAGTATGTTTATATTTAAAGGGTATATAAAGGTTTTAATTTTGCTTAAATAATTTTGCCTGTTCCTTTTAATACATATTTAACTGTTCCTTTGCATAGTCTGTCATCATTTCAGGATTCCACTGCGGGTCCCAGACAAGCTCTATATCTGCTGCCTCTACATTGGCAAGGTTCTCCACACATTTCTGTGCCTCTGAGAGAATCCATGGAGTCACCGGGCATGTTGGTGCTGTCATTGTCATTTTTATGTAAACCCTGTTTTTATCAGTAATCTCCACATCGTATACCAGTCCCAGGTTTACCACATCCATACCTATCTCAGGATCTGATACCTCTTTTAATGCCTCGAGTACTTCCTCTTTTGTTACCATAATATAATCAATGTTAAATGTGTATTTAAACATTATTTAGTGTTTTAATTCCTAATACATCTTATTAAATATTATAATCGAATAAAAAATCCTTTATTAACCATTATTAATTTCATATGCATGGGTTTAAAGGGAGACATTGCTTTGTTCATGATTATGGCAATCTCATGGGGCCTGAATTACCCGGTGATAAAAATAGCATTGAATTATACAACACCATTCGCCCTTTTGTTTTATAGAATCTTATTTTCGTTCATTTTTATTTATATAATATTCAGGCCAAAACTCCATTTAAAATTATCACGTAATGATATTATCCCGCTTATAATACTATCCCTTCTTGACGTACTTATATGGATGGAACTCTGGTTTGTTGCTGAGACAACCATTTCTGCATCACTTACCTCCATACTCATATACACCTATCCAATAATATCAACATTAATGGCTATAATATTCCTTGGTGAGCATTATAACAGATATGTGTTTCTGGGTATAGCCCTAGGTTTCGGAGGAATACTTGTTATATTCTCCAATTCTCTCAGGGTCGGTGTGAAGCCCGGAATTGTCATAGCAATTCTTGCTGCCATTATGTGGGCAGCTGGAACTATATATTACATGAAATACCACACAAAGCGTGACAGGGAAACAACAAATTTCTATCAGTTTGCATTTGCAGTTCTGCCGGCAATGCTTATAGCAGGTATTGCAAATCCATCTGTCAAAACTTTCCAGTTAACACCATTGCTTACAGGTCTTATATTGATAACTGCTATTCCTGGCACTGCAGTGGCATACTATGCGTTTCTACATTTAAACAGGAAATACGGGGTCTCAACAATATCATCATTTTTATTTATTGTTCCGGCACTCTCTGTATTATTCAGTCTTGTCATACTTAATGAAATACCAACAATTCTGGAAATAGTAGGCCTAATAATGGTTGCCGCGGGCATATTTTTCTCGGCAAAGGGAACGAGGACTAAAAGCCCATCAAAACAGTCTCATGGAGAAAACTCTCTTTCATAGATATCGGGGCGCATTCTTGGTATAAACGCATTCCTGACAGCCTCAAAAATTAATTTACTTCTAGTGACCATACTATCTGAAATCAGGCCGGATATACCATCACCGTGCCCGATTTTTTTGATACCATACATATTTTCTATAAACTGGTTTGTGCTTTTTCCGGACTTGATTGCATCTATGACTGCTGCAGGCATTTCAAAGCCGGATCCAAATCCGGTGGTTATATAACTGTATCTGTCAATTATGGCACAGTAATGCAAATCATAATAAGTGTCGTTTATCCTGTTGTAAAAGATCCCGGATTCTATCCCGATTGAGTAGTCATTATCCTTCAAACCGTACATCGCCCTTGTGGTGGCATATCTCATGGTATCTTCTCCGAATGGCTGCTCGCTATCTGTTCTGTAATCCGTATTTTGTATTAATGTATAATTTTTCATAATGGTTTTTACAAACTCTCCCGCAGCACTCATTTTTAAGCCGTTACATGTAGAAATTGCTATTTTAACGGGAACTCGTCTTCTGCCTGTTCTGGTCAATTCCCCATCAAGAATACGGGAGGAACTTATTGGAAAAAGATCCTCAGCAAGTACATATGGTATTCTAATTACATTTAAGGGCTCCTTTCCCGCTGCAATGCGTTTTTCATTTATCCTTCTGGCGCTGTGATAAGTTTCTGGAGAAACAACGAGATTTGCTTTCTCAACATCCAGGGTATTACCAAATGCAGAGTCAAGAGGATGTATTTCGTAGTTGTCTGTTAATTTCCCCATGAATTTTTTAACACTGGCGAACCTTCTACTATATGAAACAGTCCTTTCCTTATGAGATTTTACATATGCATCGGATGTAACACCTATAATGACCCTTTCACCTGTCCTGTATGCTGCCCGGAGCAATTCCTCATGCCCCCTGTGAAAACTGTTGAATGTACCACCTACAAGCGTTACCATAAAAAGTTAATAAGGAATTGTTATAAAATATTATTCAGAGTGACTGCTTTTCTTCCTTTATTGTTTTAGCAAGTCTTTTTACTCCTTCCTTTATATCCTCGTCACTGGAATATGTAAAATTGAGCCTCATTGTATTAAGTTCAGGTTCGTTGTGATAAAACGCAGACCCTGTAACATATGCAATTTTATTGTTTATTGCACGTTTGAGCATTTTCAGTGCGTCTATGTCCTTGCTTAATTTTACCCACAGAAACATTCCGCCGTCGGGCCTGGACCATGTTGCATCCTCCATTTCATCATCCAGTGCCTCCAGCATTATATCCCTCTTTCTCCTGTAGAGATCTATAGTTTTTGGAATCTGCCTGTATATTATGCCCTTTCTGATATATTCATAGGCAATATACTGGGATAACGAATTTGTTGCAAGGTCCATGGCCTGTTTAAGTTTATCAAATTCCTGAAGCACTTCTGTCTGTGACACTGTAAATCCGGTCCTTAGCCCGGGAGCCATAATCTTGGAAAACGTGCCCAGGTATGACACCATATCATTTTTATCAAGGCTCTTCAGTGTCGGTATTTTCTGGCCTGAATACCTTAAATCTCCGTATGGATTATCCTCTATTATTGGGACATTATACTGCTCTGCAAGCTCCAGAAGGTATTTTCTCCTATCCAGGGTCATGGTATACCCTGCAGGATTCTGGAATGTTGGTATGGTGTATATGAATCTGGGCTTTATTCCCCTGGATTTAAGATCCTTGAGCCTTACCTCCAGGTCACTGACTATCATTCCCTGATCATCGAGCCCAACAGATACCGATTTTACCTGGCTCGCATTGAGCGATGAAAGCATGCCAACATATGTTGGGGCTTCGGTTATTACATAATCTCCTGGATTTGCGAATATCATAGGCAGTGCGTACAGTGCCTGCTGAGATCCGGTGGTAAGCATGATATTTTCGGGCTTTACATTTATGTTCTCATCCCTTTTCAGATACTCAACCAGTTGCTCTTTAAGCTCTGAAAGGCCTTCAGTTTCACCGTACTGCAGTGCTGAAGAAGCATAGTTTTCCATTATGTCATCCAGTATTGACTTTAATTCCTGTGTAGGGAAACTTTCCGGATTCGGTAGCCCGCCACCGAAAGATATCATTCCAGGAACATGCGCATATTTTAAAAGCTCCCTGATTTCAGAGGACTTCAAATTTTTCATGTTGTCAGAAAATTCAAATTTCATAACATCCAATCATTACGAAATATTTAAAGTTCATTATGATATAATAAATGCTGGCTACTAGGTGTGCTAGGCCATAAAATACTATCTGATATAATCGGGATTCTGTAACTTCTAGTTTAACTGTGGAGATATTTAACCTGAACGATGGAACCCCCTAAGCTGTCCGGAAGGAAAAGTAACATTGCACATTATTTATTGTAGAAAACAAATATTCCAATAAATATATGTAGTTAAATAAAAAAATATTTTATAATAGGTATTAATTCAATCCATGATGGCTCAAAAGCTAATATGGAAGGTTACTGTTACGGGCAAAAAAAATTCAGGAAAAAGCTCTATTGTATCAGAGGCGGTATACAGTACAGCAACCCCAATAAACAGCAAGGGCTTTGTAAGGAAAAAGGTAAATATTAATTTCATGTCCAGTGAATATGACATAGATCTCTTATTTCTTGAAATGCCTTACGAGACCCTTAATGAGAAATTTCTTTCTAAATCAACCTTTGTCCTCCTTGTTGTTGATATAACAGATACAGAAAGCCTTCAGGATGCCAGGGAATTTCTTAGTGAATATAACGATGAAATGGAAATATTTATCATAGCAACAAAAGCGGACATGAGATACGCATCCCAGTTCTGGGAACCGGAAATCTCTCAACTGGCAGATGAATATGGCGTGGTGTATTTTATTTACAGTAACAGGGACGATTTTTCCAGCATTTTAAAGGAAATTATTGGATACGCCCTGGCAAAAATTTATAATCCCGGTAAATAATACGATGCAATGGACATAATATGCAATAATATTCATTTTCAGTTTTCAGGCATGGATGCATCACAGATATTAAATAGGTATCACACCGGAAAAATATCTGGCGATAAAATGTTTCTAGAACCATGCGAGTCCATATACCTGTGCATGAAAGGCAAGATATCTCCCGTTGAAAAAATGGGCATGTCCGAGATTATTTCCAGTGTATTCCATGATGATCTGTATATATACTATGTATATTCTGTATTGAAATCCAAGGGTTTCATAGTTAAGAGGGATGGTAACAGGTTTTATTACCGGAGGGTTGGAGAAAATTTCGGCATTCCAGTTATACTGATCAAAGAGGGAGACGTAATTGGTTTTTCCACTTTATATGTGGATTCTCCTGCAATTTTCATTACCGTTGATGAGGAAAAAAGCATAACATATTTCAGGGCAACTCCTGTTGACCCCTCAGGCAACATCAGGTCTCATGTGGTAAAGGGAAGTGTTGGGAAACTAAATAATGTTTATTACACAGTAAACCCGGAACCTGAGTGGTTCGGCCAGGATTTCATGGGTGCCAGGATATTAAATAGATTTGAATCTGCGTATATACTGGATGAAATACATTCAGATGAGGATCTGCTTTACAGGGATCTTGTGGACAGGAATTTCATAGTAAAAAGTGGTTTCAAATACGGGCAGAATTTCAGGATTTATTCTGATTCCATGAACGACCATGCAGAATTTCTGGTGAGCCTCATGAAATGCGATGAATGGTATAAAATAAGCAGGGCCATACGGCTATCAGTTAGTGTAAGAAAGAAAACACTTCTTGCAGGCTTTATTGGAACTAAATTAAAATACCTCTACATAGAGAGGTTGAGGGACATTTAAATCTGTACCTCAAAATCATCTATTTTTGATTTCATTTCGTCGTAGGATTTTATATCTCCCCTGTTCTTTAAAATTTCCCTGGAAAGTAGCCAGTAAATGACTGCAAGGGACATTCTTCCCTTGTTATTCGTTGGTATTATCAAATCTACAAAATCTGTTTTGTTATTGGCATCACACAGGGCAATTACAGGTATCCCTATCCTTATTGCCTCCTTCATAGCCTGTGTATCGGCCAGTGGGTCCGTTATCAGTATAACCTTGGCATCATAGTATGTTTTGAGATTCGGGTTTGTAAGTGTACCAGGGATAAATCTGCCTATTATAGAACTAGAACCAACTATTTCAGAAAATTTCGCAACAGGTTTAAATGCATACTGCCTCTGGGCAACCACCAGTATCTGGTCGGGTCTGAATCTCGATAGCATTTTACCTGCCTCTATGAGTGCATGGTTAGTCTTTTTTATATCGAGTATATATAAACCATCGTTCCTGATTTTGAATATGTAATTATCCATATCCTTTGATTTTACCTGTGTTCCTATATGGACACCGGATTTCTGATATTCCTCCTCCGGTATTAGTAACTGCTCTTCCATCATAATTATTACCTTTTTTATTGAATTATAAATTATTATATAATTATTCCCATTCTATAGTTGCGGGAGGTTTATCCGTTATATCGTACACAACCCTGTTTATTTCCGGAATTTCATCCGTAATTCTTACAGATATGTCAGATAGGAGCTCCCAGTCCGGCCTGGAAAATGTGCCTGTCATCCCATCCAGAGTATCAATCATTCTAATGGCCACAGTTTCCCCGTAGGTTCTCTGGTCACCGTGCACACCTGTTGATTTTACAGATAGGAGGACACAGAAATACTGCCATGGCTTCTCCCCAGCATATTTCTCATTTATTGACGTTTCAAGTATATCTGTTGCCCTTTTTAATATATCAAGCCTGTACTCTGTTACCTCCCCAATAATCCTAATAGCAAGTCCCGGACCCGGAAATGGCATAACCTCGGGCAATCCGAAATATCTGGAAATTTCTCTGACCTCATCCTTGTAAAGGTCCCTTAAAGGCTCAATAAGTTTGAATCCCAGATTCTCAGGAAGCCCACCCACATTATGATGGCTCTTTATTGTATCCCTGGATTGCCCGCCGCTCTCTATCCAGTCAGGGGCTATGGTTCCCTGGAGTAGATACGTTGCGCCGTAGGAAACAGCTTCCTGATGAAAAACATCAATGAATGTTTTTCCTATAATCTTCCTCTTTGTTTCCGGGTCTGTTACACCTTTCAGATTCTCCAGAAAAATCTTCTTTGCATCAATCAACTTATATGGTATCCTGAATTTTTCAAAGAGGGATTTGACCCTTTCCACCTCATTCAACCTCAGAAGCCCGGTGTCAACGAAAACAATCTCAATGTTTTTAATAGGGGCCGCTATCATTGAAAGCAATGTGCTGTCCTGTCCACCTGAACATGCAAGAATGCCCTTTCCATGCAGGTTTGATATGATCATTTCCCTGCTCTCAGCCACAAATTTTTCAGCGTCCATATCACGTAATAAAATTATATTATTAATCCTTATACATATCAATAAAGAATAGTATGTTTTATATCTGCATATATTATCTTAATGCAGATGAATATACTAAAACGTATTATCATAAAATTAGGCCGGTTTTTCAGTTCAAATGTGTTTAAAACCGTTTTAATTCTGATGATAATAGTTTTAATTGGGTCGTATCTGGAGTACATCTCCCAGATAAACATACAGGGAAGCCAGATAAAGAGCCCTGAACTGGCAATTTGGTTTGTTTTTCAAACTGTTACCACTGTTGGATACGGGGATGTTGTCCCGGTTAACCTAACAGGAAGAATAATTGCCATTATAATAATGCTTGCCGGTATAGGAACTGTAAGTACACTTACGGCATCCACCGCGGCATACATGACCAATGTTAAACTGAAACACAGAATAAGGAGGATTAAAATGAAAAATCATACAGTAATATGCAACTATAATGATTATTCCAGCAATATAATATCAAATTACCTGAATAGAAAATTAAAAATAGATTCGCTGGTCTTGATTGCAAATATGAAGGAAAACCCGGTAAAATCTGATTATGTCTTTTTTACCCCCGGAGATCCGGCGGATGAAAAAACACTGGAGGCTGCAAATGCCGCAGAGGCGAAGCGTTTTATTGTTACCGGTGATTTCAATTCGGATATACCACCAAATCTTATAGATGCAAAGACCATACTGAATATTTTCCAAATAAGAAAATTAAACAAATCTGCAGAAATTATCGCGCAGGTGGCAAAATCTGAGAACGTGCCCAATGCAAAGAATGCAGGTGCAGACGAGGTTATAACCTTAAATGAATTAAGCGCTCTCGTAATATCAAAATCTATAATGAACCCAAAGCTGCCGGATTTTGTTCTGAAATTGCTATCCTCAGGCAATGGGCCAAAAATTTATTCGGTAAAAATACCTGAGAAATACATCGGCCATAAAATCATTGATTTCCTTAAAGTCTTCAATAAAATAATTATATTATCTGTGCTGAAGGATGACAGTTATATATTCCCGGTGGCAAGTGGATATGAATTTGAGGAAAATGATGTAATTTATTTTGTCTCAGAAGAAAGTGAAATTAAGGGTTTGTTAAAATAATTTAATTTATGTTTTCATTATGGCCCCAAGGAATATCAGGAGGCCTATTACCACACCTATGATGGCGGCAATTATGTAAAATACAGTGGGCTCAAGGACTCTCGTAATGAAGCTGACACCGAACACATCATGTGAACCCAGTATTACAAATATTCCTATTAATAAACCTACAACCAACAAGCTGGCTCCAACTATCCTGCTTTTGTTGCTTCCAAAATATGCGGTTAAAATTCCGAATATTATGAGGGACAGGGCAAGCAAGGCAAGCAATACTAGAAAAAATACATCCCAATTCCAAGAAAAACCTGTCATATCATCACCTATAACTTAATCTCCGCAAGTGTTTTTGTTTCAACAACGCCATTGATGCTTCTTATATCCTGGATAACGAGTTTCCCTATCTCGGTCATTTCATCTGTGTCTATTTTAAGTATAAGGTCATATTCGCCAAGTAGCGGATGCACCTCTGTTACATATTTTAATTTAGACACCTTATCATATATTTCATGTTCCTTACCTGGTAAAACTCTTATAAGGACAAAAGCAACTGACATTTATGGATAAGGTATTATTTCAATATAAATTTTGTTGTCATGTGTTTTATGGAATTAATAGAAATCCAACCTATATAATTTTAGGAAGTTCTATTTCTAAGGTGCAGTAGAAAGTCATCATATCCCACAGTTGATTGCTCGGAAGTTTCCATATTCTTTACTGTAACTGTATTCTCTTCAACTTCCCTATCACCTATTATTATGGCATAATTACAGCCTGAGGCACTTTTTATCTGTGATGATATCTTTCTATGTGTCATGTCTACCAGTGCTATTTTATTAAGGCTTCTGATTCTGCTTGCTATCTTGAGTATATATTCATCATCTGAACTTGAAAGGTTGCATATATAATAAGATTCCTTTACATTACGTTTGACCCAAAGATCCTGCCGTTTGAGAAGTAATTCAATTACTGCATCACCAATGGCGAATCCTACAGCCGGTATTTCCTCATCTGTAAATAGTTTTGACAGGCCGTTATACCTCCCCCCTCCGAGAATTGCCCTCAACTCTCCCTTAACGTCAAAAGCCTCAAAAACAATACCTGTATAATATGAAAGCCCCCTTACTATAGAAAAATCAAAATTTATTGTGCTTTCTGTGTAAAGCCCTATCAATTCAAAGGTTTTCTTAATCCTATCAACCCTGGGTTTTATTTCATCATAATTCTTTACTATCTTTTTTACCTTTTTTTCAAGTCCACCTGTATCTGTTTTCTCAGACAGAAGCGATAAAATTTTCTTAACCACATCCTCTCCAGCGCCTATACCGTTAAGCATTGATGAAAAACTGGCTCTGTCCAGCTTTTTATATTTGTCAATAATTGAAAAGGCTTCAGGTATATTTTCAATTCCCAGGTCATTCAGTATATATTCCATGAGAAATCTGTCATTTATGTTGATTTCATATACCCCGGAGAGGCCTAGATAGTCCAGTATGCTGGACGCAAGCCCTACAATTTCTGCATCAATTTCCTCAGAATCTATGCCGAACATGTCTGCATTGAACTGGTAGTGTTCCCTGAATCTTCCCTCCTGCGGTTCCTCGTACCGCCACACTTTTGGAAATGAATACCATCTTATAGGCCTTGGCAGGTCCTTTCTTGCTGTCAGAAGCCTGACGGTAGAAGGCGTTGCCTCCGGTATCATTGTGACCTCCCTGCCACCCTTGTCAACAAAAGAAAATGTTTGATTTACAAGCTCTGTGCCTGATTTTAGCCTGTATAGATCCAGTGGCTCCAGGCTAGGGAAATCTATTCGCTTATATCCAAAGTTTTCAGCAGTGTCTGTAATTTTTTTGAAAAAATATTCCCTGATCTCCATGTCCTCTGGATAATGATCACGGAATCCCTTTATTTTTTCAATTTTCATATTTCCCCTTTGTATTCTTCACCCTCGTATATTACGGATTCTATTTTTTTCATGGTTTCTTCGTCTATATCATTTGTTGCATGTGCATAGTGGAAATGGATTCTTATTCTGGGAAATATGTCCTCCCTCTTCTCTGCATGGTTTTCAAATGAGCAATTCCATCCTAAATCCTTACACTTAAAGTAATAGGTCATGGTACCATATTAATTTTTAATATAAAAACAATTATTATTTAATAAGCCATCTCCTTTTATGCATGAAAAAAATATTTTGATAACCGGTGGTGCAGGTTTTATCGGTTCAAACATGGTAGAAAAATTACTGCCGGATAATAGGGTTACCGTAATAGACAATCTTAACAACCATGTGGGTGAAAGGTTCATAAGAGCTTTCAAGGGAAATAAAAATCTGGAATTTATCAACGCTGATCTATTATCCTTTGATTTCAGCAAATTGAAAAATATAGACGTGGTCATTCATTTAGCAGCCAATTCTGATGTCCGGTATGGATCAGAGGACCCGGTAAAAGATTTTGAAAACAATGTTGTGGTTACCGAAAATATACTTGAATATATGAGAAAGAAAGACGTAAAGCAGATCCTCTTCGCCTCTTCCTCAACCGTGTACGGTGAGGCCTCAGTTATGCCAACACCTGAAAATTATGGTCCTTATATGCCTATATCATCCTACGGTGCCTCTAAAATGTCCAATGAGGGTTTTATTACGGCATACTCCCATTATTATGGCATGAGGGGTACAATTTTCCGTTTTGCAAATATAGTTGGAAAAAATTCCACACACGGTGTTATATATGATTTTATAAACAAGCTTATGAAAAATCCCAGTGAGCTGGAAATACTTGGGGATGGAACACAGAGAAAATCCTACATGCATGTTACTGACTGCGTTGATTCAATGATATACGTTCATGAAAAGTTTGACAAAACTGATATAATAAATCTGGGCAACAGGGATACAACATCTGTTAAAACCATTGCAGATTACGTTGTCAAGAGAATGGGTTTAAAGAATGTTAAATATAACTACACCGGGGGAATTGGAGGTAGGGGATGGAAGGGAGACATAAAGATAACCCACCTCGCCATTGACAAACTTCTTGCCACAGGATGGAAGAGCAAGTACACAAGCGATGAATCCGTGGATACAGCTGTACAGGAAACAATAAAGCAGTTGAAAAATACTGATTAAAGTTTCAGATCTGCATATCATAAATTTATTATTTTAAAATGCAGGACATATAGATTTATTTATAAACGGTAAAGGAATTATTTGAACGATGAAATATGTTCATAGCAACAATGAAATCCGCATTAGAAACAGTATAATTCCTGCAATTTTTATCGGGATAACCATGTCAATTACTATATTTTCTCTTTCCCTTATACATATATACGTTATTCCCATAGCAAAATTTATAGTTTTTTCGTCCTTTGCATCAAGTTCCTTTCTACTATTCATGGAGCCACACCAGGAATCGTCCCGAATCAGTAAATTTGTCAAAAGCTATATAATCTCCGGGATCTGTGGAATTATAGGATTCGTTGTTTCTTTGCACATAGGATTATATTCAACTCTGGCACTGGTTGAGACCATGGTTGCGCTTTTACTGGTTGCCTTTAAGGCAATGCACCCCCCTGCAATGGGCATAGCCGTGGTTTTTATACTGGAACGTGCAAATGTGTTCGCACTGCTTTTTCTATTTGCCGGAATGCTCCTTATAATTATATTTGACCGGTTTCTAAATAAGTTTGTCTATATTATAGAGGATGAGTTTAAGATAGATACCCAAAAATAAAGGCTTAAATTTCAGTTTAAACTATCCTTCTGATGGAGTCCGAAAAAATTCTTGTAAACTGTGCATTACCTTACGCTAATGGGCCATTACACCTCGGGCATATTGCGGGAGCATACCTCGGTGCAGATATATTTGTACGCTTCAGCAGGATGGTAGGCAAGGAAGTGCTTTTTATCTCTGGAAGTGATGAATACGGTACGCCAATTACAATCAGTGCTGAAAAAAACCATGTAACACCGCAGGAAATAGCAGACAGGTTCCACAATATGCAGATTGAAACATTCAATTCACTTGATATAAATTTTGATAAGTTTATGAGAACCAGCGACCCTGAGCACGATATAGACGTGGACGAATTCTTCCTCAATCTTCTCGAAAAGAATTACCTGGTAAAAAGATACATGGTTTCACCATTCTGCAAAACGCTTAATAAATTCATGCCGGATAGGTATATAGAAGGAACATGCCCATACTGTGGGTATGATGGGGCCAGGGGGGACCAGTGCGATAACTGCGGTAGAACACTGGATCCAATAGAATTAATCGATCCTGTCTGCACTCTTGTTCATGAACCCCCGGTTTTTCGTGTTACAGAACATTTCTTTCTTACCCTTGACTCACTTCAGAAGGAACTTTCAGATTATATAGATTCAAAAACATACTGGAAACAGAACGTTTTGAAATTCACGCAGAATTTTATAAATGAGGGGCTTCATCCCCGGGCAATAACCAGGGATCTGGACTGGGGGGTTAAAATTCCCCTACCCGGCTATGAGAATAAAAAGATATATGTGTGGTTCGAGGCACTTATAGGTTATATAACAGGCGCAAGAGTATACTCAAAGGAAATAGGCAAGCCCGATTACTGGAAAGAGTTCTGGATGAATAGAAATGTCAAATCATATTATTTCATAGGAAAGGACAATATACCATTCCATACAATAATATGGCCTGCAATGCTCCTGGCACATGGAGAGTACAATCTGCCCTACAACGTTCCTGCTAATGAATACCTCCGTTTTGAGGGAGAGAAATTCTCCAAAAGTCGTGGCATAGGATTTACAGCAGATGAAATGTTAAAATTTGTTGATAAGAACTCATTGCGGTATTATATGGCATCCATACTTCCAGAAACCGGGGATTCAGACTTTTCACTACACGAATTTCAGTATAAAGTGAATTCTGAACTGGTAGATAAGTATGGAAATTATATATACCGCGTGGAGAGCTTTATCGAAAAAAATAACCTTTCCCCGACTGTACCTGAATCTTTTGATAAAAACGATAATGAAATACTTGATTTGCTTCGCAATAAATTTTCTGCATACTGTGAGGAAATCGGAAATCTGCACATTAAACGGGGACTTTCTATATGGCTTGAAGTGGTAATGATAGCAAATAATTATTTCACAGAGGCTGCCCCATGGAAGCTCATAAGGGAAGATATGAAAAAACTTAATGAAAAGCTGTACACATCCCTGAAGATAGCCCAGTACCTTACAGCCATGTTATATCCATATGTGCCCTCGGCTTCGATCAGCATCATGGAATCACTTGGAATGCAATTAATACCCGGGGAATCTACATTTTTAGAGCTTCTGGAAAATAACAATTTCCATGTAAATAAGGGAAAAATACCATTCGAAAAAATTGATTTAAGCAACCCAAACATACTTGATATACAGCTTGCAACAGTCATATCGGTGGAGAACCATCCCTCGGCTGACTCCCTTTACGTTATAAAAGTTCATGCGGATAGGGTTTATACCTCAGTATCTGACTTAAAAAAATATTATTCCACTGATGCGCTTATTGGCAGGAAGGTACTGGTGCTTACCAATATGGATCCTGCCACAATCAGGGGGATAACATCGGAGTGTTTAATCCTGACATTGAAAAATGGGGATTCAGTGGAACTTCTAACTGCCAGGGGTGAAGATGGGGACCAGGTTGCAGCCGATAATTATACCTATAACGGGGATGGAACATTAACTTACAAGGAGTTTCAGAAGATAGGGTTCAGTGTATTGGACCACCATCTTATGGTAAAACTGGGAGAAAGCCAGTATCCCTTAATGCTGAATGGCACGTATATTAATTTATCTATCAATAAACTGGATAATGCGGTAATAAAATAAATATAGAATGGGGTATAAAGTCATATTCCCCACTAAAAACCCGGATAATACAAATGTTTATTTATGATTATTTAATACACTTTATACTTTAAATGATTTCTATGATGCTGACTAAATTTGAAAAAGCGAGGATTATTGGGGCCAGAGCATTGCAGATAGCAATGGGCGCTCCTGTGATTTTGGATGTTTCGCCTGACATGATAGATCCCATAGATATCGCAATTTGTGAGTTTAATAACAATGTTATACCGATTACAATAAGGCGGAAATAAAATTTTATAGTATTTTTGAAGCTTAATTCGCTGACGCTTTAAACAAAATATTAAATCTCTAATAGGAATTTGCTCCTATGTTTACAAGGCGTGGAGATCAGGGGGAAACCGATAATGGCCTCAGAATCAGGGTAGGGAAGGATTCTCCGATGGTAGATTTACAGGGCACACTTGACGAATTAAACTCATTTATAGGAAATGCACTGATAAATACCAAATGGGATGATATTAAAAATGATTTGATTAAAATTCAAAATGATGTTTTCGTAATAGGTGAGGATTTAACTGCAGAAAGCCAGCATAGAACCATAAAGGAGGAGGATGTGAAATGGCTTGAGCAGAGGGTGTTTGAATATAGAAAGGAAATAGGAAAAATAAAACTCTTTGTCATACCTGATGGCAGCGTGGAGGCAGTGTCGCTGCATATGGCCAGAACCGTTGCCAGGAGAACAGAAAGACTTTCTGTATTCGTCTCAAAGCAAATGCCAATGAATAAATATATCATGATATACCTTAACAGGCTTTCTTCAGTACTTTTTATGCAGGCACTTGCATCAAACAGGCGTCTTGGAATAGTGGAGCGTATATGGGATATTAAAAGGGAATCCTGATTATATTCCTGCTCTCCACCTGTGTAAATTTTCCGAAATGCTCTGAAAATTCATCTATTAAAGAATGTATGGCCTTTTCCCGGGGTATATCAACGTATGATATGACACTACTGTTCATTCCACACGGATTTATAAGCCTGAAACCCTCAAGGACCTCTGGAGATATATTCAGTGCCATTCCATGGTATGAAACATAATCATCCACAGCCATTCCCAGCGACGCAACCTTCCTTTTCTGTCCATGATCATCGATCCATATTCCAGGTTCTCCATAGAGCATAGCCCTGTATCCATATGATTTTAGCATATCTATATACGACTCCTCTATATTTTCAAGCAGTTTCCTGATCTCCTTTTTGCCGTTTATCCGTACATCGAAAATAAAATATGCAACGAGCTGTCCTTCACCATGGTATGTAACATCCCCACCACGATCGGTTTTTATTACATCTACATTGCTGTAATTGGACGGCTCACTTTTCCTTCCGATGGTATAAACATTGTAATGCTCAAGGAACAGTACGGTATCTGGAATCTGGTTATCCTTCCTGGCCCTCACCAGCCTGTACTGTAAATCAAGTGCATCATTGTATTTTATTTTACCAAGGTCAGTCCAGTAGTTAGTCATTTCTCTCAGAAGCATCCTTTAATCCCTCAGAAACTGTTGGATGTGGATGTATTGTCAGGAACAGATCATCTATGGAAAGCCCGGATTCAACTGCGAGGCTGATCTCAGTTATAGATTCAGAAGATCTTGGTGCAGCAACCCCGGCCCCTGTTATGCTCCCATCATCGTCATAGTAAATCTTGAAGAATCCCTCCTTCTGATTCATGGTCAGTGATCGCGGGTTTGCAAGTACCGGTACCTTGTTGTATTTGGCTCCTGGCTTACCTGTAAAGGCAATCTCCGGATCTGTATACACAACAAATGGCAGTGCCCTGTAATCCACAACTGTATCATTTCCCAGTATATTCTCTGCTGCAACATACCCATCATAAAATGCCTTATGTGCAAGCATGGGACCTCCGGAAACATCTCCTATTGCATAGATATTGGGTACGCTAGTTCTTTTATGGCCATCAGTGTGTATGAATTTTCCGTCCATCTGGATTCCGAGCTTTTCTATTCCTGTATTCGCTGTATTGGCCACACGCCCAACTGACATGAGAACTGTATCGGCTTCCATGCTCTCACTGCCCTCTATTGCAACAGTGTACTTTCCATTTTTCTTCACTGACTGAACCCTGCTGCCGGTCATGATCTTAACTCCCAGTTTCCTGAGTTTTTTATCAACCTCCCTGGCAAGGTCCTCCTCTATCTCAGGCAGTATCCTATCCTTCATTTCAACTATATAAACATCGGACCCCAGTTTCCTGAAGGCAGTTCCCATTTCCACGCCTATATAACCGCCGCCTATTATAACAAGTTGTTCAGGGATCTTTTCCATGGCAAGTATTTCCCTGTTATAGTATACATCGTCTATTCCCTTTATTTTAACAGGCACAGACCCTGTATCTATGACTATATTCTCTGCTGAATAATCTGTTCCATTGACTGTGACGGTATTTCTGTCCTTTATGCTACCCTTGCCATAAACTATTTTGGCTCCCAGGCTCAGGCATAGCTTTTCCGCACCACCGGTTATTCTGGTAACCACGGATTGTTTCCATTTCTGCCATTCCTTCATATCAAGACTATAATTCAAGGAAACTCCTGGCATATCTTTTAAATATTCTATGCCCTCGCTGAGTTCTATAAGTGCCTTGGATGGAATGCATCCATAGTTCAGGCATTCCCCACCGAATTTTTCCTTCTCAATGATCAGGACCTTCTTTTTATGTTTTAATAGCCTCAGGGCAGAATAATAACCACCAGCTCCTGACCCTATAAATGCAGCATCGAAATCCATTCAATCACCAATATACAATAATGGATATTCCAGTACTTCTTTTAATCTTCCCAGGAAACGGGCGGCCTCAGCACCGTCTATAAGCCTGTGGTCGCATGCAAGCGTGAGGTATAATCCCTGCTTCAGCTCTCCATTTTCGAAGGCTGATGTTCTGGAGTTGACTTCAAGTATTGCAACCTCAGGATAATTGATTATAGGTGTGGCCATTATACCTCCTATGGACCCGATATTTGTTACTGAAAATGTTGATCCCTGGACATCCTGGAGCTGCAGCTTGCCTGTTCTTGCACGTTCTGCCATATCCTTTATCTCATCCGATATCTGGAAGATACTCTTTGATGCAGCATCCCTTACAACCACAACAGTTAATCCTGTAGGTGAATCTACAGCGACACCTATGTTATACGTCTTCTTGACTGTATATGTTTTATTGCTCTCATTATAAACAGCATTCAGCTTTGGAAAATCCCTGAAGGCAACACTTACGGCCTTTACAAAGAATGCCGTAAAGCTCAGATATCTTTTTCCAGTATACTGTTTTATGGCCTTTTCTATATTCCCTGTGTCTACGAAATCAGTGATGGTAAAATGGGGTATTATCTGTTTAGATTTTGTCATTTTATCAAATATTATCTTTCTTATCCCTGTAGGCGTGATTATTTCATCCTCACCGGCTTTACCAGCAGGTGGTTTCGGAGCCTCCACAGGCTTCTGGGATGTGAAACGATCTATATCCTCCCTGGTTATCCTCCCATCTGGAGATGAGGGTTTAACCTTAAGGAGGTCAACATTTTTTGATCTTGCATAGGCACGGACTGCAGGAGTGGCCTTAACATTTGGTATCTTTTCATCGGTGCTTATGGAAACTTCCTGTTTGGGGGCAGATTCCACATTCTTATCCGAAGCGGGGCTGTTTGACTCGTCAGGTGAATCAATTTCAAGGATAGCATCGCCTATCATTGCAGTTTCCCCCTCGCTGACAAGGGTTTTAACAATCTTGCCGGCAACAGGTGAAGGTATCTTAACGGTTATTTTATCCGTCATTACCTCTACCAGCTCATCATCTTTCTTTACCATGTCACCAGGTTTCACATTCCACTTTACTATTTCTCCTTCCTGAATACCCTCCCCAATGGGAGGTAAACTAACAGTATACATTTATATCACCAAATTAGTATTTCAACAGTTTCTCTATTGCTGCCATTATTCTCTTCTCGTTGGGCACGTAATAATCTTCCAGTGCAAAGGGTATCGGTATATCAAGCCCTGTAACCCTGAGAATAGGTGCTGCAAGGTAATCAATGGCCCTCTCCGAAATTGTGGCTGAAAGCTCAGCTCCAACACCAAACATCTTTGGGGACTCATGAACTATGAGAACCTTTCCAGTTTTTTTTACGCTGGCCATGATGGTATCAAGGTCGAAGGGGCTCAGTGTCCTTAGATCTATTATCTCTGCATTTACACTGTTCTTCTCTACAGTACTTTTAACAAGCGGTACAGATGGTCCATATGTTATAATGGTAAGGGCATCACCCTCCTTTACAACACTGGCCTTTCTGAGATCAATTTTATAATAATCATCAGGAACCTCCATTTTTCCTGCATAATAAAGCCTCTTTGGCTCCAGGAATATAACAGGGTCGTTCAATTCTATGGATGAAAGCAACAATCCCTTTGCATCATAGGGATTTGATGGCGTCACAACTGTAAGCCCCTGTGTATGGGTAAAGTACGCCTCTCCGCTCTGTGAATGATAGGGTCCACCATGAACTCCACCTCCATAGGGTGTTCTCAGCACCATGGGAAGTGTGTAATCCCCATTTGTCCTGTATCTGAGTTTTGCCATCTGGTTGATTATCTGATCCATGGCAGTGTAGATAAAGTCCTGGAACTGGATTTCCGGTATGGCCTTCAGACCTGCCATGGACATTCCTATTCCGAATCCTACAATTCCAAGTTCGGCCAGGGGAGTATCCATAACCCTCTCCTTTCCATATTTTGCCAGAAGGCCATCCGTTACCCTAAAAACTCCGCCATCTGTTCCAACATCCTCTCCAAGAAGTATTATCGAATCATCTCTTTCCATTGCATTATTTAATCCACTGTTAAGTGCCCTTACCATGGTCATCTGGGTCATTGTATATCACTCCTTTCTTCACTTATATACCACGGTTCCTCCTCATACAGGTTTCCCATCATGGTACTCTTATCAGGTTTCGGTGCCTTTTCATATTTGTCTATAAGCTGTGAGGTTGTTTCTTCCATCTCAGCATTTATGTTGCTGATATCCGTATCAGTTAAAATTTTCATGTCCTTTAGCAATTTCTGGCTCACAACAAGGGGATCCTTATTACCTCCTTCTATTACAGTTGTAGTTCTGTACTTATTAGGATCATCTGCTGTTGAATGTGGTCCCATCCTGTAACTCATCGCCTCTATAAGTATGGGCTGATTTTCAGCACTTTCCAGGGCTTTTCTCGTTGCACGGTAGACCTCTATGAAATTGGTGCCATCTATCCTTATCCCGCTAAATCCATATGCATCTGCCTTCTTATATATAGCCCCCCTTGTTTCTTCATAAGTGTTGCTGAAAGCTTTATCTTTGGTAGGATATGTCGGAACGGATATTGCAAACTGATTATTTTCCACAAAAAATACCATAGGTAAATTATAAACTCCGGCAAAATTCATGGCAACATGGAAATCAGGGGTCGATGTGGCGCCGTCTCCGAATGTTGTTATTACGGACCCCTTCTCTTTCCTGTATTTCTTCGCATATGCAATCCCTGTTGCTGATGTTAAATGCCCTGCAACAGGAGTTATAACTGCACCTATATTGTATTTCTTTAAGGAGAAGTGATCAGGCATATCCCTTCCTATCTCATTGTCTGTGGCGGTTGCAAATACCTGGGAAAGTATTGTATCCACTGGAATCCCCATCTGAAGAAGGACACCAAAATCCCGGTAATATGGATAAAAGAAGTCCTCCTCTCTTATTGCCATTCCCAGACCAATGTGTATTGCCTCATGCCCCATCAGTGGAATATAAAACGGTAAAAATCCCTGCCTGCTGGCATTGAGCATTTTCTTATCAAAAAGCCTCTCCATTACAATATTTTTATATGCTGTTAACAAACCTTCCTTACTAATATCAGTTTCCTCAATCATGCTTATCCCTCATTTTTATGTACCCTTCAGCTGCCCTGTAAGATGTCCTCACAAGTGGACCGGAGGCAACGAAAGAAAATCCTATTTCGTAACCTTTTTCCTCAAAGAGTTTAAATCTCTCCAGGGAAGAATATTCCTCCACCTCCAGCTGTTTTTTGGTTGGCCTGAGATACTGCCCAACAGTCAGTATTTCAACTCCTGCCTCCCTCAGGTCTCTCATGGCCTCTATAACCTCTTCATCTGTTTCTCCCAGGCCAATCATTATGGACGACTTTGTTATGGCATTTTTATCATGTTCCTTTATATATTTAAGTACGCCCAGGCTCTGATCATAACCCGCACGTGGATCACGTACTGATGGAGTTAATCTTCTAACTGTTTCAATATTATGTGCTATTACATCTGGCCCTGATTTTATTATCTTATCTATATCTTCATGATTTCCACTAAAATCCGGAATCAAAACCTCAATTTTTATTTTAAGCTCCCTGACCTTATTCACAACAGCAGCAAAGGCTGAAGATCCTTTATCCGGGAGGTCATCCCTGTCAACAGATGTTATTACAACATAATCAAGTCCCATAAGTTTTGCTGACTCGTATACCTTTTCCGGCTCCATGGGATCCAGTGGCAGCATACCACCGTGAGTCACGGCACAGAACCTGCAACCCCTCGAGCAGTTGGACCCAAGTATCATGAATGTTGCCGTGCCACTTTCCCAGCACTCGCTTATGTTCGGGCAGTGAGCCTCCTCACAAACCGTGTAAAGGTCTCTTGTTGCCAGAGTGTTTTTTATGAAAGTATAACGTTCCCCAGTAGGAAGTTTAACCTTGTACGGGACTCTCATCATGTTTCATCCATTGGTAGAAAATATATAAACTTCACGTTATTAACATTAACAATTGCCGACCTGCCCACAGCAAACTGCATGATCAAAAATCATTAATATACCTGTACATCTTTATGGCATCCCTGTTTGGCAAAACATCATGTACTCTTATTACATCAACCCCGTTGTTATTAAGATAAATTGATGTTGCAACTGTTCCTCCTACTCTATCATCAATGCTGCTTCCGGTTACCTTTCCTATAAACCCCTTCCTCGATGTGCCAAATAACGTATCAAATCCAAGGAAAAAAGACCACGGGAATCTGAGAATAGACATATTCCCTTCAAAATCCTTTGAAAACCCTATTCCCGGGTCCAGTATGATATTATCAGGGTCTATGCCTGCATTAACCATTGAATTAGCCCTATCATAAAAAAACATATTGATCTCTGCAAAAATATTGTCATAGTGCGTTAACTGGCCCATATTCTGCGGTGTGCCTCTCATGTGCATGAGTATGCATTTTGCCCCGCTGTCCCTTGCCACATCAATCATGCGCCTATCCTCAAATCCTGATATATCGTTTATGTAATCGATTCCATAGGCTATTGACCTGCTTATTGTTTCATAGTGCCTGGAATCCACAGATACCGGTATATTTGAAACTGATTTTATATATTCAATTATACCCTTTATCCTGTTAAATTCTGTTTCCGGGTCAACCTCAGAGCTACCCGGCCTTGTACTTTCACCGCCTATATCAATTATATCTGGCTTCGAATCTATCATCCGGTCTACTATTTCAGTACTGGTAATTCTGGACCCTCCAAAAAAGGAGTCCGGTGTTGCATTGAGTATTCCCATAATTTTCGTTTTTTTATTCTTTATTTTCATTTCAACTTTTCTGGAAAGTTTATCCTCAAAACCCTGAAAAAGGCTGTTTTTAAAATAAAACTCTTTAACTGTATCTAAGGACAGACTTTCAGAACTATAATTATATTGATTTCCGGCAATTTCCACCATGCCGTTCTCTGATTCTATGTAATGGCTGAGCTTATATTTATTTTCCGGGTCAGGAAAAATAATCTCCATATGCTTACAGATTATGCTTAAGGATTATTAAGTCTTTTCACTTTCCCGTACTTGTAAATTCACCCTCTCTGGATATTTCTCCCAGATCTTTCCTCTTTGTTTCAGGAAGCAACAGGATTGTTATTATCATCCCGGCGAATGCAATAATCGCAAGTATCCCCAAGAGAAAGTGAATCCCGGTTACAGATAGTATGATGGTGTCGGCAAATGTGCCTATAAATGCCCCCGTTTTCCCACCAGCAGAGGAGATGCCAGTTCCAAGCCCCCTTGTGGAAATGGGAAATACCTCCGGTGGATATACAAACGTTGTCACATTGGGGCCGAACATTATGAAGAAATAGCTTATTCCATATATTAATAGAAAATAGTCCAGGAATTTATATGTAGTAAGGAAACTTACTAATGATATGGTTGCGAATGAAATTGCCATCATTGCAAATCCTGCAACCTGCACAGGCTTTCTCCCTATCCTGTCTATTGTAAATGCCGCAATCCAGTATCCTGGAAAAGCTGCAATACCGAATATCATGGCAGAATATTCATTTGTAAGGATAATTGCATGTATGCCGGAAATCGATGCGGGAACAAGAAAGGAAAGTATGCTGTTGGACATTATAGAATTCCCATAAAAGGCCCAGTCCATTAAAAACCATGCTCCTGCTGTGCCTATAAGTGTTAAAAGGAATTTTCTGTCCTTGAAAAGAATATACCAGGGGGCCTTTACAGTTTTCCCCTGTTTTGCATCAGATTTTATGCCCGTAAAATTTTTCAAATTCTGAGCTGCCTGGGCATAATCACCCCTTACATCTGCTGTATATCTGGGTGGTTCAGGCATTTTTCTCCTGAAATAGATTACGATAATTGCCGGAAGTGCACCTATGGCCAGTAAAAGACGCCATGTTATGTAGGGCGATACCGCATTGGAGAGAAATGCCATGGATATGAGGGGCCCCGCTATCAACCCGAAACTCTGCATAGAAAATACCATACCAACAAATTTCCCCCTGTTCATTGTATTGGAATATTCTGTCATTATCGTTGAACTGGTTGCATAATCACCCCCTATACCTATGCCAAGTAGAAACCTCCAGAATATGAGTAAGAATATATTATTAACAGGAGTTAGAAATGCACTTCCCAGGGCACCTGCTATCAGGGCAATTAGTTCAAGCCCATATATGGCCTTCCTGCCAGAGTAGTCGAGAAGGCGCCCGAAAACTACAGCACCTATAACGGCTGCCAGAAGAGCTGTGGATGTTAATAACCCCTCATAAAATACACCGATGCTGTGCCAGCCTGCGTATGGAAGCAAAAGTATAACCACACCTATAATAAACAGATCATATGCATCAGTGAAAAAACCAAGCCCTGAAATGAATAATACCTTATAGTGAAATCTGGACGATTTTGCCATATCCATAGATCTATCTATATCTGAACTCATTACATATCCAATCTTATGAGACTTCTAAACATTATAAATATTACCTATATATTCTATATATGCTATATAGGTTGATTTTTCTCTTTGCGGGAAACCTTAATATAATACGAATACCATATTATTATTCAAAATTAAATAACCTTATTAATTCACATGTAATAAGGTATGTTTACTTTAAAGGTGATTAATGTGGCAACAAGTAACATGGAAATGGTAAAATTAAGAAACAGGACATATGTTAAAATAGATGAACTGTCAAGGGCAATAAGCAATGGATTGAGTCTTCAGAATCGGAAGATGGGTATTGAGGAATCAGAATCCTCAGCAGAGCACATTATTAATTTCTTCGGGTACAGTACAAGGGTTATTGATAATATGCTTGAGCCAGAAGATAGGGATGTTTTTTATACAATGGAAGATCTGGGAATACTTGAAACCGAGAGAGAAGAAACAACACTTTTTGATGGAAGGGAATGGCGTATACATTACTGGATACTGAATGTACTCAGGGTGCTGGAGCTATCCGAGATGAATATAAATACACCAGCGGATCATGATAGACAGTTCGATATATACAGTGAGATACCGGACGAATACTGGAAATCAAATTAAATTTTGAGAATATAATATGCATATAGCTATTTTAGACAGGGAAAGATGCCATCCGAAAAAATGCAACCACGAATGCAGGTATTACTGCCCCCCTGTCAGGAACGGGGCAAAGACAATAGAATTCCCAGGGCAGTCCGATGACTTTCCGGTAATTACGGAATCACTGTGCATTGGCTGTGGTATATGCGTGAAAAGATGCCCATTTGATGCCATAAAGATAGTTAGCATACCAGATGAACTGAATAAAAACATAGTGCATCAGTATGGAATAGACTCTTTCAGGCTTTATTCACTGCCTGAGCTGGGAACTGGAAGGGTTAATGCAATTCTAGGGCAGAACGCCCTTGGAAAAACCACAACCATGAATATATTGTCCGGAGTTCTGATACCAAATTTCGGTGATATAGAAAGGAAGGATGACCAGGATTTTGTAATAGATAAATTTTCAAAGAGCATAATGGGCCAATATTTCAGGGACTTATACAGCGGAAAAAAGAAGGCAGTGCTCAAAAACCAGTATGTAGATCTCATTCCCAGAGTTGTGAAAGGCACTGTTCGCGAAATCATGAAAAATAATGATCATGGAAACATGGATATAATAATAGATGAACTTGCAATGTCCAGTTCCCTTGACAGGGATATAAAGGAACTTTCTGGTGGGGAATTGCAGAAACTGGCAGTTGGAATCACGCTGATGAAAGATGCAGATATTTACCTCTTTGATGAGGCTTCCTCATACCTTGACATAAACGAGCGACTGCGCATATCAGAAATAATAAGGGAACTTTCAAAATCTAAAACTGTACTTGTTGTTGAACATGACCTTGCCATTCTGGATAAGATGGCAGACCAGATAAACCTTGTTTATGGAAGCCCGGGGGCATATGGTGTAATTACCAAGGAAAAATCAACGAATAAAGCTATAAATGCTTTCCTTTCCGGGTATATAAGGGAGGAAAATGTGAGGATCAGGCCAGCATCCATTGATTTTACTGTTAAATCAAGCAAAAGAACATCTGTAACAACAAGGGTTACATCATGGACTGCAATGGAAAAACAGTATGGGAATTTTAAGTTGAATATAGGGGAAGGATACATAAACAGGGAGGAAATAATTGGTGTCCTGGGCCAGAATGCACTGGGAAAAACAACCTTTGTTAAAATCCTTTCAGGAGTTATCAAACCCGATTCCGGTTCTGTGGAAAATGAGCTAAGAATAGCATACAAGCCACAGTATATATCCAGTGATTATGATGGCACGGTTTACGAACTCCTCTCCAATGCGTTGAAGGAAAAAATGGAGGACGTCTTCATAAAGAATGAAATCCTTTCGCCGCTTAATATTGAAGAGCTGTATGATAAGGATATGGGAGACCTTTCCGGCGGGGAACTGCAGCGTACGTCCATAGCCCTGACGCTGGCTACAGATGCCGATCTTTACCTTATTGATGAACCATCTGCGCATCTTGACTCTTCGTACAGGATGAGTGTTGCAAGAATAATAAGGAGGGTAATGGAAAACAATAAAAAGAGTGCCATAGTTGTGGATCATGATATTTATCTTATAGATCTCATATCTGATGCACTTATAGTTTTCAAGGGTGATCAGGGGGTATACGGTGAATCTATTGGTCCAATGGGGATGAGGGAAGGAATGAATACATTCCTTAAGGAACTGGGAATTACATTCAGGCGCGATGAAATTACAAAAAGGCCAAGGATCAATAAATTGAACAGTGCACTGGATCGCCAGCAGAAAGCAGAGGGAGAATATTATTATATGAAATAATTCTTGACTTCATGATTGTTTATTAGTAAATATTTTTGTAAAATAACCTTTAAATAATAAAAAATAATTAGCTAGTATGGTTCAGGAGAAATGGGTAGCTTTATCAAATACTACAATGGGAGTATTGATGGCCACTATAAACATGAGCATACTTATAATAGCACTACCGGCAATATTTACCGGAATTAAATTAAATCCTTTACAGCCAAACTCATTTGTATACCTTCTATGGATACTCATGGGATACATGATAGTAACAGCAGTACTTCTGGTTACAATAGGCAGATTATCAGATATGTTCGGCAGGGTCAGGCTTTTCAATATGGGTTTTGCCATATTCACTGTTGGCTCCATACTGCTTTACCTAACTCCGGGAAAAGGTGACACTGGTGCACTGGAGTTAATATTCTTTAGGATTATTCAGGCTGTAGGCGGGTCGTTCATATTTGCAAACAGTTATGCAATTATTACTGATAATTTCAAGAAGGAAGAAAGAGGGTTTGCACTGGGGATAAATGCCATCGCGGCCACAGCTGGAATGAGCATAGGAATAGTTGTGGGTGGAGTTCTGGCAACAATTAACTGGAGATACATATTCCTTGTGAGTGTTCCTGTGGGAATCCTGGGGACTGTGTGGTCTTACCTCAAACTGAAGGAAACATCCCCAAAAAAGAAACAGAGGCTGGATATCCCCGGAAACATAACATTTGCAGGTGGTTTAATTATATTCCTTGTGGGAGTTACATACGGGATAGCTCCATACAAGAGCAGTGCAATGGGATGGGGAAATCCGTGGGTACAGGTAGCGCTTATTGTGGGTGCCATACTTCTTATAGCATTCCCATTTGTTGAGAGAAAGGTTAAACAGCCAATGTTCAATCTCAGCTTATTCAGAATCAGGGGCTTTACTGCGGGGAGTTTCGCAGGAATGATATCCAGTATGGGGATGATGGGTTTCATGTTCATGATAATTATACTGTTCCAGGGCATATGGCTTCCTATACATGGATACCATTATGCATCAGTGCCATTCTGGGCAGGAATATATATGCTTCCAATGACAGTAGCCATGGGAATATTCGGTCCCATAGCAGGAAGATATTCTGATACACATGGTCAGAGATGGCTTGCATCATCAGGGCTCATAGTTTCCGGCGTGGCCCTCCTCCTGCTGGTACTGCTTCCTGCCGATTTCATTTATATATTCATGGCTATACTTCTCTTCATGTTTGGGGCAGGAATGGGTATGTTCACTGCACCGAATACATCTGCGGTCATGTCATCTGTGCCAGCTGATGTCAGGGGTTCTGCTTCCGGCATGTTAACAACACTGAGAAACGTCGGCACAACAGCAAGTATGGGCATATTTTTCTCAATACTTATACTTGGATTAACAACAACACTGCCCCACACTCTATCCTCCGCTGTTTATGCCGCAGGAGGAGGAAGCACACTAGCAGTAGAAATGTCAAAGCTCCCTCCCACAGAGGCTATATTCGGTGCACTTCTGGGAATCAACCCTGCAAAGGTAATACTGGGACTGCTGCCGACCAGTGTCGTTAGCAGCATTCCAGCAAGCGCCATAGCAACCATGACTGCCAGAACATGGTTCCCTACTATATTTGCACCAGCCTTCATTAAATCGCTGCACATAGTTTTCTATGCTGGTGCTGCAATAGTTTTTGTTGGGGCACTTGTATCAATTTTCCGTGAGCCGCTTAGAAAGTCAAAATCAGAAAAAGCAGATAAGGCTGAAGCAAAACCAGAAAGCTCTGACATATCTGACAGGGCAGTGAAGATGAAGAGGTAATATTATGGAGAGAACTATTACAATATGGTCACTGCTTGATAGCATCCTTACAGAATACGGTTCAAGGATAAAAGATAAAATAGGGGAATACTCTCTTACCAGAACTGATTATAAACTCCTGTATCTGGTAAGCAATGAGCCAAGGAACATGAAATACCTTGCTGATGAACTTTCCCTAGCAAAAGGCTGGGTCACTGATATCACCGATGGCCTGGAACAGATGGGGCTGGTCAGAAGGATACACAGCAACGATGACCGCAGGGTAATAAATATACAGATAACAGATAAGGGTCTCAAAGTATTTAACGAAATACAGTGCATAATTAAAACAATTATAAACGACTCTGTTTCATCACTTCCTCCAGAGGATGTTGAACAGCTCTGCAATATTCTAGAAAAAATAGATATAAACTTAAAATCTACGAATAATAAGAAATAACAGGCTTGATAAAATCCTTTTTTCCAGATTTAAATAAAGTGCCTATATCATTTAATCCTATTATATGGTCTTCCATTCCAGTGCAATCAATAAGCCCGGAGCTTATCATGTTTATTGCTTTCTTCATTGTATATGGATTTATGAAATCACCGAAGATGGAAATTTCTTTGCTGTAAATTTTATTTGCATTTATGCCTACATTTTCTCCAGGAGGATATACAGAGAAGGCAAATATCTTTCCAGAGGGGGCAACCATATCAACTGTTCTGGCCAGTACACTGTTATCCCCTGTTGCTTCGATTACTAAATTTGCTTTCCCAATAAGTGGGCTGTTCATTATCTCATCAGCACTTGTATACAGGGCATCTGCTCCATATTTTGCAGCAAGTTTATTTCTGATCGGATTTCGACCCATTATATGTACTGGATAGTAACCCATGCCCTTTAAGATTTGAAGAAAGGTGAGTCCTATAAAACCTGTACCGAGAATAATTGCAGATCCTCCGAGATGGACATCTGTTGTTTCAAAAGCGTGTATAATGCATGCTACCGGTTCTGACATTGCTGCATGCTTAAAATCCATGCCATCAGGTACTCTGTAAACCACCTTTTCCGGCACAGTAACATACTCTCCGTATCCGCCAGGGTAGTTTATTCCAACGCTTCTCATATTCTCACAGAAATTTTCCTTTCCCTCCTTACAGTAATCACAGTGCCCGCATGTAATATTCGGATCAACCACAACATGATCACCTGGATGGAAAGATTTCACGTTCCTTCCGGTTTTTGCCACGATGCCGCTTAATTCATGGCCTGGGATTACCGGGTATGTCACTGCAAGATGCTTTCCATGATATGCATGAAAATCAGTTCCACATATTCCACATGCCATTGTTCTAATCTGGACTTCGTTATCATCCGGTTCTTTAGGTTCTATATCTACAATTTCAAGCTTTTCCGGTTCTTTCAAAATAAAAGCTTTCATAATGTTTAATGGGATTATCTTTATTATAATTTTTCCGGAAAAGGACCAGATATCATCTGGTATATTGACCATAGGTACCAATTAACAGGATAATTAAATATTACAATCGTGGCAATTCCTCTGAAAAATAACCGTGAAGTTTTACAAGGAATAAAAACCTTGCAAATTTTCAGTATATACTGGAAATAAAATTTTTATAATGTATAACCCTTAAACTTCAAGTTTGCCACATAGAACCTGTTATCAGGCCATTATAATGAAGTTGCCACGGCGATGACAGCAGTTGATATAATAAGAATAAACATGGCCAGATACAACGCCTCATTTTTCCTTGATAGGACAAGTTCCCCCATTATTTTTTTGTTTCTTCCTATAATCCATAACATTATCATTGGTGCCACAAGTGTAAAAACAAAGAATATTAGAAGATAAAGAACCAATGCTATTAAGCTTGAGGGGTTAATAATGATGACTGCAATGACGGCGGGTAAACTTTCAAGTACATATACAAGCCAGTAAGATTTTTTAGAAATATTCAGGGATTCAGCAATTCCCCAGGCACTTCCCAGCGATATAGTAATCAGTGCTATAAATCCTGCGGCAATAATTCCTATCCCGAATATGAAGGGCGAAAGGGAACCGGCAATTGGAACCAGGACTTTGCCAAGTTCCTGGGGTGTTGCAAAGAACGATGAACTCGCTGCATGTGGTATTCCTGTAAACGCCATCTCAGCTATTACCATTAATAACTCTGTCACTATGGCTCCAACCAGGGTCTCCCTGCGCATTATTTTCACCGATCTGTGACTCTTTATGCTGATACCAATCTTACTCATATCCGTTAATTTTAATCCCGTTGCAGATGCCTGAAAGAATATCATAAATGGCATTATTACTGCGCCCACATTTGCAGCAAGCAAAAAGAAATAGCCTGCAGCAGGTTTAATAAGCAGTGGATTTGACATTGGTGATGATAATGGCATAATTCCACGATAGAATAAGGAGGCCAGAAGAGCAACGATAAGTATAAGTGATATTATGAGTAAGGGTTTTTCGGCCTGGTTATACCTTTTTCTGGTAACAATCAATATATGGATAATATATATCACCGGGATAGTATAATATAGGGACAGGCCCATTATCTCCAGCCCGATGCCTATCCCCAGATATTCGATTCCGTAGGTAAACATATCAGTTAATGCCATGGGCATTGCAACAATTGATGCTACCCTCTTCCCATAATTTTCCCTTACCACCTCTCCCAATCCACTTCTTGTGGCAATGCTGATCCTGCCTGCAAGCTCCTGGACCACATAAAGAGGTATAATAAGTACCAGCATAAGCCATATTAATCCGTATCCAAGGGTTGCACCGGTTTGTGCCGCTCCTATATACGACGACGCATCCATGTCTGCCATCATGACAAGCCACGCCGGGCCGAACATGAGCAGTGTATCCTTGCTAAGGAATTTTTTTCTTTTTGTTAGGGCATTTGCATCCATGTTAAGTCATCATCTTTCTACGATACATGCTATATGTGGAATTTTTCCCATTTCATCTCAACCACTCCTGAACAATTTGCACCTGTATGTAATGCATCCAGTATAAACTGCTTTTGTTCGGAATTTTTAACTGCATCCGCAAAAATTTTAAATGGTGAAAATAGGACTTCTAAATAATTCCTTCCCTTACTGCTAAATTCCATGGGAAGGTAATTAGGTGTGCCTAAATAAACTTATTGTGATTGCCAGCAATACGGTATTCAGGCTAAACATCCATTCGTTGCAGGTACAATTTAATTTTCAACTAATAATTATATAGAAAGTTAAAATTAGCCATAATGCAGATGTTTTTCAAGGAAGGGCTGGCAAGGATAGGAAAATTCACCACACCACATGGTGATATAGAAACACCAACAGTAATGCCGGTCATAAACCCGAATCTAAACTTTCTCTCGCAGGAAGAATTAAAATCTATAGGAGTCCAGGCAGTTATTACCAATAGTTATATTATAAAACGAACGGCATCACTTGAGCAGGAGGCCCTAAAATCTGGGGTGCACAGGCTCATAAATTTTGATGGTCCCATAATGACCGATTCCGGCACATTCCAGAGCTATGTTTACGGGGACATAGAGTACAGTAACAGTGAAATCGTGGAATTCCAGAAAAAAATAGGAAGCGATATCATCACGATTCTTGACATATTCACCAAACCACAGGATAGCTACGATCAGGCAAAAGCTGCAGTATATGAAACCTATAGAAGGCTAAGGGAGGTAAATACAGAGGACTCCATAATAGCAGGGCCGATTCAGGGCTCAGTGTATCCGGATTTGAGAGTTGAATCTGCAAAAATGATGTCTGAGGCATCATATCTCCCCATCGGCGGGGTGGTACCACTCCTGGAGTCATACAGATACAGTGACCTTGTAAATGTAATTATAAACTCAAAGATAAATTCAGACTTTTCAAAACCCGTGCATCTTTTTGGTGGCGGCCATCCTATGTTCTTCGCCTTTTCTGTTCTGCTGGGTGTGGACATATTTGACTCCGCCTCATACATAAAATACGCAAAGGATAATCGTGTGCTATACACAGAAGGCACCAGAAACCTGAAGGAAATCAGGGATTTTCCTGAATGGAGCCCTCTTTTTAATAAATATTCCCCTACGGAATTGATCAGGGCAGATGAAAAGACCCGGCTGAAATTACTTTCCATGCATAATCTCAAGGCAATATTCAACGAAATTACGGAAATTAAGGAGCGTATTTATGAAAACACACTATATCAGTATGTGGAGGAAAAATCAATGGCACATCCTGCACTTTATAGTGCATATATGGAAATGCTGAAACACGACCTTAAACCATACTGGAACATTTCACTGAAATCCCCCCTGTACTTTTTCAACTATATAACATATAAAAACATCTTTATCAGGCGCCTTGCTGATTTTACTGAATCCTACATAAGCAATGGCAAAAAAACATTACTTATTAACTCTAAACAGTGGAGGCATGGATTTCCCGTATCCAGTGACATAATAAACTCTTACGAAACAACTGATTATAACTTCCTTGTCCAGTGGAATGATATATTCATTCCCATAGAACTTGAAAATACATATCCTGTAAGCCAGATGGTTTCCTCAGGAATTGTGGATCGTGATTATACAGAAAGGTATGTGAACTGGTTGAAATCAATAAATTCCGATATCCATTCATACAGCCCATCAATATGTGGTAATTCCCGTATCAGAAGATACACGCATACAAAAATAAACACAGTATTTAAATTTCAGTTTCACACTGAAATGGATCTTTTTAAAGAATCAGATTTTATTGTGAAATCCCGTGCCACAGGGCATATAAGGAATATCAAGAGGGATGGCAAAATTATTGCCACCATGAGAAACGACGGATTTTTGACACTATCTATCTATGGCGGGGTACTTCTCAACGATATGCTTGACTTTCCATATTCAAGAGTGATAGTTAGCCAGGACAGTGGGGAGTTCAATTCACAGGGATATAATGTATTCTTCAAATTCATTGAAGACTGCGATAAGGATATAATCCCCGGGAATGAGGTTATGGTCACTGATTCCGGTGGAAATCTATTTGCAGTAGGGCACGCAACAGTATCTGGAAAGGAAATGAAATTTTACAGGGAGGGGATAGCTGTAAAGGTTCATGAAGGCATTAAAAAATTCTAATCATTCCAGCTGTATATCATCTGGAATATTGTCAAGTATACCATTGAGTGTTTTATCATCACTTCTCCTTTTGTATATATGTGTGTAAATTTGTTCCAGCACTACCTGTATTTTCTCTCCCTCAAGCTTCTTAATATTCTTTCTGGACATTATCATGAGTTTCATTTCCTGTGATTTGTTATTGTTCCTGGGGGGAAGGAAATATTTAAAACCTGTCAATGTTTTTGCACCCGCCCGGCGGTAAAATTTTATTCTCTTCATTCTCTGATTCTTATTGTCTCCCTCACCGGGATTTTCCACCTCGAATATTACGTGATTATACCCTTCCTCTATGTCGAATATTTTTTGAAGAAACAGTGATCCAAGCCCATTCCCCCTGTACTCTTTCTTGACAGCAATATAATCCAGAAATAAAAAATCAGAATCATTAACTGGCCACATCATTATAAATATTGCCGGGTTTCCATCGTATTTTCCAATAAACATTTTTTCATGGTCTTTTTCTATATTCCTCCTTATATCCTCCACAGGTCTTTTCTCTGATGCCGGGAACGCTTCCTCGTAAATATTTATGCCATTACTAAAGTCCTCCTCTGATTTTACCTCTGATATAACAACATTGTTTAACATACCTATCTATCCGGTTATGCTATATGTAATTTGTTATGAAATATCTCTCTAAAAAGCTACGGGCCTATAAGTTTACTGTCTAGCAATAATTATTTAAAAATATGCATTAATAATATTTTTTTGGGCTAAAAATTTCACATTTTATACGATAAATTTAATTTATATTTGTAATACACTCATGATGATTAGACCTTGGATTCTGGCCATGGATCTTGACGGAACCGTATGGGACCATCTGAATATCTCTGGGGTTGAGCCGCCATATACAAGAATCAATGCAATAAGTATAAAAAACAGGGATAATGTAACTGTTACAATTTTCGAAGATGCAGTACGATTTATTAAATGGGCAAGGGAAAATGGTGCTATTACAACAACCCTGAGCTGGAATCGAAGGGATTACGTTGATGAGGCACTGGAAACCTTTGGCATCGCGAGTTTATTTGACTACAGCTCAACTGACCACACACCTGACAAGGATCAGAGATTATTAAAATTAATAAACACCCTGGGGGAGATAGGAGTTTATATACCTGTAGATAGGGTTGTGTATATCGATGATAGGGATATACATATGGAAGCAATTAAAAAGAATGTGGGTGATATAGTTTTCATAAATATCTGGAAATCCACCAAAAATTATGATGATGCAAGCAAAATAATTAAAGAGCGGATACTGGCAGATGGTACTGTACCCATTTAACGCCGGCAAATTTGAAACATTTTAAATATTAAATAACGATATTAAAATAAATATGCAATCAAACATCCCTGTAATATGGTTTAAAAGTTATCCTGATCCACAGGCATCCTTTGCAGGCAGTCTCTGGATAGCTATACACACCCAGATTTATAACTATATGCATATTAGCAATTACATAATAAGAATAAATAAGATTAACAGTATAATTTCATATAAAGATTATTTTGGTTTTCTGGTAGAGGACAGCACACTGGACAGGATATCATCTGCTGTTAATCGCAATCTGAGAAAGTTAAAAAACAGTGAATTCAAATTGCTGCTTTCTGAAGATGGCGACCCACAAAGGGCGATAAACTACATGGAGAAGGGCAGGGTAATAGTAATCGGGATACCAGCCGGCGATATTAACCGGTTTACAGGATACAATACTATAAACGAGGGCACCCCATCCAGCATTATTTATTATCTTGTTGCTGCCATAGATGGTGACCGTGTATATTTCATACCCGGGATGGACGGAGTGGAAATAAAAGCAGGGCTGAAAGAACTCTATAATGAATATTCAGATACCATGGTAAAAATGCATGTAAATGAGTTTGTGGAATACTGCGAAACGAACAGAAACGCTATAAAAATTATATATGCCAGCGTACTTACAAAGACAGGGGAAGAGGTAAGATCATTAAATGAATATTAGGTGTGTATAAATGCTTGAAGCCAGGGGATCTGTGACCCGTAAATATGATGCAGGAAACGATGACATCCAAACACTTGTGAGGCTGATGGGGCTTTTCATTTCTGAAACCTATGGCAGCTCACTTTCCATTGATCCAGATTCCATTGAAACCATAGGTAAATTGCATTCCTATGTTGATGTTTATTATTCTGAGCTGCTGGATGGTTATATGTTAATAAGAAAGTATAGCCATATATTTTTCATATCCGCAGAGCAGGTTGATGGCAAAGCATCATTTACTGGGCCAGATAGAAACACTGCACTAAAAATGCTGGAAGAAGTAAAATACAACACCATAAGAACAGGTGAAATGGCGATCATGGAAGCCATAGCGGAGGAGCTTTCAGGGATTCATGAAATAATGCTTTCCATGACTCCGGTAATGGAGATTCTTAGGGAGCTTCTGGATAAGGGCAAAATCATACTTGTTTCCACAGGTTCCGATGACAAGAAACGCCTGAAATATTTTAATGAAATCAGTGACCTTTCTATATTTAAATATGAATACAAATACAATGCATGCATAATAGAACGGGGGCCGGAATTCAATTCCATTGCAGATGGAAACATAGAGAATTTATTCGCATATATAATAAAGAGCAAAACCGGTTATGTATCAGATATCTCTTCAGTAAAGCCTTATCTCAGAACTGCATATTCATACTATTCCTTATGCATGGTCTCTAAATCTCTAATAGAAATAAAAATGGAAACATTGCGTAATGAATACGGTAGGCTATACGGTAAGACACCGGATACATTAAAATTCAAAAATTATGTAGAATCTTTATGCAATGTTAATATATTCCAGTATAAAAACGATAAAATAATAGGTATAGAAAAAATTTTTAAAAAATTACTGTAAAAATTAAAATTCACTGTAACGTCTGTGTGTATTCTTTTTCCCTTGATATCTCCTCCACTGCCCTTCCCTTTGTCTCGGGCAGGCATAGTACAGTTATCATTAAAGCCGCTATGGAGAAAACAGTAAGCACGCTCATTAACGCAGAAAGACCACTCACTATTATAAACGCATCAACAAATGTACCAATAAATGCCCCTGTTTTTGCCCCTGCAGCTGAAATTCCTGTACCCAGGCCCCTGGTTGTTGCCGGGAACACCTCTGGCGGATATACAAAGGTTGTTACATTCGGGCCGAACATCATAAAGAAATAGCTCATTCCGTACACTATCAGGAACTCTGCAACATATCCTGGCGTATCCAGAATCGGAAATGCCGCAAGGATCATATAGGACACTGCCAGCATTGTGAATCCTATTACCTGTATGGGCTTTCTCCCGATTTTATCCAGCGTGAATGTTGCAAGCCAGTATCCAGGGAGTGCAGCTACCGTAAATATCAATGCTGCATATTCTGTTGATATTATGAGCCCGGAAAGGCCTGTCTGGGTTATGATTGTTTTGAATATATCATGGGACATTATGGAATTCCCATAGAAAGCCCAGTCCATTAAAAACCATGCACCTGCTGTACCTATAAGGGTTATCAGGAATTTCCTGTCAGTAAAAAGTGTGTACTAGGGAGCATTTATCTTTTGCTTCTTTTTATCCATCTTCACATCAATTCCTGTGTAGGATTTGAGATTCGCGGCCGCCTCATCAGCCCTGCCCTTTGCAACGGTGAATCTTGGTGGTTCAGGCATCTTTCTTCTGTAATATATTACAGCTGCAGCCGGTATAGCACCAACAGCAAGAAGTATCTTCCAGGCATCTACCAGGGGTATGATTTTTGTGTTCAGCAGGAATAGCAGTGCAAGCAGGGATGATACCACCAGACCTATGCTCTGCATGGAAAGTATGCTGCCCACGTATTTACCCCTGGATTTTATATTTGAGTATTCACTCATTATTACAGAGGACGTTGCGTAATCTCCTCCTATTCCAATTCCAAGTAAAAATCTCCAAAATATAAGTGCATCTACATTCCTGAATGATAGGAATGCGCTTCCTAATGCACCCACAACCAGCAATACCAGTTCAAGCCCGTAAACTGCCTTTCTTCCGAGATAGTCAAGTAACCTACCGAAGGCAAGTGCCCCCAAAACGGCTGCTATTAAGGATATCGATGATATCAATGCAACATCTGTTGTGGTGAGAATCCAGCCAACCATGGGAAGTATTGCAACCACAGTTCCGATAATAAATAAATCATAGGCATCTGTAAAAAATCCCATGCCTGCTGTCAGAAAGGTCTTGAAATGGAACTTTCCGGTGGCATTATCCAGTGCCTGATTTATTGTGCTTATATTTCCATTATCTTTATCGCCCATATTTTTTCCGAGCAAATATTCCCGGCATATGAATAAATATTTCCCATATAAACTATATATATGTATATAGTAAAATATATTATATATTCATGGAGCCTCTGGTTTCTATATATTTATGGACAGTCTCCATAAGCATTGCCAGTACTATTATAATGCCACCTGCGATAATGTACAGTGTAGGTATTTCCCTCAATATAAGTATGGACGCAATAACAGCAAACACCGGCTCACCCACATATACCACCCCAGCGGCGGTGGGCTCAATATACATTAATGCCTTCGTGTTTATAAGTATGGCAAAGAAGCTGGCAAAAATGGCAGTAAAAACAATTGTAAAAATAACTATAGGTTTTGATAGGCCCGATGGCTCCCAGCTGAATGGAAGGAAGATTGTTGAGAGAACTCCTACTATGACTAGCTGGTAAAATGTGAAAACCATACTGTCCAGGAATTTTGTATATTTGAATACATAGGCCGTCTGAATTGCATAAAATATGGCACATATAAATGTCAGAAGGTCACCGAATGAGTCGGCTGAATTGAATTTCAGGGACGACATTAAAATAAGTCCTATAAACCCAACTGAAACTGCAATCACATCAATTTTATTGAGCTTTATCTTTAGGTACAGGAGAGAAATTATGGGAAGCAATACAACATACATCCCGGTTATAAGCCCAGACTGGGAGGAAGTTGTATATTCCAGACCAACTGTTTGTGTATAATATGCAATAAACAGAAGTATTCCTCCCGTTATCCCAAGAATTACGTTCTTTTTTTCTACCAGCATTTTATTTTTCATTACAATGGGCATCATGAGTAACCCGGAAAGGAGGAATCTGAAAGAAAGTAGCATGGTTGGGGTAATATAATACAGCGAGAGTTTCATAATTGGAAACGTCGCCCCCCATATGACCACAACGGAAATCAGGAGCATAAAATAAAAAATCTTCCCCTTCATTCACAGTTTAATAATTCATAATTAATTAACTTAATCATGAATTTCAAATATAATCGATTAATAATTGTTTATATCCTTACACTACCCACCTAAAAGGAAATATTTGACCAGTCTGGGTTTTCTCATGAGAATAGAAAATACAACCCTCGCAGGATAGTCTATATCACCAAGGGAATTAATCCTTTTTATTATGTCCTCAGTGTCTATGGTACTGTATATTTTATTCAACATTTCATCATTTGTGCTTATTCTGGCAAAATATCTCTGAATAATCGAATCAATATATAGTTCTCTTCCTATTTCGCGCTTCCAGAGCTTCTGGTATTCGCTCATGGACTTCTCTGAAAAATCATCTTTTTCAAAGGCATGGTTGATGGCTGTATATGCATTTTTGGCTGATACTATACCGGTGTAAATCCCTCCTCCAGAGAGTGGTTTCACTATTCCGGCCGCATCACCAAGCAGGACCGATCTGCTGGAGTATGTCTTCTTAAGGTAATTTATGGGGATCGGTCCAGCATTTATGCCCAGGATCTGTGATCTTTCGAATCTACTATTTATATTTTTGAAATACTTGATTGCGGTTACATGGTCCACACCAACGCCTATCCTGGTTATTTCTCCTGATGGCACTGCCCAGCCAAAAAAACCCTTGCTATTTTCTGAACCTATAAAGACATTAACATCATCCTGGTCTTCTAGGTGAAATGAAGAATCTACCTGATATGTGGATATAAGTTTTCTTGGCCTTTCATAGTTCAGTGCCTGTCTTATTCTGCTGGTTGCACCATCTGCACCCACAACAATGCTGGCCTTTTGATACTTTATTTCTCCATTTTCACGGTATTTCACCTCGGCGTAGTCATCATTTACCCTGGCGTCTAGAACCCTGGCGTTTATCCTTGTGTCTGTGCCTGTACCTATTGCCATGGCGGATACGTCTTTGTCAAATTCGTCCCTGTACATTACTATGGTTTTTTCCCCCTTTGATATGTGTATACTTTTTCCATTGGGAAAAAATACGTTTGCCCCATGTACCTCATTAATCTGAGATTTTGATTTTACGTACCCAAATACCCTTTCTGATACAAGCCCAGTACATTCTACCGGCTTTCCTATTTCCTTATGCTCCTCTAACTGAAGTACACTGTACCCGTTTTTTGATAGTAAATATGCTAAATAGGACCCAGAGGGGCCAGCCCCCGATATAATTACATCGTACACCATTATTGATATTATTTTAATATTTATAACCTTACAAAAAATGTCCTATTTTTTTAGCTCCTGTTATATATGGGTTTTAATGCAATATTTTTATAACATGATTAACTACGAACAGTAATGACCATAAGAGAATTCTTGACAAGACACAACAGGCTGTTTATACCGCTTATAGCCATACTTTACGCGCTTATGGTTTTTTCTGTGTCAATATATTATGCTTATCTGTTTCTCCTGATATTTACCATACCGGTTGTAATGTTTCTGCTGATGCATTTTCTCGGCATGTACAAATTCAAGCCCAGACTATTTGGTGGCATAGTAATACTGCTTGTTGTACTCATCATAGCCGGGGGGATGTATTCCACATATTTCTATGACCTCAATGGAAAGGAAAGCAAGGACATCAACGGCACATCATTAAATATTGACATATCTCCATTTTCCGGTGTGGATAAGAATTATAACTTCACAGTTACAACAAATTATACAGGCTCTCTGAATGGCTCATATCTGTATATATATTCGGGTGGAACATATTCACAAAACATAACTTATTCCAAACTTAACCATACTGAAAAGAATGGGATCACCACCATTTATTATGATACAAAGCTACCATCTGGCCTGTACGATACAAATTACACTATTGCAGGAAACATTACAATTACAACAGCAGGCCCTGTGAATGTTGGGAGGTTGACATTCTATGAATTCTATGTATTCGCGCTGGCTGATGAATATATAGCATCTATAGGTGTTCTCTATGTGATCGGAATAGCCCTGGCATATTTTATGAGTAAAAGAGGTATTGTGAAATCTTGAATATGTATTTATGAATTTAATAGATATTTATATATAGTTATTAATTATTATATATACATGCAATCAGTCAGAAAGATACAGCTTACAGGCGGGTCAACATACATAGTATCGTTACCCTCGAAATGGGTAAAGAGCAACAACCTGCAACAGAGCAGCGAGGTCAAGATAGAAGAATCCAGAAACAGGTTAATACTCTATGGTAGCGGTGATGTGAAAACCGATATAGAAAAGCATCTGGTCCTCAACTCCAAAATGGATTCCAAAAGCATTCAGAGGGCCCTTATTTCTCTATATATATCAGGATATGACACTCTTGCGATAACCAGCTCATTTTACATTAGCGATGAAACACGCGAGGCAATAAAAAAATTTTCAAAACTTGTTATAGGCATAGAAATATTTGAGGAAGACTCAAAGAGAATCGTGCTTCAGAATGTACTTAATTCCAATTCATATCCTATATACAATTCCATAAAACGTATGTCACTGAATGTTGAATCTATGATTTACGACACGATCAAGGGCATAAACGACAGGGACCTTGACCTACTAAGGAATGTTATAGAGCGTGATGATGAAATAGATCGTTTTCAATGGTACATATACAGGGAGGTAAAGGGTAAAAGCTGTGAAGACCCAAATAGCATATACTACTTAATTATATCAAGGATTCTGGAAAGGATGGCAGATCATACAGTGAACATATGTAAAATCTGGCTGGATAGGGAAGATGTGGAGGTTCCCTACCAAAAGATTGTTGAGAACCTTACATTCTCACTTGATCTATATAAAAAATCAATGGCGCTCTTCTACTCTAAAAAATATAACGGCCTCAACGATATAATATCATTCAAAAAAACTATAATGACCCAGAAAAAGGAGCTTCTTGACCTGGGGAGAAATTCTGACATTGCAACTGTATCTTTTTCATCAGAAGAAATATCCAGGATAGCACTATATTCCACGGATATAGCCGAACTTGCAATGGACATGGTGCTTTCAATGCAGAATGAAATAACATTATGATTTTTTAAAATCCATTATTCTGCATTGTCCACCATTCCCCATGAATATTCTGGTGGCTATGCCCCTGAATATTCCAACTTCAACAACACCGGGGATCATTTTAATTCGGGATTCCAGATCCGGGTCTGTGTATTCAAATTTACAGTCAAGGATATAATTACCATTGTCACTCCTGAACTTTTTCCGGTCTCTGAAAGTTGAAACACATCCCAATTCTTCTATGTTTTTTCTGGTGCTTTCCTCCATGAAGGGGAGAACTTCCACTGGAAGTGGAAAATTATGCAATCTCTGTGAAAATTTAGAGTGATCAGCCATTATATAGACATCACTGCTATTATACGCCACTATTTTTTCCCTTACAAGTGCCCCACCACCACCCTTGACAAGATTGCCTGCAGGGTCGAATTCATCAGCACCATCGAAATCTATTTCAATTCCCTCCACGTTGTTGGCAGTTTTTATCCCATAGGACCTGGCCAGTTCCTCTGTTCTGATGGAGGTGGGGACGCCCGTAATATCTGAAATTTTTCCGGATTTCACCATTTCCCCCAGGCCGTCAAGAAAATACTTTGTTGTTGACCCCGTACCGAGCCCGATCTTCATGCCGCTATGCACATATTTTAAAGCCTCCATTGCAGCAAGTTTTTTTTCCTCTTCATACATAGGATGATAATAACAGGTTAGTTAATTAATATTTATTGAATTTAAGATATTGACCTGTAATTTTTCCACATTCATATAGGAACTGTTCCATATTATGTGTAAATACAAATCCTGAAGCCCCGCCTGATATACCTGAAAATTTATGGAATTCTATCATGTAATTTGGGCATCATAATGCTGGAAACCCCAGTGCCACATCGATTATAATGCCCATGGCCAGCACCACGGAAGCGTATATATTGTAATAAAATGCCTTGCCAAAGTTACCCTTATATGCGAGCAGGAATGCGGCCAGCATGATTCCTCCGTGAAGGGTTGTGGTTGCATAGGATAGAATATTCAATCTATATACAATATCCCCGCCGAATGCCAGGGCCACTGAGAGAATCTGATTGAGGCCAGCGAATTTAAGTGCATTTTTTCCGAGCAGGGTGGCAAAACTGTGCAGGTTGTTTTCCCTATCATATTCCATATCAGGTATGTGATTATAAAGATCGAATCCCAGTGCCCAGAATATGGTTGCAAATACGAAAAACCATGGTATTCTATCTATTATATAAATAGGGGTGTGAACACCTATGGCAGCTATTGCACCTGCCATGACAGAAAGCCCCTGTATTGATGCAATCTGGTAATTTGCAAATGATGTATATCTCTTCATATAAGGATAACTCATAATAATAAGTGCACCAAGTGGCGATATTGAAAAAGCCACAATATTGATAAAATACACAGATATAAAATATCCGACGAGGCCTATTGCAATCAATGTATACGCATTTTTTACAGTAATGACACCGGTTACCAGCGGCCTTGTTTTTGTTCTGGGGTTTTTTGCGTCTATGAACCTGTCGGCCAGGTTATCATTTGTCATTCCGGCAATTCTAACAAAAAACAGTGCAAAGAAAATTAGTATCAGTATCCTTAAGTCCGGAATTCCCCGTATAGCAAGGAACGCTCCAAGATATGCCATGGGGAGACTGAAAAATGTCTGCTCCATCCTCAGAAACCTCAAAATTATGTACAATTTGCTCTTGACGTCCCTGGCTCCTCCCGGATCCCACATCCTACGTTATCTGTGCAAAACTAATAAATTTTATTGAAAATATTTTTGATTAAAGCACACTTATGAATCCCATTTTTCCCCTCCTTAACCGGTAATATTCTATCAGGAATTCAGGCATTAACGAATATAAATATCCTGTTCGGGTCGAAGCTTCCTTCATACCCCACGGATATCTGCTTTTAATTCTTATGCCTGTACCTTTAAAGTTGTCCAGCACTACTATAAAGACCGGCTTGAAATTATCACCATTCCCATTAATATGCTTTCCAACAAATGCCCCCTGCCTCATTGAAAGCTCTCCAGATCTTATATCTGAATCAATTATATCGCCTATGGCATATAAACCATCTTTTGCCATAAAATTTTCATCAACCTTTATGAAATTTTCAAACAGAGCCGGCCTGCATCTTGGGAAAATAAAATCCGGTTCCTGGGCAATAGGTATTTTAGATGCCATAAGGAAATCCCTGACAGCGGCTGCCACATTTTCTCCAAGTCCAGCCAGGAAATTACCGCTGTAGCCTGCATTTATGCCATTCATATTCAGTTTCAGTATAAACTGGAGAAGAATATAATCATCATATTCATTGGCAGATCCTAGGTATTTATTTCTGTATATATTTTCATTTTTCATGAATTCTATCTGGTTCTGCCTGTTGCATCCGGTTGCAATAACAATATTCTCTGCACAATATTCGCTGTTCTCTGTGTATATGCAATGATTATTAATATCAATCTTATCCACCCTCTCCCGGGTAGCCTGCGGAATTTCTATGGCAATATCCCTCTGCTTTGAATGGTATATGAAATTTCCTGTAGAATCTATCAGCAATGTGCCTTTTTTATCCCTGATTCCATAATAAGCGTTTAAGCCTGAGTACCCTGACCCTATAATTACATTCCTGTATTCTCTCAAATCTACTCCCTGGTTGTCTGTACTTTTTCTCCAGATGCAATTTCAACATCGAGAAAATATTTCAGAGACTTCCTTATAATTAAGTCCAGGGTTGTGGGAGGTATATTTAAAGTTGCAGAAAGTTCCAAAAGATTAATCCTCTTCGGGACATCAAAAAAACCAAGATCATATGCCTCCTTTACTATGAAAAGCGATTTTTTATCAACCCTGGATTTTTTATATATATTCACTAACACATCATCACCAGTAGCATCCTTGAGCCTTTCTGAAAGTTCTTTTACAAGCTCCACACTGGTCATGGACATATACCAAACGTTTTCGCCTTCCTCTATTTTTTCCTCCTTGGTGAATGTCGTTTTTCCTTCTCCAGAATATTTTTTAATTATGCCCAGTATGGGGCATTCCTCTGTGGTTAATTTTATTATCAATATGTTCTCATTGCTATATAGGGTATCAACATTAATGACCTCACTGTTTGATCTAATGGATGCAAGTATCTTTTCTAGATCGTTTTTTTTGTAATAAATTTCAGCGATCTCATAAACAATGCCCTCTTTCATTTCCTTCTTGATAACCCTGGAATTAACTCCAAATTCGGAATATAATCCACTGAGTGAACAGCTCTTATTTTTTACTCTGAACTTAACATCCATCTGTGCTTCCTCCCTGTGTGTCATATTCTGTCTTACAATACATATACATAATAGTTTATAAATTTTCTTAACACAGGATTAATGGTATCGTTCTTTTTAAAGTTTTGTTCCCACAATTACTATCCAGGATTTATAAAAAGATTTCCCATCCCATCTTATTGCAGAAGCAAATCCACTGGTATCATTCATAAGGTATTCAAGGGATTGTATACCCTCATCGGAACTCTTATCAACTGGATTTAACCACTGTTCAAATGTAACCTGTCTCCTGTATATCTTGATCTGGATATTACCAAATCCAGCATTTTCTAGAATTTTTTCCCACTCTTCAGGAGATGCAGCGCACATGTGTGATGGGTCGCGTATTTTCTCAAATTCATTAAGATTTTTTATTACGTTATCAGGCGCAGTCATGTCGTCTATGCCTATCCTTCCACCATCTTTCAAAACCCTGTAGCATTCTTTGGCAAATTTATTTTTATCCATGAAGTGATGCGGGGCCCTTCTTGATGCAACAACATCAAATTTTTCATTCTCGAATGGCATTGAATCAACATAACCCTTAACTGTAATTATATTTTTAAGCCCTTCCTTCCTGGCCAGTTTCCCTGTTTCCTCCAGCATATTTTCGACCATGTCCAGTGCATATACTTTGGAAATTCTCTGTGCCATTTTAACTGCTGTAAATCCGGCACCAGTAGCTGCGTCCAGTCCTATCATATCACCCTGCAGTTTAATCATATCTACAAGAATGTTAAGATCGTTATCCCCTGCATGAGATTCACTTCTAGAATAATATCCAGAATTTTTCGCAAAAAAATCTCTAGTTTTATCATATCCATCCATGAAAAAATATGTGGATAGCATATATAAATTAATCTCATTAGCCAAAATATTACTAAATTTTTATCTGTAGATTGGTGCATCAAGTATAATAATGCCAGTAAAAATATGATTCATTCTATTTCAACATGCCCGCATTTAGGACATATCCAGCCTACCGGTTTATATGAAAGCGAGCCGTCCATTACTTCCTGTACATATAGTCTTTCCATTGGATAACTTTCCTGTGTGCTTGACTTTCTAAGCAAACCTTTTTTAACCTGTATATGGGCCTCTGATGGACAAAATTTTACATTAGCCATTTTAATTGAATATTATACTTATATTTTAAGCCTTCTAAATTATATTTCACTGGACAGAGTCCGTAGGTTAGGGTGCCTAAAAGCAATCTTCATATCTTCATTATAAGGTGGCACTATGCTGAATATAGTTTTATATAAAATAAGAAACCTATAGATTGTTGCAATATCAGCCTGCCTGCATAATGCGGAGAGTGGGATTTGAACCCACGAATCCCTGCGGAAATGGACCCTAAATCCATCGCCTTTTCCTAGCTCGGCAATCTCCGCGTACTCTGTATCATGGAACTTTATATATAATTTATTGAATAAGTTAAAAATACTTTCCATGTATAAACATCTATGATAAATCCAGATGATACATCATTGGTTATGATTAATTACAGTACAGAGTTTTTCAGGCACACATTTAGCAAAATGGAATTTCTCATGGGTATGGATTATATGAATTCCTTCATCTCCAAATACAATATCCCTGTTATATTCACCAAAAGAGAAATCTGCTATAATGTCAGTAACCCTGATTTAAATGTAATACATAATTTAAAGGAAAAGAACAGGAAAAAGAATATGCCCCCGGAATCTGATTATGATGAAAATTTTATAAAGGAATTTAATAATAAGATAGCAGTAAAAAATGAAATAAAAGTTCAAAAAGAGGATATTTTTTATCAAAGCAATATTGAAAACGTCCTCAAAGATACTGAAAGAAAAACTGTATTATTTGGCGGATTTTTAACAGATACTGATGTGTTCATCAGCTCTATTAATGCAGGTATGCGTGAATATAGAAGCATAGTGGTATCTGACATATCCTCAACTTATTCTGAACGGTTATATTTCCAATCGCTGGAAATGATAAGCCAGTTCATAGATGTCATTGATACTAGGGACCTGGGTGAGGATTTTCCGTTATAGCTCCTATGGGGAAACTATTTAACTCAATGATAAATAATAGTTTATGCTGGAACAATTATTTAAACCTAAAAGCATAGCAATTGTTGGTGCATCTTCTGATAGCCTCAAGGTCGGCAACATCATTTTAAGGAACATATCATCATCTTTCTCGGGCAAAATTTATCCTGTGAATAATAAAAATTCTGAAATACTGGGTTACGCTGCATATAAAAATTTGAGGGATATAAAGGATCAGGTCGATCTTGTTGTAATCGTTGTTCCAAGGGATGCTGTGCCAGGGGTGATGGAGGATGCAGCAGCAATAAAAGCAGGAGCTGCAATCATTATAACCTCTGGTTTTAAGGAAACTGACCAGCACGGGGCAGAACTTGAGGACAGGATAATGGCAACTGCCAGAGAAAATAATATACGTGTCCTTGGTCCAAACACGATCGGTTTAATAACACCTGAGGTTAACGCAACCTTTGCCTTTGCAGATGTAAAAAGGGGAAAGGCTGCAATTGTTGCACAGAGCGGTGGGCTGGGTGTGTACATGCTCAACTGGGCCCAGGAATCCAATGTGGGAATTAGCTATTTCATTAGCCTTGGGAACCAGGCAGATGTGGACGAAACGGATGCACTTCAATTCCTTTCCTCGGATGTTGAAACCAGGGCAGTATTTTCATATCTGGAGGGTGTTTCATCCGGGAATAAGTTCCTGTCAGTTATACCGGATGTTACAAAAAGAAAGCCAGTCATATTCCTGAAGGGCGGAATAGGAAAAACAGGGGCAGCCGCTGTTAAGACACATACAGCCAGTGTCGCAGGATCTATAGATATCTTCCGTGCTGCAGTGAGAACTGTTGGTGGCATATTTGTGGACAATATAGAGGACATGCTCAATCTTGCAAAGATAGTATTATCTTCAGAACCGGTAACAGGCGATATACTTATAATCACAAACTCTGGAGGACACGGAGTGCTGGCTACAGACGCAATAGATACGGAGGGTTTGAAGGAAATAGAACTTCCTGACAGGATAAAGCAGGAGCTATTGAGTGTGATACCGGCACAGAGTACGCCTAGAAATCCTATAGACCTTTCCGGGGATGCTGATTATACCAGATATAATAACGCCCTTGGGATAGTAAAGGATCTGGACTGTACTAAAATAGTTATTGTGCAGTCCTTACCCATGGTTACCTGTTCTGATGTTGCAAAGGCAGTGGTAAATTATCGCGGAAAGGGAGTAATAGGGATTACCATGGGCCTGGACCAGAACGCAGCGGCAAAGCTTCTCGACTCCGTATCGGTTCCATCATTTATATTCCCTGAGGACGCGATCAAATCAATAAAGTATATGGTGGAAAGGCCTGAACCTGTAAAAAAGATCAGGACATCCAATCCAATAAGGAAGGCAGCTGACCTGGTTACTGGAAAAACCTATCTTAGGGATTTTGAGGCAATGGAACTTATGGAGATATATGGAATAGGAACACCTCTCTATGCAATGGCTGAAAACGTGGATGAAGCCCAGGCAAAATCAGATACTGTTGGATATCCATTTGTAATGAAAATTTCACCTGATACACCTGTGCATAAAACAGACGTAAAAGGTGTTATTATGAATGTGGAGAAAGATACAGTTTCAAAGGCATTTACAGAACTCAACTATAAAAGGGTGATAATGCAGCAGCAGGTTTCCGGGGCCGAAATATTTGTCGGGGGAATAAAGGATCCCGTATTTGGGCCAGCTATTGTGGTGGGAATAGGAGGGGTTTATATGGAGGTCATAAAAAGCCTGAGCTATGGTATATGCCCTGTTTCCGAGGATGAAGCATACAGGATGATAAAGGAGAGTAAGATTCTGGACATGCTCAGGGCAAGGAATAGCAATTACGATGTAAATGCAACGGTGAGTGCCATATCGAAGATATCAAACATGTTTATAGATCTAAATATTAAGGAGATGGACATAAATCCATTAATTGTAAATGAAAAAGGTGCATTTGCTGTGGATGTGAGAATCGTTCTCTAATTCACCGGTAAAATGATATTATCATGCCGATCAGAAATATAATTCCTATAAATGAATTTGCATTGAAAAAAGACATTCTGATGGTTTTTATATTTGATGGGTTTACAATAACATGCTCGTAAAGTATCAATCCTATTATGGGGATCAGTAGAAAATCATAATAAATATTTCTTACCAGGAAGGCTATGAAAACGAACAGCAATATGGTAAATATATGGAAAATATATGATATGACCATCCCATTCCTGAGGCCGAACCTAACATTCAGGGTTTTCAGATTGTTCTTCCTGTCGTAATCCATATCCGGTATGGTGTATATAATATCAAATCCGGCTATCCAGAAGGTAGAAATAAGGACGGTAATGTAAATTATCAGGGGTGGGAAAACCGGTGTTATGGCAAGGAATCCTCCAAGAACTCCAAGCCCTATTGTAAACCCCATGAAAAGATGCCTCCATGATGTTACCCTTTTTAAAAGTGGATCGGCTATGAAAAATAGTATCACAACCGGTGAAAGATAGAGCACAACATCGTTAAGTAAATATGTTGAAATTTCAAATACTGCTATGAGGATGGCTGTGAATAGATATGCAGTTCTGAGCTTCATTGTGCCCTTTACCAGGGACCAGTCCTTTTTCCTTGGGTTGATTTTATCATAGCGCAGGCCCAGTATCCTGTTTATGGACATGCCTGCTCCTCTTGCACTTGTGGCAGTAATAAGTATTATTATGTATTTCAAAAAATGATATGAACCGGCAGATGCTATTATTGCACCGGCATAAATAAACGGGAGATCGAATACCGTATGCTCAAGTTTTATGAAATCAACGAGCTCTCTTGCCTTCATATCATTACCACCATGGCAAAATAGTTAATTAACAATACGGCGGTCAGTCATCCCTATACATGGTATCTGTATCCTCTCCTCCCTGGAAAAAATCTGACATATCAGTATATACATCCTCAAAACCCATAGCGTCCTTTGAAGATACAGGAATTATTTTATTCAATATTTCAGAGTCCTTGAGTGCATTTATTATATTAAGAAAGTAATCCTTTACTGTATCTGTATTCTCATTTCTCAGTTCATCATAGAGGAGATCCGGGCTATCCTCCCAATCTGATATTTCTTTGACCTTGTCTTCTCCAATGAGGTCAATTTTGTTCAGTATGAACATCATTGGAACATAAAACCTGGAGTATACGGAACCGAAAAGCATTTTTTCAGAAACATAACCAGAAGGTGTTTGTGAAATCATGGAATCCGCCATAAACGCTATCATGGCCTTTTTATTCGCCAGCGATTTAACCAGCAGCGGGCTCCCTGGTCTGAAGCTGAAAAGCTCTATCTGCCCGGGTGTATCAAATATTACATAATAATCATCATAAAGGTCAAGTTTTGATTTTATTTTTTCTATATTATCCAGAAGCAAATCAGCAGCAACTATCTGTGCACCATTCGGGCCCAGTGAATAGGCTGACATAACCTCATTCAGGGAAATAAACTCCCTTATATCAATATCTGGTTCATATGGCAGGTATTCTGCGCCAGGATCCAGATTCACAATAATTGCATCATATTCATTCTGTATAAGCCAGTCCTTGAAAGCACCGCAGAATGTAGACTTACCGGTACCTGCTGGTCCTGTTACAAATAATGAACCTATCATACTTCTCTATTGCTTGTCTTTATTTAAATGATTCCAGTGTTGTTTCTTCAACCTTAACAGGTTCAGAAACATCGAATGTATTGTCTATTGAATCTATTAAACGCCTTATCTGGTACTGCAGGTAAACTGGCAGTCTGTATTCATCCATGACCTTTTCCGTCTCCTTTAGATATTTTACTATGCTACCATGATGTATTGTCAGTATGATATTGTCTGATCCGCACTTCAAACATTTCCCTGAGAGTGGGATACGCCTGAATTTTGTGTTGCACTTAGTGCAGCGGAATTCCTGTGTGAAGAAACTCCTCATATTACCAAACATATCTGGTAGAAAATGTGATGATATTACCCTTGCGGCAACATCGTTCTCATCAACGGATAAAAGCTTGGTTGCCAGTCCCAGCTGTTTTTCTATCTTTTCCTCCATGGAGTCTATGGTTTTATACGCAGACATCAGCACTCCACCGTTCAGGTCAGATGTATCAAAGGAAAATCCAGAACCGGTATATATTCCCTGGGCCTCTATTTTTGCTTTCATTGTGAGCATAATTTTCTCTATCTGGGAAGGTGGAATACCCTTTTCGGTGGCCTGGTAAAATTCCAGTGGATATTTCCATAGTGTATCAACATTCATTGCCTCCTTGTCCACTTCTTCAGGATCCAGAAGCACTGTAAGTACCAAAGGGGCGTCCATTAAACCGCCAGTGGTAGATGGCAGGAAATCTCTGGAAAAATCAAGCAGCCCTTCAAGCAGAAGCATTATACTGTCCTCATCCCCATCACAGTTCCTTCTTTTGGCAGCATGATAAAAGGGATGGGCGTAGCATCCACTTACCTTTGAGAATCCAATTATTCTTGAAACAATGCCTCCTGATGTATGTGGGGCCAGTCCAATAACAAGCTCACCTATAAGATCATTTATATCGTGGCATGAATAATATGGCTGCATATTGTAATAACGGACCAGCAAATCATCAACAAAATTTGCAACATTCAGGAGATACCTGGCTGAGTCTTCTGGTATTATTATGTCCTGTGGATATATTTCATTTATCTCCTGGTCGGGATAACCCAGCGCCTCAAGCTGTTCAGATGTCAGGTTAAGTTCGGATTTTTTGAAATGGGTTATAGGTATATCTGACATATCGTACCTGCATGTGCCATCCTTGTTGATGCTTATATCATGTATCGATCTTAATATCCCTTTTTCTATAGGCTCGACGGCGTTGTTCTTTGACATTAATTTTTTAACACCCTTTAATTCCTTAACCTGGTCTGGCCTTATATTAAGTCTCGACTCTGCCTTCTGGAGGACATTATTAAGGTCGATTTTCATTTTTCTGTTCTGGTTCTGGTTGTATGTTACTGAACCGCAGTTCTCACACACTGTTAACGGTGTTTCATTGCCACAGTTTTTGCACACTCTTGCATTGAGTTCTATGGTATACTCAGTTTTATTCTTTGCAGCATTAAGTATTGATCTTCTGTTATCACCGTAATTGAGGATGGGGAACAATACATGGACCTTGGGTTTCATTTTCCTGTCCCCTGCCTTCTCAGGTCTACCAAGCCTTGCCCCCACACGAACAGGGGACCTTGCCTTGATTATGATGCCGGAAAGCTGGTTAACAGCCTCAAGGGCACTATTAGCTGTAAAAGTGCCATCTCCCATTGGAACTCCATTTTCTATGGAAAAGCCGGTGGATGCAAGTAATGGATAATACTCCTTTAATACAATATAATCACCCTCATGTTTGAACTCGATACCCAGTTTTATAAGAACATCCTTTGCGTCTGCACTAATATACAGTTTTCCATCATTTATTTTGCCCCGCTTAATCATAGAAATAAGTGATTTAAGTTCTTCCACCGTTAAATCATGCCAGTAATAATCATATTCAGGATAAAGAGGTATATTGTATTTTCTCGATATTTCGACCGCCTCAAACTGATCGGGCTTCGAACGTTCGAATTTTTTTAAATCATCAGGCAAATAATATGACCACCATTCCAAAGTAAATGGAGAGGTTACCAGATTTTTGTTGTTTTCCAGAAAATCTCCATAGGCAATAAGGATTTCACCCAGATCAGTTATCATCTCTATCTGATCTTCTATGGATTTTGCCTCCTCAACTGTCCTTATCTTCCTGTGTTCTCCAGATTTTAGAAGCACGGATGGCCCATCTATCGTATCACAGGGTGTTATTGCAGCAGCCTTTCCAGGCAGTTCCACCTTTATCTGGGAACCTATGGCTATGAACTGATCCACAATGTACATTGAAACTGGATTTATGGACGCTGCAGCAAGTCCTGAAAGCCTTGATCTCCCGTACCTTAGCCTGAATCCTCCTGGCCTGTTAGGATATCCGAAAACAGGCCTCCCTGCTATTATATCACGGAGATATTTCTGTGAGGTATCCCCCTTCTCTTCAGTTTTATTTTTGCCTATTTTTTCCAGGATATTCCATTCCTTTAAATTCATTAAGTTTGTATACTTAAGGACCTTTCTTGATTTTTGAATTAAACCCTCACAGAGAACAAGGCACATTCCTCCCCTTATACGGTTGGTGGGGATGCGTTTCATGTCCCTGTGTCCTGATATTTCTTCCTCCTCGCTTCCCTCTCCATCTATCATAACCGGAGAATTGCCAATAACAAGCCGTATTTCATCTGGAGTCGGAAGATACTGCAAGTGCTTTGACCTGTTATAGGCCTGTATCTCCTCTATATAACGCTCTATCTCCTCATCCGTTGCCTTAAAACTCCCTATGTTCAATTCCCTGCGGACAATATCTGCCATCAAAACACTGAGGGCCTGTGCAGTTCCACCGGCACTTCTTATGGGCCCTGAATATACAATATCAACGTATTCAGTACCATCATCGTTTGGAACTATGTTAACCTCCTTGATTCCCTCCAGTGGGGCAACAAGTATTCCCTCTGTTAAAATTGCTAGCCCAACCCGAACCGATTTTTCAAGTGCCATTCTTCTATCGGACTTGAGCATTTCAGCAACCTTTCTGGAAATCTCCAGGGATACTTCTTCCCTGGACTTTGTTTTGCTGAGTTCCCTTATATCATTTGCGATTCCATCAATCTGAATTAATTTTTCAACCCTTTCAGCCATGTCATTGGCCAGCGGTATTTCTACGTCTGTGGAAACGTCCCTGCCCAGGGATCTTGCCTCCAGGGCTATTTCGTAGCATTCATTGACGCTTTTTGTAAGGGCTTTATTATATTTATCCAGATTATGGTCTATCATTCTATGCTTTCAGCAAATCGCTCAATAATAACTTATCCATCAGTGATGATTTTATTTTTATCTGCTGCTTCATATAGGCATCCATGGCATTGATTTCCTTTGACAGTATCTTATTGAAAATATCCGAACTTACAGTTACAGTTATGTCTGCGTCTATCTTTCCGCTCTGAGGCTCTGTTATATGGCCGTTTTCCACCTTGAAATAATATGAATCCCTGTCATCAAAAACAATATCGATGGATTTTGTTACGTTCTGCAACTTCTTTGCATACGTCTGATCGCTTGCTATCTTATCGTTCAATTTCTTTACCAAATTATTCAGTACTTCCTGCATATATACTACCTCTTTTTTCTTTTCTGTATTCCAGTGATTTTTTTATAAAATATAAATGTACCTTTGAGGGGTTTAATGGCCTGGACTGGAATTCTGCATGATACTGTGTTGCAATATAATTATCACGGTCGTTCAATTCAAGTATTTCCATCCTTATCTTTTCGTCATCAGTTCCCGAAAATATGGCACCCTTCTCCTCAAGTCTCTCTATATATTCCGGATTCACCTCATATCTGTGCCTGTGCCTTTCACTTATTCTCTCAGATCCATTGATTTCATATGCAATTGTGCCCTTTTTGATAAGCACCGTTTTTGCACCAAGTCTCATTGTCCCGCCAAGATCCTTAATCCCTCTCTGCTCTGGCAGAATATCTATAACGGGATCCTGTGTCCCAGGATCAAATTCTGTGCTGTTTGCATCCTTTAACTTTAAAAGGTTTCTTGAAAGTTCTATAACCGATGCCTGGAATCCAAGGCATATGCCCAGATATGGAATACGTTTCTCCCGGGCGTACTTTGCAGCGGCAATTTTTCCCTCCACGCCACGGTATCCGAATCCACCCGGAATAAGTATTCCGTCAAGGTCGTCCAGTTGCTCTGTGCTTTTTATCAGATCGTCGGAATCAATCCATTTGATGTTTACTTTTATGCCGGTATTTCCAGTTACATGTGAAAATGCCTCTTTATGGCTAATATACGCATCCTGCATATCAACATATTTCCCTATAAGCCCAACTGTAACCTCCTCTGTGGGTTTTTCAATATTCCTCGTAAACTCTCTCAATGTATAATTCAATTCATGGTCATCAAATTTGAAGAGTTCCCTGGTATATTCCAGCGCTCCCTGTTTTTCAAGCACCATGGGAACAAAATATACGTTAGAAACATCGTAAACACTGATTATGCCTTTCCCAGCAACATCTGTAAAGAGAGAAATCTTCTTTCTTGCATCTATACCCAGTGGCCTGGAGGATCTGCAGAACAATATATCTGGCTGTATTCCTATTGCCCTTAATTCCTTTACACTGTGCTGTGTTGGCTTTGTCTTCTGTTCTGATCCGGACTCCGGGACAAGTGTAACGTGCCCGAAGATCATTGAATCCCCTTTATCCGATCTCATCTGCCTGAGTGCCTCAAGAAACGGCATTGATTCTATATCACCCACTGTACCGCCAACCTCTATGAGCGCTATGTCATATCCCTCAGCAGCCTTCCTTATACGTGCCTTGATTTCGTTTGTAATATGCGGGATTATCTGTACCGTACTTCCCAGGTAATCACCGCGCCTTTCCTTTTCTATTACCTCTTTGTATATCTTTCCTGTTGTTATATTATTGGCGGATGTTAGTGCAGTGTCCAGGAATCTCTCATAATTCCCAAGGTCCAGATCTACCTCCCCACCATCATTCAGTACAAAAACCTCTCCGTGCTGGTATGGGTTCATTGTGCCTGCGTCATAATTAATATACGGGTCTATTTTAATATTGGTCACCCTGAAACCACTATTTTTTAAAAGATAAGATAATCCAGATGTTATTGTACCCTTTCCTAAACCGGAAATTACCCCTCCGGTTACTACAATATAATGCATTATTCTATAGTAAAAATCGTTTAATAAATCTTTTCATTGCATGGAATGCATGTAATTCGATAAATAATATGTATTGATAAGAAAACTTCAAATAATCACGAAATTATGGAATAAAAATTCTGATTATTTGATAAATATTGTTTAATGTTTAAAAATTTATTTCATTCAGATATGTCTTCCAGGTTTCTTCTTGACACTCTTGTGCCCCCTATGAGTACAAGAAGTCCGGCTATGAAGCCCGTAATTCCAATGAAAACAAATCCAAATGCCCATGAATAGGTTGCAACAAGTATGGGCAGGAGTATTGCACCCAGCGCGCCTCCACCATGCCCTATACCATCAGTTATACCAAATCCTGAGCTCCTGGCCCTTGTGGGATAATTTTCTGCAGTGAACGTGTATGCTACCTGAAGGTACATCCCCAGTCCAAGTGCGGCAAGGAAAGATCCAAAATAAAGGAAATCAATCACTTTTGTTGCCATAGATATCATGCCTATCAGCCATACTAAGGTAGCTGCAAAAATAACATGCTTTCTTTCATACTTATCTGAAGTATACATCATGATAAGGGCTCCTGCTGGATAACCTATTATTGCCCCTATGGCTATGTACAGTATGGCCGCTGCAACTGTAAATCCTATCCCCTCCAGCAGGGATGCAGCATCACCAAGGAACGCATAATTTCCTATGTACCAGAAAAACCACACCGCTATAAGAAGCGCCATACGGGTTGAATATGGTTTTTTGAACAGATACAGTGTGGGGAATTTTGGCTCCTCCACAACAACTGATTCTGGATGTGGTTCAGGAAGCTTTCCCACCTTCTTGCTGGCATTTGCTTCCATCATTTCCAGAACCTTTTCAGCCTTTGATATGTTGTTACCCCTCGTGGCGAGCCATCTTGGAGATTCAGGAAGCTCCATTCTCAAAAATACTGCTATAAATGCGATTATTGCTCCAATTCCGAATAGCCAGCGCCATCCTGTTGTGAAGGCAGGCACAAGGAAATAACCTATAAACGGTGTTACAGCCTGCCCAAATATACCTATAAGGAAGGTGAATACAGTTATTTTACCCCTAACTGCAGAAGGTGCAAATTCAGTTATGTATATGGATACCAGATTGAGATCCGCACCAAGGCCTATCCCTGTTATGAATCTGAAAATTGTCAATTCAGGCACGTTGAAAGATAGTGCATCCCCGAGGGAACCGATTGCAGTTAATGCCATGGTTAAAATCATGGATCTATACCGGCCAAATATATCTGCAAGGCTTCCTATAATGTAAGATCCAATTGCATATCCTATAAGCCCAACTGAAAGCGCTATGAAAAGAATTATAGAGCCATGGAGATTGAATTGTTCATCTATCGCAGGCATTGCAAGACCAATATCTGATATATCATAAAAGGTAAAGAAATACCCCAGGCCTATAATTCCGAGAAATGCTGTGGGTAGGGACCACACGGGGATCCTGTTTTCCCTGGCAATTATATCCTTAACTTTGTCCATATTTTCAACCATAGAAATCCATGAGTATTCAATATAACTACTTTTCTATTTTTATCTTTGTATATTTAAATCATCCTATTAAAACACTTACTAATATTTAATCCACATATTTATTAGTTATACATATAGTAATAATATTATATTGAAATTTTGTATTAACGTTTAAATATACTATATAAATGTATTCAATCATTGATATATTTGTTCAATTTTTCTACACACTTTTATTACCGGTCAATTTCTGCACATAAAATACCAAATTTTATATTTTTATTCTAACTGATATATTTCATGGAAAAAATATTCTATGTTTACATGAATCAGGATGACCCTAAAAAATCTACAATGAAAAAACTTGAAAGATACGGTCTGGCAATACATATCCCTATAAATAAAATTTACAGTAAACTATATCTAACTCCATATTCAGAAAATTTCCTTCTAAATTCAGATAAAGAACTTTATGAAAGGCATGGTATTGTTGTAATCGACGGTTCATGGAACAGAATAAGTTCTATTGAAAATATAGAGGCGAAGAATGGCAGGAAACTTCCCCTTCTGTTGCCGGTAAATCCGGTTAATTATGGAAAACCTGGGAAACTATCATCTCTGGAGGCACTTGCAGCAGCCCTGTATATTATGGGCTATCCTGATTTAGCCGATGAATTTATTTCCAAGTATTCATGGGCGCAGAACTTTATCAAAACTAATATCAATCCATTAAATGATTATTCAAGGTGCACTACCAACGGGGAATGCATTGCTGTGCAGGAAAGTTATTTCTGAACTCTTACCCATGCATTATCCTTTAGCTCATATGTTCCATCAGTATACCCGGATAAAATTTTCTTTATGGAAGGCCTGAAATTTTCCGGGACTGCTGACAGTACATCTTTTTCATAGGGCATTATATGCATTCCCGCAACATGGTTTATTTCCATATTCTTATTATCAGAAAACCCGATCTTAGATTCTGCATACTGCCTCTCATCAGGATCCAACCTTAACCGGGATTTTAAAAGCCTGCGCCCGAGCAGTCTTATGTCTGTATCAGAATACATTATATCCCTGGGGTCACCACCTGCAGATTCTATAAATAATAAAATACCCAGGCATTTGGAGCATTTTCCACAAGGATAGATAACACCATCTTTTTCATGGCAGGAGTGGCATGACCGTTGCTGAAGGAATAGGTTTCTATACCTTTCCATCAGTATTTTTTCTTCAACGTATCCGGTTACCGGATAAACTATGGAGTAAACTTCACTGTTTATCCCCTTATCACGGAAATAAGCAGAGATCATCCTGTTAAAATCATATGTCTGGTCAAATATTCCATAATAATATTTCAGGCCCTTATAATCCTCCATGCCGCGGGGATCATCAAATTCATCGCCCATTATTATGTTTCCTATCTTATACTTCCTGATCATTGGAAGAAGAAGGAATATGTACAGCGGAAAAATGAATACCTGTATGGGATAATCATCCGATCTTATATCTATCATTTCCTGCCTGATTATTTTCAGGTGTTTTAAAGCTTCATGATAGAATCTATCAGTGTTTGACCAGACCTTCATTACATTGCCGAAGTTGTTCCTGTAATAATCATATGCTGTCTTTGCAGTTAACCAGTGTGAACCTGATTCTTCAAAATAAAATGCATAGTTGTTTTCCGATCTGTTTATTTCATTGAATATTCCGAATGCCAGAAGGCTCTCCTTTCCTCCGGATGACATTATTGCAACCTTTTCCCTGTAAGTAATCCATGGATTTTCATCCTTTACGATTTCTGGGCATACAAGCTCTGTGATCCCATCTGCGTTTTCTTTGTTTATGTCGCTTTCTGCTGGAATAAATTCTGGTTTGATATAATCATACCTTCTGTTAATTATCTTATTAATGAACACCTCATGGGCATTTATGACCATGAAATCCCTTATAAGTTTTATATCCCTCTGGCTGACCGGAAAATTCAGTAAGAGTTTTCTGGAGAAATATGTGTAATTTATTGCCGGCATTGTAAGTATTAATCCGGCTATATTCCTGTCCACATCTATATCCTCTGCGTATGTAAAAATTAACCTGTAACTGAAATCATCGAGCTTTATGTACCCTGTTATTCTGCGTTTTTCTATTTTATCTATGCTGACCTCTATACTATTGAAAGAAATTATGTTATCGATGTACATTTATTCCCCTATGTATAATGTAACAGACGTTTATAAATCTGATATAACGCCTGTAATGCTTTCGAATTCCTGAAGCGGGTCAAAAACAGGTATTCCATACTGTCTTTCCAGTTTTACCTTTTCATTATCTATCTCATAGGGCTCCATGTTTTCTGTGTTAAGGGATATTGCAATTACCTTCTTGCTGGATACCAGCTCAAGTACCTTTATATACTTGTCCAGTGGTTCTATGGGGAATTCAGGAAACCCATCATAGTATTTCCTTTTTGGCGCATGCTGGAGAATAATGGCATCTGGTCTCATTGCACCTATGATCTCGAACCCCCCAGGATATGCAGGATGAAGTATTGAACCCTGTCCCTCAAGGAACATGTACTGGGGGTGCTTTTCCAGCCATGCCCTGTAAGTTATGTACTCCAGGGAACCTGCAACAAAATCATTTATTATGGAATCCATGACAACCGTGTATGGAAAGCCCTGCATCCATGAGGTTTGACCAGTACCGATCAATTCTGAACTTTTCCCCTGCCTGTTCATGGCATCGTTCAGGTAAACAGCTGTAGTTCTTTTACCTATTGCACTATCAGTCCCCAGCACTGCAATCTTTTTTGATTTTACCTCCTCAATTTTCCCCGTAAATGAATATTCATAGCCATTGAACATCTTCCTTACATCTGTTATCTGAACACCGTATTTCTGAGCCATCCTGCTGAACTCACGGTCGTTGCTGATATACTGGTGCAGCCCGCTGACGATATTCATTCCACTTTCTATTGCATCTGAAACAAATTTTCTATATTCTACAGGAAGATACCCACCGTCGGTTGCAACACCCACTATCATTGTTGTTGCCCCAAGATTCTTTGCCTCCTGTACGGTACTTACAATTCTTATGCCATCCTGCCTGCCCATGAGGACATATCCGGCATCCATGCCGTAATATCTCGAATCTATTACAGATACGATTTCATATCTTTTACTGTACCTCACAAGTCCATTAGCCGTTTTACCGTATGTTGTTGCAAAACATCCCTCTGAGAGAATCACTGCCTTTTCCATTATTTATCACTTCCAGTTAATACTATCACACAACTTTTATTCCTAGCATATTTTAATGCAGCCAAAGCAGCCGAAGCCGATGCAGGCAGTACCGATAGATGATCTATTTCCCTGAACCCTGCTGACATATTTATCATGTCTTCATCAGATACATACGATGCCCTGCCCTTTGTTTTATAAAGCACATCAAGTGCTTTCTGACCATCATATGACCTGTATGCTATCAGTGGCTCGTTGCTATGGGTCTCCACTATACTATCCTGATCAAGTTCAACTATCCTTCTGAACCCATTCATGAATGAATAAACCACTGGATTGCCCCCATCTGTGCTGGACGCTATGAACGATGGGACTTTATCAGACCTTCCATTTCTCATCAATTTGAGAAATCCATAATATATGCCGTACATTGTTGTTCCATTTCCAACTGGCACAGAGACATAATCAGGGGCAAATCCTAACTGCTCATAAATTTCATAGGCTATTTCACTGTAACCTGCCACATCGAGATCACTGTTCTGTGATCCAGGGCTTGCATCATACCAGCCATTTTTCCCCGCTTCATCCCTCATATATTCAACCATTTCCTCATATTTGAGTGGCTTCTCTATGACTTCTGCACCGTACGCTGCTATCTCTGCATATCTTGAATTTGAATATTCAGATGGAATTCCAACAATGGCTTTTATGCCCATTGCCCTTGCGTAATATGCTATGGATGCACCATAGTTTCCACATGTTGCCACAGATATTTCGCTGTAACCTTTCTCTATGGCATTTTCAACATGTTTTTTAGAAATTCTATCCTTCTGGGTTCCTGTAGGATTTACGCCCTCATATTTGAGGAAAAAATTACTGTTCCCTAGATAATTTCCAATATCAAAATCCCTGATTAACGGACTACCTGGAGGCTTATCTTCAGTTTCTATTTCCATTTTTTTCACTGATATCATTATAATATTAATTACTATATAAACATTGAGTATGCAATGATTTGCCATGGCACTGGCAATCATCTATATAAACACCGGATAAAATTATATTTCACTTATTTATAATTTAACTTTAGAAAAATTATATCTTTATAATTTCAAGGTTCATTTCATCTGCTATTTTTCCTATCATATCCTTGACCCTGCCCTTAGTACCATGTGCGTCCATGAGGAATCCCCTACATTCTGGTGTTTTCTTTACTGTACTTTCTATTTCTTCAATGGATATTGTCTCGTGGATATATTTCGGAATTATGTGCCCTATGTTTATTTCATTTTCGAAAAAATAGGAACTGAGTTTTGGTGCATAATGGCCACCTCCTACTCCAACATAATTTTTATATTTTATAATTTCACCATCTATTACAGACCTTGCCATTAACTCTGCAATTCCATCCATTTTCCATTCATTTTCTGTTGTGCCTATTTCTATAAAGTACGATGGTTTTTCCAGATAAGGCCCATGGTGCGTGGCCTCAAATGTAATTTCAAAGTAGTTCCCATGATAGTTACTTTTTATATATCTCAGTGACGCACCCATACCCTCTGGATCAGAAGGCACTATTACATTATCAAACCCGCCAAGTTCTGCCTTCCTCAAATTTCCCACTGGATGCACCGTAAGTGATTTAACCCCTGCACTGGATGAATGCTTGGATAGAAATACCACTTTTTCAATTGAATCATCCAGATTTTCCACATTGTTGTAAATATGCAAATTACCAATAAAAAGGAGTTTATAATTCCTGTATGTAAACGTGTCAGTATTTTCCTGCCTGAAATTATACAGGCGAATCATTTTATCTGCCATCTCCATGCTGGCACCATCTTTCCTGGACGCAATAATTAAAATCATGCCGCCTTATTTAGAAATCCATTATAAAATTTTTTTAGTTTTTCATTAGTAAGATATAAATATCCAAATTTAGGTTTATGTTTATGAAAGCTAAAATAGTTTTAACATTATTGGTTGTCATACTGATGGCCATGTCGGTATCTGCAGCTGTTCCGCTAGCAGCAGGTAGCAGTGTGCAGCAGAATGCAATTTCTGGGGATAGTTATAATGGAATGTCAGGTAGTGCGAATTTCAATTCCAGCATAAACGCGCATTTTCAACATATGCATAATTACGGTGCAAGATTAATGTATAACACGACCACAGGCAACATTTCGGGGAGATTCCTAACCGGAAATTTCAATTCCACTAGTGGAGTTTTCTCCAATTTAACATATAATCTAACATCGACACAGATTATAAGCAAACTATATGCAAACAGTACATCATCGCTTGATATACGCATGCCATATATCCCATTACTCTTCCAGGGTACAAATGTAATCGGGAACCTCTTTATGTATACCAATACCTCATCATTCTTTGTAATGCATAACAACCCAACAATAGAAACAAACATGCTGGTACATAATGGGACGATACACATATATGTGCCATCCGGGGCAACTATATACAACACAAGCAACATGCAGGTTTCTTCGTCAGCCAATGCAAGTCTTAACGCAGAGGCAAACAGCAGTGTATTCACAAATTCAAATGTTGCCATGCATACCATGGTGAATTTCAATAATACCGTAAATGCTGGAAGACAGATGATAATTATTGACAACAACGGCACCATAGCAATGCTATTTGTACATAATGGGTCTTTCAAAATTACCGGACATGAAATATCAATAAGCTCTGCAAAAACAGGACCAGTTTTTGTAAATATGGTCGTTCCACCAGGAATGCAGAAAATTAATAACAATACAACTGTAATGCGCGGAATAATGAAAGGAATCGTATCATCCGAAATCGACCTGAACATGGTTAACGGGACCCTGACAAACAGCACCTTATATTATAATTCCTCAATTCATATGGTATTTACAGGAAAGACATCATCAACAGCAACATTTGATGTGGACTCATCTGTTAATCACCATACAATAGTGGCAATATTCATAGGCAATAATGTAACAAAAAATACAGGGCATGCATATGTAAAATTTGATGGAAAAATAGCATCATATGTCACTGTTTCAACGCTCATGAACGAAACAAGCAGCAGTCATGCATATTATTCCTATGTAAATAGCTCATCAGGAATGTATGTGCTTATGTACATACCGCACTTCTCCAATCATACAATAGAGGTATCTGATGTTCCATTCAAGGCAGTTAACAATTACACAGAATACTACATAGCTGGAGGTGTTATTGCAATACTTGCAATAATCGGAGTGGCAGCCTATGCAATAAAAAAGAGAAAATAAATTTTATTTTTATAAACTAAAGATAAATATACCTTTTTATATTATCTATTTAATGATAAATAAAAGTGATGAATTTTTGGAGGACGCACTTTTTATAAGGGAACTTGCAATGAAGCATAATAAGTTTTTCGAGGAAAGCATACCTCTTATAGCATCCGAAAATATAATGAGTCCCATGGCAATGGAAATGCTTCTCACTGATCTTGGATTCAGATACGCAGAAGGATTGCCACATAAAAGATACTATCAGGGAAACCAGTTTGTCGATCTTATAGAGGATAAGGTGACAGATCTTGGAAGGGCATTGTTCAATGCAAAGTATGTTGACCCACGTCCACTTTCAGGAACCAATTCCAACATGGCGGTATTGTACGCATTTACAAAGCCAGGTGATACTATAACTACGCCCGCGTTATCTGGCGGTGGCCATATCAGTTCAGCGTCATTCGGTGCTGTTGGCTTCAGGGGATTAAAGACAGTTAATTATCCCTTTGATGTTGATGAAATGAATATTGACATTGACGGTACCATAAAGGTTCTGAAAGAGGTTAAACCAAAACTGGCATGGTTCGGTCAGTCTGTTTTCCTTTTCCCGACCCCACTGAAAGAACTGAGGGATACATTTGATGAAATCGGGTCGACAGTTGTCTACGACGCAGCACATGTTCTGGGATTAATAGGTGGAAAGCAGTTCCAGGATCCACTGAGAGAGGGTGCACAGATCATTACCGGGAGTACACATAAAACACTTCCAGGCCCACAGCATGGAATAATTATCGGTGAAACAGAGGAGGAGAAATGGAAAAAGGTCCAGCGTGGAGTATTCCCGGGCACGCTAAGCAATCACCACTTGAATGCCATGGCAGCTCTGGGAGTTACCCTTGCAGAACATCTTGACTTCGGGGAATCCTATGCAAAGCAGATAATTAAAAATGCACAAACACTGGGTTCTGAATTGAGCAAATACGGTTTCAAGGTCCTTGGAGAAAAAAATGGATTTACAAAATCCCATACACTTGCAATAGACGTTTCAAAGAACGGCGGTGGAAAGGAAGTTGCTGAAAAACTTGAAAGCTGCAATATAGTACTGAACAAGAACCTGCTTCCATATGATGACAATAAAAAATCAATGAACCCGAGCGGGATAAGAATAGGAACACAGGAAGTGACCAGAATAGGTTTCAAGGAATCTGACATAAAATATCTGGCAGAATTGATCAGCGATATAATTATAAAGAAAAAAGAGCCGGAAGCTATGGCTGAAAAGGTAAGGGACTTTAAATCCCAGTTCCAGCAGGTTCAATACTGTTTCGGGAAATTAAAACCATATAAATATATAGAACTTTTTAAATAATAATTTTATAAAATTAATTTTTAATATGTTTTGATGGCACGGTACATATTATCCCTTTCAACAGGAATCATATTCAGCTGTTTTATAGAATTAATTATATAGTCTTTTCTGAGATTGCCCACCTGTTTGCCGGTTGCGGGTATAACCTTTTCATCGTATATTGTTCCTCCCCAGTCATTTGCACCGAAGAGTATTGCCATCTGTGCCATCTGCATGCCATTTGTGAGCCATGAGCTCTGTATTACGGGCAAATCCTTATTGAAAACTATCCTTGCAATTGCAATGTTCTTCAGTACAGAAACTCCACCGGATCTGTATTTATAACCCTCCTTTGCAAGTTCTGTGTTTCCTGGCTCAAAATTCCACGGTGTAAATGATAAAAATCCGTGGTATTTTTTCTGCAACTCCAGTATTGAGAGCATATGGTGGGCCTTGTCCATAGATGTTTCGAGATGGCCGAACATCATTGTTGCAGATGTGTGTATTCCCAGCTTATGTGCCTCTTCCATTATCTCAAGCCACTGCCTTCCGCTTTCCTCAGGGCGTCCCATCCTTTTTCTGACGCTGCCATCAAGTATCTCTCCACCGGCACCCGGGATTGTTTCAAGACCACTTTCCCTTAATTTGATTAGAAGATCTTTTACAGGAATATGGGCCTTGAGTGATATGAAGTGTAACTCGGAAGTTGAAAGCCCGTGTATCCCAAGCCTTGGGAATTCCTTTTTTATTCTCTGAAATAATTCTGTGTAATATGAAAGATCAAGAAAAGAATTTACGCCGCCCTGTATCAGCAGCTGCTTAATACCATATGGCTCATAGTATTTTTTTATTTCATCAACAACACCATCCACCGACAGGGTATATGCATCACTATCTGTCTGCTTTCTGTAAAATGCGCAGAAATGGCAGCGGACGTTGCATATATTTGTATAATTTAGTATGAGATTTGAAACAAATGAGACCCTGTTTCCGGATATTTCATCAGTAATTGACCTTGCCAGCCTTCCAAGGTCCCTGAGGCTGGCGGAATCGTACAGGTATACAATCTCATTTTCATCAAGTGTTTCGCCATTTTTTATTTTATTTTCAACACTGTCCATGTAACTGTAAGAAATCATAATTATAATATGGCTTTATAAAATAAATATGTTCCCAATTTATAGATTAGTGCCTATTATCTACAAGTCATTTAATCCTGATACAAATTCAACTGTTTTCATCACCGGTTCACTAAAGGAATAATCTATGCTTCTGTAATACTCCTTCATAACCTCCTCCTTGACATTGAATTTTTTTGAATTCAACTCAACTGCATCCTTAATGTATTTTTTTGATTCCGCTATACGGCCGTTAAGATAATTTACCATGCTGTCGTCCACATTTGTGCCATTTGCCGCAGCTGAAATGGCATATACCGGATACATATGGTACTGTTTTGAAAATTCCAGGCCGGTGTCCATTAATATGTTAAGGTTTCCAGAATATGCCTCTATTGCATTATCACCAATAATCAGTGCATAATCTGCTGTTTTTAAAAGATTGCCAGGGTCGGAATATTTTGAATTGGAGATTACATATGATAATCCCATTCTGTCCAGGACAAGTTTTAGATAAAGTTCAGTGGTTTTTGTCAGGGACGTTACATTTATTTTCATATTATCCTTTAAATGATCAAGCTTTGAGACAAGGAGCGTAGATAGTGTATTCGCTCTGGAATGTATATTCATGCTTTTGATAAGCTTCAGCTTATCCCTGTTTTTTATGTAAGAAACCAGTGATATCATGCCTATCTCTATACTCCCTGCCATTAAATATTTAAGATTATCTGCAGCACTATTCCTAACTGTTTGACCGGCAGGGAACGCCATGTAAAGTGGATCAGAATGAGATAAATTAATGATCCCTATCATTTCAATAGTACTCCTTGATATTATAAAATGTATCTCTCAATGCAGGGACCTTTCCTATTTCCTCAACCATATGATTAAGTTCCTCCACGCTTCCAGAAGTTTTTCTGTTTGTTGCGCCAAAAACCTTCTCACTGAATGCAGTGCCCACAAGATCGCTTCCTCCTGACATCAGTGCAACCTGTGCCAGCTCCTTTCCCAGAGCAACCCAGTAAACACTTATATTTCTGATGGATTTCCCCAGAATTGCCCTTGCCAGAGCATAAACCTTTATGTCCTTATCACCGGAAGCAGGCATCCTGACCTTTCCCATCTTGTAAAGGGGTGTATTTTCTATGCTGAATTTTAATGGAATGAATGATAGGAATCCTGGCTGTTCAAGCTGGTTATCCCTCAATCTGATCATATGATTTATAATGTCATCGTATCCCTCCACAGTTCCATAGGTCATTGTTGAATTGCCTTTAATTCCAAGGCTGTGAATAAGTTTGGCGTCCTCCAGCCATTTTTCTCCGGATATCTTCTCCGGTGTTGTAATCTGCTTCCTTATATTTTCATTGAATATCTCGGCACCACCGCCCGTATGGGCATCCATTCCCGCCTTCCTGAACCTGTCTATTACCTCCGGTATTGAGTTTCCTGTGGTTCTTGCAATGAAATCTATTTCCGGTATTGTGAATGTTTTTAAAGTTATATCTGGAAGCACCTTTTTAACCTCCCTGAATATATTTTCATAGTATTCTATGCTTAAATCCGGGTTAAACCCGCCTACAATATGTATCTCGGTAACATTGAGGTCCTTTGCTTTCATGGCCTCATTATGTACATCTTCGACGGATAATTCAAATCCCTTTTCCGGATTGTATTTCTTTATTTTATACGGAACATAATAGGCGCATATAGGGCATGAGGCGGTGCAGTAATTTGAATAATTTATATTATATGATACAGCATATGAAACCCTATCCCCAACCTCAAGCGATGTTAGAGAATCTCCCAATGACATTAGGGAATAAATATCCATATCAAGTAATTCCTTGGCATCCTTTTCAGTAATTTCTTTGCTCTTCAGGTAATCATACCAGTAATTGCTATTATAAGCCATTGACATAACTGATATATTGTTATTAAAAATAAATAATTATTCATATATTTTTTTAGCTCACCGTGAACACATTCTATAAATAGTTATGAATAAAACATCAATAATTGCCGGATTTCCAGGCATAAATTGGTCATCCATTCTCTGGTGCAGTTAATGCATGATACAATATGTGCGTATCACATTTCGGCTTTCATTCAGATTATATATTGTCATAAAATCACTAGAAGGTGTATAAAAAATAGTATAGCAATAACAGGAATAATAAAGAGAATGAGAAATAAGGCCGCTGACACATAGTATATATTCATGGCCTTCCTGATATCTTCCACCTCTGGCTGTTGCCCCTGATTGTTAATTATATATTCGCCTATTTTTTCAAGTCTAACATTTAATACTGAGGCCATTGACCCAATGCTGTAACCAGCATTCAGGCTGTCAGTTGTATTGACAATTCTTGTTTTTCCGGCGCTGTATCCCATCAGAAACGCACTGATCCTGAATATTCCCGGTACCATCCTGGAACCGAAAAAATTTATGATGGAATCTCCTATTGCAGTGCACCTTCCAATTTCATAATACTGTGACTCCCTGTATGCAATATTTGAATCCATGGTATTTATCACTCTTGACACCAGCGCGCCGGCCAGTCCAAAGAAGGAATAAAAAAATAATGGTGTTAAATATCCATCAACGAATCCTTCTGCTATGGTTTCTATGGATGCAGATGCAATACCGTGTATATCCATATTATCTGTTGGTCTTCTCACAACCATAGATGTATGCTTTCTGGCCATGATAATATCATGATCTTTTATTGAATTCACAATACGCTTTATGTGCTTTCCCATTGAATTTATAGAAAATGTGCTTTTCAAGAAATATACATATATTATTATAAATGCGATCAAAAATAAAATATTTCCCGGCCGGTATAAAATGTAGAGAACTATTATAACCGGCAAGGAGTTCAATATTATAACCCATAGAAGGAATAGGCACCCGGCAAGTATTCTATTGTGGTACCTCATAAAATATGGTTTAAATTTTGAAATCGTACGTCCAATTATCACAACAGGGTGTATAATATTGGGCGGTTCTCCCATAATAATATCCAGTATAAAAGCTAGAGTAACTATAAGTATCAGTAGTTCCGCACCGTTTATCATAATACCAGTTTTTCTATCTTTTGCATATCCATATTGTTCGTGAAAATCTTCTCAGTATATTCTATATTTTTCTCCAGTGTTCCACGGTAGTCATCAATGTCTGCCTTCATTATTCTTTTTAGAATATATCTGTTTTCAAATATCCCGTGTATATTGGTGCCATATACATTCCCATGTACAGATCCCTCAGGCATGCCATCCACAAAAGCAAAGGGTTTTTCATGATTTTCAATACTCCTCCCGTAATGTATTTCATATCCAGTTTCCGGTAAATTTTCTCCGAAAATTCCAGAATTCAGCACGTATTCAACCTTCCCGGTTTGCTTTTTATCCATATATTCTGTTTCAACATCAAGAATGCCCATGCACTTTATCTCAGTTTCATCTGATTCCACCCTATTCTTGTCTATAATTTTTTTCCCCAGCATCTGGTAACCCCCACAGATTCCTATTATAGTTTTATTTTTGTAAATACTCTTCAATTTTTCTGCTATGCCACTTTTTTCCAGATAATATAAATCCTCAGATACAATTTTTGAACCGGGAAGTATTATAATATCACTTTCATCCAGCACTTTAATATTTGAAGCATCAACAAAGGTAAATCCTATGTTTAGCAAATAAAATGGATCCATATCGCTGTAGTTTTCCATGTGTGGGTATCTTATAACACATATCCTGCTATTATGTATCCCAGATTTTGTATAGTTGAGGGAATCCTCACCTGGGAGGGTAAATTCAGAATACGGAATTACCCCTATTACAGTTTTTCCTGTGAGCCGCTCCAGTTTTTCTATACCGCTTTGTAGCATGGATGTACTTCCCCTCATCCTGTTAATAACCAGGTATTTCACAAGTTCGTTATTGCTCATTAGCTTCACTGTTCCATAAAGTGATGCAAAAACCCCTCCCCGTTCTATATCAGAAATAATTATTGCCGGTGTTCTATAAATACTGGAAACAAATATATTTGCAAAATCTCTACCCTCCATGTTTATTTCTGCAGCAGAACCTGCACCCTCGGCTATAATAATGTCATATTTACCGGAAAGCTCTCTTAAGGATTCCCTGATAACGCTTTCCGCATTGGACTTCAGATATTCATAATAATCATTTACTTTCAATGATCCAATTGATTTACCCTGAACTATTATCTGGGATTTGCCCATGCCCTCAGGTTTAATCAGGAATGGATTCATGTACATTGAAGGCTCTGATCCAGAGGCAATTGCCTGAAGCCACTGGGCACGGGATATCTCTGAGGAATCTGCCAGGGATATTGAGTTTAGTGACATATTTATTGCCTTAAACGGGGCAACACTGTATCCTTTGCGGGAAAAATATCTGCACAGGGCCATTGCCATTGTGCTTTTTCCGGAATCTGAAGCTGTGCCCAGTACCTGTATCATTTTAATCATTCAAACCACCAATATACTCCTTTATCGACCTGAGAAGGATTGCATTTTTCCAACGTTTTTTTATGCCTATGCGCATATAATCGCTACCGAATTCTGGATAGTCATCAAGGATTCTAATCATTATATTCCTTGCAGCAAGGAATTTTTTCATCTTCTCCCCATTAATTCCCTTGGGAAGCCTGAATGTTACAAAATTAGCTCTGGGTGACCCAACCGGTTCCATCCCCATTGTTTTCAGAGATTTTATGACATATTTACGTTCCATCTCAGTTTTTTCCGGGATGCCGCTGAAATCCATGCTACAGCCTCTCAGATACAGGAGTGCTGGCTGGCTGATTCTCCACGGGTCCAGATTATTTTCTATGCGGCATATATTCTCACATGAGGACAGTACATACGCAAGCCTGAGACCTGGTATCGAGAGTATCTTGGTTAATGACCTGCCTATTATCAAATTATGATACGCCTCTATCAATTCTGATTCATCTACCTCACGGTTATTTACAAACCAGATAAATGACTCATCAAGAAAAACATCTGCGTTTTTTCCCAGGCAAATATCAAGAATTTTTATGAGGCTGTCTTTTCTCATAATCTGCCCTGTTGGGTTGTCCGGGTAAACAAGAAATAAACTATCAAAATTATAATATTCGATTATCTCTGGATTTCTGTTTACAGCATTGAAGGGTAGTTCAATTCTCCTGGCATCGGTTCTGGCATAATTGTATTCTGTAAATGCCGGGGAAATTATTATTGCATTGCCCTTGAGGCCTGCCATATAAAAATGTATAAATGATGTCAATCCCGGAACAATGGCTATATTACCATTTTTAAATTTATTTTCTGAAAGTATGGATTTGTATTGTTCAAGATTATTTTCTGGATAATTTTTTATATCCTTTCCATATATTTCCATGTTCTTAATATTGATAAAATCATTCATGTTGGCGGAAAAATCAAGTACTGATTCCCGATCCGTTCCCTGTTCTTCTGTAAATGTATAAACATCTCCCCCGTGCATTTTTGCTTATGATTATTTATTATATAATTTTATACGGATTGTTTTTCATTTGTGAAATATATCATATATTTATACCCATTTAATATGCTCTGCACACCCGGGAGTTAAATCATAAATCATGATATTTCTGTAGCTACCGGTTGATAGTAATACTTATATAGTCTTTTTAAATACAAATCTCAACTACAGGTTTATGAACCGGAGTATTATTAATTCGGGCATAATATCTGCAATAAGATATCGAAGTGTTAGCATGACGGACCTTTTGGAAGATTTTGAAACAAAAAAAGAGGCAATCAGAGATGAAGTAGAACTCCATATTAAAAAGCGAGATGAAGCCAATGCAGAAGCGCAGAAGTATGCTAAATTACGTGATGAATTGAATCAAAAAACTCACGAAATGCGCGAGCAGGCTAAGGAGAAGATTGCGGAAAAAAATGATTTGATAGAAAAAATCAAAACACTGCGTGACGAGAAAGAAGTTCATTATAAAAATCTGTCTGAATTGAAAAAGAATCTGAGAGAGTACAAATCCTCCATTGGAACAGGCATGGATATAAAGGATATAAAGGCCAAGGAGAAGGAACTCCAGTATCTTGAAAAGAGGCAACAGACCACAGAGCTCAAAAAGGATGAGGAAAATAAGATTATTGTGGAAATAAGAAGGCTCACAAATGAGATTAAAAAATCAAAAACCCTTCGGGAACAGGAGCTTTTAAAGAATGACACAATAAAGGAACTCACCGATAAGATTAATGAGGAAAGGGCCAAGGGAGAGGAATATAAAAAACAGATAGAAGAACTGTCAAATAGGATATCCCAGCTCAGTGATGAAATAAACGATGAATTGCAGAAACTCGATGAGGTCCGTAAAGAGGCGGACGAGAAACACGAAATATTTATTAAGTATAGCCAGGAATCAGAGGCCGAGCATGCTGCATTCATAAAAGCCAAGGGCGAGTTAAAGGATATGGAAAAGGCCATATTCTCCATAAGAAACAAGACAAAAGTTACAAGGAAAAAGGAAAAGGAATCAGAACTTCAGGAGAAGGCTTCAGAACTCTATGAAAAGTTCAAGGCCGGAGAGCAGCTCACTACTGAAGACCTTCTGATACTCCAGAAGGCCGGCTTCCTGTAATTATGAATGGCAGGCTAGCAGCTATATTTTTAATTCTGGCCGGGTTTATTATTTTAATTATGCTGGCACTGGAAGGACTGGTGCAGTTCGGTATATTTCTTTTCATCCCCTTTGCGGTAAGTACAGATCCACTTACGGTGTTGCCATTTATAATGATATTCTCCGGCGTTGTCCTATTTTTTATTTCAGTTCCAGTTCCATATAAAGGTGATATAAATACTGATATGCAGGACAAGGAAGAGGATAAGAACGGCAAAAAATCAAAAATAGGCGGCCTTGTAATGATTGGTCCCATTCCCATAATATTCGGCAACGACAAAAAATTAATTTATATATACATGGCGGTGGCTGCCTGCATTATAATCCTCTATATCTTATCTATATTCAATCTTCTATAATTTTTGAGGCCAGAGAAACATTATATATCCTAGATTTTCCCATTAAATCCATATCCGGTGCTATTATGCTGTCCAGTATCTCTGAATCCTCCCCGATTATGCAATTTCTCATTATAACCGAATTTTTTATTTTTGTCCCGGATTTCACGGTTACGTTTTCCATAAGGAGAGAGTTGGTTATTTCGACATTATCTCCAAGTACCGCATTACTGTATACCGCAGAACTGGTCATGGTTACATTATTTCCAGCTTTAATTCCCATACCTGTATAACAACGGTTTATTCTGGTCTTTTGAAGCCCGATCATATCCATTATTATATTTTTCCCACTGATAAAATCCTCACTGTACGATTTCCCATATTTTTCCACCATAATCTGGTTCGCAATAATAAGATCGTTTGGTCTTCCTGTATCAAGCCATACTCCCTTCCCCATGTATCCATATATATCGACATTCTGTTTCATAAGTTCTGGAAACAGATCCTTGGCGAAATCATATGGTATTTTTTTAATGTATTCCATAATTTCTGGTTCTATTATGTATATTCCTGTGTTTGCTATATGTGAAAATGTCTGATCCTTATCCGGCTTTTCCAGGAATCTCACTATCTTATTATTTTCAAGTTCCACTATCCCGAACTGCCTGGGATCCTCCACCTCTGTAAGCACCACAGTTATTTTGGCTCCCATATTTTTATGGAATTCCAGTATTTCAGATATATTAAAATCAGAAAGTATATCACCACTACCAACTATAAACGTGTCATCAATAAAGTTGGAAACTAATTTTACACTGCCGGCAGTTCCAGCAGGCTCTTTTTCTACAGAAAACAGTATTGTCTGGTCATCATGCCTGTTTTCAATTATGCTTGTTATAAGGGAGCTAAATTTATATCCTGTGGTAACTATAACATCCTTAATGCCGGCGCTGTAGTAAGAATCCAGTAAATACAGCATGCATGGCTTTCCGGCTATGGGCACCACCGGTTTGGGGATTGAATATGTTATAGGCCTGAGTCTGGTACCCTTTCCCCCGGCCATAACCACTGCTTTTATAGTCATAAAATTGAATAATACCGGTATTTATATTATTTTCTATAATATAAGGAAACCTTAATTATACAAATTTTAATACACTTTGTATGACATCCAGCATGCCTGATCCTGAAACCTATCCAAAAAAACCGAGATCAACAAGGAAAAAATGGTATGCAATTATAATAGTCCTAATGGTTGTTCTTTCCTCCTTTGCCATATTATCTCTTCTCCACCCATCAAGGCTGGAACCTTCTATAAAGGTGGATTCTGCCCAGAACTATATTTCTCCAGGGGAAAATTATACCCTGACTCTCAAATCTAATGAGGCTTACAGAAATATTACAGTAGAATGGGGGGATAATACCGAGACCGCAATGAATTATACTGGCAATACTCTATCAATATCGCATATCTATACCAGTCCAGGTATATACTATATTTATTACTGGGCAAACTTTTCATCCGGGTTATACAGATCAAACACATATATACCAGTATACGTAGAAAACCAGGCATCATCCAATAGAACGGCAGAGGGAATTATTACCGTCCTTAATTCATCAATTCCCTCTGTGGTTTCAAACTCGAATATATACAGACCAGGCACAGCATTAAATATCAGCATTGGCAATACTGGCTGTCCTGTCAACTCAACTTTCAAGATAATCAGTCAATCATTAACAATTTACCATAATGGAACCATGGAACAGAACAAATCGGGATATTCAACATACAGTTTAAATCTAGGCTCTGGGTATTACATACTCAAACTAATTACCATAACAGGTCATGGCACTGCAAATTATAAATCCACATATTATATGGATATACCGGTTAATCCCAATGCAATATTATATATTAACACCGTTGCAGATTCCATTGTTGTTGATAGCCTAAATCCATATTCTAATCTCAACCCGCAGGAAGCGTACACAGCCGGAGATCTTGAAATACTTTACAACACAGAACAATTTCTAGTTGGCAACGGCACATCCGGTTATTTCCCGGAAGTCGCATCCAGCCTTCCTGGGCCGGATGGGAATAGCTATACATTCCATATAAGTCATAACGTCAGGTTCCAGAATGGCATTCCTGTGAATGCATACGACGTATACTACTCGCTGGTGATGGATCTTCTCCTGGAAGATAAATCACCGCAAACACCGGGGTGGATACTGGCACAGTACCTTCTGCCCGGTAACTATCATGAAACAAATAATTATACGAATATCATGAATGCCATAACATACAGTAACAGTACAGATACAGTGACTCTCAATTTTACAGTACATCTGAGCCCCAGCAGGGTCTACGGCCTGCTCTCATCGCCAGGCACATTCATATCATCTGCTACCAATCTGAGCAGGAATGGCGAGGACATATCCTTCACCCCCGCAGGTTTCCACGCTTTCAAGTCAGCTAACTCAAATTATACCATGGAGAATATACTGGCTGACGGCCCATACGAGATAGAAAAATCCGTGCCAGGAAAGTATATTACACTGATCCGCAATCCAGAATTTACCGGCACAGCTAATAATACGGCACCTTCCATGGATACTGTTACAATAGACTACAGAAATAGTTATTCTGCCATATACCAGGACATGAGATTCAACACATCACAGATAGGCGTGTTTCCATCTTCTTACACATATTTATCAGGGCTGGCCTCGCTATCCACATATAATATTACATATAACCTTTCATCCATATACAACTTCAATGCCAATATAAACACAACACTTCTGGAGAGATTTGTCCCAGATGCCAATATGCCGTATAATTTATTCTCAAACATAACAGTCAGGGAGGCATTTTACGAGGCTTATCCAGGAAATAATCTATCAATGGCTAAAAGCCTGTGGCGTTCCTTTATAACCAACTCCACAGAGTCTTCTAAATATCATATTGCCAGTAATTTATATTACAGTGGTAGCCCGCTGGTTATACCTTTATTCACAGAGGCAGGGATATCTGGGTCCAATATATCTGAGTTTTCCAAGAACCTTGCAGCTATGGTCAGTAATGGTTCAAGCTTCCCAATAATAAACGAACCAGTAGCATTTATGAATACTTACATATCAGCAGGAATTAACCCCATGCCGGTTTACGAGGAAACATTGCCTGAAATGAATTCCTCTATTTATTATTCATATCTGGGCAGCACAGAAAATTTTACACATTCATATGCCAATGGATTTAGTTATTATGCATTCAACATTTCAAATAAAAATCAGTCAGTTTTGATGAAGGCGCTTAATTCAAATATTAGCAGCCTGGTTCAGAATTATAATAACACAAATTTGAAAAATGTAAAAACTTTGATGAACAGTACTCATATGTATATATTACCAATTCACAGAAGGGTTGAAATGAAAATTTATTACCAGTCATACCTGACCATGAAAAATAGTATTACAGGGTCAGGAATTATGCTTTTCAATGATATAGTTGCATAAAACAGATTTTCTAAAAATAATACAATCATGTAAATTTATATATCCACTATACTGTCAAACAGATGGATGGCGCTTTCTGGAAACTTATCATCTTTGCATAAGTAAAGGCATGCCATAGCCTGAACTGATTTCATTCTCCTTATGTACTCTGACACCTCAGGAAGTATTCCTGGATTGAGTGAGAGGTCTACTATCGTTACTGTTTTTTCTGTAATAAAGCCTGTACCTATGATGAATTTATAAAGATCAGAAACAGGTATTTCAGATGGCCGTTTACTGTAAAGGCCACTGTTGAACGTTATGCCCATTAGATTAAGCTCTCTTGCAAGCAGTTCTATGAATTCATCTTTCAGTATGCCTTCGCTGTATGGTTTTGTGAGATTTAGGCTTATGAAGTCAAAATCTTTTCTTTCTCTCCGTTTTAAATTTTCTATCTTCCTTATTAAATCCCTATCTTTCCCTGAGTCCATGGTGGATTTCTTATATAGATACATGAGCCGGTCTAAATCAAGCCTGTGCCTATAATAATCCCTTAGAACGGCTATATCCGCGAGATTCGCACCAGTTTTTTTCCTTATAATCAGGGATGCAAGTAAATCCCTTCTATCCGGTTTTCCTGAGTCAAGGACCTCATAAATTTCACTGAACAGGCCCATCACCCCAAAATTTTTGCATGTCCAGAATGTAAACTCTCTCTTTTCTTGGGAACTGTCAAAATCCTTTATTATTGTGTCTATTTCTGTTATTTTTATCATTTCCCTTCTGATCACAGAATTGAGAATATCAATCCTTGATTCATAGGGGAGAAAATCAAGTATCTGGCTGTAAATTTCATTTCCAAGATCAAACAGATCTAGGGGATTGGAGGGTATACAAAGCACATCCCCAAGTACATATGCTGCAATCCCTATCCTGTTTCCGTTCACCCTGAATTTTTTTATATTGGAAATAATATCAATTAAATTTACTCCTCCATGCATAACAGACCCCGAGTACCTGTAGCTGTTAAAAACATCAAAAATAAAAATTCCCGGGATCAATGAAATGTTGTTATTTGCTGAGGTTAATAAAATTTCACAGTTTTCGCTTAAACTCAAAGTAATATTTCCAATTAGCATATCCTTGCCTGAGTATATGGCAAAATTTTCAAATGATAGTATATTTTTATTATCATTCTTCTGCGCCCGATACCACCCCCCTTATTTCATAGCTCAGCAGTGCCGTAAAGCCTATAAACACTGTAATAAACAGGAGCGGGAATACAGCTATCCACCATGCACCAAACGCCAGGAATGTGCTAACATTGCCGCCAAGATACATAATATTGCCTATGTCAACCACGAACGGATTCTTGAAATAAAATCCAAAATATGTTATTATAACCACAACCCCGCTAATTGCACCCATATCAGTTAAAATATAGGGCAAGAATTTTAACAGTTTCCACCAGTTATCTGTCTGTTTTCTGCTATTCTTGAATTCTAAGGATTCAACATATCTTATAATATAGAAGGGAAACCATCCAACAGATATGGCAATTATTATCCCGGTTTCATCAGGCCTGGCAACGTAAAGGATTAAAAGCATGACAAGCAGGTATGGAGCTGTTGTCATGACCCTGACTACGTAAAATATGAATTTTCTTATGGCACCACCAGCATAATTTGCAAGAAATCCTATTGCGCTTCCAGCAAGGGCTGAAATTCCCAGTGATGCAAACATTACAGCAAAATCAAATTTAAGGGATCCCAGAAGCGCCGGAAGAAGGGCAATCCCATTGTATGTCGTGCCAAAATAATTCCACCACCCGTTATTTAATGTGGGTGGTGATGGTATGGCCGATAGGGTTTTCTTAAACACCAGAAGGTTAGATAAAGATCTCACACCAAGATATGATGGGTAAAAAGAATCGAGGATAAATGCAAGTATATAGAAAAGAATGAAAGCCACGCTTATTCCCATAATTAAATTCCTTGGATTATATTTCATTTCTCACTCCCCTGTTGATAATATCAATAAAAAGGTCAAATATTATTACTATTATTGCCAGAATAAAAAAGCTGTAAATACCGCCCATTATGCCATAGTTATAGTTCAGGGAAGAGTATATGGCAAATTCTCCTGTGTTCATATATGAAAATATGTAGCTTACTATTGCCATTCCACCCATGAATATAACAAATACAGACTTCACCTCCCCCATAATTCTTGATTTTATGCCTCTCCTTATATACGTTGTATAACTGTCCATAAAGGCATTCCTGGTGATGCCTGCCCGCATATACTTCTTGTTATACTCTATTGATGCTTCATGGCTTATAAAAACACTTAAATAAACAGTTGTTGGAATAAACAGTGAAAAAAATGGAAGTGCCGTGTGTTTTAAATAATCTAGAAATACGGAGGACGAACCATGAATAATACTGTCTATGAAAATAATATTTGTCGGTGCTGTGGTATATATGCTGTTTCCAGTGGATGAAACCCACCCATTCAACGCTGCTGAACTGGCGGAAAGTATACCATGTGATGGCAGCCATCCAAGTATCCCGGAAAATACTGCCAGCAGAATCAGCCCTGAAACCAGATACATGAAAAGTAACGGGAAAATATTCATGTTAACAATCTTTGCTGTTTTAAATACTGTACCGGAATAAATTCCAATATAATAAGATACCGTGTAAGATATGGCAAAGGTTACACCAAGAAACAGTAATGTTTCCGGGATGGTTATGGAAATAGCACTGTACACTGTTCCGGAGTAAAAAGACGTGTTAGAATATCCCATGTTTCCAGTTACCAGTGAGTGCAGGAAATAAAAATACTGAAATAGAACATTTCTATTTATTCCCAGTATCTCTATTGAATTTCCAGGGAAGTCATTCTTTATCACAGATGTTGGCACAAATTTGTATACTGCAAATAGAAATATGGTTAAACCTATGAATATAAAAAAATATTTCAGTAAAATATCCGTTACTTTTGACCCTCGCATTATATTACTCTTATTGAAACTGTTAATTTAAATCTTTATGTCAGACTAATTATGCCATTAGTTTTTATCCTCCAGGGTAGATGTAAAATATGTCATTAAAACATCATCGACATACTGGTCACCTATCATAAACTGCCTTCTCCTTACACCCTCATATTCGAATCCTAGATTTCTATATGCTTTAATTGCATTTACATTGCTGGAAAAAACCTCAAGGTTTATTTTCTCTATTCCCTGTTCTTTGGACCATGAAATCGCCTCCCGTATCATCTTTGTCCCAATATTCATGTGCCTGAAATCTCTTTTTATGGCAATTCCCATAGATGCTGTGTGCCTGTTCTTTTTATACATTCCCCTCTGTATGGTTGTAACCCCCACTATCTTTCCATTAACCTCGCACACCAGTGTGAGGTCGTCACGGTTTTTTAATCTCTCCTGCTCACCCCTTTCCGTCAAAAGATAGTATTCGCTTACAAGATAGATCTTTTCGTCCATTACACTCTGCATGCATTCAATTATCCCCCTCGCATCTCCAGGAACACCGCGTCTTATCAAATATTTTTCTGCCTGTTCATTTTTTTTGAACATCATGGTGACTCCAGAATATTTTTCAGTTCCTTATATATATTTTCAAGCCTTTGTGCGTTCTCCCTGGCATCCGTAAGGATTTTTTCCCGGTTTGCAATAAAATCAGATGTCAATATGGCACCCTCCCTGGAAGCCTCAATAATGCCTCCGTGTTCCAGTATCCGCAAAGAATACCTGATTTTATGCTCAGGTATTCCTGTTTGCTGTGACATTTTAATAATACCCAGAGGCTGTTCCGTTAACAGCGTTTTAATAATAATAAGGTGCCTTTCAAGAGTTTCTATGTTCTCCCTGATTTCCTTAAAAATTGATATATCATTCATGGTAATAAATGACAAGCCATTATTTATTATTTTGGAACATTTCAGAATGGCTTCAGGCTGAATACTGGATTTAGTTGCTAAAACGGTTTAAAAACCCTGTTTGCATAATCAAGCCAGATTCACAAGTTCGGGGTCATATATAATTTTATCATGGTCTTTTATGGCGAATTTGGCAGTGGTATTCAGCAGTCCCCTGATTTTGTCTTTACGCTCTCCTATATATTCGTCGTATTTTTCAGGGTTTTTTGAATTTTCTCTTATTTTCAGTGTATTGTTAAGAAGTGCGATCTGGAGTTTGATTTCGAATTGTTTCCTTTCATCAAAGTCATTAATATCAAAAATCTTTACCATTTAGCCCTTATTACTTTATTATTTTATTAATTTTTTTATTTCTGAGCATTTTCAGTTATTAACCAAATTTAAAAACTGAAAACAGTTATGTTTAACCATGTAATAAACATGTATGTTCCATCTTAATAAATTGAATGATTTCCAGTATGAAATCCCGGCAACAGGCAGCATGAGGGTTCCAGGCATCCTGTACATAAACGATCGAATACTGGGCCACTTCAGTGATGATGAACCTTTGCGGCAGGTTATGAATGTTGCATCCCTTCCGGGAATCGTTAAGGCATCACTGGCCATGCCTGACATACATCTGGGATACGGCTTTCCAATAGGTGGGGTTGCGGCATTTGACTATTATGATGGAATAGTATCTCCCGGCGGTGTGGGGTATGATATAAACTGTGGCGTTTCACTCATTGCCACCAACCTGGATTACAGCATGTATAAGGATAGTGTACGTAAGGTACTTGACGAACTATATAAAACCGTACCGGCAGGGATAGATAACAAATCAAGTTTCAGAATAAACACCGGGGATGAGAATGAAATCCTTTCCTCTGGCCTTGAATGGGCATATAATAATGGATATGCCACCCGTGAAGATATCCTGCATACAGAGGAAAAAGGGCATATGCCTGCTAATATTTCCAAAGTGAGCGAGAGGGCCATTAAAAGAGGCAAAAATGAACTTGGAACCCTTGGGGCAGGCAACCACTTCCTTGAGATAGACCGGGTTGACAGGATATTTGACCAGAAAACCGCTGAAAAATTCGGCACTGGAGAGGGAAATAAGCTGGCTGTAATGGTTCATACCGGGTCCAGGGGCCTCGGTCATCAGGTTGCCACGGACTATCTTATGCGATTGAACGAGGATGATGAAAGCGTAAAACTCCCGGAGGACAGGCAGCTCATATCCGCATATGCTGGTAGCAGCGCGGGCATGGATTATATGGATGCCATGAATGCAGCCGCTAATTTTGGTTTTGTCAACAGGCAGATTATAACGTATAAAATAAGAATGGCATTTGAAAAGGTAATTGGGATGGATTTTGAGAGCATGGGCATAAACATAGTTTACAGTCTTGCCCATAACATGGCTAAAGTAGAGACCCATAGCATTGACGGAATAAAAAGAAAATTAATAATACACAGGAAGGGGGCAACAAGGGCCCAGCCTGCAAATACTGCCAGTGGATATTTTGCTGATACAGGAAATCCAGTTATAATACCTGGGCACATGGGCGGCCCATCATATATCCTTGTGGGGACAGCTGGAAATGAAGAAACCACATTCTCCAGTTCATGCCACGGTGCTGGACGCCTCCTTAGCAGGAAGAGGGCCACAGAGCAGTTTACCATGGAAGGAGTCAGAAATGATATGGAATCTAGAGGTATATACCTGCGTGCAACAACTGGCAAGGCGGTGGTTGAAGAATCTCCTGGAAGCTATAAAAACATCGAGGATGTAATTGATGTTATTCGTGGTGCCAGAATTGCATCACCTGTTGCATCCCTTATGCCCCTGGCGGTTATGAAAGGATAATTACTTCAGGACCTAAATCTGCCAAAATGCTCATAACTAAGAGTTTTAGTTAAATCATGGTTTTGCCTAATACTGTGTTAATCCTCTGGACCTTGGTGTAAAGTTCCCTGAACTGTGGAACTGTTAGCTGCTGTGCTGAATCGCTCAGTGCTTTTGATGGGTCAGGATGAACCTCAATCATGAGGCCATCAGCTCCAGCAGCCGTTCCACCCAGAGCCAGTGGTTCTACATACCTGTTTACTCCTGCCGGGTGGCTTGGGTCTATAATTACCGGGTAATCTGTTTTTTCATGCAGTACTGGGATGGCCGATATATCCAGGGTAAACCGAGTAGACTGCTCAAACGTTCTTATGCCTCTCTCTGAAAACATTATGTTATGATTGCCATTCATGGAAAGGTATTTTGATGATGCAATAAGTTCATCAACTGTATTTCCAAATCCCCTTTTTAATAATACCGGTTTTTTCTCCCTGCTTACCCTTTTCAATAGAGAAAAATTCTGGGAATTTCTCGAACCTATCTGTATTATGTCTGCATACTTTTCAACAACCGGTAATTCCTCTATATCCATTACCTCGGTTATTATGGCCATCCCTGTTGCTTCCCTTGCCATTGAAAGCAGTTTCAGACCTTCCTCACCAAGTCCCTGGAATGAATCAGGGCATGTTCTGGGTTTGAACGCCCCTCCACGGAGGACATTTACGCCAATTTTTTTAAGTTCTTTTGCAACCCCAACAATCTGTTCCTCATCCTCTACAGAGCACGGCCCTGCAATCATGAGAAATTTATCATCGGTTAGGCTAATTTCGTCATTTATTTTTACATTCACCATTTGATCACCTGATTTCATCGCCGGAAAGTATGGAGGATCCTATAAGTAGGCCACTGTACCTTTCAGTATGTAGTTTACCAATATTTTCAGATGTTATGCCACTCTCCAGTATCAGCGGCAGGCCAAAGGATTTAAGGCTGTCATATACATCTTCTGCCCTGTCATCCATTTTCAATGTCCTCAGATTTCTCCTGTTGTATCCAATCAGGACGTTTTCTGCTGGAAATATGTTTTTTATCCTGTTGGGGTCATGCACCTCCACCAGTGCCTCCATTCCCAGTGAACCACCATACTGTACCAGATCTTTTATGGTACTGTAATCAAGGAAGTCGCAAATCAGGAGAAATACATCTCCTCCTGCCATGAATGATGATTTTACCATCGCACGGCTGGATATGAAATCCTTAATTAGTATTGGTTTGCTATAGCATTGCACGGCTCTGGCATCTAACGGGTCACCGCCAAAGTAGTGAGGTTCCGTTAAAATACTGATTCCTGCGATGGTTTCCTTTATACTATTAAAGTATTTAAGTATATCAGTATTGAATTTATTTCTGAATCCTGAAGGTGATTTACGTTTGAACTCAGCTATAATTCCTGGTTTTTTCTCCGCATTCTGCAGGGACTCTTTAAGGCTTAAAATAGTTCTTTCACGCATATTGAATTCAATAAGTTTCCTTTTGTCATTTTCGGAATAAATATCATCCACTATCATAATGCATCAACAAAATTTTTGAAGATACTCTTTCCATATTCTGAATAGTAACTTTCTGGGTGAAACTGAACACCGTAAAAACGCCCATCCCTTGAATGGAACCCCATAATCTCACCATCTGTCTCTGAAACCGCATCTATTACTATCCTATTTCCACCTGCCAGTACAAGTGAATGGTATCTAATAGCAGTGAATTTTTCCGGAATTCCCCTATACAGCGGCGAATCTCTATGTATTATTGTGTCCGTCTGCCCGTGCATAATCCTTTTTGACAGAACAATATCAGATCCAAGATAATACCCAAGAATCTGGTTCCCGAAACACACACCCAGAAATCTCGATCCCTTATTCCTATCTATAAATTCATATAGATTCCCGCGATCCTCAGGCCTCTCAGGGTTACCTGGGCCCGGGGATATAATATACCCATCGTACTCTCCGGAATCCGGGAGTTTATCGTTAGGTTTTATGTCTATACTTACGTCCTTAGAGTATAGATACTGGTATATATTATATGTAAATGAATCATAGTTATCAATAATCAATATTTTTTTCATATAAACCACCTGTAACGGTTAAAATCTTTGAATACATTTCATTTACTTCATTAACAGGAACAGAGTCCTTTACTATGCCCGCCCCGGCCTGTGTATAATTTTCAGTACGATTTCTATAAAGGCTTCTGATCAGGAGGGCAAGGTCAAGTTCATTATTTCCAGCTATGCCCAGTGCACCTGCATATGGGCCCCGGGGAGTTTTTTCATACTGGTTTATCAATGTCATTGCCTTTTTTTTAGGGGCTCCGCTTACGGTGCCTGCCGGGAACACCGATGCGAGTATGTCACCGAATCCATAATTTTCCGGTATACCCGATACCCTGCTAACAAGATGCTGTACGCTGGCAAATTTTTCAACATCCATGGATTTTTCAACCCTAACAGAACCTGGTGTGCATATCCTTCCCAGATCGTTTCTTGCCAGATCCACAAGCATCCTGTGCTCCAGAAGTTCCTTCTCATCGTTTTTAAGGTCATTTTCAAGAATTTCATCCTCTTCTTCTGTTTCGCCCCTCCTGCGGGTTCCGGCAACAGGGAATATTTCTATGCGACTGTCATGAAGTGAAACAAGATTTTCAGGGGAGCTTCCTATAATTTCAAGATCCCCAAATTTGTAATAATAGACGTAAAGGGACCTGTCACCGGCCATAAATTTCCTCAGTATATACAGCGGATCGTAATCCCCCAGATTGAATCTCCTTGAGAGTACTATCTGAAGAAGGTCTCCATTTTTAATCCGTTCAATAACTGATTCTATATCTTTCTCCAGATCCGGATCTGGCTGCACAGTAGAGGCAGTTTTTATAGATTCCGCTGTTCTCGTAAAAGGCTGGCTGTATTCCCTATCGGGGATTATGTAGGAAATCTGTGGCCATTCTGATCTTTTCAGCATAATATCAGGATAAATGTCATCAACAAAATCATATGATACGAAAATTGGTATTGTTTTGTTTTCAGATACCACCTTCATGAACTGGTTATTCATGTAACTAACTGCATTTTTATATACATTTACAGGGGCATTTTCAGAAATAAATAGCCTTTCCATGCCTGATATCCTCTCATCCCCGAACCTGCAGAAGTATGCAAAATTTTTATCCCTGAATTCGTTGATTCTATCTAATAGCACCGCGCTCACCCAGACTACAGAAAAACTCATCAATTTTTTCAAAGGATTTTTTCCCTGTTCTCTCCTCAAGGGAACTACTCACGTCAATCAGATCAGGATTTAATTCCACGAGCTGTTTCAGGTTGCGGGAGTCTATCTTTCCAGCTATACCTATCCTTTCCATGTTAAGTCCCATTAGCTGCGGTTTTCTTTTAATAATTCCATCCCGGTCTTCCAGAAGAATATAATCGGATCCGGCATTAAGATACGATGTTATTTTTTCACTAATATGATTACAATGCAGATCAATTACAGATATGACTCTTTTACCCATCACATTCTTTACATAGGCTATGTCTTCCGGCGAATGGTTGAAATGGAGCTGTACATAATCCTCTTTTCCAACTGATCTGGGCATGTACGTGTAAACCCCTGCAACCTGTGCCTCCGGGTGCATTTTTTTAATCCTTTCAATTAATTGCACTGTACCGTGCCTTTTTACATTTAAGTCAAGTATAACACCAATAATATCAGCGCCCATTTTCAGTGAATAATCTGCATCCTCCTCATTGGTTATGCCGCATATCTTGACCTTCATTTGCACACCTCCTTTAACTTTTTTATTGCGATTCCTGATTCTATGCTTTTTACTGCGAGATCAAATGCCTCCTCTGCCGTATTTGCCATTCCATTGATCATTATGGCTGGCACCGCGTTTAATCCTATGAATTCCTCTACATCCCTGTTTTCTCCTGAAAGTCCTGAAAGCAGCATTTTGAAACTCTTTTCTGGATCCACGGTGGATATTCTCTCAATTCCAGTACTATGGCCGGTCAAATTTACAGGGTCTATTTTTGTTTTTTCTATTTTGCCATTAACGTAATAAAGCAGGTTTTCGCTATTTGGAGATATCTCATCCATGCCATCGCTGGAATGTATTATGAAACCCTTTTTTCCTTCCTGCAGGATTACATGTGCATAGAGGTCCGCAAGGTCGTCACTGTATGTCCCTAAAACCACCCTTTCTGGATTTAATGGATTTGTCAGGGGCCCAAGTATGTTAAAAACTGTCCTGAAACTGATCATTTTTCTTGCACTTGCAAATTTTGCAAAACTCTTATTATACTGCGGGGCGAGTATATACACATAATTTTTGCTGTCAAGGTTTCTTATTATTTCATTTTCATCCATATAGAAGTTATAACCAGTATATTTCATAAAGTCGGCACTTCCATGGTGGCCTGTAATCCCAAAATTACCATGCTTGGCTGTTTTTATTCCCATGGATGCCAGGACGATGCTTACTGCAGTGCTCACATTTACTGTGTTCTTTCCGTCTCCACCGGTCCCAACGACGTCAGTTAAACCTGGATATTTCACATTGATCTCAGCCATATCCCTCAGGGCCATAGCAAACCCGGCGATCTCCTCTGGTGTTTCACCCCTCTTGTGGATTTCTGTAAGGAATTCTACCTTTTCCCTGTCAGGCCTGTCAACAAGCCTTTTCATAGATTCCATGGCATTCATAACGGTGCTGTTTGCCACAGTGTATTCTGTTTCACGCATCAAGAACACCCCTCATCCTGTTTATATAATCAACAAAGCCCTTCTCATCGCCACTGTCTATCATCTTTACCAGATAAGTTCCAATGGCAACCCCGGAACCCCCATTCTTCATGAGATTTTTTATATCCTCATCGCTTTTGATTCCGAACCCGTAGGTTATCTCCCTTCCTGGCAGCAGGGTATTAATCCGTTCTGTTGTATAATCCAGTTCATATGGTATTTCTATGCCTGTAGAAGGTTGGAGACCATAATAGATCCAGGAATCTGTAAGGGATGCCACATTTTTTATTATGGAATCTGGAGTAGCCGGCGAGAAGAAGGGTATGTATTCGAACCCTCTTTTATTCAAATCTTCAATCACCCCTCTTGATTCACTGAAGTAATCTATTATTAGGTCAGGTATGATTATTCCAGAAAACCTGTTCTTCTGAAGATATGCAATAAATTCATCGAATCTATCCTTTATATCAGAAAAATAGGATAATGAATACATCTTTATGTGGTTTTTATAAAAATAATCAAAATATTTACTGTAAACACTATCTGAGAAATTACTGTTCCCAACACTGTGGGTTTTTCTTATTACCGGTCCGTCGTAACGCGGGTCATCTGATGGAAAACCAAATTCAATATAATTTATTTTTTCCACCGGAAGTATGTCCAGGAACCTGCAGAGCCTCGAATTATCTGGATATCCAAGGGTAAAATATGGAATAAGTTTTTTCATTGCTTTTCACCGAAAATAGAAAGATCCAGCATACCGTGCCCGCTTACATTTACAACTATTGTCTTGTTCTCGTTTCTGTGAGCCTTTACATAATTTATTGCTGTGGCTATTGCATGTCCTGATTCCGGAGCTGCTATAATACCCTGCGTATTGGCAAATGTTCTTAAGGCATCCTTTACCTCGCTCTCTGTAACCTCATCACTTTTTATTCTGCCCCTGTTGATAAGCAATGAAAGTGATGGTGATGCACCATGATACCTTAAACCACCAGCATATATTGTGGGAGGAACAAAATCAGCGCCAAGAGAATACATGCGCAATTCTGGAAGAACGCCGGCAGAATCAACAAGATCGTATTTATAATCGCCCCTGGAAAATTTAGGCACCTCATCAGCCGTCGTTGCAATTATCTCAGTCTCATCACCATCCGGGATAAATGGGAAGGTGAATCCCCCGAAGTTGCTTCCGCCGCCAACACATCCTATCAGTACGTCAGCATGTTCCCCAAGTATTTCAAGCTGTTTCTTCGTTTCCTGGCCTATAACACTCTGATGTGTAAGTGAAACATTCATAACGCTTGCAACCATATATCGATAATCATGGTCAAGCGCATATTCAACTGCCTCACTTATGCCGATACCCAGCGTTCCTGGTGTATCAGGGTGCTCTTTCAATATTTTCCTCCCGTATTCTGTAAGTGTTGATGGGCTTGGAACTACATTTCCATTGTAGAGGTTCATTACAGTCTTTCTTAGTGGTTTCTGCTCAAAGCTAATTCTAACCATGAAAATCTGGGCCGGTAATCCGTAAAGTGATGCGGCCAGTGCTGTGGCTGATCCCCACTGGCCTGCACCTGTCTCTGTTGTTACGCCATTAACACCCTCCTTCATTGCATAATATGCCTGCGGTATTGCAGTATTTATTTTATGGGAGCCTGTGGCCGTAGCCCCCTCATATTTATAGAAAATCTTTCCACGGTATCCCAGATGTTTTTCAAGATTTCTTGCCCTTATGAGCGGTGTCGGTCTTCCGATCTGTTCATACTGCTCCATAACCTCATCCGGTATTTTCTCATATCTCCTGAAGGTAAATTCCTGCTTCAAAACTTCCTTGGGAAGTATTTTATTGAGCAGATTTATGGATGAAAAGTCCTGTTTTGAATCCCTTGGCGGGGCCAGTGGCTCTGGAAGGTCTGGAACTACGTTGTACCAGTTTTCTGGCATTATATCTCTGTTAACTGATGTTATCATAATATGTGAATATATACATATTATTTAAGCATTATTGAATATAATAATAGTATAAGAATAAATAATTAAGTGACATATATACATTCAAATTTTAGCATTTTAATGGTACCAGTAAATAACATACCTGTTTTTATATTCTAAAATGAAATACTGTTCCATGAAGCCGGATATATTCATCAATTTCAAACATTATGAAAATGCTGTAGGATACAACGTTGAAAAGCTTTTACAGGATTTTGAAGGTCTGGATACCCAGAATGGCGTTTATTACTGCCTATCGCCCCTGGATTTGAGGCTACAGCGCGAGTTCCCCGATCTACAAATATATGGGCAGCACGTAGATTCAAATGGTTTTGGTGCATTTACAGGATCGATTTCCATGGAATCCATGAAGGGTATGGGAATTAACGGGTCTTTACTGAATCATTCTGAAAGGAGAATCCCCCCTGTGGAGATAACTAAAACAGTCAAAAGATCTCTGGAAATGGATTTTAAAATTGTTCTGTGCGTGGAAAATCTTGACGAAATTAAAAAATACTCAATACTGGAACCAGAGTATATAGCATACGAGCCACCTGAACTCATAGGCGGGGATATTTCAGTATCATCGGCTAAACCTGATATCATAGAAAAAGCTGCAAAAATCTGTGATGGTAAAACAAAGCTTCTTGTTGGTGCCGGTGTTAAAAACAGGCATGACGTGGAAACATCAATGGATCTTGGAGCTAACGGCGTGCTTATTGCCTCTGGAATAATAAGAAATGCGAAACCAATAAATATGTTGGTTTCATTAATGGGTAACAGGTAAAGCTATGGCAAATCCAAAGAAAAATGAAGAGCCCCTATTTGAGGAACCTAAATTTGACAAGAGGCAGTATCTCTCTTATGAGAGGGAGCGGGCCAAGGCCATTATACTGGTATTTATAACCGGGGCATTGGTAGGACTTCTTTCAGGGGAATTAGAAATTTACGGGTTCTGGTACCTTGCAATAATACTAATAATAGTTGTTATCTACTTTTTGAGAAATTTAATCAAAATGTTCAAGATTGCAATTCCAAAGCAAACATCACATAAGATGTTGGTATACCTTGAGCTTATAATTACCTGGTTTGTGTTCTGGATAATCGCTCTCAATCCTCCATTGCATGTTGTTTCCGGGCCGGAGGTTATAGATCTGGAATATCAGGTGGGCCATGGAAACTGGACTGCCATGAAGGAAACGGACAAGGAATATGAACTTGTTACAGGAGATAATTACACGCTCAGGTATTTCACGGAATATAAGTACCCAATAACAGGGATAAGCATAGAGGAACATGGCAGTCAATTAAATTACACTTATAATAAAAGTACCGGTTATGTTATGTTTAATATAACTGCCCCATCACCTGTGAATTCGGTAGCAGATATATACATAAACGAAACCTCAACGCATGTTTCAACCCATAAAGTAATACCAATTATCGCCGAATATTCTATTTAATATTTTATGTGGCTTCCTCCTCATTATAGCACTCAGGACATATACTGAGGTTAAAATTATTATACAGTTTATATGATTTTACGCTTCTTATATAAGTGAAATAGAAAAATAAATAAATAGAGTTGTGATTAAGCCTTAAGCAGGTGTGGTGTAGCCTGGTAGCACGGAAGCCTTCCAAGCTTTCGACTCGGGTTCAAATCCCGGCACCTGCATTTTTACATTAAAAAATAATAATTATTTTTACGGTGGAAAATTATAAATGATTGATCACAGTTGCAGATAATAATACCCATCAGCCTGTTTTCTAACTATTTCCTCAACCGCTGCATTCACCATTCCTATTCCCGCACCAGTATCAACTTCCTCTTCACTGAGCTTCATTTCTTTAAGTGTATTTCTGCATGCATTTATTTTGATTCCTGACTGTATAAGTTCTTTTATGTCCGGTATGTACTCGCTTCCCTTAAGAAGTGTTTTCACTGCAGACCTATTGAAAACAACCTCAATATTTGCATCAGGCATGGCATTTTTTAAATTTTTAATCTGTTTGAATATTGTTTTTGCCATTGAATAATCATTTCCGCATATAATTACGTTGTACATGGTAGAATATTACATAAAATTATAAATAGGTTGGTCAGTATTTAAGAACTGGCAAATCCGGATTTGATTCAACAGTCAAAATAAATTAATATACCTTAGAAATATTGGTTATAATGGATTCTAATCAACTTTTTAAAATTAAAAAAGGACAGGCATTTCAGGATATTGTTCCTGCAAACCAGAAAAATACTATTGTAGCAGCACGGTTAAATGGAAAGTTATATGATTTATCAGAAGCATCTCCTGAGGACGGGAACATAGAACTAATCAGCATTAACTCCAGGGAGGGTGAAAAAATACTCCTTCATAGTGCCGCCCACCTTCTGGCGAATGCCATAGTAGAACTTTATCCGGATGCACTGCCCAATACCAGCAATGAGGGAGAAGATACATTTTACTATGATTTTAACATGCAGCCCATATCCACCGAGGATTTTCCAGCAATAGAAAAGAAAATGGAGGATCTTGTGCATCAGAATTTAAAAATAGAGAAAAAAATTTTACCAAAACTGAAACTTCTAGAGGAATTTTCTGGAAATAAATACAAGCAGGATAAAATCAATGAAAATGTACAGGATGGCAGTGAATCCAGTATGTACATTCAGGGCAATTACAGAGAGTTCTGCAGGGGGCCACACGTTCCATCTACCGGCTTTGTAAAAGCTTTCAAGCTTTTATCTATCTCAAGCACTAACTATGAGGGAGATGTAAATAAGGAGAGAATGATCAGGATTTACGGAACCGCATTTCCTGACAGAAAGATGCTGAGAGAATTTCTGCAGAGGCGGGAAGAAGCCATGAAAAGAGATCATAGAAAAATCGGTCAGGAGATGGATCTTTTTACCTTTGACAATGAAAGGGCTCCAGGCATGCCATTTTATGCCCCTAACGGTGCAGTGATCAGGAACGAGCTTATAAATTATATGAAAGAACTCAACGCAAAAAGTGGATGGGAAGAAGTATGGACAGCCCATGCATTTAAGGATATTATATGGAAGCAATCAGGCCACTATTATAAATATAAGGACGATATGTTTCTATTTACACTGCCAAACGGAGACAGCTACGGCTTAAAGCCCATGAACTGCCCGGGGCATATAGCAATCTTCCAGAGGAATATTTACAGTTATCGTGACATGCCCATAAAATACTCTGAGGCCGGCACTGTTTATAGATATGAAAAATCAGGCGAGATGGGTGGATTAACAAGGCCAAGGGGGTTTACCATTGATGATGGCCACGGATTTGTCAGGGAAGATCAGATATTTGATGAAACAGTATCACTATTGAAAATAATTCCCTCCATATTTAAAACTATAATGGGCACAGATGAAATTACCTATGACCTCAGTGTTATGGATAAAGAGCATTCTGAAAATTATCTTATGTCATATAAGTGTTCATCCTGTGGCGAAAAATTCATGCTCAGGGCGGCATCACAGGAATATAAATGCCCTAATTGCGGCTCAACTGTTCTTGAGGCCGATTTTACAATGTGGGACAATGCAACAGAAAACCTGAGAAATGCCCTGAACAGCCTTAGTCTCAAATATACCGAATATCCGGGAGAAGCTGCGTTTTATGGGCCGAAAATAGATGTACACATAAAGGATGCACTGGGGAGGCAGTGGCAGCTTTCAACAATACAGATTGATTTTTTCATGCCAGGCAATTTTGATCTTTACTATATAGATAGTGGTGATAAGAAGGTTAGACCCGTAATCATTCACCGTGCAATATATGGAAGTTATGAGCGTTTTATTGCCATTCTTCTGGAACATTTTAATGGGAAACTTCCACTGTGGCTTACACCTATTCAGGCATATGTAATTCCTGTATCTGAAAACTACAATAACTATGCTAAAAGCATTAACCAGAAACTGATAGAAAACGGCATTAGGTCAAGAGTGGACCTATCAGATGGCACAATATCCAAGAAAATTAAACTGATAAGACCAATGAGGCCGGCATACATAATAGTTGTAGGTGAGAAGGAATCAAGTAGCAACAGCGTTTCCGTAAGAAATCGCAATGATAAAACTAGAGAATACACCCTTGACGGCTTTGTTTCAGTTTTGCTGAATGAAATAAAAAATAAGGATATAGGGCAGGCATTCTAAACTGTATTGCCATGCCTATGTATTTTTATAGGTAATATTTATACAGTACTATGTCCACAATACCTGCAGATTTAAGATATACCAAATCACATGAGTGGTTTAAAATAGAAAACGGAATAGCAACAGTAGGGATAACCGATTTTGCACAGCACCAGCTTACAGATATAGTTTATATAGATATGCCCGGTAAAGGAGCCAAAGGAAAGGCAGGGGACACACTTCTTACTATAGAATCCGTAAAATCTGCCGAGGATGTTTATTTTCCCGTAACTGGGGAAGTAATTGAAACAAATCAGGATTTGAATGAAAAACCTGAACTGGTAAACTCGGATTCGTATAAATACTGGCTTGTTAAGATTAAGATGTCAGATGAAAAGTATGAATCTATGAGTCCGGAAGAATATAAAGCATACATAGGGGAATAAACTTATCTATGGATAGGAAGGATAAATATTATACAAAGGCAAAAAAGGAGAATTACAGAAGCAGAGCTTCCTATAAACTTCTTGAAATACAGTCAAAATTTAATGTTATAAATCCCGATAATTATGTCCTTGAGTTCGGTTCGTCTCCCGGTGGATGGACACAGGTTGTCCAGCAATTTACTGAAAAACCGGTTATATCCGTGGATATAAACAGAATGGAACCTATAGAAAATGTGTTATTCATACAGGGGAATATAAACGACCCAGATCTTACATCAAAAATCAGGGATTCAATGATATCAGCCGGTATAAATCATATAGATGTCATTATATCAGACGCAATGATAAAAACAAGTGGAGATTACAATCGCGATCATTACGGTTCTTACCTGCTCTGTGAAAATGTTATGGAGCGTTCCATGTCTTTACTGGCAAGTGGTGGTAACGCAGTACTGAAGCAGTTTCAGGGAGATTCCACAAATACGTTTGTTAATACATGGAAAAAATACTTTAATTTTTATAAAATAACAAAGCCAAACGCATCCCGCCAGCATAGCAGGGAGGTGTACATAGTGTTCAAAGGAAAAATTTGAGGTGGATAACATTCCACAGGCATTCATCTGTTTTCTCTGTGCTCATCAAAATGCCTCAAGATGCTTTTGTAATAGTCATAATCAACAACACATACAATTCTTTCGTCACTGTGCTCTTTCAGGAGGCTATCAATTCTATTTATTATATACTCCTCTCTGGCGGCATTAACCTTCTTGAAAGATTTTAAGTCAACTGCCCTGTTCCATGCCTCGACGAATTCTTCCGGCGTTTCCTGATCAAACTTAAACCTGCTGACCTTCTTCTTTCTCAGTGAATGCCTGAGCAAATCTGTGGTTTTAATGTATTTGCTGTAAAGGATCTGATATTCCCCCTCTTCCATGTCAAGGCCGATCATTTCTATGTTATTCTCCTTGCAGTACTTTGTCGCTTCTATGTATACAGGTGAGGGCGTCATAACCTCTCCGTAATTAGCCAGATTAATTCCGTAAAGTATTTCATAATCTGAAAGGTCTACCTCAAAGGGATCCTCTATAAAATCTTTCATGCCCTCAACCTGTTCCGGGGAAATAGTTATAAACACTATATCCGGTCTTTTTTCCAGAAGTTCCTTTCTCAGTTCTTCACCGTCTCGAACAAGCCCCTTTACCCCTCCAAATATATATAACCTGTCATTAACCTGGTACATCATATTCATTTTTCTAACAGTTCATTAAAGCGGTCAATATCATAAACCTTTCTCAAATCACTGAAATTAATTATCCGGCATCCATAAACATCTTTTCTGGATGTTCTCTCTCTGTTAACTATGATGGGTATTTCTTCCAGTACATCACTTATCTTTTTTATTGATTTTATTCTATTTAAATTTTCGCCGGTATCATTGAATGTCCCTACGATCAGCCGTGCGTCAGAACTGAAAGAAAGACCGTCAAATGGATTTCTGCTTATATACTCAGAGACATAGCCTATACTGTTCATAATACTCAGAACCTCACTGATAAACTCATTTGCTGGGCTTACGGGCATATCAGGTTCAGCTGTTATTGATATATCAACTTCACGGCTGATATCTCCCTTGAGTATTGACTCAAGTTTGAGATATATGTCTATGGTAGCAGAGCTCCCTGATTCATACAGGGATACCGATCTTCTTGAGACACCAAGTTTCTGTGCTATGTAACCTATTGAATAATCTTTCTCCTCTCTGAGGCTCCTCATTTTTTGGCCATTTATTCCAACGTAAAATCCGCCTGGAGCTGAATATATAAACGGAGCATCTCCATTTACATAGTCCTCGAAACTTTCCAGCGAAAGTATTGGCACACCGTGCCTGAAATAAAGGACCCCCCTTTCAAGTTTTCCATTTCCAGCCTTTTCACCAATTATAAGTGCAGTGGAATCGGTCATTGCACTCATCTTAATAAGAGGAACCACACCGATCTTGCTGAATGTATTTACATTATAAAGAATTTTGAGTATATACCTTTCACTGCCTCTCCTGCATATTAAATCGAAGGTAACCAGCCCGTACAGCCCTGGCTCTGAAACAGTGAAATCATTCTTCCTAAGAAAATCGTATATATTTTTTATTAGTTCCTGCCTTGGATCCACGATATACTAAAAATATTGTTACATATATATTTTTCTATTATATATGACATTATATAGTCCAGTTCAAATATTATGTTCCCTTAAACTTGAGGATATTTTATGCGGGCATATTTTTATTTCGCACTTATCGCATATAACATTTAACTTTTCAGGGGCATTAATGATAATTCTGTTTACACCAGCTATCCTGTCAATACCCCGAAATGCAGACGCGTCCAGCTCATTATAAAAAATAATCCTGATGAAATTAGATTCATAGTCAGAATTCTGTGAATATATTTCTTTTATATTGGGGGCATGATTCCTTAAAATATCCATGACCTCCACTATAACCCTGGAATACATCCCTTTATCTATATATATAGTTACAATTTCATTCCTCATTAACAAAGAAACCTTTTTTATGTCAGGGATTACTGAAATATTCTGCATAATCTCCCTGACTACTGGATTTTCATTTACGAATTTAATAGTCTCATACAGGGTCCTTCTATTCACCTTTATTGCATTTGCAATACTGCTCAGTGGGACTTCTATATTGTTTACAAAAAATTTATCATTCACTATGGATATCCCATTTGCATACAGCTTTTCGATTATCCTCTTCTTTACCGGATACGACTTAAAGTATTCATCGAAGACCAGCTGCATACATCTTAAATCATGTATCCTATAAATACTTTATACGATTATGGATCTGGAAAAGTTCGGGCTTCCGGATAAGTGCATGGGTAGTCATAGACTATCCAATGTTGCCACATTAACAATATATTTCGAAGCTGGATAATAAATTGCTTTTTTGAATTAATTACCTGATGCCATATTTGATTTCAACTGCGGTAAGAAATTATTATAAGTAATAATACCATCACTTTATATGTACGGAAAAGTACTGATATGTGACCCTGTTGATAGTGTACTAAGGGAAAAATTGAGCGATAGGTTTGAAATAAACTACAGCCCTGAAATATCTGCACAGGAGCTCCTTAATGTAATAGAGAATTATGATGTTGTAGTGGTAAGGAGTAGAACCAAAATCACCAGAGATGTCATATCTAGGGCCAAAAAATTAAAAATAATCGCAAGAGCCGGAATAGGGGTGGATAATATAGACACAGATTATGCCGAGGAAAAACACATAAAGGTTGTTTATGCCCCAGGATCCTCTACAGAGAGCGTTGTAGAAATCACACTGGCAATGATGGTAATAGGCGCCAGGTCCCTGTACAAGGGTATAGAAAATACAAAAAAGAATAATTTCACAAAATTAAAGGGTATTGAACTTGAAGGTAAAACTCTTGGAATTCTTGGATTCGGCAGAATTGGCAGGGCAATTGTAGATGCAGCCCGGGTTTTTAAGATGAATTTTATAGCATATGACCCCATGCCAGTTGAATACCCAGAATATGTCAAAAAAGTATCTCTGGACGAACTTCTACAGAAATCAGATGTTATATCAATCAATGTAACCATGAGAAAGGATTCCCCATACATACTTAATGATCCTGAACTGGCAAAATTAAAGGAAGGGGTAATAATAGTCAACACCTCAAGGGCAAGGGCTATAAATGGAAAAGATATGCTTAAATATCTGAAAAATGGTAAAATATCAGCGTTTGTAAGTGATGTATTCTGGAATGAGCCCGCAAAGGAGGATTATGAACGTGAAATGCTAACCATGGATAATGTGATGATAACCCCGCATCTGGGTGCCCAGACAAAGGAGGCCCAGAAGAGAATTGCTATAATGACTGCCGAAAATATAATCAATGAGTGGTAATAATGCTGTTAATACCGGGCCCAGTGGAGGTTCCATTCTCTGTTGCAAATGCAGGTTCCTATGTTGTCAATCACCGCTCACGTGAGTTCAGGGAGATTATGGAAGAGAACCAATTGCTCCTCAATAAATTTTCAGGTGCGTATAAAACTGTAATGGTTACAGGTTCAGGCACTCTGGCCGTGGAAACCATGGTATTTTCCCTTATAAAAGAAAATGAAAGGGTTCTCTCTATTAGCTATGGTGATTTCGGTGAAAGACTTATAGAGTCCATCTCAAGAAGAACAAAAAATACCCAGTTTATAAAATATGATATGCTTGACATGCAATCACTCTTAAATGAAATCAGAAACAGGGATTATGATAAACTATTTTTGGTGCACAACGAAACCTCGAACGGAACAGCAATAAGGGATATTTCCGAAATCATAAAAATAGTTCATGGAAAAGGTGCAAGGCTTTTGGTTGATGATGTTTCTGGATTTGGTGGTTATTCTATGGGCATGGAAGGGATATATGCTATGGTAACCGGTAGCCAGAAAAACATTGCCGCCATCCCTGGCATTGGAATAATATTCCTGTCCAGGGAGGCATGTGATGATATTGAAAACACAGAATCAGTTAATGCACCTTTCTATCTGGATCTTAAAACTTCCCTGAGATTTCTTGATAAGAATGAGACAGCATACACACCAGCTACAGGGGCATTTAAATCTATGAACATGGCATTGAAAATACTTGATCGGGAAGGATTCCTTAACCGGGTGAACAGAATAGAAGCCTCCTCACAGTTTATAAGGGATAAACTAACAGAAAATGGCGTAAGGATATTCGGCAATAAGGACATATATTCCAACACCGTTGTTTGCTTTTACAATAACGACAGTGAGATGATAAAAAAACTTCTAAATGCTGGCATTTCTGTATCCAAAGGAATGGGTTCAATATCCGGCAACACTCTTAGGATAGGAACAATGGGGCTTATAAATAACTTTTATATAGGCAAATTTTTGAATACATATTTCAAATTATCCGGGGTTAATAAAACGGTAAGCTTGGATGAAATACCAGAGGCAACAAGGCTCCCGGCATTCCTTATAGATGACGTTAATTTAGCCTGAAACTTAGTCTTTTATGTCCTTTCCCCTTATTTTCAATTTTTAGCATTTCTATCTGCCCGACCTCCTTTGTATTCGCGACATGGGTGCCTCCATCTGCCTGGAAATCAAAATTTTCAATTTCTATTATCCTCACAACCGGCAGTTTTTCTATTAATTGCCTGCCTGGCTCTGTTCTTGAAAGTCCCGGTATCTTAAGGGCCTCTGATCTGGTTATTTCACGCTGGAATACCTTTAATCCCGAATTAACAATATCCTGGGCTCTTGATATTATTTCAGTTATAAGGTCTTTATCTATAATGTCAAAACTAAAATCAACTCTGGCATGATCATCGTATATCTGCCCACCGGTAAGTAGCCCGTTCTTGTAGTCATTGTTTACCACACCATCAATAATATGTACTGCTGTATGGTATCTCATATGTATGTAACGCTTTTCCCAGTCTATGATGCCATGTACCTTTTCACCACTGGCCAAATCTACACGACCATCTGCAATATGCATAATTGTACCGTCTTCCTGCCTGACGTCAACTATATGTATATCGCCATTTGTTGCCTTCAGGATTCCCGTATCATTTGGTTGCCCGCCACTTGTAGGGTAAAATAATGTTCTATCTAACACAATACTTCCATTTTCGGCAGAGATAACAGAAGCATCGAACTCCCTGCCGTACATATCGGTATAATAAAGTTTTTCAGTCATCTATTTTGTAATGCGATATATTATATTAATATACTTTGTCTTTAAATAAGTATACATATTTGTGCAGTAATATTTATATACTGTATTAAAATGTCAATACGATAATTATGAGTTTGATAAGAGAAGAGGATGCAAAATTCCTTAGGGAAGATTTCGAGAAAAAATTAACCAACATGGTAGATTTAGTAGTTTTTACATCTGAAGATAGCAACTGCAAGTACTGCAAGGACACACTTAACCTTGTTGATGAGGTTGGTGCTCTATCCAATAAGATAAATGTGGTCAAGTACGTATATGAGAAAGATAAGGAAATGGTTGAAAAATACCAGGTTGAAAAATATCCTGCTACAATAGTCGCAAGGCATGGAGATGAGGATGGAAGAATTATCTATTATGGTATTCCATCAGGATACGAATTCGGATCACTTATAGAAGATCTTGAGAATGTATCAAGCGGTGAGGCTGATGTATCTAAGAAGGCCGTTGAGCTTATCTCAAAAATAGAAAAGCCTGTGACCATAAAAGTCTACGTAACACCAACATGCCAGTACTGCCCGAAGGCTGTAATTACAGCACATAAATTCGCCCTGATGAACAAGAACATAAAAAGCGAAATGATAGAATCACTTGAATTTGACAAGGAAGCATCAGATGCAGGGGTTTCAGCAGTACCACACATAGTTATAAATGATGATGTTACATTCCCCGGAGCATATCCTGACGACCAGTTTGCAGAATATGTGATGGAAGCCTATAACCATCAGGAATAATCTTTTTATTTTTTATTTAAGATAAATAGAAATTTTATATAAGAATTTTAAATACACTAACTGCGCCATCGTAGCTCAGCATGGTAGAGCGGCTGACTTGTAATCAGCAGGTCGGGGGATCGAATCCCTCCGATGGCTTATTAATTTTATTCAATAAATTCAGTATATGGTCCCTATTCCTGAATACATGGATTTTATGCCTGAACCATTCTTGAATCTTGCCAGTGAGAATTTCGACCAGTCGAATAATGAATTCTCTGGCTTAATGCCGGTTACCATATCAGCAACCATTAGTCCATAAGCAGGGGAAAGTTTGAACCCGTGTCCACTCAATCCTGCACAGATATATACATTTTCCATTCCATTTGCGGCAAGGGAATCAATGATCGCCTGCCCATCTGGCGACATATCATACAGGCCGGATATGGCTGCAACAATTGATGCATTGCCCATGGATGGAATTCTTTCTGTTATTTTAGCAAGATACTCCTCTATATAACTGTCAGTAACATGGTCCTCAATGTTTTTGTTGACATCAAACGGTTCATTATCTATACGTGGGTCCAGGCTCCCGATTGCTGTAAGCGTCTCACCCTCCATTTTATAATAGGCTGACTTCTGGGGGTCCCACAGTGTTGGTTTTATTCCCTGGTAATTTTCAGGCCTCCTTACATATATAATGTCATGTATGGAAGCATATAATGGTGGAAGGCTGCGTTCATCAATGCCGGAAGATCGAAGAAGATTATTAGTCCATGTATTGGTAGCCAGTATAACCGCATCTGCACTATATTTTTTGCCTGATGCCAGATAAACCGAGGCACCTTTTCTTTCATTCTCAACCTTTACGACTTCCGTGCCAGTATATACTTCCGTACCCAAATCCTTTGCTGCGTTTGCATATGCAGAGGCAGTTGCAACAGGGTCAGCATATCCACTTTCAGGTTCATAAAGTATGTAATCAAAGCCGCTGGAATCAATATCTGGGAAAAACTCCCTGACCTGTGATACTGATATCTCATTTTCCTCTATTCCAAGTTCAAGCAGCATGTCGCGGTTTTTTCTCGCAGTTTCGGCGTTGTCCCCGTTAAATGGGAATACCATGCCTGTCCTGGTAAATCCTGAATATCCAACCATTCCAAAATTCTTGAGTTGATTTATTGAATATAATGCCATGGATGCTATTAGCCTGTTGCTGTAATGGGTCCTGACCAGTGCACTGGATTTCCCTGTATTTCCAGATGCGATACTTCCACGATCCACTAGCGTCACTTTTACACCTTTTATTGCAAGGTTATAAGCTATGCTGGAGCCAGTACTTCCACCACCTACTATAATAACAGATCTCACAGATTTATCAAAGGGCATTATAATTTATATTAAATGAATATAAAAATATTATCTGTAAAACTAATATAAGTGAAATTATTTTAAAACTCAGTTGAAATATGTGGTTTTTCCTCTGTCCTCATCCTTATTTTTTGATACCACATTCTCCTCGTCAAATTCTATATATGATACAGAACCAACCGGTATGAGCCTCAATTTTGTTTTTCCGTTTGTTGTAATTCTGAATACCAGGGATCCCTCCTCTCCAAGAATAGCGTATCCAAAATATTCTCCCTCTGTTACCAGGGGCTTATCATCCCCGCTTGATGAAACAACAGTGTATTTGCCTCCTTTCTTAATCTCTATCATATCCATGCGTGGATATAATATTCTATGTAAAAAGGTTTATCATATTATGTGCAGTAGATAATTTTTATAGTATACTGAAATACTTTAATATGCCCGGCAACTCATGTAAGGTTTACACATCAGTTTTTTTCGTTGACTTCAGGCACATGAAAATGGAATTTGAAAATGGGTCTATGGACTTTTCAAAGAGTTACGAAATTAGATATGATCTCTTCGAGCACAGGGATACTGTAAATTTAGGACAGGTACTGGAATATTTAAACAAAAATCTTGTTGATTATATATTTACATTCAGATCCAGCCAGCCCGATCAGATAACAACAATTTATACTTATGCCATGAATTACACTCCTCCAATAGTGGATGTTGACATCGGGTCTTTCAATTTCCGGAGAAGTTTTTTTAATAATACAAATCTCATGGTTTCATTTCATGGTTTAAATAATGACAACGTGCATCTTGTATTAAAGGACATGTCAGCAATTTCCCCTGATATATATAAAATAGCATTGCTTTACAATGATACGGGAAAATTTCTTGACGATCTGGATTACCTGTATCATTATAAGAATGATCATCAAATTAAACTGGCATACATACCTATGGGGAACAACAATAGCCTTTTCAGGCTTGTTTCTGCCATTACCGTTTCTGATTATGCTTATGCTTCATATAAGCACGAAACAGCTCCTGGACAGATAGAAGCCTCTGAATTTATCTCTCTATTGGGCCGCTTCAGAGAAAAATATGAATGATTCCAGTTGTAATCAAGTCAACGGCTATGGCTGTTAATAGCAATCCCATTATTCTTGATATCACTATTGACCCAGTTTTACCTATTCTCTGGAAAATTGTAAGAGAATACTTTAGTATAATGAATGCAAGTATAAGCACGAGAATTACTGCGGCTATTACAACAATTCTTGACAGTATATGTATTCCGGTCCCATTAAAATATATTATGGCCGTTGTTATTGATCCCGGACCAGCAAGCAGAGGTGTTCCTATTGGGGCTATGGCTATTGCTTCCCTATCAGCCGAATCCTGCTGCTCTGCATTTGTAATTTTTGTCTGGGAGGTTTTACCCTGTAGCATATCAAAACCGACCTTGAAGAGTAGAATGCCACCAGCTATTTCAAAATCATATATGCTGATTCCAAGGATATCAAATATATACACACCAAGGAACATAAAGCCGAAGAGCATCCCAGAGGCCATGTAGACACTTCTCCGGATCACCTCCTTTCTCTCTTTCAGGCTGTAACCATCTGTGAGTGTGATAAGTATTGGTACTGCTCCTATGGGGTTTATAATTGCAAACAGTGCCACGAAAACGGTTATAAATAGAAGAATAATATCCATTTATCCACCATAATTAAAACCTATTAATTCTTTTGCCCGCCTTAAATTTATAATCTCTCATTATTTGAAAACAAGGATAATATAAAAATTATTAACATGATATCATTGGTACGATCTGTCTTCGTTATAATTGTAATAATTATAATATTCGCCCTTCTGAGATCCGGTTGCCTCCTCACCTATTGCGTTGGTCATACTGCCGTAGTATTTTTTGATCTTTTCTTCTACAGGAACATACAGGGAAAGTGCCTCCTTGACATCAGATTTTTCTATTAACTTATGATGATTTTCAACTGCCATATCGCCTGAGGCCCTTACAAGACCACCAAGCTCCCTGAGCTTAAGGGTTAGGGCGTTGCTTTTGTGGTCTTCAAGTGCCCTTCTTCTACCCTCGTTTATAATGATATCTGTTGCATCTATTGCCATGTTAGGTATTTTTCCGTCCATGTTGATTTCCTGGGCGATAAACTGGAGGTACCTCATTCTGTTTTCCTTCGTGTCTGGCATGGAATTCTCCATTAAAATTTCGTAACCATTTCCAACAATCCTTGAACGGAGTGGACTCAGTATGTACTGTAAATCCTGTATATTACATGCCGCGACAAGTATGAAATCTGTTGGTACATCATCAACCTTGACACTTGCCCCAGCACTCTGCGGATTTCTTCCTACTATGGGGAACTTCCTTTCCTGCATCGCTGTGAGTATAAAACGCTGAAGTTTTCCAAGATGTGTAATTTCGTCTATAAATAGAACACCCTCATGTGCCATATGCACCGAACCTGCAACTACACGCTCATATGGCATGGTTCCAAGCTGTGGATGCCCTCCATATGGATCATGCCTCACATCTCCAAGAAGCTCAGTCTCACTGGCCCCTGTAGCCAGCACAAATGGATTTCGGTCTATGGGTACTATTACCTTGCTTGGGCTTTTCTTTTCAAGTTTCCGGCGCCTTTCCAGTGTTTTCTCATCAAGCACCCTGATCTTATCGCCGTATTTTTCGTATACGACTATCTCTTCCCTGTCACCGATTTTTCTGGTTTGCGTCACCCTATCATTATTGTTATTCACACCAAAGGCCACGCCTATAACGTTAAAAACATCATTGAATGGACCCTGAGTATTATTTGCCGCCTTGCTGTTATTACAGTTGGGGCACACGCTCTCAGTGGGTGGGGAATAAAATCCACAGTGTGGACATTTATATCCAAGTCTCTGTGCAACATTATCCGGTGCATTTTTTGGATCTATGATTTCTCCCTCTATAGAGTTCATTTCGTGCTTTTCTCTCTCAATCTCACTGATAGTTCTTACCTCTACAAAAGGCCTTTCTGGATATGATGGATTATGCACTACCCTGATTTCTTCCTCCGGCCTGCTAATATAAAAAGACATAGCCTGGGCAATCATGGATTTTCCAACTCCCGGAGGACCAACAAGAAGAAGATTCCTCCTCTGTTTTGCGGCTATAAGTGCCAGGCGAACAGCCTCTTCCTGACCTATTACCCTTTCCAGCGGGCTTGTTGGTATTTTTATATATGATGTATCCGGATATTCGCTGTAATTTACATATGATCCCATGTAACCACCCTGATTCCGTCCGGCTTCTTTGTTACATGTCCCATTTTCATGCCGTAAATGGATTTAACACCCATGTTGAAAGCTATATCAACGAATCTCTGGGAGATAACACCCCCACTTATTATTACACTGGCATTTTTGACACCCTGCATGAGCTCAACAGCATCTGAAATGGGATACCTTGCAACTGGATTTGATGTACTGTCATATATTTCAACAGCCTTGCTTTCATAAAGTTCATTTAATTTATTCCTTACAAAGCGCGGGTCTTCCACATCCCTAATCTCCTCTTCTACAGTTGTTGCGGCAGGCTCACTATGTTCCACATGTTTTTCCTCCTTTTCGGCTTTATGAGGTTCCTCTTTCGTTTCCAGCTTTTTCTCAATATTTACATTCATGTCTGCAACGGCCTTATTGTTTTTTTCAGTAAATTCTTTGAGTTCCTCTATCATTCCATGCGATTCAAGATACTGATTTACAGGTGCCTTGTATTTTAAAGCTTTAACAATCTGCTTGTATGTAAGTTCCTCAACTTCAGTTCCCGGTGGGGCCCTGGCTATGAAATCCACGTCAGCAACCTGCAGCATTTCTTTTATAATAAGTTCGCCTCCATGGTCACCGTCAACAAATAAGGTTACTGTTCTTGCCTTGGAGAGCTCCTTTACAGTTTTAGGAACGCTGGTGCCCTGAACGGCTATGGTATTTTTTATGCCATACCTTAGAAGATTGAGCACATCATTCCTGCCCTCTACAACTATAATTGAATCAGAAGTACCTACTGCAGGACCCGCCGGAAGATGTTCCTCCCCGTATGATAGAATTTCCTTCTTCTCAACTTCCTCCCTGACAGACTGGATTATGCTTTCACTGAGGCTCTTTCCATTTGTGCCCATTTTTTTATACAGCTCTTCGGCCCTCTGAATAACTTTATCCCTCTTGTTTATACGTACGTCTTCAACGTCTTCTATGTCCACCTTTGCCTTGCATGGGCCTATTCTGTCAATGGTTTCAAGAGCCGCCGCTAGAATTGAACTCTCTACCTGGTCAAGTCCAGAAGGAATTAATACGAACCCCTCTGTCCTACCTTTCTTGGTATCTATTTCAACTTCTATCCTGCCTATCTTTCCACTTTTCTGTAAATCCCTTAAGTCTAATTCCTCACCCAATAATCCTTCAGTCTGCCCGAATATTGCACCAACAACATCGGGTTTTTCAACAACACCATCAGTTACTATCTTTGCTTTGATAACATATTTTGTTATGTTTGGATCGACATTCATTATTACCACCGTTATATGCGTTAATTAAGTCATTATGATAATTTTTAGTTACCATTAAATTGTTATGTTTAAAATGTATATAATCTATTCGTTGCCTAATATGATATGGTAATATAATTTTAGCATAAAAAATAACATATATACATAATAGACCATTTGATGGATCGTATAATCTTATCCCCTGTTCAAATTTATTTCAGGCATTATAGGCAGGATGCATAATAAATCTATGTGGAAAGATGTGGTAATTTGCAAAAGGTTAAAATAAGGCAGATATATCATTTAAAGAATGATTAAGTTTGGTGTTGCAGGGATACCGCTTACCAGCAAGGGAAGAACCTATATAGATTCTATAGAAGATATAGGGAATCTTGGATTAAATTCACTAGAGGTCCAGCTGTTGAGGGTCAATGTAAGTGAAGACCCTGCGATTGAATATGTTGGTATGTATCCAAAAGATGTCGATGACTCTATTATAGTTGATGTTTTAAGGCCAGATGAAAATGGAAATTATAAAAGCATAGGAACCGAGAATGAAATAGAGGAAGACGATATTGTACAGGAAATCTTCTGGAACATGGCCCGCAACTATGACGATCTTAGAAATGGCAGTGAAATCGCCAGGGAACTTGATGTGGACATCTCCATGCATGCCCCTTATTACATGGATATGCTTAACGGGGGAGAAATGGCTGAAAAATCTATAAACCATTTGAGATGGTCACTTTTAATTGGCAGGGCCATGGGCGCAAAGAGAATAATCACACATACAGGATTTTATACTAGGAAAAAATCTGAAGCCCTGAAAAAGGCACTTGATATATATTCAGATATAGCGAAAGAGTTTTCGCATGAAAAGGGGTATCCATACATAGGCATAGAGGCTGCTGGCAAAAAGGACCTATTCGGCACACAGAAAGAGCTATTCTATCTGGCTGATAGAATTCCTGATGTTGAACCTATACTGAATTTCCCACATATACATTCAATAAACAACGGCTCACTCATAGATGCAAAGAACTTTGAAGACGTAATAAATTCATTTGCAAAATATTCCAAGTATGACCTCTATACGGAATTCGGCGGAGTTGAATATGACAATGGGAATGAACTGAAGATAACTGCAATAAAGCATGGAGATCTAAAATTTGAAACACTGGCTGATGTCATATCATCCAATGATAGAGATATGGACATAATATCCATGTCTCCTCTTCTGGAACATGACGCACAGTATATGGAGCTTATGTACTGGAGGGCACTTTCAAAAAAATACCAGAAAAAACTTGCAAAAAAATTATAGGTGAAAAAAATGAGAGAATATCCTGTTAAGAAAACTGTTAAAATTAGCAATTCTGCCATATCTGAAATTCTGAAATCCTATAATATGGATTTTGAAGAAAAAGAGGGGCATATTATATCATCTTATCCCGGTCTAAAAAAAATAGAACTGTGGACGGATGGGAAGAAGTTATATGCAGAAACTGAAACGGATATGGAGTATAAGAATCCTGGTGAAACTATTAAATTCTTCAATAATTTACTGGAAAAACTGACCGGTTATACATCTAAGGAAAGAAAGAAGCTAATATCTAAATAGTTTATTTTATTATAAGATATAAATGTATAAAGATAAAATTTATATAATCAGCATTGTCATAACCCTTATTTCACTATTCTTCTTTATTATATCAATAAACGATCTTTTATTTGGCAATGTAGCTCTGATTCATTTATTTTCCATTAAATTTATAGGTGCATGGCAGTACTGGGTTTTGATTGTGTCTGTGATTTTATTTTCTTATTTCGCATATATGTCATATTCCCTGATAAGCGATATGTCAAAATTTAAAAAACTCCTGCAAAGTTCAAGTAAAAAAACCTTTATTTCGAATATGCCTGATCTTGAACGGATATCTAAAAGATTCGGGGAACACTATGACGACCTGCTTACTGAGGCCAAGCATAAGTGGGGCATTAAAAAATAATTATTTTAAGATGTTTTTTACAAATTCCGGTAAATAAAATGAACCGGTCAAAACATCTCCGTTGAAGTATTTTCCTGTTATTTTAGATTCATCTCTTCCTATGATCTGATCTGGGGACGCCATGGTAAAAGACCAGAGGCCACTAGGGTACGTGGGTATAAACGCACAGTATGTTCTAACATCCCTGAAAACTTCTGTCATTCCTTTATGTGCCATGGCCAGTGCAGTGGGCTGGTAATATGGAGACCCTGACTGTGTCACCACTATTCCATCAGGGGCTAAATGTGCTTTTATGTCATTATAAAACTCCCGGGAAAATAATCCCTCAGCAGGCCCTACAGGATCTGTGGAATCAATTATAATCCTGTCAAACTTATCACTGCTTTCTTTTATGTATTTTATCCCATCACCGATAATCAATTTCACTGCACTTTCCTTGAATGAGGATGATATTGCCGGAAAATATTTCTTGGCGACTTCAACAACATTCCCATCTATTTCTACGTTAATTATATTTTTAATTCCAAGGTCTAGAAGGCGCCTTGCAGCACCACCATCTCCTCCCCCTATAATTAGAACCCTGGAAGGCTTTGAATTAAAGTAATATGGAACCATTGTTATCATTTCGTGATAAATATATTCATCCTTTTCAGTTAGCTGAACAGTGCCATCTATGGATAGTAATTTACCGAAATCATAGGTGTCAAATAGGTCTATCCTCTGATAATCGGTTTTTATTGAAAGGAGCTGATCCTTAATTCTGAAGGAAAGCTGCAAGTTGTCTGAATATCTCTCTGAAAACCAGTTTTCTATTAGTCTCATGTGAGTTTATATTTATTCCATATATAATTTTTAGGGAGATGCACCAGGCATTTCTGAATTAATGAATTAATTATTTATATTTTATATTATACATACCATTATCCGGATATATAAACTATGATATATATTAAAATTAAGATATCTATTCATAAAAATTGGCAGCAACCTGTAAAAATAGGGCTCTGCCAGATTTTTAATAGAAAAGTTTTTATATAACGAATTACATTAACTATTGGTGAAATAATGGTAGGTATAAGTGAATTATCAAAGAAAGTTGCCAGCACGACTAACACAACCCAGAAGAAGACAGCTGAAATAATAACAGCATTTCTGAAGGAGACCGTTGACTCGGTAAATGCGGGTAAGAAAGTAAACCTTGCTGATTTCGGTATCTTTGAAAGAAAGGAACAGAAAGAAAGAGTTGCAAGAAACCCAAAGACCAGAGAAGAAATAAAGGTTCCTGCCAAGGACAAATTTGTGTTCAGAGCATCATCAGCAATTAAATATAAGGATTAAAATTAAAATTATTTATATATTTATATCGGCAATTTTATATTACCGATAACTTATAATTTTTGGCAAACTCAACTATAAAATAATATACTGCAATGAAGTTTTATGAAGGTTCTTGGACTGGAAGGCACTGCCCACACTGTGAGCGCAGGAATTGTAGATGAAAACTCCATACTTTCTAATGTTTCTTCCACTTACATACCTGCCTCTGGAGGCATACATCCTAGAGAAGCAGCTGTTCATCATGCCGATAAAATTATACCTGTAATCAAGGAAGCATTCGAGCAGTGCAATGCAACACCTGATGAGATAAGCCTGGTAGCCTTTTCCATGGGTCCAGGATTAGGTCCCTGCCTCCGTGTGGTTGCCACTGCAGCACGGGCATTTTCAATAAAATACAGCATTCCGGTAATAGGCGTAAACCACCCACTTGGCCATGTGGAGATAGGAAGAAAACTTTCAGGTGCCAGGGACCCTGTTATGCTGTACATCTCAGGGGGAAATACCCAGGTTATAGCACATAAAAATGGGTCATACAGGGTACTGGGAGAAACCATGGATATAGGTTTAGGAAACATGCTTGATAAGTTTGCCAGGGATCTGGGCATACCATTCCCCGGAGGGCCGGTTATAGAGAAACTTGCATCCAGGGGAGACAAACTTCTTGAACTTCCATATTCAGTTAAGGGTATGGATACATCATTTTCAGGGATATACACGGCTGCCCGGAACCTCATTGGAAAGGAGTCATCCGAAAATATATGTTACAGTGTCCAGGAAACCACATTCGCAATGCTAGTGGAGGTGCTGGAAAGGGCACTTTACTACACAAATAAAGAAGAAATACTCCTGGCCGGCGGAGTTGCACGGAATGACAGGCTTAGGGATATGGTCTATCAAATGGCGTTATCTTCCGGTTACAGGGCATATTTGACCGATAAAAAATACTGCATGGATAATGGTGCCATGATTGCCCAGGCTGGCATGCTTATGTATCTCTCAGGTCAGAGGCAGGATATAATGGATACCCGGGTTAATCAGAGATTCAGGATAGATGAGGTTTCAGTTCCCTGGATTAAATCAGAGGGAACACAAATAAATACTGGGAGAGGGGCAGAGGCTTCCATCACTGATGCAGAATTTTATGGCAGAAAAGCCATCAAAAAAACGCGCATGGAGAAAATTTACAGGAATGCAGAACTGGACAGAAGAATAAGAAACGAAAGAATCAGGAACGAATTCAATCTCCTCTTCAAATTGAAGGAGAACGGGATAAACGTACCTGTAATCTATGATTTTGATAAATATGATTATTCCATAACAATGGAAAAAATTGGTGGGATAACACTTAATAAATTAATAAGTGAAAATAATTTACAGCTGGATAAAATAAGGAGCCTTGGTGCCCTGCTGGCACATATGCACAACAAATCCCTTTCACACGGGGATCTCAATCCAAATAATATTATGGTGTGGAAAAATCAGATTTATCTCATTGATCCCAGTATGGGGACAGTCAACTGCAGTGTCGAGGATATTGCCGATGATATCTTTCTTTTAACAGAATCTTTTAAAAGCCTGTTTTCTCAATTCAGCCAATCACTGGAAGAAACACTCAATGAATCCTACAGCGAAGTATCAAATAATTACATAGAAATAGCCGGTGTACTGGATGAAATAAGACAGAGAAGGAGATACGTATAGATAACATGAATTAATTCTAATATAGATGTGATATATAATGGTATTAAAATTCGTAACAAGCAATGAACATAAATATATTGAAGTTTCTGCGGCCTTCCAGAAAAATGGGATCTCACTTTCCTGGCAAAAGAAAAAATATGAAGAAATCCAGGCAGGAGATACTGAGACTATCAGCAGGGATAGCTGTATAAAACTTGCAAAGGATACAGAGCAACCCTTTTTCATTGACGATACTGGACTATACATAGAAAAGCTGAACGGATTCCCGGGCCCATATGCATCATATGTACAGGATACAATTGGCAATTCTGGCATAATTAAACTGGCTTCCGGGTCCAGTGCATATTTTAAAACTGTAATTTCCTTAATCATAGAAAATAAGGTATACCAGTTTACCGGAACATTAAATGGGAAAATATCGGATAAGGAAAGCATGGGAAACAAATTTGGATATGATCCCATATTTATTCCTGATGGGTACAGCATATCACTTGCGGATCTATCCCCTTATGAGAAAAATGGCATATCGCATAGGGGGAAGGCCCTGGGCAATTTAATAAATTTCCTGATACTGAATCATATAATGTAAAGATCGAGTCGATATACGGCATGGGAACTTTAACCCAGCTTAAATGATAAAAACATGGCCATATTACTGTAGCAAAAACACGTGCTGAAATATTTATTAATAAAAATAAACTTATATATCAATATATAATCCAGTATCGCCCACACCTGAAATGGTAAGGCACTCTATGGAAGAGCAAACGGTTATAAGTTGGGAAATAATAAGTTTCAGCAAAAGCTTCAAAAGTGGAATAAATAAAACTTAAGGTGTATATTATGGTTGTAGCAGTAATTGCAGACAGGAAAACCGGTAAAACATACAAAAAGGAAATATCAGAGGATGTTCTGGGCTCCCTTGCCGGTAGAAAAATTGGTGAAGAAATAGATGGCATATTTTTCGAAATGCCTGGATATAAATTGAAGGTTACAGGCGGAAGTGCTAATGATGGATTTCCAATGAAAAGAGATCTATCCATAGCCGGAAAGAAAAGAATACTGGTATCTTATAATTCAGGCAGAAAAGGGAAAAATGGCATTAGAAAAAGAGTGACTTTCAGGGGAAATATTATAGGCTCAGATATATCTCAGCTGAATCTGGTGGTTACACAGTATGGAACAAAACCTCTTGATGCTGGCGAAGAAGAGGAACAGAAAGGAGAACAGTAATGGAGCAGCCTTCTGTAAATATAGGTATGGTCGGCCACGTGGACCATGGGAAGAGCACACTGACTTTTGCCCTTACCGGAAAAAAAACAGATGTTCACTCGGAGGAAGTTAAGCGTGGCATTTCTATCAAGCTAGGGTATGCAGATACGCCTATATACCGTTGCACAGGCGACGACGGCAAGGAATTTTACTCAAATAAAAAAGAATCTGAAAATTGCAAACTTTCCCGTGTAATTTCAATTGTAGATGCACCTGGCCATGAAACTCTTATGGCCACAATGCTTGCAGGATCTGCCATTATGAATGGGGCGATTCTTGTTATAGCAGCAAATGAAACCTGTCCCCAACCACAGACGAGGGAGCATTTAACAGCCCTGGAAATAATGGGCATCAAGGAAATAATAGTGGTGCAGAATAAGATAGATCTGGTTACCCGTGAAAGGGCACTTGAAAGCTATAAGGAAATTAAGAGTTTTTTAAAGGGTAGCATAGCCGAGAATGCACCGGTAATACCGGTAAGCGCATATCATAATACAAATATTGATATAGTTTTGGAAGCCATAGAGAAAATTATAAAAACCCCTGAATTTAGGGAGGATGACACACCTATGATGTATATTGCCCGATCTTTTGATATAAACAAGCCTGGTACAAAACCTGCGGACTTAAAAGGCGGCGTACTTGGTGGGGCACTTATAAGGGGGAAATTAACGGTTGGCGACGAGATAGAAATTTCACCTGGGGTTCAATCCACAAAAGGCAATAAAACGGTCTGGGAAAATGTAACCACCAGGATAACCTCTCTTATGGCCGGTTCATCTTCATATAAATCAATAGTTCCAGGAGGCCTGGCAGCTGTTGGTACTGAACTTGATCCATTTCTGACCAAGGGTGATTCCTTCACAGGCCGGATAGTTGGATTGAAAGGACATGTACCAAAAACTATATTTAATCTTGAAATGGATATACATCTACTGAACAGGGTCGTTGGTTTTGATGAAGAGGTGACAGTTGAGCCACTAAAGCCAAATGAAATTATAATGCTCACTATTGGAACCGCCAATACAATAGGATCGGTAACATCCATAAAAGACAACAGGGTCAGTGTTGCATTAAAATATCCAGTGGCGGCAAACATAAACGATCGTATGGCAATCGGCAGGCGCATATCTAACAGGTGGCGTCTGATAGGTTACGGTTCAATACTGAGCATATAAAAATCAATCATAAATTCATCCCTTTGCTAAAAGTAATAGATGGATAGGTTCTACCATTAATATAATTAATTATAATACTGGTTATTATGGAATTAAAGGAAAAAGTTGAGAGATATTTTGAAATTGAGAAATCGGCACTGGAAAAAATACACATCAGTGTCCCTGAAGATTCATACCTATATGGCATAGCAAAAGATCATCTGGACATGGTGATGAATTACTACAACGACGCCAGGTATTTCTATAATAAAAATGATCTTATAAATGCATTTGCATCATTAAATTACTCATATGGCTGGATAGATTCGGCTATAAGGATAGGTTTATTTGATGGGGATTCTGATCACAGGTTATTCACTCATTTCAGGTGATCATCAATTTCCGACGGTTTCCGGTCCACAGTATTAAGGCCAATATTACTTTTATTTGTCACCATATCTGTTTTTATGATATTTTCTATAATTGGGTCCAGTTTCTTCTGTATATCTGCTGTCATACGGTTGAATGAATCTATGGACCTTGAAAGATTCTTCGACGTATCATTGAAATCATTGACAAATGTTTCCATATTGTTATAAAAGTCCTTTATTTTTACAGTAAGTTCATTAAAATTTTCTATGGTGTTAACGTCCTTCCATCCCATATGGACCGTTAATAATAAAGATATTAGAGTTACAGGTGTGGCCACAATGACCCTTTTTGAAATCGCATCCTCTATCATATCTGGCCTGCTGGACATTACAGTACTTAAAAGAGATTCCATAGGGAGAAACATCACCACAAAATCTACTGAACCGTCAAATTTTTCCCAGTACTTCTTTGAGGCAAGTTCCCTTATGTGGTTATTAAATGCAGCTAAATACCGATCTATCTCACCCGAGTTATTGGCATCGTCCTGGCTTTCAAAGAACCCGCTTAGGGGAACTTTTGAATCTACCACTATATTCCTCCTGTTGGGCAATCTTATTATCATATCCGGCTTGGATTTATCTTCTAACACTGCCTGCTCTATAAAATCACAGTAAGGAATCATACCGGCTATCTCCACAGTTCTTCTTAGAGTTATTTCACCCCACTTGCCTCTTATAGATGGATTTTTCAGTGCGCTGGAAAGTTTTATTGTGTCATGTTCAAGATCTGTAATTTTCTTTGAAAGGGTATCCAGATTATCCTTCAAAGCACCGGTTTCAGATTTTCTTTCATTTTCAACGCCTTCTATATAAGTCTGGTATTTTTGTAATGAATCCCGTAGCGGGTCTATGAGGCTATTCAATCTGAGTCCTGTGTTTTCTCTATCTGACCTTTCAGTTTCCAGCGCGTTCCTGAAGGCAATGGTGCTTGTGTTCAGAAGATTTCTATTCTCTGCTTCCAAAAACTCATGCATGCTTGATTTTAACTTCCCCTCCATATTTGTATATAACTTTCTTGAAACTATAAAGTATAAAAACATGCCAACAGCGATTCCCGCAATAAAACCTATTATTGCATCCACGGCTCCAGAAAAGTACATTAAAAGTATATATTAAACTTATAAAATAAATTTGTCATACAAATTGAGATTATTGTATGCCAAGATCAATCTGATTTTCAATGTATTTCCAGAATTTATCTTCTATCTCAAAACTCCATAGAGATTCAGGCACCTCAAAAAATGCCAGTTCAGGTGTGAGAAGAAAACTTTCTATAGCCGCGACCCCGAGATCCTGAAGCCATTTTCCCATTCCGATGCTAATCTTGACATTGTCTGGAGTGCCTGAGACTGTAATAGAATACGCTCTATCCATTCCCGCTATGCTTCTCAATAAGCCCTCTTTTGTTGCCTGTATTAGGGTTCCATTAGGATGTTTTCCCAACTGTGTTTTGAACTTTTCGTCTGCAAAATACTTCTCGATAACTTCGGATAATTTATCCAGGTCTATATTTTTTCCACTGAATTCCTTTACTTTGGTCTTCATGGTTCCTTATATAAATATCCATATATAATCTTTTGTCGAAAAAGATATAATAATCCACAGATTGACAAAAATAAAAACGGGTCCGAAGGGATTTGAACCCTTGACCGATGGATTAAGAGTCCATCGCTCTACCTAGCTGAGCTACGGACCCAGTTAGTTAAATAGGTTATGCTAAAATACTATTTTAACTTTTTATAGTTAAAATACCAGATCAAAACTTACTGAGCTTAAAGTTTTTATTAAGCACTGCACCGGCAATAAGAACTATCCCACCTATAACCAGAAGTGTCGTTGCAAAATCCCCAACATATCCTATGTAAACAAGATAACCCGTTGGTCCATATGTTATTGATGTTGCTGGTTTTGATGTGGAAAATTCTATAAATGAATAATTTCCCTTAGCCATGTTTCTATATTCCTTTATATTCCCGAAGCTGGTATATGTTGGCATTGCCATGCTGGAAAGCATAGAAATATTTGTTATCTCACTTGCATTTTTAGACATTACAAGTCCTGAATGACTCGTAGGATTTGTTATGGATATTATAAAATTGCTAGAAGTGACTGTTATATTCTTTGATATATATTCACTGCCCTTTACAGTAAAACTACTTTCGCTTATTTTCGGTTTTTCAAAACTGCTGTAAGCATATAATGATGCACCGATAAGTACCATAATTATGCCAAGTATAAGAATCCATTTTTTCATAGGCTCGCTAATATCCTATAATGTTTTAAATTATAAATTGTTTAATATATTCTATAAATACTGTTATATATAGAATTTAATCATTTTTCCTGTTGAGATAAATTTCCCTGAAGTGAGTAATAAAATACAGTAAGACTATACTAAATATAAACGACACAATTAGGAGAATCATAATGGATGTATCATGGTTTATCTTAACTATCAATAGTCCTGTAAACAGGGCCCCAAAAAACACACCTGCATGTTGCATGGATGTGTAAAATCCAAGATTTCCCCCATAGCTGTTCCTGGGTGCCAGTCTTGTTATAAGGGTAGGGAACACCGTTTCACTTATTATATATCCGGAATAGAATGCCGCAACACTCAAACCAAAGTATGTGACATCGTTAACTCTATTATTCAGAAAGAATAAAGGAATGCTTATCAATAAAACTATTAATGATACAAGTGAAAATAATACCGTTTTATTTTTATCCGCCGGTCTCGCGATGGCGAGTCCTATAATGCCGGCTATAATAACCACAGGTATTAGGAATTCATAAAACCTGTTAACTGGAAAATATCTAAGTGAGTATAAAGGAAGATAAAAGTAGAAGACAATCATATAAAAATAGATAAAAAAGCTTATGATAGATATTACCGCAAGTTTAGAATCAATCTTGCTTTTTATCTTGAATATCCTTTCTTTCTTTGCCTCCATTACCATCAACAGCGGAATAAATGACACTATTCCTATAATTGCAGCTATAATGAATATAAATGAATAATTAACAATTGTTGTCAGTAAAGGCCCTACGATAACACCAACCATAAATGAAAAACCTATGGCTACACCTATAATAGCATCAGAAATATTCCTTCTTTCTACAGGAACACTTTCGTGTACCAGTGCTATTCCAGCAGAACTTACTGCACCCGCACCCTCAACTAGCCTACCTAGTACAAGTCCATAAATATTAATCGGATCTGCACATATCAAATTTCCTATAACAAATGTTAAAATGCCTATGGATATAATCAACTTTCTCCCATAACGATCTGATAGCCTTCCCAACGGTGTCTGAAAAATAGCCATTGTTATTCCATAAGCCCCCAGTGCGATCCCAATGAGCAAATATGAAGCTGTAAATTTTTCTCCATAAAGCGTAAATATAGGTAAAACCATGAAAAGGCCCAGGGTTCTTAGCCCTATAGTCATTGAAACCAGGGAAAGTATTCTGAACTGGCTTCTATCAAATACCCGCATCATATATACCTGCATACCGTTATTTATTAAATCATTTTGTATGCTATTTTAAAAAATCATTTAAAATTGTCAGATTAAGTATAATTAAATATCATATTATGTCATTCTATGAATAGAATCGAGTTATAGATTTCATAATTGCTCTTATAGATAACAACATTTAATAATTAAAACCTTATAAATGTTTGATATTGCATGCAGATACTGTACTCATTTAAATATGAAAAATGTTTCGCATCACAGCTGATAAGCGATTATAATGTGCGAATTAAGATTGTAAATCAGGAACTGCGTGATAATTACGTTTACGAAACACTGGCTATATATGCGGAGTCAGAAGACCTTCTGGATAAATCTATTGAATACCTGGAAAATTACCCACACTCTTATGAAATTGAGATAATTGGAAGGGAGAACAACTGTGTAACAGTTAGCGTTTTAACAAAGAGCTGCCCCCTGGTTGAACTCATGAGGCGCAAACTTATGAGCCCTTCAAATAAAATAAAATTAGAAAGGATAGACTACTCTGGAAATATATTCTGGGAGATGAATGTCAATAACTATAATAAAATAAGGCACATAGATGAATCATTGAAAGAGGTGTATGATATCAAGGACAGCAATATAAGAATATATAATGGAAGGCACATCAATGTTAAATCTGAATATATACTGAAAGAGGCATTTGAGCGGGGATATTTCGATGTACCCAAAAAAATCGGGCTTAAGGAACTTTCTTCAACACTGGATATACCCCCAACAACTCTTGACCTTCTTTTGAGGCGCCAGTTGAGGCAGGTTATACAAAAAACAATAAAATAAGCTGTTTTTATAAATAATTTTTAACCAATCAACATTATATAAAACCCATTTGCAAAAATAATAAATCTATTTAATTTATCTGAAAACACTTAACTGGAATACTATGGAGAGTACAATGAGTATGGTGAAAAACTGATGCATTGGCACTATGAATCCCGGTCTTGATGCTGATTTGTTGACAGAAATGAATACTATTATTCCCACAATGATCTGGAAACCGATTATTATGAGGGCTACATTGTAATCGAAGAAGAATAATATAAGTGAGAATAGAAATAGCAGTACTGCCAGTCCATGTATTGTCCATATCCACTGTGCCTTTGTTTTTGGTATTTTGAAGTATCCAATAGCCTTCTGGTACCCCCTTTCCCCTGTTGTCATACCACCCATATATATGACTGCAAAGAAAAAGTATAGTGGTATATTATGATATATCAAAGCGAGAACATTTCCAGCCACAGGGTAAACAATTAAAAGATAGGTAAGGGCAGTCGAATAGGCCAGAATATCATGTAAACCCTGGACTACTGATGGTGCTTTTCCGGCCAGGGTGTATAATGTGGCCATGCCAAGAAGTGCGGTTATAACTACAAGAATTAAACCTGTTATTTCCAGGGAACCGTGTATTAAAACTACCATTATTACCGCATTTATGCCAAGTAATGTAGCCAGTATTCTATGCCAGACCTCCGGGTCACCCGCTTTTGCCTTCAATGGCATATCCTTGGTATATGGCCATTTTGTTCCCAGGGATAGTCCATACCCATATCCTTCAACAGTCCCGCCAACTACTACTATTCCAAAAGCAAGAATCACCTGGAATACAAAATAATAATACAAAATAACATTCATTCATTTCACCGTTTACTTTTTAAGTTCTGTGTTTTTTTTCACCATTACGAATTCTCCATCATTATTTAATTCTTTATTCTTATGTCCCAATTTTTCGCGTAGATAATTCCTCACATCATAAAAATAAATATTCCCATAGGGGCATGCCCTTATGCAATCTCCAGAACCCACACATTTTACGCTTTTGAACTGGCCACTTTTGATAAAAGAGCCAGGCATTGTGGATAAACCAACCTCACATGATGTTGCACACTCCTTTGTCTCACATGTTCTGCACACATTTTTGTCCTTTACCTTGAGCTTGAAAAATCCCAGAACACTGAAAAATCCTACAAGAGTTCCGGTTGAGCACCATCCATATTTTCTGCACGGGCTCATGCCTACAAACGGTATGGAGAAAAAGAAAACGTACCATAAAAGATTCCATATGAAATATGAATAGAAAACTGAGGGGTCAATTCCATAAATGCTAAACCTCAAGCTTCCTGTAGTTGTATACATATATGAAAATAAAGAGGCAAGTATTGCCCAAATCCATGAACCCGTAGCTATAAACAGGACAGAATCCGTGAAATAACTTGTTCTCTGTTTCCTGCTTACTTTGGACTCGTAATTATATTTTATCATGGACTGACCAAGAGTTCCGCCGTACATCACTGCCGATGGGCACAGTGTTGAGCAATAAGACCTCCTGCCAAAAAGCAGGGCAAGAAGTGCATATAATGCATAAGACCCAAGGAGCGGGAGAACGAGATATGGATAAAGTGCTGCCTGTGCACCAGTATTTGCCCAGAAAGGAAGCCGGTTATAATATAAGGGATTCAGAAAATTAGGGCCTATAGTTGTATAAAGGAGATAGGCCGCAATCGCGAACATCAAATTGATCTTTTTTCCCCTGTCCTTCAATATACGTATCTGTGCCACAACTAGAGTTATCATCTCTATTCCCATTATCAAAAGAAATGTTGGCGAATCTGTTATGTACCCTATTATATAAAGAATTTCTATAAATGTTGAAACCGGTGTAAATTTGTATACGCCTCCAACCATCCCGTAAAAAATAATTAAATTATACGGCCCGGTGCTTGCTGGAACAAAAGGCGATACAAACTCTTTTAAAACATCTTGGGCGTAGAAACCTGCCACACTGGCTCCATGATAAACTGGCAGGGTATCAATCACGCGGAAAAATGGTAAATAATTATATGTGGCAAAATCCATAGAACCGGCCATAAAAAGCTCAGAAACAAAGGAAGCAACAAGAACGAAGAATATTAGTCTTGCAGGTTTGTTTACTATTTTCTTCCGTTTCACTACCACATTATTACTAGTTTTTTCCTCAACTTTTGGTTTCTTTATTGAGAACATACTCTGGAAGTAATATATCATCCCAAATATGATCGCCATTGCAAAAAATATCCAGGCAAGGCCAAATGGATCTAAAAGTAAAGTACCGATAAACGTTCCGGCACCCATTAACAGGTAATCGATAAAAATCATTTTTATATGGTAAGCATCATCCTCCGGCAGCATTAACCTGTGTTTTGCTATGTATTCAAAGAATATAATCATAAATATTATCATTACTGCAGTTTCTCCAACACCACCTATGAATACGAACGTATTGTTTCCAAGCAGGGTAGGCGCAAATAGGTCCATGGTAAATATAGAAATTGAAGCGTATTTATGCATCCCCTTCGGTTTATAAACCAGATAAAGGAAGAACATTTCCACACTCATGGGTACAAGGAAATATATTGTATTTATTCCATTACTCAGATCTGAAACAAAATCAAGGGAATAGAAAGCGTGATAGTAATCAAAATGTATTATGGTAGGGTTAAATAAATAGAATAGAAATAGTCCCATGGACACCTCGTTCCATATAATTAGCCCCGTGAACGCTGTGGCATTTGCCCTGGTTAAACCTTTCCTGTCCAGTCCACCATGCATCACTCCCACGAAGGTTGCCACTATTGGCTGTGACATTAAAATCATACCAAATGAAAATGCCAGTGCTGTATCAATGAAATCATGTACTGTTGTTATGTAAAGCAGGAATGCATCAAGCATGCTGGCCATCATTGCAGTAAATATTCCGATGGCGGCCACCTTTAAAAATGATATGTCATATTTATGCCTGATTAGGTATGAAAATACAAAAATGATATACGTTACCATAACTATAATTGTTATGATACCTATTAAAAACACAATATCAAGCATGTGATTCTCGATTAAACAATTTTATTATTAGTTAATTGTAGATATTGTTCTATAATTAAACTTATCCTTACTTAGAAATAATCAAATTATAATGAAGCGAGAAGCAGTAGAAAGTATAATAATTTCAGTATTTACCTTATATCTGTTCATCTATTCCGCCATATCAGGAATATTCGTGGTGTTTTCATCCAGGCTCTATCCTTCTATATACCAATTTATAGCCATGTTAATACCATATGTAATATTGCCACTTCTGGTTTTTTTCAGGAGAAATTCAATAATAAACAGAATTTATCTGTATTTCATGTTCATTGGGTTATTTACATTTATAGTTCTACTCTTTACCTACATAGTCTATCCCCTAATGGAAATAATGATCCTGCTTACGCTGGCTTTTTACACCGATATAATTGATAACCTATATTTCAAAAAAAGCAAGCCATTGTTTTACCGTGGGGCCGCATTCATATTAATTCTATTTATCATGTTACTTATTTCCAGATTTTTTGTAATATCTGTTCCGGTGGAACCTACGAAAATAGTTGTTGACTCCATATATGCAGATTTTTCTTCATCAAAGGTTCCATACCTGTTTTACTATGGTATTATAATGCGTGTTAATTATATATATTTTACAATGGGGGTGCAGTCCATCATACTTTATATAATACTTGCAGCACTTTTAACTGAGAATTACTTCCTTATTTTTAGCATTGTGAACTTAAACACCGGGATTCTGGGGAAAAAATCACGGGCAAGAAAGCAGGCAACAAATCTTGTTACTCCAGCTATAAGCGGCGGTGTTTCAGCCTTAAGCTGCCAGTGCGAGGGTCTTACAGCTATACTGCCCACTGTAGCTGCAGTGGTGGCCACTGTCATTAGCACTACATTACTCTCTGAAAGTATTCTGTTGCTGCTTCTGAGTAATTTTATGCTCAGTGTTTTTATTAATCGCAGAGCAAAAATAAAATTTGTATCCTCAATCAAAAATTTGAGAAACAGTAACTATTTTCCGTTGCTGGCTATATTCTTTGTTATGCTGATCCCAGTTCTGGAAGTGATTGGCATATTTTTCCATTTGCAAAAAACCTCTATGCTATTCTTTTATGGGGTAAATATACTTATGTTTATTTCTGGTATTTTCCTCATGTATGCCATAACAAAATTAGGAATGAAACCCTTCATAAAAACTGTAAAAGTAAAGGCAGCTATAATAACCATAGCATCCGTTATGATGTTTATATGGTTCGTGCCTTCACTAGCCTATTATGCATACTCTAATTATAATATTTATATAATGATGAATATAATGGGTATAGGCGCTGGTATCCTGACATATCTTGTGTATTTCAGCCTGGAAAAGCTAAAGGCTGCATATATAGAGTTTAATTCCATGATGTTCAGCATGACTGCACTAGTATTTTTCTACATATCAATTATATCACTTACAGACATGTTTCCATTCTTCGGAATTAAACAGCAGCTTTACTTCTCTGCAATTCTATGGGCGGTCTCACTTCCGTTTATGTGGCTTAGCACAATAGATACAATGTATAGATATTCTATTCCAGAAACACCAATACTTATGAAAAATCACAATTCTAAGATAGCTATGCCAGCTGAAAAATAAGACTCTAAATAATTATTTAAAACTTGATTTTATAAAAAATGTTTATCTACAAAATTTATAACTTTTAGAAAATGTCTTTAATCTAAGTTTATCTTCTAAGTATAAATTCCTTTACAAATATTGTTGCTCCTATAGCTATTGCGGCACACATACCCATTATAACAAGCAGGAACAGTGTTTCTGAATTAGGATTATAAGCGGCTGCATGCAGTGTTATTAATGCAGATGTTATATCAAACGTCATATATACATATTATCTGTATGTATAAAATACTTATTAATGAATATATTCAAACTTTAATATAAACGTATACAGGCAAATGATTTCTATAAAAAATATTAAATAGAATTAAATTATAATCACTAAGTGATAAATATGTTACCTAAAGGAATGAAACTTTTGACGGCCGGGCTCTCTTTATTGATCGGTGGATTCGGACTAGCGATATTATCAATTTATGGATTATTGCCCTATGCATCATACACTGGCGTGATTGGGGCAGCAGCCTTTATAATTGGTCTCGGACTTACAGCATTAGCATCTACCCAGATATCACTGCATGGCCCAGAGAATAATGGTTCAAATAAAATTTAAACCTGTATATTTAAAATATAAATATATTTTATAATAACTTTTAAGTAATATACAAAATTATACATAATTATGAAAACTCAGGGTAAAGAAATAAAAAATAGATTCTTTTCTGTGCCTATGATGGGCATATTCGGACTTTTGCTGGCATTTAAGCCATATTCTACCAGCTCTATTGTTTCGGGATTTTACGAAGACGGATATGCTGTAGACCTATTTATGTTAGCTATAGCACTGGCATTTATTGCTATAATGATAATCCTAAAGTTCAGAGACAAAAATAAGGAATCATAACCCAGCATATATAATTTAAGCGAGAATGCCAATTCAAATTAAATAATTTTTATAAATATGCAGCATTTTGTACAATAGATTATCTTCATCCATTTTTCTGTTTAGCAGGCTAGTTATTATAATATGGGATCCCCTTTTTTACTTTTTTTACAATACTTTATAAATTATTAGCATCTCTTCTTTATAAACAATCTTATAGTTAAAATTTTGATAAATAATTAATCAGAATCCTTAATATATGTTTCTAGACCTTTGACCGCATTTCTTACTGGCTTATAAGATGGGTTGTCCTTTAAATCTGTTATTACCTGCTTCGGTGTCTCATCCTCAAAATTGGTTGGGTTTATAAGGTATCCATTAAAAATATATGCTCCTGCAGGTCCATTTATCAACGTAACAGAATTAATATGATGATACGTACTGATATTGTCGCTTGGTATGCTAAGCCCATCAACTATCGCCTCTGTTGTATATATTTTAATCTCCTTATATACCACACTAGGCACCTTTCCTTTTAATTCTTGTAGACCCGCGGCTATTGTAGTACTATTAGTTAAGTTCTCACCATAAATATATACTGGTTTAATTATAGTTGTGTGCCCACTATAATCTAAAGTATATGTAGAATTATTGAATATTACTCCAGGGGTATTGTTAAACTCAAAGTTCTCCATGGATTGAGAGTTTTTGACATAATTGTTTTTATCCATATTGTATCCATGGTCATTTAAAAATTCATATAATGCCCAGGATCCCGCATTACCAGTAGGGCTTCCATCCCATGTTATGAAGTACACACATGTACTGGTATTGCCTTTAACCAGATCATTATCTGATATTTTGCAGTATTGTTCAAGCTCCACTGTTTCATCATGTCCGTTATAATGTTCAGCACCGTAAACTGCAAGAAAAGTTATAACTATAAAAAAAGCTATAAAGAATGCCAGTAACTTTTTATTATAATGCTCTTTTTGGCTCATTTGTAGCAATAAGTTAAAAATGTTATTTAGAGATTTGTATTGTGGGCTCCATCTGACAAATGCAGATGTTCTCTGGCTTTTGTGTATAAACCTAATCCTTGTATTATTTATTCCTTAATGGCATCAATTTGGCAGAGCCTGTGCCTAATATTCAGTTCTATTAGATTATCCGGCTTTCTGAGTCAAATTATAAGTCCTGTAAAGATTTTACTCTCTTCTTTTTTGACTATATTTACTGTAGCATGATGAACCGTACCGATATAGTACAGCTAAATGGATTACAGGCATTAACACCCTATCTTGCAGTCATGGAGGGGGAACTTCTTACATCCACGTTAAATGCATATATATTGCGTTTTATCTAATTATATGTTGATATATAACATATTTATGAATGAAAATAGCATTATATGATAAGTTTTTAAATTTATATAGGGATAAGTTACGAAAATATTCTATAATTACTCTTATATTTTACATAGAAATTATTTAACATGGAAGTCGGTAGTAACGATGAATTATATGAAAAGAATAACAAGATATACAATTCAGTCAGAGGCTGGATTTTCTCTACAAATCACAAACAAATAGGACTGCTGTATATACTGACATCTCTGGTTTTCTTTATAGGTGGCGGTGTTCTGGCCCTCTTGATGAGAGTACAGCTGGCAATACCGAGATATGACCTTGTTCATTATGGTCTATTCTCCGGAAGATTTCTGGACGCACTTCAGTATAATCAGCTTGTAACCATACATGGCCTTACAATGCTAATATGGTTCCTTGGTCCACTAGGTTTTGGATTTGGTATTTATTTGGTACCGCTTGCTATTGGTTCTAGAGATATGATATACCCGAGGATTAATGCCCTTGGTTACTGGTTATACTTATTTAGTGGCATACTTCTCTGGATGGGATTCTTCCTCCCTGGTGGAAATCTGGACACGGGATGGACAGTTTATCAGCCATTATCATCATTTAAGTTTACACCATATATAGGGGCTGATACAGCTGCTGCTGCAGTGGTGGTGAGGGGTCTTGGTACAATCATTGCATCAACTGAGGTTATAGCTACTGTCTTCAAGGCCAGGGCGCGTGGTTTTAGGTTAATGAACTTACCATTATTCGTGTGGGCCATACTCTGGGTTGCAATGATATCGTGGTTTGTATTCCCAGAAATAAGTGCACTATTCTTCGTTCTTGTCGTGTCTAACCTTCTGGGATTAAGTGGCTTTATCTCAACATATGGAGGTGCCCTTATGTGGGAAAACCTGTTCTGGTACTTTGGGCATCCAGAGGTATATTTACTTCTATTACCGGGTACCGGGGCAATGTTTGATTATCTATCGAATTTAGGTCACAGGGCTCCCTATCTGAAGAAGTGGATGATAGCTGCAATGGGCGCAATATCAGTTGACAGTGTTATGGTTTTCCTCCATCACACATTTATGACCGGTATAGTCTTTGCATGGTTAATGGCGACCAGTGTATTCACAGAAACCATATCCATACCTACCGGAATGTTGATCGTTGGATTGATAGCAACACTGCTTGGGGCAAAGCATAAGTTCCAGACGCCCATATTATTTGCACTGGCAGCATCAACATCCTTCATGATCGGTGGTATAACAGGCGTTACACAATCTTCACTTGCTATAGACACTATCGTTCACGGAGACTATTATGTCGTTGCACATTTCCATTATTTCATGGTGGGTGTGGCCGTAATGGGGCTTATGGGAAATCTGTATTATTATTTCCCCAAGTTCACAGGCAAAATGTACAGTGAAACACTTGGAAGAATACACTGGGCAATTGCGTACATAGGAGTTAACACACTGTATTTCCCGATGTTCTTCCTGTACGATTTACCGAGGAGGGTATACACATACCAGTCTGGATTCGGTTATACTATATTCAATGAAATATCAACAGTTGGGGCATTTATATTCGGTTTATCCTTCCTGATAATGTTCGCAAACTTTGCATATTCGATGAAAAAACACGCGCCATTGACAGACCAGAATCCGTATAAGGCCACTGCAGGATTTGTCTGGTTCACAACAAACCCACCGAAGTATTACAATTTTGACTATGAGCCATATGTTGGCGGAGAGGACAACAGAGACCTGTTACTGGATAAGAATAAACCTATAAAACCACCCAAAGTAGAATTATCTACAAGACCATTATATATTGCTCTTGGCGTGGTAATAGGATTTATAGGTGCAGTAGTCGCAATGATGGGATACAAACCATATGCATTCGGCATATTCTATGCTTATCTGGGATATGCAATAGTAGCAGTTGCAGCTGCACTCTTCCTGGTTGGAACCATTGGTTGGATGTATGATGATTACAAACTTAAATCGCCAAATGTACCTCCAACATATAAGAAAGACCCGGTAACAAAGGGATTCAATAACACAAGGCTCGGTATGCTGATATTCTTGGCTGGTGATATGATCTGGATGGCCACATTCTATGGAATGGTTGAGTGGTTAAAACTTCAGTCAGTATCTCCGTATGTAGAAGGAAATGATCCAGTCACATGGTTCTTCCCGTCGCTTGCATCAGTCTACATATATATCTCAATAGCTGCCATAGGAATAGCTGCACTGCTCGCATGGGGATCACTATCAGGCGCTATAAAAAAATCACCTGGAAAGAGTGCAACCTATATGGCTGTAGGGTCTGTGTTTGGAATAATATTCATAATAACATCTCTGCTTTCACTGCTTAACATAAACTCTTACTCTGCTTTAAGCCTTGGAGGGGCAACAGCGAACAATCCTATAGCCTCTATGTACTGGCTTATATCTTTGATGGATCTGCTATTTGGAATAGGTGTGATAGCAGTAATGATCGGCTATGCAATAAGGGTCAAGTATTCCAAAAAGTTCCTTTGGGGCAGAACTGCAACAAGTGCAGACGTTATAATGTGGTTTGTAGCGTTTGTATTCCTTACAACAGTGTTTACCACTGTTGCATTCATAGCATGAGGTGAAAAAAATGGATAATATAAATAAAGAAAACGCAGAAACGATAAACAAAAATAAAAGCGGAGTGGCATCTTCGTACAGTTATGAAGATGTGGATATGGAACTGGGTGACGATGACCTTGAATATGGAGAAGTCGGTATATGGAAGAACCCATATGCTGTGGCTGTAATCATAATAGCCATATGGTTTAGCCTTTGGCTATTTCTCCAGGTATTTATGGGAAGGTGGTTTAGTTGAAACCGATTACAAAGGCAGCTTTTGCAGTACTTGCGATAGCTATAGTACTTATAGCGGCTATTGGTATAACAGTTGCTACTTATCAGCCAATGAATACAGTTATGTCAGACCAGGGCAAAGTTAACTACAAGGCGATACCATACTATAATACTACTGTTAATGGAACAACAGTTCAAATAGTGAATCTCTCACTGGCAGCCTGGGGGCAGGGAAATGGGCACCCTAATGCATACCCATTTAATTTCAACGGTACCTCATACGGTGCTATGACCATATACCTACCAGCGAATGCAGATATACATGCGAATATGACAGATTATGAGGTTAAGCCGCACACACTTAAATTCGAACTTCCATATGCATCACAGTGGGCACGTGGACCTATATGGGCACATACTAGTGTTCACGTAAAGAAAGTCATAATTAGCACAGGTACAATAGATCCTATATGGTATGGTAATGTTGCACATTACAGATCCATATGGTGGAACGACACACAACCAGGACACTACTGGGCTGTGTGCGGATTAACCACCCACGCCGAGGCTGGAATGTATGTATATGTAATAGTTAGCTCTTCGGTTCATGTACCGTACTATACAATAAAATAAGGTGAAAAAAGTGTTAGAACTATATAATATCTTACCTAGTGTGTATCATCTGATACCAAGAGGTTCCATTACGGGAGCCGAAATTACATCCATATTCCTGGCATATATTGTCCCTGGTATTTTGATAGGGGCAGGTTTTGCTCTATGGTATGTGTATGTATTTCTCAAAAGTTACAAGCCAAAAAAAGCTGATGACTTTGAAAATTCAAAGTACAATAAGGATGTAGATATGAGACCAGGAAGGATAGAGAACCTTGAACGTGGGAATAAAACCATCTTCAAGCTATTCGTTCTGTTTGTGGTGCTCATATTGCTGTCCTTACTGGTATATGATTTACCGCCAGCATATGGGATCAGGGTTGCAGGAGCAGCACCATCAGCCCCTACTGATGCTCATCACTACATGGATATTGATGTAGTCGGATATCAGTGGCAGTGGGTTTTCATATATCCCAATGGTGCATCATCGAGGCACTTTGTTGTACTTCCAGCAGACACTCCAATTCAGTTTAATGTAACCAGCGTTGATGTAATGCATTCGTTCTATCTGATTAATGTCACGAAGGTTGACGCTTTTCCAGGACATTATAATTACATATGGACTAATATTACAGAAACTGGGGAATTCCACTTTGAGTGTGTTGAACTATGTGGACTCGGTCATGCCCATATGAGAGGTCAGGCATTTGTATTACCAAAAACACAGTACGAAAGCTGGTTAAACACCACAACCCATGGTGAGATGGTTGAGAAATTCCACATGGACGGGTACTCTGAAAACTACGGGCCTAACAACTACTATAATGGCACAATTGCACCACCATCAGCTGGTGCATAAATACTTTTATTTTATTATAAATTACTTCTACTTTAATCAGGGTGACTAAATATGGGTAAATTAACAAATTTCATGAAAATAACGAAACTGGAAATCACAATTTTAATAGATTTAGTTGCCGTAACAGCTTTTATTTTAGCACCGGGCAGTTTCTCTCATCCTTTTCTATTGTTCCTGCTTATCCTGACAGGAACCTTGGCTTCCATGTCAGCAAGCATATTCAATAACATCTACGATATGGATATAGATACAAAGATGAAAAGGACCAGGTCCAGATCAGGCACACTAAATGAACACACAAGAAGCTATATATTTTCAATTGCTCTTATTATGATAATTGTTTCATTTGCAGTCAGTTCCTTATTTATAAACTTACTTACGGCATTATTTATCTTCGGCGGGTTCCTTAGTTATGTATTTTTGTACACCGTATTCCTTAAAAGGAGGACAAGTCTTAACATTGTCATAGGAGGGATTGCAGGTGGATTTCCTGCCCTCGCCGGATGGGCATCCCTAACAAATTCGGTTTCACTTACATCACTATTTCTCGCCTTCCTTGTATTTATGTGGACACCAACCCACTTCTGGAATCTTTCAATTAATAATGTTGATGATTATAAAGCCAGTAAGGTGCCCATGCTGCCTGCAATGGTCGGTGTTAAAAAAACTGAATTCTGGATTATTGTCAACACTGTAATACTTGTGTTTTATTCTCTTATACCATTCCTGGTACCAGCAATTAAACTTGGACTTGCATATCTGCCTATAGCAGTAATCATGGATGCTATACTACTATACTATGTGGCGAGACCAGCTTTCAAGGAATACAACAAAAAATATTTCAGAAGTGCATTCGGATTTTCTAATATGTATCTATTGATCCTCTTGCTTGTTATAATAATATATCCTTTTATATAATTTTAACATCTTCGTGATAGGAGGTAAATGTGTTGTCTAAAATTGTTTTCAATTTTCCTGAGAATATAGACATGATACCCGGTACAGTTGTTCATACATATGTATTAAAACATAACGGTACTACTATCCAGATAGATGCCGGGATACAGGCGGACTTCAATAAAATAATGGATTATTATAGTACGACTGGTTCTTCCCCGGATTACGTATTGATAACCGCTGTAGATTATATCCATGTGGGTGCATTGCGTGATATTTACGATACTTACAATCCTAAAATATACGTGCCTAAACGCGGGATGGGAACCATGAAAAATGGCCCTAATTTAAAGGGAATTCTTGAAATAGAAGGGAAAGGGTTGAGATTTGAAGGAATTCAGCATGTATATTCTTATAATAAGATGGACATTGATTTTCTTGAAGTTATGGATACGCCAGGGTATTCCCAGGACAATGTATCTATTTATTATAAGGAGCAAAACACTGTATTTGTTGGGGATGCATTTACTATAAAGAGAAAAAAGTTTAAGATTGACCCTATGTTTACTCAAAATATGGAAGATGCCCGTCAGTCCCTGCAGAAGATTAAGGATTTATGCCCGGTAACCATACTACCATCACATGGGGACCCATATAATTGCCCATAAATAATATATATTTTATAACGTTGATAATCAGTAATAAATTAAGAATACCAGGATACCTTTAAGAAATCATTTGGCGTCATCTTAGCAATATTTGCCAGATGATTTTTAACTGTATTATAAAAGACGCATATATTATACTTTAGCATGTTTTCCTGTAGGCAGGGAATAGGTTATCTACCATTAGAAATTGTGGGAAGAATTAGAAATTATAATAACAAACTTAATAAATATTAATCCAATAACCTTTCGCAATTTAACCATACACATTGGGCAATGCAAATAGCAACCCGGAATATTGCAATTTATTGGCAATATAGCAAGTGTAACGGTTGGTGATATAAAATGGCAACACCGCATCATTCCCGTAGGGGATCAATGGCGTACTATCCCAGAGTACGTGCTAAAAAGATTGGGGCTGGAATTCGATCATGGCCAGAGATAGAAGGCAAATCGAAGATTCAGGCATTCGCTGGATATAAGGTAGGAATGACACACGTTCAGGTAACCGATTACCGTAAAACCAGTGTAACAGCTGGAAAAACCATAATGGTTCCCGTAACAGTGGTAGAGGTACCTCCTTTGAATGTTATAGCTATTCGTTACTATGAAGATGGTGACAATGGCCTCAGAGTATTCACAGAAAAGAGGGCTGAAAACATAGAAAAAGAAGTTTTTAAGAGGATACCTGAAATCAAGAATAAGGATTCAAAAAATATAGAGGTTAAGGATGTGGCAGATGTAAGGCTGCTGGTTAACACCAATCCAAAACTTGTTACAGGAATACCTAATAAAACTCCGGAAATATTTGAGGTTAGAATAGCTGGAGGTACTATTCCTGAGAGAATTAAACTCGCAGAAGAGAAGCTCGGTAAGGAACTGCACTTCTCTGATTTCAATGCTGAGGGCTCTTTTGTTGATGTAATTTCAGTTACAAAAGGAAAAGGTTTTCAGGGCGTGGTAAAGAGGTTCGGTGTAAAGCTTCTGCCCAGGAGTAACAGGAAACACAGAAGAATGATAGGAACTCTCGGTCCATGGCATCCTGACTGGGTAAGAAATACTGTTCCCCAAGCTGGTCAGGTAGGACTGCATCAGAGGACCATACATAATATAAGAATTATGAAATTTGGAAAAAAGGACAATGTCGACGAGATTAATGTTAAGGGCGGTTTCCTAAACTACGGCCTGGTAAGGAATGATTATATATTACTTTACGGGTCCATATCCGGTCCTGCCAAGAGGTTAATAAAATTAAGAGACCCGGCAAGACAGAAAGTATCAAATGCAGAAAAGGTTGAGATAACATACATCTCAAGAGAATCAAAACAGGGTGATTAAAATGAAGGCTAATATTTATTCTATAGATGGGGAAGTCAGCAAGGAAATAGACTTACCTCCTGTATTCGATATTGATCCAAGAGAAGATCTTATTCACAAGGCCTTCAGGGCTATATCGCTTTCAATGAGACAGCCCTATGGATCAAGTCCACTTGCTGGAACAAGAAGAGTTGGGCATAACCTTGGTCCAAATCATGGTATTTCCAGGATTCCAAGACTTGCCAGCGGATCCAGGGGTGTACTTCTCGCCAGTATGGTAGGAGGTAGAAGTGCCCTATCACCGAGAAGTGATAAGGTACTGTATAAGAAAATTAATAAAAAGGAAAGAAAAATGGCAAAATTAAGTGCCATCGCAATGACAGCTAACAAAGAACGCATAATCGCCCGCGGGCATAAAATTTCAGAGGATTATGTGGATAAACTAACTTTTCCAATAGTTGTGGAAGATGATATAGAGAACATAAAGAAGGTAAAGGACGCAGTTCAGGTGCTGGCAAATCTAGGCGTATATGATGATGTTCTAAGATCTAAAAACGGGAAGAAAATCAGGGCCGGAAGAGGTAAAATGAGAAACAGGACATACAAACAGCCTAAAAGTCTTTTGATAGTTGGATCCTCCAGCGAGAACCTCAGGGCATTTTCATCTCTTCCAGGAGTTGATCTCGCATCCCTGAACAGTCTCAGCATAACCAAGCTTGCCCCGGGGGGAAACCCTGGCAGGCTGACTATATACACGGCATCTGCAATAGAAAATCTGAGGGAGGTGGATTAAATGGATTATATAATATCTCCTGTGGTTACTGAGAAGACCACACTAATGATGGAGAAGGAAAATAAATTAACATTCATTGTTGATCGCAGGGCAAAAAAGGCAGATATAAAAAAGGAAATTGAAGAGAGATTTGACGTGAAGGTGGAAGGACTTAATATCCTTATCACAAAAAAGGGGAAAAAAGCAATTGCAAGGCTTTCCTCTGATTATTCTGCTGAAGAAATAGGCGGAAGGATTGGAATATTCTAGGGTGAAATGAATGGGAAAACATATAGTAGCACAGAGAAGAGGACACGGCTCATTAACATACATGAGCCCGAGCCATAGACATCTATCAGAAATAAAGCATCTTTCTGATGGTAATTACACAGTATATGATATTGTGCAGGCTCCGGGAAGAAATGCTCCAATTCTATCACTAAAAAATGAAAAAAATGAAATAAATTACATGATAGCTTTTAATGGCGCATTTAAAGGACAAAAACTTTATTCTGGAGAAATGGGCAATTCAAACCCAGGTACAACCACAACACTATCCAAGATAGATGATGGAACCTACGTATACAATATTGAAAATCATCCCGGAGATGGTGGAAAGTTTTGCAGAACGGCAGGGTCATCCGGCCTTATAATAAGTCATGGAAATTATGTATCGGTTAAGCTTCCCTCAGGGAAAACCAGAGAGCTGAATCCGAACTGCCATGCCACTGTTGGGGTTGTGGCAGGTTCTGGAGCCAGGGATATTCCCATATTGAAGGCAGGGAGACATATCAAATATCTACAGAGCAAGGCCAAAAGAGCATACACTGTGAGGGGTGTAGCAATGAATGCAGTTAACCATCCACATGGAGGTGGAAACCACCAGCACGTTGGAGGACCGAGCACTGTAGCAAGAGGTGCCCCGCCAGGTGCCAAGGTTGGTAGATTATCACCTAAAAGGAGGGATAAGAAATGGTAGTTAGGAGACAGGTAACAGTAAAATCTATTAAAAGAAGGGCCCGAAAAGCCCAGAAAGCCATAACAGGAAGGGCCAGAGAGTTTTCCTACCGTGGAAAGTCCATAGAAGAGCTGGAAGAAATGGAGCTTCCGGAACTTCTTGAAATTTTCCCGGCACGTGTGAGGAGATCATATAACAGGGAAATGAACCATGAGCAGAAGAAAGTATTTGACGATCTTCTTGGGGATAAAGAAACAATTAAAACTCATGTAAGAGATATTATCATACTTCCACAGTTTATAGGCAAGAAAATAGAGCTTTATAACGGCACATCATATTTGAAATTTGAAATAAAGCCAGAAATGATAGGTCATTATCTGGGGGAGTTTGCACCGACGAGAAAAGAAGTAAAGCATTCCGGTCCAGGAGTCGGAGCTACAAGGTCATCAAAATTCCTGCCACTGAAGTGATATTATGAAAGGATACAGTATAGATAATATGCCGGAAAAGCACGCTAGAGCACAGGTAAAGGAGACAGATATATCCTTAAAGGACGCAGTTAATGTTGCCCATTTCATTAGGGGCATGAATCTGGAGTCAGCCAAAAATACACTGGATCTTGTTCTTGAAAAGAAAATGGCAGTCCCATATTTCAGGTACCTTGATTCAGTATCGCACAGGAAGGCTGTTGGTCCTGGAAGATACCCAGTTAAGGCAGTAAAGGCATTCAAAAAACTGCTTGACGATGTTTCAGCCAACGCAGAATTCAAGGGATTGACTGATGACCTGAAGATATACCATATCTCCGCATCTAAGGGAAGAATGATTAAAAAATTTACCCCGAAGGCATATGGAAGGGCCGGGGCATTCTTTAAAGACCTTATAAACCTGGATGTAGTCGTAATAGAAAATGAAAAGGAGTGATTAGATGAAGGAGAAGAAATTTGTTAGTGATAACATTAAAAAACTGCTTGTTACCGAATATTTACAATCTGAGAACGATAGTGCAGGTTTCGGTGGAATGGAGATGAAGAGAACACCGTTCGGGACAAATATAACACTGTACGTAAACAGGCCTGGCCTCGTAATAGGAAGGCACGGGTCTAAAATAAAGGCCATGACTGCAACCCTTGAATCAAAATATGGGCTTGAATCACCACAGATAGAGGTCAAAGAAGTAGAGAACCCCGATCTTAATCCTCAGGTTATTTCAAAGAAAATAGCCCTGTCTCTTGAAAAAGGCTGGAATTACAGAAAAGCAGGAAATACAACGTTAAGGAGAATAATAGACCAGCATGCAAGAGGAGTTCTGATAAGAATAGGCGGGAAGATATCCGGTGAGCGTGCCAGAACCCAGAAATTCATGTTCGGCGAGATAAAATATTCTGGGGAACCAGCCAGGTCCGGAGTGATAAGTGGCTACTCTGTGGCCATGCTCAAAACCGGCGCTATTGGCATATATGTCAGGCTACTAAGACAGGATTACCGTCTTCCTGATGAAATATCAATTAATACGGCGGCTAAGGTTCCTGTTGCACCAGAGAAGCCGGAAACTAATGACAGTAGTGAGGTAGAATAAAATGGAAATGAAGGCAAGAGAATTAAGGGAGATGACTCCGGAAGAACTGAATGAGAAACTAAAATCACTGAAAGAGTCTCTTCTTAAAGAGAGATCTGCAATTGCCATGGGTGGAGCTCCTGCAAGCCCGGGCACCATGCACTCTATAAAGAAGCAGATAGCCAGGATACTTACCATAATGGAGGAAAAAAGATAATGAAAGATAAAGATTTCACAGGAATGCCAAAGGAACTGCAGCCTTGGGAAGGATTTAACCGTGACAGTGAGCTTGTAAAAATCAGTGTTGACAAGAGAAGATATGGAAAGCTTGTCACAGTTATTGATGGAATAGATCCGAAAACAGAAAACATCAACGAGATTGCCAAAGCATTGAAGAAAAAGGCCGCCTCAGGTGGAACCGTAAAAGATGGGAAAAGCATAGAATTGCAGGGCGATCACAGAGATGTTATGAAGAGAGAGCTGGAAAGCATGGGATTCAAGGTTCAGATGGCATGAATACTAATGAAGTCTATTTAAAGGAATTAATAGGTAAGTATATCAAAGTCAAGAATTCGCCTAACATGAATAATGTAGGCATTAATGGTAAGATAATTGACGAATCAAGGAATATGATTGCAATAGATGCCGGGAGTAAGGTATGTAATATACCCAAAACCGGCGCTGTATTCCGTGTGGAGTTTGGTGATGCCTGGTATGATATCCATGGTGATGCCATACTGCTTAAACCGGAAGACAGAACCAAGGAGAAAAGAAAAATATACAAAAAACTGAGGAGGTATGATTCAAGATGAGAAATATAGGAATAGATGTTAAGCCACCCGAAAAGGAGTGCAATGATGTCAATTGCCCCTTTCATGGGGAGCTACCGGTCAGGGGACAAATACTCACCGGTAAGGTTGTTTCAGTAAAGATGAAGCGAAGCGTGGTGATTCGCAGGGAAGCAAAGGTATACATTAAGAAATATGAAAGATATAAAACCAAATTCACGAAATACCACGCACACCTTCCTGACTGCATCGATGTAAAAGTCGGTGACAGCGTAAGGGCAGCAGAATGCAGGAAACTGGCAAAAACAATTGACTTTGTAGTGATCGAGAAGGTGAACTAAGATGAAAGGGATTTCAGGAAATGAATCAAGAGGGCTTCCACTGGGTGCTGTTATTCCGTGCGCAGACAACACCGGTGCAAAGGTGATCAGCTTGATAGGAGTGAAGGATTTACACACAGTTGCAAGGAGAATACCGGCAGCGGGAATTGGAGACCTGTTTATTGCCAGTGTCAAAAAAGGAACCCCAGAAATGCGTGCAAAAGTAGTGTATGCTGTGGTTGTAAGACAGAGAAGACCATATAGAAGGGCAGATGGCAATATAATAGAATTCGAAGATAATGCGGCTGTTCTTGTTACCCCAGAGGGAGAGGTAAGGGGTTCAGAAATTAAAGGGCCAGTTGCCAGAGAGGCAGCTGAGAGATGGCCAAGAATTGCCGCAATAGCATCTACAATAGTATGAGGTAAGTATTATGTTAAATACAAAAATAAATGTGGCATTAAACCAGGAACTAAGGAAGAAATACGGTATACGCCGCTTTCCAGTGGTAAAGGGGGATATCGTGAAAATTGTTTCTGGATCCAGAAAGGGAGAAGGAGGCAAGGTAATTGCAGTTAGCCATAAAACAAACAAAATCTCAATAGAGGGGATTACCTTACCAAAGGCAGATGGAAAGCAGGTTGCCTATTATATTGATCATAGCAATCTTGTGATAACAAAACTTGACCTTTCCATTGAGGGTAGATATAACAAGATTAAAGATATAACAGCAAGAAGAAACCTGCCCGCACCTGAACCGGAAAAACCGGCGGAGTCGGAAGCAACACCGGTCGAATCCGAGCCAGTTGAAGAACAAACAGAGGGTGAGACTATTGACCTCCCGGAACAGGAAGATGAAAACGATGCTTCTACGGAAGAGGATAAAAATTTAGGAGAGGATGATAATAATGAAAACTAAGATAATGATGGCCTCGAGAAAACTGAAAATACCCAGAAAAACAAATTTCTGGTCAGTTACTCCGACTCCGGCCACACATAAGAAGCAGGATTCAATTCCCATGCTTATTGTACTGAGGGATTATTTAAAGCTCGGCGACAAGGAGCGTGAGATAACAAGAATATTAAACAACAACCTGGTACGTGTGGATGGAAAGATTGTTAAGGATAGAAGATTTCCTGTGGGATTCATGGACGTGCTTACAATTGAAGGCATGGACAATGATTATATCATAATGTATGATTCGAAGGGCAAGCTGGTTGCAAGGAAGAACCCCCAGGAAAATAAGGGTATAAAATTGTTCAAAGTTGTGAGAAAAACCGTAGCTGGTAACAATAAAATACAGCTTGGAATGCATGACGGGAAAACCATTACAACAGATAGGAAGGATATACACACATCGGATGTTTTGCTGATGAAGGTGCCAGACCTTGAGATAGTGGATGTTCTGAAACTGGCTGACGGTGATAAGGTATTTATTACTGGTGGTTCCCATGTGGGAGAACTTGCATCAATAAAATCTATCGAGGTAAAGCAGTCTTCAGTCAAAAATATGGTGCATTTGAATGAGGGTTTTTCCACAATTAAGGATTATATCTTTGTTGTGGGAACACCAAAATATACATTCAGGACTCCTGATCTGGAGGTGACCAGAAATGATGAGTAAAACAGAGAATCCAATGAGAAAAATCTCCATAGACAAGGTTGTTATAAATATAGGTGTTGGTGCGGCAGGCGAGAGATTAACAAAGGCCACAAAGGTTATTGAACTCCTGACGGGCCATAAACCTGTTATAACAACTGCAAAGAAGACTATAAGGGATTTCAATATAAGAAAAGGCCTCAGCATAGGGGCAAAAGTCACACTTAGAAAGGCTGATGCATACAAGTTTCTGAAGGAGGCATTTTATGCAAAGGATTACAAGATACCCGTATATTCCTTCGACAGGCAGGGGAATGCATACTTCGGAATAACCGACTATACCGATTTCAAGGGGATGAAATATGATCCTGATATCGGGATATTTGGTATGGATATAGCCATAGTCCTTAAGAGGGCCGGGGGGTACAGACTTCCCAGAAGGAGAATAGGTGCCAAGGGAATACCTGCCAGTATAGGTATATCCAGAGAGGAAAGCATAAAATTCCTCGAAGAAAACTTTAATGCTCAGATAGTGAGGTAATATCAATGCAGGTAAAATTACAGCCAAAAAAGAATTATGGGCACTCACAGGGATGTGTCAGATGCGGAAGAAAAAGAGGCCTGGTAAGGAGATATGGTATCAGGCTATGCAGGCAATGTTTCAGGGAAACGGCTGAGAAGATCGGTTTCCGAAAATATAGTTGAGGTGATAGTAATGAAAAGTGATCCTTTAAATGATGTAATAAACACAATTAAAATGGCCTCCCGTATCGGGGAGAATGAGATAACAATTGCACCTGCTTCAAGAATAATAGGAAGAGTCCTGAAAGTTATGCAGGATTATAACTATATTAAAAGCTTTGAGGTAATAGAGGAGGAAAGAGGCGGAAAATTCAACGTCAAACTCAGCGATACAATAAATAACTGTGGTGTAATAAAACCACGGTTATCTGTTACAAGATCCAGCATAGGAAGATATGAATCAAGATATCTCCCTGCACAGGATTTCGGGATAATTATTCTCACCACAACAAAGGGTGTGATGAGCCACCTCGAAGCTAGGAAATTCGGCATTGGTGGCAAGCTTCTGGCCTATATTTATTGATGAGGTGGATTAAATGATAAATTGGAAAGATAAAATGGAATTAAAAATTCCAGAGGGAATAAACGTGGACATTGATGGGACAGTAATCAATGTCAAGGGCAAGCTTGGTTCAACATCCAGGAATTTCAGGGACAAATATGTAAAGGTCTATAAAAAGGAAAACTCCATAATAATAGCTGTTAGCAAGGAAAACAAATTCACTAATGGCATAGTAGGAACCTGGTATTCCGAACTCAACCTGGTATTTCATGGTGTCACTGAGGGCTTCAAATATGAAATGAAAATAGATTTTACTCATTTCCCTATGAGGGTTTCAGTTCGTGGAGACCTTCTTTACGTGGAGAACTTTCTGGGTAGCAAGGCACCAAGAATTGCAAAAATCAAGAATTGCAAGGTATCTGTAAAAGGAGACCGTGTTATTATTGAGGGTATAGATAAGAGAGATATGGGAGACACTGCATCAAATATAGAAAGGGCTACATACATAAAGCACTTTGATGCAAGGGTCTTCCAGGATGGGATATATCTATTAAAGGGGGTGAACCCAGATGAGCTATAAACCCTTATTAACTAAGGAACAGAAAATACTATTAAAAAAGAAAAATGAAGCAAATAGGAGAAGGGTAGAATTCCATAGACAGGAATGGTTTAGGTATAAGAAGTTTGACGATTCGTGGAGAAGGCCAAGAGGAAAGCATTCAAAGCTCAGAACACATCTCGGTTACAGGCCACCTGTTGTGAGCCCGGGTTACAGAACCCCGAAGGCCGTTCGTGGACTGCATCCATCCGGATTCAGGGAGGTTCTTGTACATAATGTTAAGGAGCTGTCACTCATAAATCCTGATCTGGAAGGAGCAAGAATAGCCTCGACAGTAGGTTATAAGAAAAGAATTGATATCGAATCAGAGGCCGAGAATCTTGGTATACATGTATTTAATAAGGTGGTAAAATGAAAATGTCTAGCATAAGGGAAATCTCGGCAGATGAGCTGAAAGTAGGCAAATCAAGGGTATGGATAGATACAAATAACCTTGATAAAGTACTGGATGCCACATCAAGAGACGATATTAAAAAGTTAATCGGACTCAATGTTATACAGAAGAAGGATAAGAAAAACCATTCAAATCAGCGCTTAAAGAAGAGAATAAACCAGCTAAGCAAAGGGAGAAGAAGGGGTCCAGGATCTGTCAGGGGCACAAAATACGCAAGGTATCCCAGGAAGAGAAGATGGATAACAACCATAAGGGCACTGAGAAATGAATTAAAGACATTAAAAGAAAAAGATGCCATCGACAGGACTACCTACCGCAAATATTATAGAACCATAAAAAGTGGGTCCTTTACTTCAAGAGCTCAGCTTGTTTCGCATCTAAAGACAGAATCATTAATAAAGGAGGATAAAAATGAAAACAACACCAGTTCTTAAGAGAAGGAAGTCCGGTATTACGGATTACGGTAAACGTTATAAACTACTCAAATCAGAAATAACAAGGGCTGTAGTAAGACCCAGCAACAAGGGATTAATGATCCAGTTTGTTGACTATGATCCAGCCGGGGATGTTGTAAGGGTAACTGTTACAGATAAAACCCTGCAAAAGGAATATGGAGTGTACGGGAATAACATACAGGCAATGTACCTGGCAGGATATCTTGCTGGAAAGAAAGCAGCAGAAAAGGGAATAGAGGAGGCTATACTGGATACTGGAAGGTATAAATTTATCCATGGGGGCAGGCTATCCGCAGCATTGAAGGGCATTATAGACTCTGGCATTGATGTTCCTGCAGACGAAGACTCGTTCCCGGATGAATCCAGGATAAATGGTGAACACCTAAAAAATAAGGTGGACATTTCAAAATTTGTTAAAAAAGGTGAATAAATATGGACGAAGAATGGATTCCTAAAACGGAACTGGGAAGACTTGTGGCCAATAATGAAATTCAGAGCATAGGCGACGCGTTGCACACAAAACTGCCTCTGCAAGAATACCAGATAGTTGATTATCTTATTCCTGATCTTCAGGATGAGGTCATTAACATTGAAAGAGCTCAGAGAATGACCGATTCTGGAAGGAGGATGAATTATTCTATTACCGCAGTTGTTGGTAATGGAAATGGATACATAGGAATAGGCCGTGGCAAGGCAAAAGAGGCCGCACCTGCCATAAGAAAGGCAATAAACAATGCCAAAACCAACATTATAGAAATCAAGAGAGGATGCGGTTCCTGGGAATGCGGATGTGGAAGACCACATTCACTGCCGTTTGAAATTACTGGAAAGTCGGGATCAGTTGTTGTCAAGCTTAAACCCGCTCCCCAGGGAGTTGGACTTGCAGTTGGGGATGTTGTAAAAATTATCCTGAAGATGGCAGGTATAGAAGATGCATGGGGTTTCGCATCAGGCCACACAAAGACAACTGTAAACTATGCGCTGGCAACATTCGATGCCCTGAAAGAGACGGTATCAATGAAAATGAACCCCAAAATAAATCTGACAACGCCCATATATGTAGGAGGAATAGAACATGATAGCAATAATAAGGATTAGGGGGAGCACGGGAATAAAACCCAGTGCTGAAAAAACTGCAGAATTACTGAATCTTAACAGAATAAACCATATGGTTATTTTTCCTGAGTCAGACAGCTTAAACGGCATGCTTAACCGTGTGAAGGATTATGTGACCTGGGGGGAAATAGACCAGGAGACCCTGGAACTTGTTCTCAAGGACAGGGTTCTATTAAAAGGCCGTAAAAAATTAACCGATGATTATCTGAAGGAGTCAGGTTACTCCTCTATTAGTGAACTGGCAGGTAAATTGGCTGATGGCACACTAAAGTTTAAAGATCTAACTGACGTTAATCCTGTAATAAGATTGAATCCCCCAAAGGGTGGATATGAGGCAATACAGAAACCATTCCACCAGAAGGGTTCTGCTGGTTACAGGGGCAGTGAAATCAATAAGCTGATAAGGCGTATGATTATTCCGGGGGTGAATTTAAATGGTGAGAACAAAAACTAAAAAATTAAGAGGAGGCCATTATGGCAGAGGTATGAAATCAGGCAGAGGCAAGGGTAAAAAAGGAGGTAATGGAATGGCAGGCCTCGGTGGCCATAGGAAAATATGGCTGATACTTCACGATAAAAACCATTATGGAGTACACGGATTTACAAGCCATTCAAAAACCTATGAAAAGCCTATAACCCTCAATCAGCTTAACGACCGTTATGAGGAACTAAAGGCAATGGGCTATGTTGTGGATGACTTGATAGATCTGGAGGGTGCGGGTTATACCAAGCTGCTGGGTACCGGAAACTTCGAGGTGAAGTGCAGGATCAAAATACCGCAGGCTACCGAAAAATCTATTAATAAGCTTTCCAATTACGGTACTAAGATAGAAAATGACTGAAATCCGTAGAAATAAGGGAGCCGCCATTCCCGTAATATTTATATTCGCCCTGTTTATCGTTGTATTTTATTATTTCTCGCATTATACCGGGCTCAAATTATTCATCCTTGGACTGCTATCATCGCCACTTTTTATTATTGCATACCTGCTTTTGAGCTACAGGGGACCGAAAAAGAGCAAACTGTACGGTCTTGAAAACCTTACAGCAAAACTTCCTGCGGTTAAAAAAGCCAAGGGTCACGTTCCATTCAAATATAAATTAATGTGGACTGCAGTGGTTGTCCTTATATATTTTGCCCTGACAAACGTTTACATATACGGGCTCAACACATCAAAGACTGTGGATGTATTTGCCTCATTTAGGGCAATTTTTGCTGGTGCATCCGGGTCACTTATGGATCTAGGTATCGGGCCCATTGTAACAGCAAGTATAGTAATGCAGTTATTTGCAGGGGCAAAAATATTCAACCTGGACCTAAGCGATTCCAGTGATAAGGCCATGTATCAGGGATTCCAGAAACTCCTGGTAATTATAATGATATTTGTAGAGGCTATTCCACAGGCATTCGGGTTTCTCGTGCCTGATGCCGGTTTAGTATCCAGCATAGCACATGTTGTTCCCGGATACGGTGAATTCCTGGCACAGAGCATTATTATACTTCAGCTATTCTTCGGTTCATATCTTGTATTCCTTATGGATGAGGTGGTATCAAAATATGGTATAGGATCAGGTATCTCACTATTTATTGCTGCAGGGGTATCACAGCAGCTCTTTACAGGTACATTTAACTGGATACCATCCACAATAACATCCCCACTTTCTCTTTCAAATCCTCCTGCAGGGGCAATACCTAAAGCCCTTTACCTTTTCATGAATGCACTAGGTTCATACCTGACAAACACCGGAATGGAGCAGATACTCTTTGCGCAGCCAAACCCAATGATAGCGCTTGTAGGGACGCTGCTTATATTCTTCATAGTAGCCTTCTTCCAGAGCAGCAAGATTGAGCTCCCCATAGCACATGAGCGTGTAAGGGGAGCCAGGGGAAGGTACCCACTGCAGCTTTTATATGCTTCAAACATACCTGTTATACTTGCCACAGCGCTTCTGGCAAACATATCCATGTGGACCCTGCTATTCTGGCACAGTCCGGTTCTGGATAAGATTCCTATACTGGGCCATAGCCATCTGCTCGGATCTTATGCCTCATCAGCGCAGATTTCGGCACTGGGCATATCTTCCACAACACCCACGGGAGGGCTGGCGTTTTATCTTTATACGCCTAACGGTTTATCCGACTGGTTGTTCCCAATATTGCAACCCTCTGTCTCACAGAGCGTGCTATTGGGTCACACGCCTGTGGAAGAACTGATCCATATCATAGTATTCATGGCTTTCCTGGTTGGGTTCAGTATACTGTTTGCAAAGTTCTGGATTGAAACAACCAATATGGGGCCGGATGCTGTTGCAAAGCAGATCCGTTCCAGTGGTATGCAGATACCCGGTTTCCGGCGCGATCCACGTATAATGGCCAAGGTGCTGAGCAAGTATATACCCGCAATAACTATATTCAGCGGTGCAATTGTGGGAATACTGGCAGGGGCTGCCGATCTCATCGGTACAGTTGGTGACACCAGCGGTACAGGTCTGTTGCTGGCTGTTGGAATTGTAATACAATTCTATGAGGCAATGGGGAGAGAACAGTTGATGGAGATGCATCCATTGATAAGGCAGTTCTTCAGTGGTGGATAAACATGAGAGTAGTAATTTCAGGCATTCCAGGTGTTGGAAAATCAACAATCCTGGAAATGGTTTCAAAAAAAACACAGTATGAGATAATTAATTTCGGTACCCTGATGTTCGATATGGCTGTGGACCTTGATCTTGTAAAATCCAGGGACGACATAAGAAGGCTTGATGTGGATACCCAGAAAAATCTGCAGAAAAAGGCATCAAACAAAATAGGAAAGATGGATAATATCATAATAGATACCCATATGTCCATAAAGTCACCTGCAGGTTATCTACCCGGGTTGCCGGAATGGGTCCTAAGGGAATTAATGGTTTCCTCCTATTTTCTTATAGAATCCACTCCGGAGGAAATTAAGCGCAGGAGAGATAACGATTCAACAAGGAGCCGTGACAGTGATACAGTACAGGACATAAAGGAACACCAGGAGGTTAACAGGTATTATGCCGCGGCCTATTCTGTCTATTCTGGAGCCACAATAAAGTATATATATAATCCAGACAATCATCCAGAGATAGCTGCAGAAAGCATATTAGGAGGTTTGTAAAATGCAACAGGGTAATAGACCGGCACAGAATCCACAGATGACTAAATTTATGATGATAGAGTTCATCTTTATGTTTGCAGGGCTGGGCCTAATTTTTATTATAAGCGACCCCTCCATAAGAAACCCTCTTGGGCATTATCTTAACTACGTTTTCATGCCATTGCTTGGCTTTAACTATAAGCTCCCCATCCTAACACTTATGCTTACCGGGATTATCCTGGGGCTTATATCATCCATCCCGAGATATTTCTTTACCGACTGGCTCAAGATGGGAAAAATGCAGATGATAAGCAGGGCTTATTCCAAGGCCATGAGAGAGGCCTATAGATCAGGCGACCGTACAAGACAGCAGAAACTTCAGAAGATGCAGATGCAGAGACAGATGGATCAGGCTGCACTTTCAATGAACACAATGAAGCCATTAATGGTCACTGAAATATTCTTCTTTCTGATATTCATATGGCTTTATGTCTTCATGCTTACAATACATTACCAGTATGTATCCATGCCATGGGATTTAAATCTCAATATAGTTACATCGAAGATATATATAATGCCCCTATGGATGGCCCTGTATACTCTGGGTAACCTCGCAGTAGGATACTTCGTTACAATGATTATGAAGTATGTTGACTTTACATACAAGCTTAGGAAAATTGATGAGGATACGGCGCAATCAATATGATAGTAACTATCAGTGGTGAATCCGGATCCGGTAAAACAACTGTTGGCAAGTTACTAGCCGAAAAACTGAATTACCAATTTTTTTCTGGAGGGTATTTTTTCAGAAAAAAGGCAGAAGAATATGGACTAAATCTCCTGGAGTTCAGTAACTATGCAGAAAAACACCCAGAAATCGACATTGATCAGGACAAAATGATTCTAGATTTCATGAGAAATAATGATAATATAGTTATGGAATCCCGGCTTTCTGGAGTTCTGGCATATAGGGAGGCAATAGGGATCAAGATATACCTCGATACATCTTTTAATGTTAGAAGCAGGAGACTCATGGAAAGGGACAATGGTACTGATGAAAAACACATACTGGCCAGATCTAGATCTGAAATTCTACGCTATATGGAATTTTACGGACTTGATTACCGGGTATTCAGTTATTATGATTATATTGTGGACACAGATGATTTTACACCTGAGGCAATAGTAGATAGCATTGTAAACTATATGAATCATAAACAGCCCAAAAACAAAGATTAAAATTAGATTTACAATAGAGTATAAATTATGTACACTTCAGGATCAAATAAAGGGGAAATAAACGGATTTATAGTAATTGATAAGCCAAAGGGGCCCACAAGCCATCAGGTCGATTCATGGATAAGGGATATAACTGGGGAAAAAAGGGTTGGGCATATAGGTACTCTGGACCCAGGAGTATCCGGTGTACTGGTTATGGCACTGGGAAAGGCCACAAAACTTATAGATATAGTTCATGAAAAATCAAAGGAATACATATCTGTAATGAGATTATACTCCCATGCAGATAATGAGACTATAGAGAGAGTGTTTAGTGAATTTACCGGCAAAATATACCAGCTTCCACCTGTTCGGTCCGCAGTTTCCAGGCAGGTCAGGGAGCGCACCATATACAGTATGGATATACTTGAAATTGATGATAAACTAATACTATTTAGGGTTAAATGTGAATCAGGCACCTATATCAGGACTCTATGTACGGATATGGGCTATGTAATTGGAACCGGAGCACAGATGGCAGACCTCAGAAGACTCTCCACAGGTGATTTTAATGAAACCCAGATGCATACGCTTCAGGAACTCAGCGATGCCGCAGTCATGAAAAGTGAAGGAAAGCCATCAATGTTCAACAGCATGATAATTCCAATGGATTTCGTTTTTTCAGACTCGCCTAAGGTTATCGTTAAAAATACTGCGATTAAAAATATTATGCATGGATCAGACATATATCCTGCAGGAATAAAGGCCATCGTAGGGGAGTTCCACAAAGGCAGCAGGGTTGCCATATACACAGATAACAATGAGCTTATTGCCTATGGAACCATGCTTGTTGACGAACTTAATGATCTCAAGACAATTGATCTTGATGGTATACTGAGTGATAAATATGGAGAAAATAATGTGGTACGGAAAGATAATAAACAAAAAAATTTACCTGTACAGAAACCTGGAAAAAGATTACATGGACATATTCGAGAGCCTGAGGAACGGAAGAATCCCAGAAACGGAAGAGACATGTTCAGAAAAAATCCCGGATTTAAGAGACCTCCTGCTAAAATACGAAAAGGAAAGAATAAATTCTGAATTCTCGCATGACCAGTATATAATTAAAATGTACTCTGTTAGAAAGGAAATAGATGCAATTATAAACATTTACCTTGAAAAGCTGGTGTCTATATACACACTTCTGGATATTAAATATAATAATGATCCGTGTCTTTACTTTGAAAGGCTCAAAAATTCTGGGCTGTCCGAAATCGATGGGCGTGCGGCTGAGATGGGTTCATCATTATGTACCTTTAAATCCTACCTCGATACCTATCTCAAATCGGAAATTGAAAACTACATGCCAAATACCGCCCAGCTTATAGGTCCAGGGCTCTCTCTTGATTTTCTTCTTAAGGCAGGCAGTCTTAAAAATCTTGTTAAATATCCCTCCGGGACATTACAGATACTGGGTGCAGAAAAGGCTTTCTTTAACCATATGAGAAAGGGTACACCACCGCCAAAGCATGGAATTATATTCAATTACCCCGGGCTATCTGCACTCCCCCCAAATAAGAGGGGAAAGGTGGCCAGGACAATAGCCAATAAAATGGCCATAACCCTTAAAATGGATTATTTTAAAACTGAAGGAGATATAGACACTATGATCTCTGAGATAAAAAACAGGATGCTGGATTAAGTATAGTTTGGCTTGGCGCCCTGTGGAATCTCATCTGGATAGTTTCCTGTAAGGCATCCGACGCATAGGTTATCCATGCCGATGCTCTCACGCAATCCCTTTATAGTTAAGTATCCAAGCGAATCTGCATTTATTGCCTTCCTTATTTCCTCTATTGTATGACCGCCGGCGATGAAATCACTGCTGGTCTTCATATCAACACCGAAATAACACGGCGCTATTATTGGTGGAGACCCCACGCGTACGTGAACTTCTGTGGCGCCGTCCTTTCTAAGTATGTTTATTATATGCCTCATGGTATTCCCACGGACTATGCTGTCATCAACAAGGACAACCCTCCTCCCATTTATTACCGATTTGATAGTATTAAGCTTTATTTTTATTGCATCATACCTGGATTTCTGATCTGGCAAAATAAATGTCCTATCGGAATACCTATTTTTAATTAAGCCCTCACTGTAGGGTATATTGGAATATACAGAATATCCAAGAGCCTGAGACCTGCCGGAGTCTGGGACAGGGACAACAACATCAGCATCAACCGGATTCTCCTTTGCCAGTTTTATTCCTATATTGTATCTAACATCGAACACCTCTCTTTTGTCTATTATGCTGTCAGGCCTTGCAAAATAAACATATTCGAACATGCAATGGGCTGTTTTGTGCTCAACTGTGAAGACACTCCTGTAACCTGATTCCCTTATTTCTACCAGCTCCCCGGGGGCTATATCCCTTATGACTTCCCCCGATACTGTATCTATGGCTGCACTTTCAGAGGATATAATATAGCCACCCTCAGTCTTTCCCAGTATCAACGGCCTGAATCCGAAAGGATCCCTGAGAGCATAAAGTACATCATTTATTAGAATTGCCAGGGCATATGCACCCTTAATCTTAAGCATTGCCTTCTTTATTCCATCTATAATACCATATTTCCCAATTTCACTGACAATTTCTGTAAGAAGTACCTCAGTATCACTGGAACTGTAGAATATATATCCCTTTTCCTTTAGCCTCTCCCTCAGATCATGGGCATTTGTAATCTCGCCATTATGTGATATTCCTATATAGCCCAGTGATGAGGAAATGACAAAGGGCCCAGCATTTTCAACGCCCTTCGATCCTGCAGTTGAGTATCTGTTATGTCCTATTCCAATTCTCCCGGGCAAAATTTCTCCCCTAAAAACTTCTGAAACAAGCCCCATGCCCTTGGTTACATGAATTTTTCCGTCAAAGGTAGCTATCCCGGAGCTTTCCTGCCCCCTGTGCTGTAGGGCCCTTAAAGAAAAGTTGATTGTGGTAAATGCGTCACTGCCAGTGTAACCGACAACAGCGCACTCCTCACTTGGCTTTTGCCCAGTTATAATGTCTGATTCTCGGGGAAGGAAATCCACAGTAAGAACACCTTTTTTCCCTAACGTTGTAGCTATTATGCCCACATCTTCTGCATCTTATGTGAATCTTTTTATTATTTGCCTTTCCCATTGATGAAGTTCCATTGCTCATCTTATTCCCCTCCTGATGGTGATACAAATATTATATTGTCCCCACGAAGTAGCATCATGCCAAATGTTCCCTTATTTTCGTTGTTTATAGTCTCTGTTGCGTTTTTCAACACCAAATTCATGTATATGTCATATCCTTCAAGTACGCCTGAATATGTCCTGTTTCCCCTAACGTCTATCATTATGTTTTTTGATAGTGAATTTTTTAATGTTTCCATGGGCTTTGGAACATAACCTGTTCTATTATTATTTACCATTTATTATCACCAGTTTAATGGTTCTACCATTATCCAAGATGGTGATTAGAAAATAATATAATAACTTTTATGCCCCTATTGAGCTTTTAACGGTTTTTTATTTTTATCTGCAAGTATAAACAGATACCTTGTTCCAGCAAGTGCAAGAATAAGCGCAGAAAATCCCATCAGTTCATAGGTATCTACAGGCCTGAATACGTGTGCGGCAAAAATAGTAAGTATTATTTCCCTGGTTGTAAATGATATGGCTGCATTTATAATATAAAGTATGGTGTCACCCTCGCCGTGGAAAAACTGTATTATGCTTTCATATATTTCAAATATAACAACAGCAAGAAGGGAATCCTCAACTATAATGTCAATAAAGTTATAAATAGCGCTTTCTGTGGATGCTGGGTCCCTCAAGGCGCCGAGCACGGTATCATACATTCCAATGAACATATGCAGGATCACCGCCACGAAGGCAATAAGGAGGAGGAGCCGCAGCAGAAGCGATACAGCATCAATAAAATTAATGTCCATACGGTTCGGCATTAAATAATATCATTCGAGCCCTTATTAATTTTTGCTCATATGGCCCGGACAACTGTAAATATTGAGTTTACATGAATATAGCTGGGGCTAACAGACTTCACATTATGCCTTGATTGGCACATTAAAAGAAAACCCATCTTCCTGGCCACCACCATTATACTGCTTTCGCGCTTTTCTATGTTCTCTGCGGTTGCAAGATAATGCATGGATATTTCGGTGCCCGGGTGTGATCTGATCAGTGCGGCACTTATAAAATACGGACTGTTGAAATTACCCATTATTATATAATCTGCACTAATGAATGGAATAGTAGTACGTGAATCACCTGTTAGAACCTCCACCGGGTAAGCTATTTTATTGGCAAGAATATTCTGTTTAAGGTAATATGTGGAATCCGGATTAATATCGCAGCATATCATCCTTTTGGGCCTGCTATTCTTCATAACCTGCAGGGAAAAATAGCCTATTCCGCAAAACATATCTATTACAGTGTAGCCTGATAGTTTGATAGAACGCATTTTACTTCTCGTGTTGATATTCCCAGGCGAGAACATAACCTTCTGGAGGTTCATAATGTATTTAATTCCGTACTCCACCACCGTTGTATCTCCACCAGGCCCGAATACCAGCCTCAGGGAAGGTTTTCTCCTCGCACCCATAATCTTTCCAGCTTCGTAGTATATATTTTCTATTCCCGGCATCCGGGAAAATATTCTGGCAGTTTTATAGGATATCTTTTGCTTAAAAATCAGAGAATTTCCCAGTCTTATATAGGACAATTTACCGGTATCGACCCCATATCTTGAAATATCTCCTATTATGTCATCGATTCCTGTTTTTCGGGTCCTGAAATCATAATACTTTGAATTCTCTATCTCCATAATCAATGGCACATACACAGTATTCCCAGCTTGTTCTATCTGATAGCGGCTGTCTAGCAGATGCTGTTCCCGTAATTTTTTGATAGTAGAATCTGCATTGAATTTACTGACTCCCAGGCACGGCCTTATCATGAAAGTATATTAGATCGGGCAATTTAATATTTTTACCTTTAAGATAATATGGTGAAAGTACCCAATCATATTTCAACCTATATAATCAATTACCGGGCGTTAGTAAATAATGGTGTGGCAATTAAACTCTAACCAACGGCATCTCTTGATTTTAAAGTTAAACGTAAGTATTCCTGTGCAATTAAGATACATGACGCTTGAGGCAGAACTGCTGAACATAAATAGTAGTGTACTGAAAGGAAATCCTCTTGGGGACCCTGTTGAACGGAAGATACTTGTATTCCATCCTGACCGGCTAATAAAGGATGCACCGCTTTTGATTGAGCTTGCCGGGTTGAATGGAACTCCAAAGCTTAATAACAGATTCTCCCAGGTTTTGAAGAAGCTTTACAGTAAAAATATGCTGGAAAACTCTGTAATTATAAACCCTGATTTTTCAACAAAATATCATGTGAACCAGTACATCAACTCTCCCGGTGCCGGAAACTATGAAGACTTCATAATTAAAGAAATAATACCCTATATTTCAGAAAAATATAAAACCGGAAATGTTGGGCTCTTCGGGAAATCCTCCGGTGGGTTCGGGGCTTACACTATTGCATCAAATCACCCGGACATTATCAGCGGTTTCGCAGACCATTTTGGGGATAGTGGTTTCGAATATGTGTACATACCGGATATCCCTGTTGCCTATGGTGAATTGCACGGCACCTCTGTACATGATTACCTTGAGGAAAAGTCCAGAAAGCAGGATCTAACGGATGAGGAAATAAGGACACTCAACATAATCGGCATGTCTGCATTTTATTCCTATGATACTGAAAATGGCACACCAGAACTACCATTCGACACAGATACCGGAATGTTCCGTGAGGATATCTGGAAGAAGTGGTCTGGATATGACCCTGTTAGAAACATAGATTCTAGGATTGAAAATCTGAAAAAATTGAAGGCAATATATATGGATGTTGGAACAAAAGATGAATACAGCCTCTTTATGGGAATGCGTACATTACACGATAAAATGGAAACACTGGGTATCAAACATTCCTATCAGGAATTCAACGGTGGGCATTTCTATAATACACCACGCTACGAAGAGTCGCTTCCATATCTCGCTAAAAAATTAAGTGAATAAGTTTAGAATCTAATTTTATTATTTTCTTTAGGAATTTCAGTCAAAAACATCCTAATAACGGATTAGAACTCCCGGTTTAATAACATTAAAAATTCCATGAAATATTTACAATTCGGGAGGAATTGATTTAAATATATGGTAAACTTAATCTTTTGAGATCCCAGCCATATTGGCAGCATAGTCTCCTATATATGGTATGCGTATATCTGTTCCAAGCGAACCTTTATAACCGACATAAAGTCCATAAATCCATATGAATACATCAATAATGTCACCCAAATAGAATATGGGGAATAATGGTAGTAGGAGTATTGCTATTATATAAAATATAATATCAACTACTATCATAACTATACCCAGAATTATGGCCTGAACTGCATGAAACCTTAATCGTTGATTTTTATCAGATGTAATATACACAAATATCCCGGTTAAAATTGGTATAAGGTATGCGATCACATACATAATGGAATTTTCATTATTGTCTGACATAACACGTGATATGAAAGACACATATAAATATTGTTTATCAGCTTGTCATACATCGAAAATAATTTTTTAAATTAAATTTGTTATTGCCTAATTTTCCAGCCTATTCTTATAAAAATTTCTAATATAAAATTTATTTATTTCTATGCCATAGTATTCTAATAAAAATGAACAACTAAAAACCCCAGAATATTTTTCCATATTTATCAATTTTAATAAGATATAATGGTAAATACGTAATTAAACTAATGAGATGAATAGCCATTTTTAGATTACACCACGCCGGCAATGTTGGTATGCAGGAAGGTCATTAAGCAATAAAATACCACAATTAAATACTTGTACGATGATAAACAAAAAGATAAATCCTTAAAACTGATGTAGAATAATGAGATCATCAAATTTATTCAAAGAGGCGATGGATATATTCCCGATGGGTGTAAATTCCCCCGTTAGATACTATTCACCAGAGCCCGTAATGTTTCAGCAGGCCAGGGGCTCCCGGGCCATAGACGTTAATGGTAAAGAATACATAGATTACTCAATGGGTTTTGGTCCCATGATACTGGGCCATGCAAATCCTGAGGTGGGAATGAAAATAAAAGAGCAGGTAGATCGAGGTATCCTGTTCGGATCCCTTAGTGAAAACGAAATTAAATTGGGCAAAAAAATAAAAAACGCTGTTAAATCTATAGATATGCTTCGCTTTACTAACTCTGGAACAGAGGCAACAATGCATGCGATAAGGGTAGCCAGGGGATTTACAGGGAGAAAATACATCCTGAAAATGGAGGGCGGATACCATGGTGCCCATGACTATGCCCTTATAAAGTCCGGAAGTGGAACAATGACCTTCGGTGTCCCATCGTCTTCCGGGGTTCCAGAGGAGGTCTCCAGAACAGTTCTTGTTGGGCAGTATAATGATACTGAAAGCATAGAAAAATTGTTCAGGGAATATGGAAATGAAATAGCCGCAGTAATTACAGAACCGGTTCTTGGGAATATCGGCGTTGTCAATCCGAAGAAGGATTTTTTAAAATCTCTCAGGGAAATAACTGAAAAATACTCATCCCTGCTGATATTTGATGAGGTTATCACAGGATTCAGATTTGCCTTCAGTGGATACCAGGATATAATAGGAATAAAGCCAGATATTACAACTATGGGCAAAATAATCGGTGGAGGTGCCCCAGTTGGAATGTTCGGCGGAAGGAGCGATGTAATGGAGAAAATTGCCCCGGCAGGAAATGTATATGAAGCAGGTACCTTTTCCGGCAATCCCCTTACCATGGCAGCAGGAGTGGCGACACTGGATATATTAAAGACAAAGGATTATTCACAGATAAATGGCTACGCGGAAAGACTTGAGAAAGAATTAAATTCAATGATCAGTGAATATGGAATAAATGCTGTGGTAAATAGATGCTATTCAATGTTCCAGATATTTTTCAACAAAAAAAATGTTACAGATTACAGTACAGCAACCCAGTCAGATACAGCTAAATTTAATAAAATGTTCCACGGTCTTCTGGAAAAGGGAATTTTCTTCCCACCCAGCCAGTTTGAAACAGAATTTATAAGCTTTGCGCACAATGAGAATGATTTCCAGGCAACTGTAGATGCCATGTCCGCGGTGTTAAAATGTCTATAATACTGGGAACAAGAGACAGCGAGCTTGCGCTTATTCAGGCAGAAAGCGTAAAGGTCGCCCTGGAACTGGCCGGATACGATGTGAAAATAAAAAAATTTACATCAAGAGGTGATTCTAATAGGAACATTCCCCTGTACAGGATGTCATCTACAGGAGTTTTTGTTGATGAGCTCAATGAGAGGGTAGTTAAAGGGGAAATAGACCTGGCTGTTCATAGTGCCAAGGATATTCCATCCACCATGGCTGATTCACTTGAAATAAGTGCAGTTCTTAAAAGGGAAGATTACAGGGACGTGTTAATATCAAATACCCCACTGGAGGAAATGAAGGACGCTGATAAACTTGGCACATCCAGTATGAGAAGAATTAGGCAGGCAAAAACCGTGAATGCACATGTGCAAATATCGGATATAAGGGGAAATATCGATACCAGGGTATATAAATACATGTCAGGCAACTACTCCGGAATAATTATAGCTAAGGCTGCATACAATCGGATGAAGCTTGACATGGAGCATTTCGAGTTATCTGAGGATCAGTTCCTGCCTGCGCCGAATCAGGGAATAATAGCCATAGTTGGCAGTAAGGATTCAGAATCATCTGACATAGCAAGAAGTATTAACCACAAAGAAACATACAGTGATATGGAAAATGAAAGATATATAGTTAAGAAACTCAACCTTGGGTGCTCCATGCCTGCAGGAATACTTTCTGAGGGCGGTGCAGTTAAAACCCGCTTTTATTCATTGAAATCTGATGAATACACTGACCTTAATTTCAATGGAACAAATATGGAATCAATAACGGAGAGGATAAGGGAGGCGATAGCCGGATATGGGTACTTCTAATTATATTATAACAACAAGGCCTGAGGGAAAGTTTAAACCCATGGATACCCGATGCATATCAATAAAAAACGTACCACTTACGAAGATCGTAAGGAATGGGCCGCAGGAGGAGATTATCCAGGATATGATTCAAAATAGGCCAGGAATTATTGTTATCACCAGTTCTGTTGGGGCATCTGAATTTTTTAAATACTATTATAAATATACGGATAGTCCCCATATTATTGCTATTGGTGATAAAACTGCAGATGAAATTAAAAAATATACCGGAGATGTTTCTGTTCCGGCGGCCAGAAATTCCTATGGCGTTATAACCATGCTGGAAAATTATCTTAATTTTAGAATAGCCCTATTTCGCAGTAATGAATCTAATAATATTATCAATGACTGGCTTAAACAAAGAAATGCAAATTTCACGGAGTACCATATATATAACGTTGTGAAACTTGAAAATAATGGAATAAAAGAGCTGTTTATGGATAAAGATTGCAGGGGCATACTGCTAACATCATCAATGGAGGCTGAAATATTCCATGAAGTGCTGGGGGATGCTAAAATTACTAAAAACATATATGCCATCGGAAAAGTAACAGAGAAAACTCTTCAAAAGTATGGATACGATGTTTCCTTTACAGGCAACTCTGATTTTGATTCAACAATAAAATACATAGATAATGAAAACTGTTAGTAGCGGGGAATGGATTTGAACCATTGATCTACGGGTTATGAGCCCGTCGGGATCTCCTGACTACCCTACCCCGCTATAATAGTATATTGCTAAAAGGGATATAAACTTTAACGGTTTTTTATGTACCGCCAAAGCTTTCTTCCATTTTTCTGAACTTTAATTCCCCAGAATTCTTCTCCAGATATGCATAAACTGTCTTATGTTTTCTTCCCTGAAGTATCATATTAACTGCCTCCCTTGCATACTGTATGGATATAAAATCTCCTATGATAGAAACAGTGTTACCGCTTATGGATATATATGTGCCTGTAAGATCCTCTATAATTTCCCTGGTGTGGCCGTCCTTGCCTATAAGCCTCCCCCTGATCTCATTTATTCTTTTTGTGTCTTTTTTAACAAATTCTTTAATTGATATAACTATAAGCTGGATGCTGTCATCGAACAGAAACATGGCTTTATCAGGATTAAATCCGCGGCCAATAGCCTGTACAGCATTCATGGCCATCAATGCCTTCAATGGGTCATTTTTCTGGTAAACTGTAACTGTGGCATTTTCAGAATCAATTTCTAATTTTACCTTTCCCTCTTCCTCTATCTTCGCCTTTACGGATCCTTCCTTACCGATCAAAACTCCTATCCTGGAAAACGGTATTTTAATACTACCTATATCAAGCAATTATACCACCTTTAATATGATTATATAATTCGTCTATGCTGCAGTTTACACCTTTCTTTGAAAAGAATGAAACTATATTTTTGATATCCCTTTCAAGAAATGTTTCTGCCATTGGGTGCTTGACTGAAACAGACTGCCCAACATCTATAATGTACGGGTTTTTCCTGTAATAAAGTATGTTATACTCACTGAGATCTGCGTGGACTATCCCGGCTTTATTGTACATAAGCCACATAGACTTTCTGAGCTTCTCATATATATCATTAAAACCTTCCTGTAGATCCCTTATCTGCGGTGCAGGCCCCCTGGAAGTCCCAAGATATGACATGAGAAGTATATTTCTATAAAAACCATAGGGTTTTGGAGCATTTATACCCACTTCCCTGAGGCTTTCAAGATTTGTATATTCTTTCTGTGCCCATACATATACAACATTTGATCTGTTTATCCTCTCCTTATCAAATCTGTAATCACCTTTTATGTATTCCATGGTATTGGAAAATTTTAACGTTGACATTTTATATATCTTTAATGCCCTTGTTTGCCTGCTTTTAAGCCTGACATTGAAGATGAGGGACTCTTTACCACTTGATATGGGAAAGTCAATATAATCGATCTCATATTTTTTTATAACTTCATAAATTGCATTAAGTGTCCTTCTATCAAATACTAGCCCATAGGTTTTTCTATCAAGATTTAGTCTGTTTGAAAACTCATCCGATTCAATTAACTGCTTCAGTGCACTTTTATCGTTCATTGAATACATCTATTATTTCCGGCAGCATCCTGTTCCTGCTCAGGTACATTGCCTGGGTTCTGGTATATCTATATACTATATCGCCCTTTTCATCCTGGAAATCCCAGGGCTTTACTATGACAAGGTCACCCTCCCTTATCCACATTCTTTTTTTCATTTTTCCCGGTATTCTGCAGTTTCTTGTGGAACCATCTTCGCACATAACTGTTAGCCTGGAGGCCCCGGATAATTTTTCAACTATGCCGTATATCTCTCCCTTTCTCTTATTGGGCGTAATAACCCTCGTAATATTTTCTCCATTGTCATCTTCTTTATCAACCATATGTATACTACATAATCATATCCACTCATATAAATATAATCAATTATGAACAGGTTTTCTAGGCATATCAGAAAATAGATTTATGAAAAAATTTCGTGAAATACATACTTTACTACGTATATATCTGATATCTGTTAAGAAAAATTTAAATATATCTGCTATATATTCACATATGGCTGATTTTGAATCAGAAAAAGATGTTATAGCTAATAGTAAAAGCTAGGACAGAAAATTAAAAAAGGCTTTAACCACATGGGATCTCTATTTTTTGAGTCTCGGCGGGATAATCGGATCAGGATGGTTGTTCGCAGCAGCTGCTTCAGCAGCAACAACTGGGCCTGCCGCTATACTCTCGTGGCTTATAGGTGGTGTGCTTGTTTTATTCATAGCTCTGGTTTATGCTGAGCTTGGTGGTATGATACCGAGAACCGGTGCAATTAGTAGGTACGGTCATTACTCCCATGGAGGGGTTGCGGGGCTATTCTTCGGATGGACATATTTCCTTTCAGCTGTATCCGTTCCCGCAGTAGAGGCAGAGGCTGTAATAACCTACGCAAGTTCATATGTGAAGGGTTTATCTTACAGTGCTCCAAATCCACTGGACCCCTCTTCAACAGTTGCACTTCTAACGGGCCTGGGAATAGTACTTGCAGGGATACTCATAGTTGCCTTCTTCGCACTGAACTACGCAGGTGTCAGGATCATGGGAAAGACAAATACAGGAATGACGTGGTGGAAACTTATAATTCCGTCCATAACCATTGTTATGCTTGCATTCCTGGTATTCCACACACCCAATTTCACCACTCCTGCTCTGGGTGGTTTCCTTCCAGGAAACAATACTGCAACAATATTCGAGGCCGTGTCTACTGATGGTATAGTGTTCTCATTTCTGGGATTCAGGCAGGCTCTGGATTACGGAGGCGAGGCGAAAACACCTCAGAAATCAATACCCCGTGCCACAGTATTTTCGGTGTTAACTGGAATAGTTGTATATGTTCTGCTTCAGGTGGTCTTCATCGGGGCTATAAACCCTACTAAACTTGCTGCAGCGGGAGGCTGGTTTGGACTTGTATCAAGCTCCCCGTCAGCATATGCATCCGGAGTTGTAGCCGCACCATTTGCATTTCTGGCAAAAACATCCGGGATATTCGCACTTGTTGTGCTGACATATGTGCTATATGCCGATGCTTACGTATCACCAGCAGGAACGCTTAATGTCTATGCAGGAACATCCACAAGAACCCTCTTCGGGTTATCCGAAATTGGGTACTTCCCAAAACAGCTTTCCTACGTTAGCAAGAAAACAAGGGTTCCGGTTCTGCCCATTATAATTTCTGTAATCATAGGATTGATATTCCTGGCTCCATTCCCCAGCTGGTATGCACTGGTAAGTCTTATAACAGGCGCAACTGCATTCACATATATTGTTGGAGGTTCTGCCCTTATGGTGTTCAGGAAGGAGGCTGATGAGCTAAAAAGGCCATTTACCCTTCCCTATGCAAAAATACTTGCACCCATAGCATTTGTAGGTGCAACGCTGATTGTCTACTGGTCAGGATGGCCAACAATACCCTACCTTGCAATAGCCATATTCCTTGGAATAGTTATATACCTTATAATACTGGCATCCCATAAAGTTGAAAATGTATTTACGAAAGTTAATATAAAGGCCGGCTGGTGGGTCCCTGCATTCATACTGGTGCTTACGCTCCTATCATATCTGGGCGAAGGAGACTACGGTGGGACAAATACAATACCATACCCCTATGATTTCGTGGTTGTAATAATAGTTGCCATAATATTCTATCTGATATCCATAAGATCTGGATATAAGACTGATGAGATAAGGGATATAATAGACTCTGGAACACAGTACATACCCGAGGAGGATGTGTCCACTGCAGGTCAGAAATAATCATATATTTTTTAACAATAATTTTTTTAATTGATACTTATAATATAAAAACCGTGTTTTATTAGTTAAGCAAGAAAATGTAAAAATTATAACATAAATATGGGAATATGGTTTATCTCTGTTTTATTATAACGTTCTTTATTTTGAAATATCTTGAAATGGCATCACGCATTAATTTAATGTTGCGGCTATCCTTGCCTATTGCCTTCCCGATATTTTCAGGTGCTATGCCGATGAATATATTTGTTACATTGTCCTTCCATATCAAATTTATTTCGTTTACTCCGTATCTGTAAAAAAGATTTTTTGTAAAAGTAAGCAGGTCAGGGGAGAACTCTGCCATGACTATTCTTTTGTTTATCTTTGCCTTCAGGTCAGTAATTATATTCTCGTGTTTTTTAAATATTTCAGCAAGCTTATGCTCTCCCACAACGAATAATACCATCTCCTCGTTTTCAAGGCATTCGAACACATTTGTTCTAGTATAGCTCTCAAATAATTTTATAAATCCTATTGTCTGGTTATCCAGTGTTATCTCATTCATGGTATCCCTTTATTTTTTGTTACCCTTATATACAAGGTCTATGGCACCTGTTCCCAGTGTTATGGGCTGGCCCACAATGATGTTCTCAGCAACTCCTGCAAGTGGGTCAATCTCTCCAAGAAGCCCGGCCTTCAGTAGATGTTTAGATGTTATTTCAAATGCTGCCCTGGCAAGTACACTGCTTTTTCTTCCTGAAATTCCCTGCCTTCCTACTGCCCTTACTGCACCGGAAAATGTCATCATATCCGCCACAAGCATTAAATGCCTCTTATCAACGTTAAGCCCCTGCTCACTTAGCGTATTTTCAGCCTCACGGTAAATGGCATTCCTGGCAGCCTCTATCCCGAAGACGTTCTCTATTTCTATAATATCGTTTGTTGTTGTTCTTGTTGCATCAACGCCCTCTATATTCAGAACCTCCCGCAGGTTTGATCCCTGGGTATAAATTACCCATCCACCTTCCTTGGGGTCTACCCTACCTATAGCCCTGCTAATCTTGCTGACACCCTTAATGGGTGTGGTTTTTAGTTCTTCCTGTTTCTGATAGAGTACCTTGAATGATTCCTGCTGCAATTTTATTGCTATGCTTTCATCATCTACCTGATTATATATTATCCCCTTTTTCTTTTCCAGCGCTGAGAGTAAGTCCCCCATGGTGACAAGCCTGTCACGGCTCTTATTCTTATCGAGCTTAATTGTAAGGCTCATCTCCCCAACATCAGTTATAATGTCCGCAACATCTATTATTGTTGTATTTTCCAGGCTTTTAATAAGCTCCATGACCTTTTCCTGGTTATTTTTGTATTTTTCCGTAAGGTATATTGTCATGGAAGGCGTGCTCGGTATTCTCCTGGCATCCACAATTTCTATGAGCCTAGGCAATCCAAGGGTAACGTTCATCTCAACAACACCTGCAAAGTGGAATGTTCTCATAGTCATCTGTGTTCCCGGCTCGCCAATACTCTGCGCGGCTATAATGCCCACAGCCTCGAAAGGATCTATCTCCCTTTTTTTGAGTTCGAGGTCAACCCGCTTCAGAAGCTTCTCGTATTTGTCAGATGGAAGGCTGTTTTTATATTTTATGAGTTTATATGCAAGTGATACAGGTATACTGTATCCCCTTGATTCCGCATCCTTCATTACTGATAATGCATCATCAGACATTTTAAATTCTTCTTTTTCCCTGTATTCAACGTGGAATTTTTCACCGAGTGCAAAGGACGTTAATTCCTTGAACCCTTTTTCCATCTTAAATTCACTGATAGGCGTTCTGTCTATCTTTCTGATGCTTTCAATTTTAAGTATAGCCTTTAAACCGGTCTTCCTTTTCTGTATAACCTTATCAGCCGGCTCATACTTTGAAATTTCCGATATTTTTACCTCATAATCTATATTCTGCTTATCTGTGGAGATATAGCCTGTCTCTATCTTGGTTTCGGGCATATACTCAACAGCATAGCTGCAGGGTAAATTTTCAGAAATAAGTCCGATGTTTTTCTTAGTATCTCTCCATATCAACGACATCATTGTGCATCACCGAATTCATCATACGCAACATAATCAACATCCACTGTCTGCCCCTCATCGCTTCTGGTTGGATCTATTCCATCCTCCCCATACTTGAACTGCACAACAGACCCTATTGTATCCTCTACCCTGCGTTTGTCATTCACCTTCAAATCTTCGAAGGCGTTGATAAGCCTTCTCTGCATGTAGCCGCTTCTGGATGTCCTTACAGCAATATCAACAAGACCCTCCCTTCCTCCTATACTATGGAAGAAGTATTCCGTTGGGTTCAGGCCTGCCCTGTAGGATGATTTAATGAATCCCCTGGCATAAGCCCCAAGGTCATTTTCCTTGAAGTGTGGCAGGGTTCTGTTTGCATATCCCCTGTTAAGCCTTCCTCCTCTGACGGACTGCTGCCCCACCATTCCTGCAACCTCTGCAATGTTCAGCATCTTTGCCCTGGCGCCAGACCTTGCCATGATAACAGACGGATCGTTGAGGCCAAGGTACTGGGATGCAATCTTTCCTGATTCATCCCTGACTCCTCCGGTTGCACTGAGAATCTCAACCTCCAGGGTGTCCTCTATTGATCTTCCAGGCAGCGGCTGGAGCTGTCCTGACCTGAAGGCAGCAACAAGTTTTTCTATTTTATCTAGGGTCTCATTGGATATTTCCTGTATTCTTGATATTGCTTCCTTGGGTATATCATAATCCTTGATTCCGGTTGAGAATCCCCTATGGCTTAGGTAGCCAACTGCCAGACGTGTCACATTGTCTATGAATTTTGATGCAGCCTGTGGCCCCATCTTTCTGAAAATTTTATCTACTATAACTCCAGAGAAAGGCCCGACAGCCTCATCATCTATAGTTCCATGGACAAGCTTTCCATTGGTAATAACCACATATGTATCCTCGGGGTCATTTTCATATTCGCATTTTCCGTCCTTTGAGCCGGCACACAAGTGACTCTTAAATTTAACGTTCAGCCCCTCAGGAAGAATAAGTGAGAATATATCTCTTCCATGGTAATATTTCTTGCCATCCTTGATAATAGGCTCGGGGAGCTTATCGAATTCTATATAAGAGACTGTATGTATTGCATCATCCTCGGATAGTAGCGGATTATTATGTGTAAGAAGGAATAGTGAGGTTATATGATCATGTATCGCACCAATAATAGGTCCTCCAAATCTGGGGGACATAATCTGTTCCTGTACCTTCATGATTATTCTTGCTTCTGCCCTGGATTCCTCGCTCTGTATAACATGGAGGTTCATCTCATCTCCATCAAAATCTGCGTTGTACGGTGTGCAGTCAGAAAGGTTGAATCTGAATGTCATCCCTGGAAGAACCCTTACACTGTGGGCCATCATGGACATTCTGTGAAGTGATGGCTGCCTGTTAAATAATACTATATCGCCCTCTGTCATCTGTCTTTCCACTGTCCATCCCAGATCTATTCTCTCACTGTTGATTTCGGCGTTCTGGTCTGTAAGCTTTATCCTTCTCCCATCAGGCCTTATAAGGTAATTAACTCCTGCAAGATATTTCCCATCCTCTGTTCTGGGATCAGTGCCTCTCTTTATCCACTCCCTCATTTTGTCTATGTTGAATGAATTGATAAGAACAGGTACTGTAAGTTCCCTTGCAGCTATTTCAGGTATCCCAACCTCATTCATAGATAGGAACGGTTCAGGTGAAATAACACTTCTAGATGAAAAGTTCACCCTTTTTCCGGAAAGATTGGCCCTGAATCTTCCCTCTTTACCCTTTAACCTCTGAACAAGGGTTTTAAGTGCACGTCCTGATCTGTGCCTTGCAGGTGGTATTCCTGCAGTCTGGTTATCAAAATAAGTTGTAATATGATACTGAAGCAGATCCCATAGATCTTCTATGATAAGCTGTGGAGATCCATTATCCCTGCTTTCCCTGAGCCTCTGGGATATCCTGATTATATCAACGAGCTTGTGTGTTAAATCATCCTCGCTTCTTTCCCCTGTTTCAAGTGTTATGGATGGCCGAACATCAATTGGCGGCACGGGCAGGACGGTAAGAATCATCCATTCCGGCCTTGCTGATGCTTTATCAATGCCGAAGAAGAGTAAATCATCATCAGGAATTCTCTCAAGTCTTTCCCTGATCTCTTTTGGTGTTATTTTAATACCGCCTTCCCTGAATGTTGTGGGCTTATCCAGTATTACCTTGGGGCTCTCTGCATTGCAATGAGGGCAAATAGATCTCTGGGCAGCAATCTCAAGAATTTTTTTCAGTGTCATATCTATAATTTCCGGGTCCATGGTTGAAAAATCAATGGCGTTAATCTGGATCCGGTAATTACTTATCTCATCATCCGTTAATTTTATCCTGCCACATTCCTTGCATGAAGAGTCCAGCATGCTTTTTATTTCTTTGATAAAACCTATGTGCACAACGGGCATTGCCAGTTCTATGTGTCCAAAATGTCCCGGGCATTCATCTACTTTCCCGCCACATGTGGCACATTTTAAACCTGGTTCTATGACACCCATATGGAGATCCATCAGCCCCCTCTCTATGGGATAGCCATCATCATCATATGTATCAGGTGTTATAACCCTGATCTGCGACATTTTCCTGATTTCGTCAGGAGATAAAAGGGCAAATTTTATTTTTTCTATTCTCTTTGAAACATTATTAAAATTCATTTCATATCACCCAGTTCTAGCCTCATTACAATTCCCATGGAACTCAATTCATCTCTCATCAATTTAAATGCATAACTGGTCTCAATAGGATATATATTGCCTGTATTTCCGCATACAGGGCATCTCAATGTACCCTTTCTGAAATCATATATTGCTATATGCCCGCATGTGGGGTTACCGCAGACATAGAGTATTGTTCCGTCACTCTGATCCAGCAAACGGTCTTTTATGACCATGGATGCACCATGTGCGATAAGGGTATCCCTCTCCATTTCTCCGAATCTGAGTCCTCCCTGCCTGGACCTTCCTTCTGTTGGCTGTCTTGTAAGTATCTGCACGGGCCCTCTGGACCTTGCATGGAATTTGCTTGCAACCATATGGTGCAGTTTCTGGTAATAGATTACGCCCATGAATATATCAACGTCAAATTTCTTTCCTGTAATTCCGTCGTACATAACCTCATTGCCAGATTCACGGAAACCGTATCTCTTGAGCTGCTCTCTGAGGCTTCTTTCAGGTTCCCCGTCGAATATAGTAGAATCTATATTGTCCCCGCTCATGGTTGCAACCTTTGCCCCCATCATCTCAAGGACATGGCCCAGTGTCATTCTTGACGGTACTGAATGCGGATTGAACAGCAAATCAGGTATGATTCCATCCTCATTGAAGGGCATATCCTCCTGAGGTACAACATGTCCTATAACCCCCTTCTGTCCATGCCTTGATGCAAATTTATCACCTGGCTGGGGTATCCTGTCACTCCTGACCTTAACCTTGATTATCCTGCTATTGCTCTCAGATACTGTGAGAAATACATTATCAACATATCCGGATTCTGTGGGCCTGACTGTTACCGATGATTCCCTCCTTCTTAAGGGTCCGAGCTTATCCGCATTATCCTCCTCAAGGAATCTTGGTGGGGATGTTTTTCCCACAAGTACATCTGAACCCTCGACCTTTGATTCAGGGAATATGACACCATTTTCATCAAGATTCTTGTAATAATCTTCTGCTCTTGCCCCAAGGACATCATGGCTTGGAATCTCGAATCTGTCCTCCTGTCCTCCAGGATATCTTCTCTCCTCTGCTGTATAGGTCCTGAAGAATGAGCTTCTTCCAAGCCCTCTCTCTATGGATGCCTTATTCATTATAATTGCATCCTGCATGTTGTATCCGTGGTATGATACTATTGCAACGACGAAGTTCTGGCCTGCAGGCTTTCTCCTGTACCTTATGAAATCCATAACCTTTGTTGTAACAAGTGGTATCTGTGGGTAGTGAAGCAGATGCCCTCTGGTATCTGTCCTTATTCTGAAATTTGCCTGTGGAATTCCAATTGACTGTTTTATCATTGCAGAAGCAATGGTAATCCTGGGCGATGAGTTATGTTCAGGATAGGGAATAAGCGATGCCACAACCCCAAGTATCATGGATGCATCTATTTCACAGTGTGTATGATCCTTTGAAATCTGATTGATTCCCTTGAAATGCGAATGGCATTCATCGCATTCAAGGACAATATCATCCGACCCCGGATTTACCCATGTTACATTATTCCTGTAAAGCACCTTGCCGCAGTGCGGGCAGTTTTCAGGGAATTCAAATGGGAATACCGAAATATATGCGTTTTCCTCCTCCTCTGCATCCAGCCATTCTATTGCTCCCTCCGAAATAAGGTCATTTACAGTATACTCTCCCATACGTAGTTTTTCAAGCATTTCTTCATTGAGAACGGTTTTGCCATCACGTACAACAAATAATGGCCTCCTCAACCTTCCACGGTCACAGTTTATTATTACCTCGTTAGTGTTTGAATCAAATTTGACATTGACCTCGTTTGATAGTTTTCCCGACCTTCTTAGATTTCTTACAGTCTCTGCAAGTATTGCCGGGTCATCATGGTATCCTATGAAATCCCCATTAAGGTACACCCTCCCGGATGCCTCCTCCTTTGTTACATCGTATATATTCATTCCCCTGAGCTCTTCAAGAACTATGTCCGGGTCAATTCCCTGTGTTACATTAATAATTAGAGATGCATTTTTTACCAGTCCGCAGTTCTGGCCTTCAGGTGTCTCGTTGGGGCATATTCTACCCCACTGTGTTGGGTGGAGATCCCTTGCCTCAAAATGTGGCTGAGATCTTGTCAGTGGTGAGATAATTCTTCTAAGATGGCTTAAAGTTGACATATTGGAAGTCCTGTCAAGAAGCTGTGAAACTCCCGTACGTCCACCTATCCAGTTTCCTGTTGCCATTGAATGCAGAATTTTCTGGGTAAGCAAATCCTGCCTAACAGCTGGCCTGAGTCTTATGCCTCTTTTCTTATTGTATGTCTTTTCCAGCTGGTATTTTAAATCCTTCATTACTGACTGGAAAGCATTTCTGAAAAGTTCATCAAGAAGATCCCCTGACAGTTTTATTCTTTTATTTGCATAATGATCCTTATCGTCCACGTGCCTCATGCCAAGGTTAAGTTCAAGAAGTGACCTTGCCATCCTTCCCAGGTATATGGCCTTCTTCAATCTGTCTGAGACCTCATCTCCAAGATGCGGTAAAAGTGCCCTATCAAGCATCTGTGTAATTTTCTTATCCCTGAATTCCTTTGCCTGACCTGCTGCAAATCTTTTTTCAAGGTATGAAAGTGCATCCTCACTGTTATTGACGCCGTTGGGTGGCAACACCTTTGGATTCTTGGAATCTTCAATGTTAGCATAAATTAAAGGATCCATGCGCGGATCTGAAAATATGGCATCATGGACATCTACATCTTTGTCTATCCCCAGGGCCTTCATCAGTATCACCAGAGGAACGGTCCCTGCAACTGTTGGAATAGATACGTTTATGATTCCATCGCTGCCCTTCTCCAGTGATATAAGTGCCCTGAAACCACTTTTCTGTGAAAATATTTTTGCAACTTCAAGCCTGGAGTCATATTTCTCCTCATATTCAACAAGGATTTTATTTGGTGCCAGATCTTCAAGGGAGACAATAACCCTCTCCGAACCTCCTATAATAAAATAACCTCCAGGGTCTGTAGGGTCCTCATCCACATATCTGAGTTTTTCCTCCCTAGTTTCATCAATGGGGCCATTATTCTTTTCAATATACAGGTCAAGATTCTGTTCTGAAAGTGTGCATATTTTTGATCTTACCATAACAGGTATTTCCCCGATTTTTATGGTGCTGGCATCCCTCTCTATTCCGTCCTCCACTATGCGGAGCCGCAATATAATCGGTGCCATGTAGTTCAGGTCCCTGAGCCTTGCTTCCTGGGGGGTGATCTGGTTTGATGCACCGGAAGCTTCCTTTATTTCCGGTTTTTCTACCCATATTGTGGGGTCTCCTGTGGCCTTACCATTTTCCCGGTCCCTTCCAAAATATATCTTTATGTCCTTCCCTCTTGTTTTTGATGGGTCAAGCTCGATAACTCCGGGTGTAGCGTCGTCAGATATTTTTGTTTCATCTACAATTTGCTGCATTATGCTGTCCGGGTTATTTTTGGATGCATAAAAATAATTCATTGAATCTATCTGGTAATTAACAACACTCTCTGATTTAAAAAACGCATCTAAAATAGGATTCATTTATATCACACTCTTTACAATAACTCTATAATACTCATAATACCCTGCTGTAGGGCTCTTCCGGATAATTTTAATTATTCTTCCCGGCTCTAATTTTCCATGGATTTCCTCCAAGGCCTTGATAGTTGGATCATTTATACCGATTTTAGGCAGATCGTCCTTAGTCACATTAAGCCTGCTTAAAACGCTTTCCTCCTCTTCCACTGGAACCAGATGGTGTTCTGGCACAATTTCGTGCTCTAGCACATTGAACTTGCTCATATTTTCACCTAAACGGGTCCGAGGGGGTTTGAACCCCTGACCGCCTGGTTAAAAGCCAGACGCTCTACCTAGCTGAGCTACGGACCCACAATATGTAGTCAGCTATATTTCTTTGAAACATATAACTTTTGTTGTGTAATGATATTACTAAATAGTATTTTAAAGTTTTAGTTTTTTGAAAGTTGTATGGAAAAACTGCCATGAAAAATTTAATATCTTTTCCAATTATATTCCATGATGAAAGTCAACATAAATGGAGAATCAAGATCAATTCTCGCGGTTTGGTATGAGGATAATCAGGTTAAGCTGATTGATCAGAGAAAAATTCCGGAATCTATTGAGATATATACTGCGAACAATAGCGATGACATTTACTATGCGATAAAAAATATGGTAGTTCGTGGAGCTCCAGCTATAGGGGTTACAGCCGCATACGGGCTTGCAATGGCATTCAAAAATAAGGAAGATATGGACAAATCCGTTAAAACCATTTCATCTTCAAGGCCCACAGCGTATGACCTATTCAAGGCAATAGATTATATGAAGTCAAATAAGTTCTCTGAATCTGCGGCAAGAAGATATGCACTGGAAATAACTGAAAGATCCAGAAAGATCGGTGAATACGGCAATAGCCTAATAAAATCAGATGACAGGATACTGACGCACTGCAATGCTGGCGCACTTGCTGTTGTCGACTGGGGGACAGCCCTGGCGCCCATGAGAATTGCCCACGATTCCGGAAAGAAAATATTTGTTTATGTGGATGAAACAAGGCCAAGGTTACAGGGTGCAAAACTTACTGCATGGGAGCTTCAGCAGGAGGGTATAGATTATTCCATAATAGCTGATAATGCGGCAGGTCATTTCATGAAAAATAAGGACATTGACCTCGCTATTGTTGGTGCTGACAGGATAGCTGCCAACGGGGATTTTGCAAATAAGATAGGAACGTATGAAAAAGCAGTTCTTGCAAAGGTAAACAATATACCATTTTATGTCGCCGCTCCAGGAAGCACATTTGATTTCTCTCTAAAAAGTGGGGATGGAATACCCATAGAGGAGAGGGACGAGAATGAGGTTCTCATGGTGAACAATTCAAGGCTGGGCCCTGTTGAAGGGCATGCTAAAAATCCGGCATTTGATGTAACGCCACACGAATACGTTACAGCATTCATCACTGAATATGGGATATTCAGGCCTGAGGAGCTTAAAAAACTCTATAATCTTATTCAGGACGACCTCTTTATGAGGTAATCATCCATTTTTCTCAGTGATTCATCTTTCTTTTCAGCAAGATTTTTCAGGAATTTAGATATATTCTGAGCAGCCTCTGATTTGCATGCACCGCACATTCTTACACCACCGATACATTCCTCATATACCCTGCTCACATATTTATCATCACTGCTGTGGTATTTATAAAGTTCAAATACAGGGCATATATCGGGATTTCCTCCCAGTTTTTTCTGCTCCTCAACCGTCTGCCTCCCACCGGTTACAGCATGTTTAATCTTTCTGGTTGCATCAGCAGGTGAATCATTCAGGCTAATTAGCGAATCAGGGACCGAGGATGACATCTTACCGCCCCTGAGTCCTGTTTCCAGCTTCTGGAATGTTGCTGAAGGTTCAATGAACGTATATTCATTGAACTTCCCCTCGAGACGTGCGAGAATCATATCAATTTTTATTCTTTCCTCTTCCTTTGAATTTTTTATGTAAATGGCTCTGTATTCATAGTTAGGTGAACACTCATAGCCCTTTGAAGAAAGTTCCTCCATAGCTTCGTTAATATATCTTTCTGGATTATCTGTTCCTTTGATGAAAATGGATATTTTTCCATGGTCTGGTTTTATGCTATAAATCCTGAGCCTTTTTGCCAGGTCTCGCATCAGCCTGATATGTGGATCCTGGTCAACACCAACAGGCACAATTGTCGGTTTCGGTCCTCCAAGGTGCCTCATCTGTGTATGGAGTACATCAGCTGCCTGTATTATAGGCGAATTAACGTGCAGCATTGATGATGAGTCAGTAAGCCCATATATGGCCTTGAGTTCATTCATATTTGTGCCGTTGGAAAGAATAAATGCCAGGCTCTGGGTATCAAAATTTTCGGACTGGAAATATATTTTGCATGGTTTCAGCCCCATGGATATATAGTTGGCTATGTATTCGTTGATGGCTATTTCACGTGCCCTTTCAAAACTAATTCCCCTTGTCGCATAGGATTCAAGGTCAGCTACTGCAATATACACTTCTGCCCCAAGAGACTGAAAATAAATAATCTGATCTATGGTGAGTTTATTTCCAAGGTGCATATGCCCTGATGGCATTAATCCCGTCATGGCATTAAATTCCATGCCATTTTTTATTGCATATTCCAGATAATCAAGGCCACGCTGCCCGAATATAAGTTTTCTCCGGAACATAAAATAATCAAAATAGTCATTCGGCTTATCTATTCCGAATTCTCTGATTAACTTTTCATAATCGAAATACTGTGATGAACTCCAGGGATTTATCATAAACCTTCATAAAAAACCTGTTAATTAACCTTCTTTCTAATTTGATAAAAAACAATATTAAAAAACGACAGCGAAACATAGTTCCCGTCCCCTCGCGGAAGATAGTACAGTATGTAACACATCGGACTTAACCGTCGGGTTCGGAATGAGACCTGGTATTTCCCCGATGTTATGACCGTCGTCAAATCTTAATTACTAACTAATATATAAACATTTTTAATCAGCGCACTTTAATATGTACTCATAATTAAGTAAATACTGATAATTTATATACTGATATGCAATAAACCTCCATATGAATAGCTATAAAACCATTTCAGATGCCCCTTCCTCACCATTTCTGAGAAAAATCACACTCCTGTCTTCCATGGGTGTGATGATGGACGGTTATACACTTACAGTATTTTCATATGCATTACTATATTTGATAAATGTAATGTCCCTGAAAAGTTACGAGATTTCCATAATGGGAATATCATCCATAGGGGGAGTCCTCATTGGAAGTTTTATTTCAGGTTATATTGCTGATATTTATGGCAGGCGATTTATTTACATTTATGACCTTTTCATTGTATCCATATTTATTTTTTTAACAGGATTAGCAACAAATTACATAAATTTCTCCATTCTTGAACTCATAGTGGGCTTTGGTATAGGCGCCGATTATCCCGTAAGCTCCTCAATACAGGCAGAATTTTCACCAACAAAGTCCCGTGGGAGGTTTATGTTCTTCAATATTTTCTCATTCTCCATAGGTTCTCTTATATTCCTCGGGATTGCTGTTCCCCTGGTGCTGTTCACCGGTGTGAATGCATGGCGCTATATGTACATGATCGGTGCGATATTCCCTATACTGGTGCTGTATTCTAGGAAAAAGATTCCAGAAAGCCCATACTGGGTGCAGCACAAATTTGGGAACGAGGCAGGAAACGCTGCCAGGGTAAATTTTGAAAAGTCCACAGGATACAGAATATCTGCATTGCCCGACATAAGCCCCGGGAAGACAAGGCTAAAGGACATATTTAAGGGAAAATACGGAAAATACATAATATTTATTTCTATGGCCTGGTTTTCATATGATATAGTTAGCTATGGTATATGGACATATTCGCCATTAATATTTTCCACCGAAATTACATCCTACTATGCAGATCTTTATGTTGTATTTACCGGCATGGCAGAGTCCATTCCAGTAGTTGTAGGGTTCCTTATTGCAATATATTATGTAGATCGGATCGGCAGAAGGTTATTGCTGATTATAGGGTTTCTAGGGTCTTTCCTGGTTCTTGTCATATTCTTTTTTGTTAATGAGTATGCAGTGGTTGGGCTCCTCATGACATTCAGCGCCTTTGGGTTTGTCCACTTTTTCCATAATGTTGGGCCCAGCCCGATTACATACACATATCCCGTCGAAATATTTCCAACACGGATAAGGGGCACAGCAATGGGGTTCGCCACCTCTATTTCCAGGCTAGGGTCAATACTTGCCGTATTCTCATTTCCAATAATAGACTCGCTCTACGGTTTAAAAACCATAATAATCTACTTCGCAGTTTTTGAGTTCATAGGGCTTGCGCTCACCCTCAAATATGCTCCAGAAACAAGGAACAAGGCACTGACATAAAAAACCAGTTGATGGTCAATAGATTAATTCTTAAGACTCATTGACCTCTACTAATTAAAAATAAGTGTAAAAATTTATTTGTGCATATTACAGAAATGGCCCGATAAGAAGGGGCAGCAGTGCGGTTACATCGCCGTATATGTTAACAAATTTTGCATCCTTCCTGACCTTTTTCCATGTAATTGCCTCCTCAAGTTTTGCACCTGATAGTGAACCATCATATTCCTGTGCGGTTGTGATATAAACCGCCTCATTCAAACCATCACGGAATTGATTCCACCATATAGTGTGGTGTTTTGATATCCCGCCACCTATCATCAAAGCTCCTGTCTTTTTTGCATCGAATACTATATCTGATAATCTATGCTCATCTTCAAGGATATTTATGCGAAAATCATGATGCATCTCATAAAATGACCATAGCTGTGATCCGAATGACCCATCTGTAATCCCGGGAACAAAAACCGGTATATTGTTTTTGGCGGCATTATATAGAATTGAACTGTCACTGTTGAGTTTTAATCCAATTTCACGGATTAAATCCACTGGCGCCCATTCCTTTTTCCGATTGTAGAGATCCTCTATCATTGGCATAAGTTTGTCTTCAATTATAACTCCATAGCTTTCGTCCGGGACAAATACATTCCCAAGCCTGTTGATATTCATATCCTTTAATTTGTCATCACCAAAATTAAATGTTCCGGCATAGTAATCTGTGTATGTTCTGGCAATATCATGGTCAAGTGTGCCGTTTGTGGTAATAATAACATCTACCAGCTTATTTTTCACCAGCTGGTTTATTATGCCCCTGGTTCCTGTGGATATAATATCTGCAGGGAATGAAAGAAAAGTCGTTTCATTGGAATTAAACTCCTCCTTCAGTATCTGGTACCCCTCATAGATTTTTTTTGATGTAAAGCCTCCACTGGTACCGAACATTTCCATTAAATTTGCAAGTGTGGTATCCTTTCCGACCCTTGTATCTTTTACAGGGTTTTTTAATAAATCCTCTCTTTTAACTTCCATGTAACATAATATTATTTTTATAATTCAATGTATCGGTTAATAGAAGTCTTAAAGTGCCTGCAAAAAGTTGAAATTCCATACCTGTATATGCGCGTATGGATACAGACACTCTTCTGAATTTCATAGTAAGTGCAAAGAAGCATACATATGCATCTGATAGTAAAGGGGTAAAATCTTCCGTTCCTGGATCCCATGAATTTAATTTCAGAGATGGAATTATGGAATACAGGGACATATACTTTGGAATGGCGTCATTCAACGGCATAGAAACAGTGTATAGCAAAGGTTCCCCTGTCTGGGGAATGGTGTATTCTGGGGGCGTTATGGATGAGGCGGTGGATACTGATGGAATTTATAAATTTTTAAAGCAGTGCCTATCTCTTATTTCTATGGAGGCACCGTTCAGGGGGCCAAAATCGTACTCCGATGGAATTTATCTATACGATAATGATTTTTCAGGCGATATTTTCCATTTTATGGGATATGAAAAAATCGATGATGGAGAGAACACGCTCTACGAACTCCATTATTCTGGTGGAGAAATACTATAAATAGAGGCTTCACTGCTATTGATTTATTAGTTTCTTAAACTTAAGTTTAAAACCATAATTGCCTAAATATAAAAATGTTTTATTTTGAATATAAAGGGCCGGGACCGGGAATCGAACCCGGGTCCGGGGATCCACAGTCCCCAAGGATGTCCATTACCCCACCCCGGCCATGAGAGCAGATAGGTATCATAAATACATATAATATTTTTTTTAATTTTTAATTCCATATATTAGAACAGCTTCAATTTCTCTGTATCTGTATTTATGATGTGGGTATATCATTGGTACCCTTATGTATATTCTGGTTTTCCTGATTATATTCAGATATTTTGCATAAATCCCACTTATGAATTCATAGCTCGATACGTTATGTATGCTGTATATGCTTGTGCCTATCTCAACTGCCTTATTTATGAATGGTAAATCATCATGTTTTATTACAGATCCGAATGGTGGATTCATTATAACTGTATCATAACTGCCTGTCAATGAGGATACTCCTGTTTTAATGAAGGTGCATCTACACTGCAATTTGCCGCAGTTACTTTCAGCCAGCTGGATCATCTTTTCGTCCACGTCTATACCGGTGCATGTGGCGGCTCCAATGTAACCTGCACCTATTGCAAAAATACCACTGCCTGTTCCGAGATCTATAACATTTTTCCCATCTATATTACCATCCAGATAGGCCTCCATCAGTATTGTTGCGGCTGTTCCGGCATCTGTTGGATACTGTTCCAGATTAATATTATAAAATTCTGGCAACTCCAGTTGCGATAAAAAAAGTTCTATAGACTTTTTATTTACTTTACTTCTGTGTGGTTCCAACTGCCATCTCCAGAATATTCATGGCCATTTTCTTTGCAACAGGTGCCTCGTTTCCCCTTTCCATGAGGATTTTTTCAATTTTTCTTACAGCCCTCTGCCTCTTCCATGTGCCGTTTTCATGAACTGCCAGAACAATGTATTCCGCAATCTCTCTGTCAACGTTGATTCCGAACCGTTCCCTGATTTTTATCTGCCATACCGGTACAAGCACATCCGGTATATCACGCAATGTATTGCTTCTAGTTTTTTCTATGATTTTATTAATATTCGTGTGGTCAGACATCAGGCTTTCATTAAACACTATAATATAAACCTTTCAGTACAATTAATCTGTAACCAATTTATGGAAACAGGCAATCCTTTATAATTCAGGCATACGGAACGATGTATGTTGTAACATGGCTGTGCAAATTAATGAATAATTAATGTAAAATGAGTGTTAACATGGCACACTCTCATGGCTAATGCAATGAACTTTCCGCTTAAGAGTTAAAAATAACACCAATATATTTATTTAAGATTACCATAAAGATGTGGATTCTATGCCGGGTAAATTATCTATCTATATTGAATATTCTAAGCCCAGAGTCTGGTGGCTCCTGGTATTCATCGGGTTTGGGGGGGCTATCCTGGCGGTTACCAAATTCTCTATTACAATTATATTATTGATACTTGCCGCGGTCATATCCGTAACATTGGGTTCCATGGGTGCAGAGGGGCTAACAAATTATATAGACCTTGACATGGATTCAACAATGGAAAGGACAAAAAAACGACCTCTTCCCAGTGGTCAGATATCAAAGAAGCAGGCCTTGATTTTCGGCTATTCCCTGGCAATTCTATCAGTGTTAATTTTACTTGCCATAAGGAGGTTTATTGCAGCATTGTTTATGTCTGCAGGCATATTCGATAATGTTTTCATTTACAGCTATATGTTAAAAAAAGTATCACCATATAGCATAATATACGGAGGTTTTTCAGGTGCATTTCCGGTCCTTATAGGCTGGTATACTGTAACATCCGTTTTTTCATGGCTTCCATGGATTTTATTTCTTCTTGTGATGTTCTGGATCCCGGTTCACGTCTGGAGCCTTGCTTACCGTTACAGGGAGGATTATAAAAAGGCAAAGGTTCCTATGTTTCCGGTGGTCTATTCTGATCGTGCCACTGCCATAGCAATTTCCCTGGCATCTCTTTTTTTGATAGTGTTTTCACTGATCCCCTACTTTATTCATATATATAGTATAGTTTATCTTATCCCGGTGGCCATACTCTCGGTCCCCATAGTTGTATTTTCATATAGATTCATAAAAAATCCCAATCGTAAAACATCATTCAGGCTGTTTGTATATACTGCACCTTACCTTACATTTGTGTTTATTCTGGTTATAATTCTCAACCTCTTGCAGGTCTTCAACATTTTTCATTGAATTCCATAAAGATGTGCCTATCAAAAAATTAATAATAAATGAATTACTTAATATAAGGGTATAAAGATTGCCTGTTATTATATAGAATCTGTATAGTTTCAGGCTTTTAAAGAGGTAATTAAATGGATCAGTTAAAAGATATAGTATTCCCGGGCGATGTGATTGCCAAGGAGGAAGAGTACGTTTCTGGGAGAAACACACAGGATGTGGATGGGGATGTAATATCTACAGCATTCGGTAAGATATCCAGGGACGATAAATCCCTTGTTATATCAGTAAATACCACCAGGCAGTCAGTGCCATTAAAGAAATATGACATTGTATATGGGAAGGTAATAAAATTGCTGAATAAGGAGGCAATAGTGCTTGTTTCCGGGTTTATACTGGACGGGAAATTGATTCCTGCAAATACAGAAACCAGAATCAGGCTGCCCATTCCCAACAAGACTATGTATTCACACATATTAACCCTCGGGGACCTTGTAAGGGCAAGAATTATAAGCACAAGGCCAAGCTATTCAACAATATTTGATAATGGGCTGGGAGTACTTAAAAGCAGATGCACTGTATGCAGAAATGAACTGACCCTGGAAAATGGAAAGCTTACATGCAGAAACTGTGGAAGGGTCGAGCAAAGGAAAATTGCGCCGGATTATGGCAATATAAATATATTAGGTGATAATCATGAAAGAAGCTGATAAAGTAAAGGACGTCCAGGAGCTGAATAAGGAAGTTAAGGACATGAGAAAGGAAATTGATAGCATGAAAGAGCTATTGGGCGGTTTAATAAAGGTCATGATGGAGCATGACGATCAGTTCAACGGAGAAGACGAATATAATTAGGTGAATAAAATGGCCACATTACCAATGAAAATGCTTGAGGAAAATTTGAACAAGAAGGTTACGCTACTACTAAAGGACAACAGATCTCTTGAGGGAATACTTTCAGGATATGACGAGTATATGAATATGACCCTGGATGACGCGGAGGAGAGCGGAGAAGTCCAGAGAAAAATAGGAAAGGTCATAATCCGTGGAAGCAACGTTGTTAGAATTACAACAAAATAATTTTTATTATACACACTTTAAATTTTTTTATTAATATAGGGTGTCCAAACATACGTCAACTCACGATATACATTATCTTCCTTCCTGAAATACCGGCAATTTTATCGGCCATTACAATGCAGTTGTATGCAACTATTATTTCACCAATGGATACATCATAGTTCCTGTTTCTCACATATCATATATGCCCCATTCCAGGTATTTCCTTAAGAATGGAAAATGTCCTTTCTATCTCCCATCTCATTTTATACCTTGATGATTCCTTTTTCCTTAATTCTATTCCCAGCTTTCTGTTATATGTTAATTTATTTTCAATAATCCCCCTTCTCCTATTGGTATCAATTACCGGGATAGCATGCGTATTCTCAAAAATATAATCGTATATATCAGATGAGTCGTATGCTGCATCCATTAAAATATAATTATAATTTCTTACAGAATCTATCATTTCAAATGCTATATTCCTGTCATATACAGATGCAGTGGTTATCTTCCATTCTATCACAGATAATGAATCTGTATCTATGGAAGTATGAACCTTTCTTCCATACTCATAGCCCATTGTGCTGTACCCCCATGAACTTTCATTATCCCTGTATTTCCCATTCTTCCTTCTCCTCTGTGCAGTAGTGTCCTTGCAGGTCTTAACAATTGATGAGTCTACTGCGGCATTATCATTATCAGGCCCTATCATATCTATTATTGCTGAATTTATGTAATGCCAGTCTATCCTTAATGATCTGTAGGATAATGTCCTGAAGTTGGGTATATCTGTAATATTTAATAATTCCATGAATTCGGAATGGTTATTGAAGAAATATTTAGATGACCTGTATGATACTCCATATATCCTCAATATTACAATAATTTTTACAATAAGGGATGCAGAATATTTTCTTACCTATCTTCCGTAACTATTTTATCCAACCTTTGCATAATTAATGGGATGTGGTTTCCTGCCATATCCCACTAATGTTTTTAAAACTAATAAATATGACAATTGTCGAACAAATTATGAAAGTTTGGACACCCTTATTAATATATTGTAGACCATGGATTATATATGCATTAATCTGTGGCAAGGATAATATAATATTCTTTAATAGGGATATATGCCTGAAAAGATAAAGGATAAGCAGTATGTAATGGGCTTCTCATGGGCAGGTTACCGAAACGGCAGAAAGTTTCCATTCATGATAAATACATTTTCAGATGATTATATAAATAAAGATGATAGCATAGAAATTCTCGGTGAGGAGTTCAAAAAGAAGATATATTATCCATCATTTCTCAGCGGTGAAAAGATCATAGAGGGAAAAAATATTGTAATAATATTCAACGGGCTGGAGTTGATCCAGAGGCCGGGTAAACTGGTGAGCTTTCTGGTTGAGTTACGAAGAAAATATGGCTATACCAAACTATTTTACCTTCAGGGCATATCTGATCCCTATACTATGCCAGTATTGAGTTATCTCGGGGTTAACATATTTGATGATCTCTACATAAGAAGGGAAAGCATGGAAAGTATAAAATATACTGCTGCAGGAAAGTCAAGGGTTGATTACAATCCACTGGAAGAGAACATAAAATTTGCTGAATCCATGCTGGAGTCAATATTCGATTCCATAAAGAACAATACACTTAGGGAAATAGCTGAAAAAATAGGCATATCTGGCAAGGCCCTTGAAATGTTGAGGATAGCTGATAGAGAATATTACAGCGAATTTGCTTCAGTATTCCCATCCAGGACGCCATACATACAGGCAAACTCCCTGGAATCTCTTAACAGGCCCGATATAACTGAGTACCGGAACAAAATTCTTGATTACGAAAAACCGGATCATAGAAATATTGCTTTGCTGCTTCCATGTTCCGCAAAAAAGCCATACTCAGAATCAAAAACCCACAAAAAAATACTTGGATCAATCTGGCAGTATAGAAAATATGTCCACGAACTGATAGTAACATCACCAGTAGGGCTTGTGCCACGTGAACTTGAGAGTGGCTATCCAGCAAGATTTTATGACATCCCGGTTATTGGTACCTGGTATGAAGATGAAAAGCTTATGATGAAAAACCTGATAAAGGGATATCTGGCCAGGAATCATTATAAAGATGTAATAGCGTACATTCCGGATGACCTTGGTTTCATAATGGAATCAATACCATCAGGATCAACCGTCATAGAGGGCAGGGTAACAGAGGAGAAAAATTTATCCATGCTTCAGGAAGCATTAAGAGAAAAAATTAGCCCGGAAAGTGAATATGGAAAGAAGCTGGATGATTATAAAGCCCTGCTCAGGTTTCAGTTCGGCAGTTGGATTATGCCTTACCTAGAAGATATTAAACTCATCAATAGTTTTCATCAGGATATGCTGGTAAGGGGCAAGAATATACTTTTTGTTTACAACGACTCCATAGGACGGTTTTCTATAACCCCGGCATCAGGAAAATTCTTCCTTGAGAATAATAAATTCAATGTTTCCATAGACAATTTCAGGCCCACTGCAACTGTATATGCCATGGGAATACTGGATGCTACCTCAGATATACATGCATTCGATGAAGTAATAATGACGCATAACAATGAACTGCGCGGCACTGGAACTGCACTGATCCCTTCCCGCGCAATGATTGATATGGATTCCGGCGCTGCAATTAAGGTCCGTGCCGGATTGAAGAATTAGTTTAAGAATAACATTCTAAATAATTATTAACATTATTCTAATTACCAGCAATGAGCATTCTTATTAAAAATGGAACTATTATAACAGAAAACGACAGCAGGGAAATAGTCCACGCAAATATACTTGTTGATGGCAATAAAATAGCCTATATAGGCAGGGAACAGCCGGAGCATGACAGTGAAATAAATGCAGAGGGGAAATTCATACTTCCCGGATTCATAAATACACATACGCACATAGGCATGAGTGGTTTCAGGGGTCTTCTGGACAACATCGTGCTTTCTGAATTCCTTGATAAAACATCAAAACTGGACGCGGATAGAACAGAGGAGGGAATATACAATTCCAGCCTTCTGGGCATCAAGGAAATGCTCAATTCAGGAATAACCTCATTTGTAGACCTTTATTATTCAGAGGATGTGATTGAAAAGGCAGTTGAAAAAACCGGAATAAGGGGTTTTCTGGCATGGGCAACACTGGATCAGGAATTTACAACTCAGAAAGGGGATCCTGTTAAGAATGCGGAGGCATTTATAAGAAAAACCCACCCTGGCACTGTCACGCCCATGGCAGGGATACAGGGAATTTATGTATCCTCAGATGAGAACTATTACCGTGTAAGAGATCTTTCAGAAAAGTATAATGTCATGGTACACACACATCTTTCAGAGACGAGAAAAGAGGTTTATGATTTTGTGAAGTCCCATAATGAAAGGCCAGTTGAGCATCTCGCATCTATCGGCTTCCTTTCAGATAAATTGCTGGCAGCCCACTGTGTATGGATTACACTGAATGAAATCAAACTTCTTGCCAAAAATGGCACCGCAGTATCATGGAATGCAATAAGCAACGCAAAGCTAGCATCAGGGGGAATAGCACCAATCCCAGAATTGCTGTCAAATAACGTGAATGTATCTCTGGGAACTGACAGTTCTGGAAGCAATAATTCCCTAAATATGTTCGAGGAAATGAAATACTCTGCAATTTCTATTAATAATGATAGGTGGTCAGCTGATACGGTAAAATCCCAGCAAATACTGGATATGGCAACAAGAAATGCAGGGGTTGCCCTGAAGGCACCCATAGGTATAATTAAGGAAGGCTATCTAGCTGATCTGGTCATAATAAATCCCAATAGGTACAGTACAATCCCCTATAGCAACAAAAATATAGTGAACAACATTGTGTTCTCAGCCAGTTCAGAAAATGTTGAGTATGTCATGGTTGATGGGAAAACCGTTCTGAACCGTAATGGTGAGAATGAGGATTCAACTGATTATTCTAAACTAAATTATTTATAGGCCAATTTAATAGTTCCACAATGTTTGAATACATGAAAAATGGGTGGCATCTGGCCAGCCAGGTAAGAAAGAGCATTTCCAGAAATAGAAAGCTCTATATTTATCCTCTACTCTCAGGAATTGTAAGCGTTGTTGTATTTGGCTTGACATTTTTCATTCTGATTTTAGAAACTCCAGCCTCAGGATATTCATATTATTACTACATAGTCGGGATTTTCGTTGCCTATGTTCTTGTTTATTTTTTTGCAACATTAATTATTATGGCAATGATGATCTCATACAGATCAGTCAAGGCAGATAATCCCCTAACTACGAGAGAAGCATTTTCATCAACAAAAAAATACATAGGAAAGGCATTTCAATGGGCCATACTATACAGTGTGCTTCTAATGATCCTCCGTGCCATAGAGTCGAGGGTAAGAGGTATCGGCGGCATAATCATAGCGTCAATAGGATCATTTGCCATAACCGTTGCAACGTTTTTTGCTGTTCCGGTTATATTGGATTACGATACAGGGCCAATCAATGCAATTAAAATAAGTGTTGATACCATAAAATCTCACTTCGGGGATACCTTTGGTGGGGTTATATACATCGATCTTTATACACTGATATTCACAGGAGGGGGATTTCTGCTGTTAATAATTTCAGCGATACTTCTTGGCGCAGGAATACCGCTTATTGTTATTGCCATAATCGCAGCTATTGCAGTTATAATGATAATTCTGGGGATCATACTCAATTTTACATATATGAACATATTCAAGCTTATCCTATTTGATTATGTTAATGGCAGGACCCTTCCTGATGGAATAGACGAGAACCTGCTAAATTCCTCAATAAAGCAAAGAGGTGGCGGTTATATTGGCAACGGGCCCTTTTAACTGATTTGCATTACTACTATACATTCCCACAGATATAAAAATATATAAAGGCTTAAAATATTAACCAGAGGATTAGTTATGAGCTGGACAGAAGCCGAAGTTAGAGAATTAAAGGTAGGAAGATACATGTTAATAGATGATTCACCATGCAAAATAGTTGATATTACAATGTCCAAACCAGGTAAGCACGGTGAAGCCAAGGGGCGAATTGTAGCTATTGGTGTATTTGACGGTCAGAAACATAGTGTGGTTTACCCTGTAAAACACAAGGTAAAGGTGCCTATAATTGTAAAGAAAAATGCGCAGATACTGTCAATAGCAAACAATGAGGCGCAGTTGATGGATTCTGAAAGTTTTGAGACTTTTATACTACCTATAGAGGCGGAGGATCAGGACAGATTAAAAGCAGGCATGGAGGTGCCATATTGGGAAGCTATGGGAAAAAGGAAGATAATGCTGCAGAATTAATGTCGCATTTCTCCAACTTAAAAATAGCAGATGCACTGTCTGATTACAGTGATGCCGACTATGTAATATTCGGGGTCCCATTTGACAATACTTCAAGCTTTAGAAGAGGGTCAAGATATGCTCCAAACTCTATAAGATTTGCATACGATAATCTGGAATCTTATGAAGTGAATTATGGAATCAATATTCTGGATGCAAGGATCTGCGATCTCGGCGACCTTCCTGTTTACGAGGATGTTGATTATATTCTAAGCGAGGTAGAAACCGTTACAGGAACCATAGTGCACGATAAAAAAATTCCAATTATGCTCGGTGGGGAACATTCTCTTACTGTAGGAGCCCTTAGAAACTTCAAGGATATAACCATGGTAATCATAGATGCACATTCTGATTTCCGTGATTCATATATGGATAATAAATACAATCATGCCTGTGTCACAAGAAGGGCACTGGAAATTTTGGGTGAAAATAAAATAATATCTGTTGGCACGAGGTCCACTTCATATGAAGAAATTTCATCCGGGGAATATGAAAAGGTAAGATTCATATCTGCAAATGAGGTTCGTGCATCGGGAATAGAAAATGTCATTGAAGAAATTATGGAAAAAACATCAGGAAGAGTGTATTTTTCCATAGATATGGATGGATTCGATCCCGCATATGCACCCGGTGTTGGAACGCCTGAACCATACGGACTTACATCATATGACGTTCGCAGTATACTCACTGCAATATCGGATAGGGTGGTGGGATTTGATATAAATGAAATGACTCCTCTCTATGACAACGGAAATACATCAATGCTGGCTGCCAAATTAATCCAGGATTTTATAGCCAGCCGTGAAAAAGCCCTCAGAAAATAAATTTTTATTCTAATCATTGCTTAAACACATCCAAAAATTCGTAAAATAAATTAGGAAAAACTAATTGGAATTCTAAACTTATTTATCAAAACACGAACAGCTGTTTATATTGTTTTCCACTTCTTCCTTATTGGCATTGCCTGTTATTTTTATAATAGTTTTGCCATTCTGTTCATATACCCCAATCTTATTTTCATTTAAAAAATTGGAAGGACAGCATGAGTTTGTCCCGGAAGAACATGATCCTATAATCTCATTTACCTCATCAATATCTGCATTCGCAGGCATTATAATTTCAACGCCATTATCCCTCTGTATTACTTTCTTTTCATTCATTTTTCCATCTTTTAGTAGATATATTCATCTTATTTATTGACTAATTTATTTATGTACGGCTATCGCAATTAGATGTTTCCATGCATTTATAACCATCACTAAATTTCGATATATGGGAATAGTCCTGTATCCTTTTCAGTTCTCTTGAAAGGATCTCCTGATGAAGACCACTTATTTTCTTAATCTCTGTGAACCTTATTTTATCGGAATTGCATATTATCATGCAAACCTTTTTCCCACGTTCCGTCAATTCTATAATTAATCTATATGCTCTTAGGATATTTAGTAATTCACAAATCATTTAGGAAAAACTGGAATTAATGAATTTTTAATATTTATGAATTTCTTGGAGTAATAAGAATATCTATACAATGGGTTTTAATTAAGTGAAATATTTTCAGAATTTATGATTAACATTACCCATAAAATGATAGGAAATTCACCAGTTTTAACAACACTTAAATTAAAAATAAAATTGAAAAAATTAGAATTTTAAAGTCCCATTTTGGATGTTATTTCCTTACCCTTTGTTATTACAACTTTGCAGGGTGTGGGTAATTTAATTGACGCTTTTTTCAAAGCTTCTTTCAATGCCTTGGCATTTGCACGATCTACCTTTCCCACCATAATGATTTCTCCAGGGTGGACTCTCGCGGCTGTTCCTACAGGCCTGCCAAAGGCCATTCTCATACCACTTGATATCCTATCTGCACCTGCCCCTGTTGCCATCTTATGCTCACGTATAACCTGATGTGGATAAGGCCTGATGTGGAGGAAGTAATTTCCGGCACCAATATTCTCCAGGAGTTTCCTGTTTATTGAAATCCTGGATGCTTCAAGTGCTGTATGCCTTATCTGGCATGCCTCCTCTGCTATTAACTGCATTTCAATCTCGAAATCTCTTTTCTGGTTACCCTGTACAAAGGTTGTTATTTTAGGATATGGTACACCGCCCATAAACTCCTTTCTGGTGTAAGCAGGACCTGAAATTTTTGAATACATTCGTGCTGGTTTAGTTACCATAATAATCTATTCATAAATTCATGCGCATATAAAAACATTTATAATTTTATGATAATTAATTGTTTTATCTAATGCTAATTTTTATACCATTAAAATTTTTCATGTAAAAGGAAACGTAATCATTCAGTTCTACAAATTCCGGTTTTGGATCCGAATACTGCCATAAAGCGTCTTTTATTATTCTATTGTTTAGCTTAATGGAGTAATATGTGGTCTTCCCCTTATAGGGGCAGACTGTTATAGTTTCTGTCTTGATGAGTTCGGCTCTGATATCCCTCAAGGGGATATAGTACGAATCTTCATATCCATCCTCCTTCAACTCCAGAGCGTTTGTAGATTCCCCCAGAGTATTGCCATCCAGCGTTATTTTTATATTACCCTTCAATGGGGATACCCTAATGTGGTGGCCATGATTTTCATAATTTATCTCATTCATCATAATATCATAATTACACCTATAAATAAATTTTTGTTCTATATATTTTGAAATAATAAAAATAACTCAGTCTATAGAAGTTTCAGTTATTTCCTCTAAGCTTGTTGATCCGGCTTTCTTTACAGTCTCCGGATTCTTTATCCAGGTAAATAAAGTAATTACAAATACTGCAGCGATAATAACTATTGCCAATACAGAGGCTGCATTATAAGGATACACAGGTAGCGGGAAAAAGTTTGAGGCAAGAACTGCTAGAAGTGCGCCTATGGATATAACAGGTATTATCAGATACCCGAGAAGGGCTCCAGCTTTCATTTTTCCATCACGGAATGTTGATATTATAAGGCTTCCTGAAGATATGGATCTTATAAGGAAGGAGAAGAAGGCATCTGCAAAAAGGAGAACATAGCCACCGTCTATTGGCCCAAAAATGATCCCGAATGTTATACTTAGGAACAGGGATATTGCCAGAATAAGATAGGTTGTATTTCTTGGAGTCCCATTTCTATCTGTCCTTGAAAATGCCTTTGGGAATATTATGCTATCCCTTGAAAAAGCGTAGAATATTCTTGTCATGGAGGTCCCCATGGATATATTGTTTCCCATGAAGCTGTTAACTGTGAAAATAAAGAGCAGGATAAACATCACCGGGCTAATTTCCCTGAACAACACAAGGCCATTATCCACAGAGTTGCCGAATGAAAGCATTCTGGACGGCCCCCAAGCCACAGTCATGGCATATGCCAGGAATACTATTGTGACCCCTATTATCATTGAAGAGATTAAAAGGGATTTTGGCACAGTTTTCTTCGGTATATGTGCCTCCTCTGATATGGCAGTAAGTGCAATTGAGAGTCCTATGAACGTTACCACGGAGAGGGTCAGGGAATGTAAAAATCCAGAAATCCCGCCACTTGCGATAAAGGGTGAAAATACATCCAGTGTATTGTTCTTTCCGGCAAGTATTACCAGGCCTATCCCGCCGGCTATTAGAATGGAAAATTCTGCTATTCCAGTTACTATCTGGTATGTTGTTGAGAATTTTATCCCCCTGTAAAGTATGTAAAACGTTATGAAATTCAGTGCAATAACTATTGGAATCCAATATCCTCTGGTAATTACCCCGCTATCAAATATGTCAAAAAATCCGGCAAGCCCCAGCATTCCGAATCCTGCAAAGGCAAACATGGTACCGAAGAATAAATTCCAGCCCTCAAAGGTTGCCATGAAACCTCCTATGCTTTTGCCCACATATGTGAAATCACTTCCTGCAGATACGTATTTTTTCGAGAATCTATATGACGTATTCAGGATTGCCAGGTATATAAGAAATCCAATAAGTATTGAAAGTGGGGTGGCTCCAAGTGCCACAAGTGCAATTCCACCAAGGAGGTACGCAATATCAGCAGCAGGTGCGGTCATTCCCCATCCCTGCCATATAAGTCTATTTGTTCCCAGAATGTTTTTCCTGAGGCTATCTACCATGTCATACTATAATAATAAAGTATAATAAAATATTTTAAAAATAATTCATAAAAGTCTTTTTATATATTGAAGTGTACCATCAAAACAAAATCAATAAATTATAAATGATTATGGCTGCCTTCTGCCCAGGACGTTGCTTATGATTATATTATACGGACCAGTATAGTCGCTGTCCAGCTTCTGGCCACACTTTGTGCACTCAAGGGACATATCATCATTGACTTTGTATTCCACATTCCCGCAGTTTGGACATGCACTCCTGATCCACAGTTCGTCCGGTGGCACCCTTGGCTCAGGTGTAGCCTTATTTTCAGGTTCAGGTGCTTCCTCATTATTTTTATTCTCATTGCTGTTATTGCTATTTCCGCTTTTCTGCCTCTGTACCATGTAAAATGTAAAACTATAGAGGCCTGCAAATGCCCATATGAAAAGGAATACAGAAGTAGCCGATGTAATTATTGCATTTCCGCTGAAAGCCGTCAGTGTAAAATCCACATATGAGGATACAAAACTGGCCAGCATGGATCGTAAAAAGCCGTATCTTATGTATATGAAGCTGAGGGCCAGTGTTGATACATATATAAGAATAGAATTATAAATATTATAATCTGTAATCAGAACTGCAACTGCTGCGGCAATAAGCATAAATAGCACGGTGAACCGTTTTATGTGGTTATATGGCTCCAGAAAGGATGATATTTTCAACTGTTTTGAGATGGCTAAAAATATAATAATAAGAATCGACAGGGGCACCAGTTCAAAAATAAGCACCTGAAATACTGATCCCATCATATAGATAAAATTCTGCTTTCCCAGTGGCATAGAGGAAACTGGACTAACGGCAATGGATGGATCGAATATTTCCACAAGCACGGAGGAAAATACCAGGATTGCTATGTAAACAGAAAGCGCGGAAAAATAGTAGGTATTATTCGTTTTATCAAAGCTGGAGGATTTTATTTTATCATAAAACAATGGTGAAAATGAAATTACAATTAATATTATTCCGAGTGCCATGAAAGAATATGCCATGGAAGGCGTGATTGTTACATCCAGGTAAAAATAAAGGCCGGACATCCCCGGTATGGTACTGAAATCCTTAAATAGAAAAGGCAGTGTAAACAGGAATGCTATTCCAGATATAGCCATACCTATATAGGAAAGCCCCCTGTTCATTTTATTTATTAATTCCAGCTCATTCATAGCCAATAATCTTTTATAATTATTTTAATGTAATCGTAAGTCTTTTATCAACCTTGCCCTTGACCATTGAGCTCTTCACCTCTATTTCTCCAACTTCTCCAGTGTTTGCAACATAAAGGCCGTAATCTGACTGAAGTGGCAATCCTGAAATATTTATAACCCTCAATTCTTCATCATCAGGGAGCTGCCCTGTAGAATAGCTCATCCTCTGTTTTTCCCGGGGGAATTCATTTGAACCCATATATTCGATCTTGACAGGCACATTCTGCTTTACTATTTTGTTGGCTTCCTCCGCAATTTTATTTACAATATCCTCATTTATATCATCTATGTAAATGTCAACCCATGCCCTATCGTCATATGTCTGGCTTATTCTGGATTTCGCATTGTAAAATTTGTATGCAAGTCCTGATATAATGAACATTGCCGTCCTGAATCTCATATGTATATGCCTCACATCCCAGTCAAGTTTCTGGCTTATTGTCTTGCCAACAATATTTTCCGGGTATGTATCAAGTGAAATGAGGTGTATGTAATCACCATCAGTCCACACATCTACTATTCCGAAGGTTTTACCATCAATTACGATTTCTCCCTTATCGTTTTGCTGTCCAAGCATAGTGGGGAAAAATATTGTTTTATCCACTGTAAGATCGGTAAATTCGCACATTAAGACTTTACCATCGCATTCTTTTAAGTATGAATCTTTTAAGAATATCTCCTCTGTTATCATTATAAAGGTAAGAACTTATTTCTATATAATTTTATTTTATTTCCACATAGGATTGGCTCCACATACAATCCATGTAATGCCCAAACATGCCATTCTCTGAATATTCGGCATGTTTCATGCATTCCCATTAAAAATTTCATAGATAACATACCTGGTCCTGGCCATTTCAATGTTTCTTTTCATGTATCTCTTGTGCTTCATGTAGTCAAAGTTTGTGAACGTAATGCTATCGTAAATAATATCCCTTAGTATGAGCGGTTCAGGGGGCGCAATATATGTAAATTTTGCTGTCAGCGAGAATGGATTTTTATTCCCCGCCAGTGCGAATGCCATAATACTCCTTATCTGGTGCCAGACGAAACTTTTCCCGTAAAAATTTATTATATATAACCTGCCAAATTTAGAATAAGAAATATTATCTATTGTTCTCACTGTGTTCCTGTTATCCACTGTGCAGAAATTCCTGAAATCATGCTGACCCTTGAATTCTGAAAGTTTTGCCATTAACTCATCTATATTTTCGTAATCTGCAAGTATATATGAGTACTCTTTCATTGAATTGTGCCTTGGATTGATATAATCATCCAGCAGGGCATATGAGTAAAAAAACATATTTTCTATCCTTGCATTTAAAATACCCATTACATCCTTAATATTCCTGCCTGTCTCAATAAGAAAAACATTCCCACGGGCAGAAACTCCCCTGTCTGTCCTGGCTGCACTCTCAATATCTGTGCTTATGCCATAGGATGATAATACCCTGATTATTGAATCTTCTATGCTATTTACACCATTCCCACGCTGGAAACCTGTAAATTTGGCGCCATCATATCCATATTTTATAAAATAATACATTAATAACACCTATATGCCGTAATAATAATCTAGATTAAATAAGTGCGCCATCGCATTCTCACCTGGATGTAATATGGCAAAACTTTATATCGGCTGTTAATTTAATCTATTCAAATGTCCGTACCTTACAGAATTACAATCAGGGTCTCTGAGGATTTAATTGACCAGTTACAGGAAATTGTAGAGAAAAATCATTATAGCAGTATTTCTGAAGCCATTAGACTTGCTATTAGCGAATTTATATCAAAGAACCATGCAAATTCAACAAGCAAGGTAGATTTAAAACTTCCCCGTAATATTTATGCTGAACTGGAAGAGGAGGTCAATAATGGAAATGCCATATCTGTTAACGACCTTATACGTTTTATTTTGAGGGAATATGCAAAGGGAAAAACAAAAAACTAAATTTAAATAAATTGTGGATATAGGTTTTTTAATGGTCGTAATAAGGGAGAAGAAGCAGGAACTTATCAGGAATATAGGAAATAATTATTTTTCACGACTTCGTGACTTTGCTGGAATTATTGGGTATTCAATTGAGGAGGATGATGACGAATTTAAGATCGAATTCAACCCGGACAGACCTGACCTTTTTTCATTTTATGCCCTGAAATCGGCAATGAGAACATTTTATGAGGGGGATTATCCCATAGAGCCAATATTTCACAGAATGAAATCACTCCTGGGTGTTGATGCATCACTTAAGAATGAGAGGCCATTTGCACTATCATTCACCGCTACAGGTAAACCTCTCGGAAAATACTACAGCCATATAATAGATTATCAGGAGAGGCTCCATGAAACCGCCGGTAAGTCAAGAAGGAAAATGGCAATAGGCATACACGATCTGGACAGCGTAAAGCCACCATTTAAGCTGACAATGGTAAATAGGAAAAGAATATCCTTCACAACATATGACAATTTTCATGGAACTGCTGAGGAAATACTGCAGAACCATGATAAGGGTAAACAGTACGGGAACCTTATACTGTCCAGGGATTCAGTGCCTGTTATACTTGACAGGGAGGGAGATGTCCTATCTATGCCTCCAATCATTAACGGCATTAAGTCCAGGATAAGTGAAAATACATCGAGGCTTTTCTTTGATATTACAGGTACCGATTATAATGCTGTATTCCATGCCCTCTATCTATTCGCATATGAAATGTCTTACATAGGATATAATGTTTCAATTCCTGAAATTGCCGGCAGAGCAGGCAGGTATGACTGGAGGGAAATATCCCTGACCCACGGAGAAATAAAAAAAATCATGGGTATAGAACCTGAATGCACTGTTATGCTGTTGAGGAAAATGGGATACAGATGCGAGGTTTCATCCAACGGCTATCTTGCCAGGGTTCCTGGAAACAGAATAGATGTAATGGGTCCTGTTGATCTTATAGAGGATATAGCAAAGGCCTATGGGTATGCCCGTATTGAAGAGAGGGTGCTTGTAACATCAGGTACCGGGCATCCATACATTTACAACGACTACAGTTCTAAAATAAGAGATATTATGACATCCCTGAACTACCAGGAAGTGAAAACATTTGTCCTTAATTCCGGGGAATTTTACAGGCATACCGGGTATTCTGGAGATGTAAGTATAGAAAATCCAAAGAGTCTTGATTATTCTGTAATCAGGGATAAGTTATTTCCCGGTATTATGGCACTCCTGAGCATTAATCGTAGGAGAAAACTCCCTGTTAAGATATTCGAAATAGGAGATGTTGTTGTATCGGGTACACAGGAAAACCACCTCTCTGTTTTGTTTAATAATTCCCGCGCTTCCTATTCTGATATATATCAAATTATGGAATATCTTATTTCAAGAACCTCCGGAAGTGATTATAGGGTTGAACCGGCTGTCTTTCCTGAGATACTTCCAGGACGTGGTGGACGCATAATAATAGGAGGGGATTCAGCCGGGATAATAGGTGAGATGAACCCTGCCATATTTGAGGATTTTGGAATACCGAATCCGGTGGCATTTCTGGAAATCAACCTTGACATCCTGTTCTCTCACATCAAATAAAAATTTTTAACACATATCCAGATACGGTCCCATGGGGTCTGTAAATCTTAAGGAAGCTGTTATGCAGTCATTTACCTCCATCGGGCCTATGCTGGATTTCATAGCACTATTCTCCGTAATTGCCCTTTATTCAGGTTCAATGCTTCCATTCGTGGTTATATTCTCATTTCTGCTATCCTATTTCACGCTTTATACCATATATTCCTTTGCAAGTGTATATATAACCAATGGGGGATACTATTCTTACGCAGGGAACGGGCTCGGGAAGGGCGCTGGATTCCTTGTGCTTATTCTTTATATAGGCTATTCTGTGCTTACAGTTCCAAACATTTCTATATTCATATCTGGCTTTATGTATTCCATCATGGGGATATTCGGGTTCCATGGGCCTTACATGGAGTATGCATTTCTTCTGGCATTTACGGCAGCTGTTTATCTGGTGGTTTCCCGGGGGCTTAGAACATCAATAAGATACATACTTATTGCCGGATTCCTTGAAATAGCATTCGTGATATCCATGAGCATAATTTTTATAATATTCAGGTCCCCGGGCTTTTCTTTCTCAGGAATAAAGTTTTCATTCAATCCCTTCTTCTTCGGTATAATCTTCGGAATACTGGCATTCTCTGGAGGCGGGTCCAGCATATTCCTGTCAGAGGAAACATCCAGTGCGCATATGAACACCCCCAAATCGCTGATCATATCTTTTACCATATCTGGATTGATTATGGTGTTCTCCGCTTTTGCCCTGCTGATGTTTGCTGGGTACCATGGGCTAAGCCTGTACGAGTCTAATTCATTCTATATAACTGATCTGGTAAAGTCAAGGCTCGGGGTGCCATTCCTTATTGTATTTTCTATATTCGGGTTAATGAGCGCCTTTAACTTAAGTGTGTCATATTTAAATGCCTTCATACATATGATGCCTAAATTTTATAATGATTTTAATATAAATAAAAATTTCAGCAAGAATAAGTTTATGGTCGCCCTATTTACATTCTCAATAATAATATCACTCATAACAATCCATTATTCAGGGTTCTTCAATTCTTTTGTAATAATTGCAGGATTAATCAGTTTCATGTATATTATAATTCATATCATATCCAACGTTTCACTGATAAGGATATTCAGGAGACAGAAATTCTTTATACCGTTTATATCATCCTTAATACTTTCTATAGCCTTTATTCTGTCCTTCTATGGGAATACTGGGTATTTTGCAGTTATCAACTATTTGCTGCTTGGGTATATAATATTTGCAATTTTATTCGTGATTTATATAAAAAAGGCAAGACATGAATTTTATAATAATATAAAGTTTGAGTATTCCGATAGCCCAAACACTGTAGCTGTTAATCATAAGGATTTAAAATAAGGTAAATTTTTATATCTTAATTTCATTATCGCAATTAAACTATGGAAATTACAGATAGAATTAAGCAAAATATTAACCGGCATCCAGAGGTCCCCGTTTTGATAGGGCTGTTTGCCCTTTACATGTTCCTGTCAAACTTTTTTGTATGGTCTCTGGCCTTCCAGGATTCATACCTCAACGTATCGGGAGGTAGTGATCCTTATTTTAATTATTATATAGTTCAGTATATACTGAACACGCATACTCAGCTTACACACACAATACTCCTCAATTATCCCGTTGGAACGGTAAATGCAAGACCACCGTTCTATCAGTGGAGCATTGTATTTGCAGGATACATACTCTCCCCGTTTATGGGGCTTAAAATGGGTGCCTATTACGCATTCCAGGAATCAGATGCCCTTTATGGTGCGCTTTTGATCATACCTGTGTACCTAATTACAAAGCAGATATTCGGAAAGAAAGCGGGTCTATTCGCAGCCATATTATTCACAATTATGCCTGGAAACCTAACATCCGGGATTCTAACGGACGGCAGGGCCCATACACCTGAACTTATATTTGCATTCCTTTCAATATACTTCTTTGAAATGGCTGTTGTGTCGGCCAAAAAGGGCGTAATTATAAGTAAACTCACTGACACAAGGTCATATTTTAGCTCCATAAAAAAGTATTATGAAGAAAATAAAATAGCCACAATTTACATTCTAATGTCTGCTGTTTCCCTTGGTGGATTGATAGTATTCTGGCAGGGGTTCCCCTACATAGAGGTTATCCTCCTTATCTACGTTGTAGTTCAGTTAATTTATAACTTAATAGTTAAAAAACCCACAGGATACCTAACATACCTCACAGCTATTTATGTTGCAGCATCGTTCCCTATAGGATTCTATTATTACGATGTTACCTCTATGCTGCATGCATGGTTTCTGCCGCCACTTGCCATGGGGCTTATGGTAGTCGGATTTGGCATTCTAGTTAACATAGTAGCAAGGAGACCATGGATTATAACAATCCCCTCCATGGTAATAGTCGTAGTTGCAGCATTGTTTATACTGAGTAAGACAAATCCTGCAATACTTAAAGAGCTTATAACTGGTGATGGTTATTTTGTAAAATCTAGGGTGTATTCTACTATTGCAGAAGCTGCGGCGCCTCCACTGGGCCAATATATCTCTGATTTTGGTCCAGGCCTGTTCCTTCTGGGAATTGCCGGTGTTCCATTCATTATATACAAATTCCTCAAAGAAAAGAAAGAGGCAACAATGCTTGTAATCATATTTGCAATATTCTCAATATTTATGAGTTTTGAGGCTGCAAGATTCAATATTACAGCAGCACCCGTGTATGCCATACTTGGCGGCGGACTTATAATGTACTTTGTAGATATAATAAGGCATAACGAGGCTACAAAGAAATCTAAACATGTGAGTGGCAGGAAATCACTGCGCAAAAATATCAGCGGTGTAACAGTAGGGTTTGCTGTCATTGTTGTATTGATTCTGATAATACCCTCCGGCATGGGTGCAATTTCGGCAGCAGTGCCTGAAAACAATGCAGCCTCCTATGATCATATACTTAACAAAACTGTGCCACAGGGCCTCAGGCCTGATAATCCATTCGGTAATTACGGCCTGGCAATTGAAAATAAAACACAGCCACTTGCAGCATCCTTCCAGTGGCTTGCAACCCAGAATGCCAATGAATCCATACAGAACAGGCCCGGATATGTTTCATGGTGGGATTATGGATTCCAGGAGCTGGAAGAAGGTCAGCACCCCACAGTTGCAGATGATTTCCAGCAGGGAATAGCCAGTGCAGGGCAGATGCTGCTTGCACAGAACCAGACACAGGAAATTTCACTTTTCATATCCAGGGTCCTCCAGACTCCTGGCGGTTATTCTAATGGGCATTTCAATGCAACAATAACAGCTGCAATGGACAAATATTTCGGGGCCAATGAAACAAAAACCATAGCCAGTATGTATGGCAATCCACTGGCCTCACAATATCTTCACCTGTTAAATGAAACCGCATATGGAAGCCACCAGATAAACGTTACCACATCATACAATGCAAGGCATGCCCTTATAATGGGGCAGCTTTCCACAAAATACAATCTCAGTACACTTATCTCTGCATATACAGATCTCGGGAAAGTAACAGGCAGCTCCTTGTCATATATTCAGGTTGATCATGAACTCTACCCATTTTCCGGTTCAGATCCAGGAATTTTCTATGCTCCTGCATATCTTACAGATACGCCTTCATATACTGCGGATGGAGAAGTTGTTCCCATAAATTACTATAATGTTGTAGCTGTGACGAGCACCGGTGCCCAGTATACTTTAAACAAACTTCCAGCAGGCGCAACGGTAAGTGATTACCTGCTGAATTACACATCAGCATTTTACAACACAACCATATATAAGACTATATATGGGTTCCCTGAAAATCAGATAAACAATGTAACACATGTATACCCTGCCTTCAATATGAGCAACTTCGAGCTGGCTTATTATGCATCAGAATATAATCCTGCAAGCAATGCAAATTCCAGTACCCCTGGATGGACACTTATACCCATACAGACAGCCTACACATACCAGCAGGAAGGAAAGGGAACAGAGGTCCTTCTTCCAGCCAGCCTGATCGGGGAAGAGGATCCAATTATCCAGTATTATCCTGGTGCGGTAATAAGCGGCAGGGTAACATCAGCAACAGGCGCAGGCGTTGCCGGAGTCCATGTGACAATTGACGATCAGTATGGAATACCACACGAGATTGTCACAACAAACAGCACCGGATACTACACCATAACCGGATTACCAGGAAATGACACACTTGTCTATTCTACAGGAAGTGTAAATTCTCTTTCCATGAATGGCACAAATGTTATTGGCAACAGATCTGTGTACGTATCCAGTAACCAGGGAAACAGGATAGGCAACTATAACATATCCGAAAATATGTCGCTTCCAAGAAACACTGTGTACGGTTACGTCTCACTTGATAACACAACATCATCCCACAGCCTGAATTCAGGTACAGTTACATTAACAAATTCAACCTATGGCATAACAAGAAGTGTGCCTTTAACAAACGGAATGTACGAATTAAACACTGTTATACCGTACAATTATAATGTATCTGTAACTTCAAACGGAAAGACTTATACAAATTTCACAACACTGAGCGTTACCGGAAAGGCCCAGCAGTTATCTAATCTGACAGTATCTATGGATCAGGTCAAGGTTGCTGTTTCTGTTGATGGTCTCGGTCTATCGGGATACACGGTATATCTCAATGGCACCTCAGGTAATTATAAACTATCGGGTGTGACGTCCAGCAGTGGCAATGCTGATTTTGGTGTTTATCCAGGAACCTATAATATCACTATAAAGGCTAATGGCACAGAGGACAAATCATCTGTTACAGTAACTGGATGGGGCAATACAAAGTCTGTTACTATGACACCAGAACTGAGTGCAAATGTTACAGGAATGGCCTCACCCAATGCAAAGGTTACATTCTACTTCAATGGAATAGCTTCTGATTATTACAATACGACAGCCAATGCTACTGGATTCTATTATTTGAATATGCCCTACGGAGTGTACACTATATATTCTAACACATCAAGTGGGTCCTATATCCAAACCTTAAATGTTACGGGCAACATGGAGCAGAATATAACCTACACAACGTCATATAAATACAACATAACCTCTACCATGACAGGCGCAAAGTATTACAGTGGACATTATGAGATACTGGCTACAGATTCCAGTGCATTCCTTTATCATAGCTATTCAAATTCAAGCAGGCCATACAGTATATACCTACCTTCCGGAAGCTATTCTATTTCTGGAACCGGAACATACAATGGGAAAACTATGGCAGGATTCAACCAGTCAATTTCCAGTAGCGTTCATAACATTGTATTAAACCTTAGCTATAGCTATTCGCATAAAATATCCACTTCAACAAACAATACCCTTGGGTATGTAACACAGGGAATACTTATAGCATACAATACGACCACCAAGGCTCCTTACTATTACTCTGAATTAAACGGCGGGTCAGCAACGATCTATGCATATAACAGCAGTACAGTGGAAATAATGTCACCGTTCTATTATAATACTACAGCAGATCATGTTACGGATCCTGTATACAATGTAACACAGAAGATGGTATCTGTTTCGGTAACATTAAATAATGACTCAAAACTTGCAAAATATAATGGAACCATAACACTTACCGGGCTGTACAACAAATATACACTCAATATGACAGACGGCGTCGTCACTGGAGAAATAGCAGAGGGAGTTTATTACACCAGCGTCTCAAATAGCAGTGCATACATAGTTCCAGTTTTGACTGGAACAGTGGTCAACAATTCACTATCACAGAAATTTGTGAAAAATACCGACCTTTACTTTACACTGAAGGTAAACACAACCAAAATTACAAATTCCGCCAGCACCCTATTCAATTCCACCGGAGTAAATGTTGGGCTGGACCATCTAAAAGCTGGCGTATACACATTGTTCTCTTATAACTCCACCATGGCAAACATGACAACAGTAGATCTGGTAAAAAATATGACGGTAATACCTTCATATGTAACAGGTTACAGGCTTAGTATTACAAACAATCTGGAAATATCAGCTTCATACCATATAAGGAATGGGACAAAGGAAATAACAACAAGCTCTGCAAAGAATTTGACAATTGTCCTGCCAAAGATGAATTATATCATAACATCTGCTGGCAATTTCACAAATTCCACAGGCGCATACACATATGTGAATGCCACAGATCAGAATGTGACACCATCATCAGCAACTGATGCTTTCAATATCTCCCTCATACCCACAGAAGTGTACGATACATTGAATGGAACAGTTATGTACTATCCGAATGTCGCATCTACTGTATCTGATGCAACAATAGCAATAACAAAGGATGGGAAAACGGTTGCAACAACAACATCTAATTCAGCAGATCAATATTCTGTAAGCAAACTAACTCCAGGAACCTACGGAATTTACGCAAACTATACATCATCTGGGACTTACTACGCATACTTTGAAAATGTTACATTAAGTCCTCTTGCTAATAAAACATTCAATGTGTATCTATCACATGCATATCCTGTCACCCTCACTGGGTACAATAACAGTGTAGCTGTGCCAACAACCCTAACAGTTACAGGGCCATCAATGTACACAACAGCACAGTCAGAGCCAAGCAGCATATACCTTCCTGTGAACGGAACCTATGAGTTTACCCTGACAAATTCAACAGTACAGAACGGAATACCTGTTAATTATTCAGGATCTGTGTCTTTATTTGTTAACAAATCTCTTACAGAGAATGTTACCCTTCACAAAGTCAATTTGTACAGGTATGTGCTGATAGATCCTGCGGTTACAGGCTATGTTGGTGAGAACATTACAACATCTGTGACCATAGAAAATGAGGGCAATACAAACAATACAATTCAACTTTATTCAGGAAACAGTACATGGGACCTTAATTTCAATCCGACCAACTTAACAATTCCTGTGGGTGGAACTAAGAACGTAATCATAATTACAAAGATCCCCGTTGCACCGGCAGGTAATAATTCAGTGCCGGTTATGGCAAAGGTTAACGGCACCGGCGTTAAGGTTGGAGATATAACTATTAATGTGCTTTCTGGAGAAAGTTATAATTTCACATACTCTGATTACGCTGCCGTGAATGGCACCATAAATATGATACCCATAACACTTAAGAACACGAACAATACTGCATTGAATGTATTTGTAAACATAACAAACGCCCCAAAATTAAAGAGTTCTTTTGATATAATGGCATATCTAACATACAATGGCCAAAATGTTACAAATTTAACGCTTAATGCCGGGCAGTCTGCAACCCTGTATATATATGCCTATGGAATTAATGGGAGAACATTGCATTCTGTTGGCATGAACTTCGAATCCAATGCCACAATAAACGGTAAAAATACCTATGAAAACAAAACAATTACACCTGTGCTGCCATCGGCTACGGTTGGAACAGGATCTTCAGGGAACCATATAATAAATGATTACACAGCAAATCCGGCTATCACAATCTATATAGGCATCGGTATAATTGTAGCGGCATTGCTGGCAGGCATTATAGGATCTTCAATCAGATCAAGAAAAAAGAGGTAAATTGAATGAAATATAAATTAATAATACTGTTTTCAGTGATTTTCGCCCTTGTTGCATTATCAGGCTCAGCCTCTGTATCAGGCATGCAGAACGCCCCTACTCCTGCTACCTCCACATCTACTTTCTCAGCCACCGTGTCTGTACAGCATTATGTTTATGAAAATGAAACATTCTACCTTAACGTAACTGAATCATCAGGTTATCACAATTATTCAATGGCTGCATACCTTGGGGCAGTTAATGATACAGGCCTTTCACCACTATCATATTACAGTAATTCCACAAATGGAAAATTTTCGGTACAGGTTACTGCACCGGCAGAATGTGAAGGCATTTACGGCTACATTGATGCCTATGCAGTTAATTCTACCGGTCATAGAATTACCTATACAAAAAGCATACCAACAATAAATGTTAGTAAACCGGTAATTTTCAACGCAACAGTTGAAAATACTGACCCTGTTCCCATATATAATATAACCCTGACATACACAGTAACACACGGTACATCATCACAGGCCGTTGGCATTAGCCATATAAATGAAATTAAAGGGAATTCAACATATAAGGATAATATTACTGCCCCATCAGCCCTTATATATAAGGGAAAGGACACCCTAACTGTAACCACCAACAATCCAGTCATAACACTGAAGGGCAAATCATCTGTGGTATTCTATAATGGTGCAAAGCCCAATTATGACTGGGTTTACTACATTGCTGCAGTGGCAATTGCATTTGCAATATTCCTGATAGTTGCCTCAGGCAGAAGGAATACAGTCCGTGTACCAAAGTGGAAAAGGTCCAAATCAAACAAGAAAACGCAGAAAGCCCAGAAAACTAAATAGCAACAGTCTAAAATCTTTTATTTAATTATATATGAAATAACTTTTAAATTAGGGAATGAATGGTGGTGAACTCTTTTTCATAGATATTCTTTCTGCTAAATTTTACCGGTGTCCTTGATATATCGTATCTATCATCAATAAGTGATATCCTGGCTGCAGAAAGGGCATTATCGTGCACCTTGTGTGGGGTGCTTGTATTCTCCTCATTTACTATTATAACAGGGGCGAGATTCTTTAAATGTTTGATAATAATATCCCGATTTGGTCTGTCTCCATTTCCAATTTTAATCATGATGTAACGGTAGCGGTAATCTCCTATAATATGAAGAACACTTTCCCTGATATTGCCTATTACCGGGCATTCCCATGCCTCCATGAGCACACCATCTGCCATCACGGCAACTCCAGGTCTTGGCCCTGGGTCAATTCCTATAACAATTTTATCGAATTCATCCCTGTTTAAAAGCATTGGCAGGCATTTCCTTATTCCTTCCAGTGAATTCCTTGCCTTTATCTGTCCAGGAAGTGTAAACGAATCATTAACTGAGCTCATGATAACGTTTATATCAGACGGTATATCATAAAGGTCAGTTATGCTGAAAAAGGGCAGATTCCATCTCTTTAAATCCATGACAATATCATGGTAAAACTTAAAGTCGTGAGTATATATTCCTACACGGGTCATCTATATAATTAAGTATTTCATTATTAATAAATTTTTACTCTATAAAATATTTATTTTATTTATTTTCCGAGGCGGCAATTGAATAACCAAGAACATTTGCAAATTGCATGTCTTCAGGTGGAACCTTGACAAGATATCCAGGAGCCAGTTGCTCAAGTTTGTCTCCTATAAGTATAGAAACACCCCCAACAGGAATCAGTGATGTTATCCTTTCAAGGTTGTCTCTTAAATTTTCTCTCATCTCATCAACAATCTTCTGTGCCAGACTATCCAGTAACGGCCCAGACACCTCACTTCCGCCTATTTCCTGCTGTTTGAAAGTTACCTTCTCTCCTATAGCATCACGGGCAACATCAGCTGACACTACAAAACCAGTTTCCCTGCTGATAGACTTGCTCATTCCGGACACAACGTCTCCTACCCCCTGCCTCTATGCTGAAAGATTCTGCAGTAATGGGTTCCAGATTCCTCAGATTTATTGTTAAAATATCTGTTGTTTTGTATCCTATATCTATTATCACTGCATTTCCATATTGTTTCTTTATAAGGCCCTGATTAAGCAAATATATGACCGCACCAACACCTTGTGGTCTCATAACCAATTTTGATATTTTGAACTTTTGCTTGTCACCAGAGGCATCCTGTAGCTCTATCTCCATACCTTCCAGCGGTTTGGACGCTTCTTTTACTTCTTTGTCAAAACTTCCAAGCTGGGTTCCGCTTGACAGAACTATATCGGCATTCTGGGTTTTTTTCCTATGCCACTTTTCCATAATGCACCCGCAAGTAACTGCATAGCATTGGGATCGGTAAGCCTGCCATCTCCCTGTGGCTCTCTTATATTTGATCCTGTTGCATCATCTCCAAACATGAAAGAATCACCACCCTTGATCGAAAGTACAGGAACATTCCCTCCAAGCCCCCAATCTCTGGCCTCTGCAGGAGACCACCTTGATGGGAACTTACTCTTTTTATTGTTCTCTGTTACCAGTTTTGTGTCTCCATATCCCAGATCAACTCCCAGAACTGCCATCTCAAAATACCCACATATAAATCCATAAGAAACAATTATCATTGAGTATATAAACATTTCTTCAAACATATTAAATAATTATGATATACTTATATAATATTGTCATACTATGTCATGTAATATAGAATATGTTCAAATTTATAAAATGAAATATAAATTTGTAATTATAACCGTTTCTATCCTATCAGGTTACAGAAGTGACTTACTGCATAAAAAAATAAATATAGATTTGCAATACATACAAGCGGATAGGTGGCAGAGAAGCTATGCGTGAGACTGCAGATCTCATCTACTTGGGTCCAAATCCCAACCTATCCTTATGGTCTAAATCATTATGATTTTGGTACTTATTTTTATGTTGATTTTCAAATAAATTTATTTTTGAAGCCTGGTAAATCGCCTCCTGCTGGCTCGGGTGCAGGTATTTTTGGGTCGCTGAAAGATTTTCGTGCCCCAGCAGCTTTGACACGAAGGCCACATCCATTCCAGCCAACAAAAGCTCCGTGGCATATGTGTGCCTGGCCATGTGGGGATGGAATTTTATCCCGGCATTCATCGCAACGAATTTGCATAAATTCCGGAAATAATCGTATGACATTCTCTTTCCCACTTTTGTCGTAAACAGAAAATCCTTATCCGAGGCTGTTTTCCCAGGAGTCCTTACTAAAAGGTATTCATCCAGCGCATTTCTGGATTCTGAAGGAAGGAATATTTCCCTCTCCTTCTGGCCTTTACCTGTTACAAAGATCCTGTCATTTTTGATATTCTGGAGCTTTAAGTTCACGGCTTCCCCGAGCCTTACTCCGGTGCCAAACAATAAATAAAATATGGCTTTCTCCCTTGGTCCCTGCCTGGAAGCTGCAATTAAAAGTTTTTCCTTGGCATCCGGTGTGCAGATCTTTACTGTAAATGATTCGTATTCCTTAAAATATTTCAGGGGCTTTTCATTCTTGAATCTGAGCCACCTGTTGATTATTTTAATGTACTCATTTGCAGTCTTATTGCTCTTGGTGTTCCATTCTATGCGCACCAGTTCCTGCAAATCATCCCTCTCCATTGATTTTGATTTATTTTCAATATATGGCAATCTTCTCAATGTGTCCTTCACAGTGGAGGGTGATAAACGCATTTCATCAATCATAAAATTCTTAAAATCCCTTAGTTCCTTTTCGTCCATCAATATATTACCTCTTTACACTTTGGGCATGTATGCCTTATTTTGTATATTGCCCTGGACCTGTAGCTATATCCGCAATGGCTGCACTTAACAATGTGTTCTTCTTCCTTCCATACCTCAATCACATCATCAGGCAAAACCAGCATGCCAGAATCATCAAAAATTCTAACTTCATTAAGCGTCATTTTTTATTACCTCTATAATCTCTATTACGAGTCTGTCTCCGGCACAAATTCCCATTTTCACGCGAATCTCATTCGGTATCTGGGCACGCCCAGACTTGCCTACTTTTGCTACAGTTTTCATATTTATCATCTAATGTCAAATATGACATTTGTTAGTTGTATATAAATATTATCAATTGTCAATATCGACTATTGATTATATAATATAGTTTATATGTTATTTAAAATGTCATATTTGAAATGGATAAAGATGAAGATATATTGTCTCATAAATACGCTATTACTATTCTTCTCTATTTATTAGACAATGGTAGTTCAAAAAAAACAGATTTACAACAAGTAAGTACCATGCACACCATTGATAAATTATTACCACTTTTGGAAAACAGCGGATTAATATCAATTGAAGAACGGAGGCTTGGTCGTCGCATATACGCTATCCAGCTAACTGGCAAAGGCAAACGCATAGCCGAAGGATTAAGAAGAGCCGAAGAAGTTTCCAGTTATACCCTTCCTCCAAATTATGAAGACCAATTCAAAAATCTCTCAGCTTTAACTCATCTCAACGTTTTAGATGACCATGTTGCAATTCATGAGTTTAATTACAATGCCAAAGGAGATGACAGAGTAGTTTTTGTCTATGTAAAATTAAACGGAAACAATATTTTACGGCTCTGGTGCGAGGTAGATCAAACATACAATTGTGTGCATACAAAATATGCCTGGTCTCTGCCGGATGTCCAGGCTATGATCCAGATTCAGAGAGATAGGGGAAATATAAACAAGGTGAAGTCTAATGAAAACTAAAGAAGTTAATAAACTATAGGATGATGAATATGGAAGATTGGGTAAAGAAAAGCAAAGATATTGCTAATAGAGAAAAGTACCTTGATAAATTATCTTCTATATATCCTTCCCAATCGAATAAGGAAAGGACTGTAAAGCTTGAAGATATTAATAATATAAAGAAGGCTTATGACACATCTCGAGAAACTAAGTCGTACATAGAGTTAATAAAGAAGCTCCTAGGCCTTGAGAGATTCCCAATAGACGACCCTTATATAAGTATGCTCAGATATAGACGTGATCTTATAGAAAATAATCCTGACACAATCAAGCGCCTTGGAGAAACTATAACATCTATGGATTGGGATTCTTTATTGAAAGAAATGCGTAAACCAAAATCTGCAACTAGACAAATGGGAAATTCTTTTAAGAAGTGGGTGCAGGAGAGATATAAATTTATAAGTTATACTGACTTTAAATATTATAGAGAGGAAGATTTGGTGTTTTTACAAGGTTCCGACTCAACACTTAAGAAATATGTTACTGACGAACTTGACATTAAGTTGTTAGATACTAAGAAGGGGCTGGACGTTTTATTCAGGAAGGGTAAGAGATTTTGTTTTGGCGAAGCGAAGTTTATCACCGATTCTGGAGGTGCACAAACTAATCAACTGAACGTTGCATTGGATGTTTTAAATGATAGTAGAGAGCCTAATATATGCTCTTTTGCAATTCTTGATGGGATAGTTTGGTTTGACAGGAATTACATTAGAAAAATAGATGAGAGAAAAGGTAAAAATATAATTACAGCAATTTTGTTTGATGAGTTTGTTCAGGAATTTTAATTTTTATATCTATTACTTCAAGCAATTTCTTTGCCTGTAGCAATCCAAGATATTTTCTTGTATATTTTCCATTATTACTATACTTATATGTAGTCATAAATTCACTATCCGTTATATCCCTGAGTTCGTTTAGCTTTTGGTTGAAGGTTAATTGCAATTGTTTCATTTGCTCCGAAGATAGATATGGCTCAATAAATACTTGTATTGGATTTGTTCTATATGTATTTCCATCCACAAATATCCCATCAGTGCCAAAAGTTTCTTTTATATAATATAATCCGGATTTTCCATTTTCGCTTCCAGTGTCAACAGTTCTTATAAATAATGGATTTTTTATTATTTTTTCATAAAGCTTATCATTTACAAAAAATGTTTTCTTTGTGTATTCTCCATTTTTATATTCTTTAGAATTTAATAGTAGTACCTTATTTTCCCCTTTGTTATTATCAATCTCCTTTTTAGTTAAATAATAGGATATTTTAATCATATTCTTTTTTTGCGCCTTAATATAATCATTAAATTCACTACCTGCCCTATAATTATTCTTCTGCGATAATACATATTCTCTTTCTTTTATTTCTCCATTTATTTTTGTAGCTTTAAATTTTATAGTACTATTTCTTATATTTGTTCTTTCAAAGAAACATATTACTACATTTACACCTGTATTTTCAAAGATCTTTTTCTCAAATATAATAGCATTATCTATTTTATACAAAGGTAAAAAACTCATCCTGATTAAATTAGAAACAGAATCACCAAATAAAAAATTTGAAGGAATTATATAAACCATTTGATTTATTCCATTCTGTAAATCATTCATCAATGCAACTTGATATAGATCTTGTAAACCTTTATAGCTTCTGGCAAAATAATCAAGCTGATTAAAATTTTCCTTATGTTTAGCTATATACCCTATATATAGATATGGCGGATTTGTTATGTGGTAAATTGGCTTTTTAACATTCAGTACAGGATACTCTTTAAGCGTATCTCTTATCTGAATATTTGTTTCCGCTATTGATTTTGGTATTCCATACGATTCTGCATTTTTTATAGCTCTTTCAACCATTTCTTTTTGTACCTCAAAAAGAAATATGTTATGATGAAAGAATTCAATTCTTTTATTTTCAGGCACCAAATCCAGTATAGGTAATATTAAATTGCCTTCACCAGCGAATAAATCAACCCATGTATAATTATTTATTTTATCCCTAATTTTGGGCAGTATATATTCTTTAAATATATTTACAGATGTAAGGTGTTCACCTAACGTACGCCTTTTTATAAGAACTGCTTTTTCATCACAGAGCAATTTATCACCTTTAGTTCTTTCTGTATTATTCTTAGATTATATAAAGATACTTTATAAGTATATCTTATAATTTTTATTCGTATTTTGTGCAATTTTCGATAGAATGCAATAAAGCATAGTTAATTAGTATGATTGTTAATTTATAGCATTCACTCATTTTGCTTTAGTTCCATGATTAACGAATCTGCTGATCCTGCCTGGTTAATCTGTTTATTTCCTTCGTATGCTTTGAGTATGGTAGTTTTTTCCTCTTCTGTAAATGGTTTGAAATGTTCTAATAATGAAAACACTAAATCAGTCTGGCTAAATGATGAAATGTCATTTAGATGCCCAAAAATCTTATTTCTTACCATGCTACTGCATCTCTTGTCATCATATGCTGATTTAATAATTGACACTGCAAATTCCTTTAATCCAGTGGTTGTTGGTGTTTCTGATCTGCTGTGTCTATGATTTGAAGGTATTGGCATGCCCTGGTATTTTCCTAGAAATCCATAAGGTTTAGACCCATCCATCAATGGAATTATAAATTGGTCATTCGCGTATGCGATTCCAGATTCCTGGCCACACCACTCAGATTTTTTGAAGTTGGGTGTTAAATAAGCTATAAATATTTTGGTATGTTTTAGGGCCTTAATTATTTCTTCTTCCCATGGTTTAGTTGGTGTTATATCCTTATGGGCTATAAAAACAGGAAAAATTTTCCCCAGACCTGTTTTTTTATCATTTACATATTCTAAATACAAATTGACTTTTTCATAATCTTTATGACTGTGACTAACGAATATATCGAAACTCTCCGAGCCTTGTGTATCTTCCATCATTATTCCACTCTAAGTGAAAGTTATATCTTATTATTAGATTTTAACTTGTTGTTTCACCTAAGAGTTTAGTGGTTAAGAACCAAGTCAGTCATCTATATACATATATGATTGTGGTGGCCTTATATTCAATTTGTAAGGTTCCAAATTCGTAATATTGCCTATTTCTATTGCATATCCAGTATCACAATTCTTAAAATATTTAATGAACTTATCTTTGGAAATTCCGCTATATTCGTGGTATCTATCCCATAGCAGCTGCGGTGGAGCTGAAATGATATTCTTAACTTTGAAGGCCATTGTTATTCTCTGGATTGGAGAAGTGGAATATACCAGGACATCCGTTATTTTATTTTTCCAGATCTTCCTCCTGAACTCGTATTTCTTTTGCCCGGATAATATTCTATTAACATATTCCGGTTTTATAGACATTAAGACCTTCATGCGTTTCACTATAATTATTCCTGTTTAGTACCTCTTTTTATTATTCTTGATTCGTATCCTTCATCAACTCTTCTTTCTCCAAAATCATGTTCACATACCGGGCATATTAAATGTTCCCAATCTGAGAAGCCTCTATGAATCTGAATCTTAAATTCTATTTCACTTTTACAATCGGGGCATAGCTCATTATCATATTCTATTTCTCTCTCATCCAATTCATTATTCCATTCATCATCATCGTCATCATACATTTTAATTCCCTCTTTTTTTATTTATTTTACATCTATCCTTCAACCAATCTCTCGCATTTTTCATAAATTCTGATAATCCATCTGGCCCATGTACCTTGTAGTATCAATGCCCGTAATCTGTGTATAAACACTTGTTATAAATATGCTTGAGTGTGCCATCCATTCCTGGAGTACATTTAATGGCACACCGGAAAGCACAGCAGTCACGGCAAAAGTATGCCTGAACTTGTGCGGGTGTATTCCAAATCCCAACTCACTCTGCATTTTCCCCATAAACTTATTTACTGCTTTTCTGGTAATCGGAAACAACGGATTCTTTGATTTAATGTCTATATGCATGGCCATGGCATATGACATGTACTCATTCTTAAAATCCTGCGATATAGGCAGCACTCTCTGTGGAAGCTTACCATTCATTGTTTTCTTTTTGAGTGTAGGCAATGTTACAGTACCAATATCCAGGTTAATGTCTATTGGCCTTAAGCCAGGAGAGGTTATTTCTTTATGAATCCCTTTCTTATCTACGTATTCATCCCGATGGTATGGAACAATCTCTTCTATCCTGGCACCGGTATGCAGGAGGGCTTTCATTAAAAAATAATATCTCCTGTAAAGTGCTTCATGGTTCCTGTTATTCAGGATCTTATTTTTTGTATAATCAAAGATCTGTTCCAGTTCTTCTCCTCTGAAATAGGATATTGAAATATTATTTTTCCTGGAAGACTGGATGCTTAAATTTTTGTTAAAGTTAACCGGCAATGTCATAAGTAGACAATTCATATTTATTTAAATACTTTGTGGGAAAGCCTTATTTCTAATTTTATGACTTCCTTATATACTGTCATTAAAGATCTTATTCTATGGGTTGACATTTTATATCAATTGACTACTTCATATCAAACCGATGGGATATTAACGTTATATTAATATATTTCACATCAATATAATTCCATGGATATAACTAAAATTGTTAATTCCCAAATCACAAATTTGGAAAAAATGAAAAAAATTTTATTTTATCTGGTTACTGCAATTTTATTGAGTTCATTACTACTTTTGTATTTATACAACAATAGCAACATTGGTGTTTTTCCATTAATACTATTCATAGGATTGATAATAGTAATTGTTTCAGGAATATCTTTAACTTTAGAATACTTCCATATTGTTAGAGAAATTAGGTATAATGAATTCCTTTTACAAAGTTTAATAGAAGATAAAACTTATTTATAATAATTTTAGATTAACCATATTCTAAATTAAAAAATATAGAATTTATAATTATTTTCCTGTTTCGAGCTGGG